>JAPPNK010000022.1 GCA_028818695.1 Candidatus Poribacteria bacterium
CGACCCCTTAAGTATGCGCATACCTGAGGGGTAAAGTAATCATGTAAATGACAGCCTGGTTGGCGACGCCTTTTTCCATAAATAGAGAGATCATTCGTTCAACGGTCCCAACTTTCGGCATGAGGTCGGCGGAAATGACGGAGCTGAAACGGCGCGCTTGCATTCGCCGCGGTGAAAACATACCATGCGCTCAATGTTAGCCTTTCAACTGACCGCAGCCGCCCAGAACGCCGACGCCGCCGCGCTGCCGTTCGAGGGCGTTCATCCTGCGCTTTACGGCGCCTCGGCAGTTCTGTTTGCCGCCGTTCTCGGCGCCGCGTCGATACGCATTATACGCGATTACGAGCGGGCTGTCGTGTTTCGTCTTGGGCGCGTCGTCGGCGCGAAGGGGCCGGGGCTTGTCCTGCTGATCCCGCTCATTGACCGCATGCGCAAGATTTCGCTGCGCGTTCAAACCTACGATGTCGCGCCGCAGGATATTGTGACGAGCGACACCGTTTCGGTGAAGGTGAACGGAGTTCTGCTGTTTCGCGTCTCCGATCCTGTCAAGGCGGCGGTTGAAGCTGAGGATTTTGTGGAAGCGACCGGCTTGCTGGCGCAGACGACGCTGCGCGCCGTGTTGAGCGGGGCGGAGCTGGACGAGCTGCTCGCGGAGAGGGCGAACCTGAACGAGCGGCTGAAATCGGCGCTGGCGGACCAGACAGCCGCCTGGGGCGTTGAGGCGCTCTCGATGGAGGTGAAGCATGTCGATCTGCCGGAAGGCATGCGGCGCGCGATGGCGAAACAGGCGGAGGCGGATCGGGAGCGTCAGGCGAAGATCGTCTCGGCGGAGGGGGAGTACGAGGCGGCAGAGACGTTGCTTCAAGCGTCCCGCATCTTGAAAAACCACCCGCAGAGCCTGCAGCTGCGCTATTTTCAGACTCTGGTAGAGGTTGCGGCGGAGGAGCGGTCTAGGGTTCTGTTTCCGCTTCCGATCGATCTGATGGAGCCTTTTCGGGCGAATTTTGAGCCAGATTCGGAAGAATGAGCGGCGTTTTTAACCGAAAAAACCTGATCCCTGCATGTCTTCTGCTGGCTGGATTCGCCGCGTTTATCTGGAAGATGCGCATCGCCGGACCGATCGAATATGTCGGGCATGCGGACGCATCCGGCTACGCCGAGATGGCCGACTCGATCTTGAAAGGGCGCGGGCTGGAGGTGGACTACATCTCCTGGTATTTCCGCAAATACGAAAACATTGAGCGGCCTGAAGACCATTGGCCGCCGTTTTATTCGTTCTTGATACTCCCGTTTTTTCTGTTCATGGGAAAGACGGCGATCGCCGCAAAGCTTCCCTCCATACTGATCTCCTGCTTTGCGTTTCCCTTGACGGTTTATGCGTTGACGCTGCGCCTTGCGCGGTCGCGGGCGGCGGCGTTTGCGGCGGGCATGACAATCCTTTTCTATACGCCGATGTTCGGCTGGTCGATGCGCTGCCTGTCCGATGTGACCTTCGGCTGGCTCGTCGCCGCGGCCGTTCTTGCTTTTTTAAAAGGAGAAGAGGAGCCGCGCTGGCATTGGGCGGCGGGCGCGCTGCTCGCAGGGGCGTATTACGCAAAAGGGTCGACGATCGTTCTGCTGCCTGCGTTCGCTCTCTACTACCTGCTCTGGCGCGTCCTGCGGAAGCCTGAGCGCAAGTGGATCCGCCATGACCGCGACGTTGCGATCGGGCTTGCCGTCTTCCTCGCCCTGCTGTCGCCGTGGGCGGTTCGCAACATGGTTCATTTTGGGCAGCCGCTCTATTCAACGCAGAATCATGCCGCGGGGTATATTGGATGGAAGGCATGGGAGGACGGCACCTACGATCTGTACTGGGGCGAAAAGGAGCCGCCCTCCGTTGCGGACAAGTTCAAGCAGCCCGAACAGCTTGTTGAAAAAAGCGTCGAGTTTTACAAGAGCCATTTTTGGTGGGTTTTCATGAATATCCATCGAAAATGGGGAGATTTTAAGACGGACGATCTGTCGACCTATGCGGTCGGCTTTCCTGCGCTGTTCGGCATGCTTTTTTGGGTTCTGTCGGCGAGCCTTGCGGCGGCGCGCCGTTTGAGGCGGGGAACGGGGAAAGGAGCGGCTCTTGACGGCATGGCGGCATGGACGAAGCCGTTTCGCCCGCTTCCGTTCGTTCTCTTCTTTTTGGTATCGATGGCGCATCTCTCCTTTCTTTCGATCTGCTGGCAGCCGATTAACCGTCTGATAACGCCCGTCATCGCGCTTGTCGCCGCGTTTGGGTATGCGTTTCTGTTTCATGTTGTGGAGCGGGCGGCGGCGGAGTTGCGCCATCGCCGGCGGATTGCGGCGGGAGCCGCGTTGGCGCTGCTGACGCTTTGGGGCGCGCATGAGGCGCGCGATCTGACGCATGCGCGCGAGAAGGCGGGTTACCCATGGCGCGAATCGAGCCAAGGATGGATGGAGGTTGGGCGCTGGATACGAGAGAACGCGCCCGGCTCCATCGCCATGACGCGCAACCCGTGGGAGCTGCATTTCTACTCGGAAGAGAAGGCGGTTCAGATACCGCTCGCGCCGCTCGACCGCATCATTGAGGTCGGGAAGTACTACGGCGCGACGCATCTCATACCGGAAAAACGGCGCCCGACCTTAGAGCCATGGTTGAGCGGCGAGATCCCAGGCTTGACAAAAATGACCGAGGCGCATGGCGTGGAGCTTTACGAGATCGACTACGGCGCCCTGCCTGAAACGTTGCCGGGCGCGGCGGCGTCAAGTAGCATAGACGCTCCATAAGCGAGCATGAAAGGCTGATGATGAAACTGGTCAGCGTCAAAGAGAACGGGTCGATTCGTCTCGGCATTGAGATCGACGGGAAAGCGGCAGACGCCGCGGCAAGTTATGAGCGGCTGTTGAACGAGAAGCCGCCGCGCTTTCTGCGCCGTATGGACATTTTTTTGAGGCATGGCGAACGCGCGATGGACGCCGCCCGGCGCGTTGAGGAGGCGGCGCGCCAACATCCGGGAGACGCGGTCTGGGCGGACGGCTCGCTCGCGGCGCCTGTTCATAACCCGCCGAAGCTGCTCTGTTTGGCGGGGAACTATGCGGAGCATATACGGGAAGGCGGCGGGAACGCTCTTGAAAAGGAGCGGACGACGCCGCGCGTCTTCATGAAACCGCCTACGACAACGATCATCGGTCCAGGCGAAGCGATACGCATCCCTAAGACGGCGGGATGGATCGACTGGGAAGCGGAGCTGGCGGTCGTCATGGGAAAGCGGGCGAAGCGCGTCTCCGCCGAGAAGGCGCTTGAGTATGTCGCCGGTTATACGATTGTGAACGACGTCTCGGAGAGGGCTTTGACCTATGAGCAAGACCGAGAGCCGCGCGAGGGCGACCGCTGGTTCGACTGGCTGAACGGAAAATGGTGCGACACCTTCGCGCCGCAGGGTCCCTGTTTGACGACCGCGGACGCGATACCGAACCCAGACGGTTTGGACATCAGGCTGTCGGTGAACGGCGTTGTGAAGCAGGACGCGAACACGAATCAGATGATCTACTCCTGCGCGGAGCTGATCGAGTGGACGTCGCGTCTCATTGCTCTGGAGCCGGGGGATGTGATTGCGACGGGGACGCCCGCCGGCGTCGGCCGTCCGCAGGGGGAGCGGCTTCATTCAGGCGATGTTGTGGAGATTTTCGTTGAGAAGATCGGGACGCTGACGAACCCTGTTTTGGATGAGGAATAAAAGGGATGGGAGAGAGCATGTCTGAAAAAAAGGCGCTCATACCGAAGGAGGAAGCGCTGCTGATAGAGCTGCCGTTCTGCGACCTGCATTGGCATTGCCATGCGGACAACACGGACGCGGAGAATTTGTCGCTCGGGACGGCTGTCTTCCCGCCGGGAGGGGCGCATGGTCCGCATCGGCATCCGAACGCGGAGGAGTTCATCTATGTTTTAAAGGGGCAGTCGATACAAACGCTGGAGGATCAGACGTTCGAGATGCGCCCTGGGGACTGCGTCCATATTCCGCAGAACGCGGTTCATTCGACTCGGAATGTCGGCGATGGGGAGTTGGCGATACTGGTCGGATTCAGCGCGGCGAGTCCTGAAGTGGTGGATGTGGAGTAGCTGTTAGCGCTGGATTCGCTCGTTGACGTTTGCGTCGGAGTTTTGGACCTGCTTGCGGCTCTGCTCTAGGATCAGGTCAGCCAGTCGGTCTCGGAGAGCGCGCATTTGGGCTTCGTCCTGTTCGCGCTTTTGTTCTTCAGCGAGCGTTGTCTGCTGGCGCCGCTCCCGCTTCATTTTTGCGACTTTCCAGAAGGCGGCGCTGAAAAAACCGATGGAGACCAGGATCAATATGATGACCTGAACCGTAAATACAGCAAGGAGGAACTCGTCAAGATCGCTTAGCATTTTCGTTTACCTTGTCCGCATTCTCGCCGCTTTGGTTGAAAACGGCGTCCATTGCCGATTCTCGCTGCGCAGAGGCGAGCATTTCGATCATTTTCCGCATCTCCCGCATCTCCGCCTCTAACGCGCGTTCACGTTCGCTCGGTTGATTGGGCGCCGGCGCTTCTTCCCTTTGCCCCACAATCTTTTTCCATAAAAAGCGGTAGGTTGCAACGATGCCGATTGCCGCAAAAATAGCGTTTGCCATCAAAAAGAAGATGAGCCAAATTAGATAATCCACAAACCAAGCCTTTCAGCGGCGGTCGGGCAGGAGCGGGCTTTCCGGTCTTATTGGAACCGCCAACACTCCGCTGCCTGCCCGCCCGTTCCCGCGTCAAGCGCGGTACGGCGCCGCGAGCGGACTAGTTGGAGCGGCGGCTGGGAAGCTTGGCAGAAAGCCAGCTGACAAAGGCGTCGTCGCTGCGCGTCTGCATATAAAAACGCCCCGGTCCGACCAGCTTGCACACAAGACCCTCCCCCGAAAGCAGCGTCGATTTCCATCCGCCCGACCGCGCCACCGAGTATTGAATCGAACTGTCGAAGGCGACCATATGCCCCGTGTCGACCGTGTACTGTTCCCCGTTGGCAAGCTCCTTCAGATGAATCGCTCCGAAGCTGGAAACGAAGAGCGATCCCGCCCCCTCGCATTTCAGAAGAAACAGCCCTTCCTTTGAAAAGAAGGTCCGCGCGCCGCCCCATTTCGAATCGATCTCAATGCCGGTATCCGACGCCAAGAAGGAGCCGGACTGCACCATGATCGACTCGCCCTCCAGCTGAATCGCCTCAATGTCGCCGGGCAGGGCGGGGGCGACCGTCACTTCGCCGGGCGCTTCCGCGGTGAAGGTGTTCATAAAAAAGCTTTCGCCCCCTAGAACGGAGCGTTTGAGACCTTGCAGGACGCCGCCGCGCGTGGAGGTTTCCAGATGAATCGTCGGCGACATGCTCACCATCGCGCCTGGTTCGGCTTGTATCCGTTCGCCGGATTCTAGATGAATGACGCCGAGCGCGTAGGAGGGGCGATGCAGGATTTCATGGCGCATGCGTATGTTCCCTTCAGGTTATTTTTCGGCTCTGTTGTTAAGATACAACGCTTGACGGCGCAGAGTCAACAGCCTGCGCCCCCGCCCATTCCCGCGCCAAGCAGCGGTATGGATCCGCGAGCGGATTAGCTAGAGCGGCGGCTGGGAAGCTGGGGGCGGCGGCTGGCAAAGGCGTCGTCGCTGCGCGTCTGCATATAAAAACGCCCTGGACCGACCAGCTTGCACACAAGACCGCCCTCCTCCGACAGCGTCGATTTCCATCCGACCGACCGCTCCACCGAGTATTGAATCGAACTGTCGAAGGCGACCATATGTCCTGCATCGACCGTGTACTGTTCCCCGTTGGCAAGCTCCTTCAGATGAATCGCGCCGACGCTGGAAATGAAGAGCGATCCCGCTCCCTCGCATTTCAGAAGAAACCGCTCCTCCTTTGAAACGGAGGTCTGCGCGCCGCCCCCCTCGCCCCACTTCGAATCGATCTTAATCTCAATGCCGGTATCCGCCGCCAGGAAGGAGCCGGACTGCGCCATGATCGACTCGCCCTCCAGCTGAATCGCCTCAATGTCGCCGGGCAGGGCGGGCGCGATCGTCACTTCGCCGGGCGCTTCCGCGGTGAAGTTGTTCATCCAAAAGCTTTCGTCCCTTTGAACGGAGCGTTTGGGACCTCGCAGGACGCCGAAAAAGCGCTTGGAGGTTTCCACATGCGTGGAGCGGTAAGTGCGCGTGGAGGTATCCAGATGAATCGTTGACGACATGCTCACCACCGCGTCTGGTTCGACTTTTATCCGTTCGCCGGATTCTAGATGAATGACGCCGAGCGCGTAGGAGGGGCGATGCAGGATCTCATGGCGCATGCGCATGTTCCTCTCAGGTTATTTTTCGGCTCCGTTCTCGATGGGGAAGGGGCTGAATTCGCGTACCGTTTCGCCTGTTTTCGGATTGAAAACGCGGATGAGTCCGTCGAAGCCGCCGACCGCCAGCTCCTCGCTTTCAGGACGGAAGGCGAGCGCAAAGACCGCCGCAGAGTCGCCCTGAAACTGCGCAAGGCGTTTCCCCGCCGCCGTTTCATAAACGCGTACCTCTCCCCCCGCGGAGCCGACGGCAAAAATCTTGCCCTCCTTGTCGAACGCGAGCGCTTTGATGGAGCCTGCCTGCGCTTCATAGGCGCGGACAAGGTTGAAGTCGGTGTTGCCGACGTCGCGCCGCCGCTCGCGGTAGATGCGGTAAAGGCGCGGCGTCCTGTCGATTCCGCCGCTCAAGACCTGGTCGGCGCCCGGATGGGGGGCGATCGCGTTGATGCCGCCGTAACCTTTGTTGCTCGCGTTGATGTCGTCGATAAACTGGCCCAGTTCGACGTTGACAAGCTTGAGCGCGCCGTCGCGTCCGCCGGTGACGAGATGCGTTCCGTCCCGCGAGAACATGGCTCCGAAGACCCAGTCGCTGTGGTTTTCAAATTTCAGCAGCTCGGCGCCGTCGGCGGCGGAGACAATGCGCGCCGTTTTATCGGCGCATCCAAACGCGACGCTTTTTCCGTCCGGCGAGAGAACGGCTGAATAGATCGTGTCGTAGGTGGATTTAATGGCGCGGATGAGCCGCCCCGTCTTCGGGTCCCACAGCTGCGCCTGCCCAAACCGCGCCGGCGAACCTGCCCCGACGCACAACACATCCCCCTCCTCCGAGTAGGAGATCGACTCGATGCGGCGCGCCTCTCCGACGAGGCGGTGGATGCGTTTGGCGCCGTCGGCGGAAAGGATGAGCGTCTCGCTAAAGCCTGAGACGGCGACCGTCTCTCCGTCCGGCGCGTAGGCGAGCGCGGTGATGACAGGCGCAGCTGTATAAACAGGCGGCTCAAAGACGGGCTGCTCTTCGGGCGGGAGCGCGTCGTCTTTGGCGCCGTCCAGTATCCATCGTTTGAGCAGGTCGGTTTCTTCGGGGGGAAGCGGATCGCCGCCCATCGGCATCGCCGGTTCGTCGCCGATCACGAGCGTGTAGAGCAGGCTTTCATCCGGGTTGCCGGGTTTGACGGCGGGACCTGATTTGCCGCCTTTGAGCAGGTCTGCATGGCTGACGACGCTCAATTCGCCGGCGGGTTCGGCGGGGTTGTGGCACCCTTGGCAGCTGCGTTTCAGTATCGGCAGGATGTCGTCAACATAGCTCGTCTGCGCGCGGGTGGACGAAGCCGTCAAGAGCGCCGCAAACGCCAACGCCGCTGTAAAAATCGGTCTCCGCATCGTCACTCAAATCCTCCGTGGACGTGGAACGAGCCTTACAGTACGCCCAGCTTTTTCCCGATCTTCTCAAACGTTTCCAGCACATAGGAGAGCTGGCTTTCGGTGTGGGCGGCGGTGTAGCTGGTGCGCAGGCGGGCGGTTCCCGGCGGCACGGCGGGGCTGACCGCGGCGTTTACAAAGATGCCGGCGTCCAGCAGGGCGCGCCAGAACATAAATGTGCGCAGGTCGTCGCCGATGATGACCGGGACGATCGGCGTTTCCGACTCCCCGATGTTGAACCCAAGGGTGCGAAAGCCCTCAAGCATCATCTTTGTGTTTCTCCACAGCTGCTCCCGGCGCTCCGGCTCCGACTGGATGACCGTCAGCGCAGCGAGAACGGTCGCGGCGGCGCTCGCAGGCGGGCTGGCGCTAAAGATGAAGCTGCGCGAGTTGTGCTTCAGATAGTTGATGACGGACGGGTCGCCCGCCGCGAATCCGCCGATGCTTCCGAACGACTTGCTGAAGGTGGCGGTGATGATATCGACCTGGTCAGTGACGCCGAAATGCTCGGCGGTGCCGGCTCCCGTGTCGCCCAGGACGCCGATGGAGTGGGCGTCGTCAACCATGATTCGGGCGCCGTTCGATTCCGAGGCGGCGAGCAGTTCGGGCAGTTTGGCGACGGCTCCGCTCATGCTGAAGACGCCGTCCGTGGCGACCAGTTTGGCGGTTTTTTCATCCGCGAGGTTCAGTTTCGCTTTCAGGTCATCGACGTCGTTGTGTTTGAATCGCGTCATTTTGCCGAAGGAGACCATCGCGCCGTCGACGATGCATGCGTGGCTGTCGGCGTCTAGGAAAGCGGTTGATCTGCGGTCTAGGAGAGCGTGGAGGACGCCGAGGTTCGTTTGATAACCTGTGCTGAAAAGCAGAGTTGCGGGTTTGCCGACAAATTCGGCGAGCCGCTCTTCCAGTTCTACGTGGAGGTCAAGCGTTCCGTTTAAAAAGCGGCTTCCCGTGCATCCGCTGCCGTATTTTTTGACCGCTTCGGCGGCGGCTTCTAAAACTTTGGGATGGTGCGTCAATCCGAGGTAGTTGTTGGAACCGATCATGATTTTTTTCTCGCCTTCGATGATCGATTCGGACGGGTTGATCGCCCTGTTTGGCACAAAGTATGGGTAGCATCCTTGTTTGATCGCTTCGTACGAGCGCAAGAATTTGTCAAATTGGCTGCATTTTTCGAACAGGTCCATCGCGGCGTCCTCCTGCCAACATCTGCTTTACGCCTCGCCCACTATACTGCTGCAATCAAATTAGCCTACTTTGCCGCGCATTGCAACCATGAATGCCGACTCGCTTTATCGTCTCCTACGCTTTTTATTCTGTCAATCCCACGCTCTTCACTCCGTCATTCCCACATAAGCGGGAATCTTTAAAACCTTAGACAAGGAACGAACATATGAAGCGCATCGTTTACGAAGAGCGTTTCCTAGAGTTAGCCTTGACCCGCCGCCCGCCCTCTTATACGCTGTCAAAACCGACCGAAACGGAGCTGTATATGAAACGGCGCCTTTATCCGCTGTGCGCCTGCATTTTGATGCTGTGCGCGCTCGCGGCGTTTCCTTCAGATCGAATCTCGCAGTTGGGGCTGCCGGACGGCGCCAAGATGCGCATCGGCAGGGGGCGCATCGAATCGCTCGCGTATTCGCCGGACGGCAGGAGGCTTGCCGCCGCAAGCAGCATCGGCGTCTGGATCTACGACGCGCTCTTCGGCGGAGAGGTCGCGCTGCTTCGGGGGCATACTGATCAGGTCAATTCGGCGTCCTATTCGCCGGACGGCAAGCGCATCGTCAGCGCAAGCAAAGACGGAACGACGCGCGTCTGGGACGCGGAGACGGGCGCCCTTCTCAATACGCTCAAAGGACATGAATTTTCTGTCAATTCGGCGTCCTATTCGCCGGACGGCAAGCGCATCGTCAGCGCAGGCGGCAAGACCGTTCGAATATGGGACCCGGAGACTGGAGACCTGCTCAACACGCTTCAAGGACATGAGCGTTCCGTTAATTCGGCGGCGTATTTACCAGACGGGAAGCGCATCGTCAGCGCAAGCGGCAAGACCGTTCGAATATGGGACGCGGAGACGGGCGCTCTTCTTAAAACATTGGAGGGACATACGGAACAAATCTGGTCAACGGCGTTGTCGCCGGACGGCAAGAGAATTGCAAGCGTAATCTCTGACGACACGATTCGCATTTGGGACGCGGAGACTGGAGACCTGCTCTACACGCTTGAAATGGACTCGTTTGGAGGAAGATTGGCAGCGTTTTCGCCGGACAGCAGACGCCTTGCCGGCAGAGACGGGTCTGGGCTGCGGATATGGGACGCCGTCCATGGCGCGCCTCTTCAGCCGATCTTTAGTAGAGGAGGCGCCAGTTCGTTCGCGTTTTCGCCGGATGGACATACCGTTGCCGCCGCTAGCGACAGCGGCCCGATTCACATTTGGAATATCAAGTTTCGCGTCCGCATCCGCGCGTTTGAGGGGCATACCGATTTCCGCCCTTGGGCGGGCGCCGTATCGCCGGACGGCAAGCGTCTCGTCGCAGCAAGCCGAATGGGCTATTCCATTTATATAAATGATGTTGCAACCGGCGCGCTTCTCAAAACCCATCGTGTGCGCGATATGGCGCAATCATTGGACTATTCGCCGGACGGCAAGCGTCTCGTCACCGCGCATCTTTTTGAAGGCGCGCATATATGGGACGCCGAGACGGGCGCGCCGCTCCATGCGCTTGAAGGACATGTAAAGTCGTGTGAATCCGCGGCGTATTCATCGGACGGGAAGCGCATCGTCACCGCGAATTCGGACAAGACGGTTCGCGTCGCGGACGCGGAGACAGGGGCGCTTCTCCAGACTCTTGAAGGACACACGGGGAGGGTCAACTCGGCGGCATTTTCGCCGGGCAGCAAGCGCATCGTCAGCGCGGGCGTCGACAGGACGATTCGCATCTGGGACGCGGAGACCGGCGCGCTTCTCCAGACGCTTGAAGGGGGCAGGTCTGAGATACATTCGGTTTGCTATTCTCCGGACGGCAAGCGCATCCTCAGCGCGGACTATTATGGAAAGGCGATCATCTGGGACGCAGAGACGGGGGCGCTCCTCAAAAAGATCGAAGCGGACGATCGCGGACAAATCTTATGCGCGGCGTATTCGCTGGACGGAACGACGATTGTAAGCGGAGGCATGGACAGAATCGTACGCCTCTGGGACGCCGAGACGGGCGCCCTTCTCAAAAAGCTGGAAGGGCATACGGGCTATATCGGTTGGGCGGCGTTTTTGCAGGACGGAAAGACGCTCGCTTCATCAGGCATTGACGGCACGATTCTCTTTTGGGACATCTCCGACCTCTAAGCAACGGCGGAGAAAACAGGAGCGGAACATGAGCAACCTCCGCGGCGCAAAACGACTTCTCCATTTTCTATGCGTTTGCCTTTTCACATGCGGCGCTCTTGAGGCGCTGTCGTCGCCGCTCATCTCGCCGCTTGGACTTCCTGACGGCGCTAAGATGCGCATCGGCAGGGGGACGGTACATTCGGTCGACTATTCGCCGGACGGCAAACGTATCGCGGCGGCGTCCACCATCGGCGTCTGGATCTACGACGCGCTCTACGGCAGGGAGATCGCCCTGCTCCGCGGACATACGGGATGGGTCAATACGGCGGAGTATTCGCCGGACGGCAAAAGAATCGTCAGCGCGGGCTTAGACCATACGGTTCGCATCTGGGACGCCGAAACAGGGGAGCCGCTCAAGACGCTCACGGGACATACGGATCGGGTCGCCTCGGCGGCGTATTCGCCGGACGGCAAAAGAATCGTCAGCGCGAGTTGGGACCGCACAATTCGCATCTGGAACGCTGAAAAAGGCGAGCTTCTCCATACGCTTGAAGGACATACGAGCTGGGTCATCTCGGCGGCGTATTCGCCGGACGGCAAAAGAATCGTCAGTGGAAGCGCCGATAGGACGGTTCGCATCTGGGACGCCGAAACAGGGGAGCCGCTCAAGACGCTCAAGGAGCATACAAGGAGGGTCGTCTGGGCGGGATATTCGCCGGACGGAACGATCATCGCCAGCGGGGGCTATGACGACACGATTCGAATTTGGGACGCGCAGACCGGGGAACCCATACGAACGCTATCGAAGCGCTACGGTGATGTTGTTTCTGTCGCGTTTTCGCCGGACGGAAAACATATTGCAAGCGGGGAGACTTCCAATCTGATGTTGTGGAACGCCGCCTACGGCGCGCCTCTTCGACCGTTTGAAGGGGGAGAGGGCGCCGATTCGATTGCGTTTTCGCCGGACGGGCATTTCATCGCAGGCGGAGTATCCAATAATATGCCGCGCGCCGGTCTCACCGGAGAGATGGGGGACGCGGGCATTCGTATTTGGAATATCAAGTTTCGCGCCCTTGTCCGTACGTTTGACGGGCATACACACGGCCCCCGATACGTCGCATTTGCGCCGGACGGCAATTGGTTCGCAGTTGAGTTTTATGGGGAGCCGCTACAGATACGGCGCGCCGACACAGGCGCGCTTCTCAAAGGGTCCAGAGTAGCAAAGGCTGCTGGGAGGTCGCATTGGAAAATATACTCCCGGACGGAAAGAAAATCGCCTTGCTCAAGAGGATGGACAAAAAGATATTGATACTGGACATCGAGACCGGCAAAGAACTCAAAACGATCGCGGGGCTTCCAGAATTCGTCTGGATGACAGCGTATTCCCCAGACGGAAAGAAAATTGCCGCCGCCGGCAACGACAAGACGGTTCGGATATGGGACGTTGAGACTGGCAAAGAACTCAAAACGTTCAAAGGACATACGTACGAGGTCTTATCGGCTGCGTATTCGCCGGACGGAAAAACGATCGCAAGCGGAGACGGCGGCACGATACAGATATGGGACGCCGAAATAGGCGCGATTCTCCAAACGCTTAAAGGACATACAACCTATTTCATGCCGGCTGCGTATTCGCCGGACGGAAAAACGATCGCCGCAGGAGGCTGGAGAAACACGGTTCACATATGGGACGCCGAAACGGGCGCGATTCTCCAAACGTTCAAAGGCGATACAACCACTTTTTTCATGTTGGCGGCGTATTCGCCGGACGGAAAAACAATCGCAAGCGGAGACGGCAGCGCGATACTGATATGGGACGCCGCCTCAGGCGCGCTTCTCAAAACGCTCAAAGGGCATACAAGCTCTGTACGTTGGTTCGGATATTCGCCGGACGGCAAGACGCTCGTAAGCGTGAGCCACGACGACACCGTCCTCTTTTGGGACATCTCCGATCTCTAAGCAACGGCGGAGAAACAGGAGCGGAACATGAACAACCTCCGCGGCGCAAAACGACTTCTCCATTTTCTATGCGTTTGCCTTTTCATGTGCGGCGCTCTTGAGGCGCTGTCGTCGCCGCTCATCTCGCCGCTTGGACTTCCCGACGGCGCTAAGATGCGCATCGGCAGGGGGACGGTACATTCGGTCGACTATTCGCCGGACGGCAA
This sequence comes from Candidatus Poribacteria bacterium, assembly GCA_028818695.1. Lineage (GTDB taxonomy): Bacteria > Poribacteria > WGA-4E > JAPPNK01. The sequence goes on from JAPPNK010000022.1 coordinate 13,233, forward strand.
ACGTATCGCGGCGGCGTCCACCATCGGCGTCTGGATCTACGACGCGCTCTACGGCAGGGAGATCGCCCTGCTCCGCGGACATACGGGATGGGTCAATACGGCGGAGTATTCGCCGGACGGCAAAAGAATCGTCAGCGCGGGCTTAGACCATACGGTTCGCATCTGGGACGCCGAAACAGGGGAGCCGCTCAAGACGCTCACGGGACATACGGATCGGGTCGCCTCGGCGGCGTATTCGCCGGACGGCAAAAGAATCGTCAGCGCGAGTTGGGACCGCACAATTCGCATCTGGAACGCTGAAAAAGGCGAGCTTCTCCATACGCTTGAAGGACATACGAGCTGGGTCATCTCGGCGGCGTATTCGCCGGACGGCAAAAGAATCGTCAGTGGAAGCGCCGATAGGACGGTTCGCATCTGGGACGCCGAAACAGGGGAGCCGCTCAAAACGCTCACGGAGCATACAAGGAGGGTCGTCTGGGCGGGATATTCGCCGGACGGAACGATCATTGCCAGCGGGAGCTATGACGACACGATTCGAATTTGGGACGCGCAGACAGGGGAACCCATACGAACGCTATCGAAGCGCTACGTTGATGTTGATTCTGTCGCGTTTTCGCCGGACGGAAAACATATTGCAAGCGGAGACGCTTCCAACCTGAATCTGTGGAACGTTGCGAACGGCGCGCCTCTTCGACCGTTCGATAGGGACAAGGGCGCTTTTTCTATCGCGTTTTCGCCGGACGGGCATTTCATCGCCTGCGGCATATCCAGCAATCGGCCGAACGCCGGTCGATATGGAGGCAGATCGGACGCATGCATTCGCATTTGGAACATCAAATTTCGCGCCCTTGTCCGTACGTTTGACGGGCATACTCACTGCGCCCATTACGCCGGCGCCGCATTTTCGCCGGACAGCAAGCAGCTCGCAGTTCTGTTTAAGCAGTTACAGATATGGGACGTCGGCGCAGGCGCGCTTCTCAACAGAATCGTTGCTAAGTCTATGCGTTGGGCGCCGGCATATTCGCCTGACGGAAAAACGTTCGCGGGAGCCGAGGGCAGGACAGTAAAGATCATGGACGCCGACACTGGCGCGTCTCTCAAAACGCTTATAGGGCATTCAGGAATGGTCTGGATAGCGGCGTATTCGCCGGATGAAAAGAACCTCGCCACCGCCAGCAGCGACAAGACAGTTCGCATTTGGGACGCGGAGACCGGCGCGCTTCTCAAAACCCTTGAAGGACATACGGAAGGGGTCAGGTCGGCGGCGTATTCTTCGGACGGCAAGCGCATCGTCAGCGCGAGTTGGGACAAGACGGCTCGGATATGGGACGCGGAGACCGGCGCGCTTCTCAAAACCCTTAAAGGACATATGAGCTGGGTCGAATCAGCGATGTATTCGTCGGACGGCAAGCGCATTGTCAGCGCCGGTAAGGACAAGACGGTTCGGATTTGGGACGCGGAGACCGGCGCGCTTCTCAAAACCCTTAAAGGACATACATCTGCGGCGTATTCGCCGGACGGCAAGACGCTCGCCAGCGGGGGAGGGGACTACACAATTCGGATATGGGACGCGGAGACCGATGCGCTTCTCAAAACCCTTGAAGGACATACAGGAACCGTCGCATGGGTCGGATATTCGCCGGACGGCAAGACGCTCGTAAGCTTAAGCGACGACGACACCGTCCTCCTTTGGGACGTCTCCGACCTTTAAAGAACGGCGAGCCGCGTCAGCCGATGCGCTCCGCCCCGAAATACGGCGCGAGAGCGGGCGGTATCGCAACGGAGCCGTCCGCCTGCTGGTTGTTCTCTAGCAGCGAAATGAGCAGGCGCGGAACGGCGACGCCCGACCCGTTCAAAGTGTGCGCGTATTCAGGCTTCGCTCTCGGCGCGGGGCGGTAACGTATCCCTGCGCGGCGCGACTGAAACGCCTCAAAATTGCTGACCGAGGACACCTCAAGCCAGCGCCCCTCTCCCGCCGACCAGATCTCTATGTCGTACTGCTTCGCGCCCTTGAAGTCCAGATCGCCCGCGCACATCAGAACGACGCGGTATGGAATCTCAAGCAGCTGAACGATATGCTCCGCGTCCGCCAGCAGACTCTCATGTTCGTCGTAGGAGGCGTCGGCGGGGACGATCTTCACCAGCTCCACCTTGTCGAACTGATGAACGCGCAGGATGCCGCGCGTGTCGCGTCCGGCGGCGCCCGCCTCGCGCCGAAAGCAGGGCGTGTAGCCGCAGTAACGTATCGGCAGGCTCTCCGCGTCCAAGATTTCGTCCGCATGCATGTTTGTCAGCGGCACCTCCGCCGTCGGTATCAGGAACAGGTCATGCGCATGCCCTGCGGCGCGGTACATATCCTCTTCAAACTTCGGCAGCTGCCCCGTTCCCGACATGCTGGCGCGGTTCGCCAACGCGGGCGCCCAGATCTCCGTGTAACCGCGCTGCGTATGCTGGTCCAGCATGAAGCGCAGCAGCGATCGCGTCAGACGGGCGCCGTCCCCCTTCAACACGGCAAAGCCGCTGCCGGCGATCTTGGCGGCGCGCGGCAGGTCTAAAATGTCGAGGCGTTCGCCCAGCGTCCAGTGCGGCAGCGGTTCAAAATCGAGCGGCTTCGGCTCGCCCCACTCCTTGACGACGACATTGTCGTTCTCGTCCGCGCCGTCTGGGACGTCCGCATGCGGCGGATTTGGGAGCGTCATTTGTATTTCGTCGAGACGGGCGCGCTGGACGGAGAGCCGCTTGTCCAGCTCATGGACTCGGCGGGCGACCGACTGCATCTCGGCGATGAGCGCGTCCGCGTTTTTGCGTTCGCGTTTGAGCGCGCCGATGCGTTTGGAGGCGGCGTTCTGCTCTTCGCGCAGGCGGTCGCGCTCGACGGTTGTATGGCGCCATTCGGCGTCTAGGGTCAACAGTTCGTCTAGAAGCGGATTCTGATCGTCCATGCCGCGCCGTTTGAGGGCTTGTCGGTACTCGTCCGCGTTTTCTCGCAGGTATCGAAGGTCTAACATGAAAAGGGCCGTTTTTAAAAAGAAATGGCGAACCCGACGAGATTTGAACTCGCGACCTCTGGCTTGACAGGCCAGCGTTCTAACCAGACTGAACTACGGGTTCGCAATTCAAGCGTCGGCGAATGGTGAGCGGAACAGGACTTGAACCTGTGACCTACGGCTTGTAAGGCCGCCGCTCTCCCAGCTGAGCTACCCGCTCCGCCTTTCCGCCTCTGCGGTTGTGATGTTAAAGATAACGCGGGGCAGATTGGAGGTCAAGGGAAATTTGCCTTTTGAGATCAAAAAATTGGGCTGCCCCTCGTGTTATGCAAACGATCCCGCAAAAGAACGCCCCATGAGCCTGATTCTTGGGAGGAGGATGAAGGACGCCGCGCTAGGCGAGAAGGCGAAACGGAGCCGCCGGCATAAAAATAATCCGCAATTCGCCGACTGCTGCGTTAAGAGAGGCGAATCTGCCTCGCAACACCGACGCTGCCAAACATGGAGAACCCCTTGCCGATGCGCCTATCGTTCACCGACTTTAAACGGCTTTTCAAATGGAAACGAAAAAACCCTCCCGAAGCGACGCTGCGCGAACTGGGAGCTTCCGGCACCGCGCTCTTCAGCGGCAACATATGGGAAGAGCTGCTCCCCGAACTGAGCGGTCCAGCGCGCATGGACGTCTATGAACGCATGCGTTCCGACGCGCAGGTCGCCGCCGTCCTGAACGTCATTGAGCTGCCGATACGCGCCGCCGACTTCACCGTCGAACCCGCCGACGCCAGCGCCGCCGCCCGCGAAACCGCAGAATTCATCGAAGACGCCCTCCGCTGCATGGACGACTCCTTCGACGACTTCCTGCGCCAGTCGCTTCTGATGCTCGCTTACGGGTTCATGCTGTTTGAGAAGGTGTATGCGGTTCGCCCGGACGGACGCATCGGCTGGGTCAAGTTCGCTCCGCGCCTGCCGCGCACCGTCGTACGCTGGGTTCTGGACGACGCGGGTCGGCTGTCGGGCGTTGAGCAGCGCGTTCTCGGCGACGCGGCGCTCCATGTCGTCATACCTGTCGAAAAGCTGATGCGGTTCACCTACCGCCAAGAGGGGGACAACTACGAAGGCCGCCCCCTGCTCAAAGATGTGTATAAGCACTGGCGGCATAAGGACACTTTGTATAGGTTTGCGGCGATTGCGGCGGAGCGCGCCGGCGTCGGCGTTCCGATCATCACCGTGCCGCCGGGGTCGCCGCAGTCGGACCTGAACGCGGCGTTTCAGATTGTGGAGGCGTTCCGCGCGGGCGAAAAGACCGGCATCGTGCTGCCGAACGACTACACCTTTGCGCTGTCAGCGACGCGCGGATTTCCGCATATGAACCTGATTGAACATCACAACGGCATGATCGCCAAGGCGGCTCTCGCGCAGTTTTTGAACCTCGGCCAGGCGAATGTCGGAAGCTTTGCGCTGTCGGCGTCGCAGACCGACCTGTTTTTAATGGCTCTGAACGGACTGCTGCAGCATCTGTGCGCTGTCATCAACCGGCAGGCGGTTCAGGAGCTGTCGCGCTGGAACTTCGGCGAGAACGCCCCCGTTCCGCGCATCCGCGCCAAGCTGCGCAACTACGACACGCGCCAGCTCGCCGAGACGCTGGATATGTTGACGCGCGGCGAGCTGCTGACGCCGGACGAGTCGATCGAGGCGTTCATACGGGAAGCCCTTGATCTTCCTTCCAAACGCTTCTCGAAACGCGCCAACCATGAGCGAAAAGGAGACACGGCGCATGACAACCGAAAAGGAGAACGCCCATGACAAAAACGACAAAAACGCCCGCCAAACGGTTTTTCGCCTCGCTCGCGCTCAATGAGCGCGTCGGCGGGGAGTCGCCGAAGCTGGTCTCTAGCGTCCAGCTGCTGCGCAAAGGCGTGTTTCAGCACGCTTGGCACGGCTCGCTTGAGATCGATGACGGTCTGTTCGCCTCGCTGATACGCAACTTCGACGCGGACGCGCGCGGCATCGACATTGCGCTTGATGTGGAGCATATGCCGGATCTGGGCGCCGCAGGATGGTTTCGCCGCCTGTTCACAGACAGCTCGAAAAGCGAACTGTGGGGCGACGTTGAATGGACGCCCGCCGGACGAAAGCTGGTGGAGGAGTCCGCCTTCAAGTACCTCTCCATCGAATACGATCTGGAGTACGCGGACGAGGAGGGCGGAAGCCATGGTCCGACGATGCTGGGCGCGGCGTTGACGAACCGCCCGTTCATCAAGCGCATGCGCGCCGCTTCGTTCCGTTTTGCCGAGCCGCGCAACGATCCTGGGATGATTCTGTTGACCGAGCAGGAGCGGCGCCTCCACAGCGAGCTGGGGCGGCTGGACGCCGAGAAGGCGCGGCTGGAAACGGAGCTGCGCAAGGCGTCTGTGGAGCGGGTTCTCTCCGAAGGCAAGCGGAAGGGGCGCGTCTCGCCCGCGATGGAGAGCTGGCTGGAGGAGCTGGCAGAAAAAGAGGGGGTTGAACGTCTGCGCGCCGTTCTGGAGACGCTTCCTCAACAGATCGACTTTTCGGAGATTGGCTCGCCCGGCGGCGCGCAGCCGACGAGCGCGGCCGACGCTCTCCACGAAGCGGTGAACGCCGAGATGCGCCGCATGCGGGAGGAAAACCCCGACGCGAATCCGTCCTATGCGGACGCGCTGGCGGCGGTGGAATCTCGGCAGCCGTCGCTTGTGGAAGCGTATAAAGCGCAGCTGCGGTGAGCGGCGCGCTGTTTCTTAAAAAAAGAACGCCATGCAAATGAAAGGAGACGACATGGCGACTCAACAGCTTGTCACAGGAAACGAGGTCAGTTACGGGGCTTCCGCCGACTTGAGCGGCAAGCCGTTTCGATATGTGAAGCTCGCGTCGACATCGGGTCAGGTCGCGCTGTGCGGCGCGGCGGACATACCGGTCGGCGTCTTGCAGAATCAGCCCCGTTTGGGGGACGCGGCCGCGGTCATCACGCTTTCGGGCGCGGTGGCGAAGGCGGTCTCGGACGGGTCGCAGACCGCCATCGCTGTCGGCGACACGGTCGGCTCCAACGCGGTCGGAAAGGCGGTCAAGAAGACAGCCTCCGGGAGCTGGTACAACGGCGTCGCCCTGGAAGCGTCCAGCCAGGACGGCAAGGTGATTCGCATTCAGCTGACCGGCCCGCAGCAGCGGTCTTAACACTGATCAGGGCGATTGAAACGAAAGGAGACGCCCATGCCGTTCCCGAACGCGCGCGACGTCCATCAGGACAGCGTGCTGACAAATCTCTCGGTTCAATACCGCAACGAGGAGTACATTGCCGCCCAGTGCGTTCCGAAGGTGCTGGTGCGGAAAGCGTCCGACAAGTACTACGAGTTCGACCAAGGCGATTGGTTCCGCGACGAAGCGGGCGAACGCGCCGCCGCGACAACCGGCCCGGTGGGCGGATACAGCCTCTCAACGCAGAGCTACGACACGAAGCAGTACTCAATGGCGACCTATGTCGCCGACGAGGAGCGGGACAACGCCGACGCCGGTCTCGACCTTGACCGGCAGGCGATCGAATACTGCGCCGACAAGGTTCAGTTGAGATTTGAGACGCAGGCGGCGGGGCTGCTTTTCAAGGCGGGCAGCTATCCGACAGGGCATCAGAAGACGCTCAGCGGAGCCGCCCAGTGGAACAACGCCTCTTCGAAGCCGATTGCGGACATCCGGGCGGCGAAGTCGCAGATCGGCGGAGCCATTGGACGGCAGCCCAACACGCTCATTCTGGGCGAGCAGACCTACCTTCAGCTCCAAGACCATCCGGACGTCTTGGACAGGGTGAAGTACACGCAGAGCGGGGCGGTGACGCCGGACCTGTTGGCGGGCTTGTTCGATGTGAACCGCGTTCTTGTCGGGCGGGCTGTTCAGAACGCGGCGGCGGAAGGGCTGGACCCGTCCTATAAGCGCGTCTGGGGCAAGCACGCGGCGCTGATCTATACGGCGCCGATGCCGGGTCTGCGTACGCTTTCGTTCGCCTACTGGTTCGTCTGGCGCGGTTACGACTTCACTGCGGAGCGTTGGCGCAAGTCGGACGGGGGCGCCTCGGACGGGTTCCGGGTGCGCGCGCAGTGGGACTCGAAGATCGCGGCGAAGACGGCAGGCTATTTCATCGAGAACGCCGTCGCTTGACAGGTTCCGTTCCGCCATGAATGGGGTCGGCGGCGTTTCTGCCGCCGACCTTTTTTTAAAAAGAAAGGAGAACGCGCATGGCGTATTCCAACGTCTCAGACATTCAAAAGCTTTACGCGAACATCGTCTTTGACGCTTCCTCGCCGGTGACAAGCGCCGACATTGAAACGAAGCATATACCGAAAGCGGACGCCTACATAGACGCGCGGCTGCGCAGCCGGTATGAGACGCCGATTTCAGTCGACGGCGACCTGGAATTGATGCGCCTCATCAGTTCGAATCTTGCGGCAGGTTTCGTCGCCGAGGTGCTGTATGAAACGTCGCAGCAGCCGAACGATCAGGCGTCCGCGCGCCAACGCCGCGATTTCGCCGAGGGTCTGCTTGATCAGATCATGGCGGGAACGGCAGCCCTTGAAACGCCGAGAAAACCGCTCGCCGGCATTGTCGGCGCCGTTGCGTCCGCGGCGAGAGGGGGAGCGTGAATGGCGTATGTCGTTCTTTCAGAAAAGCAGGCGGCGGCGTCCGAACATACGTTGGAGGGGTTGAAGCGCCTGAAAGCGGTTCTGGACGCGAACGCGGCGGTTCTCAAGTCGGGCGGGCGCACGGCTGTTTCAACAACCGTCTTTGCGGGGGCGCAGCATGCTGTCGGGCGCTTTCCCGCTATACAGGCGGAAGCGGCCGAAGCGTACGAGGCGCCAACAGGGATGCGGTGGGGGGCGGTCAGCCTTTTGTATATGCGCTTTCGCCTCTTTGCGTTCGATATTGCGCTGGGGCGTCCGTCCGCTCTGGCGGAGAATCTGGCGCAGTTCAGCGACCGCATTCAGGCGGTTTTGCGAAAAAACAGAACGCTGGACGGGTTCTGCCGAAATGTGCGCATCGATAAGGTTGTGCATGGACGCCTTCGCGGCGGACCGCGCAGTTCCAACCCTGTATTTGCGTCGCATCCGATCTTGGCGGCGCAGATCGATGCGACCGTTGAAAAAGCGATTGAGCGCGATTAAACAAAAGAAAGGAGACCGATGACGGTTCAGCACGGACGGCGCGGAGCGGTGTCGCTTTTGAAGCCCACCCGAAGCGTCGGCCATCTACAGACCCCCGACGAGACGATCCCGCTGGGACAGACGCTTTCGTGGAGCTTGACGGTTCATCAGAGCTTCTCTAAAGACAGGACCGGCTCGGATCATTTTCAGACCTTTTCGGAGGAAGAATTGCGCTGGACGGCGGAGGTGGAGATGTCATGGGACGCCGCGGACGCCTCTTTGAATCAGGACAAGCTGTGGGAGGCGATTCTGCTGGGCGAGTTTGACAACAGCGCGGTTCGGAATCGGAAGGTACAGGTGAACCTGTATGTGAGCGGGAGCCGCTGCTACTACGGCGCGGCGTATATTGAGCGGGCGGATGTGCATGCCCCGTTCGACGGACCTGTGACGGCGCGGTTTCAGCTGCGCGGCAACGGACCGCTCAAGTTCAGCGCCGGGGAGTCGGCGTGAAGCGGCTCATGGCGGCGGCGTTTTTTGAAAGGAGAAAATGATGGAGATGCGGGAAGGGGGCGCCAGCGCGATGGAAGCTGCCTTGGAACGGCTTCAAGCGCTCGCGCAGAAGGACCATGACCTGTTGACGCAGTTGGATATGAAGGTGGGGGAGGCGCTGGCGCGTCTTTCCAACCATGAGCAGCGTTTCACCGATTTTGAGACGCGCATACGGGAGTTGGAATCGGCGAAGTGGCGCGTTGCGGGCGTCGCGGCGGCGATTTCATCGCTCATACCGATCATTGTGTCGCTCTTGACGACGCGCCTCGCCGGTTGACGCGTCGGGCGGCTTTGCTTTGGCGCGGGAATCCGCAGGCGGCGGGGCGTTTCTGACGCGGATTCCCGCCCGCGCCGGTCAACTCAGGACGACGTACTTCACCTCATGAATCCGTTCAATCGCGGCAATCTCCCGTATCGCCTCGTCCGGCGCCTCGGAGTCGATGTTGACAGCCATGACAGCCAAGCCTTTCGGCGAGACGCGCCCGACGCTCATATCGGAGATGTTGATGTCGTGGCTGCCGAGTATCGTCCCGACGCGCCCGATCATGCCCGGCTGATCGTAGTTGTACACAAACAGCATGCATCCTTCAGGCATCGCGCTCGTGTGGTACTGGTCAATCATGACGATGCGCTCCTGGTTTCCGAACACGGTTCCCCCGATGCTTCTGCGCTCCTTGCTGGTGACGACGGTGACGGTGAGCAGATTCGCATAGACGGGGTGTCCGCTTGATCGCGTCTCCAAGAGCCGTATTCCGCGCTGGCGTATGAGAACAGGCGCGTTCACATAGTTGACCCGCCCGGCGAGCGCGCGCGACAGGATGCCTTTTTGAAGGGAGCTCGCTACGAGGTTCGACGCGCCTTCAAAGATGTCGCCCGCGTACTCAATGCCGACCTCCTGTATCTTTTCGCCTCGGCTGAGCTGCGCCTGAATGCTGCCCAGCTTTTCCGCCAGCGACACATACGGTCCGACCGACTCCATCGCGCGCGCGTCCAGCGACGGCATATTGACGGCGTTTTCGACAGGCAGCCCGCGCAGCGCCGCGGAGACCTGCCGGGCGATGTCCCGCGCCACAAACTCCTGCGCCTCGCGCGTTGAGCCTCCCAGATGCGGCGTTGTCAGGGCGTTCGGCAGCTCCGCGAGGCGCATATTGACATTCGGCTCGTCTTCAAACACATCCAGGGCGGCGCCGGCGATCTCGCCTTCCTTGAGCGCTTCCAGCAGCGCATCTTCATCGATGACGCCGCCGCGGGCGCAGTTGATGATGCGGGCGGTCGGTTTCATGCGCGAAAATTCGCGCCGTCCGAACCTGTGGTAGGTCTCGCGCGTCAACGGCACATGGATCGTGATATAGTCCGCGGTCTGAATCAGCTCCTCAAACGGCATGAGATGGATGCGCTGTTGGCTGGCGACCTCGTCCGAGATGTACGGGTCTCTTCCGACGACGCGCATGCCGAACGCCGCCGCCCGTTTTGCGACCTCAATGCCGATGCGTCCGAGGCCGAAGACTCCGAGCGTTTTGTTGTACAGTTCGACGCCGACCATGCGCGTCCGCGCATCGAATTCGCCCCGCAGCAGAGCCGCATTCGCCGGGGCGATGTTTCTGGAGAGGGCGAGCATCATCGTAATGGAGTGTTCGGCGGCGGCGACGGTGTTGCCGCCGGGACTGTTCATGACAATGACGCCTCTTCGGGTCGCCGCTTCGATATCGACATTGTCGAGGCCGACGCCGGCGCGTCCAATCGCCTTGAGTCTGTCGGCGGCTTGTATCATTTCGGCGTTGATATTCGTGCGGCTTCGGATGAGCAGAGCGTCGTATTGGCGGATGACGCGGAGCAGCTCGTCCGGCTCAATGCCTGGGCGCAGGTCAACGTCAATATCGCCCGCTTTTTTCAGAGCGTTCAGCCCGCTTTCATGGATGGCGTCGCATACGAGAGCTCGAAACGGAGCGTTCTTGGCGGGGTCTTGCATGGCTCTCTCCTTAATGTCCGCAGCCATGTGTGCGCTTTTTGGAATTATGCCCTGAAGAGCGGTTTCTTTCTACTTTTAAGACTGACATTGTCTCTTAAGTTGGGACATTTGAACCGAGAAAGCCTTTCTATTTGGGAAAAGGCTCCGCCGTCGGATCGTCATTTCCGAACAGGCGGGAAGGTTGCGTTCAGGGCGGCGCTCCGCTATGCTATGTTAATAATGTGTGCTTTGATCAAGCGGTAAGGAACCGATAATGCTGTCCGTCGCGGAGGCGCGGGAACGCGCGCTCGCTGAATTTACGCCGCTTCCGTCCGAGCGCGTCGCCGTACAACAGGCGCGCGGGCGCGTCCTCGCGCGCGGAGCCGACGCCTTGGAGGACAACCCGCCCTTCGACAACTCCGCCATGGACGGGTACGCCGTCCTCGCGGCCGACCTTGTCGACGCCTCGTCCGACAGCCCCGTTTCGCTGCGCGTTATCGACAACATACCGGCGGGCAAAGCGCCAACCGTCCAGATCAAACGGGGATGCGCCGCCCGCATCATGACAGGGGCGATGATCCCGCCGGGCGCCGACGCTGTCGTCATGATCGAATCCACCGAAACGGACGGCGGAAATGTCCGCATCCTGCAATCGGCAAAGCCAGGGAGCCACATACGCCGCAAGGGTGAAAGCGTCCGCGCCGGCGACCGCGTCCTTGAGCCGGGAACGCTCATCAGCCCCGCCGAATGCGCCATGCTCGCCGCGCTCAACATTGCGCATGCCGAAGTCTATAGAAAGCCGCGCGCCGCCGTTCTCTCAACAGGCGACGAGCTGACCGACCTCGGCGCCCCCCTAAAGCCCGGCAAAATACGCGACAGCAACCGGTACGGCCTCTGGGCGCAGATCGAAGAGGCGGGCGGAACCCCGATCGACCTCGGCATCGCAAGCGACGACGCTGAAGAGGTTGAAAAAAAGATACGCGCCGGCATGGAGAAAGCCGATCTGCTCATCACAAGCGGCGGCGTCAGCGTCGGCGACCATGACATCGTCAAGGAGGCGCTGCTGCGTCTGGGCGAGCTGCATTTCTGGCGCGTCGCCATGAAGCCTGGCAAGCCGCAGGCGTTCGGGCGCATTCTCGGCAAGCCCGTCTTTGCGCTGCCGGGCAACCCCGTCTCGTCGATGGTTGTTTTTGAGCTGTTTGCGCGTCCGGCGCTGCTCAAAATGGGCGGACGGCGGCGCCTGTTTCGGCGGACGGTTCGCGCGGCGATGTCCCAAGCTGTCCGCCCGGACGCCTCCGGCCGCGTCAACTACATGCGCGTCGCTTTAACCGAAACGAACGGGCGGCTCTGCGCCGAGTTGACAGGCGCGCAGGGGTCGGGCATACTCCGTTCGCTCATCGGCGCAAACGGCCTCGCGGTCGTCGACAAAGGGGGCGTCAACGCCGGCGCGGAACTGGACGTTTTACTCATAGGCGAAATATAAAGGAAAGGAGCCTCCCATGAGCATGGACCGCCGCTCATTTTTGCGCGTCTCGGCGGTCAGCGCCGCAGGCATGCTGCTTCGGATTGATCCGCTCAAAGGCAAAGAATCGGCGAAAGACCCGACCGAATCGACAGAGCCGTTGAAGCCGAAGCAGCTGAAACGAGACGGCGCGCGGCCAGAGACCTGGATCACCCCAAACGAGACCTTTTACATACAGAGCATCGACGAAACGCCCGCGATCAAGGAAGAGAAGGCGCGCTTCGCGCTTACAGGGATGGTTGAAAAGGAGCGCCGCTACCATCTGAACGATCTCAAGGCGATGAAGCCGGTGAAGGAGTACCGGACGCTTTCATGCATCGGCGATCCTGTCGGTGGACGGCAGATCGGAAACGCCGAGTGGACGGCTGTACGGCTGCGCGATCTTTTAAAAGAAGCGAAGCCGATCCCCGAAGCGAAGCGGGTCGTCTTCAACTGCGCGGACGGGTACATCACCTCGTTTCCGCTCAAGGACGCCTTAGACAAAAACATGCTGCTGGCGTATGAGATGAACGGCGTTCAGCTGCCGCCCGACCATGGCTACCCTGTCCGCCTGCTGAACCCCGGCAAATACGGTCAGAAGTGTCCGAAGTGGATCGTGAGCATTCAGCTGGTGAAGACGGAGCATCGCGGGTTTTATGAAAAGCGCGGCTGGTCGGATGTTGCGGCGGTGCGCACGGCGACGCGCGTCGGGCTTCCAAGCCGCTTGGATCGGCTTCCCGCCGGAAAATACAAGATCAGCGGCTCCGCATTTGACGGCGGCAACTATGGCGGCATCGAAAAAGTGGAGGTGAGCGTCGACAGCGGCGCCACTTGGAACGACGCTACGATCTGGGCGTCCGCTTCTCCGCTTACATGGTCGCTCTGGGAGTATGAATGGGAGGTCGAGTCTGCGCTCAAGTATGCGCGCATACTTGCCCGCGCCGTGACGCGCGACGGCAAGACGCAGACCGACAAGGTGGAGCATGCAGGTCCCGAAGGCGCCACAGGTTATCACACGGTGGAGGTGCGCATTGAATCCTGATTCAGCCCCCATATACGATGTCGCGGCGGTCGGAGCCGGGCCGGCGGGCGCGCAGGCGGCCATTTCGGTCGCGCATCAGATGCGCCATGCGCTTGTGCTGGACGCCGGCAAAATCAGCCGAAGAGAGGGGCGCGCCTACTGGTCAAAGTCGGTCGAGTTTGAAGACGTCCCCGTCTTTGACGGCATCACAGGTCCCAAATTCAAGCGCGCCCTGCGCGAATGGATGGAAGCGCGCCCCGTCAAAGAGGCGGTCATCGCCTCCGAACAACGGCTCTACGGAATCGAAATACGCAACGCGGTACTGTTGAAACTTCGCCGAGAGGCGGACGGAACCTTCGCGCTCGACTGCTCCGTCTCGCGCATCGGAAAAGACGGCTCAACCGAGCGGGAAACCTTCCGCGCCCGCCGAGTCATTGTCGCCAGCGGCTTTGAAGACATATGGCCCAACATTGAGGCGGACCCGTCCGCGGAGCGGCTTTTTAACAAGTATAGAATGGTGTTTCGTTACGCCGGCAACCGCCGCGGATGGCATGTATGCATACGTTGCGACGGGCATCTCCATGTGAACGAGCCGATGGCGTTCTACGGCGTCGGCGACTACATCTATGAGATGGTCGTCGGCGCTCAAGACTTCACCGACAAGCTGACGATCCTGACGAACGGGCGCCCGCACGGAATGTCTCCGCCCGTGCTTGAGCAGATAAAGCGGCGCAGCATTCAGATAGACGAGCGGCCGATACGGCGGCATATCGGCGAGGGAACGAACCTGATCGGGGTTGAGATGGAGGACGGCGGGCGGCTGTTCTTCCACGGATTTTTTGTGGACGAGGGTCTTGAGCCGAACACCGCGTTTCTGGAAGGCTGGGGCTGTCGGACGGACGAGGACGGCCTGCTTGTGGTGGACGAGGACAATCAGGTTCTGGACGAATCGGGCGAGCCGATACCGGGGCTGTACGCGGCGGGCGATGTGGTCGCGGGGGAACGCAAGCTGATTGCGGCCGCCTTTGCGATGGGTCAAAACGCGGCGCTGTGCGCGACCGACTCGCTGCGGCGGTGGCATTTTCCGGGAGATTGACGATGCGCTCAGCCGTCTTCGCCTTGCTCTGTTGGACGGCTCTCGCGGCATGGGGGGACGGCACATATGAACGGGCGGAGAGAGCCGCCGATCTAGCCGTCGAGCTTTCAGACGCGCTGGAGCGCAAGGATGTTCCCGCGCTCATGCGTCTCTTTGCGGACGGGCGAATACGTTTTTTTAGCCTAAACGGAACGGCGGACGGACGCGCCGAGACGGAAGACATGCTTGAAATGCTGCTGCGCGACCGCGCCAATTTTCCGTTCGCGCGGGACGCGCTGCGCGTCTGGTCAGGTCATGGCGAGGCATGGCTGCTTTTCTCATGGACATGGGGCGGCGAAGCGGGAACGCTCATCGCGCGTCTGATCCCTGGCGCGGAGGCGGTATGGCGCATCGCAGATTTAGACCTGCATGGCGCGACGGCGAAGAGGCCGCCTGCCGGTTTTGACAGCCGAACCGCATCGGAGGCGCTGGAGGGGCCGGCGGAGCTGGTGTTGGCGGCGGCGGATGCGATTCAGGGCGGCAATTTGAACAACCTTCAACCGCTGCTCGCCCCGGAGTATGAGTTCATCGACGAGAACGGCAACAGGTTTGAGGGGCCGCTGGCATTGCTGGCGGCGGCGCAGACGATCCTGCCGGACGAGGTGGCGGTGGAGCGCATCAACCTGTATTTGTCGCCGGACGAACGGCGCTCTATCGCGTTTCAGGATGTCGACCTGCGGCGCCTGTCGCTCATGCTGCTGCGCCTAGACGGCGTATGGAAGCTGGCGGGCGCCTCCATGAGCGTTCCGTATGAGACGCTGAACGTAGAAGACGGCGCGCCGCTAAGCGTCCTATGGGCGGATTTGAAGCGCGGATAACATATATAGTATTCTTTACAAACGATGATATACGGAAATCCTATTCAAATCGGAAACAGCGTCATTCCCGCGAAAGCGGGAATCTTAGGCGTCGTAGGCGCCGTCCGCGTTCACAACCAGAATTGCGCCGACTCTAAGGGTAAGCTCAGGGAGTCGCTATGAAACAGACGCGCGCCGTTCTTGCCGCTCTCGTCTCGTTGGCGCTGCTTGCGGGGTGTGAACAGCATAAAGGTTTCGTTTCAGCGGTCGATTATTCGCCCGACGGTCGGCTCATCGCCAGCGGCAGCTACGATAAGACCGTTCGCCTCTGGGACGCTTCGAAACGCGCCCATCTCCGCACATTGAAGGGGCATACAGGGGAGGGGTATAGAGGGTTTGTTTCTGCCGTCTCTTTTTCTCCTGACGGCAAGACGCTTCTCAGCGCTGGCTATTATGGAGACGTCTTGCTTTGGAGCGTTGAAACAGGGGAGCTTCTCCGGACGCTGCAAGGCGACAAGGCGTCCGATTTCAACAACGCTGATTTCTCGCCCGACGGCCGCCTCGCCGCCGCCTCAGGCGCTCAGGTCATCCTATGGGATGTCCAAACAGGAGCGCGAATCCGCGCGCATG
This sequence comes from Candidatus Poribacteria bacterium, assembly GCA_028818695.1. Lineage (GTDB taxonomy): Bacteria > Poribacteria > WGA-4E > JAPPNK01. Next base: position 28,948 of record JAPPNK010000022.1, read on the forward strand.
ACGGGCGCGCTTTCGCCTTTTCGCCGGACGGCAAGACGCTCGCGACCGGCAGCGGCGCCGGCGTCCATCTGTGGGACATTGAGACAGGCGACTCTATCTCCAAGATAGAGATGGCGAAGACATTCCTGAAGCTCTCTTTTTCTCCGGACGGCAAAACGCTCGCCGTTCTCGGTCATCGAAAGCCGATTGAGCTGTGGAATGTGGAAACGAGGGAGCTCATAAAGACGCTGCCAAGCCCTGACGACTCCCAGGCGCTCGCCTTCTCGCCGGACGGCAAAACGCTTGCCAGTTCCGGTCTCGAATCGCACACTCAGCTCTGGAATGTCGATACGGGCGAGCTGATCGACACGGTCGGCTATAAGTACGGGCCCAACCAGCTCGCTTTCTCGCCGGACGGAACGACGCTCGTCGTCGGGGCGCATAAAGAGGTCCGTTTTTATGCTCTCAAAAACGATTGACGCTGGATTTCAGAGGCGCGCGGGCTAGGGTTTTAAGAGCATGACAGCCGCGCCGCCATTTCCGCCCAACGCCCCCCGTTGCGCTGGACGCCCAGCGGCGGTATCTTCTTGTCAAGGGAGAGTCGCTATGAAACAGACGCGCGCCGTTCTCGCCGCTCTTGTCTCGTTGGCGCTGCTTGCGGGGTGCAAACAGCATACCGACTTCGTTTCGTCGGTCGCCTATTCTCCCGACGGCAAACTGATCGCCAGCGCCAGCTACGACGGTACCATCCGCCTCTGGGACGCCGCCGAACGCGCCCATCTTCGCACGTTGGAGGGGCATGGCCATTCTATTTACGCCGTCTCTTTTTCCCCTCACGGCAAGACGCTTCTCAGCGTCGGATCGTTTGATGAGATTTTTATCTGGAGCGTTGAAACAGGCGCGCGTCTCCGGACGCTGCCGCACTACGAGTCCGATTTCTACGATGTCGGTTTTTCGCCCGACGGCCGCCTCGCCGCCGGCTCCGCCTCGGGCGATCAGGTTTTTCTCTGGGATATCGAAACAGGAAAGCGAATCCGCGCGCATAAGGGGAGAGGATTCACCTTCTTGCCGGATGGCAAGACGCTCGCGACCTGCAACGATGACGGCGTTTATCTATGGGACCTTGAAACGGGCGATTCGACCGCTAAGATAGAGATGGAAAAGACGTTCTTGAAGATGGCTTTTTCACCCGACAGCAAAACGCTTGCTGTTCTTGGTTATCAAGAGCCGATTGAGCTGCGGGATGTGGAAACAGGAAAACTCATAAAGACACTGCTAAGCCCTGACGATTCGCAGGAGATGGCGTTATCCCCCGACGGCAAGACGCTTGCCAGCGCTGGTCTCAACTCGCGCATTCATCTCTGGAATGCTGATACGGGCGAGCTGATCAAAAAGATCGGCAATCGGGGCGGGACATATGATCTCGCCTTTTCGCCGGACAGCAAGACGCTCATCGCCGGGTCGCGTAGAGCCGTCCGTTTTTATGCTCTCAAAAACGATTGACGCTGGGTTTCAGAGACGCGCGGGTTAGGGTTTTAAGAGCATAACAGTCGCGGCGCCATTCCCGCTCAACCCCCGTTGCGCTGGACGCCCCGCGGCGCTATCTTGGCGTCAAAGGAGAGTCGCTATGAAACAGCCGCGCGCCGTTCTCGCCGCTCTCGTCTCGTTGGCGCTGCTTGCGGGGTGTGAACAGCATACCGACTTCGTTTTGTCGGTCGCCTATTCTCCCGACGGCAAGCTGATCGCCAGCGGCAGCCAAGACGAGACCATCCGCCTCTGGGACGCTGAAAAACGCGCCCATCTTCGCACGTTGGAGGGGCATAGCGAATCTATTTTAGCGGTCTCTTTTTCCCCTGACGGCAAGACGCTTCTCAGCTCCGGCGGAGAGGTTTTTCTCTGGAGCGTTGAAACGGGCGGGCGTCTCCGGACGCTGCAGCGCTCCTACAATTTCGCTTTCAACGATGTCGGTTTCTCATCCGACGGCCGCCTCGCCGCCGGCTCCGCCTCGGACGGTCAGATTTTACTCTGGGATGTCCAAACAGGAAAACGAATCCGGGCGCATGAGGGGAACGCCTACGCCTTCGCGCCCGACAGCAAGACGCTCGCGACCGGCAAGAATGACGGCGTTCATCTATGGGACCTTGCAACGGGCGACTCTATCTCCAAGATAGAGACGGCGAAGACGCTCCTGAAGCTGTCTTTTTCGCCCGACGGCAAAACGCTTGCCGTTCTTGGTCATCGAAAGCCGATTGAGCTGCGGGATGCGGAAACGGGGAAGCTCATGAAGACGCTTCCAAGCCCTGCCGGCTCCCAGGCGCTTGCCTTTTCGCCGGACGGCAAGACGCTTGCCAGCTCCGGTCTCAACTTGCCCATTCATTTCTGGAATGTCGATACGGGCGAGATGATCAAAAAGGTCGGAGATAGGGGCGCAGCCATCGATCTCGCCTTTTCGCCGGACGGAACGACGCTCATCGCCGGGGAGCATAAAGCGGTTCGTTTTTATTCTCTCAAAAACGATTGACGTTGGGATTCAGAGGCGCGCGTTCCTACTTTTGACAGCGCCTCCTATTGCAATTAAACTGAAGCATAGGGCTGCAAAGCAGCCGCCCGTCAGCGCGAAAGGAGAACGCCGATGAACAACCGCCTTGTTTGGAAATATCTGCTCTTGCCGGGCGCGGTCCTGCTGGCTGGGCTGGCGGTTGCGTGTACAGGGCGCGGGGCGGACGCGCAGCAGCCGGCGCATCAAAAAACGCAAAAGATGCAAGGACCCGCCGCCCGCGCCGTTGCCGTTTCGCCCGACCGTGAAATGCTTGCCTTCGTTCTCGAAAGAAGAAACGGAACCGAGTATAACGCAGGGCTAAGGGCGTTTCTCAAATTCCCAAGAGGCAGCAGCAACCTGGCATTTCCGCTCACGTTTGAGATTGTAGAGGTTGTGCAAAGCCCTGACCCGTCCATCATCGCCTTTATCGCAAAAGAGGTCTCCGGGACATACGACGCATACAGCGTCTATATGTTCGACAAATCGGGCGCGCTTCCAAGACCCAGCTCTCGCAGCTATTCAGGATCATCCCATCCGCTTCTCGGCTCTATGCGGCATGCGAGAAATCTCAAGCCTGTCAAAAGCGGTCTGCAGTTTTCCGACGACGGGCGTTTCCTGCGTTATGTTGCGCAGCCTGTAGAAACGGAAGCCGCGTCAACAGACCGCTTGACCGCAGAATCGAACCGGCGGCTTTCGCAGTGGCAGGCTCAATACGGATACGCCAGCATTCAAGAAAGAGGCGTCCACGGGGTTTCGGTCGGCTCTATCAAATGGCTCCCGCCGAAACCGCCCGACAACCTTCCCGCCTTCATGACGGCGGCGCAGCCTGAAATTCATCCGGAGACGCAGCCCGCATGGTCGTCCGATTCCAAGACGCTTTATGTCCATGACAGCGACGGCGTCTGGAGCGCTGAAATTAGCCGGTCTATCGGCTTGCCAGAGTGGCGTCTCATGGCGCCGGCGAAGGATATTCGCGCGTTTCATATCTCCGCCGACGGCTCGCGCGCCCTTCTGGAACGAGGCGGGAAAACGCGGCGGATTGAGCTTGTCAACATAAAGGGGAATCAAAAACCGCAACTTGTCGGAGGGGGGCGCAACGCCCGTTTCAGCCCTGACGGAAAACGGTTCGCCTTCCTGAAAGGCGGCGGCGCGTTCACAGCGGACATCCAAGACGGCAAGCCGCGTCCCGTCGGCAGAAGCGTGAGCGGACAGCCGAAAATACAGTCCAACTCCCGCCTCCAATGGTCGCATGATTCGCGGCTCCTTTATGTGCATGACGCGAAGGGGATCTGGTCGATGGAACCGGACAAAAAAGAAAACAGGTGGGAGCTGTATGTGAAGGCGAAGGGTCTCGACACATACCGCATCGTCAGTTGGGAACGCCGGCTGCGGTATGTGGAGAAGACGCCCGAACTGCCTGAGTTCAAGACATACATATATCTTCGGGCGGAAGCGGAGCATGTCCCCGCTATCTTCGCCGCGGACGGCAAAGGCGGCTTCGTTCCGGCATCGCCGACCCCGAAAAAAACCGAGTCGAGCCGCGGGGCGCCGTCCGATGCGGACGAAAACGGAGGCATGAAGGAGCGTTATCTCATCTCCGTCAACCTGTCCAATAAATATCCCCAGATGCGTTACAACCGTACCGCATGGGAATCTGGAACCGCGCGCGGCAAAGATTCGAATCGAACATGGTCGTATCGCGTCGACTCCGAAGGGCTGCATGCGCAGACTTCGAGCGGTCCTAGCGTGAATTTCTGGTCATTTAAATATGACCAATGACGCTATAGAGAGCCCGCGCTTCATCTCCCGCGCCGTCGATGGTATGCTGTCGGCAGGTCAAGGCAGGGGAAAACACAATGCGAAGCCGCGCATTTGGACGCGCGCAGCTGCGGGTCTCTGAAATCGGATACGGCGGAGGGCGCATACGCCGGCAAGACGACGAAGGCTCCCTCATACGAACGATCCACAGAGCGGTCGATCTCGGCGTCAACTTCATCGACACCGCGCCGAATTACGCCGGCGGATACAGCGAGGAGCTGATCGGACGCGCGCTCAAAGGGCGGCGGGAGAAGGTCATACTTGCCACCAAAAGCGAAACGCGCCGACCCGAAACGATCATCGCGGAAGCCGAAGAGAGCCTGCGCCGACTCCAAACGGACGTTATCGATGTACTCCAGTTCCACGGCGGATGGTTTCTCGGAGACGAGGCGGAGACGATCCTGAACGGCGGATGCATAGAAGCGTACCAGACGCTGCGCGGGCAGGGAAAGATCCGTTTCTTCGGTTTCTCGGCGGACGGACCCTCGGCGGGCGTCGAACGGCTTATAGAGTCGGGCGAATTCGACATGATCCAGACGAACTACAACCTGATGTACCAGTCCACGCATGACCATTTCAGCGGCAACGGCGTCATACCGGCGGCGGAGGCGCAGGGCATGGGCGTCGCGCTCATGCGTTCCACGACGAGCGGCGCCTTTCCGCGTCTCATGCGGCGCGCTTTTCCAAAAGAGACCGCCGACATTGACCTGGACAGGTTCCTGCTGAACTATGCGCTGTCGAATCCGCTGGTGGACACGGCTCTCATGAGCCTGCGCTCCGAAGCGGAGGCGGAATGGGCGGACGCCGTCTCGAACGACATTGACGCGCGGTTCGATCTGCGCGCCGTTCACCGAGGCTAAGGGGCAGCCTCTACAGGCGACGATGTACGAAAATCCTGTTCAAATCGGGCGGATCGTCATACCCGCGAAGCATGTCCCCGTGAAAACGGGGAGCGGGAATCCAGAGTTCTCTCAGACAGCCTCCGCGTTCTAAAGCGGCTCTTTAAAATCAATCGCATTGCCTATAGACTGCCGGCTAAGGCGGCCGCTTGCGCCATTCCAAAAAAGCGGTATTCTAAACCCGTAGAACGCCGAAGATCAACCCAGAAGGGAACGCGATGGCGCAACAGCAGCCCAACGTTATACTTGTCATCACAGACGACCAAGGCTACGGAGACCTCGCCTGCCACGGCAACCCCGTCATCCAAACGCCCCACCTTGACCAGATGCGCAGCGAAAGCGTCCGACTCGACAATTTCCATGTCGGACCGACATGCGCCCCGACGCGCGCCGGCCTCATGACGGGGCGTTACTGCAATAGCGCCGGCGTCTGGCACACGATTGCCGGGCGCTCCCTGCTCCGCAGCGACGAAACGACCATCGCCGACTGCTTCCAAGCCGCCGGCTACAGAACAGGCATGTTCGGCAAATGGCACCTCGGCGACAACTACCCGTTCCGACCGCACGACCGAGGCTTCCAAGAAACGGTTTACCACGGCGGCGGAGGCGTCGGACAGACCCCCGACTACTGGGGAAACGACTACTTCGACGACACCTACTTCAACCGCGGCGAACCTGTCAAACAGGAAGGTTACTGCACAGACGTCTGGTTCGATCTCGCGCTTCAGTTCATCGAAAAAAACAGAGACGACCCGTTCCTCTGCTACCTCTCCACGAACGCGCCGCACGGTCCCTTCCGCGTCCCCGACTCCTACAGCCGACCCTACCGCGAACATGTCCCGCAAACGCGCGCCAACTTCTACGGAATGATCGCGAACATCGACGAAAACTTCGGACGGCTGCGGCGCGAACTGCGGCGCATGGAGATTGACCAGAACACGATACTCATCTTCATGACCGACAACGGCACCGCCGCGGGCGTCCAACTCGACCGCAGCGGTTATCTCGTCAACGGGTTCAACGCGGGCATGCGCGGGCAAAAAGGCTCCGAATACGAGGGCGGGCACCGCGTCCCGTTCTTTCTCCACTGGCCGGACGGCGGCTTGAACGAGGGGCGCAGCGTCCATAGACTGACGGCGAACATTGACGCGCTGCCGACGCTCGCCGACATGTGCGGCGTGAACCTGCCCGACCATCTGCACGGGCAGTCGGTCAAGCCGCTGCTCTACGGCGAAGAGGATGGCTGGCAAGACCGCATCCTTGTGACCGATTCGCAGCGGGTTGAGACGCCGATCAAGTGGCGCAAGAGCGCCGTTATGACGGATAGATGGCGGCTCATCAACGGCAAGGAGCTGTACGACATTCAAGAAGACCCTGAGCAGCGGAACGACATCGCCGATGCGCATCCCGACAAGATGGAGCGGCTGCGCAATGCGTATGAGGAGTGGTGGGAGACCGTCTCAGAGCGGTTCGACGACGACCCCGCCGTTGTCATTGGAACGGAGAACGAGCCGCTTGCCGACCTGACGACGCATGACTGGCACAACGAGCAGAGCGCCTGCGCGTGGAATCAGGGGATGATTCGAAACGGCGTTCGCTGCAACGGCTACTGGCGCATTGAGGCGTCCAAGGCGGGGCGGTATCGGTTTGAGCTGCGCCGCTGGCCGATGGAGGAGGACCGCGCTGTCGCGGAGGGCATCCCAGGCGAGACGATCAGCTGGTATACGGGCGGGAAGGCGCTGCCGATCTGCTCGGCGCGCATCCGCGTCGGCGGCGAGGAGCAGAACGCGGAGGTCGCGCCGACCGACAAAGGCGCCGCGTTTGAGTTCGACCTGCCCGCCGGCCCTGCCGACCTGCAGACCTGGCTCATAGACGATGAGGGCGAGGCGCTTGGCGCGTATTATGTGTATGCGCAGCTTCTGGATGAGGGGGGCGGCTCTTAGCGGGTTGATGGGAAGGCGTCTTCCGCCCGTCTGCCAGTCTGACTGGAAAAAGAACGAAAACGAGGGTGTGATGTTCCTTTGGGAATGATTCAAACGCGCGTTCCGTCCGGAAGGAGTCGATCATGACCCGCATACCGCTCTTCGTCTGCGTCGCGGTTTCCGCTTTGTTGTCGGGGCTTTCCGCTGATGCGCAGCTTCCTGCGCATAAACTTCTGCGCCCAAGAGGCTGTGACAAATCTTGACAGACCGACCATCTGCTACAACTCATATGACGACTGCCAGATTCGGCTCATGGACTGGGACGGAAATAAAGACCGTTCTGATCAAGCAGACGCGAGTTCGGGAGCCAAAATGGGTCTATGCGGGCAAGAGCCGTTTCCTCTCCGTCGATCCTGCCGGTAAAAAAAAAGCGCAATGGGGGAAGATAAAAGCGGCGGGCGGCAATGAAAACAGCCCAGCGGCGCAGGAGAGCTCCCCTGACGAAGAATAATGTCTTGCAGTCCGGCAATCTCCAACCGAATGCGGACAGGGCTTTTCGTTTTATCCGCCCTTGCCGACGAGCGGGACGAAGCGCACACCCCCCTTTGTCTCGCGGCGGAAGCTGTCCTCCAGGCGCGACACCTTCACCAGCTCCTGCCGCTTCCCGCCGACCGGCGCGACCAGCGACCCTCCGACGCGCAGCTGCGCCGGCAGCGACGCAGGGAGAGTCGGCGGCGCCGCCGTAACCAGTATGCGGTCGAACGGCGCATGCTCAAACCAGCCCTCCGAGCCGTCCCCGACGCGAAAGCGGATGTTTTCATACTCCGCCAAAAGACCCTGCGCCCTGACCGACAAGCTCTCCAGGATCTCCACCGTGTACACTTCCCGCGCCAGCTCCGCCAGAATAGCGGTCTGATACCCGCTTCCCGTCCCGATCTCCAAGACCCGCTCCCCGCTCGACAGCTCCAGTAGGCTCGTCATATACGCGACGATATACGGCTGCGAAATCGTCTGCCCCTTCCCGATCGGAAGCGGGCAGTCCTCATACGCCAGACGGGCGTACGGCTTTGGGACAAAACGTTCGCGCGGGACGGCGCGCATCGCTTCTAGGACGCGCTCATCCTCCACGCCGCGCGCTTCGATCTGCTCGGCGACCATGCGTTCTCGTTCGCGCCGCCGCATTGTTTTCCCCTAAAACAGTATCTCAAGCGGTTCCCACGCGAGGGCGCGCCTTCGCATGAGCGTCTGCGCGTCGGGAAAGCCGCCCGCTTTTTCCAGCGCCGCGTTCAGGAACCGCTGCAGCCATGTCGGCTTCGGCAGCGTTTCGATCTTGACGCGCCGCCCGCTCGGAATGCCCGCCAGCGCCTTCGCTTTTTCGACCGCTTCCAGCATGCCGCCGAGCTCATCCACCAGCCCGACCTCTTTCGCCTGCCGCCCCGTCCAGACGCGCCCGTCCGCTGCCGCCGCCGTCTCCTCAACCGACATGCCTCTGCCCTCCGACACGCGCCGGATGAAATGGTCGTACATCTGATCGACCTGCCGCTGCGCCGTTGCGCTCCACCGCTCGGACGGATCCGCCATGAGACTGAACAGATCGGCGTTTTCGCCCCGCTTTTCCAGATGGACGTTGATGCCGAGGCTTTCCAAAAACGCGCGCGCCGAGACGCGCCCCGAATAAACCCCGATGGAGCCTGTGACGGACGCCGGCAGCGCGACAACCGCGTCCGCCGCGGACGCCGCATGGTAAGCGCCCGACGCGCCAATTCCGCCAATGCGCGCCACAACGGGCTTATGCTGACGCGCCTCGCTCAACGCGCGCCATATCGACTCGGACGCCGTCACAAGCCCGCCCCCGCTATCGATGTCGACCACAATCGCTTTCACGTCAGGGTCGGCGGCGGCGGCGCGAATCGCCCGATTGATCGACGCGGAGCCGGAAAAGCGCGCGTTCGTGAACGGGTTGACCATGCTCTCCCCGTCCACCATCGTTCCGCGCAGCTGTATCGCCGCGATCTTGTCTCTCGGTTCAACCCATGCGCGCCTTGTCTGCGGCTCGTTCAGATACGCGGAAGCGTCCGTCCACACGGCGCGGGGAAACCGCTTTCGGAGGCGCGCTTCCGCCTCGCGCGGCGACGCCGCCCCATGCGCCAGCCCCGCCGACGCCGCCTCTTCGCCGAAGTAAGGCGCGTTGTCGATCTTCTCTGCCGTCTTTTCAGGCGTCCATCCTCTCGCCGCGCCGATGTCCGCCGTCATCTGTTCAAAAAGATCGTCCAGCGTCGCGTCCACATTCTCCGCAGCGTTCCTGGACGGCTCCGTTCGAGAATACGGCTCATGCCCCGACTTATACGCGCCCGCATGGACGAACTGCGCGTCGATCTTCAGCTTGTCCAGCGCCGCCTTGTAATAACGGGACTGCGCAAGAAGACCCGTCAGCCGCAGCTCGCCCAGAGGATCGATCAGGATCAGGTCGGCGCCGGAAACCGCCCAGTATCCGCCTGTTCCCGTCTCTTGAATGTAGGCGGCGACCGTCTTGCCCTGCCGCTGTATCTCGTTCAGCTGGGCGCGCATTTCCTGCCAATCGGCGGGGGACATCCGCTCCCCGTTCAATTTGAGGACGACCGCCGCCGTCTGCTCGTCCAGCCGTATGCGCCAGTACGCGCGCTTCCACTGGGCGGGCGAAGCCGCGACGACGCGCCGCCTTTTTTGAAACATGCCGCTAAAACGGCTTCGGTCGATGACGATCGTTCCGACGCCGCCGTCCGCCTTGCCGTCCAGAAGCCGCTGATGGTACCCGATGCCCGCATAGCCGAGCGAGAACACGGCGCGCGCGTCAAATTCGCCGTCGCCGTATGCATGCGCCGCCAGCCGAAGCCCCTCGATCGGCTCCATCTCGATGCCGCCGACATACCGGTTGCGTTCCCATGCCGTTTTAAAGGATTCGTCGGAGCGTTTATGCATTTCAAAGGAGAATGTCGCGCGGTCGGTGAAGGGGCGGACGGCGGCGCTGACGACCCATCGGCGCGGGGTTTCCACGCCGCGGAAAACGGGTTGGTTGAGCGCATTCGCCGAAACGGAGAAGGCGGTCCAGCGCCGCCGCAGAAGCAGGGCGGCGTCCCAGACCGCGAGCTTGTCGTAGTCGGGGTCTTTGGAGGAGTAGCCGCTTCGCGCGGCTCCCCAGTAGAAATCGCCGACGATGCGTCCGCCGGACGCGGCGACCGTTTTGCGCACATTGACGGGATTCCCGTCCGCGTCTTGCGCGGAGTAAAGCTCAAGCGCGGCGCCAAAACCGCGCCCTGAAAGATAGAAGGCGTCGTCTCTTGAGCCGATTCCCTGCAGCCCGCGCAGATAGGCGGCGCTTCCGTTTCGACGCAGGGCGAGCGCGGCGGGGTTCCATACGGAAGCGAGCGGTCCCTCCGCAGACGCGGCGGACGAATACGGCACAAGGACGCCCGTCTGCGGCTCCTCCGCCCGGACGGCGCACACAACCGCCCAGACGCAGCAGAAAACAGCGGCGCGCCTTAAAAAAATAGACATCTCAACCGGCTTCACGGACTGGCGCCGTTGTTCTCAGCCTCGCTCTGTGTTCTCAGCAGATACCGCTGCTCGCCGGGGCGTCCATAACCGTGCGCGCGCAGAAGACGCTGCTTTTCTAGTGAATCGCTTTCCAGATCGTCCGCCCGCTGAATGAGCTGATCGCGCTTCTCCTCTAAGCCGCTTAGCTGGGACTCCTTCTCTTCCTTGATGTCGATAGCGGTCTGATGCTTGTCCCAATCGCCCTTCAGCCGCGACAGGCACAGAGCCAGCACTCCCGCAATCGCAACCGAAGCGATGAAGCTCCATAGGTTTCGTCTCTTTTTACGCATCTACTTTCATCGTCCTTTCAGATTGAAAAACGCCTCCTGTTTTCTAAAGACAGCCCGCTCGCCCAGCTCTTCCTCAATGCGCAGCAGCTGGTTGTATTTCGCCGTCCGGTCGGAACGGCACAGCGAGCCTGTTTTGATCTGTCCAGCGTTCGCCGCGACCGCAATGTCGGAGATGGTCGCGTCCTCCGTTTCGCCTGAACGGTGCGACACAACGGATGTGTAGCCCGCGCGCGCCGCCGTCTCCATCGCCTCCAGCGTCTCGGTGAGCGTCCCGATCTGGTTGACCTTAATGAGTATCGAGTTGCCGACCTTCTCGTCAATGCCGCGCTGGAGCCGCTCCGTGTTCGTGACAAACAGGTCGTCGCCGACCAGCTGAACGCGCTCGCCGAGCGCCTCGGTCAACATCGCCCAGCCCCCCCAGTCGTCCTCCGCCATGCCGTCCTCAATGGAGACGATCGGGTATCTGTCCGCCAGGTCTGTCAAGAAATGAACCATCTCTTCGCGCGATTTTTCAGGCTTCGCTTCCGCTTCAAGCGTGTAGGTTCCGTTTTCAAAAAACTCGCTGCTGGCGATGTCAAGCGCGATGAGAATGTCGCCGCCGGGTTCGTAACCGGCGTTTTCTGCCGCTTTTAAAATGAACTCGACCGCCTGCGCGTTCGATTCCAGGTTTGGGGCGAATCCGCCCTCGTCGCCGACGGCGGTATGATGTCCCGCTTCGTCCAGGTCATGTTTGAGCTGGTGAAAAATCTCCGCGCCCATCTGGAGCGCCTCTCGGAAAGTGTCGGCTCCGACCGGCATCATCATGAACTCTTGGATGTCGACGTTGTTGTTTGCATGCGCGCCGCCGTTCAGGATGTTCATCATAGGCAACGGCAATTCGCGCGCCATCGTTCCGCCCAGATACCTGTAAAGGGGCGTTTTGAGCGCCGCCGCCGCCGCTTTTGCCGCCGCCAGCGAGACGCCTAGAATCGCGTTCGCGCCGAGGTTGCCCTTGTTGGGCGTCCCGTCCAGCGCGAGGAGCGTCCTGTCCAGTTCGATCTGCTGAAACGGGTCGGCGCCAATCAGCGCGTCGCGTATCGGTCCGTTGACAGCTCCCGCCGCCTTCAATACGCCCTTGCCTAGATAACGGGACGCGTCGCCGTCTCGCCGCTCCACCGCTTCAAATTCGCCGGTGGACGCCCCTGAAGGGACCGCCGCCCGCCCCATCGAGCCGTCCGTTAAAAGAACGTCCGCTTCGACGGTCGGGTTTCCGCGCGAGTCCAGTATTTCGCGCCCCGTTACGTTTGCGATTTCAATTGCCATATGCTCCTCCCAAGTTCTTTGTTATGACCGCCCTGCGCCTTTTCGATCAGGTCATGATCTCGCTGATCTCAACCGCTCTTTTCTCTTCGGCGGAAAGGTAGCAGGCGTCCACCAGAGCCATCGTTTTAAGATTGTCTTCGCCGCTGATTTCAGGCTCTTCGCCGTCCTCCAACGCGCAAAGCAGCTGCGCCATCGGTCCGGCAAAAGCGTCTGGGAACCAGACCTCCGACCAGCGCGGTTGAAACCAGTACCCAGGGTGCCGGCTCGTTGTGAAGTCCAGACGGCTCGGCTCCGGCGCGGGATATTTCGGCCAGCCGATCGTCCCGCGCGCCAAGCCCTCAAGCCCTTCCACGCGCCAGCGTATGTAGATGTCGCTCTCCGCCTCGTCCGGCCCTGTCCATACATCGTCCCACGCGGACGCGCGCGCGCCGTTCTCGTACTCTAAAATATACAGGCAGACGCCGTCTTTGTGCGAAAACTTTTGGCTCGTGCGCGGATCGGGGCGGACGCTCGCATAGACGCGCGTCGGATCGCCGAGCCAGAAACGGAAGATGTCCAGATGGTGGATGCTCATGATGCGCAGCGTGACCCAGCCCTGCCGCTCCTGCCACGGCATCCAGTGCGGGACCGCGCGCATCTCGATGGTCGCCAGGACAGGCTCGCCGAGATAGCCGCGCCGCAGCAGATCCTTGCATGCCCGCGCCGACTGGTCGTAGCGCATGTTCTGGTTGACGCCGAGAAGGATGTCCGCGTCCGCGCAGATCTGAACAATCTCTTTCGCTTGGCGGTAGTCGACGCCGAGCGGTTTTTGCGCCAGGATCGCCTGAATATGCGAACGGCGCGCCGCCTCGCGCACAATCTCGATCTGTATGTCCGGCGGAACGGCGATGTCGATCACAGGGATGGAGTCGTCGTCCAGCAGGTCCTGGTAACGGTCATACGTCAGCGGCAGGTCATGGGTTTGGGCGGCGGCGCGGGCGTTGGCGGGGTTGCGCGAGGCGATCGCGACAGGGTTGAAGCCTGCCGCCCGGTAGGCGGGCAGGTGGCAGTCCGCCATGATAAACCCCGCGCCGACGCATCCGATGCGCGGCTTGTTGCGCGGCATTTTCGGCAGGTAGTCTAGGTTCAGGTCGATCGGGTTCGTCATATGCTGCTTGCCTTCCGCTGCGCCGCCCGTTTGCGTTTCGCTAAGCGTTGCCATCATAACGCATTTGGAGCGGCATGTCCACCCTCCCGCCTGGCCTCATGCGTAAAGTTGGGACATTTGAACGAGTGATCGCTCTATTTATGGGAAAAGGCCCTGCCAACCAGGCAGTCATTCCCGCGCAAGCGGGAATCTAGAGGCGCCGCAGAAACCGCCCGCGTTCGCCCAGGCGAATGTCCCAACTAAAGCGTTAAGGTCAGTCCCGCCTCTGACCTCATGCTAAAGTTGGGACATCGTCTTGAAAGAACCGCGACAACCAGCGGAAAAGCCGCCGCTCCGCCCGCTTCCATTTACATGTTACTCCCGCGAAAGCGGGAATCCAGAGTCCAGCAGACGACGTCCGCGTTCGCATGTCGTCATGTTCCAACGAAAACCTTAAGGTCTGTTCCGCCTAATCCGGCTCCTTAAGCGCGGCGAACGTACCATATGGTACGTTTTAGGGAAAAGGCGTACCATATGGTACGTTTTGGGCGCGCGGTTGCGTTTTGGTTTTTCGGCGGCGGTTTGACGCTTCGCGCCTGTATTGACGGGCATTCGGCGATCGGTTATAATAGGTTTGCCGCTGCGGGATGCGTCTTGGCACGAATGTTGCTAACATAGCGTTGCGTCAGCGGTGACGCATTGCGATAGAGTATTGAGATTCTTCAATAAGGAGCTCAGAAGTGAAAAAAAGCAACACAAGCATTGGATTCACGCTTTCCGTCGTCTTTCACGGACTGTTAGCGGTGGCGTTGGTCCTGGTGATTTTGGTTGAAGCCAACATCATCGAAAACCCGTTTGAGGGCGAAATCGTCCTTAGTGAGCCGAAGGAGCCGCCGCCCCGTGCGCCGGTCGTTAGAATGCAGCCTCGGCCGATGGTTCTAACAGAAGAGCCGGTGGTTTCGCAGCCGCAGCAGGCGCAGCGGTTCACAACGGCGGTGAACGTCAAAACATCGAGCGTGCGGGACAGCTCGCCGCTTGTTCAGACGCCGCGCAGAGTGCAGGTGAACGCGCCGGTCAACGCTCCGCAGGTGCGGCTTCAGAACCCGAATGTTGAGGTGCCGCAGGTGGTGACGGACGCGAACCTTCCCGTCGAGGACAGCCCGAGCGCGCTTTCAGCGTCCGCTCCTGTAGCCGGATCCGGCATCGGAGCCGGACCGAAAATAGGGCGCGGAGTCGGCGGCGGGAGCGGCGTCGGACAGCGGATGAAGGTCGCCGGCATCTCGCTGGTCGACCATATCGGCGGCGAAGTGGACGGCCTCGGAAATATGGCTGGCGCGATCACGATCGGCGCCGCAGATGTGCTGCCCCTGCCGAAAGGCGAACCGGGCGGGCGCATCGTTGGAAGAGGCAAGGACATCAAGGGCGTCTTCCGCCTCGTCCGCGTGAAGCATTCGCTGTCGGACTGGTGGGCGGACACGCGCGCGTTGACCGCTCTCGCAAAGTGGCTCAACGAAAAGACGCAGATCAAAACCGACCTGAACGTCGAAGGCGGAGCCGTCGCCTTGACCGACGCCAACCTGACAAAGTCGCCGATGCTGTGGATGACAGGGCATGACCCCTCGCTCGTACAGCAAAAAAGTCTGATGCGGGCGGGTGAACGCAGGGACAACAAGCTGACCGACCTAGAATCAGCCAACCTGCGCCGGTATCTATACGACAAGCAAGGAATGCTGATCTTTGACGACTGCGGGGTGAACGCGCCTGCGCAGGCAATGATCAAAATCTTCCAAGCGCAGATGCGCCTTGTCATGCCTGAATACGGAATCGAACGCATTCCGAATGACCATGAGGTGTATCGATCCTTCTATGAGCTGTCAGGACCGCCGACCGGTTTTGACATCTTCTGGTGGGGAACCAGGCCGCCGAAGCGAAACTACCTCGAAGGCATTTCGGTCGGCGACAAACTGGTCGCGATGATGATTCGCCGCGATTACATGTGCGCGATGGAGCCGGTGAGCCTGCCGACCCGTACGGTGCATTACTCGCCTGGCGTGTACCGCTGGGGGACGAATGTGGTTGTGTACTCGCTCACGACCGGCAACATCTCGGACTATAAAAACTACATTCCTGACGAAACGTTGGCGCAGGAAGACGCGCCTTCGACAGCTCCGCAGGCGACGCGCATCTCCGCGACGCCGCTTGAGCTAGAGGAATAAACCTATCGTCCTGATTTCATGCCTGCGGCGGTCCTCGCTGCGGGCATGAAATTGGCGCCGCGCTTCACACAAAATAGGCGGATAGCGGCTCCGCGCTCCAGACGCGTTCGAAACCTGTTGAGATCGCGCCCATTGCATACACTGACGAAATAGAAGAATCCGCCAGCTTGTCCGATCTCATGCGTAAAGTTGGGAAATTTGAACGAATGATCGCTCTATTTATGGGAAAAAGGCGCCGCCAACCAGGCCGTCATTCCCGCGCAAGCGGGAATCCAGAGGCGCCGCAGAAACCGTCCGCGTTCGCCAGGCAGAATGTCCCAACTAAAGCGCTAAGGTCAGGCTTGTCTCTCGATCAGCAGAAGCCCGCGCGGTAACATTTGAGCTGAATGGAGGCGCAAAGCGGATGAAGAAGCGAATTGCGTTGTGGGCGGCGTTTGCGTTGGTCATTCTTGCCCCGTTTATATGGCTGTGGCTAAGCAGGAGCGAGGGCGGGCGCGACGAAGTTAGCGGGGCGGGGGCGGCGAAACGCCCCGCCCCGAGCGTCATGCCGACAGAGGAGGCTGCGCCTGAAACGCCCCCTGCCCCGCGCGTCATGCCGACGGAGGGGAATGGCGGGACGAAGGCGGGCGTCTATACTTTTACCGGCTGGGAGGACGCGTACGACGAGTTTGCGCGGCGCGTCGGGCTTGAATTTGACAGGCAGACGGCGGAAGGGGCGTCGGCGGCGGACGCGACGATTCGAGCCTATGAAGTTGTGCAAGAGGAGATGTTAAACGACGCGGAATTTCTTGCGGCGATGAGTCCGTACATACCGTCTAAGAACGCTGAATCCGATCTGCGCATACCGCATTATCTTTGGAATCCGATGTCCGTTTTATTGCGCTCGGGCAGGGTACTTGACGATCGTTATTACCATCGTACCAAACTGCCCAACGGCGAGATTTACAAATATCTGCCGCATCAGGAGCTGCGGATCACTTGGACGGAGCGGCGGGCTCCGACGGCGGAGTCGGAGGGGGGGCGCAAAAGGGTTCAGGAAGTGGAGGAGCTGGTTGAATGGCATTTAAAGCGGCTTGCCGCGGCGGAGAGCGAAGCAGAAAAGGCGCAGGAAGAGGAAAATTTGAGAATACTTCGCTTTGTCCTCGGCAAATGGACAGAGACAAAGTATATTGACCGCAGGGAAACGGTCGGACCTGGCGATTCCGTACCTGATTATGAGAAGGAGATTATTGAGCTCAATCTGGGCGTGATTGAGTAGTTGCCCGGCGGCGCGGCGGGCTGAATGCAGTGGAGAAACATCAAAGAGGCAAAGGCTCCGCAAGACAACGCCTCTGAAGGCAATCTCTGTAGACGACGGTTTTGGTTTTAGAGCCGTTTTAGAATGCGGAGGCTGTCTAGGAGATCTCTGGATTCCCGCTCCCCGTTTTCACGGGGACATGCTTCGCGGGAATGACGCTATTTTCGTATGTCATCGTTTGTAACGAATGCCCCTTTGAAGAATGAGCGGCGCATCGTCGGCGGGCGGATTCACACGCCGCCGCTTCAATCGCCGCTTTCCAGCGCCTGATGGAGAGCGTTGACCGCCGCTTCAATCCGCTCGCTGTCTTGAACCTTTGCGCCGGTCTCGTCCGCCACATAAAAGACGCAGACGGAGCGGTACGCCGCAGTGGAGATCTTTGCCAGCGAAATGTTGAGATTGGCGTCCGAGAGCGTCTTTGCGATGGTGTATAAGAGCCCGACCCGCTTCGCCGACTGGACGTCAATGATCGTATAATCGGCGGAGTCGTCGTTGTTGAAGCGCGCCTCCGGCGGGGTATGGGCGGTGCGGTGTTTCTGGGAATCTCTTTGGCGCAGCTCCTGGATATGCTCCTTGATGTCCAGCTCGCCTCTTTGCGCCTGTTCGAACGCTTCCACAATCTGGTCTTTGAGTCCTTCCGTTTCGCCGCCTGAAAAATGCAGCGTGTCGACGGCGGGTCCGTCCGAGCGGGAGTTCAAATCCGCCGACAGGACCTCCACCCCCGTCGCCGTCAGCGCGGCCGCCAGGTCTGCGAACATGCCGATGCGGTCTTTCGCCGCGAAGATTGCCGTCGAGTACGCTTCCGACTCCGAAAAGATGCGGAGAGCGCAGGACGCGCCGCGGGCGAACTCGTCCACCGCCAGCGTCTGCTCCGCAATCTCCCGTATCGAATAGAACGGCATGCGTCCGCCGCTCATCAATCGAAAATGCTCGTGGACGCGCTCCTTCCACTCTTCGCCGAGCCGCTCAACGGACGCTTCCGCCAGCGCCGCCAGCTGCCCCGGCGACACCAGCGCTTCGCCGCGCAGGCAGCGTTCCGTCTGCGCGTAAAGCTTATGCAGAAGCGTCGCCGACCAGTCGGTCCACAGGTCAGGGTCGACCGCGCGGATGTCTCCGTAGGTGAGCAGATACAGCATTCGCGCCCGTTTCAAGGAGCCGATCTCTTCGGTGTACCGCTCTATGACCGCCGGGTCGTCCAGGTTGCGCCGCTGCGCCGTGTTCGACTTCAGGTGATGCTTTTCAACAAGGAACATGACATCGTTGCGCTGCGCGTCTCGAAGCGGGCGCAGGCGCCCCAGGGCGCGGTTTGCCAGCGGCATTCCGCGCTCCACATGCCCCATATCGCCGGGCGCGCCTTTGCCGATGTCATGCAGGAGCATTCCAAGCCGCAGCGACACGCGCTCGTCAGGGTTCAACGCGGAGAGAACAGGCAGCAGCTCGCCGTTCTTCTGCGCCGTCTCGACGACGCGGTCGTCTAGATTTGAAACGGCGGCAAGGGTGTGTACATCGGTAGTGAATTTATGGTAATGATCGTACCGCACCAGAGAACGCAGACCCTCAAACTCCGGCGCCATCGCTGTCAAGACGCCGAGATTGTGCATGTCGCGCAGGGCGTCCCCGACGCCGTTTGGAAGCGCCAGCAGCTCAAGAAAGCGGTTCTGCGTCCGTAGGCAGGCTCCGAACTTCGGACCGACGCGGTGAAGCGTTTCCACAATCTGCTTGCGCGAGGCGACGCTTATCGGCGTGTCCATCTCCGCGCGGCGGTAAAACATTTCCATCACCAGCAGCGCGGCGTCCCCCGTCTTGAGCGCCTCCTCCAGCGCGCCTTGTTCAAACCGTATGCGTTCGCGCAGGACGATGAGGCCGGGCGCGAGCGGCTTCGAAGAGACCTTGTCCATTTTGCGGCTGATCCAGGTCGGTTCCCGCCGGCTTTGCAGGATCACCATCTGGGCGCATTCATGAATCCACCGGGCATGGAGAAAATAGTCCTGCATGAGCCGCTCTTCGGCGAGCTTCCGTCTAGAGTCCTCGTATCCGAGGGCTTTTGCGACGCGCTCCTGAAACTGAAACGACAGCACATCGCTCCGCCGCTTGGCAATGTAATGCAGCTCGTTCCGCACGCGCCACAGAAAATCGAGCGCCGATTCGTAATCGTCCACCGCGATTTTGGGCAGTATGCCGCTGTGCGCGAGCGCCGGTATCTCCCACAGACCAAAACGCACGCGGGAGATCCATTTGCTGATATGCGCCTCGCGCAGACCGCCGACCCCCTCCTTGATATGCGGCTCTTGGACATACAGCGTCCGCTCTGGGTTGCCTAAATCTTGCCGCCAGTCCTCAATCCTGTTGAGAATGTACCGGTTGGCGCCCTTGCGCATCGCCCGCGTTTTAATCTCCCGTTCAAACTGCTTATACAGCTCCTGATCGCCCATAATGTAGCGCGCTTCCAGCATCGCCGTCCGCGACTCGCCGTCCTCCGCCGCTGCCTGCCGGCACTCTGGAATCGTCCGCGCAACATTCCCGACATCGAATCCGACATCCCACAGATCGGTGACGACGCGCTTGGCGGTTCCCTCAATTTCGGGCCTAGGACAGTCGTATAAAATCAGCAGATCAATGTCGGAGTGCGGGTTCAGTTCCTCGCGCCCGTAACCGCCGAGAGCCACCATTGTCAGCGGGACGTCCTTCTGAAGGATGTCGTCTTCGACGCATGAGCGCACCAGTCGGCGGATGATCGTGTCGGCGAGGCGGGTATGCTCCTGCATGATCTCTCGACCGGAGACGTATCCTCCGCCGGAGTGGTGCCGGTGCCGAGAGGCGATTCGTTCCCATTCTGAGTCTCTATATTTTTTGATCGATTCCACGCGCATCATGGGGCGGCTCCCAGTTCTCGTTCCGCTTTTCGGATGTCTTCGACAATCTCCAGCGCTTCCCTGTTGTCTGGCAGTACGGCGGCGACCCGCTCCATTAGATCAGCCGCTTCGCCCAGACGTCCCTGTTTTAATCGAACGGAGGCGAGCGCCAAAAGCGTTTCAGGATGCCTCGGATCGGTCGACAGGGCGCGTTGAAACGCCGCCTCCGCCTCTTCGATTTTGTTTAAGTAGAGGCTTGCGGTTCCCTGCAGGTAAACGAGGTTCTTGTTTTCAGGGTCTGCCTTCAGCCCTTTTAAGACTCGGTCTTGCGCATGGTCAATCAGGCGCGAGCGGCGCAGGGACAGCTTCTCCCGTTTGGTCGATTCCTCTTCAGGCAGCTGTTCGATTTCAGTCTGGGCGATCTCCGCTTCTCTCAAGTATATTCTGGAGACCGCTTCCGCCGCTTCCGCCTTGGTCGGCAGATAGGCGCCTCGAAACAGAATCAGCCCCAGAAACAGGAGCGGAGTCGCCGCCGCCACCGCCTTCGACACCCAGAGCGGTTTTGCGTAAGACGCCGCGGACGGGTCGTTCTCAGCCGCCCGAACCGCAAACTCGATGCGTTCCATAATGGGCGGATGCGTTCGAAGAAAACGCGGCAAGCGCAGAAAGCGTCCGCCCGAAGCGAGGCTCGCGTTATGCAGCTTCGACAAGGCGCGCGGATAGGCTGTCGGATCGGACGCATTCACCGCGGCGAACTGATCCGCCTGCCGTTCAAACTGGCGCGACACAAAACCGAGCAGCAGCGCAAAATATGAGAAAAAGAACCCCGCGCCCAGCATGGTCAAGCCGAGGCGGGTTTCCTTCAAAAATTCAGGCAAGTACGGAGACAGCCCCGCAAACAGCAGTATCGAAACGGCGACATAACTCAACGAAAAGAGCAGATACATCCACAGATGCCCGCGCTTGATATGCCCGATCTCATGCGCGGCGACCGCCTCCAGCTCGTCCGCGTCCAGCATGTTGATCAGCCCTTCTGAGATAAAGATTTCCTGCCGGCGCGGAAGCAGTCCAGCGGCGGCGGCGTTGCAAAAGCGCGGACCCGCATGCCAGACGGAGACGCCTCGAAAGGAGAGGTTGTGCCGGTCGCCGATGGCGCGGATTCGCTGCGTCAGCTCGCCCGCTTCCAGCGGCGAGGAGCGCCACATCCGACGCAGCAGCGACGGCGCAAACGCATATGAGCAGCCCAAAAACGCCAGAACGACCGCTCCGTAGAGCCACGGACGCTCAAAGACAGCCGCTTTAATCTGAAACGGGGCGTACTCAAACAGGTCTCCCAGAACGATGAAGCCCATGATCGGAACGACGGGAAAGAGCTGAAACTTGAGCCGGCGCGTCCATTCTTGAAAGCGGAACTGTCCGGCGGCCGCATCGATGAGCAGCATGCCGACAGCGAGCGGTATGAACGCCGCCGTCAGGCGGACGGTCGGCAGGGGGAGCCATGCCATCGCCGCGTTGGTCAGCGCCGGGAGCTCTCCCAAAAGCGTATGTATCAGAAAAAAGATGTAGGCGAGGAGTTTGGCGCCCGCCGCCGTTTCGCGGATATATTGAGAGGCGAACGCGCGCGCCGCTAAAGGCGCCGCCGCCGGCGCCCACAAAGAAAACAGTATGCTCAACGCTTCCATTCGAATGTTCGCCGGAAGCGTCCCGACCTGCTCAACCGAAAGCAGCGCGATCAATCCGAAAATCAACGGCGCGCTCATATAATACATACGCGCTCATCCCAGCCAGACATGCCAATACAAATTTAGTATGGCACATTATAGGCGTATGGGCAAGGGATGCGCCGGAGGGCGCTCTTTGTAAACGCGGTTTGGAGCGGTCAATATGAAAACGACGCAACGCTCATTCTACCGTAGGGCGCGCCTCGCTCTGTTCGCAGGTTTGGCGGTTTTGACCGCCGCGCTGGCCTTTACTGCGGCGCTTCGCTTCGCCGAAGATTCGCGCGATGAGACTGCCATGAGCGAGAGCGGCAAAGCGCCTGCCGCTCCCGACGCAACAGCGAGCGGCGCGCAAGAAACGGCGCCGGGGCAGGAAAAGAAACCGCCCGAACTCAACTCTCGCCTTGCGGTTCAAACAACGCCGGACGATATGCCAGGGACTGACCGCTCCGGCTGGATATACGATCCGAGCGAATCCAAAAAAATGAACCGCATCCGCAAGTATCTCTATGACCAGTACGGCAGCAGCGACATCCATCGCAAAGAGAACGGAAGGACGCCGCGCGGCGTGATCGAAATACTGGTCGAAGGGATGGACGACATGGCCGCCGCCGAATATCTGTATAACTCGGACTGGGGGATCGAAGGCGAGAAATGGCCTAGGGAAAGAGAGTACGCCATCGAGTACGCCAACCGCGTCCTGGCAAAGGACCCGACCTCCCTTGAGGCGCTGATCTTGAAAGCAATCGACAATGTGGACGCTGTTGAATCGGCGCGGCTTCTGATTCAACATTATTCAAATGACGAACGGGCGGTGTCCATCGCTGTCGACAATCTGTACCGCAACTTTCCCGAGGAGACGATCGCCGCAATCTCGCGCCTTCTGCCGGAGGACGGTCTGCATTCCAATTCGCGTTTCCACACCACTCTCGGCGATGCCTATGAGCGTTTGGACATGATGTATGAAGCGACAGATCAGTTCCAGAAAGCGTATGCCGCCGGCAACAGGTGGGTCGCGGGACGTTACCGGGAATTAGAGCGGGGAGAGCGGCGTTTCCCGTCCATCTGGGAAGAACGCGCCGCCGCTGCCGCTGAATCGGCAAAGCAGACGCCTCAACCCGCAGAAACGGAAATGGCCGCGGCATACGCCGATTTTGCGAAGGCGTACCAGGATGTGTTTGAGATGGAGTACGGTCTCTCCGAGGCGACGCCCGAAGGCTACATGAACGCCTTGCTGGGCATGGCGCGCGCCTTCGCCAAGGCGGGCGACGCCCAGCATGCCCAGGACGCTTACAACGCTGTCCGCAAACGCCATTCGCGCGAGGAGGTTGAGCAGGCATTCCGCCGCTTTGACGAGCAGGAGCGTCTCAAAAGGCAGCCGCCGAATGAGGACGAGGAGGAAGACGACTCGTAAGGCGCCCTGGGGCGTCGGCTTAAAGAAGCGCGCCGCGCATGCGCCCGCCCTCTATCGCGCAGAGGCGGACGCGCCGCAGTTTGCCGATGTCGTCTGGGGCGGCGTCGGTCAACGCGCGGAGGTAGTTGCCCGTGTAGCCTGCCAGCGACCCGTCCGCGCCTTCTCTCACATCCTCAATGAGAACCTCGGCAGACGAGCCGAGCGACGCCTCTTGGAAGCGGCGCGTCAGTTTTCCGCCCAGCTCGCGCAGGGCGGCGCTCCGCTCTCCCGCCGTCCAAGGAGGGATCTGGTCGTCAAACTGCGCCGCCGGCGTCCCCTCCCGCGGGGAGTAGCGGAACGCATGCAGGCGGTGAAAACCGCACCGCTCCACAACGCGCATCGTCGCCTCAAAGTCCGCGTCCGTCTCGCCGGGGAAGCCGACCATGACGTCTGTAGAAAGGCCGATGTCCGGCATCGCTTCGCGCGCCGATTCAACGAGCGACAAAAACTGATCTGCGGTGTAACGGCGGCGCATGCGCTTCAAAACGGGCGTCGACCCGCTCTGCAGCGGCAGATGCAGATGCCGCGCGCATTTCGGCAGCTCCGCCATCGTCCGTATCAATTCGGGCGGGACGTCCATCGGCTCTATCGATGAGAGGCGCAGCCGCTTCAAGCGGGGCAGCTCGTGGAGGGCGCGCAGAACCTCCGCGACGCTCCGCCGCGGGCGAATGTCCTTGCCGTATGCGCCGAGATGCACGCCCGTGACAACGATTTCAGCGTACCCGTTCTCGGTCAGACGGCGCGCCTCGTCGGCGATCTCATGCAGCGGGCGGCTGCGCATGCGTCCGCGCGTGTAAGGGATAATGCAAAATGAGCAGAACTGGCTGCAGCCGTCCTGTATCTTCAGGAGCGCGCGCGTTTTTTGATCAAAGGAGGCGACGCTTAGCCCAAACTCGCCCAGATCGACGCGCGCGTCCGGGTCGCCGACATACTCGCGCTGTAAGGTTTGCGCCCGCTCCGCCTCGCGCACCAGTTCGGTCAGCGCAAACTTTTCCGCGTTTCCAAACACCTTGTCGACGCCTTCGATTTCCAGCAGCGCGCTGCCCGCGTTCTGCGCGTAGCAGCCCGTGACAAAGATGGTCGAATCGGGGCTGATGCGATGGATGCGCCGTATCGCCTTGCGCGCCTTTGCGTCCGACTGCCCCGTCACGGAGCATGTGTTGACGATGTACAGATCGGCGCGTTCGGGCGGATGAACCATGCGGTAGCCGGCGTCGGTCAACGCTTCGCCCATCGCCTGCGAGTCGTACTGGTTCGCCTTGCATCCGAAGCTGACGATGGAGGCGGATTTCATGGGGCTTTCCTTTGGGCGTTTGCGGCGGCTTGGCGTATGTCGGCGGCGGCAGCGGCGAGATTGTTTGAACCGAACAGGGCGGAGCCGGCGACAAATGCGGACACGCCCGCCCGCGCCAGCTCAGGAGCCGTCTTGGTCGAAACTCCCCCGTCCGCTTGGATGCGAACCTGCAGCCCTCGCCGTTCGATTTCGTCGCGCGCCTGGGCGATCTTTGGGACGACTTCAGGCAAAAAACGCTGCCCGGAGAAGCCTGGATAAACTGTCATCGGCAGGAGCAGGTCGATCTGGTCAAGATACGGGAACGGCGCTTCTGCCGGGGCGTCCGGTTTTAAGGCGAGGCCGGCGCGGCAGCCCGCGGCGCGGATCGCCTCTAAAACGGACGCCGTCTCGCCGCCCGCTTCCAGATGAACGGTGATCTGGTCAGCCCCCGCCGACGCAAACCGCTCCGCCCAAGGCAGCGGATCGAAAAGCATCAAATGGACGTCCAAAAACAGCTCCGTGCGCCGCCGCAGGTCCGACACCGTCTTTGGACCGAAAGAGAGGTTTGGGGCAAATCTGCCGTCAAACAGGTCGATATGAACCCATTCGCAGCCGGCGTCTTCGATGCGTTTCAGTTCGCCGCCGAGGTTGGACATATCGGCGGAAAGGAGCGAGGGCGCGATAACGATCTTCGGCTTGTTCATGGCAGGCGTTTCCGTTGTATGGGGCGCGTCATGTCGTTTTCATAGATGAGCAGATGCGCGTTTCCGACGACTGTTCTCGGAAAGCTGAGCGGGCTTCCCCCCTGAACGCGGTCATCGATCAGGATATGCTTGCCCTCGTCGTCCTCAATGACAAGCCGAACCCGTTTGTAGGCGTCGGGGTTGCCGGTCACGGTGTGGGACGCGACGACAAATCTGCCAGATGTGGAGTCGCCTGCCGCGTTCACCGTCAGCCGAACGAACGCCCCTTGATAGATCATTTCGCCCGGCGCCGGCTCCTGCGACAGCGCGATGGAGCGGCGCGGACGGCTCGGATCGATCCCGATCTTCACTTCGCCGACGCGCAAGCCGCGCTTGGCGAGTATCGCTTCCGCCTCCGTTACCTCTTTTCCGATCAGGTTCGGCATGCGCACCTGGATTCGGCGCGGACCGAGGCTGACAAGTAGATCCACCTTCGAGCCGCTTTCAACGGCGTCGCCGCTTTGAGGGGTTGAGGCGATCACCTTGCCGGCTTCAATGAGCGCGTCCGAATATGTATAGGCGGCCGCGCCGAGGCGCAACCCCGCCGTTTTGATCTGAGACTCCGCCTCCCGCTCCGAGTAGCCGACAATATCGGGCGCGGAGACCATCTCCGGACCTTTGCTGACGGTGAACACAAGCGCGCGCGTCGCTTTCACTTTCTGCCCAGGGCGCGGCGTGTGGGAAATGACGTAGCCGTTCGGCATCTCCGCGCTGTGCTGATGCGCTGTCTTGGCGCCGTCGACGCGGGCGCCCATGTCGAGGGCGCGTTCAACCGCCTCCTTATACGACAAGCCGATCAGGTCGTCCGGCACGACAATTTCCTCTCCCGCCACAAATCCCGGCAGCCAGACATACGCAAACAACAAGAATGCGCCCCCCCAGACCAGCGCCGCAACGACCGCCAGAATGAACAAGCCGTTCAGCGTGGAGACTTTACTTAAAAAAAGAAGCGCGGCCTCGCGCGCCTGTTTCATCAAGGCTCTCCTAAAAGAAAACGGGGCGGAAACGCGCCGCGCAGACCGTTCAGATAAGCGGCGGCGCTCATATCGGCGCGGTTGGGCGGACGGACGCGCAGGATTTCCAACGCGCCTTGACCCGTCTGAACGCGCAGAATCCCCCGCGCCGCCTCAATCGTCCCAGGCTTACCGTCGAGCGGCTCCGTCAACGCGCGGCACGCAACAATCTTCAGCCTCTTCCCATCGGGCAGATATGTCCATGAACCGGGCCATTCGGCGCAGGCGCGAAAACGGTTATATAAGGTCGACGCCGGCAGACGCCAGTCGATGCGCCCGTCTTCCCGCTCCAGCTTCGGCGCCTTCGTCGCGAGCGCGTCGTTTTGGGGCTGCGGCGCAGGCGGATTATCAGGGTAACGTTCCAGAACCGCCGCGAGCAGGTCGGCGCCCAATTCGGCGAGGCGGGCGGACAATTCCGGCGCCGTTTCATCCGGACAGATTTGAACGGGAAGGGACGCCAAGACGGGACCGGTGTCCTCCCCCTCGTCCAGCTGCATGATCGTCGCGGCTGTTTCGGTCTCGCCGTTCCAGAGAGCGCGCTGTATCGGAGCGGCTCCGCGGTATTTCGGCAGCGCGGACGGGTGAAGGTTGATGAATCCAAAGCGCGGCATTTCCAGAATCGACTTCGGCAGCAACTGCCCGTAGGCGACGACGGCGGCGATGTCCGGCTTCAAACGGCGCAGTTCCTCCGTAAACGAGGCGTCCCGCGCGCGCGGCGGCTGTAAGACGGGAATGCCGAGACTCTCCGCGGCGGCTTTGACCGGCGGCGGAGACAGCTTGCGCCCGCGTCCGCGCGGACGGTCGGGCTGCGTGACGACCGCCGCCAGCTCCGCCGGCGAGGACGCCAAACGGCGCAAACTTGGAACCGCAAACTCTGGAACGCCCCAAAAAACGCATCTCACAACGGCAGCGGCACCGCCTTCCCCGATTCAGCCGACAGATACGCCGCCTGCATCAGCTCCGTCAACAGGCGCCCGTCCTGTATGTTGATCGTCATCGGCGCGTCTATCCGGATGGCGTTCACCCACTGCGCCATCGGCGCCGGCAGCGGGTCGGGGACGCTTTCTAGATAGGCGTCCCGCGCCGCGTCGTCCAGCCGGCGGGTCTCAAGACGGGTCGGACCCGCGCCCATAACAAGCGAACCTTCCGTTCCGTATAATTCCAGCAGATTCGGACCGGAGCGGTGAACCCATGACACATCCACGACCCCAATGCCGCCGTTTTCAAACTCGATGAGCGTCGCGCTGTTGTCGTCGATCTCATAGGAATCGCTGACATTGTTGATGATTGCCGCCACGGTTTTCGGCTCGCCCATGAGCCACGGGATCACATCCATGCGGTGGCAGCCGAGGTCGAACAGGGCGCCTCCGCCGGCGCGTTCCTTGTCGGCGAACCAGGCGCTGGGTCCGCCGAACCATCTGTCTAAGGAGGCGGAGTGGGCGACTCGTCCGCGCCCGAAGGTCAGGTCGCCGAGGAGGCCGTCTTCCGCCGCTTTTTTGGCGAGAAGCAGGTCGGGCTGGCAGCGGGAGGGGAGCGAGATCATGAACTTGACGCCCGCTTTTTCAACCGCGTCGATGATCGCGTCGCATCCGTCGATATCGACGGCGAGCGCTTTTTCGGTGAAGATATGTTTGCCAGCCTGCGCCGCTTTCACCATGACGTCGGGATGGGCGGAGGTGACGGCGTTCACGATGACCGCGTCAATGTCGTCCCGCGCGAGCAGGGCGTCCAGGTCGCTGTGGAAGTCTAGGTTGTGCCGTTCGGCGCCCTGTACGCCGCCGTATTCTTCTTCGTCCCAGACGGCGGCGAGCTGAATGCCGTCCAGCCCGTTCGCCTGCCGGGCGTACCCCTCGGCATGGACATGGGCGAAGCTGAGCATGGCGGCTCTCACGATAGGCGGGTTCATTGGTTTCTCCAGTTGATTGTTCCTTTAATACTATACACTCTTTGCGGGTTTGTCTGAACTAGGATTTTCAGGATTGAAAAAAGGACAGGATAGACGGCAGGCGGGGACGAAGAATCCGCCCCTTGTTTGTAAGGGCGCGATCGCATTCCCTGACCTCATGCGTAAAGTTGGGACATTTGAACGAATGAACGCTCTATTTATGGGAAAAAGGCGCCGCCAACCAGGCTGTCATTCCCGCGAAAGCGGGAATCCAGAGGCGCCACAGAAACCGTCCGCGTTCGCCCAGGCGAATGTCCCAACTAAAGCGCTAAGGTCAGCATTCCCCCTTGAAAAGGGGGCTAGGGGGGTTTCGCCTGCCGCTAAAACAGACCCTGCTGCATCAGTTTGCCCGTGTACGGATTCGTCATGGGCGGGAGAGGGCAGGGGCGGTTGTTGAAATAATCGTCCATCGACCAGAGAAGCAGCCGCTGATACGATTGACCGCGAACGACGATCGTACCCTGCTCCACGGCGCGCGACTTTGCGTCCGCCGATCCGACAGGATCCAACGTGATAAAGCGTCCAATAGCCGCTTTGCCGTCGTTGATGACGCTGATAAAAGCGCGCAGCGCGTCTGCGTTGTACTTCCCGCCCTTGACCTGCGCAAGAGCGAGCCGCGAGTCCCAGTCGTCCGGCTGGTCAAACAACATGCCGCGCCCATCGACGCCGCCGTCCGCAACCTGCTTCGTGTTCGGCGCGAACCCAGGCAGGCGCGTCACCGCCCAGGATTCAAACTCAAACGGCTTCTCGCGCGCCAACTTGCGCGCCGACGACAGATCGGCGGGAATTCCTTTGACCGGTATCGACTCGTCCTTCAGGCGTTTCCGAACGAGATCAATGGCGAAGGAGCTGATGTCGACGCCCGCCCAGCGGCGGTTGAGACGGTCGGCGGCTTCCACCGCTGTGCCGCAGCCGCAGAACGGATCCAGCACAATATCGCCCTCATTGCTTGACGCCTCGATGATGCGCTCCAACAGAGCCAGCGGTTTCTGCGTCGGATAGCCTAGACGCTCCTCCGCCATAGAGTTTAAATATGGAATCTCCCACCAATCGTTGCATATCATCCCGTCCTCTGGATAATAAATTCGCGTTTTTCCAGCGTCAACGCGAATTCGACATCTTCTGCCTTCTGCGTCTGTATGGCGGTAGTGGCTTTCAAGATATTCCTTGCTGACAGGTATTCGATAATCGCCCCAAAAAGCTCTATCGCTCTTCGTATATAAAAATATGATGTCGTGCTTCTTGGCAAAATATCTCTTAGGCCGTCCGCTTGTGGAATAGCACCATGCAATCTCGTTGCGGAAGTTATCCTTGCCAAAGATGGCGTCCATGACGATTTTAAGATAGTGGCTGGCGGTCGGATCGCAGTGGAGGTAGATAGTGCCTGTCGGTTTCAGCAGGCGGCGCATCTCTTCCAGCCGCTCCGCCATGTAGGTCAGGTACGCCAGCATTCCGCATTTGCCGAGTATGCGGCGCAGTCCGACCATCGCGTCATGCGCGGGGCGCGCAGGCGCGTTCTCAAACTGCTGATACCGTTTGGCGGCGGCGGCGTCCCAGCTCCATGTGTCGCTGAAGGCGCGGTACTGCGCCTTGCCGTCGCCTTTATCGCTGAAGAGAACGTTGTAGTTCGCGTTGGAATTGAACGGCGGATCCAGGTAAATCAGGTCGACGCAGTCAGATTCCCATTCGCGCATCCAGTCTAGGCAGTCGCCGTAGTAGAGGGTGTTGGGGTTGAAGTCTTGCGCCATGTTCCGCCTTTCGCGCGATTCCTGTATGCCGTTTCAAGCGCGCCTGCCGACGCGCTTTTGAGCAGTATGTCGCATGGCGCCGCATCATTCAAGCGCGGCTTTGAGCTGGTTTAAATATGCGCGGACATTACGCATATTGTCCACCTTCAGCGAGCGCTCCAGCTCAGGAATGACGATATGCTTGGCGACCCCGTCCAGCAGATCACGGTTCGTTTGCCAGATGCTAACGAATATCTTTGACGCCCATCTGATCTCCGGGTAGTCTTTCTTAAAATGCGGTATCACAAACGGAACAGACGCCGGCCCTAACGCTATCGCAGCCTCGATAGTTCGTCTGGCGCCAGGTCCTTCAAACGTGTATACGACAAAAACCTCCGCCGCCCGCGGGTCCTGATACGGCATCAGTTTCTCAAGCAGCTCAATAGAGTCTTCCATAAGTTTTTCGTCGCCATCGCGCGGTATAGGATTTTTCCATTTCGATACGGGAAGCAGCAGCTCTATGAGATTTTCGGCTTCGGGCGAGAAGTTTCCCCACTCATGAAGGTTCGCCTTGATGTGGTTCACGACAGCCCATGCTTCGGCAACAGGGTCAAGGTTTTCGTTCGTACCCTTTGGAGCTTCTTGAGTTTCTCGCTGTGGCGTCGGGGGAGTTTCAACCTGCGTCGTCTCCGCCTGCCCGTCGTCGGAAGGAGGAGTTTTCAGCTCTTCAGGCACCGGAGACTCCACAACAGGAGTCTGAGTCGATTCGTCCGGCGGCGCGGGCAGCTCATTCGCCTTGCGCGCGTCCATCCAGAGGTAGAGAAAGACGCCGAGAACGCCCAAACCCGCGACAGCCGCGACCAAAGCCCATCTGCGAATTGTCATGATCACTTCGTCCTCCAATCCGCGTGAGTAATCGTGTTGTAATCCTCCCAATCTGCATAGCCAGCTCCTGCTAGCTCTGCGGCATCCTTCATCAAGATGCCGTCTTTTTCTCTAATCACCTCGCCATCGCCATCCAAATCAATGTTTTGGATATCAA
The DNA here is from genome assembly GCA_028818695.1 of Candidatus Poribacteria bacterium. Taxonomy (GTDB): domain Bacteria; phylum Poribacteria; class WGA-4E; genus JAPPNK01. The sequence continues at coordinate 59,675 of JAPPNK010000022.1, forward strand.
GCGCGAGCCCGTACTGATGCTTGCTGCGGGGCGAGTTCGACCCGACATGGTCGTTGTGTTCTGGGTTGCGGTATCCGCTGGTCAGATGCAGAGGCTTAATCTTGGCGTCCGGATCGCCGGATTTGTCAATTTTTATTATTTTGCATTGCGCCGCCCAATCGTTTCGGAACCCTTCCAGCCCCGCGTCCAGCATGTGCACGTAGCCGGCGTCTCGTCTATTGTAAAACGAGTTCGCCGCTTTAAATTCGCTTCGGCTGGGTTACGTCAATCGTGCGGTGGTCGACATACTCCTGCCGCATCTGGTCAATGCCATCTTGCTCCAGGTCTTTCTTCACATTGCGTTCGACTCGCCTGCCGCTGCTGCTGTTTGCATAGGGGCAGCTGCTGGGACAGATAGCGCACGCAGGCAGGCACTCGAAAACAGCGGAAAAGCGGATTTCGATCTTCATTGGCTTGTTGTCGCGGCCGTTGGTACCTTTTTCAACATTTTGGGGATGCGCCACGAACGTATGCTTGGGGCCAGTGGCAGTCGCATCAAGAACGAAGTTCGAGAATATCCACTCTGGCTGCTTTGCAAACACGAAACCATGGGACATGGACGTTTTCTCCCATGTATAAAATTTCGGACAGATGTACTCATCTGCGCGATCTCTATAAGAGATCAACACGTAGAGATCGCACTTCGTCTCCTCGTTCGTGACGAAGGTGGACTTCAAAGCGTCAGCCTGCCCTGCTTGCCAGCTTCGGATAACCAGGTCGCTCTTTGGAATGCATTTGCATTTCGCTATCGGCTCCGGCGGCAGCGGCCCCGGTGCCGGCGTAACGCTGTGCGCGGCAGTGGACAGAAACCACCCCCCGACAGCCACAACGACAAGGGCGGCGGTAAACAACGTCAGGCGGATCGTAAGGCGTGTGTTCAATGTTGCGTCCTTTCTTTTCTCATCTCCAGCAGTTCCAAATGACAGATTTATAAATATAGTACACCAACGCGCAGGGCGGCACAACCTTTTCTTTATGCGAACGCGGACGGTTTCTGCGGCGCCTCTGGATTCCCGCTTGCGCGGGAATGACGGTTTTGCGGTCCTTGACGGCCATTCCCGCTTTAAGATTCCCCAAACAAGCCGCCTCATTTCAACACAAGCATCCGCCTCAACGATGTAAACGACCCCGCCTGAATGCGGACGTAGTAAACGCCGCTTGCGACAGGTTCGC
>JAPPNK010000018.1:0-188050 GCA_028818695.1 Candidatus Poribacteria bacterium
CTCGTCTTGGTCAAAAATATGCCCTAATGAATTCCATCGCCTTCAGGTACTACCCATTTTTGCGGGCTCTTGCGACGTTTACGCGGTTTATGCCACTATAGAACGGAACGGCGGAGCCGGTATGAAACGGTGGACGAGAGGGGAATTGGGGCAGGTCGAGGAAGCAAATGAGATATAGATTGAGATGGGTTATAGCGGCGGGATGTTTGCTGATTGCGGCGCTCATCTGGCTGTTGCGGCCTGGCGCGGACAACGACCTCCATATGCGCGAAGCGCATGACGCAGCAAGCGGGGGGAGCGCATCTCCGTTGACGGTAAACGATCAGACGCCCCCGGCGCTACAGCCGTCGATGGATGACGACAGCAAGGATGCGGAGACGGAGCCGACCGCGCCGGTCCTCCCTCCTTCAACGGGAAAATATCAATTCACAAAATGGCAAGACGCCATGGACGAATATGCGCGGCTGGTAGGAATTGAGTATGAGAAATTGGTCGCAGAAGGACACCCCCAACCCGTCGTTTGGGCAAGTATGAATGTGGACGCTCGACTGTTCAAGAACGGGGAAAATCCCGAGCTAAGAGACGCGCTGCATCGCTTTATGCCAATTGGCAATCTTGATGAGTTCTCCCCTGAGCAGCGGAGTCAAATACCCAACATTGACAACCGCATACCAGATAAGATATGGCGCAATCCAATATGGATACTGGTCTGGGCGGGGAAGCTGCCGGAAGGAAGGCAATACGGCAGGCTGAGGCTTCCTAACGGAGAACTGCTCTACTTGGAGGAATACCAGCAAGCGCGCGTTTCCTGGAAGGTAAGGCGTCCTCCAGCAGCGCAAACCGAGGCGGGTAAGTTGGAGTTGGAGGCTTTGCGCCAGCGCGAAACGCAACTGGCGTCCTCAATTCAGAAGGCTCAAGATGCGGAGTTTGACAAGCTATTCATTCAATTAGAGCAGGTGCAGAACCGCATTCATCAAATAGAATCGCCGTCCATTACCAACCATTACATGGAATCCGGCGCTTCTAACGAGGCCGCCGACCATCCCGAATTTGAGATCATTGAGAAGGATTTGGGCGTCATTGACGCGGCGCGAAATGATGATTAACGAAGGGGGCGCTAGCCTCATGGCTCCGTTTCACCCGTCGCGTTTCGGACATAAACGCGCAGCTCTGGATGAAACAGCGCGTTGTGCGGAAACGGCGGCTCTCGACCCAAAAAAAGAAACGCGCGAACCCAAGCGGGGCGCTCCGCCGAAAAACGCGCCGCCATGCGATACTCCCCCGATTCCGCCAGCCGCGCGTGGAACCCGCCCGTTGTAAAATGCGCGCGCGTCAACGGGAAAAAATCCGCCTCGCGGTAATGTTCCGCCCTCTCCCAGACAGCGCGCTGCAGCTCCGCCTCTGCCGACGCAGCGACAACCGCCTCCGCCTCCGACGCAGACGACAGCCCCGGCGGATAGATCCAAATGAGCGTCGGCTCCGAGGGACCGTGGGAGACCTCCAGCCCGCTCTCGGCGATCCAGGATTCGCACCGCTGAATCGTTGAGGGCAGGCGCGTCTGCATGTCAAGCGAGGCGGTCAACAGAAGCGAATGCCCCGCCGCCAAACCCAGCGCCGTCCAAGCCGCCCGCCGTCTCGATTCCCCCATAACCGCCGACGCCAGCAGCGCCAGCGGAGGCAGCGCCAGCAGCCAATGCCGCGAAAAACTGAAATGGTGAAGCGCAACCGAAAGCGCCGCCGTCAGCGTCCACGCCATCAACGCAAGCCGCTCCCGTTTTTGTTGTTTATTTAAGCTCCCGCCTAAAAGCGGAATGAACGAGATGCAGAAAACGCCTGCAAACGCCAACGCCAGCCCTGGCCCCGCCGCCCAGACAAACGCCTCCGCATGCCGCAGCGCCGGGGAGAAAATGCCGTCCTCGGCTGTCGGAAAAAGGGCGAAATGCCCGGCTCTGTAATGCGACAGCTCATAACGCAGCCCCTCCCAGACCTGCGGAAAATCCATGAGAAGATACGGGCAGCCGATAAGAAGACCGACAGCTCCCCCGCCCGCCGCCGACAGCAAAGCCCCCGCCTTGGAGCGCCGAGGGGAATCGTCCAACAGAAGAAGAACGGACGCAGGGACGGCATAGACGCCCGCCGTCCATTTGAACGCCATGCCGAATCCGATGAGCGCCCCGACCCAGAACGCGCGGTTTGAAGAGAGCGGGCGGTTTGAAAAGGCGCATGACATCGCTGCCATGCCGAGCGCCAGCGCAGGAATGTCGACCAGCGCCGCGTTCGCCTCCCCCGCCGAGAAAGAGGGCGTCAACGCCAACAGCAGCGGAGCCAAAACGCTTTGCCCGCCCAAACGGCGCCCAAGCTGGTACATAAACAGCAGGCAAGCCGCCCCAAACAGCAGCGACGCCCCGCGCATCAACCCCGCCAAACGCCAAGCGTCCGCCGTCTGAAACAGCCAGGAGAAGAGCGCGGCAAGATGCGTCCACGGCGTCCCAGGCCAATTGAACAGCTGCGGCGCCCCGCCGTTTAGAACCGCCAGCGCGTCTTGAACAATCAGAGCTTCACGCGGGTCGGGCGCCGACGGCATCTCCGCGATCGTCCAAAACCGCAGCGCGAGCCAGATCATCAACGCCGCGATAGGGGCGGCTGTCCGCAGAGCGCCTCTTGCGGGGAGTCTCATTATTTTAGGTTAAGAAAAACGGAAAGCCGCGCTCTCATGAACTCGCGTTGGAGCGCTCAATATAGGACAGGATGCCGCGCGCCAGCCCCTCCGCCAAGAGTTGTCGATAGGATGAAAGCTCTAAACGAGCCGCCTCCGAGCGATTCGACAAAAAACCCATTTCGACCAGTATCGCTGGGACGCGCAGCCCCCTCAGCGCCTTAAAAGCTGCCTCCTTGACGCCGCGGTCTTTCGCCCCCGTCTTGACCGTGAGCGTCCGCTGCGCGATCTCCGCAAACGCGCGGTTCTCTTCATAGATGCGGGACGCCGTCTCCGGGGGCAGCGCCGCAAATTCGGGATGCGACAACGGAGCCACCCAGGTCTCAATGCCGCTCGCAGAAGAGAGGCGCGCCCAGTTCACATGCAGGCTCACAAAGACCCCCGTCTGACGATGCCGGCCCATGCGGTTTCGGCGCAGCAGCGGAACGAAACGATCCTCGCCCCGCGTCAACAGCACATCGTATCCGCTTCTGGACAGTATTTCCGACAGGCGGCGCGCCACATCGAGAACAATCTCCTTCTCTTGACGCCCCCCGCGTCCGATAGCTCCAGGGTCGATTCCCCCGTGTCCTGCGTCAACGACGATCCAGCGGGAACGCGCGCCGCCCTGCCCCGCCCCGCGTATCAAGACGCCCCCTGCGACGCCGGACAGATAATGCGCCGCCTCCTTTGCGTATTGATTGCCTGGAAACTCGCGGACCAACCGACTCAGCATGCGCGTCGCCTCCGCCGACCGTTCCAGCTCCTCATACGCGACCGCGAGGAAGTAAAGCGTCTCCGGCAGACGCGGCGAATTCGGATAATCGGACAGGAGACGCTCAAACGTCGCCGCCGCGCGCGCCATCGCGTCGGCGTCGTAGTAACTGATCGCCGCGCCGAACAGCGCCTCGCAGCCCGCGTTTGGCTCCTGCGCCTCAAACGCCTCGCCCAGCGACACCCACTCCGACGGCGACGCCCCCTGCGCCGCATAACGCCTCTGCGCGTCAATCAACGGACCCAGCCCAGAATCGGACGCGCAGCCTAAACAAACGAACAGCAGCAAATAACGCCAAAAAATGTGCGGCTTCATAAACCTACGCAAGAGAGTTGTAGTAGAAGTCTAGCTACAGACGACGCTTTGAAGGTCAAAAGGCGCTTGAAACAGCGCGCAAAATGAATCTCGTCGTCTATAGACGCCCTTTTGTTGAAGCGTCAATTCAAACGAATCAGAACGGCGGATGTTTCAGCGAATGCATAAAGCGTCCGAAAGAGCGCGCAGTTCCTCCATACTCAACGTCTCGCCTCGGCGGCTGTCGTCAATGCCGGCTTCGCGCAGCGCCTCGATCCGATTTGGGAAACGGCTTTTTAAAGCGTTCCGCAGCGTCTTGCGCCGTTGACCAAACGCCGCGCGCGCCGCCGCAAAAAAAACCTCTTCGTCCAGAGGTTGGACCCGCGGTTCCTTCAAAGGCTTCAAGCGAAACACGGTCGACCAGACCTTTGGGCGCGGCGTGAACGCTCCAGGGCCGACATCGAAGAGCGTCTTCACCTCAAAATAGTAATGCACAAAAACGGAGATGGAACCGCAGCCTTTCTCGCCTGGCGCCAGAGCCGCACGGCGCGCAAACTCGCGCTGCGCCATGAGCGTCGCCGACGTACACATGGAACGGTGCTGAACGAGCCACTCTATAACAGGCGTCGTGATATGGTACGGCAGATTTCCGATCACAGGTCCCGGCGCCTTCAGCAGCGTTGGCAGGGGCGTTTTTAAGATGTCCGCATGGACAACCTCAACATTCTCCATGTCTCTCAACGACTCCAAGAAAGAGTCGTCAATCTCGACTGCAACAATTCTGCCGCCGGGGCGGACGCGCTCCGCCAAGACGCGCGTCAAGCCGCCGGAACCCGCCCCAATCTCAACCGCCTCCGTCCCCGGCGACAGCCCCGCCGCCTCTGCGATACGGTTCAATACGCCAGGGTCGCGCAAAAAATGCTGGCTAAGGCGCTTTTTTGCCAAATCCGCCTCTCGCTCTCAAAGCAGATACCCCTGCTGAACCGCTCCGTCCGACGGATAGATCAGAAAGCCGCGCAGGTCCGTCTCCGCGCGGTAGAGGCATCCGCCCGCCGTCACATACAGCGTCTGCAGGTCGTCCCCTCCCCATGTGCAGTTGGTCGGCTTCGCCTCGATCGGATGCGTTTCAAGGACGCGCCCTGACGGCTCAAACACATAGATCATCGGTCCTGGGCCCGATTCCTCCCAGCCCGCTGTCGCCACGATGCGCCCCTCCGAGTCCAAACACATTCCGTCGATGCCGCGGTGCGGGTAGAAGTTATGCAGCGTCTCATACTCGCCGACGGAGCCGTCCTCCAAAATCGGATAGGCGCGCAGCTCGCGGGGCCGCCCTTCGCCATATTCGCTCTGCGCCACATACAGCGTCTTGCAGTCGGGCGACACGAGCAACCCGTTCGGCTTCGTTGTGTCAAAGGAGGCGCGGGTCAAGCTCCATGCCCCGCCGTCCGCGGGATCGCACCGGTACACCGACTGATGCGTCAACTCTAGGTCGTCTTCGGCGCCGTAGCGCGGGTCGGTGAACCAGAGCCTTCCCGCTGAGTCGAATGCAAGGTCGTTTGGGCTGTTGAACCGCTTGCCTTCATACCGGTCGACAATTGAGACGGTTCTTTCCCCGTCATACAGCGCAATGCGCCGCCCGCCGCCTTCGCATGCAAACAGGCGCCCCGACTGGTCAAACATCAGCCCGTTTGCCTGCTGCGTGCCGGTTCGCGCCTCCGCCGTTTCGCCGGTCGACGGGTCGTAACGCATGATGCGGCTGTTCGGTATGTCCGTAAAAAGAACGCCTGCCCCGTCCCAAGCGGGTCCTTCGGTGAAGGCAAAAGGTCCCGCGACACGTTCAAATTGCCAACTCAAGTCTCATTCCTTCCTTTCCGCGACGCTTTTCACCCATCCGCATATGACGCGCGCCATTTCGTCAAACACATCTTCGTCCGTATTGCGTGTGCGTTTCAACGTCTTAAAGCCATGGTCGGCAGTATGGAGCCAGTGGAGAACAGCGCGCTCGCCCAGCTGAGCGATCGACGTTTTCAACAAGTTTTCTTCGGCTAATTTGTCGCGCGTCCCTGACAGAAACAGCATGGGAACCGTCACCCCGCTGAGATGCTCCGCGCGTTCGGTTGCGGGCTTGCCGGACGGATGCAGCGGAAACGCAAAGAAAATAAGCCCCGCCGCCCCCTCCAGAGCCTCTTCAGACGCCGCCATGGAGGTCATGCGCCCGCTGAACGAATGCCCGCCCGCAAAAACAGGCAAGCCGTCCGCAATCTCCCCCGCCGTTCGGACGATGGAGCGTATCGTCTCCATGCAGTGCGCGTTGGAGTTGCGCCCGCGTCCATGTTCGCTGTAGGGAAAGTTGTAGCGCAGAGACGCGACGCCCGCCGCTGCGCATCGTTCCGCGATCGTCTCAATCGTCCCATGGCGCATGGTTGTGCTTGCCCCATGCCCTAGAACAAGCAGCGCCGACGCCCCTTCAGGCCGCATCAACAGCGCCGAACATTCTCCATGCTGTTCTGTGGCATGGAACTTCAACTCCTGCGCTTCTACGTTCATCCGCTCTCCTTTCTTGAAAACCGCCCGCGTTTTGCCGCGCAACGATGCAATCATGCGCCTTTCTCTTCCCCCTGTCAACCCTCCCCTTAAATTGACAGTCTCTTATAGGCGATGATTTTGAAAGAGCCGCTTTAGAATGCGGAGGCTGTCTGGAAGAACTCTGGATTCCCTCCCCGTTTTTCACGGGGACATGGCTTTCGAGGAAATGACGCTCTGCCCGATTTGAACAGGATTTTCGTACGTCATCGCCTGTAGAGGCTGCCGGCTGTTTAGACATAAGGCGCCACAAGCGCTAAGATAGATACGGGAGACCCGCATATGACGCTCTGCAAAGTGGTCGGTTCGATTGTCGCCACGCAAAAAGACGAAAAGCTCACCGGCGGAAAACTGCTCGTCGTCCAAGAGATGAGCCTAGACGGCAGCCTGCTTGACCGGCACGCTGTCGCCATCGACTCGGTCGGAGCGGGGGAAGGAGAGGTGGTTCTCGTCGCCGGCGGAAGCTCCGCCCGGCTCACCAAGTCCACCGCCGACAAGCCTGTCGACGCGGTCGTCATGGCGATTGTGGACGCCATCGAAATACAGGGGCGAACGGTTTATAAAAAATGACCGTCGACGCAATACGACGCAACGCGCTGAAGCGGCGCCGAAGCCTCTCCCAAAAAGAGAACCGGCGGCGCGGCAAACAGATTCAACGGCAGGCCGCTCAACGCCTCCGAACGCTGGACGCGCGCGTTGTGTACTGTTATGTGAGCGTCTCCCCGGAAGCGCCGACTCGACAGCTCATAAAACGGCTCCGCGCGGAGGGAAGGCGCGTCGCCGTTCCGCGCGTGGAGGCGGACTCGACAGCGATGCGGCTCCACGAGCTGACCGACATGCGCCAGCTGGAGCGCGGACGCTGGGGCGTTCCTGTTCCGCCGTTGACCGCTCCGCGCGTTCCTAAAGAAGCGCTGGACGCCGCGCTCATCCCATGCGCCGCCGTCGACAGCCGGGGGAATCGCATCGGGCGCGGGGGCGGGTTTCATGACCGCTTCTTCGCCGAGGAGCCGCGCCCAAGGATGATCGGACTTGCCTTCGATTGTCAGCGTACGGCTCCGTTTGAGCCGATGCCGTGGGACGTTCCGCTGGACGAGTTGATCGCCGAAAGCGGGGCATTTTTCTTTCAAAGTAAACAAGCGGCGCCCGCCGTTCGTTCATACCGCCAGACGACGTCAACGAAACGGAGACCCTCTTGACATCCTTTGCGCCTCGTTTGGCGGCTGCGGCGCTTCTTCTCGGCGCGGCTTTTCTATGCTCCGCCCAGACCGAAGAGAACGCCCCCCGCGAATTCGCCCCCAGCCCTGAAACGCGCGACGACTGGACTCCCTCTCAAACGACTGAAGAAATGGACGGAGGGGAGGACAGCGACTCATACGCCGCCAACCTCGTCGCCGCCACGATCTCGTACCACCGCGCGCAGCGGATGAACGGCGACGGGTTGCTCGCGGCTCTGCCCGACGGCGGCATCCCCGACCTTGAAAACAACCGCCCCGTGGGAGGCGGTCCCGCCAATTTCAATCTGCCGCTCAACTCCAGCCTAGAGGTGAAGGGGTATAAGTCGTTCCTGTTTCAGTATAACCACACGCACTACTTTGGGCGCGAGGGCTTGACAGGCCTCTACGGCAGCAGCCTCGGCGGCGGGCGGTTCTCCACAGGCTACTCCGACTTCGAATACGGCAGCTACGGCTCCTACGACAGTTACGGCGGCTTCGGCTCATCCTACGGGGGCGGCTTCGGTTCATCCTATGGCGGCGGCTTTGGTTCATCGTACGGCGGATACGGCGGCTTCGGCTCATCCTACGGCGGATACGGGAGATACGGCGGAGGCGCCGACGGGTTCAACATACGCCAAGAGCTGCAGATCGGCATCCACGGCAGAGTCGGCCGTCACACGCATGTGGCGGTCGACTATTCAGACGCCGCGCGCTCCTACACGGGCTTCGGGGAGAAGCAGCAGCGCATCGCCGTCTGGTATGAGGGCGGAGAAGAGAACATCATCAAGCGCGCCGCATTCGGAGACATCACGCTGGACCTTCCGAACACGCGCTTTGTGCGCATGAACAGGAACCTGTTTGGGGCGCAGCTGGTCGCCGAATCGGGCGGAGCGCGCGCGACGCTCTTCGGCTCCCGCACAAAAGGGCTTAAAGGAAAATGGAAGTCGAGCGGGCAGTCCAGACGCGCCGGCGGAGGCCCCGGACGGCAGATCGCCGACACTAGCTTCGCCCGCCAGCGGTACTATCAGCTGCATCTCGGCGAAGACGGAGAGATACACCCTGAATATCTGCCCATCAAGAAAAACAGCGAACGCATCTATATTGATGACGGGGACGGAACGAACAACGTCGCCGGGACGCAGACCATCGACGGCTACTTCAACCTGCAATACTCCGGCGACAATTACGCCATCGACTACGAAACGGGGCAGATCGAATTTTTCAACCAGGTTTCTCCGCGCGCCAAGATTGTCGTCGCGTATGAATATATCGGCGCAGGCGGCGGAACCGTCGGCGACACAGAAGATCCGCTTGCGGAAGGCGGGGGGCATGTCGTCTTAAAACAAGAATCGCTGCGCGGAACGGAGCTGATGAATGTGTACAGCCTCGGCAACCGCAATATCAGCCCTACCGACTTTGAACTCACGATATGGAGAGGCGGAAAGCAGGCGTACCAGGACGAGTCGGGCAACCCGATCCCGTACATCCAGATTTTTGGGTTAGACAGGGACGGCGACGGGCGGGTCGACATCGAATACGACAGAGACGGCGACGGTCAATACGACTCGCTCATCATCGACTTTGAAAAGGGGCTTCTCATTTTTCCGGACGCGCGCCCCTTTGCGCTGGAAGATCCGCATCCGTACGCGCACTTGCGGGAGGAGCTCGCCAACCCAGCGCTCTACCGCGATACGCACAACCCGAACGCGTCGATCTACGCCATTCAAGCCGCCTACTCCTACCGCTCGGACGAGTACAACCTGAACGTTCTGAACATCATTCCCGGCAGCGAAATTGTCCGCGTCAACGGACAGCGGCTCGCGCCCGGCGACTACAACATGTTTTACGAATTCGGCTCGCTCACCTTCAACCGCCCCTTGAGCGAGTTTGACGAGGTGGAGGTCGAGTATGAATACTCGCCGTTTGGATCGTCGCTTCAACAGACCGTCGCGGGCGTCTGGCTCAGCTACGAGTGGACGCCGAAACGGTCTGAAGACCCGCAGGACGCGCAGTCGAATATGCTTGACCAAGCGCTCGCTCCATACGGCGGGAGCTCCTCTTTCGGCTCATCATACAACAATTACGGCTCCTCCTACGGGAGTTCCTACGGCTCCTCTTACAGCAGTTACGGCGGCTCCTACGGCGGCGGATACGGGGGAAGTTACGGCGGCTCCTACGGCGGCGGATACGGGGGAAGTTACGGCGGCTCCTACGGCGGCAGCTATTCCCGCCGCGCGTACGGGTTGACCTCCGGCAGCTTTTTCGACCCTGTCTTTATCGACGGTCTTCAGATCGCAACAGGATATATTTACAACGCCGGGCAGCGTTCCGCCGGTCCGCCGTCCATCGCCGAGACGCCAGGACGGCTTCAGGCGTTCGATGTGAACGGCAGCCTCGGACGCGCTTTTGAGCTGTCGGGGCTGATCAGCTCGCTTCCGTTTGTCGATGTCGGCAAGATGCCGCTCGCGCTCCATTTCAGCGGCGAGGCGGCATTTAGCCACAACAACCCGAACTCGTACGGACTCGCGCTCATTGACAGCATGGAAGGCGCGCGCGACTCCTCTTCCATGCCGGTCTTCAAACGCAGATGGCAGATCGCCGCGCCGCCTATCGAGACGCGCCTGTCCAACTTTTCCCGCGTCCACTTCCCGATTCAGCAGCGCGACGACGACAACCCGCCCGACAACTACTTCCGCAACCAGCGCGTCGCCTCCTCCTCCATCGACGGCATCCCAAGAGGCGGCGAGGAACGGCTCATCGGCGAAATCGGGTACCGGTTCAACGATGTCTCCGCTGAGTGGGGCGGGCTGACCTATCCGATCAGCGCCGAGGGAGAAGATTATCTGAACCGGCAGTCGCTGGAGGTGTGGATACGCTCCGTCGGCGACGACAGCGCGACGCTCCACATCGCCGTTGGGCATTTCAGCGAGGATGTGGACGACGACAAGCGACTCGACAGCGAAGACCTGCCGCCCGACCTGACCGATACGAACGGCGACAACGTCGTTGACCTGCTTGACCTGGACCTAGAAAATCTGTCGGACGAGAACAAATTTCGGGGCAACGGCAAGCTGGAGCTGGACGAAGATGAGGGTTGGGTTTGGAACGGTCCCGTCTCCAACACGCGCATCGGCGCCAACAACACGATCCTGGACACCGAGGACCTGAACGGCGACGGCGCGCTTGACACGCTCGATTCCTATTTCACGATCGCCATTCCGCTGAACGCGATCCCGGACAGCTGGGTAAAGAAGGAGAACGCGGCGACCGGCTGGAAGTTTCTCTCCATTCCGCTGAACGAGGCGGAACCTGTCGGGCTGCCGAACTGGGGCTTTGTGAAACAGACGCGCATTCTGCTTGAAAAAAACAGGCCTGGGACGATAACAGGCAAGCTGCAGTTTGCGTCGCTTGAAATCGTCGGCAACCAGTGGGAGCAGGGGATCGTCGCAGGGAAGGACGGGGAGCTGCGCGCCGATACGGGCGAATATATGCGGGTCAGCGCGAAAGACAACTTCAACTTTGACTCCTACCGCTTCGCATATCAGCAGATCGAAGACAACGACGAGTTTCAACGGCTGCATCCGCTCGTTCAATCGGCGTACCAGCTCGGCGTGACGGAGCGGCGGGAGCAGTCGCTCGCGCTGGAATACGGGCTGGACCCTGACTCTCTGGGCGTCACCTGGCGGCGGGTTGAGGGACCGCGTCAAGGCGACGGCGCCGACTTTTCCAAGCACCAGACGCTCAAGATATGGGTCTACAACCCGGCGGGGCGTCCGACCGGCGCGTCGCTTGTGCTGCGGCTGAGCGCGGCGCTGCGCTCAAACCTCTCCTACAGTTACCGTCATTCTGGGAGCGCCTATGACGAGGAGGAGTCGAAGGTGAATGTCTTAGAGGGTCTGGACGATTACTACGAATTCACCCTTCCCATCGATTTCACGGGCTGGAAGCAGGCGGTCATTTCGATAGCGGACGAGGACAGGGACGGGAATCCGGACGGGCTGCGCGTCGTCGGTTCGCCGTCGTTGACGAGCGTCAGCGGCGTTGTTCTGGGCATTCAGAACAAGACGGGCGAGACGATGGAGGGAGAGCTGTGGGTGAACGACATCTACCTCGCCGATCCGCTTGTTCAATCGGGCTGGGCGCGGCGGGGGGACAGCCAGTTTCGGCTTGGGAATCTGCTGCAGGTGCGGGTGAGCGCGTCGAGCCAGGACCAGGATTTTGAAGAATCTGCCGCGCAGCCCGCCAGCTCCTCTTACGGCAGGCGGTATCAGCAGTTGAGCCAGAGCGCGAACGATTTCAGCATGAACGCGCGTTTGACGCCAGCGCCGTGGCTTCCGCTGGAGTACAGCGTCCGGAACCAGGAGACAGAGACCGATGAGAGTTACAGCATCATTCAGACAGCGCAGCTGGGGCGCAACACCGTCTCAAACCGCACGGCGCGCGGCGGCGTTCAATTTCAGAAATGGCCGTCGCTGAATGTGATGTACGACTCGCAGGAGCATTGGAACGAGAGTCGCGGCACCGAGTTCAGCGATCTATACGTGGCGACGCTGCGGTATGACGCGGCGCGCAAATTCGGTTTGAACGCCGAATACCGGCATGAGGATGTGAAGGTCGACCGCGAAACGGCAGATCCGAACAGCTCCGACGACGGCGGCGGGTACGGATACTACGGCAGCAGCCTGAACGACCGCATCATCGACAGCGGCTCAATCAGTTTACAGCTGAGCCCATTTGCGTCGCTGCGCCTTCAGCCGACCTACGATGTGACGCGGGAGATGGAGCTGTTTACGGAGGAAGACGAATCGGAGGGGCGTTACGGGTTGTCGGAGCGGGGGCAGCGGGTTTCGATTCGTCCGACGATCAACCGCTCCTTTTTCGGCGCGCGTCCGAACGTCGGGGCGCAGATGAACGCGCGGGAGAACTGGTTTGAGCAGCAAAAAGACATCTCGCTCAACTTCAACGCGCGGTTTGGCGCGACATTTCGGCTCGCCGAGATCGTCAGTTTTGAGACGAAGCGGGCGGAGCCGATGGAAGCGCCGGGCATAGGTCCGCTTGCTATGGAAAACGGCGCCAAATCGACCGAAGCAGAGGGGGCGGCAGCCGATTCAAACAAAGATAAAACAGAAATGGCGGAAGAGACAACCCCAACCGAAGACCCAACGAAAACAGAAACAGCAGAAAAGACCGAGACGGCAGCCGATTCCACAAAAACGGGAACAGCGGAAGAGACAACCCCAACCGACGATTCAACGAAAACGGAAACGGCAGAAAAGACCGCAGCGGCAGCCAATTCTACAAAAACGGAAACAGCGGAAGAAACAGCCTCAACCGAAGACCCAACGAAAACAGAAGCCGCAGAAAAGACCGCGGCGGCAGGCGATTCCACAAAAACGGAAACAGCGGAAGAGACAACCCCAACCGACGACCCAACAAATACAGAAACCGGGGAAGAAACCGAGACAGCAAACGATTCAAACAGATCTGAAAACGAAACGGCAGCAGAGGAAGGTTCAACCGAAACGGAACCTGCCCCGTTGCCAAGCGGCTCTTCGAATCCGTCGTCGGTCGAAATCGATGAGGAGTTTTTCCGCGAGCAGGAGAGCCTCGACCGCATGAACCGATACGGATACGATCCATACGCCTATGAAGAGGCGCAGCTGAACCGCGCCGACTGGCTTGGAGCGGGCAATATGCAGATGGACCGCGCCCTTGCCGGCGGGCGAGATCGGTTTGCCGACGATGGATTGAACCCGTTTCAGCGCTCCGTCAACACGCTGACGCTCAGCGCCGATTACAGCATCGACATACGCGACTATCTGCGCAGGCTGAAATCCGACGCGACGGTCCTGGACGCGCTGCGTATGCCGGAGGACGCGCCGGAGCGGTCGTCGTCAACGCGCTCCGTCCGCCTGTCGCTGCGCGGGTCGTTCGATCCGCTTCAATGGCTTGCGCTCAGCGCGGACGCCTCGCTGCGCGACAGCTACACCAAAAATGTCGGCGCAAGTTCCCAAGACGACTCGCTTCTCGCCGGGGCGGACGCGCAGATATTCGCCCGCGGCGGACGCTCAACGATTCAGCTCAGCTACAATTTCAACACGACGGAGCGTTCCAACAGCGCCTCCATTTTTGGGGACAGCCGCTCCCATGAAAGCGCGCTCACCTGGCGGCAGTCGCTGGGCGAAACGCGCTTGTCTCTCGGCAGCCGCGTCAACTTTAGGCGCCAGGAGCGCAGCGGCGTTGAAACGAACTCGATCATCGTGACGCCCAGTATGAGCGTCGACTACACCTTAAAAACCGCCGCCGGCTGGCGCGTTCCGATCGTCGGAACGGTTCTGAAGTTGGAGCAGAACCTAAACGTGACAAACTACTTGACGACGGTGGTTCGGCGCGGAAATCTGGGCAACCAGTCCGAAGAGCGGTCGGAGCGTTACCAGACGGCGCTGCAGCTTGGATACCGTTTGAGCCAGCATGTGCGCGCCGACCTGAACCTTAGCCTGAGTTATCTGAAAGACAGGGTGGAGGCGGGGCGCGACTACTTTGCCGTTTCGTCGGCGCTGATGGTGCGCGGAGAGCTGTTGTAGCGGATAGCGGCCGAGTAGTGCGCTTATACAGAGGTTTTATTTTTTAACCCTAAAGCGTTCACGCCGCGCGTCGTCATTCCCGCGCAAGCGGGAATCCAGAGTCCAACAGACAACGTCCGCGTTCGCATGCCGACATGCCCAACTAAAGCCTCAAGATCAGAGTAATCCATTTGACCTTGAAGCGGCTGAGGCGTATGATTTAGGCTGTCGATTGTTCGCAGAACGGAGAGATGCAGGAGCGGCTGAACTGGCATGACTGGAAATCATGTGTGGCGGCAACGTCACCGAGGGTTCGAATCCCTCTCTCTCCGCCACCGCCTCCGTTCACAGCTCCACATACACATACCCTTCCTTGACGACAACCGGAAAGGTGGGCAGTTTCAGCGAGCAGTCGGTCAGGCACTCCCCCGTGTCGACTCGCAGTTCATAGCCATGTTCCCAGCAGATGAGTGTATGTCCGTTCAGGCTGGCTCTGTCCAGTTCAATCTCTTCGTGCGGGCAGTAGTTGCCGGTGGCGTAGATTTCTCCGTCGATGTTGAAGAGCAGCGTTTCGATGCCATGGATGTCGACGAGCAGTCGGTTTCCTGGAGGTATTTCCCGCAGCCTTGCCGCCTTGAAGAGCGCCATCAGAAGTTCGCCTTTCTGCGTTTTAAACGCCGTTCAACCGATAATGATGGCTGTTTTGGGGTTTCAGGTCAAGAAAAAGGCGAAAATGCGCATTTGAGCATTGACACGTCGGCCGCCTTTTTGTAGAATAAGGCTAAGTTAGGCGTTTTGTTTTAAGCGCGCCGTTGAGTTGAGGGAAATGCGCATGCCTTACGGACATCACCAGCCGGTTTTGCTTGAAGAAACGCTGGGATGTCTTCAACCAAAGCCGACCGGGTTTTATATTGACGCGACGGTCGGCCTTGGCGGACATGCGGAGGCGATTCTTGAGGCGTCCGCGCCCAGCGGCCGTCTGCTTGGAATTGACCAGGACCCTGAAGCGGCGTTTGCGGCGAGGCGGAGGTTGGCGCGTTTCGGAAAGCGCGCCGTCCTTGAGCAGGCGAATTTTGCCGACCTTGCCCGTATGGAACTTCCAAAGGCGGACGGGATTCTCATGGATCTGGGCGTATCATCCGCACAGCTGGAAGATTCGGGGCGCGGATTCTCTTTTAAACGCGATGAACCGCTTGATATGCGTATGAATCCTGAAACCTCAACAACGGCAGCTGACGTATTAAACACATACACGCAGAAGCGGTTAGAACAGGTCTTCCGCGAATATGGAGCTGAGCGGCGATCCAAACAGATTGCGAATGCAGTGGCGAAACAGCGGCGAACCGAACCATTTGAGACGACGGGACAGCTTGTCAGGGCGGTCGGCTTGCGCGGAGCGGGCGGGCGCATCCATCCTGCGACGCGCGTCTTTCAGGCTCTGCGAATCGCTGTCAACCAAGAGCTGGACAGGCTGCGGGAGGGTCTGGACGCGGCGATCCCGGCGTTGAATGCCGGCGGAACCTTGTGCGTCCTTTCCTTTCATTCTCTGGAGGATCGGCTCGTCAAATGGCGGTTTCGGAACGAGGCGCGGCGCAACCCCGCCTACGAAATCTTGTGCGAGAAGCCGACGACTCCGACTAGCGATGAGCTTTGTATGAACCCGCGGTCTCGCAGCGCGAAGTTGCGCGCGTTGCGGTTCGCGCCATACTAGAAATGTTAGGGCAATTGATGACGACGAATTTGAAGCCCCATAGCAGCGCGGCGCGGAGCAGGCGCTTGGAAATGCGCAGGTCTCAGCGCGCTGAATTGAAAGACGCGATGGCAAAATGGCCCCCAATTATTTTAATGGGCGCGCTTGCGGCTGTCTGCGCCGTTCAGATATGGCTTGCCAACTCGCAGACGCAGATTTCGTTTGAGATCAAGGAAATCAACGACAGGATCGAATCGGTCAACAACGCCATCGACATTGCGCACATCGAGGTGGAGCGCCGGCATGCGCCCGCATATGTCGCCTCGGTGGCGCAGGAGCTCGGCTTTGTGAAAGCGGAGAAGGGACCTGAAGTGGTGCCTATGGGCGCGCCGATGCCGCAGATAACGGCGCAGGTCGGCTTGTCGCTCAGAGCAAGGAAAACGGCGGCCGTTCAAGAAACGTTCCTGCTCAATCGACAGAACGACCTGGAGATCGAAGAGTAGATGAAACGCAGCCGAAAGGCGCAGCCGCGTCTTCCGTTTCGTCCAAACGCGCGCATACAGTGGATGGTCTACGCCGCGGCTCTTCTCGCCCTAGGACTTATCTACCGCCTGTTCGATATCCAGTGGATACGGACGGAAGAGTTCAAGTCGCTCAGCAATCAGACCGTCGGCAACTTTGATGAGAACATCCAGCGCGGCGGAATATGGGACCGAAAAGGGCGCGAACTCGCCGTCAGCAAGAACAAATACTCTATCTCGGTCGATACCAGATATTACAAGGATCTGGCAAGCAGGTACTCTGCGGGATTTTTAGATCGGCGAAAGAAAAAGATGGCGGAGATTCTTGCGGCGCATCATCCGCAGAACGCCAGCCCTGCCGACATGCTCAAAAAGATTGAGAGCGCCCGCGGTTTTGAATATGTGATTCGCTGGATTGATCCGCCGCAGTTTGAGGCGTTGGAGCGCGAGCTGGATGAGAACGACTTCCGCTGGTCTCCCAAGGGGGCGCTGAAAGAGAAGGTGGAAAGCAGCAGGGCGTATCCGCGCGGAACGCTCGCCTCCCATGTCGTCGGATTCACAAACATTGACGGAAAAGGAATCGACGGCGTCGAATTGACCTACGACAAGACGATACGCGCGCGCACGGTCAAACGCACAGGGGTGAAGGACGCGCGCGGGCGGATTATTGACCTGGAGGTTGTCAAAGGCGGCGCCCCCAAACGCGCCGAGGGGGTTGTTCTCACCATCGACCAGGAGATTCAGTTTGCGCTGGAGAACGCTTTAGAAACGCAGGTTGCTGAGCATAAAGCTGCCGGAGCTGTCGGCGTTGTCATGGACCCGCGCAGCGGCGATGTGCTGGCGATGGCGAATTACCCAACCTACGACCCGAACCTGTATAACGATCCGTCTCTCAAAAAAGAATCGAAGCGCAATCAGGCGATCTGGAGTCCGTATGAGCCAGGTTCCGTCTTCAAGGCGCTCACGATTGCCGCGCTCATCGAGTCGGACAGAGTGATCGATCTGAACGAGATCATCTTTTGCGAGAACGGCTCCTTCAAGCCGGCGCCGCGCATCAAGCCGATCCGCGATTCGCATCCGTACGGCGACCTGACCGTCGCAGAGGTGATCTACAAGTCAAGCAACATCGGCGTTACGAAACTGGCTCGCCGTATGACGCAGGACGAGTACCGGGAGCAGATCAAGCAGTTCTTGGTTCACCAAAAAACGAACATCGACCTGCCCTATGAGCGTTCCGGTTCCATACGCGACCTTTACAACCGCGCCGGCTTTGCGATCAACTTTGCGCCCTGGGGGCAGGGCATTTCGATGACGCCGATACAGCTGCTGACGGCGTTCAACGCGATCGCGAACAAGGGCGTCATCATGCAGCCGCGCGTCGTTCAGGAAATGCGGAATCAGAACGGCGAGACGGTTGAGAAGATCAAGCCTGAGAAGATCGGGCAGCCGATCAGCGCGCGGACGGCGCGCATCGTCACAGAGCTGCTTGTCGGCGTTGTTGAGGAAGGGACAGGGCGGGCTGTTCAGGTGGAAGGCGTCCCGATTGCGGGCAAGACAGGCACCTCGCAGAAGGCTAGCCCGCACGGAGGCGGCTACAAGCGCGGCTCCTACATCAGCAGCTTTGCCGGCTTTTTCCCGGCGTACGCCCCTGAGTACTCCATGATCATTCTGATCGATGAACCAAGAAGCGGGGCGTACTACGGCGGGGCGGTCGCAGGACCGGCGTTCAAGGCGGTTGTCGAGGCGATCATGCGGAACAAACGCATCGCTTCGTCAAACCCGTTCCTCTATGAGGCGCAGGCGAACGAATGACAGCGGCGGAGCTTGTTCGAGCGGCGAAGGGGGCGCGTCTTTTTGGGGACGGCGCAACGCGCGTCGGCTCCATTGTCTTAGACAGTCGAGAGGCGCAGCCTGGGTCGTTGTTCGTGGCGGTGCGCGGCGTTCATACCGACGGACATCGCTACATTGAGCAGGCGGTTCGAAGCGGAGCGTCGGTCGTCGCCGCGGAGACGGAGCCGACCGTTCCGACCGCCGCATGGATACAGGCTCCCAATACGCGCAAGGCGCTGGCAGAGCTGGCAGACGCCATGTACGGCTACCCGGCGCGCGAGCTGACGTTGGCGGGCGTCACCGGCACAAACGGCAAAACCTCCACAACCTATTTCCTCAAAAGCGTCTTTGAAGCGGCCGGCATGCCGTGCGCCCGCATCGGCACAACTGGACATGAAACGGGCGGACGGACGATTGAGGCGCGCTCCACGACGCCCGATCCGATCGAGATGAACGCTCTCTTGCGCGAGGCGGTCGACAAAGGAGGCAAGGCGGCGGCGATGGAGGTTTCCTCCCACGCCCTAGACCAAGGGCGGCTCATTTCAACCCGCTTCGATGCGGCTATTTTCACCAACTTAACCCAAGACCATCTCGACTATCACGGCACGATGGAGGCGTACGGCGAATCGAAACGGCAGCTGTTCCGTCAACTGAAACCCGACGGAGCGGCGGCCGCGAATATCGACGATCCGAAGGCGGGGCTGTATCTTGAGACGGCGGATGAGATCGAAGGAGCGCGCCTTGTTCGTTTCGGTTTCAGCGAAGAGGCAGACGTCCGCGCCGACAATCTGGAATCAACCGCCTCGTTCACCGCGTTCGACCTGGTCATAGACGGCAGAAACGCAGGCGGCGTCCGTCTTCAGCTCCTCGGCGAATACAACGCGCTGAACGCCCTGGCGGCCGCTGCCGCGGGGCATGGGCTGGGCTTTTCGGCGAAGAAGCTGATCGACGGTATGGAGTCGGTGGACGCCATACCGGGGCGGTTTCAGTCGATAGATGAGGGGCAGCCGTTTCGCGTCATTGTCGATTATGCGCACACGCCGGACGCGCTGGAGCGGCTTCTACTGGCGGCGCGCGCGTTGAAGCCGACCGGCGTCATCGTCGTCTTCGGATGCGGAGGCGACCGCGACCCCGGCAAACGCCCCAAGATGGGCGAGATCGCCGGACGGCTCGCCGACCTGAGCGTCGTCACAAGCGACAACCCGCGCGGCGAAAAGCCCGAAGCGATCATTGAACAGATCGAGAAAGGCATGCCTGAAGGCGCAAACCGCGTCCCCGAAACGGATCGGAAGGAGGCGATACGCATCGCCGTTGACGCGGCGAAACCTGGAAGCGTCGCGCTCATCGCAGGGAAAGGGCATGAGACCTATCAGGAGACAAACGGGGTTCGCGCCTCGTTTGACGACAGAGAGGCGGCGCGCGCTTGTCTGCGCGCTGCTGGGTACGGCGTTTAAATGAGCCGTCGGCGCCTGCTCGCATCGTTTTCGGCGCGGGGCGTTCAGAAGGCGGTTGAGGGAAGCGTCCTGCATGACGCATCGGGCGCAGCCGCGGTTGGCGTCTCAACCGATTCGAGGACGGCGGAGCCAGGGGAGCTGTTTGTCGCTTTAAAAGGCGAAACGGCGGACGGGCATGCGTATCTAAACGAAGCGGCGGACCGGGGAGCGGTCGGCGCGCTCGTCTACGAGGAACGGACGGACGCCGCCGGCTTGGACAGGTTCGCGTTCGCTGTCGCTGCGAAGGACACGGGGGATGCGTACATCGCGCTCGCAAAGCATGTGCGCAAGCGCGTCGATTTGCCGGTCGTCGGCGTCACCGGCAGCAACGGCAAAACAAGCGCGAAGGAGTGGATGGCGGCCGTTCTCGGGCAGGACGCGCTCAAGCCGTTTAAAAGCTTCAACAACCGCGTCGGAGTCCCGCACACGCTCCTTCGGCTGAAATCGACGCATCAATACGCCGTTCTTGAGATGGGAACGAATCGCTTTGGAGAGATCGCCGAGCTGGTTGAAATCGCCCGCCCGACGATCGGAGTCCTCTTAAACGTAAGCCTGTCCCATTCGGAGTATCTGATCAACGAAGAGCGCATTTTGGAGGAGAAGAGCGCGCTGCCGCTCTCAGCCGAATGGGCGGTTCTGAACGCGGACGACCGGCGCGTCGCCTCTTTGGCGGAACGCTGCGCGCAGGTTGCGACCTTCGGAATGCGCATGGAGGCGGACGGGCGGGCGGAAAACATACAAGCGGGCGCGGACGGCGTCCATTTCGACCTGCGTTTAGAAGGCAAGCGGGCGGGGCGCGCGTTCGTCCCGGCGCCGGGGGCGCATCAGGCGATGAACGCGCTGGCGGCATTCACGGTCGGCAACCTTCTCGGCGTCTCAGCGGAGACGATGATCAAACGCCTGGCTCAAGCAGAACCGCCGCCCATGCGCATGCAGCCCGTCTCGGCGGACGGCTTTCGCTTCATCGTCGACTGCTACAACGCGAACCCCGCCTCCACGCGCGCCGCTTTGGCGTCGTTTCAGGAGCTGCCGTGCGAGGGTCGGCGCTGGGTCGTTCTCGGCGAGATGCTAGAGCTCGGGGAGCGGGCAAGGCGCATCCATGAAGAGATCGCAGGCGGGCTGAATCCGTCATGGTTATGGGGGTTCATTCCTGTCGGGCGTTTTCGGCATGCGATGTCGGAAGCGGCAACGGCGGCGGGCGTCTTTGAAACGGCGCCATGCGAGACGGTTGAAGAAGCGGCGCTGGAGTTGCGCAGGCGTCTTCAGCCGACCGACTGCGCCCTGCTCAAAGCCTCGCGGTCGATTCAGCTGGAAAAGATTCTGGAAGCGTTTGGAGACGGCTAGGCGGGTTTTATGCTATACCATCTCTTTTTTGAGCTGTTGCGCGATTATTTTTCGCCCCTCCGCATTTTTCAATACATCACATTTCGGTCGATCTACGCCGCCGCAGTCGCGTTCATCGTGTGCGTTGCGGCGGGACCGTGGATGATCCGCAAGCTGAGAAAGATGAAGATCGGCCAAAAAGTGCGCGAGGAGGGACTGCAGGAACATCTCTCCAAAGAAGGCACGCCGACGATGGGCGGGCTGCTGATCTTGGTCTCATGGCTCGCGGCGACGCTTTTGTTCGCGCAGCTGACGAACCCGCTTGTCTGGGTCTGTCTGCTGTCGGCGCTCTGGTTCGGAGCCATCGGCCTTCTGGACGACATGTCGAAGATACGCAAGAACCAGTCCCTCGGATTGAGAGGCAGGCAGAAGATCGTTCTGCAGGCGGCGGGCGGGCTGGCGATCGGCCTTTACCTCGCATACAACGGACCTGGAACGACGCTGGCGCCGCCGTTTTTCAAGCAGTTTCAGCCGGAGCTGCCGGTTTGGCTTTACGCCGTCTTCGCCGCGTTTGTGATGACCGCGTCCGCAAACTCGGTCAACCTGACGGACGGACAGGACGGGCTGGCGATCGGATGCGTCCTTCCGGTGACGGCAGTGTTTGCGGGACTCTCCTATGTGGCGGGGCATGCTGTCGCGGCGCAGTATCTGGACATCGTCCACGTTGAGCAGGCGGGCGAGCTGGTCGTCTATGCGATGGCGCTGACGGGGGCATGCCTCGGCTTCCTTTGGTGGAACGCCTATCCCGCAAAGGTGTTCATGGGCGACACCGGCTCCATGGCGCTCGGCGGGGCTGTCGGAGCGGTCGCGCTCTGTATCAAACAAGAGCTGCTGCTGCCGATACTGGGCGGCATCTTCGTGGCGAACGCGCTGTCCGTCATCCTGCAGGTGTGGCATTTCAGACGGACAGGCGGCAAGCGCCTCTTCCGTATGGCGCCGCTGCATCACCATTTTGAGAAGGGCGGAGCGCCTGAGCCGAAGGTGACGGTTCAGTTCTGGATCGTCGGAATCATTCTGGCGCTGATTGCGGTCAGCTCGCTGAAGATACGTTAGACTTTACAGGCGGTGACATACGACAACCCTGTTCGAATCGGGCAGTTCGTCATTCCCGCGAAAGCGGGAATCCAGAGAACTTCTAGACAGCCTCCACATTCCAAAACGGCTCTCTAAAATCAACATCATCGCCTATAGAGATTGCTGAACAGACGGCGCGCTTGTTTATTCGTCCGGTTCCGCTTGCTTGCGGAGCGCATGCAGCGCGTTCAGCGCCTCTATCGGCGTCATCTTGTCCACATCCAGCGCCAAAACCGCTTCCCGCAGCGCCTTCAAAGCGGGGTCTGGCTCGCCCAAAGACGGCGGCACAAACAGCGACATCTGAAGCGGCCCGCCCGGCGGCCCGCTTTTCTTTTTCGGCGAACGGCGGGGACGCGCGCGCCGCCGCGCGTTCACGGACAATTCCTGCCGCTCCAGTATCTCCAAAATATCCATCGCGCGGCTCACAACGCGGCTCGGAAGCCCCGCAAGACGCGCAACCTGTATTCCGTACGATTCATCCGCCCCCCCTTCGGCGATCTTTCTCAAAAAGGTGATCGTCTCCCCGTCCTCAGACGCCGCCGCGTTGTAATTCCGCACGCCTGGGTTGTGGGACGCGAGCTCCACCAGCTCATGATAATGCGTCGCAAAAAGCGTCTTCGCGCCGATCGATTGAACGATATGCTCCGAAACCGCCCACGCGATGCTTAGCCCGTCAAAAGTGCTGGTGCCGCGCCCGACCTCGTCCAGAATCAGCAGGCTTTTTGAGGTGGCGTTATGCAGAATGTTCGCCGTCTCGTTCATCTCAACCAGAAAGGTGCTTTGCCCCCCGGCGAGATTGTCGGAAGCGCCGACGCGCGTGAAAACCCGATCCACAACGCCGATGGACGCCTCCGAAGCGGGAACAAAACTGCCCATCTGCGCCATGAGCGCGATGAGAGCCACCTGCCGCAGATAGGTCGATTTGCCGGACATGTTCGGTCCCGTGACGATATGAAACTGATCTCCCTCGCAATTTAAAAGAGTGTCGTTCGGAACAAACCCTTCATCCAGCGCGAGCTGTTCAACGACAGGATGGCGTCCGTCGCGGATGCGTATGTCGGCGCCGTCATGAATTTCAGGCTTGGCGTAATCATGCCGCGAGGCGGCAAAGGCGAGCGTCGATAAAAAATCCAGGTTCGCAAGCGCGGCGGCGGCGGACTGAATGCGCGCCGTTTCATGCCGCGCCTTCTCCCGCAGCTCAACAAACAGATCGTACTCCAGCTCAACAGAGCGCTCCTCGGCGTTCAGCGCCTTCTCTTCAAACGATTTCAGCTCCTCGGTGAGATACCGCTCGGCGTTCGCGAGCGTCTGCTTGCGGATGTAATGGGCGGGAACCTTGCTCAAGTTCGCCTTCGTAACCTCAATATAGTATCCGAACACCTGATTGAAGCCGACCTTGAGCGACTGTATGCCGGTCGCTTCCCGTTCCCGTTCTTGCAGCTCGGCGATGGCGTCCTTCGCGTTCGTCATGATGTTTCGGAGCTCGTCCAGCTCCTCGTCGTAGCCGGTTCTGATGATGCCGCCGTCGCGCAGCCCGGCGGGGGGCGATTCATGTATCGCGCGGTTGATCAGCTCCGCGATGTCTTCGCATGTGTCGGTCGAGTCGCGGAGCGTGATGAGCAGGCTCGACTCGCGGTCGGCAAGAATGTCCGCCTTAATGCCGGGCAGGACGCGGAGCGACGCAGCCATCGCCCGCAGATCGCGCGCGTTGGCAGAGCCTAGACCGACTCGCCCGATGAGCCGTTCGACGTCGTGAACTCCTTTCAACGCGGTTCGCAGCTCGTCTAGGTCAAGCGGATTCTCTTTCAGCTCTGCGACAGCGTCCAGCCGCGCCTGTATCTCGCCAATGTTCAGCAGCGGCTCTAGGAGGGCGCGGCGCAGCTTCCGCCCGCCCATCGGCGTCAAGGTCATATCGAGGACATGCAGCAGCGTCCCGTGGGCGTCGCCTGTCCGCATAGAGCGTATCAGCTCCAGGTTGCGTATTGTGGAGCTGTCGAGCGTCATGAAGGCGTCCGTCGAATGGACATACAGCCCTGTGATGTGCCGTATGTTCTCCTTTTGGGTTTCGGATAGGTAGGAGATGAGCGCGCCGGCGGCTCCGACGGCGGCGGGCATCTGCGCGCATCCGAACCCGTCCAGCGAGCGCGTCTGAAAATGGCGCATGAGCGTATGCCGCGCCGTTTCGGGGTCGAATTCCCAGGCGGGCCGCTCCGCCGTTTGCGGCCGCGCGTCCAGGTCTAGATTCTGATAGGCGTTGGGGAGCTGAAAGTTTTCAGGCAGCGTCAACTCGGCGGGGCTGATGCGCGCCAGCTCCGTCGCAAGCGTCTCGTCAGAATCGGTTTCTAGGACATAAAATTCGCCGGTCGACAGGTCGGCGGCGGCGGCTCCCCACTGCTTCTCATATAGATAGAGCGAGGCGATGAAGTTGTTCGCTTTCTGTTGAAGGGAATGCGGGTCTGTCACCGTGCCGGGCGTGACAACGCGCACAACAGCGCGCTTCACAATGCCTTTCGCTTTTTTCGGGTCTTCAATCTGTTCGCAGACAGCCACCTTATGCCCCGCCTTGATCATCTTATGGAGGCAGTCGTCCAGGGCATGGTGCGGAAAGCCGGCAAGCGGTATTTTTTTTCCTTCGGGGTCTCTTTCGCCGCGCGCGGTGAGGGCGATTTCCAACACTTCGGAAACGATCGCCGCGTCGTCGTAGAAGGTTTCGTAAAAATCTCCCATTCTGAAGAAGAGAATGGCGTCCGGATTTTCCGCCCGTATTCGGCGGTACTGCTCCATCATGGTGGTGCGCTTCTTACGCGCCATGTTGTTATTCCCCGTTGAGTGTGCGCCGCGCCTTCGCTATTGTATCATAAGGGCGCGGATTCAACGAAGGAATCTGACCCGACCCCCGCTTTGCGCGGATTGCGCTGTTCCGTTCCCGTATCCTCGTCAGGATGATCATGGGAGATGGAATCTCAGACCTGCGCCAATAGCGCGAACGTCGACTTTGTTGTCTGGAGAGACGCTTGTCGCGCTCGCATAAGCTGCAACAATGCTCGTGAAACGGTACTCCGCGATCGCGCCGAGAACATTGTAATCCGAAACCTCATCCGAAATGCCGCGTTGAATAAACGCCCTCGCCATGAATTCATCCGTGAGGCGGTACTGCGCTGAAACGCCAAGAAAGAACTCAAGGACGAACTCGGTCTCATCGTCTATTTCAATGCGCTCAACGTCTGCCGCCAATCCCAATTTCGGAATTGGGAATGCCTTGACGCCGAGTGAAGCGATGTAACCGTCCCAACTCCCGCTGCCGCCTACGCCGACGCTATCGACTCGCGTCTCCATGAATATGAATCCGATCCGGGCGAAGACGCTAGCGTACTCCGAAACGTCCAATTGAGTTCCAACGCCGATGTTGAAAATGGAGTCTGTCAAGCTCGCATCGGATTCTGTGGATTCAAAGCTGTTGCGCCCGCCGTTTCCCCACACGTGAAAATTGTCGCCGAACGACTTTGAGCCGGCGAACTCAATGCCGAAGCCGTTGGACGCATCCTCATCAGCAAAGTTTGATCGGAAGAAACCGGCATAGAGATAGTCGTAGCTTGGTTCAGCGTTGACATTGCGGGAAATCTGCTGCTGGGCTTTGGACGGCGCCGTCAGCGCGGGCAGAACTGTCAGAAGGATCGCGAGAACTCCCGCGGCGCGTCCAGCGGATAAAGATTGATGAAACGGCGCTCGCTTCGCCCTCAATGCTCAACCCTTCACCGTCCCAAACGTAAGGCCGCGCAGCAGGTATTTTTGAAGCAAAGCCGCCGCAATCAGCACAGGCAGAATGTAAAGCGTCTCAATCGCCGCCAACTTTCCCCAGTCCACGCCGCGTTCGCCTTGAAGCGTCTGCGCCAGCGCGATGGGAACCGTGCGCGTCTCCTCGCCGGTCAACATGGACGCAAACAGAAACTCGTTCCATGTAAACAGAAGCGAAATGACCGCCGCGCCTGCAATGCCCGACTTCACCTGCGGCAGCGCCACCCTGTAAAACGCGCGGAAACGGGACGAGCCGTCCATCATCGCCGCCTCCTCAATCTCGCGCGGTATTTCGTCAAAAAAGCTGCGCATCATCCAGATCACAAACGGGAGATTGAACGCCGTATAAAGCAGCGTCATCCCAAGATAGGTGTTCATCAGGTTCAGCGTCCGATACAGCAGATAGACCGGTATCACGACCGCGACGGCGGGCAGCATGCGCGTTGAAAGGATCGAGAACATCGCAAAGTCGCGGTTTTTGAACGGGAAGCGCGACGCGGCGTAGGCGCCCATCGTTCCGAAGACGATCGCTGTGAAGACGCTGCCGAACGACAGCAGCGCGCTGTTCAAAAAATAACGACCGAAGTCGGAGCTGAATGCGGAACCGTCAGAGGCGGAGTCTGAAAAAATGCTGGCGAAATTGTCCAGCGTCGGCGTGAAAAACAGCTTCGGCGGCTGCGTAAAAATATCGATCCGCTCCTTGAACGCCGTCAACACGACCCACAGAACGGGAAACGCATACAGCGCCGATACGGCAACAATCAAAACGACGCGCAGCATTTTTTTCAAGTTCATGTTTCCCCCTCCGGCGACGACGCGCGAGACGCTAGACGCAGATAAAAATTGCTGAGAACAATCACAACCGCAAGCATCAGATACGCGAGAGCCGAAGCGCGCCCGGTGTTGTAGTATTGAAAACCGACGCGGTAGAGCGCCAGCGCCAGCGTCTCCGTCGCATCCCCTGGTCCGCCCTGCGTCATAATCCAGATCGTGTCGAACAGCTTGAACGACTCCATCGTGCGGAGCAGAACCGCCAGCATCATGAGCGGCTTGATGTGCGGCAGAAGGATGTATCGAAAGGTGAGGCTGCGCCCCGCCCTGTCGATCTGCGCCATTTCCAGCAGATGCTTCGGCGCCGACAGCAAGCCCGACAGCGTCAACAGCATCACAAACGGCGACCACATCCATGTGTCCGCAATGATGACGCCGAGCATGGCGGGCGCGGGCTTCTCCAGCCAGCCGACCTGGACGCCGAACAGCGTCTTCGTTACATAGGTCAGAACGCCGAAGGATGGGTCGTAGATCAGCTTAAAAAACGCGCCCGCCGCGACCGGCGCCATCATCATCGGCGCAATCAATATCGACAGGACGATCTTGCGCCCTTTGAATTCGCGGTAGAGCAGAAACGCGAGCGAGACGCCGATCAGAAACTGCAGCCCGACGGAGCCTGCCACCAGAACGCCGGTCGCGATAAAGCGCTGCCAGATGGACAAGTCGGTCAGGAGCCAGGCGTAGTTTTCAAAGCCGACAAAGCGCGGCGCCTGCTGCGGACGCAGCGCCGAGTAGCGGTAGAAACTTAGCCCAAGCGACCAGAGCAGCGGAAAGATGAACAGTCCGAACAGCAGTACCGCTGTCGGCGCCAGCATCCACGCCGGGAGCGCCCTGTCTATGCGGCGTTTCCAAGATTGTTTTGCCGCGGGGCGCCTCCCGCGCAGGCTCCGCATCGTTTACCGCGCTTCAAGACCGCCGATGTTCGGACGCATATTGAGCGGCGCCGAGCCGGACGACGGGTTGAAGAGCGAGCGGATATAGTCGACGTTGCGGTCGATCTCTTCTCGGCTCTGCATTCCGATGGTGACGGCGTCGACGCAGTCCAGATCGAACACAAACTTGATCGCGCCTTTCCAGTTGTCCGCCAGCCGCGCCTGTCCGATCACCTTCATGCCGTACACCGCTTTTCCGTTCGCCTTCATGCGTTCGATGACGGGGATCGCCTGGTCAGGCGGAGCGTCCATGGCGACGCCGTCGTAGTTGACGCGGGCGAGGACGATGTCGACCCACTCTTCTTCGGCGGCGTTTTGGAACGCGGCGAAGTCGTGGCATGAGACGCCGACCGCGCGGATCACGCCCCTGCGTTTGTAGTCGGAGAGGACGTCCATGACGGGGCGCATCGCAGTCGGCCAGTCGCCGCGCGTCATGCAGTGCATGAGGACGATGTCCAAGTAATCGGCGTTCAGCTCTTTGAGGAATCGGGGGATGTCCGCCTTCGCCTTCTCCGCGTCTTTGGCGACGGTCTTCGTGGCGATGACAAGGTTGCTTCGCCCGACGCGCTTGCCGAGCTCGGCGGTTTCGCGGTGCGAGCCGTACATATCGGCGGAGTCGATGAAGGCGACCCCGTTGTCGTAGGCGTATTCCAAGAGATTGACGCATTTTTCAAATCCGAGGCGCGTCTGGTTGGAGGAGCCGTTCCATCCGTTCGTGCCGGTCCCGATGGCGAGATAGGAGGTTTCGATGCCGGTGTTGCCGAGTTTAACCCGCTGCATGGGGGTCTCCTTTAGAGGTTGCCGTTTTCATTGATCAACTTTACAGCTGTTTGGGCTGCAGGTCAACCGGCGCGTTTGACATTGCCCTTTAAGTTTGGACATCGCAATGAACAGCGCGCAAGCTGCCGCGTCCTAAAAAATTGGACGCCTGCGCAGTCCGTACCGTATGATATAAATGCCGAGGCGATGGTCGATGGTTACCGGAAGATTCCCGTCGTCCGCTCCTTTCTCGGCGTTCTTCATGGCGTTGGCGCGCGTTTCAGCGCGTCTTGCGGAGCCTTCGCCGCTCTGTCCGCTGTCCGTTCAAAAGATTCTTTAACTTTAATTGGACGCCTGCGCAGTCCGTACCGTATGATAGAGAAGCGTCGAGGCGATGGACGATGGTTACCCCTATAAAGGGAGCAATCCCTCGTTCCCGTCGTCCGCTCCTTTCTCGGCGTTTTTCATGGCATTGGCGCGCGTTTCAACGCATCTTGCGGGGCCTTCGCCGCTCCGTCCGCTGTCCGTTCAAGAAATTTTTTAACTTTAATTGGACGCCTGCGCATTCCGTACTGCATAATGTAACGACGCCGAGGCGATAGACGATGGTTACCTGTTATGTCCCGTCGTCAGCTTCTTTCTCGGCGCGCATTAAATAAGCGTAAAGGGGGGGATCCATGAAAGAACTGAGGAATGCGCTAGGGCCGGTTCCGCAGAAAGAGCCAATCCCCGGCCGAGAGGCGGACATGGCGCGCAACAACGCGGGCGGCTTCGCCTTTCTGGTCGACAAATGGACGCAGCTGGACAGGTTTCTCATACTCGGAACCGCCGGCGGAACCTACTATGTTGGAGAGCGCGAACTGACCCTGGAAAACGCCGAATGCGTCAAGGAGTGCGTCGCCGAGGACGGCCTGCGCGCTGTTGAGCGCATCGTCGACATCTCCGACAGCGGGCGCGCCCCGAAGAACGATCAAGCAATTTTTGCGCTCGCCATGTGCGCCTCATACGGGGACGTCGAAACAAAGAAAGCGGCGCTTGAGGCGTTGCCGAAGGTGTGTCGAATCGGAACGCATCTGCTCATGTTCACCGCGTTTTTGAAAGAGATGCGCGGCTTCGGGCGAAGCGTCAAGCGCGCCCTCGGACGCTGGTATACCAGCAAGGAGCCAAACAAGCTGGCGGAGCAGGTCATGAAGTACCGCAACCGCCATGGCTGGACGCACCGCGACATTCTGCGGCTTGCGCATCCGCGCGGGCCGTCGATCGGCGCCGAAGTGAACGACGTCTTCAACTGGGTCGCGCAGCCTGACGAGCATGAGGTCGGCGAGTCGACGCCGGCGGCGCTTGCCGCGTTTTTGGAATTGCAGACGGCGTCCGATTCGGCGCAGGCGGCGCGCCTGATTGCTGAAAACCCGGCGCTGTCGCATGAGATGGTCCCGACGCATCTGAAAGACGCGCGTGTCTGGCAGGCGATCCTGGAGCGCGGCCTCGGCATGACGGCGCTCATCCGCAACCTGCCGACGATGACGCGCGTCGGGTTGCTGAAGCCGATGTCGCGCCACGCGCAGCTGGCGGCGGAGCGGCTCGCCGACCAGGACGCGCTCAAACGGCAGCGCGTTCATCCGATCAACCTGCTCATCGCCTACCGAACCTACGCAGCCGGCAAGTCGATTCGCGGGACGGCGACGTGGGAGCCGACGCAGGAAATCGCGGAGGCGCTGCAGGCGGCGTTTTATGCGGCGTACAACAGCCTTGAGACGCTGCCGAAGCGCGTCTATGTCGGCGTCGATGTGAGCGGATCAATGGGGCATGCGCATCTTTGCGGCGTCCCCGGGTTCTCGCCGAGGGTCGCGGCGGCGGCTCTGGCGGTCTGCTATGCGCGGCAGTTTGAGCGGGCGGCAGTGTTCGGCTTTTCAGACAGGATGAAAGACCTGCAGATCGGGGCTAAGACCTCCATCGAAACGGCGATGGAACGCGCAGACGCGATGGACTTCGGCCGCACCGACTGCGCCATGCCGATGATCCACGCGACGGCGGAAAACATAGAGGCAGACGCCTTCGTCATTTTGACCGACAACGAAACATGGGCGGGCGATGTACATCCCGCCGAAGCGCTGCGCGACTACCGCCGGCGCACGGGAATCGGCGCGAAGCTGCTTGTATGCGGAATGGCTTCAAACGGCTTTTCGATTGCGGATCCGCAGGACGGCGGAATGCTGGATGTGGTCGGCTTCGACACGGCGGTTCCGCGGCTGATGGACGATTTTTTGTCCTGACGAAATGAGATGAGAAGGGCGGGGCGAATGCGGTTGGTTACCGGTCGCAGGTTCGAATCCTGCCGTTCGCGTCAGCGGGCGTAGCTCAGGGGTAGAGCGTTTTTTCCGACGGCAATCCACTTCCCCGCCTTCTTATCATACGCTTCTCCCGCCCTATTCTTATGGGGCTGTCCGTTAGGCGGCGGCTGGTTGAAACGGCTGCCTTTAGCGATGATCTCT
Organism: Candidatus Poribacteria bacterium; assembly: GCA_028818695.1. Lineage (GTDB taxonomy): Bacteria > Poribacteria > WGA-4E > JAPPNK01. The sequence goes on from JAPPNK010000018.1 coordinate 30,925, forward strand.
TGCCGTCGCTTGATCCATCCCTTGTCCGTCAATAGAATGATCTGACGTTGACGCTGCGGCGGCGGTTATTTTTCAGTCATGCCGCGTCGCCTTTCTATCGCCGCTCCAGAGGAGACGGAGCGGCGAAGGCTGAGCTGGGGGAAGGCGCCTTCCCCCAGCTCGCCGCTTTATTGCCTCATTCATCAATGACGTCCAATCGCAAAACCGTCAGCCGTAAATCTGGACGAGAAGGCTGAAGGTCTTCGGGCTTGATCTCAGTCGATGTGCGCTTCTTCTCCCTGCGCCGCTCCCTCTCCTCGGGGCTTAGACCAATCCGCAGCTCTTTCCTGTGGGTTTGGAATTCAGGCGTATTCATCTTGACCATCGCCTCCTGTATGGCTGCGACAGCTTCCTGCGCCTCCGTATTTCCAGGGTCATGCGCCAGCTTGGTTTCCCACTGCGCGTACTCCTTTTCCATCTCCGCCAGAACCTGTCGACCCTCTTCCGTATCTGTAGGGAAGGACCGCGTTTGCCATATCACAACCACCTCCTCGTCCTTGTCGAAGTAGTAACGCTCTCCGTTGGGGAGGCTGAGCGAGCCTGCCTTCAATGCCAGGGGCGGCAAACGACCCGAGCGGACAAGAAACTCTGCCGGCCCGTACTCTTCCGCTGGTATCGCGTCCCGCGTTCGTTTTTCCATCGGCACATCCTTGTGATACGGCAGGTATTGCAACAGTGTCGCATAGAGAGCGGGGTCTTCTTTGTCGTAAAGGATGCGTTGGCGGACGTTATCATACGCTTGCATCCGCGCTTCTAGCGGATCCACGCCCGCCGCGATCAGCTCGTCGTACTCAAGCCCGATCAGCTCGGCAAAATGGTTCGCCGCGTCTTCCCAGCCTTCAAATTTGTACGGTCCCGTATCCAATTCAGGCACCTCCGAATCGGCACTCGGCTTCCCGTCTGCCCCGGGCGTCTCCTGCGGCTGAACGGGAGATTGCGCCTCTTCCATCAATGCGGCGTCCCCGCCGCCGACGCCCTCCATGGGCGCCGGCGTTTCAGACAGCATGGGATCGTCCCTCAACGAAAGCCAGATGAACGCGGCAAGGAGCACCGCCGCCGCCAGCACCGCGGCGACGGTTATTTTTCGAGTCATGTCGCGTCTCCTTTCTTGGATCCCTGCAATCAGGGGCTAGAGTACCTCGCCTCCACACAGCAGTCGCCGCCGGGGTGGCTGATTCCAGTGGGCAGCCCAACGACGCTTACATGTCCGGATCCGTTGTGTAAGGATAACGTTGTTGTTGAGGGGTCCGTGTAAGTCCAGTCCCTGGCTTCCACGGACTCTGAAATCTCCTTGGATTCCGATTCTGACCAGTACCACGCCAGCATCCCATTTTTGTCGGTGTAATCGACTTTCTTTCTTACCATGGTGACATTGACGGTGTCGTTCTTGTTCTTTGTTTTGCTTAGGGCCGTGGCTGAAATCCTGTAATACAGCTCAACCTCATGTTCGCCCCCTTTACCGCCGGATCCGGAGAACCACACGCCCACGTCTGCGTATGTGTTTGAGTATACGCGCCAACGGTAACGATCTCCTCTGTACCAGCGCCGGTAATCAATCTTCCAAAGTCCCTCTCTTAAGCCATGGGATCCTTCCCCGTAAACTACGGCGCTGCCGTAAAGGCACTCGTTATTGGTGCGACGAGGAGGCAGATAACGCCACGACCTATAAACATCCAGAGGAACGCTTGCGCCAAAGACGTATTCGACACGGTTGTCGGCGGCATCACGGTAGTAGAAAATCTTGGTGTTTGTCGCCCCTTCGCCATGATCCTTCCATTCATGCGCGCTTGCGGTGAAGGCGACAGTGAGTGAAAAGAAAAGGAAGAGAAGAACGGTCAGCCCAGAGCTAACCCAGTTGGCGCGAAAATTGTGGGGGGGGGCTTGACATGTGCCATGAGACATCATATGTTGCCTTTCTAATGATTGTGTTGCGACGGTCAAGATCATCTCGACCGCCTCCATTCATCATAGCGGAAACTCGTTTGCTCGTCAACATCTTTTTCTCGGGCAACGAACTCCGCCTCAGTTTGTATCGTAGCAGCGATTCGCTTGCGCGTCAACAACTTTTTCGCTGCGCAACGAATTCGCGCCAAGAATTATCTTAGCAGCGAATTTGACGTGCGTCAACAATCTGATCAACGCCCGCGAATTGCCGCCGCATTTTCACCTTAGCAGAGACGCCTGCGCGCGTAAACTATTCCCCGCGGACGCCTTCAGACGATCCCCTAGAGACCATTTCGGCAATCAATGTCCAGATCAGCGACAGCGCCAGGGCAGCCAATAACCCCGCCAGCAGATTCACCGACAGGCGGGGGCGCGCCGGCCGCGTGTCCGGCTCCGCTCTGTCCAGAGCCTGAAAAACGGCTTGCTCGCGTATCTCGTCCGCCTTTGCGATCTCATACTGCTGCTCTAAAAGCAGATACAGCGTCTCTTGAAGCTTCTTCTCGCGCGACAAACGCGCATACTCCCGCTCCACATCCGGCAAACTCTCAATCGGCCCGACGCTCAAAAAATCTCCTCCGGTCTCGATCTGCGAGAGCGACCTGTTCAACTCCTCAATCTGCCGCTCCACCGCGTTCAACTGCGGATTGCCGGCCGCCGCCTTTGCCGCTGTCAAACGCTCCCGCTCAATCTTCACGCTCTCCAGCAGCGCCTGTATCTCGCCGGCGCGCAGCGCGATGGAGGCGACCTGATCAGGCAGCGACACGATTCCGTTCTCCCGCTTGAACTCCGCAAGCGCGTCTTCTGCCTCGCGCAGCTGACGCTTCACCGCGTCGCGCCGCGCTTCGATGAACCGGCGGCGGCGCGACGACTCGGTCAACGCCGTCTCCTGGAAATACTTATCCAACTCGTCCGCAAAGGCGTTTGCCGCGTCCGCCGCCAGCACGGCGCTGCCCGGCGCCTCAAAACGAATCGTCAACGCCAGATTCTTGTCCGTCTGAACGACCAGCCCCTCCCGTATCTTCGACACCGCTTCCCGCGTCTTGCGGTACCACGCCCACCGTATTTCCTCAAACGGATACGGCGCGTCCGGCAGGCTCTCAACGCCGACCGCCTGCGCCATGCGCCGCCGCAGCGCCTCGTCCGACATCGTCAAGATGCCCTCGTCAGGACGGTCTTGCAGGCGTCCGTCCAGAACATCGGGATGCGCATACGCCAGCGCGAGCGCCGCTTTCATCGGGTCTAAAAGCTGCTCTGCCGTCTCCGCGCCATGCCGGCGCCTCTCCGCCTCTAGATACCGCGCCGTCAAATTCAACCGGCGCGCCACCGCATGCGCCATCCGGCGCGTCATCAACACCGCCGTCAGTTTCTTGTTTTCCGACGCGCCCATCTCTGAAATGAACCCGCTCACAGGCGCTGCCTGCAAAAACGGACTCAGCGCGTCCAGCGACGGACCCGACGAATCGACCGTCCGTATTGAAACGGAGGAGCGGTATATTTTAACCGCAAAAAAGAAGGTATAGACGCAGGACGCGCCGACGCAGGACGCAAAGATGAGCGCCATGGCAAGACGCCGCCGCCAGACGCTTTTCAGCAGCGCGGCTAAAGAGAGGCTGTTTTGGTCGGCGCCGTTCATCGTTTTCAACGCTTCTGTCCAATATAGGTGTAATGGGTAAAAAACGGAGCCGCCCACGACGGCAGGCGGCGTTCCAAGCTCTCAAAGCGGCGCGCCCAGGCGGCGTTCGGCAGCGCGCGGAAATACTCCACCCGCCGCTTCACAACGCCGCCCCGGGCGAACGCGCGCGACAGGCTCTGCGGCGTCAAAATGCGCTCGTTGCCGTAAAGATGCTCAATCCCGTCCTCGTCCGTGTATGTTTTGATCGTCCGAAAACCGCGCTGCCGAAAAAAATTCAACTGAATGAGCGGGTTCCATGCGTTCGGCTCCGACGCCGCCGCATATCCGCCCGGCTTGATGAGCGAGGCGATCTTTTCAACCGCCTCCGCCCGCGGCTCAATATGATGAAAGGTCTGCTGCATCCAGACAGCGTCAAACGCCTCCTTTTCCGCCGTCTCAAACAGGTTTCCGCGCCGAAACTCAACCTGTAAAGGACGCCCGCTTCTTCCGCGCATCGTCTCAAGGCAGCGCGCGGCGGTTCGAAGCCTGTCGGCGCGCAGGTCCTGCCCGACAACCGACGCCCCCGTCCGATACGCGACCCAGAGCGCCTCAATGCCGCATCCGCAGCCCAAATCCAGCAGACGAAACTTTTCCGCCGAGTCCGCCAGCTCCATCAACCGCTTCAACTGCCGAGAGTACTGCGTCTCGATATATCGGTCCCAAAGGCGCACATAGCTGGCGTAGTATTCGTTAAAGGTCTCCCGTTCGGCTCCGTCCAGCAGAGGCGTTTTGAGCCATGCGCCGAGAAACTCCCCCGCCGTTGACGCCGCGAGCGGGTCGGTCGTATCAGGCTTCACGGCGCGCCGTCTCCTCGTAGAGTTTCATATACTTCCGCGCCGCGGCGCGTATGCCGTATTTGCGCTCCACGCGGGCGCGCGCCGCCTCGCCAAGCTCCGCCCGTTCCGGCGGTTCCATCGCAAAGAAACGCGCCCATGCGTCCGACATCGCCTCCAAGCTTCGGGGCGGAACGACAAACCCTGTCTCCCCGACAATCTGACGCGATTCGCCGACATCTGTCACAGCGCATGGAACGCCGCATGCCATCGCTTCCCCGACAACATTCGGAAACCCTTCTCCGTAAGCGGAGGTCAACGCCATGAGATCGAAAGCGGGGTACACATTCTCCGTGTCCGGCCGTTGTCCGATGAGGCGGAGCCGTTCCAGCATGCCTGCGCGCTGCGCCTCTGCGTTCAGCTGGGCGTTGGAGCTCTCCATGCCCTCGCCGCATAGGATGAAATGCGCCCTCGGCTGTTGTTGAAGAAGCCGCGTCGCCGACTGCAGAAAGTTGCCGAGGTCCTTTTTTTCATGGTAACGGCACACAATGCCGACGACAGGATCGTTCAGTTCTATGCGCAGTTCGCGCCTCAGTTTTGCGCGCGCCTCTTGGTTCGGCTGAAATCGGCGCGTGTCGAATCCGTTCGGAATGACGGCGATCTTGTCCATCGGGTAGCCGAAGGCGGCGTGGCTGTCCGCGGCGGCGCTTGAGCAGGAGACGATGCGCGTCGGCAGTCTGTCGGACAAGGCGGCGCAGAGCCTCATGACCGCCATGGTGCGGCGCGGCAGCTCGTTCGGGTCGACGGAGCTTTGGCGGATGTTCCACACAACGCGGGGGCAGGCGGCAAGTTTGGCGGCGATTCCGCCCATCAGGTCGGCGTGCGGCATCCATGTCTGTACGATATGGGGGCGGAACGCTCGAAGCTGGCGCGTCAAACGCCAAAAGGCGAACAAACTCGGCGCGGACGGGCGCATGTTGAGCGCGGCGAACGGCGTCTCCGCCTCGTTCAGCAGGGGCGCGATGTCGTCATGGGCGGAGAGGCCGAAGACGCGCGGTTGAGCGTTCGCGCGGTCGGTGTTCCGCAGTAGTTTGACAAGCATCATCTGCGCGCCGCCGTACTCAAGGCTTGTGATGATATGGGCGATGCGGAGCGGTTTCACTCGCCTTTTCTCCTTAAGCGTCTCTTGCGCCTCATTATAGCGCGCCGCCCTCTTTCCGTCATCCCCGCGACCCGCGCAGACCGGAACGAGATGCGCCGCCCTCAAAGGCATGATATATTCGCCATAAGACCGCGCAAGGAGACGTAACATGCAGCCCCAACCGTTCCAACCCACATGGGCATCGCTCCAACGTTACCGGGCGCCGAACTGGTTCCGCGACGCCAAATTCGGCATCTATCTGCACTGGGGGGTGTATTCTGTCGTTGAACGCGGAGAATGGCACGCCCGAAATATGTATATACAGGGGCATGCGAACTATCAGCGGCATCTCGAAACTTACGGTCATCCCTCAAAATTCGGATACAAAGACCTCATACCGCTCTGGAAAGCGGAGCGGTTCGACCCCGACCGGCTCGTCCAACTCTTTGAAGACGCAGGCGCGCGCTATTTCACCCCCTGCGCCGTTCATCACGACAACTTCGACCTGTGGAATTCCAAACATCACCGCTGGAACTCCGTCAACATGGGTCCCCAAAAAGACATCATGAAAATGTGGCGCGAGGCGACTCTCAAAACAGACATGCGCTTCGGCGCGACGACCCATCTTGAGCGCGCCTACAGCTGGTTCAACGTCAACAAAAACGCCGACACGAGAGGGCCGCTCAGGGGCGTCCCCTACGACGGAGCCGATCCCGCCTACGAAGAGTATTACTTTGAAAAACATGACGACACCGACCTGCGCCATCCCCGAAACGCTCCGCCCAGTTGGCGGCGCGCATGGGCAGACCGCATCAAAGACCTGATTGACCAGCATGAGATCGACCTGCTGTATCTGGACGGCGCCGTCCCGTTTCAGGGGGACGACGACGGAGCGGCGGGGCGCGAGGTGATGGCGTACCATTACAACCGCAGCATCGAACGGCACGGCAAACTGGACTCGGTCATGTGCGTCAAAAAGCATGACCATCATGGAGTCTGGATGGACGGCGTCGCGACGCGCGATATGGAGCGGAGCCGAGCCGACCGCATTCTGCGCAGTCCCTGGCAAACAGACACGTCGATCGGGCCATGGGGTTACGTGGCGGGAGCAAAATACCGCGATACGATCGAAATTATCCATGAGCTGATCGACATCGTCAGCAAGAACGGCAACCTGCTGCTGAATGTGCCGCCGAAAGCGGACGGAACGCTGGATGAGGCGACGGAGCGCATACTGGCGGAGATCGGCGCGTGGATGCGCGTCAACGGCGAAGGGCTTTACGGAACGAGGCCGTGGCGCGTGTACGGCGATGAAGAGAACGCGGTTCGGTTTGTTAAAAAAGACAGGTTTCTATACGCGCACTTTCTGCGTTGGCCGAGCGGAGGCGCATTTCAGGTTCGGCATCTTCCGCGCAGCGCCCGTGTGAGAGACGTTCAGATGATGGGCTTGGACGGCTCTTTAGAATGGACGCGGGACGGGGACATGCTGTCGGTGAAGGCGCCGCTGGAGCCGCCCTGCGAGCATGCATATGCGCTGCAGATTGAGCTGAACCGATGAGCGCGCCCTCTCTGCTTGGGTTAAAGCCCTCGTTTGGCTTTGGCGACAGGCTCGGTTTGGCGGGTCCTGGGCATGTACGCGCCGCGCGGAAGGGACCGTATGCGCCTGTGTTCGCGCAGCAGTCGGCGCGCGAGATCGCCAGAACGCGCCGTACCCCGGAGGAGACCCTCTCCGCCGCGCGGGAGGCTGTCCAAAGCGAAAATTGGAACGAAGCATGGGGCGCAGACGCCGACCATCTCAAAACGCGCGAGGATGTGTTTCAATGGGCGAAGGCGGGATACACCTTTTTTACGATTGACCCGTCCGAGGAGGTCGACAAGCCGCCTCAGCCTGAAGCGGTCAAGATGTACGAGTCGCTCTATCTGGGAAAGACGCGCGAGCTGGACGATTTCGCCGTGACGTTTGAAAAAGAGAGTCTGTCGGCGGCGGCGCGAAAATACGGACGCGCGTTAGACCGAGCGGAGCAGACGGCGCGCTGGATCGCCGAGGCGGCTCCTGAGCATGAGATCGAGATCTCCGTCGATGAGACGGAAGAGCCGACAACGCCGCTTGAGCATCTGTTCATCGGGCTGGAGCTGAAACGGCGCGGCGTTCAGATTGTGAGCCTAGCCCCGCGCTATGTCGGCAGCTTTGAAAAAGGAATCGACTACAAGGGCTGCCTCAAAACCTTTGAAGCGTCGCTGCGGAAGCATGCCGCCCTCGCGCGCGCCTGCGGACCGTATAAGTTGAGCGTACACAGCGGCTCGGACAAGTTCGCTCTCTATCCGATCATCGGACGGGTATGCGGCGAGCTGCTTCATGTGAAAACGGCGGGAACAAGCTATCTGGAGGCGCTGCGCGTCGCCGCCCGGCAGAACGCGCCGCTGTTTCGGGAGATCGCCGAGTTTGCCTTGACGCGCTTTGAGACGGACCGCGCCACCTACCATATCTCCGCGGACCTTCGGCGCGTTCCCAAACCTGCCGACCTCAGCGAAACGGAGCGGGAAAAAGCGTTTCTGGACGAGAACGGCGGACGGCAGGTTCTGCATGTGACCTTCGGCTCCGTTCTGGCGGACCCGCAGAATCGGTTCAAGGACAGACTCATGGAGACGCTTCATGCGCATGCGGAGCTGCATGCGTCTCTCTTGGAGGCGCATCTAGGGTGCCATATTGAAGGCTTGCAGGCGGGATGAAAACGATCATCTTGGAGCGTCCGGGGCGTTTTACCGCCTCAGAGACGCCCGCGCCGACGCGCCCTCAACCTGGAAACGCGCTCGTAAAAGTGCGCAGCGTCGGCATATGCGGAACCGACCTGCATGCGTACCGCGGACGGCAGCCGTTCTTCACCTATCCGCGCATTCTGGGGCATGAGCTGGGCGTTGAGATTGTTGAAGCGGAAGAGAACGCGCGCGGCATAGGCGTCGGCGACAGAGCTGCCGTTGAGCCGTACCTAGACTGCGGGGAATGCGCCGCCTGCCGAATGGGCAAGCCGAACTGCTGCGAGCGGCTTTGCGTCATGGGCGTCCATGTGGACGGCGGAATGCGCGAACTCATTGAGGTTCCAATACGCAAGCTCCACCGCTCCGACGCGCTCAGCTGCGATCAGCTGGCGCTGGTCGAAACGCTCTGTATCGGGCGGCATGCCGCGGCGCGCGGACGGCCGGCGGAGGGCGAATGGACGCTCGTTGTCGGAGCGGGACCGATCGGATTGAGCGTCATGACAGCGGCGAAGTTGGAGGGGGCGCGCCTCATCGCGGCAGACCTGAACGCGGACAGGCTGCGTTTTTGCCGAGAGGCGCTTGGGGTTGAACATACGATCTGCTCGGCTGAAGAAGATCTTCCGCAGCGGCTGTTGGAGATAACGGGCGGCGCGCTTCCCTCGCTTGTGATGGACGCGACCGGCAGCCCCGCGTCGATGGAGGCAAGCTTTGCGTATGCGTCAAGCGGAGGGCGGCTTGTGTTGGTCGGCTTGGCGCAGGCGCGCGTCTCGTTTGACGATTCTGAGTTTCACCGCAAGGAGCTGACGCTGATGTCGTCTCGAAACGCGGCGCCGTCCGACTTTGCGGCGGTCATTCAGCAGATGGAGCGGGGGTTGATTGACGCGGGGGCATGGATCAACCGACGCGCATCGGCGGATGAGATGATTGAGGCGTTTGAAGACTGGACAGACCCGTCGTCAGGCGCGGTGAAGGCAGTCGTTTCGTTTTAAGGCGTCGGGCGCGCTGTCATTCTTCGTCTGACATCGCCGTCTTAAGCGGAAGACGATCGGAATGTTCATGCCCAAGACGCAAAAACGGCGTTGTATTCAGGGTCGGTGCGGTGGTTCCAAGGGACGGTCAGATCCTGCCAAAGACGCTCATACGCGGCAGGATTGGCAGAGCGCATCGCCTCGGCGTATTCAACCGTGAAATGCCGGCAGGCGGAGCATTCGTTCAGCGCGGTTGTTTTATCGGCAAGCGCGCGCAGGCGGACTGTCGCCGACGGATACGCCGCTTCAATCGCTTCTACCGCCCGGCGCGGCTCGCCGAGATGCATCGCCAGCGCGAGCGGGTCCAGCGTATAGGCGAGCAGCGTCTTGCTGACGGAGCGCCCGCGGACGTCTCCCAGCGGAAACTCCGTGAACCAGCAGCATGGGTATGCGTATCCGCCGTTAATGGCGATCTGGTCGTCCCCGTCTGAACCTAGAAAGCCGCGCGCCCCTGCGTGCCGGCTGCAGTATCGAACGCCGTTGTCCCGCTCTGAAATCAGCCCGGCGCGCACGGCGCGGATGTTCGGCGCCAGGTCTTCAATGATGAACCCATCGAAACGGTTCTGAATGTCGGCGCCGAAAAAGTGAACGGAGAGAACGCGCGGATCGTCCGGCAGCTCCTGAAAATTGCCGCTTTTGACGACGACCGATGGAATCTGTTTCAGGTTCTTTCGGATGCGCGCATAATGTCGGAGCCGCTCCTCAAACTGCTCCTGCGCCGACGAACCGCGCCCATGGTAGATGTCCATGCTGGCGACAACGAGACGGCGCAGACCGCAGCGTTGAAGCGCCCGTATCGTCTCGACGCACCGGCGCGGCGACAGGAGAAAATCGCCGTTCGTTTGGAGCGACAGCATGAGGTTTGAGCCGTAACGCTCGGAGCAGAGGCGCAGCGTGTGGAGTGTCAACGGGAGCGTCTCCGGCATGAGCGTCTCCCCGCCGCTGATTTCGATCTCCCGCAGCGGAAACGGCATGGAAGCAACCGTCTCTTCGATCTCCCGCTCCGTCATGGAGGCTCCGTTCGGGCCGGAGCCGTTCAAGCAGTGGGCGCATGTTCGGAAGCGGACGCCGCCGTTTTCGTCTGGATAGGCGCGGCCGTTGTTGCAGCGCGTTGTGATGACGAAATAGACGGAGTCTTTACGGGCAAGGTCGGACGGCAGGGCAGCTTTCTCCAGCGCGCTCCAGAAGGACGGCTCCGCCGCGGCGCGCGTCAAACGGACGAATCCGCCGGCGCCGAGACCAGCCCCCTCAGCCGCGTCCTCAATGCGCAAATTTAGCGGGCGGACGTCGTTCCGATTTAAAAACGAAGGCGACCGAACCGCCCTAGCCCAAGCGTATAGGTTTTCAAGAGCCATCCGCTTCCCCTTTACGCTAACAAGTGTATGTTAAAAATGAGCGCAGCGCAAACTTGACGCGCCCTCCCCTTTCCTGTAGCATGCAAACGCTGAGCATGAATGGAGGGGACGTATGAAACGATTGTTATGTTTCGCCGCCGTATTTGCCGCGGTTGGCGCGGTTGAGGCGTTAGCTGTGAATGTGAGCGAGAACAACGGCGTCTGGATCATTGAAACCGACACATATGTGTTGCATTTCAGAGAGATGAACCGCGCCGGTTATTCAGAGATCTATCCGTCCAGGCTGCTGGACGCAACATCGCTCGTGGGACCGGATCAGCCGCGCTCATTTTACCATTCGGCGCAGTACGACGGGTGGGTTCAGTGGGGCAACGCGGTGAGCGTTGACGAGGTCCTGAACGAAAAGAAGACGCTCATCATGGAGTATGAGGTGGACGACGGGAACAGCAAGCGGTATCTCGTCACGGCGACCTACTGGGACGGCGCGCCGTACTGGAAGCATGAGGTGGTTGTGGAGGCGAAAAAGCCTGTCGTATCGTTTTCGAACGCGCATGAGCCGATGAGCGAGCCTCGAAACGGCATGGGCGCGAACAACGAGTATCAGGCTTGGGACGATCCGATCGCGCATGTCGCGTTTGCGAACGAGAACGGCTTTTTCGCGCTGTATACGGAGATGGGCAGTGCGATTGCGGTCGGCGGATGGCAGGGGGACGGGCGCATGCATCTGAACCACAACGATCTTGGCGTCCAATTAGAAGAAGGCGATTCCAGCGACCCGCTGGTGTACTACATGGCGGCGGGGACGGGAGATTTGGAAGACGCGCATGATCTGGCTGAACAGGTCACGCAGGAGCCTGCGTCGCTTTCGGTCGATCCGGCGGAGAAGCTGGCGATGCGTTGGGCGGATTTGAAACGCTCTTTTTGAGAGCGGCGCGAAGAAACCGCTTGCCATTTACATGTTGACGCCGCCGATAAGATTTGGTAAAAGAACACGTTCGTTCTATTTTATGCCGAGTTTCCTTTTTCAGCAGGAGGCTCGGCAGGCTGATTGAAAGGAGGCTGAAGGATGAAAAGGCTGTCGACGATTGCCGCTGTTTTTTGTTTTTTGGCGGCGTTCGCATTTGATCTTGGCGCCGTGCAAGTGGATGAAAACGGCGGCGTCTGGACCATCCAAACGGACAGTTACGAGTTGCATTTCAAAGTAGCGGCGCAGGCGGGCTACTCTCAAGTGTTCCCCTCCATTGAAGCGGGGGCGGAGTCGCTCTTCGGAGCTGGGCAGGGGCGCAATTTCTACCACGCCGCCAACTACAACGGTTGGAAGGACTGGGGAACCGCGGTGGATGTGGAAGAGGTTTCGAACGCCAACAGCACGCTCATCATGAAATACACCCTGGACGATGGCGACAGCAAAGTGTATGAGGTCACCGCGACCTATTGGGACGGCGCGCCATATTTCAAGCATGAGCTAGTTGTGACGGCGAAAAACGCGGTGATGTCGCTCAGCGACGGTCACGAACCGATGGTGGAGCCGCGCAATGGAAAAGGCGCAGGCAACCAATATATGGAGTGGGACGCCCCGTTCCCCCATGTGGCAATGGAGAGCGACGGCGCTTATTTTGCCATGTACACCGAAGTCGGCACAACTGCGTTCAATGCCGCTTGGAATACAGACGGACGCATGCATCTTCTTCATAATGAACAGGGCGTCAATCTGCAGGCGGACGCTTCGAGTGATCCGCTTGTGTACTACCTTGCCATTGGTCCAGGTGGCTTGGACAACGCGCACGATCTGGCTGAGCAGGTCACCGAGGAGCCGGCGTCGCTCTCTGTTCAACCGCAAAACAAACTGGCCGCCCGCTGGGCGGAATTGAAAAAATAACGCTGCGCATCAAGGCGCAGCATATCTTGAAAGGATACGCATGATCATACGAAAAACCATCATCTGTCTTCTTGCCTCGGCTGTCATGATTCTCGGCGCCGGCGTTGCTTCCGCCGTGTCGGTGTCCAGTGCCGATGGCGTTTGGATGATCGAAACGGACGGGTACACTGTTCATTTCAAAGAAGCGGCGCAAGCCGGTTACTCGCAGGCGATTGCAAGCGGCGAGAGCCTCTTCGGAGCTGGACAGGGGCGCAATTTCTACCACTCCTCCAACTACGGCGGATGGCGCGACTGGGGAGCCGCCGCTGAGGTGAGCGTCGTTGAAGAAGGCGCCGGATATCTTGTCATGAAATATGTGATGAACGACGGCGGCAGCAAATTGTACCATGTCACCGCCACCTACTGGGATGGCGTCCCCTACTTCAAGCATGAGCTTGCCATTGAAGCCAGCGCCGCCCTTGCTTCACTCTCAAACGGGCATGAGCCGATGGTGGAGCCGCGAAACGGAAAAGGCGCTGAAAATCAATATATGTTGTGGGAAGACCCGTTCCACCATGTCGCCTTCGCAAACGGCGACGGTTACTTTGCCATGTACACCGAAAACGGGACAGCGGCGATGAATGATGCCTGGAATGTAGACGGGCGGATGCATCTTATCCATGACAACCTTTCCCAAGACCTGACCGCGGGGCAGACGAGCGACCCGATCGCGTTCTACATGGCGGTCGGCTCCGGCGGCCTGGACGACGCGCACACGCTCGCCGACAGCGTCACGGACGTCCCAACCTCGGTCGATCCAGCCGGCAAATTGACCTCCACATGGGCGGCGGTCAAGACGCAGTAAGCCGGTCTTTGACTGAAGCGCCTCGGTTTCGCCGGGGCGCTTCGTTCCTGTGAGAATGACGATGCCTAAAACGCGCCTTGCGTACCCGCGTCTCTCCCTGATGATGATGCTGCAGTTTGCGGTCTGGGGTTCGTGGGCTGTCCTGATTGCGGGGCATCTGGATTATCTGAACTTCACCGAGTTTCAGATCGCGCTGGTGTTTGGGACGACAGCGTTCGGTTCGCTTCTGTCGCCGTTGATTGCGGGCTGGATTGCGGATCGGTTCGCTTCTGCGCAGAAATTCGCCGCTATTTCGCATTTTCTCGGCGCCGGGGCGCTCGTCGTCGCGCATCGACAGACCGAGTTTGGCCCGCTCTGGACGGCGATACTGATCCATGCGGTTCTGTATATGCCGACGATCGCGCTCACGAACGCTGTCGCGTTTCGCCATATGGGCGAATCGGAGAAGTTTGGCAACATCCGCGTCTGGGGAACAATCGGCTGGATCGCCATCAACTGGGCGATCGGGCTGTATCTGGCGTATTGGGAAGGAAAAGGTCTTAAAGGCGAAAAGGTGGGGGACGCGCTTCTGTTCGGCGCCGCCGTCGGCGTGTTGATGGGCGTTTACTGCCTCACGCTCCCTAAAACGCCCCCCTCCAAAGAGGCGAAGAACCCGTATGCGTTCCTAGAGGCGTTCTCGTTGACGCGCAACCGCAACTTTGCGGCTCTGCTCGCCATCTCGTTTCTGGTGGCGATTGAGCTGCCGTTCTACTACAACCTGACCTTTCTTTTCTTTACGGACGCGGCGGCGGGAATCGGTCTTCCAGACAGCGCGGCAACCTTTGCCATGAGCATCGGGCAGGTCGCCGAGATACTGGTGATGCTTCTGCTGTTTCCGTCGATTCGGCGCCTCGGCATGAAAACGACGATTCTGTTAGGGATACTCGCCTGGCCGGTTCGTTACTCCATCTTCGCGTTGGGCGAACCGACCTGGCTTGTGATCGGGTCGCAGGCGCTGCACGGGGTCTGTTATGCGTTCTTTTTTGCGGGCGGGATGGTCGCCGTGGAGCGGCTCAGCTCGTCCGACATCCGCGCGAGCGCGCAGGGGCTGATCGTGTTTGCGACGAACGGTCTTGGAATGCTTGTTGGACATTTTTTGAGCGGATGGATCCATAAACATTATGCGCTGCCTGAAGGCGGGCATCAATGGGCGTCCATCTATATGGTTCCAATTGCGTTGACGGTCGTTGCGGCAGGGGCGTTTTTTCTGCTGTTTAACGAGAGCGCGTACCGGCGCGATACGGAACGCATCGCCGAGGCGGACTGAAGCCGTTGGGTTGGTGGATCGTCGCGGGCTTTGTCGGGTTTGGCGTTGGCGCAGCTCTGGTTGCGCTTCTTCGAACGCGCCTGCCAAAACGGGACGCGCTCCCATGGGCGCCGCCGCAGTATGAGGTCATGCGCGGGCTGGCGCATGAAATACGCAACCCGCTGAACGCTATGAGCGTCACGGTTCAGCTTCTGGAAGAAGACCTGAAGGAGGGCGGCTTAGACAGAGAAGAGCTGAAGGCGCAGCTCGGACTCATCCGTAACGAGGCGGAGCGGCTTGAGTCGGTGCTGTCCGATTTTCAGCGTTACGCGCGAATCATCATGCGCGCCGAAGCGGCAGATATTGGTCAACTCATTCACGACACGCTAGACTTCATGACGCCGACAGCGGAGCAGAACGGGATCGAGATTGTTCGAGAGATTGAACCGCTGCCGATCATGGCGGCAGATCCGAAGCTGCTTCAGCAAGCGTTTTTGAATGTGATTCTGAACGCCTTTCAGGCGATGCAGGACGGAGGCGAATTGAAGGTGGAGGCGCGCCAGGACGGCAGCGAGTCGCCCTTGACGGCGCAGGTTCTGTTTTCGGACACCGGCCCCGGCATCGCCGCGGAGGCGGAGGGGCGCGTCTTTGAGCCGTTTTTTTCAACGAAGCCCGGCGGCACCGGACTCGGCATGTCGGTTGCGCGGCAGGCGGTTGAGCTGCATGGCGGAAGCGTTGAGGCGGGAGACCGCCCAGGGGGAGGCGGCGCGCAGGTGGTATTCCGCTGGCCGATTCGAGTTGTCAAAACGATGAACGGGGAACGATGAACAGCGAGACGCAGCCGATCGTGCTGATTGTGGACGACCAGGCGTCGGAGCGGGAGGCGGTCGCGCGCATCTTTAGACGCGAAAATGTGCAAACGCTGCAGGCGGGCAGCGGCGAAGAAGCGCTCAAGATACTGGAAAAAGAGCCTGTCGCCGCCGTGTTGACCGACCTGAAGATGCCTTCTATGAGCGGGCATGAGCTGCTTTCAAAAGCGAAAAAAGCGCGCCCGAACGTTCAGATGATCGTCATGAGCGGGTACGGTTCCATTGAGGATGCTGTTTCGGCGATGCAGGCGGGGGCGCTTGATTTTTTGGAAAAGCCGCTCAACATTGAAGCGGCGAGGGCGCGCGTTCAAAAAGCGCTTGAGAAATATGAGCTGGAGCGGCAGAACGAGGCGCTGCAATCGCAGCTGGATTCCGCCTTCGGCTTAGAGAACATGATCGGGCGTTCAAGCGCGATGCGCAATGTGTATCAGGAGATACGGCGCGTCGCCCCGACAAACGCGACCGTGCTGATCATGGGCGAAAGCGGCACGGGGAAAGAGCTGGCGGCGCGCGCCGTTCATAACCTTAGCCCGCGGCGGGAGAGGCGGTTTCTCGCGTTCAACTGCGCGGCTGTCACGCGCGAACTGGTCGAGAGCGAGCTGTTCGGGTATATGCGCGGAGCGTTCACGGGCGCAACGCGCGACAAGCCCGGCTACTTTGAAGAGGCGGACGGCGGAACGCTCCTGCTGGACGAGATCGGCGAAATGACGCTGGAAGCGCAAGCAAAGCTGCTGCGCGTCCTGGAAGAAAAGGAGATCATGCGCGTCGGCGGAACGCGCCCGATACCGATCGACGCGCGCATTCTTGCGTCGACGAACCGCGATCTTGAAACAGCGGCGGCGGAGAACGAGTTCCGAGAAGACCTGTTTCATCGGCTCAATGTGTTTCCGATCACGATGCCTCCCCTGCGCGATCGGCGCGACGACATACCGCTTCTCATTGAGCATTTTTTAGAAAAAGCGATCGAGGAGCATGGCGTCGCTCCAAAGCGCATGGACGCCGCAACCGTGCGCATTTTGCAGGCGCGCGGCTGGACGGGCAATGTGCGCCAACTGCGCAACACGGTTCAGTATCTCGCGCTGAATGTGGACGGGCCCGAGATACGCCCCTCCGACCTGCCGGACGCGCCGGCGCAGCTCTCCTCCAAAGGCGCCGTTTTTCAGGTCGGCATGCGGATGGAGGAGATCGAAAAGATGGCGATCATGGAAACGCTGAAGGCGGCGGGCGGAAATAAATCGGAAGCAGCGCGCATACTCGGCATCGGCTTGCGGACGCTTTACAGACGGCTAGAGCAGATGGACGGTCAGGACGAGGACGGCGCCGCCGCTCTCAGCGCCTGCGAATGAATCCGCGAATCGAGCGGCGCTTCGCCTATCAGGTCGCCGTCCAGCAGTTTTAGCATGGGCATCTCGCTTTCGATGCGTACGACGCTGGATCGGAACACATGGCATGCGGGATGCTCTATATGCCGTCCGGAATAGACGCGCGGGAAGATGCGCAGCAGCTCCAGCCGACCGACCGGTTCTACAACGACCACATCCAGCTTTCCATCGTTGATGAGCGCGTTTGGCGCCATGAGCTGTCCGCCGCCGCAGTAGGGTATGTTCTGCGCAAGGACAAACAGTGCCTCCATCTCGCGCGTTTCGCCGTCCAGATGCAGCCGCATGGGAACGGGGCGCATTTGGAGAAGCGCTTTGACGACGCCGTAGGCGTAAGCGGCTGGTCCCCGAAAGAGGCGGGCGTTTGCGGCGTTGCGCGTTACCTCGGACGCGAAGCCGACGCCGCTCATACACACAAAGAGTCCATCCGCGTCTTCGCCGACATCGATCGGGCGGAATTCGGCGTTCAGAAGCGCGTCTAGCGCTTTGTCCAGTTGAAGCGGTATTTTGAGAGCGCGGGCGAAGTCGTTGCCGGAGCCGAGGGGAAGAACGCCGAGCGCCGTGTTGGAGCCGAAGAGGCCGGCGGCTGTTTCGCGCACGGTGCCGTCTCCGCCGAGAGCCGCCGCAATCTCAACGCCGCGTTCCGCCGCCGCTTTGGCGAGCTCCGTCGCATGGCCGGGGCGCTCGGTGAAACAGACCTCGGCGAACGGCATCGCCGCCTGAACCTGTTCCGCATACCGTTTCGCGCGTCCTTTTCCAGCCGCAGGGTTCACAATCACCGCGACGGAGCGCTCCTGGGTCATTTTTCTTTATCCAGCGTTTCGGCATTCAGTTCGTTGTCGCGGACAATCTCGACGGCGGCGTATTCCAGCGTCCCCGCCCTGCTCAGCTCGGCAACAAGCTCTCCCGGCGGCGTCTTGACAACGCGGACGCGGGCGTTTTCAACGGACGGATGCGCCTTGAAGATCTCCTGCGCAATCTGATGCGCCAGCGCCTCCATCAACCGAAAGCGCCGGCGCGTCCCCGTTTTGGCAATCAGCTTGCATATCTCCGCATAGTCGACGGTCTGCTTCAGGTCGTCCGTTTCGCCGGCGCGGGTTAAGTCCAGGCGGAGGTCTATGTCGACGGAGTACCACTGCCCGGTCCTGCGCTCGCGCCGGTTGACGCCGTGCCTGCCGAAAAATCGGACGCCCCGCAGCATGACGCAGTCGCCCATTGCGGTTCAATCAGGATTGAACGCGGAGAGGCGGTCGTCGGCGTTGTTGAGGTTCGGATAGCGGTAGAGATTGCCTTCATAGTTGCGCAGTACGATCTCGTCGTCGTTCCAGTCGACAACCGCTTCGGGGGTAAGGGCGATTTTTCCGCCGCCGCCCGGCGCGTCGATCACATAATGCGGCACCGCCATTCCCGATGTATGCCCCCGCAGGGCGCGGATGATCTCTAGCCCCTTTTCAACCGTTGTGCGAAAATGCTCCGTGCCGTACACCAGGTCAGCCTGGTAAATGTAGTACGGCTTGACGCGGATTCTCAGCAGTTTTTGCATGAGCTCCTTCATGACGTCAGGGTCGTCGTTGACGCCTTTCAGCAGGACGGTCTGACAGCCGAGCGGTATGCCCGCGTCCGCCAGCATTCCGCACGCTTTCGCCGCTTCGGGCGTGACTTCGCGCGGATGGTTGAAGTGGGTGTTGATGTAGAGCGGGTGGTATTTGCGCAGCATCTCGCACAGCTCAGGAGTGACGCGCTGCGGCAGGGCGCACGGAATGCGCGAGGCGATGCGCAGGATTTCCAGATGAGACACGCTTCGGAGCTGCTGCAGAACCCATTCGATGCGGTTGTCCGAGAGCATGAGCGCGTCGCCGCCGGAGATGACGATGTCGCGTATCTCGGTATGTTCGCGGATATACTCAATGCCGCGCAGGATCTCGTCTTTCGGGAGAGAGTGCGGATCGCCCACCTTCCGCTTTCGGGTGCAAAATCGGCAGTAGATGGGGCATTGATGGTTGATGTAAAAGAGAACTCGATCGGGGTATCGGTGCGTGAGATTCAGGACGGGGCTGTCGCCCTCTTCATCAAGCGGGTCTTCGCATCCGTATGTGTCGATCAGTTCCAGTTTGTCGGGGACGACCTGTTTCCATATCGGGTCGCCTTTTTCTTCGATGAGGTTCAGGTAGTACTGATTGATTCGCACCGGGAATTCTTTTTCGATTCGTCTGGCTTCCTCCATCTCTTCGGCGTTGAGAAACGGCTCAAGGTCTTCAACTTTTTTGACGCCTTTTCTGAAGAGATCGCGCCAGTCGTCTTTCCACGCTGCTGACTGCTCTGACATGTACGCCCTCCGTCTTAGGTCGGCATGGCTGCGCCCATGGGTTGCGCGCGCGGTCGGGATCGTTCGGAGAGGGCCGCTCAGTAGCGTTGGCGCGCCCAGGAGGATTCGAACCCCCAACCCTCAGATCCGAAGTCTGATGCTCTATCCGTTGAGCTATGGACGCCTGCCCTTTAATATAGCGCGCCTTTTTGGATTTGGCAAGTTCTTTGCCTTCTTCTCGTCATCCCGCGCAAGCCATGTTCCCGTGAAAACGGGGAGGGAATCTTAGCGGCGGACGGGTTGCGTTTGGGTTTTGAACTAGGATTTTCAGGATTGATAGGATTACAGGATTTTGGGCGGGCGGCATTTCAGGCGCCGAGTGTCGGTTTTCGGCACTCCTCCTGTCAATCCTTTAATCCTAGTTCAGACAACGGCTCATATTCGCGCGCCCGGCAATCGCCATTCCCGCGCGTCTTCTCCCTGTCTTCCTGCGCCAGCCATGTTCCCGTGAAAACGGGGAGGGAATCTTAGCGGCGGACGGGTTGCGTTTGGGTTTTGAACTAGGATTTTCAGGATTGATAGGATTACAGGATTTTGGGCGGGCGGCATTTCGGTCGCCGCGTGTCGGTTTTCGGCACTCCTCCTGTCAATCCTTTAATCCTTCAATCCTAGTTCAGACAACGGCTAAGATTCCCGCGCCCGGCAATCGCCATTCCCGCGAAAGCGGGAATCCAAAATCCCGGCAGAAACCGCCTGCACAGGAATGACAATGCGTCATGACAGAGAGGGCAAGCGCCGCCCCCCTTGCCTTTGCGGATCAAATGATTTCGTCCCGCGGATTCGACCGTCGCAATGAATCATCATCATGCGATAGCTCGCGCGATAGTCCGCGCGATAGTCTGCGCAGGACCTCGTGGGTTATTGCGTTGACAAAATTTTTGCGCGTATCCTCACCGATCCGCCGGAACTGCTCTTGAATCTCTCGCATCTGCGCTGATTGTTTTGCGTCGTATCTCGCCATGGCATCAGCGTACTGCTTGTGAAGCGCTGATTGACTCGCGCAGGATTCCGCCAGAATGTCAGCGTACTGCTTGTAAGACGATGATCCTAGCGTACCGATTCCTGCCACCGCCGCCGTATCAATTCCCACCGCTGTCGCATCAATTCCTGCCACCGCTGCTGCAGCAATTTCCGCCGGGGTATAGTTTCCTGCCGCCGCCGCCATACCAATTCCCTCCTGTTCTGCCAGTTTCGCCAGATCGGTTGTCTTCAAAGTGGTTGCCTGTTTCTGTTTCATTCGTTCCCTCTAATTTGGCTTCTCAATGCTTAACGGATGGAGTGCATTGACGATCCCTCCCTTAAATCTATAATATTACATGCGCTCCACACTGTCAAGTATTCACCGAATTAAATGCTTCAGTTGGGACAAATCAGAATGCGAATGCGTACGGTTTCTGCCATGATTCTGGATTCCCGCTTTCGCGGGAATGACGACATGGGGATACTACGCCGTCTCTAGCGGAGGGAGCGCCTTGACGATCTCAACCGTCTTGAGGCTGACGGAAACGACGCGCTTGATCAGCTCCACGATATACTGCGGATCGTCGGGTCGGTTCGGGTCGTTCACGATGCCGCTCCGCTTGTCCGTCTTCACCTGATACTGATTGACGACCCACTCCAGCGCCGACCGATTCCCCAGACGATACTCCAGCGCCGCAGGCGGAATGCCCGACAGCGTCAAAAAGTCGTTATAGACGATCGCCGTCTTGTCTTTGGAGAAGCGCATCTTTTCAACCAACCAATTCAGCGGCTTGCCATCCGCCTCGACCATCTCCAGCGCGTACCGCTCCGCCGATTCGTAGTTCACATGCAGATTCGCCAGCTCCGCCCCCGCCGACGCAAACGCGCGGAATTCAGGCGCAAACGGAATATGCGGCAGATCCCGCTTCAGGTTCTTCTCATAACGGGAGCGGTAGTCGGGATGATGCAGCAGCCCGTAGACGTAATGGAAAATGTCCCGTTTGGAAATGGACGAATCGCTGTAATGCGAACGGAACGCGGACAACGCCCAATCTGTGATGTTCTCGCGCCGGTTGGAGCCGTCCTCGTCGTAGGTGTAGAACGGGAAGCATTGGGCATCGCCTGTGAGATGAAGGTCTGGAATCACATTCACTATCAACGTTTGAAACGCATTAGACGCCCCTGGGGAATTGACGCAAATCGCCCGATTTTCCGTTTCGGTCATCGGCGTCGGAAAGATGGACGGGAAGACGTACCTTACATCGTTTAGAGTCTTATCGAAGAATAAGCCCGTTTTAGTGAAGGGTCGATAAAGCGAAGTTCGCAACTTCTCTTCATCGAATTCAGCAAACACTCCTCGCTTCAATTTCAACTTTAAATCGCGACTCCAGCTGATTTTTGTATCGTTATACCTCACAAAATCGTCCGGCTTTGCGGCATCATCTTCCCGCCGGTTCCACCTGCCCACTTCAGAATTGTAGTTTTCAATCATCTGCTGAACGTTGGCGGCAAGGGCGCTTCGGTTGAAGTTGTAAACCCAAGCGTCGCGGCAAGTAACCACTCCTCGACTATAAGTTTTGAAGATCGCATCAACGGTCTCCTCTTTTGCCGCTTTCGCTTTTTTCGTTCCTATTGGAGTAAAGGTTTCAAACTCAGCGCGCATGCCGTCGGTCAACCAAGTATGCTTTGAATCCACCTCCGCCCGCTTCATTGGAACTCCAGAATAGTCTCTGAACCTGTTTAAAAGTTGCTGTTTCTCTTGCGCTTTCATATAGTCGTCAGCGGAGTAGATCCAAACTTCAGCCTGGTCAGAGGAGGCGTCCGCTTTTTTAATGAAAAACGAAATGCCGACGCCAACCCGAATCTGATCGTCAAATACGTTTCCGCCTTCTTGCCGCCGCCGTTCACCGGAGGTGCGCGCGTTCCCTTTCAGATTGATATGGTAGATCTTCGTAAAATTCTGCTCCATATGTTTCCGCATGCCGTCGAACGCGATGCCGTCTAGAAAGCCGTTGTTTGTCACGAACGCGATGACGCCCTCATCTTTAATACGATCAGACGCCCAACGAATCGCTTTGACGTACGGATCATAAAGCGCATTTTTATTGGTCGCTTTAGAATCGGCGGCGTAGGTGTCGCGGACGCGCTGATCCATGATCTCGTATTTGCGGTTCTTGTTGTTGTCGTTCTCGTTCACCTGCCATGCGTTGTACGGCGGATTGCCGATAACGACGAACATATCCGCTTCTCTCTGCTTCTCGGCGCGCTCCGTATTCTCTTCTGTGAACAGATATCCCTGCGGCGTCTCCATCAGCTCAAAGGTGTCGGCGAGAACGATGCCTTCAAATTGGCGGTAGGTCGGCATTTGCCGCCAATACTCCTGCTCGATGTTCAGGCTGGCGATGTAGTACGGCAGCAGCATGACCTCGTTGCAGTGCAGCTCATGCTTGTATTTGCGCTCCAGCGCCGTCCCGTCGATCTCCCGCATGAGCCGGACGATGAAGTTGCCCGTCCCGACGAACGGGTCGATGATATGGACGCCTTCGCTGGAGAGGCTGCGGTTGAACTCGGTTTCCAGGATCTGCTGGACGCTGTTGACCATGAAGTTGACGATCGGCTGCGGCGTATAGACGATGCCGTGCGTGTCGGCGACGTCTTCCGAAAAGCTTTGAAAAAAGGTTTCATAGAACGCGTTCAGGAGATGCTGTTTTTGCGAGAACTCTTTGCAGAATTGGGCAGCGCGTTCGACGGCGGCGTAATACGGGTCAAGCGGTTTCAGAAACTCTTCTAGGCTCGGCATCTGCCATGTGAGCGCGTCCACCACTTTTTTGACTTCGCGCGCGACCACGTTTTGGCTGGTGAAGTTGGAGTTGTTGAAGACGGTTCGGAAGATGCGCTCCGTCAGGATATGCTGAATGAGCATCTCTTCGACCGCCTCCGCCGACAGGTCGGGGTTGATCGATTTGCGGCAGGTTTCATAAAATCGGTCGAAGGCTTTAGCAAATCGGCTGTCCGTTTCGCGCTGGGTTAGCGCCATCTTTTTGAGCGTGTTGGCGATGTCGGGGACATGCTCTCGGAACTCTGCCGCCGCCGCTTCCCATTTGCCGAATTCGGGCTGTTCATATTCAAACAGCAGCTTCAGCGTTTTGACGAGGTCTGCCGGTTTGGAGAGGTCGGCGTTCAGCGCGTCTTGCCCATTTTGGATCAGGATCGCCTCTTTGGGCGTCTGGAAAAGGATGTTGTCGAACGGGTAGCCCGCCTCCTGTTTCTGCTGAACCGCTTTGTCGAGGTTGTCATGGATGTCTTTCGCTTCCCAGTAGGCGAACGGCAGCCCCAGCTCATGGAGGACGGCTCCGTCGATGAAGATGTTGCCGCGGCTGCCCTGCATTCGATACTCTCTTTGGCAGGCGGCGTTCACCTTTTTTGCGCAATGCTCCATGAGCGTGTAGAACGGGGCGCTGACGGCGCCTTCTTTGTCGGCTCCATGCGCGTCTAGGGCGTTCATGGCGGCGTAGTAGTCCTTGACCGCCTTATGCGTCGGTTTCAGGTTCAGCAATGGCATGGGAGATTATATAGCGCATTTGGCGGAGGAGGTCAAGCGGCGCATGAGGGGCGCGGCGCGCCTTTGGGTTTTGAACTAGGATTATCAGGATTGATAGGATGACAGGATTGGAGGGCGGCGCGTCGGCTTTCGGCAATCCTCCTGTCCATCCTTTAATCCTAGTTCAGACAACGGCTAAGATTCCCGCTTTCGCGGGAATGACGCTTTGGTGGGCGGAGCCTTTTCCCCAAAATAAAGCGATCAGTCGCTCAAATGTCCCTACTCTACGCATGACGATAGACTCCCCCTTGTCAAGGGGGGCTTGGGGGGTTTGAGCGGTTTCTGGACTGCCTCTGGATTCCCGCTTGCGCGTGAATGGCGGGAAGAGAAAGCGGGAATGTCGGCGCGACAGGCGTAACATGGCGGTTAACCGATACGTTCTTGAGCTTGGGCAGACCGTCGCCCGCGTGTGTTGCGTCAGGCGCGGAGGCGGGTTATGATAGATATAGACTTATCCGTCCTCCTCGAAAGGCGGGCTTGTGAAACCCTTGAACATCGCGTGTATCGGCGGAGGGACGGGACTCTCCACCCTGCTCCGAGGCTTTCGCCAGTATGCGAGGGCAAACGACGGCGGACCTTACGACATGGACGAGCTGACCGCTATCGTCTCCGTCTCCGACGACGGGGGCAGCTCCGGCAAGCTGATTGACGAATTCGGCGTCCTTCCCCCAGGCGACATCCGCAACTGCCTCGTCGCGCTCGCCGAAGAGAACGAAACGATGAGCCGTCTTTTTGAATACCGATTTGACAGCAACGGCGCGTTGCGCGGACACAGCGTCGGCAATCTGCTGCTCATCGCGCTCACCGATCTGTTCGGAACGTTTCCGCTCGCCATACGCGAAGCCGCCAGGGTGCTTGCCGTGCGCGGGCGCATCCTGCCGGTGACCGTCGAACAGACGCTCCTGTGCGCCGAGCTGGTGGACGGCGACATCGTCTGCGGCGAGTCGAACATTCCAGACCGAAGAAACCGCGCGCCCATCCGCCGCGTCTTTTTAAAACGTCGACTCGAAAATGGAGCCGGCGTACAGGAGCTCGCAAGCGACTCGATCAAGGCGCATCCGGAGGCGGTCAAGGCGATCGTCGAAGCGGACGCGGTCGTCATCGGGCCGGGCAGCCTCTATACCAGCATTCTTCCAAATATCGTTGTGCCTGGAATTGCGGACGCGCTGCGGCAGTCCAAAGCGCTCATGATTTATGTCGGAAATGTCATGATTGAACCGGGCGAAACGGACGGGTTCTCGCTTGCGGACCATGTGAGCGCTGTTCGGCGGCATGGCGACCTGCGCATCGACTATGTGCTGGCGAATTCAGGTCTCGCGTCGGACGCGCTTCTGCGGCGGTATTACAGGCAGGCGCAGCAGGCTCAGCGCCCGTCGGACAACTCCAAACAATGGACATCGTTCAACGACTTCATGAACCAGATCGATCCGGCGGCAGACCCGCGCGATCCGCCCGAGCGCGCGCTTGTGCAGACGCTTTACCGCCCCGATGTGGACGATGTCGCGCCCGCCGAGATCGTGGAGGAGAACCTGATCTGGGAGGCGGACATTCAAGAGCGGGGCGAGAAGCTGCGCGTGCTGCGCCATCATCCGCTCAAGCTCGCCGACGCCATCGCGCGCCTGCTTGAGAAGCGCTACGGCGAACGATGAAGGCGCTGGACGAGGCGTTTGGATTTCCGCTCACAGAAACGCGCCCCGACATCGCCAAACAGCTTGCGTCCGCGCTTTCGGCAGAAACGCCCCGCCTCTCCTCGGAGGATATACGCCGCCGGCTCTCCATTCAATGGGTCGTTCTCGCCGCCGGGAAAGGCAGCCGCATCGATCCGACGGGGCGGTTTAACAAGAACATGGATCTCTGGTTTGGAACGCAGAACGCTCTTCAGCGGGTTTGTCGGAATCTGCCGGGGCGGCTTCCTCCGCTTGCAGTGGTCAGTCCAGCGATGGCGCGGCGCGTTTTAAAAAAAACGGACGGCGGAGAGCCGCTCTCTGGACTTATTGACGAGGCGCGTCTGGACGTCCGTCTTCGAGACCGTCTTTTCGGCGAGGGCGCGCCGATTGCGGTTCAACCTGCGCCGAACGGGCCTGGGGGGGCGCTCATGGCGGCGGAGGCGTTTTTGCGCGCGTCTGAAGCGGAGTTGGCGGGCGTCCTTTACGGGGATGAGCCGTTTGCGCCGCCGCGCGCGGCTGTTGAAACGCTTGCCGCTTTCATTTGCGCCGGGGCGGACGCGGCGCTCTGCGGGAAGCGGCCTGAAACGGTCGTCGGAAAAGGAGCCATGCTTTTCGACAAGGACGGACGGTTCCGCGGAACGCTGGAATGGCGCGAAATGAAGCCCGAAGAGCAGGAACGCATGCGCGCCTTGCATGCGCAAAACGACGCCGTCACGAACGCGGGCGTCTCCGTCTTCCGCCGAGAGCGCATGCTGGAATTGCTCGGCTCGCTCTGGCTTCATAACGGGACGGAATACCATCATACCGATCTGTTTCGGCTCTTTTATGAGCGCGGTTTCAAAACGCATGCGCACATCTATGAGGGGTTCATACCTTCTGGGGTGAACCGTTGGACGAACGTTCTGGACGGGGAGACGGCGCTTTTTGAGCAAGCGCGGAGGCGGCTTGCTGAAGAGGGCGTTCGCGCCTTGCCGGACGCGCAGGCGCATATTGTAAGCGGAGCGGCGTTCGGCGTCGGGTGCGCTGTTTCGGGGAAGATTGTTGTCGAGGAAAAATGCGGCGTCGGGGGTTATGTACATCTTTCAGACGCCGTTTTAGAAGGAGAAACCAGCGTCGGCGACCGGGCGCGAGTCCGGGATTCAAGGCTGCGGAACGCCTCCGTTGACGCATGCGACGACGGATCGCCCGTCGGGACAGCGATCGACCTGCTGCATACGCTGACAAACATAGACGGCTGCTCGCTTGAGAATGTTGTTGTTGGGCGGGGCTGCCAGCTTCAGAACGTTCAGGCGCGTTTTACGGTTCTGCCGCCGAATCTGCGTTTGCGGAATCGGCGTCTCGGCGTTTGGCGCGATCCGTCGCTTGGGCTGCCGTATGAGGATACGCCGGCGCTGTACCGTCTCGTCCTGGAGAGCTATCTACCGGGCGTGTTCACTTTCGCCGACCGGAAACATGAGCCTGACTGGGAGAAGCTGCGGGCGCATGTTCGGCGCATGTCGGTAGAGGAGCTGGCGCCGCGCCTCTCCCGAAGCGAGGAGACGCAGCGCATGTTCACAAGCAGCGTTCATCGGCTTCTGGACGCGCAGTTTGAGGATAAACATCTCATTGACCCGTTGACGCCTGAGGAGCTGTGGGGGGTTGTGTATGAGCTGGCGCGGCTATGTTCCGGCAACCCCGATCCGTACGCCCCTGAAAAACGCGCCTCCCGAAACGAAGCGGATCGACTATTCAATCGAATGAACGCGCGCGGCATGGAATGGCAGGCGCTGCTGCGCGCCGCGACCGCCGCAAACTTGATCGATTACAGCAGCGCGCGCATGACCGCCGCAATGCGCCTTAACCCAAACCTGCTCGCCGAAACGCTTGAAGAGGCGCAATCGAAGCCCTTCGCCATCGACTCCTTCAAGGCGTTTGAACGGCTGCTGTTGAATGGAGACAGGCGGCGCGTTCTCTGGTTGACCGACAATGACGGCGAGATCGTGTTCGATATGGAGATCGTCCGCCGGCTCGCGGCGGAGGGGCATCATGTTGAGATCGCCGCCCGTTCGTCCGCCGCCGGCAACGACATGACAGCGTCCGATTTATCGGTTATACTGGGCGGGATGAACCTTCATATCGGCGTTATGGGCAGCGGCTCGCGCACGGCTGGAACGAATCTGTTTCAGGCGTCCGCCCGTTTTGCGCATGCGCTTCAGGAGGCGGATGTCGTCGTCTCAAAAGGGCAAGGAAACTGGTACACGACGCAGGGGCTGCGCAAGGACAGATTTTATATGCTGATGTCGAAGGGTATGACGGCGGAGCGGACGACAGGAGTTTCGGCGGAGGGGCTGATACTGGCGCATCTGTCCGCCGGCGCCGGGCGCGGCGATCAGCCGCTCATCGAAACTGCCCAGAACGAGTGAACGAAAAGGAGTGAACGCATGGAGGTGGTCGTCGCGCCGGACGTGGATCAATTCGCCGCGAACTGGCTTGTGGAGCAATGGGACGAGATCAACGCCCTTGGACTGGCGACCGGCTCTACCCCTGAAAATTTATACGGCTGGCTCATTCAGCGGTATTACGACGGCGACATAGGTTTCGCAGACAAGACCACATTTAACCTGGACGAGTATCTGTCGCTTGCGCCGAATCATCCGCAGAGTTACAGGGCGACGATTCACCGTCAGCTGATTCAGTATGTGGACCTGAAACCTGAGAATTTTCATGTGCCGC
Organism: Candidatus Poribacteria bacterium; assembly: GCA_028818695.1. Lineage (GTDB taxonomy): Bacteria > Poribacteria > WGA-4E > JAPPNK01. The sequence continues at coordinate 59,195 of JAPPNK010000018.1, forward strand.
CGGGTTTGACAAACGACGTGGAGGCGGCGTGCGAAGCGTATGAGGACGCCATCGCGGCGGCGGGCGGCATTGATATGTGGATACTCGGCATCGGGCATGAAGGGCATATCGCGTTCAACGAGGCGCCGAGCGAGAAGGAGACGCGCACGCGGCTTGTGGACCTGTCGGACAGCACGTTGTACCATAACGCGCGTTTTTTTGACAACGATCTCTACCGCGTGCCAAAGCAGGCGATCACCGTCGGCGTGGCGACCATTTTAGAAGCGCGGAAGCTGCTGCTCCTCGCTAAAGGGGACGCGAAGGCGCAGCCCGTTGCGGAAGCGGTTTTAGGGAGTCAAACGGAGAAGCTGGCGGCGTCGTGGCTTCAAAGCCATGAGGCATGCGTCGTCGCGCTTGACCATGCGGCGGCGTCGGAGCTGCTGACGCGCGCGCCCGCGGGCGAATCGGTCATCGAGAGCGCGGACGGAATACGGCATACGATCACCTTCGCCGCGTGAGGCGCTCCTTTGCCTAAAACGGCTCCTCAAACAGCTCAGCGATTTCGACCATCGCGCGCTGTTCGTGCGACCGAGCGCACGCCTCAATGACCGCCAACGTGTACAGGTTGTTGCGGCCCGAGATGCCCGGCTCAACCCCCTCTGCGATATACCGGTAAAAGTCGTCCATGACGCCCTGCTCGGATCGACCCGTCTGAATGAGCGGGACAGACTCTCCCGCTCCTGAATTGATCGGTCGAAACTCGACTCCGCCGATGTCGTAGGCGCGGATGGTTCCCTTTGTGGTGTGGAAAAAGGCGCGGTAGAAGCTGTTCTGCGCGACGTGCGTCATTGTGTAGGCGCAGACCGCTCCGCTCTCGTATGTGATCACTGCGCTGATGTTGGCGTTGTGCGGGGCGTATTTGCTCCACGAGGCGCCGTAGGTCTGCCCAATCGCCGTTTTGGGACGCCCTAGAAAGAAGTTCAGATTGTCAAAATGGTGGCAGCTCATGTCCCACATCATCGCGTTTTTGTAGTTGAGCGTGCGCGGCTCAGGGCGGTAGCGGTGGTGCGTGACGTCCATGAATTCGGCGTCGCCGTATGCGTCTGTTCCGAGCATATTCTTGATCGTTTGCTCTACGCGGTTGTAGCGGTAGTTTTGCGAGACGCAGAATCGACTTCCCGCCTGCTCCGCCTCTTGGACGAGCCGCCGCGCGAGGCTCCATTCCAGCGTCATCCCTTTTTCGACGAGCGCATGCAGCCCCGCCTCAAACGCGGCGCGCGCGATGGGCGCATGCATGACGGTCGGAGCGCACCCGACAACCAGATCCGCCTCGACCGCTTCGGCGGCTTTGGCGGTGTCGTCGAAGCAGACGCTTTCGGACAGACCTGTCTTCTGGCGCGCGGCTGCCAGATGATTCGGGTTGATGTCCACCAGCGCAACCGACTCAAACCGCGCGTCCGAGCCGACCAGATCCAGCGGCCAGCGCCCCCTTCCTCCTGTGCCGACATGAATCACGCGCAACGGCCGCTCCGACATCGCCTTCTCCATTTCTATCCGTTTTGTCCGCGCCCGCATCATATCCGCGTTCGTTCAAAAACTCAACCGCGTCTTACTGAACTTCTCCCTTGAGTTTAGGACAACGATGGCGCAGGGGGAGGGAAATGACGAAAGAGGCGCATGAATGACAAGCAGCAGGAGATTCTAGATTTCCGCCTGCTTGTTGTCGCCGGCAGGCGGCGTTTTAAACTCTTCAGGCGCAGCCGGCTGCGCAACAGGGGTCTGTGTCGTTTCGTCGGGACGCCGACTCATCCGCCTTGCGCATGTCAAGCCAAAGATACACAAAAACAGCGAGAACGACCGCGCCGGCGACGCCCGCAACCGCCGCCCATCTGCGACTCCTGCGCCGGGGCATCATTCAAACGCGGCTTTGAATCGTTTCAGCAGGTCGCGAAACTCCTGCCATTCTTTTTCTGCCAGCGAACGCTCTAGTTCGGGAACGACGATGTGCTTTGCAACCCCGTCTAGCAGGTCGCGGTTTGTTTGCCAGATGGGAACAAAAATATCTGCGGCATACCTAATCTCCGGAAAATCCTCCTTAAAGTAGGGGATCACAAACGGAATGGACGGCGGTCCCAGATTGATCATCTGTGTAAAATAGCTAGGTGAAAAACCGTTCGTATCAAAGATGTACGCCGTCAGCACCTCCGCCGACCGCGGATCGCGGTACTTATAAAGCTCCATGAGCAGCTCCATCGATTCTTCGCCGGACGCTTCGTCAATCTCCCAGACAGGCATGAGGCGGTCCATGATCGCTTCTGCCTCGGGCGAGAAGTCTCCCCACTCATGAAGGTTCTCCTTGATGTGGTTCACTACTGCCCAAGCCTCGGCGACCGGGTCAAGGGTTTCGTTCGGACCCTTTGGCTCTTCTTGGGTTTCGCGCTGCAGCGGCTGGGAAGATTCAACCTGTGTAGCCTCTGCCCGTCCGTTGTCATCGGAAACCGGCAGAGGTATCAGCTCTTCAGGCGCAGAAGGCTCCACAACAGGAGTCTGCGTCGTTTCGTCCGGAGCCGCCAGCTTATCCGCCTTGCGCGTGTTAAGCCAAAGGTAAGAAAACGCGGCAAGGACGCACAACAGCGCCAGCGCAACGCACAATCGAACGATCAGACCGCGTTTCATGGCTCCACTTTCTTCAGTCGATTCAACGCTTCGCGCAGCTCCTTTTTGTCATAATAAACAGTTTTGCTCGGATCGTCGACTGCAAGCAATCGCTCCATCTTCGGGACAATAATATGCTCCACTGAACCTCCCAATTTCGCGCGATGCGCTTCTCCAATCCGGGCTAATATGTGCGCGGCAATGTAAACTCGCCCGACGTCTTCTTCCAAATATGGAAGTATGAACGGAACAGAAGGAGGGCCAAGAGCGATCAAGGCTTCTATTTGGGGTCGGCCCAGCATTACATTAAAGAGGTATTCCGTAAAGACTTTGGCAGAACGCGGATCCCCATAGTCGTCCAACTCCTCAAGCAACGGGATAGAGTCAATGACGCCTGCATCTGTTTCAACGACGCCTTCAGGCATCACATTCAATATCGGCGTCAATTGGTCTATGAGCTCTTCAGCGCGGGTCGAGAAGGTTCCCCATTCGTGAAGATTCGCTTTGATGTAATCCAGCCGCGCCCACGCCTCGGCGACAGGATCAAGGTTTCCATTCGTACCCTTCGACGCTTCTTGAGTTTCTCGCTGTGGCGTCCGTGGAGGTTCAACCTGCGTCGCCTCCGCCTGCCTGTTGTCATCGGCAGGCGGAGTTTTCAGCTTTTCAGGCGCAGAAGGCTCCACAACAGGGGTCTGAATCGTTTCGTCGAGAACCGCCGGCTCATCCGCCTTGCGCATGTCAAGCCAAAGATACACAAAAACAGCGAGAACGAACGCGCCGGCGACGCCCGCAACCGCCGGCCATCTGCGGCTCCTGCGCCGGCTCATCATTCAAGCGCGGCTTTGAGCTGGTTCAAGTATGCGCGTATTTCCCGCATATTGTTCACCTTCAGCGAGCGCTCCAGTTCGGGAATGACGAGATGCTTGGCGACCCCGTCTAGCAGCTCCCGATGCGTTTGCCAGATGGGAACGAATATATCGGCGGGATATGCGTTATACGGGTAATCCCTCTTAAAATGGGGCATTAAAAATGGGACGGACGCCGGCCCTAACGCTATCGCAGCCTCGATAGTTCGTCTTCCGCCTGGCCCCTCAATCGTGTACTCAACAAAAACCTCCGCCGCCCGCGGATCCGGATACAGCCTCAGTTTCTCAAGCAGCTCAATAGCGTCCTCCATGTCGCCATGGTCATAGTCGGGCATTACCTTTTTCCATACTGGAAGCAGCTGATCTATGAGCTTTTCGGCTTCAGGGTAGAAGGTTCCCCACTCATGAAGGTTCTCCTTGATGTGGTTCACGACCGCCCATGCCTCGGCGACAGGGTCAAGATTTTCGTTCGGTTCGCCAATCGTTTCCTCTGGAGCCGCGCGCTGCGGCGTCTGGGGCGATTCAACTTGCGTCGCCTCCGCCTGCCCGTTGTCATCGGAAACCTGCGGAGTTTTCAGCTTTTCAGGCGCCGGAGGCTCCACAACAGGAGTCTGAGTCGCTTCGTCCGGCGGCGCGCACATCTCATTCGCCTTGCGCATATCAAGCCAGAGATACACAAACACAGCAAGAACGACCGCGCCGGCGACGCCCGCAACCGCCGCCCATCTACGGTACCTGCGCCGGCTCATCTCTTTTCATCCCCATCGGTTTCAAACAAACTTTTAATTGTAATACACGAGCATTTTGCGCGGCGCAACCTTTCTTTACGCGCCGCGCTCGCCTTCTGCCGGTCTTGTGAATTTCCGCCTCCTTCTCCCGTTTCCCGCTTACGCGGGGCATGCTGCGCGGGAATGGGGTTGCGCAGCTGGACGCCCCGCGCAAAATGAGGCTCATCGTTCGCTGAGAAAATCGGAGCGCCTTACCGTTTGACAGAACGAGTCGACGCAAGCCCTTTTTCTTCATGAATCTCCAGCAGCTGATTCGCCGCGACGTTCGCAAGCCGAACCGCCTTGCCGGACGGGAATGTAACGACAAGTTCCAGCGCCTCCGCCGCGTCTCCTAAGCCGAATGTGAGCGTCTTTTCGCTCTGCGAGCAGTAGCTCCCTCCGCCTTTGAGCGTCTGCGTTTGGCGCCCGCCGGCGGTTCTCAAGGCCGCTTTCGCGCCGACAGCGTCTCGGTTGGAGCGGGAGCCTGTGAGACGGATGCGCAGTATTCCAGCGCTTGTCGGCGAGTCGTTTCGATAGACGCGCGCCTCTCCGCCGTTCGCCGTCAGGACGATGTCCAGGTCGCCGTCGCCGTCCAGGTCGCCGTATGCCGCCCCCCTGCCGACCATCGGCTCCGTCAAGCCCGCCTCCGCCGCCGCGTCCACATAGAGCTTCCCGCCGCGGTTGCGGAACAGATGCGGACGCTGCGCGTATTGCACATTTTGGCGCACTTTTTCGATTTCGTTCTCAATATGCCCGTTTGCGACAAGCAGGTCGACCCAGCCGTCCGCGTCCGCGTCCAAAAAGCAGAGGCCGAAGGCGAGCGTCAAAAACGAGGGCGCGCCCATCTTTGTCTCCGCTGCCGCGTCTATGAAAAGCCCGTTGCCCTCGTTGCGGTGAAGGCTGATCATCTCGTTAGAGAAGTTGCCGACCGCGACCGTTGCGCGCCCTGAACGGTTTTCGTCCGCCGCGTCAACGCCCATTCCCGCTCGCGCAATGCCCGCCTCGTCAAACGCGATTCCCGCCAGCATTCCGATTTCCTCAAACCGCCCGCCGCCGATGTTTTCGTAGAGCTTGTCCGGCTCCGTGTCGTTTGAGACGAACAGGTCCATCCGTCCGTCGCCGTTGTGATCGAACGCGACAACGCCGAGGCTCTTGCTGGTCGGGTCATGGACGCCGGCGGCTTCCGACGCATCCGTAAAGGTTCCGTCCCCGTTGTTTTTGTAAAGCCTGTCGGCGGCGCCTTCATACGATTCGGGCGAGCAGTACGATTTGCGCGTTCCGTCCAGCGTACAGAAGATGTCTTTTTCGATAGACCATTCGACATAGTTGCATATATAAAGGTCTAGATGTCCGTCGTTGTCCGCGTCAAACCATGCCACGCTGGCTCCAAACCGTTCATTTTGGACGCCCGCCTCTTTTGAGACCTCTTTAAACCGCCCTGTTCCGTCGTTACGGTACAGTTTGTCGGCTCCGAGGGCGGCGATGAAGATGTCCGCGTCGCCGTCGTTGTCGTAGTCGGCGGCGGCGGCTCCCATGCCGTAAATCGGCTCATGGAAGCCTGCCTCTGCCGTTTTATCGATGAAGCGCGGGGAGGAGCCGGGCGGCGCCTGTTCAAAGTAGGCGGGCGTCTGCGGTCTGCCGGTCGGACGGCCCGGCCAGTCCATGCCGTTCACAAACAGGATGTCGAGCCGTCCGTCGCCGTTTGCGTCCATGAGGGCGACTCCGCTTCCCATCGTTTCGGGCAGGTATTTTTTGCCGAAGGCGCCGTTGTTGTGTTTGAAATATACGCCCCATTCCGCGCCGACTTCTGTGAAACGCAGTCCCGCCTCGCCGTATGCCGGCGCCGACATCAACAGAAAAGCGCAGAGAACCGCTGTCAACCCCCGCATTTAGACGCCCCGCCTCCGCTCATACGCCGCCCACTCTGCCGCCAAGAACGCAACCGCCAACAGCGCGAACCATGACCAAAACTCCCGCTTTTGAACATCGGACGCCGCCTCCGCCTTCGACTCCGCAACATGCGCCTCTCCGTTTTTTATCGGCTCCATTTCGGAGCGCGGAACGTTGACGGCGGTCAGTCCCTGCGGCTCCCCGTCCGCGTAGATGCGGTATATCCCCGCCGCGTTGATTCTTACAGGACGCGCCAGCGGCGCGCGGCGCCCTGTTCCGACGCGCTCAACCTCTAGACTCGCCGCGCTCAACTTCGGCAGCGGGAGCGGCTCCCCCGCTTCCGCCGACAGCGGGACCGGCCGCGCCCCCTCCTGCGCCCATTCCACAAGATTCGACGCAAACACAACTGCGGCGGGAGTCATCGCAAAGTCGGTCTCGGTTAGGTTAAAGGCGTCAAACGCCGCGAGAACGATGCGCCGCCGCGGCGATTCAAACAGGGCAATCAGGGGCGCCTCTTCCGTCCATACGAGCCGTCGCGCCTGCGGATTCAGCCGATACGCGCCCGCGGACCGCGCCGTCAGCCCGCCCCAGTCAGCGAAGCGGGTCAACCGTTCGGATGGATCATGCCGCGCATCCGAGACATCGTCTATAACGCCAATTCGCTCGGCGAAGGGCAGGTCTCCCTCTGGATTTACGGCGAGCGCGCTTCCGTTCGGCCATGCGTCGGGCGTTGAGCCGTCAAACACAACGAGCGCGTAGCCGCCGCTTGGCAGATACTCCTCAGGAGAGATGCGCTCCACAACGGCGTCCCCGATCAACGCAAAGGCGGCGTCCCGAAACGGGTTTTCATCCCCAACCGTCAGGATGCGCAGCTCCGTTTTTTTTGGCAAAACGGCGTAGGCGCTGTCGTCTCGGTCGAGATCGCCCCCGTTGTCGAGGCGGACGCTCAAGGCGACCTCTTTGCCTTCCGGCGCGCTGCCTGTGAAGGAGGCTTGGACGCTCCGCATCGGCTTTATTTCGACAGCCCGCGCGTCCACAGGCGCGCTGTCCTGCGTCAAGTGGAGGGTCGCGCGCGCCGTCTCGGCGGACAGGTTCAGCGCCTCGGCGTCCAGCCGATACCTGCTCCCGCCGATCCGCCGGGCGTGGGCTTCGATCAATGCGATGTTTTGGAAATTCGCCTCCCGCTCGTTGTTCTGGTCGGTGAACAGCTCTATATGCGCGTCGGTCTGTTGAGACAGGCTCTCGGCGAAACGCAGCGCGGCGTCCAGGTCCGCGTGGGCGTCCGTTGGCTGAAGGCGCTCCAGCGCTTCTTCGATAGCGTTCGGGTCTTGGGTGAATCCTTGCGCCAGGACAGGCGTCGGTCCTGCGGCGACGAGAGCCGCTAAAGCGTTTTTCGGCGCGCTCTCCAGCTGTTTCAGCGCCCGGCGTTTCGCCTCTTCTAGGCGGTTTGGCTGAATGTCGCGCGCTGCCATGCTGGCGGAGACGTCCACGATGAGAACGACGCGGCGGGCAGCGAGGCGGTCGGTCTCAATATAGGGGCGGGCGATCGCGGCGACAGCGGCCGTCATCGCCGCCATCTGAAAAAGAAGGCGCAGGTCAATTTTCAATCTTCCCGCCGAAGCGGCGCGCGGCAGGCTGTCCGATTCCTTCCCCCAAAGAAGCAGGCTGGGAACGAAATAGACGGGCGGCTTCGGCTGAAGCAGGCTCAACAGCGCCGCAATCGGCAGCAGAGCCGCCAACAACCATGCCCACGGCGCCAAAAAACCCACTGCCGACTCATCCCGCCTGCATCTGAATGTCGTCCGGCAGGTCCATGCCGGTCGCGTCCAGTCCGTCCACCAGCTCCTTGACAATGTCGACCGCGCTGACGCCGTCGAACCGCGATTGATAATTCAGGATGACGCGGTGGTTGAGCGCATGCGGCGCAACAGCTTTCACATCTTCAAACCCGACCGACGGACGCCCCAGAATGAGCGCCGAGGCGCGCGCCGCTTCCGCAATCGCAATGGCGGCTCGAGGCGACGCGGGATAGTTGACGTAGGTTTTGACCGACTCGGTCGCTTCGGCGCTGTCCGGGCGGGTCGCGTCCGTCAAGCGGGCGATGTATTTTGCCACCGGCGGCGGAAGATAGATGCGCTCCATGATCTGAAACATTTCTTGTATCTCTTCCGCCGAGACCGTCCATGTCGGTTCGGGCGGCTCGCCCCTGCGCCTCGTCGAGATGATCGCCTCCAGCGTGTTCAAGTCGGCGCTCGGCACATTCAGCTTAAACAAAAACCTGTCCAGCTGCGCCTCTGGAAGCGGATAGGTGCCTTCCAGCTCGATCGGATTCTGCGTCGCCAGGACGAAGAACGGCTTCGGCAGCGTGCGCGTCGTTCCCATGAGCGTGACAGAGCCTTCCTGCATCGCCTCCAGCAGCGCCGACTGCGTTTTGGGCGAGGCGCGGTTGATCTCATCCGCCAGCAGGATGTTCGTGAAGATCGGACCTGCTTGAAAGACCATCTCGCGCCGCCCCTCATCGGTCTGCTGCAGGATGTGCGTTCCGGTGATGTCGCTCGGCATCAGGTCCGGGGTGAATTGGAGTCTGTCTGTGTCTAGGTTGAGCAGCTTTCCGAGCGATTTCACCAGCTGCGTTTTTCCAACGCCTGGGACGCCTTCTAGAAGTATATGGCCCTGGCTTAAGATTCCGATCAGGACCATTCGGTGCAGCTCGGGGCGCCCCATGAGTATTCGGTCGATCTCTTCTAAGGTTTTGGAGGAGCGCTCGGCGGCAGGCGCCAGCTGCTCGGGCTGAATCAATTCGCTTTTCAAAGGTGTTCTCCTGATGGTGTGTTGCGATGCGGTTATAAACGGGGATCGACAGGTTCGCTTTCCAGAGCCAGTACTGCGAAGACGCATTCATGCGCTCGGCTGATCGGCTCTCTTCGGGCGCGCCGCTCCAGCGCTTCCGCCCCAAGGGCGAACTCGCGCAGCGCGAGCATTCTTTTTGCGCTGAGGCCGCGCTGTTTCAGGCGTTTGAGCCGATCCGGCATCAGATACTCCGGCCCGTAGATGATGCGCAGATACTCGCTGCCTCTGCATTTGAGAGCTGGCTGAATCAATCTCTTTTTTTGGTTGTAAGCAATGAAATCAAGCGGCTTTACCACGGCGCCTTCGCCGCCTTCTTCGGTCAAGCGCTCCCACCACTCGATCGCTTCTTGGCGCTGCGCTTCGTCTGAAAGGCGGACGGTTTTATGGGCGGCGGCGATCAGCCATCCAGGATCCGCCTCGGCGAGCCGATTGAGCGCGCTCAAATGCCACAGATGGTTTTTGTCAAGAAAAGCGCGCCCCTCCGCCGCCAGCAGATGAAACGGCGCTATCCGAAGATCGTCGATGGAGCCGACCTCCCAGCAGTACCGCCGATACGCCTCCCGATACAGCCCGACGCCTTCAGCCCGCTGTTCAACCCGCTCCCGCAGGTATGCAATATCGATGCCGCGCGCCTCGGCTCTGCGCAGCGCCTCCCCCGCCAGGCTCAGCGACGCTTCCCCCGCCGCGCCCGCCGAAGCGTATTGACCCTTGATGAGCTCCTGCGCCTTCACCGACCAGGGCATGATCTCCGCGTCGATGCATGCCCAGTCCGTCTCATGCGCGTTCCAAAAATCGGCAGCGTCGAACGCCGCTCGCAGCCGGCGTATGACCGCCTCTTCCTCCGCTTCGTCTGAAAAGAAAGGACGCCCCGTGCGCGTGTAACACGCTCCCCCCGCCGGCGACTCCACGCCGAATCGCCGCTCCGCCGCCTCCTCGTTTTGACAGATCACCGCGACAGCGCGGGAACCCATATATTTCTCTTCGCACACAACCTGCTCAACGCCTTCTTTTTCAAAGTACGCAAACGCCTCCTCCGGGCGCTCCAGCATGTCGGGTCGGGAGGAAACTTCGCACGGGGACATCGTCGGCGGGAGATAAACGAGCCATTCAGGCGCGGCGGTAAACCGCGTCATCACCTCCAGGGCTGCGGCGGCGTTCTCCTCGTTCACAATCACATTGCCCATCAGCCGCGTGTGAATTAGCATCTTGCGCTGATAGTCGGCGATGTTCAGCAGGAGCGCCGGGCGCCCGCCTTCGTCCGCCTCTAAAGGCTTTGTGGGAACGCTGTACTGCTTTTCGGCGGGGACGGAGACGAGCGTTTTTTCAGGGTAGCGCAGCGCGGTCAACGCGCCGCCGTACACGCAGCCCGTGTCGATGTTGATCGTGCCGTTCACCCATTCGGCGCGCGTCACAGCCGTATGTCCATAGACGACCGCCGCGCGCCCCTTGTAGTCGATCGCCCAGTCGAGCCGTTCGGGGAGGCCGTAAGAGTCGGTTTCGCCGGTCGTCTCGCCGTAGAGGGCGAAGTCTCTCGCGGGGGAGGAGGCGCGCCCCTGCATATGTTCAGGCATGCCCGCATGCGCCGCGACCAGTTTTCCGCCGTCCAGCAGGTAATGGCTCACCATTCCGTCGATGAACGCTGCCGTTTTTTCTTCAAACGCCGTTCGTTCCGCCTCTGGCAGCGCCTCCATTTCGGCGAGCGTTTTTTCCAGCCCATGCGCGATCTGGACGTTCCGCCCCTGCAGTTTGCGCAGCAGCTTGACGTCATGGTTGCCGGGGACGCACAGCGCGGTCCCCTCTTCATGCATGTCCATGGCGATGCGCAGGACGTCTAGGTTGCGGGGACCGCGGTCGGCCAGATCGCCTAAGAAGATTGCCCGGCGCTCTTCGGGATGGGCGTAAACGCCGCGTTCGTTCCGCGCGTATCCGAGCGTCTCCAACAGCGCCTCCAGCTCGGAGCAGCACCCGTGGATGTCGCCGATGATGTCGAACGGGCCGACGTCGCCGCGGCGGTCTGTCCATAGAGGCTGGCGGTTGATCTGAACGCTGTTCGCCTCCTCCTCGCCGCGCAGGCGGTACACATACCGGAAGCCGTCCCCCTTGACGCGCCCCGCAAACCGCCGGTCGATTCGACGGATATGCTGATTGATGACGGCGCGGGGCAGCTGCCGGTCGGTACGGTTTCGGTTCCGCTCTTGGCATACTTTTTCCGGCATGTCCAAAATGACGGCGACGGGGAACAGATGGTACTCTCTCGCCAGCTGCGTCAACGGCTTCCGATCTTCCGACTTCAGATTTGTCGCGTCAATGACGGTCAAACGGCGGGAGGCGAGCCGTTTTGCCGTCACATAGTGAAGCGCATCGAAGGCGTCCCGCGTGGCGTCCATGTTGTTCTCATCGTCCCCGATCATCGCGCGGAAGGCGTCGGACGAGAGCGTCTCGGTCGACTTAAAATGCTTGCGCGCGAAGGAGCTTTTGCCTGAACAAGACGCCCCGATGAGGACGACAAGAGACGGGTCGGGTATCTGCAGGACGCGCGGCTCATTCATCGCGGCGCGCCTTTTCGGTCAAAAATTGCCATCTGCGTCGGCGGACCGAGTTCGGCGTCCGGTTCGCCGACAGGGCGCGTGTGGACGCTGTATCCGTACTGTTTGGCGGCGTTGTCGATCCATGCCTGAAATTCCGCCCGCGTCCACTCGAATCGGTGGTCGGTATGGCGCAGCTTGCCGGGCGGGAGCGTTTCAAAGCGGGCGTTGTATTCACGGTTCGGCGTTGTGACGACAAGCCGCCTCGGCTGCGCCTTTTGAAACAGCGCCATTTCCAGCGCCTTCAGCCTCGGCGGGTCGATATGCTCAATGACTTCGATGAGGGCTGCAGCGTCAAAACCCTTTAGGCGGCGGTCTTCGTAGGTGAGCGCGCTGTGGATCAGCTGAATCCGCTCGCGGCTCTGCAACTGACGATCTAGACGCAGCCTGCGATGGGCGCGTCCAAGGGCGACCGAGGAGATGTCCGCGCCGACGATCTTCACAAACTGCTTCTCTTTTCGAAGCCGCGACAGGAGCTTTCCGTCGCCGCAGCCCAGGTCGAGTACGGTTGCCGCGCCGTTCTCTTTTAAAGCCTCCTCCGCGGCTTTCAAGCGAATCTCGTTCAGCCGAACCTTCCGCTCCAAGGCGCCTTCCCGCGCGGCGCCATGCTCTTCCGTTTCAACCGCTTCGGAGGCGTCTTCGCGCATTCGCGCCAGCGCGGCGCGCACCAGCGGGCGGTGTCGGCGCAGATACCTTTCCGCGATCAGCTGCCTTTCTGGATGATTTTCAAGCCAGTCGCCGCCCCGTTTCAGCAGCTTGTCCACCTCGTCCTCGCCGACATAGTAATGCTTCTCATCGTCCAGAACCGGCATCAGCACATATAGATGCGTCAACAGCTCATGGAGCGGGCGCGTCGTTTTAAAAAGGGCGGAGACATATTTTGAATTGCCCCATTCGGCGAATTGAGGGTCGAGAGGGAGCCGCTCCGTTTCCACCTCATACCCAAGCGGTTCAAAAAGTCGGCGCAGTACCGTTTCGCCGCCTCTGCAGGGAAGGGCGGAGAGGCGAGCCTCTAGACGCATCGGCGCGTGGACGCGGTCTGGGCGCGCGTCGCATCGGGCGGACATCGCCGTTCCGAAGACGCGCGCGAGCGCGACGCTCAAAAAGGAGGACGCGGCGTACGGACGGTCGTTCACATAGTCGAACAGCGTCCAGCTGGCTCCGCGGCGTCGCCGCGCGAGCTCTACCGCATCGATCTCCAGCAGCAGCGCCGCCTCGCAGCGCGTTGCGCTCCATGTCGGATAGAACACATACGCGGTTCCAAATTTGAGCGAGAACTCCTGCGTCCTGCCGGGATGCTTATGCAGCAGATAGCTCAGGTCTTCAGCATGCGCGCCGTCGGCGGCGATAGCGAGCAGCATCGGGCGGCTTAACGTTCGCCGCTTGAATCGGCGCCTCGTTCAAAATACCGCTTGACGGCGTTTTTATGCTTCGGCAGCAGCTGATGTTTATGCGAGGAGCCGCCTCCCGCTTTGGCGCCGCTCAAGACATCGACGCTTCTCTCCGGCCCGTCATCGTTCACCATCGGGGCGGCGGAGCTGATCTGGAGCGTTTCGCCGCTATCCAGCGAAGCGATCTTGGAGAGAGGAAGCGTCTCGGCGTTGAACTCTGCGTTCTCTTTGGAGGCAGGGTCTTTCCATGTCAACGGAGCGGCGCCCGGCCCTCGGCTGATTCCATATTTCCCTAAACCCTGACCCTGCCTTCCCGCCATGAGCGCTCCGATGGAGCTGTTGTTTCCGCTTCCTCGGCATTCGCTCAAAAACTTCGCTAGCCCTTCACTGTTGCATTGACCCAGTTGCTCACATTTTTGGAGCGCGTCCATCGGTATGAGACCCGCCTCGTTCAGCTTTGCCAGGCGGTCGGACAGGCTGCCTTTGGCTTCGCGCAGCGCTTCGGCGAGCTTTGCCAGCTGCTCTGGAGAAAGCGACTTGGCGCCGTTTTGCGAGAGCGCCTTGCGGAGAGCGTTCGCCAGAGCTTCCTGCTGCTCCTTACTGAGACCGTTCGATTGCGCCGCGTTTTCGTTCATGATGTTTTTCAGGGCGTTCGCGAGGGATGGGTTGTTGAGCGCGTTTTGCAGAGCCTTGCTCAAGGATTTCGCAAGCGCCGGATTGTTGAGAGAGTTTTCCAGACCTTTGCTCAATGCGTCCGCCAGCGCCTGATTGTCGCCGGCGCCTTTCATAGCCTTGCTTAAGGCGTCCGCGAGGGACGGATCGTTGAGCGCGTTTTCCAAAGCCTTGCTCAGGGCGCTCGCGAGCGCTGGATTGTTGAGCGCGTCTTCTAGATTCTTGCTCAGGGCGTTCGCCAGCTGTTCGTTCTCTACCGCCGCTTTGCCGATCATCTCGGACAGCGCCGACATCGACTCCGCAAGCAGCGATTCGTCCATCATGCCGCTCTCATGGAGAAGCGATTCGGCGAGCGACTCGGCGTTGGCGAGGTCTTCTGTCTGCGTCAGCGCCTCTTCGGCGGCTTCTTCGGCGGTCTGTTTCAGCTCTTTTTCGACATGGTCAAGCGCTTCCCAGGTTTTGGCGGGGTCTTCGCCGGTCGCTTCCTCTTCGAGGCGGCCCAGCTCTTCCTCCAGCTCCTCCACCTTTTCGATCTCAATCTTCTCCTCTTTTAGGGCGTCAATGCCTTTGGAGAGCTGGTCGGTCTCGGCGCTGATGTCGAGCGGACGGGCGCGCGTCGCGTCCACATACCGCTGCGGGATGATCAGGCTTGCGAGAACAAACAGCGCGGCGCCGAGCAGACGCAGCGACGCTTTACCGCTGCGCCACTGAAGTTTGGTAGGCTGCGCCTTCGGCATTTGATTCGCCCAGGCGCCTAAATCGACGCTCTCTTCAGCCATGAGAAGCCCGCCCATTTTGCTGCGCCGGTCGATCGCTGCGCGGAAGGCGCTCTTGCTTGGGAGCTGGCGGCGCGCCCAGTATCCTGCGACAAGGACGGCGGCAACAAGTCCAGCGATCCCCCACCAGAGCGACGGACGCGGCTGACCAAACGCCGCGCGCAGCAGAATAACCGCCGTTCCCCATAGCAATCCCCATACGGCGGCGAGCAACGCCGCGCGTTTCAAAAAAAGCAGCAGGGCTGTTTTGCGTCTCAGTTTGTCGATGGAGGCTCGGCGTTTCATTTAGGCTATCCTCTCGCGGCTTATAGGTACGGCACAGGTTAAGTTTACCGTACAGAATCGGGCGGCGCAAACAGGTTTTGCCAAAAAAAGCCTGTCAAGCCGTCATCTTGCGCAGGCGGAGGATTGAAATCCAGAAACCTGTCAAATTTGTCGGCGATTGCATTCACGCATGATCGATAAAAGAGCCGCAGACGCAAAAATTTCATGGGCGGGTCATTTCTTGCGACTCGGGCTGTTTCGAGTTGACAACGCTTCCAACTTGATACTAAACTGGGTCAAGAAAGCGTTCATGGGTTTAAGGGCGCCAAAAACGCTTTCAAAACAGAGGACGCAACTCAGATTTGTATCTTCCTCCGAGGCGGACGAATAAACGCGGTTAGGAGAAATCAAATGCGCTGGCTTCAAAACCTCCCGCAAACCTTCCGCAGACTTTGGAACGAAAGGCGCGGCCCCGCTCTTGCGGCGGCCGCGCTCCTCGCGCTGGCGGCTGTTCTCGTTCTGGGCTGGATCATCGCCGACTCTCAAGGCGAACATGAACTGATCAAGGTCTTAAGAACCCGTTCGGAAACTGCGCAGCGCGAAGCGGACCAAAAGACCGCTGAAACCCCAACGGACGCCGCAACCCCCGCCTCAAACCCGCAGGACAAAACCATCGAAGAATGGGCAGAGATCGTCTCCAAAAGAGCGCTCACACATGATGAATATTACGGGGAGATTGTTGACGGGTACCCCGCGACAAGCGGCACCGCTTTCAGCAAGGTGGCTGTCATCATCGACAGCGAGCAGTATTACATCGGTCCCCAAACGGCGGAAGCTCTGATGGTCTATGTGAACCTGCATCCGTCTGTTCGCCATAAGTATGACGGTCTCAAGGCGCATTTTCAGCGCATGCTGGACCGCGGTGTGGTGTTTCAAGATGCCAGGGACGTTACCTATTTAGGATCCGGATTGTATGACAGGATCCTAGAGGCTCGCAACTACGAGTCCGATACCGCCAAAACCTTTTTTGAGATGAATGGCGTTTCCGAAGGAAACTGGACGGAGCTGGAGGAGGCAATGATTGAACATACATTGAAAACCGCCCCGATCCGAAAAGAGCAGTTTCGACACCATTTCAAGACCGGCGAAGGCACCATAAATCTCGCGCTTGACCCCGACAACGAAGCGCTTCACATGACCGTGGTCAGCGGCGGGAACCGCAAGGAGTTCACAGATGAAGAGACCTACAAAATGGCGCACTACGGGATCGCGCCAAAGGGGTACCGCCTCCGATTTGTGAACAATACTTGGGACAAGGAAGAGATCCCGTTCGACCAGGTTCCGTTTTTCAGCGAGAGAAAGTATGTCAAACACCTGAGCCGAGACGGGCTGAACGATCTGCTGAAAGCGATCCCTTCGCTGATGAGTCGGCCGGAAGCGCAAGACCTTAGCGATGCGAATTGGATGTCCATGGCGGGCAGATACGAGGCGGCTCTGGAGGAGCTGGCGTCGCGCGGGTATGTGCCGGAGCCGTTTGCGAATCGTCAGCCGTCGGCGCCTTCTCCATCAGGCGTCGTCCGCTCTGCCGACCCGCCTGGCGCGCCGGCTGCGCCGGGCCCGCCTGTTGAACAGCGCGAGCCGACAGCGCCGCCGGTAGAGGCGCGGGACGAAGCGGCTCTGGAGAAAGAGGCGCAGAAGCGGCGCGTCGCCGAGGCGTTTCTGAACGCGCTGGAGAAAGAGGCGGAGAAGGCGAAGATCACGCCGGAAGACAGGGAGCTGATTGCCCGGCGGCTTCGGGAGCTGCGGTTGCTGCGGAATCCGGACCTGTTGAAACCGCCGTCTCCGCCCTCGTCGGAGGATGACTCGGAAGACGACGAGTCCTGATTCAACCGAACCTCATGCCGATAGCGCGCATGGCGTCTGTCATGCGCGCTTCGTCTTTCGTCCGAACGGAGAACGGAAACGGCGGACGGGAAAGTTAAAGGAGAAGTACGCGCCCGCTATTCGCCGACCAGCTGCACCTGCAAGGCGCGTTCGCGCGGCCCGTCCAGCTCGGCGAAGATAACGCTCTGAAATTGACCTAGGACCAGCTCCCCGCGCGCCACCTGAATGCAGAGCGCGCCGGTTCCTAAAATCAACCCTCTGAGATGAGACGCGGCGTTCTTGCGTTCGCAGTCGGAGAAGTCGACCGAGTTGTGCTGGAACCAGTCGTTGTCGTCCACCAGCCGTTTCAGCATGCGCTTGATGTCGTCCAAAAGAGCGCTCTGAAACTCGTTGAGAAGCAGGCTTGTCGTCGTGTGAAGCGAGGCGAGGTTGATAAACCCGTTCTTGATTTTGGATTTGCGCAGGATCTCCAGAACCTTCCCTGTGATGTCCTGCAGCTCGATTCGCTCCGTCGTTCTAATCTTGATGTTGTCGAACGAAATATTCATCGGCGTCCTTCAGTTGCGCGCATTGTTCATAGTATGCCACAAGGCTTTCAGATAGGCAAGCCCGCGCGCAGCGTCAAATAGTAAGCGGTAAATTCCCCCATGACCGCAAAGACAAACGCGAGATACAGAAAGCCTGTCGCCGACTGCGTCGAGTCTTCGCGCAGGAAGAACCAAGCGAGCCAAGCGCATGCGCCGACCGCCGCCGCTCCGAACAGGATTCGCGCCAGCATAAAGACGCCGCGCGGATCCGCCAGCGAGGCGTATTCCCACCGCCCCCATAACGAGTAAAGAATCCATGCGGCTGTTCCCGCCCAGGCGGCAAGCAGGCAGCGTTGAAGGCGCATCAGATAGCGGGTCGGCATTTCAGGCGTTGTGAGGTACCAGTGTCCAAACAGCATGGCGGTCATGGAGAAGCCGACCAGCCCCGCCGACAGCCCGAAGCGGACGGCGAGCGCCTGCGCATTCAAGTCGGGCAAGTCGGGCGAAAGAGCCGCGTGGACGCGCGACGCAAGCGCGATTAAAAAAAACGCCCCCGCCGGTATGGACGCCCACGCTAGAATCGGCGTGAGCGCAGCCAAGCGCGTCCATGAGAGAACGGCGCCGAGAAAAACAAGCGCTGAAAAAATCGTTCCGGCGGCGGAGAACGCGCCGAAGGGCGTTTGCGGACCTAACCAGATGAGCGTTCCGACCGCGGCGGCGTAGACGGCGGCGGCGAGCCTGTAGAATCCGCGGCCGATCTGACGGGGCGGGGCAAACAGAAGCGACGCAAATCCGCCGACCGCCATCTGCGCGCACACTGCATAAAAAGAGACGGTCATCGGCGCGTTTCAAGCATTCACGAGCGGCAGGTCAAGCGGGGCGCGTTTCGGCTTCGGCAGCAGATCGGGGTCGCCCATGTCTTCATAGTAAGCGTTGCGCAGGCGCGGCGTGTAGCCGGCGTTGCGGATGAGGCGGCATATTTCGGGCGCGTCCATCGTGAAGGCGGTCCCGGCGGCGCTGACGACGTTCTCCTCCATCATCGTCTGCCCAAAGTCATTCACGCCGAAGTCGAGCGATATTTGCGCGATTTTCGGTCCCTGCGTGACCCATGACGCCTGTAGGTTGTCGATGTTGTCCAGCATGAGGCGGCACAGCGCCATCATCTTCAGATGCTCAAATCCGCTGGAGCGCTTTGCGATCGGCAGATCGGTGCCGTCCGGTTGAAAGCTCCACGCGGCAAAGGCGGTGAACCCGCCCGTTTCATCCTGCAGCTCGCGGACTCGTATGAGGTGTTTCATGCGATGTTCAATCGTCTCCACATGTCCGTACATCATCGTCGCTGTTGAGCGCATGCCGAGTTCGTGAGCTGTGCGCATGACGTCAAGCCACTGCTGCGTCGTGTCTTTATACGGGGCGATGATCTGTCGCGCCTCGTCGTCCAATATTTCCCCGCCGGCGCCGGGGACGGTGCGCATCCCGGACGCTTGCAGCCGTTGAAGCGTCTCTCGGATTGTCAGCTTGGATATTTTGGCGATATACATGACCTCCGCGACGGAGAGGCCGTGTATATGGACGGTCGGGAATTTGTCGCGTATGGCGCCGAAAAGACGCTCAAAGTAGTCGATGCGCAGTTTTGGATTGAGTCCGCCCTGTATGAGTATTTCATATCCGCCCGCTTCGACCAGCTCTTCGATTTTTTGAAAAATCTCTTCGTCGGGGAGAGTGTATCCTTCGGGGGAATTTGGGAGCCGGTAAAAGGCGCAGAATTTACATTGTACCCAGCAGACGTTGGTGTAGTTGATGTTTCGGGAGGCGATGAAGGTGACGATATTGTCCGGCTTGCGCTGGAAGCGGGCGCGCTGGGCGAGGCTTCCAAGCATCGGCAGGTCGTTCGATTCCCATAACGCAAGGGCGTCGTCTAGGTTGAGCCGTTCGTCGCGTCGCGCTTTTTCGACCGCGCGTTGAATGTTGGGGCGCATCGGTTCTCCCGTCTGCATGTAGGCGCGTTTGTATGATACACGGAAAAAGCGGACGGATGCAAGTTTGGATGACTAGCCTCATGCGTAAAGTTTGGGACATTTGAGCGACTGATCGCTTTATTTATGGAGAAAAGGCTCCGTCCACCAAAGCGTCATTCCCGCGAAAGCGGGAATCTAGAGGCGCCGCAGACGCCGCCTGCGTTCGCATGTCGATATATCCCAACTAGATGACGTAAGGTCAGTGGATGACGGTCTGGTTGGCGAAGCCTTTGTTCGTTCAAATGCCCAACTTAGCGTCACATCCGATGGCGCGGCTCCGAGATTCGCCATGAGAAGTAAACGCTCAAGAAAAAAAGCGCGCCGCATGCGGCAAACGCGATCTCATACGCCGACTTTTCATCTGTCAGCGTCTGCAAGCCCATTGCCGCCGACCCGACGATCACCGGAAAGGGAAGCGTCGCCGCCGGCGCTAAACCAAGCATTCCTACATATAACGTCTGCCGTTCGGGCGGGGCGATCTCCAGAATATAATTCGCCATCACCCGCGACATGACCGGCATGCATCCGATCAGCCCGTAGAGCGCCGGCAGGAAAAGCAGGCGCGTATCGTTCGACGGGAGCGCGCCGCCAATCAGAACCGCCGCGATGGGTACGCCTGTCATGGCGGCGCATAATCCGCGCAGAACGACGCGGTTGCCTTTCCAGTCGACAAGCCAGCCGAGAATGAGCGACAGCAAGCCGACGACGAGATGCTGCGCCGCCAGTGAATGTCCGAGCGTCCGTCCGAGTTCGGCTTGGAAGGCGGGGTCGGGCGACCACGTTTTTGCATACGCTGTATAAAACATGAAAAGGTGTATGGACATGGCGTGGATCACGGCGGCGCCGAAGAGGCGTCTGAAATCGGCGTCCTCCTTTAAGATGCGCGCTCCGCTTTTGGCAATCTGTTTGAGACCAAGCCGTTCCAGCGGCTGAGCGCCGGGCGGTTCTTTAAAAAAAAATCTGCCCCGTCAACGAGAGCAGGAAGAACAGGAACGCGCAGCCGAACAGGAGGCTAAAATCGGCGCGGAAGCTGTCGGCGCGGCTCATCAGGGAGGCGATCAGCCCGGCGCTGGCGAGAGAGGAGAATCGACCGACCGAATTGCCGATGGCGAAGACGCGCCCCCTGCGTTGAACCGGTATCAGCTTCGCTGTCATGACGCGGTTGACGACGCGCTCCACGCCGAAGCCTGTCCAGCTGACCGCGTAAAGAAGAAAAAAGAGCGCGAGGAGACCGCCGTCGGAAAGGTTGACGCCAAACAACAGCGCCGCCGCGATGAGTCCCCATGCGGCAGTGAAAACGGCGGTTGCGCCAATGAGAAGCGGCGTTTTGCGCGGCGCCCTGTCGACGGCGTCTAGGAACCAGAACTGCGCGAAGGACTGCGGCAGGCGGGAGAGAATCGGCAGGGCGCTGATGAGCAGCGGGTGAGAGGTGAGGCTTGTAACGAAGCGGGAAATGACAACGCTTTCTGTCTTGAAGACCCAGCCGATCTGCATGAGCGACTGGTAGAGCGTCATCGCTATGAAGTTGCGGGGGTAACGCTTCTCCGCCTTTGGGAGCATTCCTTTGAAGAGGTCTTTTTTCAAGCGGCGCGTTTCATGTAGATGCCATTTTTGCTTGGGTTGCGCGGCGTTGGTTGAGCGCTCATCGTATGCGGTCTAGGCGGGGAGCGCAACTCTTGAAGGCGCCCCGCTGTTTCCGCGAATGGCAGATTGCGCCGCCGGACGCCCGCGTAAAAACGAAATTCATCGTTTGCGAAGAACATCCCGTATCAACAAATCTAGACAAGTTCGAACGCAGCGGGTATGATCATGGCAGTGAACGCATGATGTGGGATGGAGCTTGGTGAATCAAAGACGTTCAATACTAGGGCCGGAGGCGCCTGAACCGGATCGGTTTCTTGAGATCATCGAGACGGCGGGCGAGTTCATTCGGGAGCGCGCCGTTCCGATCATCTTCGGCGTCATTGCGCTTATTTTGGCGGTGGTTTTAGGCGTTTGGTGGTCGAATCAGCGTCAGAATGCGCGCGTTGATCAATACGCCGCGCTGTATTCGGCGGGGATCGCGATTCAAAATGCAGCCGGTTCCGACGATGAGAAGTTGGCTGAAGCGGTCGCGGCTCTAGAAAAGGCGAAAGACGCGCCCGAAACCGCTTTTCTAAAAGCGAAGGCGAGCCTGCTTCAAGAGGACGGCGCGGAGGAAGCGGCGGAGCAGTTTCTTCAAACGGCGGCAAAGGACGGCGCCCCCCGCGGGCTGTTTGCGCAGGTGAACTACGGCATCGCGCTGGAAAAGGCGGGGCGTCTGGACGAAGCGCTGGCAGCTCTTGAGGATTCGCAGCTGGACAAGTTCAAGGGCGAAGCGGGGTATGAAAGCGCGTTGACCGAGGCGCAGACGGCGCGCGCCCGCATTCATAAAACGAAAGGCGACTACGAGGCGGCGTTGGCGGCGCATCAGCGGGTCGCGGATCGGTATATCGCCAGCCGAAACAGGGCAATTGACCAGGCAGCCTCTCAGCTTGTTCAGAAGACGCGCCTGCTGTTGGAGACGCGGGAGGTTGAGTCCTCAGCCGAAAGCGTTGCGGACGCTTACCGCGATTTGAGCGCATGGGCGGCGCAGGAGGCGCAGAAGCCGGAGTCGGAGCGGCGGGGCATGCGGGACTCGAGCCGTCTTTTGAAAGAGATTGAGAAGTATCTTTCCGATATTGCGTCGGCGAAGCGCTTGGAGGCGGAAGGGAAGCATTTGTCTGCGATCTATACGTTGGATATAGTCGCTCAGTTAGGGATAAGAGTGTTTTCGCCGAATCGCAACGATTATCAGCGCGCCTTACATTCCATAGCGGAGATTCATCATATTCAGAAGGAATAATTTAGAGGTTGCCTCGCCGTCCGCTTGGCGAAGGCAGACGGTTTCTGCCGAGATTCTGGATTCCTGTTCACGCGGGAGCGGCAATGAGGCAGACGGAATCTTTTACCTAGACCCAGATAGAAAGGCGTTTTGGGGTTCAATGCCTCAATATGAGGGGCTGGCTCAGCAAGACGTCTTGACATGCGCCGTTGGAGCGGGGTATGTTAAACTGCAGCGAGTATGTCCGTTTCAGGCACAGTTGAAGGAGAATGCCGGTTTGACGCGGTATGCGCAGCCCGGCGATTTGCAGCGAACATGACAGAACATCCAATAACGCCTTCCGAAAACGAAGAACGCGCGGACGAACCGATAACGTCCGACAACACACCCACTCCGCCGGAGCCGTCCAGCGGCGATGCGTCCGAGCCGGACGCGCCGCCCGCCGGCATCAACGCGGTCAATCTGCCCGACGACATTTCGACAGACGAGCAGTTGGCAGCCGCGTACGAAGAGACCATGAAAAACATTCAGGAGAGCGAGGTGGTGCGCGGACAGGTGCTGAAGGTCGCCGGCGATTCCGCGCTCGTCGACATCGGGTATAAGTCGGAAGGCGTCATTCCTCTCCGTGAATTCCCGTTCGACGCGGACGGCAACCCTCTCGTCAAAGAGGGCGACGAGGTGGACGTATATATTGTGCGTCTTGAAGACGCAAACGGGTCGCTCGTGCTGTCTAAGGCGATCGCCGACCAGCGGCGCGTCTGGGACGACATCGCCGCAGCGTATGAAGCGAATCGCCCCGTCAAGGGCGTCGCGCGGCAGCGCACCAAAGGCGGTCTGCGCGTCGAAATCGACAATATGACCGCTTTTCTTCCGGCTTCGCAGATCGACATCCGCCCCGTCAAAGACCTTGACCTTTACATCGGCCGCGAGCTGGAGATGCGCGTCATCAAGCTGAACAGGCGCCGGCGCAACATCGTTCTCTCCCGCCGCGCGCTTCTAGAGGAAGAGCGCGAGGCAATGCGCCAAGAGCTGCTGATGACGCTCGCCCCCGGACAGATACGCCGAGGCGTCGTCAAGAACATCATGCCGTTCGGCGCGTTCATTGATCTGGGCGGGCTTGACGGCTTGCTTCACCGCAGCGAGATGTCTTGGGGGCGCGTCCACGACGCCTCCGATTTTGTCGAGCGCGACCAGGAGCTGGATGTGATGGTTCTGAATGTGAACCGCGAATCCGGCAAGGTCTCCCTAGGACTAAAACAGCTGACGCGCAACCCGTGGGCGGATTGCCAAGAGAAATACAAGGCGGGGCTGGACGTCCAAGGGCGCGTTGTCAACATACTCGAATACGGCGCATTTGTGGAGCTGGAAAAGGGCGTCGAAGGGCTTGTCCACACCTCCCAGATGTCATGGACGCGGCGCGGAAACATCGACCCGTACACCATCTTGCAGGTGGGCGAAGAGGTTACGGTCCGCATTCTTGAGGTGGACCCTGAGCGGCAAAAGATTTCGCTTGGGTTGAAGCAGGTTGGGGAAAGCCCTTGGGAGCGTCTTGAGCGGGAGAACCCTGTCGGCTCGCGCGTGACAGGCAAGGTTCAGAATTTCACCGACTTCGGCGTGTTTGTGACGCTGGAGGGCGGCATTGACGGCTTGATCCATGTGACAGACCTGTCATGGACGAAGCGGCTTGAACCGCGCGAAATGATGCAGGTCGGGGACGACATTGACGTCGTCATTCTAAAGATCGATCGAGATCGAGAGCGCGTCTCGCTTGGCGTCAAGCAGCTGGAGCCGGACCCGTGGCTTCAGGTTCCGCAAAAATACAAGGTTGGAACCGCCACGCAGGCGCATATTGTGGACATCGTCGACTTTGGAGCGTTCGCCAAATTGGAAGGCGGCATCGAAGGGCTGATCCACATTTCCGAGCTGAGCGACCAGCATGTGAATTCGCCCGGCGAGGTGGTGCGCGTCGGCGATGTGATTGACGTCAAAGTGATCAATATCGACCTCCAGGACCGGCGCATCGGATTGAGCCGAAAGGCGTATCTGGCGGAGGGTCATAGACTTGACGCTGAAGACTCTTCTGCCGATGAAGCTTCAGCCGGCAGGCAGGAGCAGAGGCGCCAAGATACTGAAGAGCGGACGCAGCCGACGGGGCGCACTCTGGCAGACCTGGTGGACGAAGCGCAAGCGAAACGCGAAGAAAGCGACGGCAACAACGACAGCGAAGAGTAGCGCGCGGAAAACGCCGCAATTCGAACTGGGGGTCGTATTGGAAAATTATTTTACATCGGAATCTGTGACGGAGGGCCATCCTGATAAGATGGCCGACCGCATCTCAGACGCTGTCTTGGACGCCGTTCTTGAACAGGACGACCAGGCGCGCGTCGCGTGCGAAACGCTTGTGACGACAGGCATGGCGATCATCGCGGGCGAAATATCGACCGATCATGCGTATGTGCATATGCCGGACCTGGTGCGCAGCACCATACGGGACATCGGCTATACGGACGCGAATTTCGGGTTCGACTATGAAACATGCGCAGTCATGACCTCCATCGATGAGCAGTCGCCCGACATTGCGCAGGGCGTCGACACGGGCGGGGCGGGCGACCAGGGTATGATGTTCGGTTACGCCTGCGACGACACCGAGGAGTTGATGCCCGCGCCGATTATGTATGCGCACAAGCTGGCGATCAAATTGACGGATGCGCGTAAAAGCGGCGACCTGCCGTTTCTCCGTCCCGACGGCAAGACGATGACAACGGCTCGGTATCGAAACGGGCGGTTTGTGGATATAGAGACGGTGCTGGTTTCGGCGCAGCATGCTGAAGAAACGCCGTATTCGAAGATTCGAGAGGCGCTGATTGAGCGCGTCATTGAAGAGACGATTCCAGAGACGCTGCGGGCGCCTGGCATCAAGTATCTCATCAATCCGACCGGCAAGTTTGTTCAAGGCGGACCGAAAGCGGACTGCGGCTTGACGGGGCGTAAGATCATCGTCGACACCTACGGCGGCATGGGCAGGCATGGAGGTGGGGCGTTTTCAGGCAAAGATCCGACGAAGGTGGACAGAAGCGCCGCCTACGCAGCCCGCCATGCGGCGAAGAATGTCGTTGCGGCGGGGCTTGCCGAGCGTTGCGAGATACAGATTGCATACGCCATCGGCGTCGCGGAGCCTGTGTCGATCGATGTGAACGCCTTTGGAACCGGCGCGAAGCCGGACGAAGAGATTGCGGCGGCGGTTAAAGATGTGTTCGACTTCACGCCCGACGGTATCATTGAACGTCTTCAGCTGCGCCGGCCTGTCTATAAACAGACCTCGGCGTACGGCCATTTTGGACGGAACGAGCCAGGGTTCACCTGGGAAGCGACCGATTATGTGGAGCGGCTGAAAGAGCGGCTTTCCATTTGAAGGGAACGCGCATGAGCGGCGACATTCGGGACATCGGGCTTGCGGACGAGGGGCTTCGGCGCATTGAATGGGCGGAAGCGGCGATGCCGGTTCTGCGCCAGATACGGGAGCGTTTTAAAAAAGAGAAGCCGCTGGAAGGCAAGCGCATCGCGGCATGCCTCCATGTGACAACTGAGACGGCGAATCTGATACGGACGCTGCAGGCGGGCGGCGCAGAGGTGGCTCTGTGCGCGTCCAACCCGCTCAGCACGCAGGACGACGCCGCGGCGAGCCTGACGGAGCATTTCGGAACGGCGGTTTACGCGATCAACGGC
This sequence comes from Candidatus Poribacteria bacterium, assembly GCA_028818695.1. GTDB lineage: Bacteria > Poribacteria > WGA-4E > JAPPNK01. Next base: position 84,887 of record JAPPNK010000018.1, read on the forward strand.
GAGGACAGCGAGACCTATTACCGTCATATCCATTCGGTTCTCGACACGGAGCCGCATATCACGATTGACGACGGGGCGGATCTGGTGGCGGCTCTCCATTCGCAGCGTCCAGAACAGCTGGAAAGCGTTACGGCCGGCATGGAGGAGACGACGACGGGGGTCATTCGCCTGCGGAGCATGGCGGCGGACGGAGCGCTTGGGTATCCGATTATTGCGGTGAACGACGCGCTCACAAAACATATGTTTGACAACCGGTACGGATCGGGGCAAAGCACGTTAGACGGCGCGGTTCGCGCGACGAATCGGCTCATCGCCGGCATGAAGGTGGTGGTGAGCGGGTACGGCTGGTGCGGGCGCGGGGTTGCGGAGCGGGCGCGCGGCTTAGGGGCGCAGGTGATCGTGACAGAAGTGAACCCGCTGCGCGCGCTGGAGGCGGCTCTCGACGGATACCGCGTTCTGCCGATGGACGAGGCGGCGGAGGAGGGCGACCTGTTCATCACCGTCACAGGCGGAATGCATGCGCTCACAAAACGGCATTTTGAAAAAATGAAAGACGGCGCGATGATCGCCAACTCGGGCCATTTTGACATTGAGATCGATATACCGAGCTTGGAGGCGATGTCGAGCGGCTCGCGGACGGCGCGCCCGCATGTTCAGGAATACGCGTTGGAGGACGGCAGGCGCATCTGCCTTCTGGGCGAGGGGCGGCTCATCAACCTTGTCGCCGCAGAGGGGCATCCCGCAAGCGTCATGGACATGAGCTTCGCCAACCAGGCGCTGGCGGCTGAACATCTGACGAACGGAACGGAACCGTTGGAACCTGGCGTGTACGCCGTGCCGCCTGAAATCGACGAGCAGATTGCGCAGCTGAAACTGAAAGCTCTTGGGATTGAAATCGACGCGCTGAGCGACGAGCAGTCGACCTACCTGGCGTCTTGGACGATCGGAACCTAGACACACGGAGAGGCGTTATGACGCGCCGACGCGCCGCATGAAGTGGGAATGGATCGAAGGGGCGTTTATGCTCATCTGCGTTGCGGCGCTGTGGCCCGTCGTCGCTGCGATGCGGTCGGGGGCGCCTTTGCCGAGGGGGTATTCAGCGGTTCTGGCGGTTGCGGCGGCGGGGCTTCTCGTCGTGACAGCGCGGCGGATCATTCGCATTCAGAAAGCGTTCCAAGAGCAGCAGCGAAATAAAAAACGATGAGTGTTCTGGTTGTTGGAACAGTCGCATTCGACACGATAGAGACGCCGAGCGGTTCCGACAAGACGCTGGGCGGTTCGGCGATGTACGCTTCTGCCGCAGCCAGCTTCTTCGCGCCGGCGCAGCTGATCGGGGTTGTCGGGGACGATTTTGAGGCGCAGCATCTTCGTTTTTTTGAACGCCTCGGCGTCGGTCTTCAGGGTCTTGAGCGGCGTCCGGGAAAGACGTTTCACTGGGCGGGGCGGTACTCGGCAGATTTCAGCAACCGAGAGACGCTGGCGACAGACCTGAACGTCCTCGCCGACTATTCGCCGAAGCTGCCGGACAAGCTGCGGGACGCGGAGATACTGATGCTCGCAAACATCCATCCGCAGCAGCAGATAGAGGCGTTGTCGCAGGCGCGCATGCCGCGTCTTGTCGCGCTTGACACGATGAACCTTTGGATCGATACATGCAGGGACGATCTACAGCGCGCGTTGAAACAGGTAGACCTGCTCATATTGAACGACGAGGAGGCGCGGCAGCTGGCGCAAACGCCGCAGCTGGTGAAGGCGGGCGAAGCGCTGTTGAAGATGGGGCCGCGGCGCGTCGTCGTCAAGAAGGGGGAGCATGGCGTCTTGTGTTTTTCTGAAGAGGGCAGCTTCGGGTTCCCGGCGTATCCGGTGGCGGATGTGGTCGACCCGACCGGCGCGGGCGATTGCTTCGCCGGGGCGATGCTGGGCTGCCTCGCTAGCGAACGCGCGCTGGACGAAAGCGCGTATCGGCGGGCGATGGTGTACGGCACTGTTCTCGGATCGTTTGTTGTGGAGGGGCTTGGGCCGGAGAAGCTGCGCAGCTTAACCCGAAAAGAGATCGAAACGAGGCGAAAGGAGCTGCTGCAATTCGCGGCGGCGCCAAACTTTTAATATGAACGAAACCCGCATGCGCAACATGGACGCTCCGCTGTACGACTACGCAGGGGCGATACATATTCACTCGAACCTGTCGGACGGAACCGGCGCGGTGCCGATGATCATTGAGCAGGCGCGGCAGGCTGAGCTGGACTTCATCATTCTCACCGACCATGAGCATCTGGAGGCGCGGGAGCTCGGCTATGAGGGCTGGCGCGGCAACACGCTCTGCCTTGTCGGCGAGGAGATCACGCCGCGCTTTCACAACCATTATCTCGCGTTCAACATCCGGCGGCCGATACGGGGGCGCGGCAACTGGCGGCGTCCGCAGGCGTTCATCGACGAAACGCGCAGACAGGGCGGCATCGGCTTCATCGCGCATCCGATAGGGGACGATTACCCCGTGCGCGGGATGGCAAAACCGTGGCTCGACTGGGAGGTGGACGGGTTCACGGGCATTGAGCTGTGGTCGTATATGCATGACTGGGCGCGGAATCTGCGTTGGAAAAACATCGCTCGGGCGCTGCGCGACCCCGACTCGCTGCTGCGCGGGCCGCATCCGAAGGCGCTGAAGCGGTGGGACGAAATCGGAAAGCGGAGGCGCGTCGCGGCGATCGGGACGCTGGATATACACGCGAAACGGGCGCCGGGGCTGCCGTGCGCAAAGATATTGCCGTATCGGCATGCGTTTCGGACGATACGGACGCATGTGTTGACGGAATATCCGTTGGCGCAGAACGATCCGAATGAGGCGGGTCGACAGGTGTATGAAGCGCTTGCGCATGGACGCGCCTATATCGCGCATGACGGGTTTGGGGACGGAGCAGGTTTTCAGTTTTTTGCGGCGAAGGGCGGCAGGACGACGGCGCTCATGGGCGGGGAAACGCAGATGTCGGCAGGTCTTGAGCTGTATGTGAAGGCGCCTGAGAAGTGCAGCGTTACGCTTCTGCGGGACGGCGAGCCGATTGCGCAGACGAACGGCAAAACGCTGGAGGCGCCGGCGGAAAAGCCGGGCGTTTACCGCATTGAGGCGCGCAAAGAGGGGCGGCCCTGGATCTATTCAAATGCGGTGTACGTGCGGGGATAGATCGTTTGCTGTTCTATTGCCGTAAAACTGCTTGATCGGTCTGGAACCTAGGCGTTGGCGTAGGAGAGGGCTTCCCATAAAGCGTCGGGCCAATATGCCATTCGCCTTTGTCTTTTCGAGGCTTTACGAATCCAAAGATCGTTTCGGCGCCATGGTCGACTCGCCTTTCGGAATCGCAAGACATATATTCAACGCTCCTTTCAATCCCTTTGTGCGTATGGCGATGAACGGCGCTTTCGATCTCTACCTTGATGCCGCGCAGCGTCGGCACACCTGTGAAAGCGTACGTTCCATGTTTGGATGTTTTGACCGTTTTAGAGTAGTTTTTCGCGTAGAGTCGGACCCTGCACTCATTCTTTATGGCGGTTCCGTCGGGCGGGGTTTCATCGGAGCTCAAAGGCGTCATGTCTATCACGCACAACACTTTCCCCTTCACTCGAATTTTCTGTTGAGAATTCCACCATGTCTGAACAGAGTCGAAGGTTGCTGCGGTACCCTTCATCAGAATACTCGCGCCCAGCAAACCGATTGGAATCGCCGCAATGATAGGGGCGACTTTGGCAACAATGCTTTTGAACGACGCAACAGACATGAGCAGCCCGACCTCCACCGCAGATTGTATTGGGCGGCGCCTGAGCCGATAAAATTTACCTGCTAAGATACCGCCGCATCAGTTTAATGCTCATGATGGGCGACGTCAATAATTCCCAAGTCCAGCCAGTCTCTATAGGCGATGATTTTGATTTTTAAAGAGCCGTTTTAGAATGCGGAGGCTGTCTGGGAGAACTTTGGATTCCCGCTCCCCGTTTTCACGGGGACATGCTTCGCCGGGAATGGCGATCTGCCCGATTTGAACAGGATTTTCGTATATCATCGCCTGTAGAGGCTGCCCAAGTCCAACTCGATAGTTTCGCATATGTCATCCATCCCCTCGCCTGGGCGGCTATCGCGGATTTTTGCTTGCGGAGGAACGGCGGCGCTGTCGGCGGAGCGCGTCCCATTTTTGGCGTTTGAGGCGGGCGGCGGCGGCGCGCTCAACGGCTCTGCGCACCTTCGCGCTCTGAATGCTGGACGCCATCCTCCGAATTTCAGCCATCTCCTCCTCGGTCAGCTCCACGTTTTCAAGATCCGGCTTCGGCGCGGGCGGACGGCGGACAGGTTGCGCTGATGCCGGCGCCGAAGCGCTCTTGCCGCGATTCTCAATGCGGACGCTTCGAACCGCGTTTTGACCCAGATATTGGTTGACGCGCGCCAGATAGGTCGTCTGCGCGAAGGACGCCTCCTGGGCGGCGGGCGACGACTCCGCCGACAAGAGCAGCGTTCCGTTGAAGAGGCTTACCGGCCGCGCGATCGTCGATTCAGGCTCGCCGACGATTTCATCCCAACGATCAAACAGGTCGCGGACGCTTCGCCCGTGTTTCAGCTCCCGCTCCATCGAGAGGCGCTGGACAATGTCGGATAGAGAGGTTAGTTTCATGCGCGCCTTAAGATTTTCGCGTCAAGCGCGGGATGGCGGGTTGTGCCATTGAACGTTTTGCGTAGAAAAGAATGCTATCGCCTACGGCGCCGCCGCTTTATCAGTTCGGCTGTATTCCGAACGCCTGGATTTCGCGCAGGCGCGCCGTCGACTCAACGATGATGCGGTAGTACTCAATGAGGCGTCCGGCAATGATGTCGCGGTGGTGATCGATGATGATGTCGCCCGGTTCGGGCGCCGCCTTCGTAATGATGCGGTCGTCCGCGGTGCGCGAAGCCGTAACGCGCAGCCGGTCGGTTTGAATGTTGATGTTGCGTATGTCGAAGCGGGGCTGGATCTGCCGTTCGTACCCTTCCACATTGCGCCGCTGCCAGACGGTTTCTAGGTTTTTCCACTTTTCGCGCTGAGGGTCCCAGTAATCGATGCGGAACCTGTGCAGGTTGTCGTTTTCGATTTTGATGCGCCGGATGCGTTTCACTTCAGGAAATTGAAGGGTAAATTCGCGCGGCTCTTTTGGATGCGTTTCGGCGACGGTGGAGAACTTGCCGTCGTTCAGATACGGATGGTTGGCGGCTGAACCGAGCTCCGATAGGGCGTAGTTTTCGCTCCATTCCGTGTGGATGAGCGACGCGCACCCTGCGCAGCACGCCATGACCGCCAGCGCAGCTCCGATCAACCCAACGCGCGTCCGCATGTCAGTTCGGCTCGCCGATGGAGCCGCCCAGTCCGGCGATTCCGATAAACAGGGCTGCCAGTATCGCCGAAGGGAGCGTCAAGGAGAACCCCATGCCGGCGATCAGCCCGGCGAGGCATCCGATGACAGCTCCGTATGCGGCGCCGATGACGGCTCCCCATAGGGTTGCTTTTAAAGCGCGCATCTCTTTCCTATTCTGTTCGCAAGGCGGCGACGCGCAATCGATCCTGGAACCGTTGCCAGTAGTAATGGATGCGCCGGCGCTTCCAGTATAACGTAACGAACCCGTACACGATAAAGGCTGTGAGCATCGCCAGCGCCGCGATGGGCTGACTTGAGGCGATCTTTTTCAACAGCAGGAGCGGTATCGCTGCGAGCGACGCGCCGTAAAACAGCGTGCGCATGCCGAGAACGGCGTTCAGCAGCCAGAGCCGGCGTATCCATCTTGGCGCCGTCCATGTGAAGACGCAGTAGGCGGCGCCGCCGATGAACACCCATGCGGGGAGCAAGCCCGCCTGCGTCACCGCAAGGCCGGCGGCAGCGAGCATGAATGTGTCGGCGAACCGTTCCGCCTTCGCTCCGAAGTTGGTTTGCGCTTTCCATCGGCGCGCCAAGGCGCCGTCCACCCAGTCGGTGATCTGGGCGGCGACCAGCGCGCCCAGCGAGGCGATGTAATGCTCCCGAACGGTCAGCCAGTAAAACGCGACCGAAAGCGGAATGCGCGAGGCGGTGAGCAGATTTGGCGTCCAGCGCCGTAGGTCTGTTGGTTGCGGTAAAACAAGCATGGCGTCAATCCTGCGGCAATTAAATCGTTTTGAGCATGTCTTGTATTTTCTCTAAGCAGTAGCGCGACGCCTCTTCGCCCGCTTCGGAAAAAGCGGCGCCGCCGGGGCGGTTCAGGAGCGACTCGGACAGCGCCTCCTTCGGCCGCCAGTGGGTTTCCAGCGTCAGATAGCCGTCGTATCCGTCCGCAAGGTAACGTTTAAATTGCCCGCGCCAGTCGATGAGTCCTTCGCCGACCGGGACGCTTTGCATCTCGCCGTCCTCGTCCGGCGCGCCGTCTTTCATATGCCCGTGAATCATGACATCTTTGAGCGTCTCGTACCCTGCAGGGTAAGGTTTCACGCCGTCTTTGGCGTAAAGCTCATTTGCCGGATCCCAGATCGCGCGGACGCATGGGCGGTTGATTTCGTCGATGAAGCGGCGGGTGAGCGCCGCCGTCGCCAGCGAGGTTGTATGCTCATTCTCCATGCCGAGCGTCAACCCTTCGCTTTCGGCGATGCGCAGCGGCTCTTCGAAGGCGTTCAGTATTTCGTCCCACCGCTCTTCGGTCTTTCCGCAGTCCCAGAAGGCGAAAACGCGCAGGATGGGGGCGTCGAAGGCTTGGGCGAGTTTGGCGCAGTTTCGGAGTATCTGCAGATGCTCCCTGCGCTCGTCGAGGTTGTCAATTTCGCATTTGTAGAAGGGGGTTGCCACGCCACACACTGTGACGCCGGATCCGTCCAGAGCCGTTTTCATCTGGGCGATGTCGTCGGCGTCCAGGTCATGCGGCTGCTTGTTGTTCACAGAACGTATCTCGATGGCGTCCAGACCGTAGTCTTGGCACACCTTGAGAACAATGTTGAAGTCCTGCGACACTTCGTCGGTGATGATTCCAAGTTTGAACATAAGCGTCCTTCACATATCATAACGCATCGTAGGGGCGTTTGGCTACATGTTTGCGCGCTTTTTCGCAATTAAATGAATGCCGGCAGGTTGCCGTTTGAGTCAAAAACCATCTCTTCGGGTTCGCTGACAATCTCAATTTCCGATCGATCGCGCAATTCTGGGAGCAGCGCCTCGGATACCATCGCCTCGGACAGATGCAGCGTCGATTTGATGCGCGCCGTCCGAGAGCGCTCCGGCGGCGTCAAACCGATCGTGTCAAGCGCCTTCAGGATCGCCTCCTTGTCTGAACGGAACGCGGCAGGTATGCGGACGCCATGAGGCGTGTTCGCGGTGAAGGCGTTCATGACGGTCGCATGCATGTCGATTCGATCCACAAGCCGCTGCGTTGTCACATCGGCGAGGCCGATGCCGCATGCGTTTCCGTACGATTTTTCGGTCAGGTCCAGCGCGGCGATGCGCAGCGCCTTCGGCGCGTTGGGCGGCATCGGATAGAGATCGGGAAAGAGCGCGCGCCCGATGATGTTCGTGTCCATGCCGGTTCCGCTGATGTTTTTTCCGATCTGGTCAATGATGAGGCAGTCGAGCGGGTCGGCGGGCAGTTTGCCCATGAGGCGGCGCGCTTCGGTCAGCAGTTTCTGCTCCGTTTCGATGATCTCTTCCGGGGCGATCGCATGGACGCTCGCTGTTTCGTCGTAGGCGTTTTCCAGTATCGCCAGTCCGAAGAGCAGCTTGCCTCGATCGATGTGCGTCTGCGCGGCTCCGAGGACGGTCGATTCGAAGTCGACGTTTAGAAACGCCTTGTGATAGTAGTCGGCGCCGAGCTGTTTTCCGACGCCGATGGCGAGCATTTTACACAAGCCGCTTTCGACGCAGCCGTTGAAGTCGGTGTGCGGTTTGACGCGGTTGATGACGGCGATATGGTCGGCGTTGTAGGCATAGCGGTCGCAGTAAACGGGCGTTCCGTTGGAAAGTACGCCGATCTCCACCGCGTCCATTGAGGAGCGTATCGGGCATCCCATGCTGTTCTCGTTGACGCCGTAGCTGTTGAGTACATCGATCTGCCCTTGCGCAGTCGCTCCGCCGTGGCTTCCCATGGCGGGGAAAATGAACGGCTTGGCGCCCGCGTCTTTGAGGCTATCGACGACGGCGCGCAGTATCTCGGCGATGTTGGCGATGCCGCGGGAGCCTGCGGTCACGGCGACCTCGGCGCCGGGCTGAAGGCGCGTTTCGAGACGGAGGCGTTTCAGCTCCTGGGCGGCGCCGGCGCGGATGTCTGTCAAAGCCGGTCGAGGAAACCGATGCCGTATTCTTGCCATTTTCGGAAGGCGGCCGTTGGGGGGCGAGGTCGAGTTCACGAGCTTTCTCCTCTGCTGCGTTTGGCGCGCCCGGCAGGACTCGAACCTGCGGCCTAGTGATTAGAAGTCACTTGCTCTATCCAACTGAGCTACGGGCGCCCTGTTCGCCGCGCTCTCAGCGCGCTCAATAAAGTATAACGGAGCGGCTCCAAGACGGCAACGTTTGGAAAGTGGAGAGTGGGGAATAAGGGGCGTCAAGGCGGGGACGCATCCTCTTCGATGTCCCATATCAAAATGTTGTTGCCGGAGCCTGTTGCGGCGAGCGTCTTGCCGTCCGGCGAGTATGCGATAACTCCCAACCCATTGTATTCCTTCGGCATGCCGAGGAGCTTTTGGAGAATCTCGCCCGTTTTCACATCTCGTATATAAACGGCTTTTCTGCTGAGAATGGCGATCGTCTTGCTGTCCGGGGAATACGCGAGCGCGTCAACAAATTCGTTATAATCAATTGTTAGGAGCGCCTTGCCCGTTTTCACATCCCATATCTTGATGATCTGAGTCTGGCCGACGCTGGCGATCGTCTTGCCGTCTATTGAATATGCGCAGCGTGTGGCAGAATAGACATGCCCATGGAACGTTTGGAGCGCCTTGCCCGTTTTCACATCCCATATCTTGACGGCATTGCCGGCGCCGGGGCCGACGACCCTCTTTCCGTCCGGCGAAAATGCGACAGAATTAAATTTCCAACTCCCATAGATCGTTTGAAGAAGCGCGCCTGATTTCACATCCCATATTCGGATCGAAGAGCGCGAGCTACCGGGGACGCCGGGGGAGCCAGGGACGCCGGGGATCGCCGCGGCCGCCCTCTCGCCGTCGGGAGAAAACACGATGGTCCAGAAGTAAACGTCGCTCTCCATAAGAGTTCGCAGCTCCCCTGTCGAGACGTCCCATAGCTTCAGCTTTCGGTCATCCCATTCGTCAAGGAAGGCGGCGGTTTTGCCGTCAGGAGAAATTGCCGCCGCGCCAATGCCGGGAAGACTCCCCGTATGGAGAAGCCGCCCAGAATCGGCGTTCCAGAAATGAAAACCGCAGTAGTGTCCTACGCTGGCGAGCGTCTTGTTGTCAGGGAAAAACGCGACCGATCTGACAAGGCTTGTATGTCCTGTCAAGACCTGGCGCGGCTCAATCCTCTCCGCTTTATCGAGGCGGAACGTCAACAACGCCGCGACGCCCACTGCAACCATCACAACTGCTGAACCCGCCAATATCGAACGCTCAAAACTGTTCATGACCGCACCCTGTCCCGCGCCGCATGTTAAAGCGCCGGGGGCGGCGGCGCAAGAACGCTGGAATAACGGCATGGGAGGGCAGCCGTGTTGCGCCGCCCAGCAATTTTCCTTAACCTAAACGTATGTTTTGGACGCTTGTACTTGCTGCTCTTTTGGCGAACGGGCTGTATCTATACGCCGCGCCGGACGCCTCTCTTTTTTACGTTGCCAACGTCGTTTTGCATGCGCTTGTTGGGTTGATTGCGGCGCCGTTTCTGCTGCGCTGGTCATGGAAACGGATCAACGGCAAGGCGGGCGAAGGCGGCGTCTGGGCAAAAATATGCGGCGGAAGCTTGTTTGTTGGGACCCTGCTCGGTCTCGCGCTGCTTTTATTTGGCGGAGTGGGCGCGCTTCGGACGCTTGTTGCCGTTCACGCCGTCTTGATGTGCGTTGGAACGGCGCTGCTGCCCGCTTCAGGGCGGGGAAAATGGACGGCGGCGGCGGCAATCGCGGCGCTGGCGGCAGGCGCGTTTTTCATTCAACAGCTGCCCGACGCCTCCGCCGAGATTGTCAATCCGCCTCTGCCGCCCCTTGACATGGCAGGCGAAAACTCCCTGGGCGAGCAAAGTCCGTTCTTTCCGTCCGCCGTTGAAACCGCCGACGGCAAGCCGATCCCCTCCGACTTCTTTCTGAACTCAGAACGATGCGGCGACAGCGGATGCCACCCCGACATCGTCGAGCAGTGGAGCGGCTCCATGCACCGCTTCTCCTCCTTCAACAACCAGTGGTACCGCCGATCCATCGAGTATATGCAGGAGACGCATGGGGAGCTGGAAAGCTCCAAATGGTGCGCCGGCTGCCATGACCCCGCCCTGTTGTTGACAGGCATGTGGACGAAGCCCGCCGCCGAGCAGCTGGACCTGCCCGAATCGAACGCGGGGCTTGGATGCGTCGCGTGCCATTCCGCCTCCGCTGTCAAAGATACGATGGGCAACGGCGCGCTTGTGTACGAATATCCGCCGATGCATCGCTTTGCCGCCTCCAAAAGCCCGCTCATGCGCGCCTTGCATGATTATGTCGTCCGCCTGAATCCGAAGCCGCACAAAGCCGCGTTCATGAAGACCTTTCACACCGAGCAGACCTCCGAGTTCTGCTCCGCATGCCACAAGGCGCATCTGGATGAGCCTGTCAACAAGTTCCGATGGGTGCGCGGGTTTGACGAATACGGCGCCTGGCAGGCGAGCGGCGTCTCTGGGCAGGGCGCGCTCTCGTTTTACTATCCGCCGAAGCCTTCAGGATGCGGCGACTGCCACATGCCGCTTGTCCCTTCAAACGACGCAGGCAACATCGACGGGTATGTCCATTCGCACCGCTTCCCAGGGGCGAACACCGCCCTTCCGCATGCGTGGAACGACGCGCAGCAGATGAAGGCGACCGTCGATTTTTTAAAAGCGAACGCCGTAACGATCGACATCTTTGCCATGACAGCAGGAAAGCCGCCCGTTGAGGCTTCCCCGTCATCGACGCAAAGCCGCAGCTCTGCCCTGCGTTCCGCCACGCTCTCCGGGGATGAGACGACGCTGCTTCACGGGGCGGCAGGCGGATGGGCGGCGGATGTGCGCCAACTGACGGCGCCGCTCAATCTGACGAAACCGGCTCTGCGGCGGGGCGACTCGGCGCGCGTCTCCGTCGTCGTGAGAACGCGCGGGATCGGGCATCGTTTCCCCGGCGGAACCTTCGATGCGTTCGATGTTTGGCTGGAGCTGAAGGCGGAAGATGAGAACGGACAGCTTCTCTTTTTGTCGGGCGGATTGGAGCAGGACGGACAGGTTGACCGAGGGGCGCATTTTTACAGGGCGGCGCTGGTGGACGCCGAGGGAAATCTCATCAACAAGCGGAACGCATGGGCGGCGCGCGCGCTGCTCTACGCCCGCGGCATACCGCCCGGCGCGGCAGACGCGGCGCACTTCCGCCTCGACATACCCGAAGAATGCGGCGACACCCTGACGCTCAAGGCGCGCCTGTTATACCGCAAATTTCACGCCTACAACACCGCCTTCTCCTACGCCGGCGCGCCCGACGACAGCGGCGATGTGAGCGTACATCATGACAGCCGCGTCTGGAGATTCGACCGCCCCGCCGAAAACCCCGCCGGGCTGATTAAGAAGACGCCGAACCTGCCCGCTGTCGCCCTGGCGGAGGACGCGGTTCAGATACAGATACTTCCCGCCGACGCCCCGGCGCCGGCTCCTCAAACGGCTGAAACGAAAGAAATGCGCGAGCGGTGGAACGACTACGGCATCGGCTTGCTGCTTCAAACGGACCTGAAAGGGGCGCGCGCCGTTTTTGAAAAAGTAACGCGGATGGACCCCGCTTATCCGGACGGATGGATCAACGCCGCGCGCTCCGCCGTCCAAGAGGGCGACTGGACGGCGGCGAAGGGGTATTTGACGCGGGCGAGAGCGCTGCTGGAAAAGACGCCGCCGGACAACCCGCATCGGGCGAAGGGGCATTATTTCTGGGGGGTTGCCGCGCTGCGCCAGGGCGACTTTGAAACGGCGCGCAGATCGTTTGAAGCGGCGCTGGGACAATATCCCCGCGATATGAAGGTACTGAACCAGCTTGGAAGAACGCGCTTTTTGATGCGCGACTTTGCCGCTTCGGCGGAGGTTTACCGCAGGACGCTCGTCATTGACCCTGAAAATCTGACGGCGCATTACAACCTGATGCTCGCCTATCAAGGCTTGGGCGACAGGGAAAAGGCGCGGCGCCATCAGGCGTACTACCGGCGGTTCAAGGCGGACGAATCGAAGCAGGCGATCACAGGCGCGGCGCGGCGCGCCTCCCCAGAGCTGAACCTAGAACGGCAGGCGATACGGGAACATTACGATATGCCGCGAGAAGGCGCGCTCCCGCTGCCGGACGGACGGCGGCTCCTCTCTCCAAAACCGCCCGCAGAGCCAATACGGGACCGATAGACGCGGCGCCTGATTGGGCGTCCGGCGGCTGTGTCTCTGGTCGATTGACGACTGCTTCAATAACCGCCCCTGCCCTCCCGTCCATGACGAATCCATACATGGGCAAAGCTGATGCAGCATGGGCTGTTTTAAGCGGAAGGCTAAGAGCGCGCGGGGCAGTTCCCGCTGATTTTCTTGATTTTAGCTGTCGGGTGGGAGGAGGCACGCGGGGATGGTGCCGTCGGCGTTTGACATCGTCCGTCTGATGCGTTACTGTCGAACCAACAGAAAGGGCGGTTGAAACGGGCTTAGGCGGCTCTTTTCACGTTTGTAAAGCGGCGAAGGCGCGGAATGCATGGAAAAAACGATTCGCGTATTGGCGCTGGGCGCGCACCCGGACGACTGCGACATCAAGGTCGGCGGCTGCGCGGTCTTATGGGCGAGGATGGGGCATTGCGTCCAGTTTGTGTCGGTCACCAACGGCGACGCGGGGCATCATGAGATGGGCGGCGGTCCGCTCGCGCGGCGCCGAGCCGAAGAAGCGCGGCGCGCAGGCGAAATCGCCGGCATCCAGTACATCGCGCTAGACAACCATGACGGCGAACTCATGCCGACCCTGGAAGCGCGCAAGCAGCTCATACGTCTCATACGCCGCTTCAACCCTGACCTGATCCTCACGCACCGCCCGAACGACTACCATCCCGACCATCGCTATACGTCCATCTTGACGCAGGATTCCGCCTACATGGTGACGGTTCCGAACATCTGCCCCGACGCGCCGCATATGTCCCGAAACCCTGTCATCATGTATATGAGCGACGGGTTTCAGAAGCCGCTGCCGTTTCAGCCGACCGTCGCCGTCTGCATTGACGAGGCGTACGAGGCGAAGATCGGTATGCTGCATCAGCATGAGTCGCAATTTTACGAATGGCTGCCTTACAACGGCGGATATCTGTCCGAGATTCCTGAGGGGGAGAAGGAACGGCGCGCCTGGCTCGCAAAACGGCGCGGGCTGCCCAACGCGGACGCTTGGCGCGGGCTGCTGATTCAGCTCTACGGCGAGGAGAAAGGCTCCGCCGCTCAGCATGCCGAAGCGTTTGAGCTGTCCGAATACGGAGCGCGCCCCCGCTTGAAAGAGCTTCTCACCCTGTTCCCGTTTATACGCTAACATAAAAGGGAAGGGCGGACAGCCCGCGGCAACAACAGCCTCAACAGGAGAAACGAATGCGCCTCAACAACGGAATTGAGATCACATGGCTAGGGCAATCGACCTTGCGGTTCGACTTTGACGGACAGACTGCGCTGGCGGACGCCTGGGTTCAAAGCAACCCCGCATGCCCCGACAAATGCAAAACGCTGGAGAAGGTGGACTCGCTGTTCATCACGCATGGGCATGGCGATCATTTTGCCGACGCGCTCGATATCATTGAGACGCACCGCCCGACCGTCGCTGCGATTGTGGAGATTGCGCAATACCTGACCGGCAAAGGGTTCGACAACATCCTCGCCATGAACAAAGGCGGAACCGTCGAGGTGAACGGCCTCAAGGCGACGATGACGCATGCTGTCCACAGTTCCTCCATACAGGAGCCGGACGGAACGCTCCTGCCGGGGGGCGAGGCGGCGGGGTTCATCTTTGAGTTTCCGAACGGCTACAAAGTGTACAACGCCGGCGACACGGCGCTGTTTGCCGATATGCGCCTTATCGGCGAGATCTACAAGCCCGACCTGGCGATCCTTCCCATCGGCGACAACTTCACGATGGGACCGTTGGAGGCGGCGCATGCGCTGCGCCTGCTGAATGTGAAAGCGGCCGCGCCCGCCCATTACGGAACCTTCGATGTGTTGACAGGGACGCCCGAAGCGTGGCGGGCGGAGGCGGAGCGGCTTGGCTTAAAGGTTCAGTTTGTGGAATGGGAGCCTGGGGACACGCTCCGCTAACGCCTAAAATCGTCGTTCCATGAAAGCGGGAATCTTAGGGCTGCTCACATGAGGTCGGCGCAGAATGAAACCGCGGCGCCTTAACGCCCCGCTCTATATTTGGACAGCTCCGCTTTGAGCGTCCCAAAAAATTTTACAGGCGCCTCAATCTTGACGGGCAGGCGGTCGGCGTCTGCCGTCAGCCACATGCGGAATCCGTCCGACGCTTCAATGCGCAGAGCGGGCCGCTTCCCGATCGGTTTCGGAGCGTCCACAAAGACGCGGCTCTTCACGTGTATTTTGACGCTGTGGACTTTCCGCCCTGTGAAAAAATCGTATGTGTAGGTCTCTCCAGGGCGGAGGTCTCTGCTGCGCATGTAGTAGATCATGCTCAGCTCGTCCTGCGTGAACGGCTTCAACGAAACGGTCGATTCGAACGCCCCGTCCTTCCACACTTTCGCCTCGTCGGCGGAGCGGTCAAAACGGACGAGAAACTTTGCCTTGTAGGAGCGGTCTTGAATGTCCTTCTCGTAGCGAATCGGCAGCAGCGTGTTCAGATGAATGTAACTCGTCTTCTCGTCGTAGAACGAGTAGATGCGCTTCAAGGCGGAGGACGGCTGCGATTTTGACAGCAGCTTGAAGACGGGCGCGCCGTTCATCGTCTCTTTGGCGGCGATCTCCATCGTCTGCGTTCCCGCGCCGATGATTCCCAGTTTCACCTTGTACTCAAGCCGCTCGCCGACTTTGATCGGGAGCGGCTCTAGCGCGGGGGCTTTATGCAGCGGCATGTCCGCCCATGCGGCGCATGCCGCCAAGAGAGCGGCGCCCGCCAGAATCGCCCGCATGAGAGGCGCCGCGGCTCTCAACATCAATCGCTCCCCCCTGTCAGCGGCGGCGCAAGGTCGGCGTTCTCCTGCTGAAGCTGATACGCCCAGTCGAATGTGATCTCACTCGATGAAACGCGCGTCACCCGTATTTTGGCGTAGTTGCCGTCCGGCGTGAAGAAAGCGTACACATGCCCCGGCAGCGCTTCCACCGAGATGACTGTGTAGCCATGAAGCGGCGCGACATCCACCTCGTCCAGAGAATCGCGGTAGCCGAGATCCTGCATGAGCAGATCGTCATGATCGGAGTAGATGTAATTGATGCGGAATTCGTCGTTTCGCCCGAAGAAGATGTCGACATCTCGGTCAAGCAGGTCGTCGCCGTCCGCGTCCCAGCGCACGGGACCGAAGGCGCCGTTTCTGAAGGCGAAGCCGGCTCTGGACGGATCTTCCCGGTAGTTGCGCAGTGTCACACTTTTTCCCTCCGGCCGCGGCGTGTCTTCAACCACCTCAGGATTGAATTCGCTTTCGTTACCGTCATGGTCAAACGCCAGAACCGCGTAATAGTAGGTCGTTCCGTTTTCAAGGTTCATGTCCACATGCTGCGACGCATCCGCGCCGACGGTCGCGATCTTCCGATACCCGTCCCCTGGCTGCAGGCTCCGCCAGATCTGGTAACCGGCGAGGTCCGGCTCCGTGTTCGGGTACCAGACGATCGTCACCTGTCCGCTGCCGCTGATGGAGTGGACGCCTCTGGGAGCCGCCGGCGGATAATTTTCTCCAGGATCGTCTGAAGAGACTCCGCATCCCGCCGCAAACGCCGTAAAAATGAACGCCGCCGCCCATGCCGCCGAGTGATGTTTCATGATTCATCCGTTTCGTGAGCGCTATCATGCCGCTTTGGTTGATGTTTATGGCAATGGAACGTCTATCCCTGCCCAAACGGCGACAGCTAAGACGGCAAATCCTGAAATGAGCGGTATGGTCAAGTTGTCGTTCAGCGGGCCGGGGAGCAGTTCTGCCGCCGTCGCCGCGACAGCGCCGGAGAGCGCAAGCACGCCGTAGCTCCAGTGCGGCATCACCTTCCAAAAAATGAGCAGCCCCACCGCCGCGCAGACCGCAAAACAGGCGAGCGCGCCCTCCAGCGTCTTTCCGCCGAGAAGCCGTATGCGCCCGACCGCAACGCCGACGAGAGCCGCCGCAAAATCGCCGAACACCAAAAACAACAGCGCCGCAATGGCGACCGCCGGCTTAAACAACAAAATCGAAAGAAAGGAGCCGATCAGATAGTAGGTTGTGCCGGTGATTTTCCGCCGCTCCGACTTGCGCAGGATATGTCCAAAAAAGCGGATGAACCAGCGGTTCGCGTTCGCATCCGAGAGCCGGGCGGCGTCAAGCGCCAGGGACAAACCCGCGACGCATCCTGAGATCCATGCCGCCAGCTCCCGCGTCAACCATGCCTTGTCGGTCGACGGGATGTCCATCTTGAGTCCCGCGTAGTAGAGAACAGGGATGATCAAGCCCGATATGTGAAAGCCTTTGCGCTGCGCCTCTTGCGCCAGCCTTTTCAATCTTCCCATACTGCCGTCTGCCCTTTCGTTTTCGCTGTTATGTCGATTCGATGCGTTTCAGCAGCGCCTTCGCGGCCGCCTCGGCAAACGCCGCGTCGTTGATATGCGCGTCCAGCTCGATCAGCTCCAGATTTGCGCCCGCCTGCGATTTGAACCCGTCCAGAAACGCCGCGCGCGCCTCGGCGTTCTCAAACGGCTGCCCCTCCGCGTCGATAGCTGAGAACCCTTTTTGAGGGAAAAGGAACGCCGCCGGCGCTTTTGAAGCGTTCAACTTGCGCGCGATGGTCTCGCCGAGCTGCCGGCATTCGTCAGGCGTCGTTCGCATGAGCGTGACGTTCGGATTGTGCTGATAAAAGATGCGTTCGGCAAACTTGGCGGGAACCTCGCCGGGCGGACCGAAATTCACCATATCCAGCGCCCCTGGCGCGGCGATTTGAGGGACGCCCGCCTGCGCCGCGGCGTTCAAGCGGTCAGGTCCGGCGCTCAAAATTCCGCCGACCAGCTCATCCGCCAGCTCCGTCGTTGTGATGTCCAAGACGCCTTGAACGGCGCCGTCGCGTATGAGGCTCTCCATCGCCTGTCCGCCGACGCCGGTCGCGTGGAACACGAGCGTTTCATACCCCGCCTCCTCCAAGACAGCCCGCGCCGCCGTGACGCATGGCGTCGTCACGCCAAACATCGTCGCCGCCACAACCGGTCTATCCGCGGACGACTCCAGAGGCGGCGCGTTCAGCATGCCGCAGATACAGGCGGCAGCGTTCGCAATGGAACGGCGCAGGACGCTGTTTAAGCCCGCCACATCGACGATGGGATAGATCATGGCGATGTCTTTTGTTTGAACATACGGCTGAACGTTGCCGGACGCGAGCGTTGAAACCATCACCTTCGGGGCGCCGAAAGGAAGAGCGCGCATCGCCGCCGTCCCGATGGTCGTCCCCGCAGAGCCGCCGAGAGAAACGACGCCGTCGATTTTGCCTTCCGCAAACAGGTCGGCAGCCAGCCGCGCCGCGCCGTCAGCCATCGCGGCGACAGCCTCGCCTCGGTCGCCTCTACTGCGCAGCGTTTCAAGGTCGGTTTGCGCCGCCTTCGCCGTCTCGGACGCCGGTATGTCCGGCGCGAACGCAGGCTCGCCCATGACGCCCCCGTCCATGACGAGCGTTTGAACGCCCTGCGCCTCAATGCGCTCCTTTAAAAACAGAAACTCCTCGCCCTTTGTGTCCAACGACCCGACGAGGCATGCGACTTTGACATCCATTTCTCTTTGCCGGCGCTCTCATGCGCGGAGCGTCTCGGCGTCCTCCTTCCGTACCTGTCGTTGCATTGCATACCGTTTAGACGGCGTCAGCTGCCTAAAAAAAAGTCGCGTGAAGCGCGCCATCTCCCGCCCCGCCCGCACATGGCTTGTTTCGTCGCCGTACGCCGCTTTGATGGGCGTCCATTCCACCTTCCAGCCGGAGCGCAGCATCTGTATCAGCAGCTCCGATTCAAACTCAAATCCGCTCGTTTCCAGCCGAAGCGAGCGCAGCGGTTCCAGCCTGTAGAGGCGGAAGCCGCATTGAAAGTCGGGCGCGCGCTGTCCGCCGAGCCAGGAGCCGACCATGGAGATCCATCGGTTGTTAAGCCGGCGGTGAATCGGCATCTGCTCCGCGTTCTCCGTTCGCGCTCCGAGAACGGCGTCCGCGTTGGAACGGCGGCGCGCCTCTAAGAAACGCGGTATGTCGCGCGGGTCATGCTGCCCGTCTGCGTCCAGCGTGACAACCATTTCAAAGCCGCGGCGGCGCGCGATCTCAAAGCCTGTTTGAAGCGCCTTGCCCTTGCCGCTGTTTTTGGGGAGGCGCGCGACCTCAGCCCCTGCCGCTTCCGCTTCGGCGGCCGTCGCGTCGGTGGAGCCGTCGTCCACGACCAGAACAAGCGGAGCGTATGAGCGCGCCAGCGCCGCCGCCTCTCCGATCTTCTTCGCTTCGTTGTAGGCAGGCATCGCGACGCAAAAGTTGCTCATCGGCGCGCCCTTATTTCATGACAAGGCGGGCAAAGCGGCGTTTTCCCGCCTTCAAAACCGCCCCGTCGGCAGGGGAGACATGCGCGTTTGCGTCCGTGATGCGCTCCCCGTCAATGGAGACGGCGCCTTGTTGGATGAGACGGCGGGCGGCGCTGTTGCTTTCGGCAAAGCCGGCCGCGGCGATCAGCTTCACAATCCACACGCCCTTGTTTTTTCCGTTGTCTTCAATGAGCGGCGCGGCGTTCAGTTCAGGCATCTCGTCAGGAGCCTCTCGTCTGCGCACGGTCGAGGCAAAATGCTCAGCCGCCCGCTCCGCAGCTTCGCGCCCGTGATACAACGCGGCGACGCGCTTTGCAAGCGCCGTCTTCGCCGCCATCGGATTCTGCGCGCCGCGCGCCGCTTCGATCTCTTCGGGCGGCGCGTCCGTCGCGAGCTCCAGATACGCGGCAATCTGCTCGTCCGGTATCGACATCGCCTTGCCGAACTGCTCTTCAGGCGGCTCGTCAATGCCGATGTAGTTGTCGAGCGACTTGCTCATCTTCTCGACGCCGTCCGTCCCGACCAGCAGCGGCATGAGCATGACAAGCTGCGGGCGCTGCCCTGCGTTGCGCTGCAGGTCGCGCCCGACGAGGTTGTTGAATTTCTGATCGGATCCGCCCAGCTCAATGTCCGCCCGTATCTGCACAGAATCCTGCCCTTGACAGAGCGGGTACAGCGTCTCGTGGATATAGACGGGCTGCTGGTCCTCAATGCGTTTCGCAAAATCGTCCCGCTCCAACATCCGCGCGGCGGTGTACTGGGAAGCAAGCTGGATGACGTCGGCGAAGCGCATCTCGGCGAGCCAGTCGCCGTTGTAGGAGATTTCAGTTCGGTCGGGGTCTAGGATTCGGTAAAGCTGCTGTTCGTAGCTATGTACGTTGCGTTCAATTTCGGCGCGGGAGAGAACGGGGCGCGTTTTGGAACGTCCGGACGGATCGCCGATGGAGGCGGTGAAGTCGCCGATGACGAGGCAGGCGGTGTGTCCGAGGTCTTGAAACTGGCGCAGCTTCCGCAGGACGACAGCGAAGCCGAGATGAATGTCCGAGGCGGTCGGGTCAATGCCGAGCTTGACGCGCAGGGGGCGGTTTTCGCTCTGGGCGATGCGCAAAAGCGGCTCTAGCTCTCCCGCGGGCAGTATCTCTTCCACGCCGCGTTCCAGTATTTTCCGCTGCTGTTCGATGGTAAGGGCGCGTCCGCCGTCCATCTTCACTCCTCAACTGATCGGGTACCAAGGGA
This sequence comes from Candidatus Poribacteria bacterium, assembly GCA_028818695.1. Classification (GTDB taxonomy): domain Bacteria; phylum Poribacteria; class WGA-4E; genus JAPPNK01. The sequence continues at coordinate 105,013 of JAPPNK010000018.1, forward strand.
ATCATAGCGCAAGACGAGGGCTGCGTCATCTGTTTATTTGACAGACCTTACGTCTTTAGTTGGGACATGTCGACATGCGAACGCAGGCGGCGTCTGCGGCGCCTCTAGATTCCCGCTTTCGCGGGAATGACGCTTTGGCGGGCGGAGCCTTTTCCCCATAAATAGAGCGATCAATCGCTCAAATGTCCCAACTTTACGCATGAGACTAGTTTATCTGAACGTCAGAGGGAGACGCCGTTCCCTTGACGGTTTCACCCTCTCTGCGGCGACTTGATGAGTTTACGCAGAAACAGACCCAGCCCCGACGCGTCCTCCTCTGCCCGCCAAATGTCGCCGAAGAGAACCGCCGCCGCCCCAATCACAATGAGAACATCAACCGCAATCGTCCAAGAGACCGCCTGCGAGAGATAACTCCGCGCGATGAATAAAACGCCAAGCGACATGTATTCTGTCGCCGTAAGAAACGTCCGCGCTGTTGACAGCCTGCCAATTTGGCGCTCTCGGCGGTACATCCAGCAGTTGAAGACGACCAGCGCCGGCATCAGCCCAACAAGCCCAAGCGCAAGATAGGAGCCTGAAGAGATCTCAAACAGATTGTCGGAGATAAGAGCTGCCGCCATGGAAACGAACGCCAGGAGTTGCATTGCCGTCGGGAGAACAGCGCGGCGTGCGCCTCCTCCCGCCTCCTTCGTTATCGACAGGAAGGTGAGAATAGAGGCCGTTATGATCATCGCGGCGATGAGAGACCATACGAGAGTCCCCAACGGCGCTGACCAAGAAGAGGGAATGCCGACGAATTCATGAAACACAAAGAGTCCAAGCATCATGAAGGGGATTGAGGTTAAGCTGATGAGGAGAAGCGGGATATGCCGGTCGCGGGATTTCTTTTGCTTCATTTGCGTTCTCCCATGCGGTTTCACATACATTGTATTATGGAGACTCCCCTCCGCGCAAGGCGGTTCGCTGACCGGCAGCCTCTACAGACGATGATGTACGAAAATCCTGTTCAAATCAGGAGCCATGCCATTTCCGCAAAGCATGTCCCTGTGAAACGGGGAACGGGGAGCGAGAATCTTAAAGGACAGATCTTTCGATCAAACGCTGTCGCTGACAACAACTCCGTTTGAGCGTACTGCCGGGTCAGGCATTCCATTTGACACGCTCCGCGAAAAACATTATCTTAGCGGTAAGGCTCCCTATGGAAAGGAGGATGACCCATGAACCGCGCGCGTATGCGTCTCTGGGCGGGCGTGTGTCTCGGCGCGCTGCTGATCGTTGGCGCCGCCGCCCTGCTCTGGAACCGCCCCGGCGAAGCGCAGGTGCAGCTTGTCACCGCCCCAGGAAGAGACGCCGTCGAACTGACCATCTACGAAAGCGAAGACCTCACCTACGCCAAAGAGCGCCGAAATATCACCCTCCGCAAGGGAACGAACCTGATTCAATTCAGCTGGGCGGGAACGCAGATTGACCCGACCAGCGTTCAGCTGACATCCATCAGCGACCCTGAAAAGACGCGCGTCAAGGAAGCGATCTTTCCCAAGCATCTCAACAACGCCATCCAGTGGAGCGTAGAATCGACAGACGGCGGCGCGAACGTGGTCGAAGTCTCCTACTTCATCCGCGGGCTGCGGTGGCATGCGGACTACATGATGTTCGTCAACAGCGAAGAGACGCTGCTCCGCCTGAGCGGGCGTTTCACGCTCATCAACCGCAGCGGCGAAGACTTTGAAGATGTCTCCGCCCGCCTCGTCGTCGGCGACATCCATCTCGTGTCGGAGAAGCAGCTTCAGGAGTCGCTGCGACATCTTGGGAGCATTTCTTCAAAAAGCGCTGCGATCTCTGGGGGGCGGGTGGTAGGGCGGGGCAGAAGCTCCCGCCAGCAGGCAGAGGCGCTGTCCGAATACTACATGTTCGCCGTTCCCGGCAAAAACACGCTTGAAAAGGGATGGACGAAAAAAATCGAAGCGATGGATGTCCAGGACATCCCTCTAGAGGTGGTGTATCGATATTCGCCCAACGAACGGCTTGTCCGCCGAATGTACGCCTTCGTCAACAACGCCGAAAGCCGACTCGGCAAGGAGCCGCTCCCGGCGGGCGCCGCGCGCGTCTTCATGGTCGACAGCAAGGGGCAGGTCGAGTTTGTCGGATCCAACCGACTTGAATTTAGCCCCGTCAGCAAGGAGATCAAACTGGACCTTGGACATGAGCTCGCCGTCACGGTGGAGCGCAAGCGGATGGACTTCAAAAAAATGAACCTCGCCTACAACGACGACGGCGACGTCTCTCACTTCGACACCGAAGAAGAGATACGCATCGAAGCGCGCAACTTCCGCCCCGAAAGCGTCAAACTGGAACTGCCCGAACGCATCGGCGGGCAGTGGGAGATGCTTGAATCCAGCCAAGAATATGAACGCGAAGACGCCAGCTCCATTCTCTACACGATAGAGATCAAGCCTGGCGAAACGCAGGTTGTCAACTACCGCTTCAGGCGGATCGGCAGATAGGAGGAACGCCATGCGAAAATTGCTTGTAGGAACGCTGGCGGCGGCGTTTGTTTTGGCGGCGGGATGGGCGGCGGCGCGCATCGGCCTCGTCACGATACCCGCCCGGCAGGACATACGCATCAAGATCGACCGAAACAACAACGCCCTCGTCCAAGAACGGCGCGGCATCACTCTCAAACAGGGCATGAACCGCATTGAGTTCAGCTGGCCGAACATGAAGATCGACTTCAACACGGCGCAGCTGCTCCCTCTAGAGCAGCAGGAGACGATCTCCATCCTGTCGGTCGCCGTGCCGCCGAACGCCTCCAACACGCTCATTTTGGAGGTGGAGAGCCAGAAGCCGAACCTTGTGCCGTTCCGCATCACCTATCTTACCAGCGGCATTTCGTGGAAGGCGTCCTATATCTCCATCGCCGACATGGACGAAAAGACGATCCATCTTGAAGCGAGCGTCGCCATTTCGAACGACACGGTGGAAGATTACCATAACGCCGCCTTCGCGCTTCCGGTCGGCAAGCCGTTTCGTCAGTTTATTCAGAGCGGCGAGACGAAGAAGATTGTTCTCTTCACGGCGCCGGCGATTCCAGTAACCAAAACCTACCTGTCGGACCCGCTGGAGTATCCCGACGCGGCGGCGATGCATTATGTGTTTAAAAACGACGCCGCGAGCGGCTTGAAGGAGGGCATGCTCCTGCCGGGGCGCGTCCGCCAATTCAAAAAAGACGCGACCGGAAGCGTCGCCTTTGTGGGAGAGGATGTCCTGCGTTTCGTGCCTGTCGGGGATGAGATACGTTTGTACCAGGGTCCGGCGCGCGACATTGAGGTCGAACGGCGAATCATGAAGCGGGAGCAAAAAGCGGTCAAGCGCAACAAAAAGGGGCAGATCGTCTCCTACGACACGGACGAGACCTACCGCATTGCGATTCACAACCGCAAGCTGTCGGACGCGCCGTTGATTGTGCGGGCGCATCTGTCGAACTACTGGGAGATGAAGGAACATTCCGATCCGTATGAGCGAAAAGACGCCGGGACGATTGAGTTTGAAACGACCGTTCCGTCCCGCTCCGAAAAGGAGATTTCGTTTCGCGTGGAAGGCAAAAATCTCCAGAACGGCTATGTGCTGAACGAATAGCCGAGGAGTAGCCCATGTCAAACGAGCCGGTTTATCCGAGCGTCAAGCAGGGCGTCTTGCTGGTCTTGGTTGTTATCGCGCTGCTGTATAGCGTTAGTTACGGCTTGAGCGCTCTAGTCGCAAACGTTGGCATACCATTCGATGCGGCTTTCACCGTTGCGTATATCCTATCTTTCGGCGGCGTGTTTGTTTACGGCTTCAAGCGGGCAAAAGCTCCGATCCGCTCGATTCTCCCGTTGACGTCTGTCGCCAAGCATATCTATCTGCCGATAGCGGCTACAGCCGTCGGCATGGTGATTCTGTTTCTCCAGTGCGACCGCTTTTACGCCTTTATCTTAGAAAGGCTTTTGCCTTCCTTAACATTTTCCCAATCCGGTATAATGGAAGGCGCGTCTTTCTACGATGTATTGAGCTTTGTGATCATGTTTATTGTCGTCGCTCCGATCACTGAAGAGCCGCTGTTTCGCGGTCTGCTTTTGCGCGGATTTCTGGCGCATCGCAGCCGTTGGAGCGCGATCCTGATCTCATCGCTTCTCTTCGGCGCCGCGCATATGAATCTTCGCCAGTTTCTGCCTGCGGTTGTGATCGGGGGCGTATTCGCATGGTGGCGCATTGAAACGGGGTCGGTCTTGCCGGCGCTGATTGGCCATTTTCTTTACAACCTAGCCGCCGTCCTTTCCCAGTTCCTATACGGCGCAGGGACGGCGTCCGGCGTATTCCAGCCCATCTGGCTAAACGCAATCGGCGCGCTCCTGCTGTTAGCGGGCGTCTTCGGTCTGCGCACACAGTTCCAAAACCTGCCCAAAGATGCGGACCGCGGGGGGATTTACCCCCGTAAAAACAGACCGGATTAATGAGCCGCTAAGGAGTGGCCCATGTCAAACGAGCCGGTTTATCTGAGCGTCAAGCAGGGCGTTTTGCTGGTCTTGATTGCTGTCGCGCTGTTATAGGTCGCTGGATGCGTCCTCAGCATTTCTGCCGTACTCACCACAGCCTTTGTTTCTCCGCGCTTTTGCCCATAACAACAACAGCAAAAAAATTTGCCGTTATGAGCCATTTTTTTGCGTTTTAGGTCGATTCGAGTTGACAACGCTCCCGACTTGCGTCTATACTGGTCTAGGACGTTCATGATAGTGCATGAACGCTCTAAGACGCTTCACATTCACACGAAAGGATATTGTAATGACGAAGCGATTTTTGATGGCAGCCGCTATTGCGGCTCTCGCGATTGTACCCCCCCCGCGCTGACTAACCCTCCGCCTGGAAATGTTGGCAGAGGGACCAGCGCCACTGTGAGTTCGCCCGGTATGCATGTCCCGTTGAGGGTAATTACCACCGGTCCGGATGCGTATGTGGACGCTTCCGTGCGCGCGGGAGAGATCCCTTACGCCAAAGCCATACCCAAACACGATGACATTGACGATGTCCATCTCGGAGGCGAGAGCCGTCGAGGCCATTGGGAAGGATGGGCCTCAGCGACACTGACGCGAACGATCCGGCATCCTTCGTCGGGCGTCGTCACCGTTGAACCTCCCAAAACGCTTTCAAAAGATCTGGTGATTGAGATTGAGCAGGTGAAAGAAACAGTGCTGGAGCAAGGCTTCGAGCTGTTCGTCCCCGAGAAGGGATTCGGAAATGTCAACGGGGCAGCGATCGGCTTCGGCGTAGGTGAAGGCATTGGCGTAGTTTCCCTCATTCTTGCACTGGGTCTAGGGTTTGATGGGATGGACAACGAGCTTAAAGAGTACAGTCATCTTGAGCTGGTCCATGACCCTATTTGTCGACTCGAAATACCAGCATGGGTTCCGGTTCTTCCACCTCCGCTGCAACCGCTCACAATACCCGCCTGGAATACTTACTGCATGGAGGTGATAGAATCGTCGGCAACGCTGAGCGGCGAGTGGGGGAACGAGCTTGGTCCCATGCTACGGATCGAATCCGGCGGACATGATCTGTATCAGAAGTCCCACAGCCATCATCCTTGGCTATTGCATCCATAAGGAGACGCGCATGCAACGACTGCGAAACATGACAGCGCGGCGCGCGCTTCTTCTCGCAGGGGTCGCCGCCGCATTGACTCTCCTGATTGTTGGGGGTATTGTTCTTCTGAACGAAGGCGAACAGCCCCCTGCGCAGGACGAAACGGCCGCGGTTCAAGATGGAACGGCCGATCGAACGGAAGAGAGTCCGACCGATCGAAAGTCGGTCTTGAAGCCCAAGAAGGAACCTGACGCGCCGCAGACGCTTGAGAACGGCAAGCTGGTTCCCGACGGATACAAGTGGCGCGATTCGCATCCGTGGCTTGTTTCTGTTCGCGGCGAAAGGTACCGCCGCTATATCGGACCGCAGACCGCGGAAGCGATCTTTGCGGTCTACGACTCGCCGTACGCAACGGGCGAGAAGGCAGAAAAGCTGCTGGCGCATTGGAAGCTGGTTCTCGCGCGTGGAGCTGTCGTCAACGATTACAGGGACGCGCTCGAATACGGATTCAGTCTAATGAATACGTTGGAGAGACTTCGCAACGGCGACGCGGATCTGAGTTTCTACCGCAAGTTTCACAGCCTCTCGGCGGACGCGTCTGTTGAAGAAATTGAAGCAGCCGAGATTGCGCGCAATATTCGACTCTGGCCGATCAAGAAGGAGCAGTACAACCATGCCGCCAAGACGGGCGAAGGCACCTTGAATGTGACGCTCTTCCCGGACGACTATGGCAGCGGAGCCATCGGCATCTCGACCGTCCGCGCGGGCGGAAGCCGCGGAAGTCGCAACCTGACAGATGAGGAGATGTACAACATCACCCGCCATGGCGTCGCTCCTAAAGGTTTTCGCCTGCGCTTTGTGGACGAGAACGACAATGAGATACCGTTCGACAGGGTTCCGTTTTTCAACGAGCGCGACGCGGTGAAGCATATGAACAAGGCGGACCTTGAACAGCTGCTGGTTGCGATCCCCTCATATCTGAGTCATCCCGATGCGCAGGAGCAATCCACTGTAGCGTGGATGCAGATGGTGGACAGGTACGACGCGGCGCTGGCAGAACTCGCGGATCGGGGGCAGGTTCCAATGCCGGCTGCTGTATCGGGCGAGCCTGGGGCTGCGAAACCTTTGGGGCCGATGGTGGAATGGGGCGATCCGGACCCGCGCCGCATTCAGAGGGCGGAGCCGCCTGGTCTGCGCGAGGCGCCAGACATTAAGGCGGTGAAGGCGCAGGAGAAGGCGCGGGTCGCTGAAGCGGAACGGCGCATACGCGTCGCCGAGGCGTATGTGTCCGCGCTGGAGAAGCAGGCGGAAAAGGCAAACATATCGGAGACAGCGCGGTCGCAGATCAGCCGGCGGGTACAGGAGTTGCGCGCTCTGATGTTAGGTCCAGCCGGCCCGCCCGTTGAGCCTCCGCCCTCCCAAGACAGCGGCGAAGACGAAGAAGAGTGATCAAACCCATCGGCGTCTCTCTCCTAAACGAGGGAGGCACCGATGTCTCTTTCTATGGCCGCGGCAGTCTCTATAGGCGATGGTGTTGATTTTAGAGCCGTTTTGGAATGCGGAGGCCGTCTAGGGAGACTCTGGATTCCCGCTTTCGCGGGATGACGAGGCGCCCGATATGTACAGGATTTTCGTATATCATCGTCTGTAGAGGATACCCCTTCTAAAACAGAGTCGCGCGACAGCCCGAATTAGGCTAAACTGAGAAGCGCGGCAACACATGAACGTTGGTAATTTTTTAAGATTGCATTGAGTGAGTCGCTAAGGAGGCGTCCATGTCAAGCGAGCCAGTTTATCCGAGCGTCAAGCAGGGCGTTTTGCTAATCTTGATCGCTGTCGCGCTGCAGTATAGCGTCAGTTGCGGCTTGAGCTTCCTCGCGGCAAGCGCCGGCATTCCAGTTTTTGCGATGATATCTGTTGTGAACATCGTCTTTTTCGGCGGCGCGTTTTACTACGGGTTCAAGCGGACGAAGGCTCCGCTCCGCTCGGTTCTCCCGTTGACGCCTGTCGCCAAGCATATCTATCTGCCGATAGCGGCTACAGCTGCCGGTATGGTGCTTCTGTTTCTCCAGTACGACCGCTTTTACGCCTTTATCTTAGAAAGGCTTCTGCCTTTCTTTACATTTTCCCAATCTGATATAACGGAAGGCGCGTCTTTCTACGATGTATTGAGCTTTGTGATCATGTTTATTGTCGTCGCTCCGATCACTGAAGAGCCGCTGTTTCGCGGTCTGCTTTTGCGCGGATTTCTGGCGCATCGCAGCCGTTGGAGCGCGATCCTGATCTCATCGCTTCTCTTCGGCGCCGCGCATATGAATCTTCGCCAGTTTCTGCCTGCGGTTGTGATCGGGGGCGTATTCGCATGGTGGCGCATTGAAACGGGGTCGGTCTTGCCGGCGCTGATTGGCCATTTTCTTTACAACCTAGCCGCCGTCCTTTCCCAGTTCCTATACGGCGCAGGGACGGCGTCCGGCGTATTCCAGCCCATCTGGCTAAACGCAATCGGCGCGCTCCTGCTGTTAGCGGGCGTCTTCGGTCTGCGCACACAGTTCCAAAACCTGCCCAAAGATGCGGACCGCGGCGGGGATTTACCCCCGTAAAAACAGACCGGATTAATGAGCCGCTAAGGAGGCGTCCATGTCGAACGAACCAGTTTATCCGAGCGTCAAGCAGGGCGTCTTGCTAATCTTGACTGCTGTCGCGCTGCTATTGGTCGCTGGATGCGGATTGAGCGTTCTAGCCCCAAACGTTGTCATACCATCCAATGCGGTCATCACAGTTGCGTACATTCTACTTTTCGGCGGCGCGTTTGTTTACGGGTTCAAGCGGGCAAAAGCTCCGATCCGTTCGATTCTTCCGATAAAGCCCGTCGGTCTACGCCTCTATCTTCCGATGGCGGGAATGATCGTCGGTATAGCTCTTCTGAGTTGGCAGTACGCGCGCCTTTACACCTTCCTTCTAGAGCAGATTCGCCCTAACCTAGTTCTGAACAAAGACATGTCCAACGCAGAGCTATGGACCCTTGCGGTTGCGGCTCTTCTCATCGCGCCTTTACTGGAAGAATCGTTGTTTCGCGGTCTGCTGTTGCGCGGATTTTTGACGCATCGCAGCCGTTGGAAAGCGATCTGGATCTCGGCGCTTCTCTTTGCGGTCATGCACATGAACCTTCTCCAATTTTTGCCAACGGCTGCAATCGGCGCCGCATTTGGATGGTGGCGAGCCGAAACAGGTTCGATCTTGCCTGCGGTAATTGGACATTTTTTTTATAACCTATTGGCGCTCGCTTCGCATCTGTTTTTGGACGCCGACATTCGTATCGGAGCCGTCTACACGTCCTTGATAAGCGCGGTGGGGGTTGTCCTGCTGCTGTTGGGCATCTGGAGCCTGCGCCGTCTTTTTCAAAATCCGCTGAACGGGGAACCGTACAGCGCCGAAACCCCTCCGCCAAAATAGATTTCCACTTTAAGCCGCAAATTAGGCTAAACTAAAGTAGAGCGCGCGCGTCTAATATACGAACGCGGCAATTTTTAAGGGAGAACAGCGAGTGTACGAAGCGGTTGACCGGTCATTGGTTGACATCTTAGAAGAAGGCGGGATGCTTTCACAGGAGCATTCCGCGCAGGCGAGAGAGCGGCTAGCCGAAGCGGACGGAATCGACGAGGCGTCCGTTTTGGAGGAGTTTGTCTCCGCGGCCGATCTGGAGCTGGCGGCAAAAAGCCGAGAATACGGCGTCCCATGCGTCCGACTCAACGGACAAGGCGACAACCAAGAGGTCGTCAACAAGATACGCCCCAATTACGCCTACAAGTACAAGGTCGCGCCCGTCAGTATGGAAAACGGAAAACTGGTCGTGGCGATGGCGGATCCGCTCGATATTGAGCTGATTGATGAACTGCGGGTGGTGACGGGGCATGACGTCGTCCCGCTCCTCGGCGATCAGTCCGACATCGAAGACGCCATCCGGCGCTACTACGGGCAATCGACCGAACAGCTCATCAGCGGACAGCTGGCGGGTCCCAGCGGCTCCGTCACCATCGAAACGGTCGAAGAGATCCATGACTACGGCATGAACGCAGATGTCCTGGCGCGCGACCCGACCGTCAAAGAGGCTGTGAACCAGATCATCATTGACGCCGTGAGCGAAGGCGCGACCGACATCCATGTGGAGCCGTTTGAGGACAGGCTCCAGATACGCTTTCGTCTGGACGGCATGCTGGAAGCGCGCACCTCGCCGCCGAAGCATCTCCAAGCGGCCATCTCTTCCTATATCAAGCTGCAGTCGGAGATGAACATCGCCGAGACGCGCCGCCCGCAGGACGGACGCATCCAGGTTCGCATCGCCACTCTCGGACAACGCGAGATCGATATCCGCGTTTCCACCGTCCCAACCATCTGGGGCGAAAGCATCGCCATGCGAATACTCGACAAAAACATGGTGCGCCTAGGCTTGCGCGAACTCGGCCTTCTGGAACGCGATTTTGAGCTGTTCCAGAAAATGATCCATAAGCCTTGGGGCATCATCCTCGCCACGGGTCCGACAGGCAGCGGAAAAACGACCTCGCTGAACGCTATCCTGAACGAAATCAAGGATGTCGGAACCAAAATTATCACGGTGGAAGACCCTGTTGAATACGACATGGACGGCATCAACCAGATCGGCGTCAACGCTGAGATTGACGTCACCTTCGCCCGCGCGCTGCGGCATATTCTGCGGCAAGACCCCGACAAGGTGATGGTCGGCGAAATCCGCGACCTTGAAACCGCCGAAATGGCGATCCACACCTCGCTGACGGGGCATCTTGTTCTTTCGTCGCTTCATACGAACGACGCGCCGCAGGCGATCACCCGTATGATCTCGATGGGAGTCGACCCGTATCTCGTCTCGTCGACTCTGGAGGGGGTCATCGCGCAGCGTCTCCCCCGGCGCGTCTGCCGAGTCTGCGCCCAGATGGCGCCGCCGACCCATGAGGAACTGCAGGCGGTCGGCGTTGATCCTGATCAAGCGGACCCTGACTGGTTGGTTCCGCGGCCGGTAGGCTGCGGGCAGTGTCGAGGCACGGGCTACCGCGGGCGCATCGGCATCTTTGAAATCATGGAGATGACCGAGTCGCTGCGCGAGATGGCGCTCCAAAATGCGTCGGCGTTCCAGATGCGCCAGCAGGCGGTCAAGGAAGGCATGCGCTCCCTGCGCGACGACGGATGGGAAAAGGCGCTGAACGGAATCACCTCCATCGAAGAGGTGCTGCGCCTCACGCCGTCCGCTGGAACGGTAGGCTTCTGATGCCGAGATACGCCTACGTGGCCGTCACCGCCTCCGGTTCGAAAACAAAAGGCTCCATGGACGCCGCTTCGCGCAATGAGCTGGTGAATCGCCTTCGAGAAATGGGGTACTTTGCGACGCATGTCGAAGAGGCGGCCGGAGAAGAAGAAACGGGCCTCTTTAGCGGATTCCGCTTCGGCAAAAAGATCAAGCCGAAGCAGGTGGAGTTTTTCACCTTTCAGCTGGCGACGCTTGTCAAGGCGGGCATTCCGCTCGACAGGGCGCTCGTCACCTGCTCGGAGCAGGCAGAAAGCAACGAGCTGCGCCGCCTCATCGAAGACATCCGCGCGGACGTCGAACAGGGCGCCAGCCTCTCCGAGGCGCTGGCGAAGCATCCGAAGCATTTCAACGACCTGTATACAAACATGGTGCGCTCCGGCCAAGAAGGCGGGGTGCTGGGTCTCGTGCTGGGGCGCCTTTCCGAGTTCAGCCGACAGCAGCGCGAACTGCGCGACTCGGTCGTTTCGGCGCTCATTTATCCGATCATACTGCTGTTCATTGCGGTCATCATCGTCGCGGTGATGATGCTTCTCGTCATTCCGCGTTTCACGACGATGTTTTTGGAAGCCGGGATTGATCTTCCGCCCTCGACCCGCATATTGATTGCGGCTGTCGCCTATGTGAAGTCGATATGGGGGTTTGTGTGGATGAGCGGCAGCATTCCGCTGCCTGGGGCGACGCTGGCGGGCATGGTCGTAATGTGGATCGCCGCGCGGCAGTACGGCAAAACGGAGGCGGGCGAAGCGTTTTTTGACAAGGCGCGCATGCGCGTCCCGCTGATCGGTCCCGTCGTCCGAAACTTCGCCATCGTCCGCATGACTCAGACGATGAGCACGTTGCTGGAAAACGGCGTCATGCTGCTGACGGCGCTGCGCGTCGGAAAATCGACGACCGGCAGCGTCGTTTATGAAAGCGCGCTGGAGCATGCGGAGCAGGAGGTGCAAACCGGCTCCAGTCTGTCCGGCCCGCTCGAAGAAAGCGGCCTGTTTCCGCCCATCGTTACAAACATGCTGGCGATTGGGGAAGAATCGGGGCGCCCAGAGGTGATGCTCAGCCACCTAGCTGACTATTACGACATGGAAATCAAACGCTCTCTGGAACGGCTTGTGGCGGCGCTGGGTCCGATGCTTATCCTGTTCATGGCGGGCATCGTCGTCATGATTGCCGTCGCGATCATCACCCCAATGGTGAACATATCCAACATTACCGCATCTTAATCTCAAAAGGAGGAACGCTCCATGGCAACAAAACTGCTCAAAATGCTCCGACAGCGGAACGAAGGCGACGAAGGCTTCACGCTGGTGGAGGTTCTGGTGGTCCTGACGATCATCGGGATTCTCGCGGCGACCGTCTCCCCTGTCGTCATCAAACGAATCGACGAGGGGCGTCAACAGACCGCCAAATCGCAACTCAAAACCTTCAAGACAGCTCTCGAAATGTATGCCCTGGATGTCGGCGTCTATCCGACCACCGAAGAAGGCCTTGAAGCTCTCACTGCGGCTCCCACCAGCGCCGCCGGATGGAAAGGCCCCTACCTGCAGGCAGACTCGGTGAACCAAGACGGATCGCTCAAAGGCGACCCATGGAACAATGAGCTGATCTATACGCAGAACGACGGAAGCAATCCGATGCGTCCGTACGAACTTTTTTCATACGGAAAAGACGGCGAAGAAGGCGGAACCTCCTGGAGCTCCGACATCTCCGTCTGGGACGGCGTCCTTGACGAGGAAGCCCAGCAGTAAGCCCGAAGACGCAATTGGAGCGCGCCCCAAAGCGCACTCCAATTCAACCGCCCGATTGTAACGGCGAAAGGCGCGCGAAATGAAAGCAAAAAACGGCATGTCGAGAAAGCGCTGCATCACGCGGCTCGAAAGCGGATTTACGCTGGTCGAAATGCTGGTCGTCTTAACGATCATGTCCATCGTTCTGGCGATTGCCGCTCCGTCCTTCAAGTCGTTTTCAGAGAAGCGAAAGCTCGATTCGTCGGGCGAAGCGGTGCGCAGCCTAGGTTTATTCGCCAGAAGCGCCGCTATAGCCGACAAGGAGCCGTACATGATCGTCTTCGATCTGACGCAGCATTCGTTCTGGCTTGCCAAGGCGTCCGCGCTGGAATACGGCGACCTTTCCCAGACCTTCGACATTGGCGCCTACGGTCCTGAAGCGCAGGAGATGCAGCCTGAGCAGCTGCTCGCCATGCGCGCCAGCGGCATACTCGGAGAAACAAAAGAGACCGAAGCGAACGTACAGATCTCCCGCGTGGATGTCGAGCGTGAAGGCGCTATCGTCTCGGGCGCGCTGGATTACGAATATGTGCAGTTCAACGCGGACGGCACCGCCGAACCTGCCAGCATCTACCTCACCAATTCTCAAAACGAAGCGATCGTCGTAGACGTCTGGCTGCGCGCCTCGCGCATTGACGTCCGCGACTTGAGCGAAAGCGAGGCGGCAGAGCTGTGAAAAAAGACCGTAAAGAAACGCGCGACTCTGCAGGATTCACCCTATTAGAGGTGATCGTCGCCATGGGAATCATCGGCGCCGCCATGCCGTTCTTGGTGATGTCGCTCGTCAGCACAAGCCGCATGCGCGCTGAATCGGAAGACCTGATCACCGCCTCGCATCTACTGCGCGACAAGATGAGCGAACTTGAATCGATCGAATCGCTTCCGTCGGGGCAATCGCAGGGCGAATTTCTCGAGGGCGCCCGCTTTCAATGGCAGGTTAATGTCGGCCCAACAAACTACAACTCCCTCTACGACGTCTCGGTGGTTGTCTACTGGGTTACGGGGGGAAGAACGAAGCAGCTCGGCGCGCGAACCTACATACTCGGCGAAGCGCAGGAGGCAGAAGAATCGAGCGCGCAGCCAGGCGGACAAGGAGGCGGATGATGCGGATACGCGCTCAAATTCGCATTAAAAACGCGCCGCGCCGAAAACGCGACGCCGGCTTCACCCTGGTCGAATTGCTTGTCACCATGGCGATGGTGACGATCGTCAGCGGCATCGTCTATTCCTCCTTCAGCAACGCTGTCAACGTCTACAGCAAAGATTCGTCCAAAATGAACCTAGCGCGCGACATGCGGGTCGGTCTGCAGGGGCTGTCGGACGATATGTCGAACGCTGTCGCCGACGATACGAATCTTGACTTCATGTTTCTGTTTCAGGACATGGCAGGACCTGAAGGCTACGGGCAGGACATCGTCAGCTTCGTGACCTCCACCGAGCCGAACACGGCGGAAACGCAAAGCCTAAACAACGGCGCGCCGCCAAGCCTCGCCGGCAGGCTCCAAAACACCAGCTCATTCGTTGACGACGATGAGGATGAAGCCGTCCAAGCGGCGTCCGACCTGATCCGTATCGCCTATCTGGTCGGTACCAGCCCGGACAGCCCCCCAGCCGAAACGGCCGAGATTCAACCGCAGGCGCTTCTCAGAGTGACCTCGCCGACGTTGGACATTGAGGAGCTGCTGGGAGAGACGGGGCTAACGCAGGACATCGAATCGATGCTGAGCGCTCTGATGGAGGAAGGTGCGGAGGTGGAAACGGTCGTCGACTCGGTTCTGGGATTAGAGTATGAGTTTTTTGACGGGGAGCAGTGGACGCCGATGTGGAACGTGGAGGAGCAGGGGGTTCCGCTGGCGGCGCGCGCCAAATTGACCGTCGGCAGCGCAGCCAATCCAGCGAATGCGCTCATCCGCTCCACAACCGCGCGCATCGCCGTCACAAGCGTCCCAGGCGGAGGCGCGGGAAATTGAAACGCCCAAACGACGCCGGCATCGCCCTCATCACAACGCTTTGGATCATCGCCATTCTGTCGATTCTCATTACAGCTTATCTATACGAAACGCGGTTAGATTGGCGCATCAGCCGAGGCGCCATTGTAAAGACGCAGGCTGAATACGCCGCCAAAGCCGGCATCGCCCAGTTTCAGGCAGTCCTAGAAGAGGACGACGACGCCTACGACGACGCCCAAGAAGACTGGGGGCAGGGCGTCAACGGCCAGCTAGAAGACCCTGTAGGCTCCGGAAAGGTTTTTAGCTACAGCGTCAGCGCGACCGATCTGAACTCGCTCATCGACATCAATTCGGCGGATGAAACGGTCGTCCGCTCGCTGCTGGGAAGCGCGGGCGTCCCCGAAGAATCGCGTTCAACGCTGGCGCAAAACATCGTCTCGGCGCGCGGCGACCGCCCCTTCCTAACGCCAGGCGACCTCGCCCGCGTTGAAGGCATGACGAACGCCATTCTATACGGCGCCCAAGCCGCCCCCGCAGAAGGCGAAGAAGCGCAGCAAACGACTCCGCTTATCAACCTTATCAGCGTCTATTCCGTCGATAAGAATGAGCAGTCAAACGGAACCAGCCGGACGAACATCACAAGCGCGGACGCCAACACGCTCCGCCAAAATTTAACGAACGCGGGCGGCGAGGAGCTGCTTTCTCAAAATGAAGCGGAGGCGCTGGTGAGTTACCGAGACGAAAACGATCTGGAATCGATCGGCGATTTGTTCGACGCGCCGGCCATTACCGACGAAACGCTGGACGACGTCCGCGACGAGCTCAGCACAGACGATTCGGACGACACATCAGACGAAACGACAAACATCAATTCGGCAAGCGCCGACGAGCTCGCCAATATAGACGGGCTGGATCAAGGGACGGCGGAGGCGATCGTTCGTTACAGGGAAGAAAACGGGAACTACGACAGCGTGGACGATATACAGAACGCGCCCATCTTCACTCGAACTGAGATACAGCAAATCGCCGACAAAATCACGGTGACGGACGATGAAACGTTAACCGGCGTGTTGAACCTAAACACGGCGGGCGCCGACGCCCTGGCGCTGCTGCCAAATATGAACAACCAGAAGGCGCAGGCGATTGTGAACCGGCGGCAAGCGCAGCAGGCGTCCACCGAACGGCAAAGCCCCGGCGCCGAGGAGGCCCCCTCCTCCAACCCGTTTCGATCCATCGGCGACCTGCTCGAAATCGACAGCATTGACGAGGAGACCTTTAAAGAGATCGCAAATCTCGTGACCTATAGAGCGCAGGCGTTTCAGCTGACCGCGAGCGGGATGGACCCCGCAGGGACGGAAGCGGCGGCCGTCACAGCGATCATCGACCGAAGCGGGGAGGAGATCAGCGTCCGCTTCTGGCGCATCGAATGAAAAACATGACGCATCGCATGAACATGAACAGATCGGCGGAGAAAAAACGTGGCTAGCAAAACCATCGTCGGCATTGATATCGGCGCCCACTGCGTTAAAGCGGCGCGCGTCGAAGACAAAGGCGGGTTTACGGTTCTGGGTATCGGCGAGGAACCGATGCCCCCAAACGCTTCGATTGAGCAGCAGAAAGAAGCCATCCAAAAAGCGCTCAACCAAGCGGGCGCACGGCGCAGCCGGTGCGCTATCGGCGTCCCGCGCGACCAGGTCGTTCTGCGGCGGATCGACAAGCTGCCAAAAGACCTGGACGCGTCGAGCATGCAGGAGGTGGTGCGCCTCCAGGCGGACAGCGAGCTGCCGTTTGATCATGGCGAGGCGGTGTACGACTACCTGAATGTGCGCGAGAGCGAGGAATCCGCATCGGTTGAGATCGTCGCGGCGCGGCTGAGCGAGGTGGAGCGCATCGTCAACAGCGTGCGCGAAGCGGGCGGCAAGCCGGTCGCCATCGCCCCGTCGGTGTTTGCGATCCCGGCGCTCGCGCGGCTGGACGCCGGAGACGAGTCGGATCGCCGCCATCTGCTCATTGTGGATATCGGACATTCGGGGACCGAGGTCGGCGTCGTTTGCGACGGCTCCATCGAAACGACGCGAAGTTTTCCCATCGGCGCCGACCAGCTGCGGAGCGGCGACGCGCGCGTTCCGTCGCTCTTTATCGGCGAATTGACGCGCACGATTCAAGCCCACAAGCGGCAGTTTCAAGACGACAAGCCGTTCGATGACATCTGGCTCTGGGGCGGCGGCGCCTCCATGCGCTTCAACAATCTGACCGAGGACGGCGCGTCGGTCTCGCTGGCGCAGCTGATCGAGTCGCAACTGGGATCGCCCGTTCATACCAACATCGAAATCAAAGGGTTCAAGGACGCTTCAAAGGTGAGCGAGGAGCCTGCCGGCTGGCATCGATACGGCGTCGCGCTGGGGCTGGCGGTCGGCGAGCTGTCCGGGACGCTGGAAGCGAATCTGATCCCAAGAATGGACAAGGAAAAGCATGAACAGGCAGACCGCAACCGGCAGGCTCTCGTTTGCGTCATCGCCGCGGCGGCTTTGACAGCGGCGATCGCCCTGTTGAGCGCGCAGATCAAGAGCAGCCAGGCGGCGGATGTGCGCGACCTCAACAACGAAATCAAAAAGTATAGAGCGGACAAGGCAATCTCAGACCGAGAAGCGTCCAAAATCCACCGCATGAACGCCTACCTGGCGCCGAGATATTCGGTGCTGGATGTGCTGCGGGAGCTGACCGCTCTTCTGCCAGACCGCCCATCGATCGCCGCGACAGCGATCCAGTTTAGCGATTCGGGCGAGGTGCAGATCGAACTGCAGGCGAGTTCGCATGACATCGTCAAGGAGACAGCGCAAAAGATCGCCAAATCCCCATGGTTCGATCCGAACAAAATCTCCTTAAGCCAGGTAACAACGCTTGAGGAAAACCGGCGCCAAATTCATCAGTTCAGGGTCACCGCCCAAGTGTCAGCCAACGCCCCGGTCCTAGCCGTCCGACAGATCGGATCCGGCAACGAACCGACCGCCGACGGAGCGCGGCAGGGACAGCGCGGAGGCGGACAAACTGCCCAAAGGGGCGAAGGCGAAAACCGCCAGGTCGCCTCTCGACAAAGCGAAGGCGCCGCGCGCGGCAGCGGACCGCGAGGCAACGGTTCGCCGCAGCGAAGCGCTCAAATCCCCGTTCAGAACGCAAAGATGTCGTTTGAAGGCGTTAAAAGCGGCGCGGAAATAGAGGCCGCGCTGAAAGAAGCGCTGGAGAAAGGAGGCGTCAAATTGGACGCGAAGGCGCTCGAAGAGCTGAAATCGTCGGGAGTCACAGTGATAGAGGGCGGGAGCGGCGAATTCAGCGGAACGGGATTCAGCAAAACGATTGAGCTCAATATAGATATCGGGGAATCAAGCGAAGAAAAGGACGAATAGACGGTGAAATTTAAACTAGGCGGGGCCGTTTCGGATCGCAGCGTCAAGCTGCTTCTCATCGTCTCGGGCGTTGGGGTCGCGCTCTTTGCGGCGTTTCAGTTCCTCGGCATTCTCAGCGGGCAAGAAAATGTCGAAGATAAAAAACGGGAACTGGCGGAAGCGTCCCTCATGTCGCGCATGCAGGAGCCGCTCAGAACGGCGGCGCGTTCCATTCAGGACGCCTCGAAGACGTCGGGAGAAACGCTTCCCAAGCCGGTCCTCGACAAAATGGAGGAGCTGTACGCTGTCAAGCCGACGCCTGAAAACGGAAAACGCCCGCTTCTATCAGCGACCGCAAACGACTTGATGGCGCGTCTGGGCATCAACGACCGGCAGGCGCAGTTTATTCTGGAAAGCAGGACAGGCGTCGAATCGGTCAGCGACTTCTCCGACCGGAGACGCAACCTGTTTGACGCGAACGCCGACACCATTGAGCCGATGATTCTGCAAAAAATCGCCCAAACTGCAGGGCGAAGCGGCATTCAAAAGCTGGATTTTGTAAAGGTTGAACAGCAGACCAAGATCGATAAGACGCAATCCGTCATCGTCAAACCAAGCCCTACATCTATCCAGGACCTGACGGAGCGCATCTCCGCCGTCCGAACGGCTCTCATGTCCGAGCATTCCGCCCCGCTTCAAGAAGCGGCGGCGCAGCTGATTCAGCTGACGCGCGACGATCCTTCTATTCGAGATAACGCGGGGGGCAACCTCGAAAGGATGATAGACGACCCTGACCTTTCGGAGGACAAGGTCGCTCAGCTGCGCCTCGCCTGGCTCGCCTCGCAGCCCTCCAAGATGCGCATACTTGACAGCCTGGTGCGAACGCATATGCAGGACGGCTTGAGCCGAATTCCGCCGGAACCCGCGCCGCAAGCGGACGGCGAAAGCAAAGCGGAGAACGGCAGCGAAGGCGGAGAAGAAAACGCCGACGCGGAAAACAGCGGCGAGAACGCCGAAAATAATGAAGAGGGCGGGAGCGAAGAGCCCGCAAACGGAGACGGCGGAGAAGAAAACGCTAACGTGGAAAACGGCGGCGAGAACGCCGAAAATAATGAAGAGGGCGGGAGCGAAGAGTCCGCAAACGGAGACGGCGGCGAAGAAAACGCCAGCGCGGAAAACAGCGGCGAAAACGCCGAAAATAAAGAAGAAGCCGATGACAGCGAAGCGGACAATGCCAAGCAAGCGTCTGAACCGCCGACGCATCTCATCCCCATCAAATTTGGAGCGCATCCTTATCCGCAGCTCGCCCAAATAAAGCCTGCGGCGCAGAAGCGGCTGATGGAGACGCTCCGCGACAACCAAGCCGCGTGGCTCAGCGACGACCAGCTGCGTTACATTCTGGATGTGAAAGAGGAGGAGCCGGCGTCCGAAAATCAAGACCAAGAAGAGGGAGGCGGCGAGAATGCCGAGACCGAAAACGAAGAAGAAAAGCCGAACGACGAACAAAACGGCGCGCAAGAAACAACAGACGCCAATGAGAACGAATCTGAAGAGGCAGACAACGAAGAAAACGGCGAAGACGCCGACAAAAACGAAGAAAACGGCGAAGACACTGATCAAAATGAAAGCGAAAAGGAAAGCGGCGAAGCGGAAGGCGAAGAGAGCGGTGACGATGAAAAAGACGGCGAAGACGCCCAAGAAGAGAGCGAGAGCGGGCCGGAGCCGTTTACGCACCCCGATCTCGAAAAGATACGAGCCTACCATGTCAAGCTGATCGACACGCTGTGGCGCATATCGGAGGCGGTGGATAAACCGACCCCCGCCAAACCGCTCATCTATACGGCATCGACGGAATTTCGGGCGCGAATCGAAAACCTCATCCGATTCGTGTACCAGCTGGAAGGGGACGCGCCGTGGATGCGCATCTCCGAGCTCAGCCTGACGAAGCACAACGAGGACGGACCGACGCTTCTCGTCCGAGTGACCGTCAAAGCGACCATCTTTTGAAGACGACAACGAAGGAGCGACTCATGAAACGAAGAACAGCGGTTGCGTTGTTTGCGCTGGCGGCGATAGCGGCTCCGCAGCTTTATGCAGACGAGCGCCCGCCGATGGACTATTACAACATTCTCTCCGAGAAAAATCTGTTCCGAAAGCTGGGCTGGAGGCCGCCCGACAACCGCCCGCGCTACAATTTGGTCATGACAGCAATAGCAGAAGAAGAGGTTGAGCTCAGCGATGAAGAGGTTGAGCTCAGCGAAGAAGAGCAGTTTCTGCTGACGCTCTACGGGGAAGAACCGGAAATGCCGCCCGCTGAGTTTGAAGCGGCGCCGCGCAAGAGCTACGCCATGATCCAGCGGCAAGGCGGCTCCCTTCATACGGTGGAAGAAGGCGGCGAGTTTGAAGGCATGACGCTGACCTTCATCGGCGAGGGGCAGGTCACCATCGTCAACGGCGGGGGTGAAGAGACCAACTTGCGGCTTCCGACCGCCTCCGGCGCCAGCGGCGGCAGTTCTGGCAGCAGCGGCAGCTCGCGCAGCCGAGCGCAAGTCTCCTCCGGTCCCAGCGAGAGAAGCGGCCGCGGCGGATACCCAGAGGGCATGCCTGCCGATATGCGCGAGCGGATGGAGCGGCTGCGCAACGCCAGCCCCGAAGAGCGCGCCGAAATCATTCGGGAATTCCGCGGCGGCCGCGGCGGTCGAAGAGGCGGCAGAGATTGAAAAAACGCGGTTTGATTAAACCTAAAAGCCTGTTTTGGCATCTAATACGCTGGAGCGTAAAACGCATGTTGCCAGCGGCGCCATCAGAAAGTTGAAAACGTGAAACCATTGAGGATGCGCATGTTCACCCGTAGTTATCGCCGCCTGATCGTATTTGCCGTCGTGTGCTTTGCGGCGCTTCCCGCCGTCTTGAACGCCCAGCAATCGGGCATGCAGGTCACCGAGCGCGGCGACGACGGAAAAGCGGACAAAATCACCCTAGACTTCGTCAACATCGAACTGAAGGATCTGATCCAGTTTATTCAGCGTGAAACCGACCTGACCATCATCTCAACCGAACGGGACATACAGGGCAAAAAGCTGTCGCTTGTCAACCTGAAAAATGTGACGATTGAAGAGGCGATGGAAAAGATCAAAACTGGTTTGATGCAGTTTGATCTGACGACGATTCATACCGACTCCACGCTTCTCATCACGACCGTGCAAAAGGCGGTCAGGATGAAGGTTCCCGTCTCCTACGGCGCCGACCCTGAATCGATACCCGACTCCGACCAGGTTATCACGCATGTGATCCCCCTGAAGCACCTGAGCGCGGACGAGATCTCCGGCAAAATCTCTCCGCTGAAGTCAGACGCCGGCGTTCTGTTTGGCGACCGCGAATCGAACACGATCGTCATCACGGGCATCGCCTCCAACATCCGGCGCATTGCGACCTTCCTGGCGCAGATTGATGTCGCCAGCATGGACATACAGCTGTTTGAGACCGAGGTGATTCAGATCAACAACACCGAGGTGGACGAGATTGAGGACGCGCTTGAAGACCTGTTCGGCAGGTCGGGCGACACCGCGCGATGGTTCTACTCGGACACAGGCGGCTCGGCGGCGTCGGCGGGGCTGGCGGTGTTCATCACCAGCAACGACGAAACGAACCAGCTCATCGTTCGCGCGACAAAAGAAAACATGGATTATGTTAAGGAGCTGGTCGCCAAGATGGATGTCGCGCCGTCGCTCCAGACCGAAGTGCGCGTCTTCCCGTTGAAATACGCGAACGCCAGCGATGTGGTGGATATTTTGGAAGATGTGCTGGAAGGCTCCTCCTCAAGCAGCCGAAGCAGCAGCCGATACTACTACTCCTCATGGTATGACCGAAGCCGCAGCAGCGACTCACAAGGGATCGCGGGCGAGATTCAATACGCCGCAGACGAGAGGCGCAACGCGGTCGTCATTTCCTCCGACCCCAGCAACTGGTCGATCATTGAAACGCTCATCAACGAGCTGGACATACAGGACGATCCTGGGAAGGAGCTCGAAGTCTTCGTGTTGAAAAACGCCAACGCCGAGGCTCTGGTCGAAAACATTCAGGAGCTGATCGACGGACAGGACGACGACGACCGAGACCGCTACCGGTACTGGTGGTATGACGACTACGATCAGGGAGACGACGATTCAGGCGCCGGCTTTGGACTTCAAGGCGGAGTGAATCTGACGGCGGTCACGCGCCTGAACGCGATCGTCGCGGCGACCTCGTCCAAGAACTTAGAGGTGCTGAGAAACCTGATTGACCGCATGGATGTGAGCATGCCTGAGCAGGAATGGGGAACGCGCATCTTTCCGCTGCATTACGCGGACGCGACGAAGATCGCCGAGGTGCTGAACTCCGTTTATCAAGGCGGGGGGCAGCAGGGCGGACGAAGCAGCGGCGGCTTTTTCTCCTTTTTAGAATCGGTGCGAAGCCGCAACCAGGGCAACACCGCGCAAGGCTCGCTCGCCGGCAACGTCGTCGCGGCGGCGTATCCGACGACCAACTCGATCATCATCTCAACGGGAACGGCGCGCAACTTCCAGCTCATTGAAGAGTTTATCAAGGAGCTGGATGTGCCGACGCCCGAAGGGCAGCGCGAAATCACGCGCGTTTTCAACCTTGAATACTCGGACGCGACGCAGCTGGAGCCGCTCCTGACACAAATATGGAGCAGCAGCTCGCAAAACCAGGGCGGCGGGGGCGGCTTTCCGTTCTTCGGCGGGTTTGGACGCTTCTCGCAACCCGCCCCTGAACAGAATACGGACATCAACAGCCTCATTGACAAGGTGAGCCTCTTCGCCGACGAGCAGACGAATTCGCTGGTCGTCACAACCCGCTTCCGCTACATTGAGGATATTGAGAAGATCGTCCGCGAGTTGGACATCGTTCGCGGGCAGGTCTGGATCGAGATTGAAATCCTAGAACTGACGCTGGACGACACAATGAAGATGGGCATTGAGCTGGAGCTGATGGAGAGGCGGCTCTTTGGAACGGACGCCTTCGGCAAAAACCGAGAGCCAGGCTCCAACCCGCTCACCGGCGAGTTCAGTTCGTCGCTCAATCTGAATCAGGAGATCACCGGCTTTTCCGTCCAGGCGGCGACGAACGAGTATCTGGGCTTTCTCCATACGCTCATGCGCAGCAACAAGGTCAGGACGCTCTCCTCGCCTAGGTTCATGGTGCGCGACAACCAGACCGCCACCTTCGTGAGCGGGCGCGACATTCCGTATCTGCAGAGCGCGCGCACCTCCGACCTGCTGGAAGGCCAGATCTTCGACTTTGACTTCCTGCAGGACATCGGCATCAACATCAATATCACGCCTCGCATCGCCCGCATCACCGCTGGCGAACGCGGCAAGCGCACCATCGGCTTGCAGATTGATCAGATCACCGCGAGCAACTTCATTGAGTTCACCAACTTCAACGCGCCGCTGACCGAAGAAAGCACCGTCTCCACCTTCATTGACGCGGAGGACGGGCAGCAGATCGTCATCGGAGGCTTGAAGAAGCGGAAACAGCAAGAGGTTGAGGAAAAGGTGCCGGTTCTGGGCGACCTGCCGCTTATCGGGGCGCTCTTCCGCCGGACGGAGAATGTTGCGCAGGACTCGGAAGTCGTCATCGTCATCACGCCGCATATCGTCGACATCAACAACGCCGAGGACAAGGCGCGCATTCAGGACATACAGTATGAGCAGTTCGACTCTCATGAGGGCGTCCTGAAGCCGCGCGGCGAAGACGCGGAACCGATGTCTGAAGAAACAGAAGCGCCGATGAGCGAATAAGCATGCGTTTAGCTTTGACAGGCAAGCGGAGCGACCATCTGAAAATCGGAGTCGCCGCTGCCGGCAGAGGCGACCTAGAAACCGTCCGCGAGATCGCGCGCGTCAAGCCCGAATGGATACGGCGCATCGGTTCGCACGGGCGAACGATGCTCTGGGAGGCGGCTTGGCGCGGCAAGCTGCCTGTCGTTCAGTTTCTCGCGCAGGCGGGCGCCGACATCAACGCGCATGGATGCCATTACACTCCCCACCGCATCGAGATCAGCCCCGTCTGCGCGGCGCTGCATGCCCGGCGGACGGAGACGGCGGAGTGGATGTTGAAAAACGGCGCCGTTTACGACCTTTACGCCGCCGCGTATCTGGGCGACCTGCCCGCTCTTTCGCGTATGCTGGACGAGAATCCGTCTCAAATTCGAGAGGGCTGTCCGCAAATTGAGGAGATTGCTCAACCGGACGGCTCATGGGCATCCTCTCCCGCGCCCGCCCCTTGGGCGACTCCTTTAATGTACGCTGTTTGCGGTCAGCAGCTGGAGGCGGTACGGCTGCTGATTGGGCGCGGGGCGGACGCCGTTCAGCACAGCAAGGAGCTGATGGGCGATGTCCGAGAGCATACGGAAATCGCGCGCGCGTTGATTGAAGCGGGCGCGAATCCGCATGACGCGCCGACGCCGATTTCAGACAAAGACGGCGTCGGCAAGCTGCTGGCGGAATACGGCGTTCAGCCAGACCCGAACCTGCCTGCGCATTGGGGCTGGCCGCCGATTGTGTATTACAGCCGAGGCGACAAAGGCGAAAACCCGCAGCGCATCTTGGAGCTGATTGCGGCGGGCGCCGACGTGAACGCGCGCAACCGCAAAGGCAAGACGGCTCTCCATGCGGCGGCGAAGGCTGGCTTCTCCAAAACGATGGCGGCGCTCATTGCGCATGGGGCGGATCTGAACGCGCGGGACGAGAAGGGGGAAACGCCGCTGTTCGATGCGGCGCGCTCCACGATACGCAAGACGGAGAAAAAAATCGCCGCCGTTGAGACGCTTTTGGGGGCGGGGGCGGACGCCTCCGCTGTCAACAAGAAGGGCGAAACTCCGCTAACCATCGCCCAGCGCTCCCGCCTCGAAGGCTCCGACAAGATCGCCCGCCTTTTAAAAGACGCCCTTTAAGGCTCCCGCCATTGACAGATCGCAGTTCCCCAAAACCCGACCTCATGCATAAAGTTTGGACATTTGAACGAATGATCGCTCTATTTATGGGAAAAAGGCACCGCCAACCAGGCCGTCATTCCCGCGCGAGCGGGAATCCAGAGGCGCCGCAGAAACCGTCTGCGTTCGCCCAGGCGAATGTCCCAACTAAAGCGGTAAGGTCAACAAACAGCTTGACAATCCCAACGATCATTAAACAAAACCCCGCGCGGAGGGATGACGCCTGCGCGCGGGGTTTTTGTGTGGGAGTTTGAGACGCGGGTTTAGTACATGTCGCCGCCGGGCATCGGCGCGGGTGGATCCTTTTCAGGAATCTCCGCAACCAGCGCTTCGGTCGTCAACATCAAGCCCGCGATGCTCGCCGATTTTTCCAGCGCGATGCGCGTTGTCTTCGCCGGGTCGATGACGCCGAACTCAAACAGGTCGCCGTACTCTTCGCGCCGTCCGTCGTAGCCGTAGTTCGGGCTGTCCGATTTTCGGATAGCGTCCACAATGAGCGAATCTTCCAGACCGGCGTTCCGCACGATCTGCCGCAGAGGCTCTTCAAGAGCTCGGCGCACGATGTCGACGCCGACCGCTTCGTCCTCGTCGCTCGTTTCAATGCCGTCCAGCGCCGCCTGCGCGCGGATGTAGGCGACGCCGCCGCCGGGAACCATGCCCTCTTCAACCGCCGCGCGCGCCGCATGCATCGCGTCCTCAATGAGCGCCTTTTTGTTCTTCATCTCCACCTCGGTGGCAGCCCCGACATTGATGACGGCGACCCCGCCCGACAGCTTCGCAAGCCGCTCCTGCAGCTTTTCGCGGTCGTAGTCGGAGGTGGTGTCTTCGATCTGAGACCGAATCTGGTTGATGCGGCCGGCGATCGCTTCCTGCGAACCGGCGCCTTCGATGATCGTCGTGTTGTCCTTATCGATGACGACCCGCTTGGCGCGTCCGATGAACTCCGACGCGGCGCCGATCGTTTCCAACTTGACGCCCAGCTCCTCGGACACAACGCGCCCGTTCGTCAAAATGGAGATGTCTTCCAGCATCGCTTTACGGCGGTCGCCGTATCCGGGCGCCTTCACAGCGGCGGCTTTGATGAGACCGCGCAGCTTGTTCAGCACCAGCGTTGCCAGAGCTTCGCCTTCCACATCTTCGGCGATGATCAGAACGCTGCCGCCCGCCTGGGAGATGTCGTTCAGAATGAGCATCAGGTCTTTGACCGCCGAGATCTTCTTCTCGTGGATTAAAATGAACGGATCTTCCAGCTCCACCTCCATGCGCTCCGAATCGGTCACGAAGTAGGGGGAGAGGTAGCCGCGGTCAAACTGCATCCCTTCGACCACTTCCACTTCCGTTTCCAGCCCTTTCGCCTCTTCGACGGTGATGACGCCGTCCTTGCCGACCTTTTCCATCGCTTCGGCAATGAACTCGCCGATTTCGGCGTCGTTGTTGGCGGAGATGGACGCGACCTGCGCGATCTGCTCATGGCTTTCGTGCGGCACGCTCGAGTTCGCAAGCTCCGCCACAATCGCGCCGACCGCTTTGTCGACGCCGCGCTTCAGGCTCATCGGGTTGCGCCCCGCGGTGACGTTTTTCAGCCCTTCGCGGTAGATCGCCTGCGCCAGAACCGTCGCGGTGGTTGTGCCGTCGCCCACTTCGTCGCTCGTTTTGGAGGCGACCTCTTTGATCATCTGCGCGCCCATGTCCTCATAGGCGTCTTCCAGCTCAATCTCTTTGGCGACCGTGACGCCGTCTTTGGTGACGGTCGGGGCGCCGAATTTTTTGTCAAGAACGACGTTGCGTCCTTTGGGTCCCATGGTGACGCGCACGGCGTTGGCGAGAGTGTCCACTCCCCGCTTGATCGCGGCGCGCGCTTCTTCGTTGAACGACAGCTGCTTTGCAGGCATCGTGAGTCTCCTTACTCGATGATTTTTGCGAGAATGTCGTCTTCGCGCAGGATCAGATAATCCTCGTCTTCAACGGTGATCTCCGTCCCTGCGTACTTGCCAAAAAGAACCGTGTCGCCCACCGCGACATCGGGCGCCTGACGCTCGCCGCTGTCAAGCGTCTTGCCCTCGCCGACCGCGACCACCGTTCCCTGTTGCGGCTTCTCTTTAGCCGTGTCGGGAATGATGATGCCGCCGATCTTCTGCTCTTCCTCTTCAATCCTCTGAACGAGGATACGGTCGTAAAGTGGCGTGATGGCCATATCCGCCCTTCCTATCGCCAATTGGCCTAAGTTGCGTGTTCCTTGAAGGACGACTCTCTATTAGCAAACAAGGCGCCAAGCTGCTAAAACGCATGAACCCGCATGAAGACAGGGTTTTAAGAATGTCCAAAAATAAAGCGCGTCAAAATGGCGCGTATGGAGGGTCAATATGACGCATACGGGTCATATTGGCGCGTATGCTTACTCTTTATATCGGCGCGCGCTCAAGGAGCAAGCAGACGGGGCGCAATCTGCGCGGCATGCTGACGGTACCAGCGCGCCGTCTCCGACAACGCCTCGTCCAAACAAGCCTCCGGCTCATAACCGAGAACCGACCGAGCGCGCGAGATGTTCGGCGACCGAAGATGAACGTCTGAATGCTTAAACGGAACAAACTCGATGCGCGAACTGGAATTGCAAGCCTGAATCACTGCGCGGGCGAGCTGCAGCATCGTGACCGTGTTCGCTGGGTTGCCGATGTTGAACGCTTGCCCGACCGCTTCCTCCGTCGTCGCGGCGCGCAGCAGCCCGTCGATGAAGTCATCAATATAACACCAAGAGCGGATCGCTGAGCCGTCGTTATGCACCGTGATCGGGTCATGGTTCAGCGCTTGAAAAATGAAACGCATGACGGCATGGTCGCCGATGCGCTTCGGTCCGAACAGGTTGAACGGGCGCACAATGACGGCGGGCAGGCCGCGCTCCTGATAATGCCCCTGCGTCATATGCTCGCCGACAATCTTGCTGGCGGCGTAGCTCCACCGCGGATCGTCCGGCGGGCCGGAGACGGCGTTGTCCGACTCGCCTGCGTTGTAGGCGTCCGGCCCGTAGATCTCGCTGCTGGAGATATAGACAAACCGCTCCGTCGTGGACGGGTTCAAGATCTCTAGGATGTTCTGGACGCCCTGCACGTTCACCTCAAGCGTCCGCAGCGCGTTCATGATGACCGTCTGAACGCCGACGACCGAGGCGAGATGGACGACGATATGCGCGCCCCTGCATGCCTCTTTGAGCCGCCGCTTGTCTAGGATGTCGCCCTGAATGAAGCGGATGTTCGGTCTGTCTTTCAGGTTGGCGTAGGCGGCGGAGTTCTGATCGAAGCGGATGTCGTAGAGAAGAATCTCGTTGGATGGGTGGAGCGTTTCGGCTAAAGCAGCCCCAATAAAGCCTCCGCCTCCAGTGATAAGAACACGCCGTCCATGAATCATTGATCAACGCTCCAAAATAATCATACGGGCAAAGTTTAGCGCAGGATGAGCCGCAGGTCAACGTTCCAACTTGAGGGGCAGTCTCTATAGGCGATGGTTTTGATTTTAAGAGCCGTTTTAGAATGCGGAGGCTGTCTGGGAGAACTCTAGATTCCCGCTCCCCGTTTTCACGGGACATGCTTCGAGGGAATGACGCGCTGCCCGATTTGAGCATGATTTTCGTATGTCATCGTTTGTAAAGAATGGCGCTTGAGGGCATGGTCAAACGCTCACGTTGACATGCGGCGGCGGACCGAGTATCCTTACTCAAAAAACAGAGCGGGATTCCTTTGATCACTCGATAAAGGGGAGGGCGGTGCGCGACGGGCTAGATCTCTTCCGAAGCAAATCTCTCAAGCGGCTTCCTACCGGTCAGGAGCTTCTGTCGCTCAAACCAGGCGACGCGACCGCGGCGTTTCAACGGCTCTCGCAGCTCGAACAGCTCGCGGTCATTGAGTCGACCTCCGATCCGCGCGTCCGCGAGGAGCTGTACTATCTCGTGCCGGACGGAACCGACCTGGTGCGTTCCAGCCGCGTTGAAAGCCTTGTCGAAATCGTCAGCCCGTACGTCGGAACGGGGCTGGCATGCGGCATCCTTTCCGCCGTCACCCCAGAGCAGTTCGCGCAGATGTTTGAGCGGACGGCGGTGCATGACGGCGCGGTCGATCCCGAAACGGCTGAAATGTGGGTCGCCGAGCTGACAGAGCTGGAGCCTGAGCAGCTGTCCGGCATTTTGACAGGGTTGGACTTGGACCTGTTGGCGGAGCTGCTGCGGGGTCGGGTGACGCTTCCCGGCGGCGGGGGGCGTCTCATGCTGGATGTCGGCCTTCTAAGCCTCGAAAATATCGACTTTGGCGGCGATGAGCAGGCGTATATGATCGCCGATATGCTCTGGATGAGCGACCCGGAGATGTTTCTGGATGTGATGCGCATTCTCGGCGACGAGCAGGAGGACGCCGAAGAGAGCGCGTATGCAGAAGAGGACGCAACCCAACGGCGCGAAAAAGCGCGTCGAAACGCGGAACGCCTGAGCGACCTGCTGTATTCGTCTAAGCCGTCGAAATGACGCAACCCGGCGGAGCTCTCGCGCAGATCCAACGCGGCGGGCCGGAGCTGTTTCTGTTTAAGGCGGTCAGCCGAATGGAGCCGGCGGCGGCGGAAACATTTTGGCGCCAGCTGACGCAGACGGCGAGCAAACGCCTCTACCGAACAATCATGAAAGATCCCTCGCCGAGCGGACGGGCGCAGGTGCTGTTCGATGCGGCGCGCTCTGCGAGCCTCGGTCTGGAACGCGCCTCCGAAGAGGAGATAGAGCGGGCGGCGCGTCTGGCGGCTGAAATCGGAGCCGCGGAGCTTGCCCGCGCGGGAGCCGAAATTTTGACGCGCCTTGAACAGATGGCTGAAGAAACGGAAGCGTCGCTGCAAAT
This sequence comes from Candidatus Poribacteria bacterium, assembly GCA_028818695.1. Classification (GTDB taxonomy): domain Bacteria; phylum Poribacteria; class WGA-4E; genus JAPPNK01. The sequence goes on from JAPPNK010000018.1 coordinate 134,927, forward strand.
GCCGCCGCCGAACGAGGACAGGAGCTATCTGAACCCTGTTGAGCATTGCCGTTTGACGCAGCTGCTGAAATGCCGCATCGGGTTCCGGTCGCTTCCGCCCGAGACGCGCCCTCTAGACGCGCCGCGCCCCGTCGCTTCGATGGCGGACGCGCGTTTTGCGTTTGAGGCGCTGCTCTGTTTTGAGGCGCGGGCGTTTCTATTCAGCGCGTTTCCGCAGAATCGGCTGCGAGAGGCTCTTTGCCGCTTCATGGAGGCGGACGAAGCGGTTGATCAGGCGCTCATGAACGGCGCGCTGAATCCCGCCGCCGGCATCAATTTTGAGCCGAGGGATGAAGCATCGTATGCGCAGCTTCAGGCGATGGGCTTGGAAGCGGCGCGCGCGCGGCTTTCAGACTGGATTGAACAGCTGCTCGAAGGCTTGAAGGCGGAGAAGAAGACGAAAGAGCGCATTCGAAGGTATTTAGAGTACCGCGCCGAAAGGCTATCGAAGAGAGCGTAAAGAGATCGGCGCTTGAGTTGAGGCATGTCGGAGCGCGAGTCTAGACGCGCCGGCTGATTGGCGCTATCATCTGTTTTTTACTTAGCCTGACGCTGGGAGGAGGCGCGCGTTGAGCGGCTTGCTTCGAGACGGCATCGCCATCCTTGACTTCGGATCGCAGACGACGCAGCTGATTGCGCGGCGCGTGCGCGAGCTGAACATCTACTGCGAAATCGCGCCGCACCATGTGGACGCGGACCAGCTGCTGAGCCGGCGGCCGCGCGGCATCATCCTGTCAGGAGGACCTGCCAGCGTCTATGAAAACGGCGCGCCCACCGTTTCAACCCAACTGTTGACAGACGGCCCGCCTGTCCTCGGCATCTGCTACGGCATGCAGCTCATGACGCATCTTCTCGGCGGAGAGGTGGCGTCGTCGCAGGCGCGCGAGTTTGGACATGCCGACGTCCGCATCGAAACGCAAACGCCGCTCACACAAGGCGTCGGACCCGATCTGCAGGTGTGGATGAGCCATGGCGACCGCATCTTGACGCTGCCGAACGGGTTTCGCGGCGTCGCCCGCTCCGACAATTCGCCTGTCGCGGCGATGGCGGACAAAGAGGGGCTGCGCTACGGGCTTCAATTTCATCCAGAAGTCGTCCACACAAAACAGGGCAAGCAGCTGCTGTCCAACTTCGCGCTCAACATCTGCAAATGCCCGCCCCGGTGGACGATGGAGTCGTTTGTGCAGTCGCGCGTCGAAGAGATACGCGCCGAAACGGACGGCAAGCGCGTGCTTTGCGCTGTCAGCGGCGGGGTCGATTCGACGGTCTTGGCGGCGCTGCTGCGCCGGGCGGTTGGAGAGAAAGCGGTCTGCGTCTTTGTCGACAACGGCCTCATGCGGCTGAACGAAACGCCGCGCGTCGCCTCCATGTTCCGAGACCAGCTCGGCATTGATCTGCGCGTCGTGGACGCCGGGGAGCGTTTTTTGTCCGCGTTGAAAGGCGTCGTCGATCCTGAAGAAAAGCGGCGCGCCATCGGACGCACATTTATAGAAGTATTTGAGTCGGAGCTGGAAAATCTGGGCGAGATCGATTATCTGGCGCAGGGGACGCTTTATCCCGACGTGATCGAGAGCGTCTCGGCGGTCGGTCCGTCCTCCACCATCAAGACGCACCATAATGTCGGGGGGCTGCCGGAGAGTTTGCGTTTTCAGCTGATCGAGCCGTTTCGGGAGCTGTTTAAAGACGAAGCGCGCGCCGTCGGCAGGGAGCTCGGTCTCCCTGAAGAAGCGCTGGGGCGGCATCCGTTCCCCGGTCCCGGATTGGCGGTGCGCATCTTGGGCGAGGTGACGAAGGAGCGGCTCGCCGTCTTGCGGAAGGCGGACGCCATCTTCATTGAGGAGCTGCGCGCGGCGGGTTTATACGACGACATATGGCAGGCGTTGACGGTTCTGCTGCCGGTGCGGAGCGTGGGCGTCATGGGCGACGCGCGCACCTATGAGCATGCGGTCGTTTTGCGCGCCGTCGTCAGCCTGGACGGAATGACCGCCGATTGGCATCCGCTGCCGTATGATCTGCTCGCCCGCGTTTCCAACCGCATCATCAACGAGGCGGTCGGCATCAACCGCGTCTGTTACGATGTCAGCTCCAAGCCGCCGGCGACGATCGAGTGGGAGTGATCCTTACAGTCGGACGTTCAGAGCTGTTTTCAGCTGCATGTCCGTTTTTTTCACATTTGCCGGCGGGCGCGTGTCATGGCTCACCCGCAGGCTGATTGGCAGGCGCAGCCGATCGGAGACGCGCGCCGTGAGAGCCGCTTCGTGGAGCGTCCGCGCGTCTTTCAGGTCTCCGAGTCTCGGTTGAATGAAAGTCGTTTGCGAGAACGTCAGATTCGGCAGCGCTTTCCATTCCAATGTGAAATAAGAGGACCAGCGCGCCGCTTGCGTTTGACCGCCGTCTTTGAGCCGTTCATTTTCCCCCATGAGAGCCGAGCCGAGCGCCGCCGAGGCGCGCTCCCCTGTCCAGTGGAGCCGTAAGCCGGCGCCGGCAAGGGCGCGCAGCTCCAGCCGGCGAAAGGAGTCTGAATCTGCCTGTAAAAAACCCTCTGCGTCCAGCCGCCCAGACCAGCGCTGACGGCGGCGCAAATGTCCAAACAGGTTGGAGGCGAACCGTTCGCCGCCCTTGCTGCCGAGTTCGCCGCTGCCGACAAGAAGCGTGACATTTTCTTCGGAACGCAAGACCGCCGCCGCCGACAAACTGAACAGCGACCGCTCCGTGTTGCCTGTACGCAGATCGGCGGACGCTTCCAGCTGCGCGCTGAAACCGAGCTCTGCGTTCTGGGCGCGCGGCAAGATGTTCACAATCTGCCCAGATGAAAAAGCCGCCAAAGCCAGAAGCAGCGCCGCAGCGTTCATTGAGAACTGCCGGAAGAGGGCGGTACAACGGGCGCGGTTCCCGACGTTTCAAACGGGAATTGCGGGTTCGGCATGAGCGGCAGCGGCGTCTCAACGCTCAAGACGCCCCGCAACGTGTATTCCACTTCAGCCCGCTTGAAGAGCGCGTCTGACAATTCGGGGGATAGGTCGGCGTAATCGATAGTGAACGGCATCTCAATTGTTCCCGGCTGTCCGCTGAAGATTTCTAGGTCGGCGGTCGTTCTCGAACTTGTCCACTCCTCGCCATGCAACTTTGGAGAAATCTGGAGCGCCTTCGCCTGTATCAGAAACTTGTTCGGGTTCTCGATTTTGATCTGGAACCGTCCTTTTTCAGATCCCCCATGGATCAAGATTTTACTTAAATATATCTTTGGAGGCTGCGGGATCGGCATTCGCCCATGCCGCGACATGCGCATCTCAACGGGCGGGAACGGCTTCGTCTGCGCAGTCAAGACCGCCTCAAATGTCCATTCCGCCCTCTCTTCGCCGCTGAAAAGGGACAGCGGAGCGTTCAGCAGGATCGGCAGGCGTCCGCTGCCGTCGGCGGGTATCTCAAGCGGCTTGTCGATTTTGCCCTGTATCGGCTCTTCCTCTCCGATTTTCAGGACATATTCTGCCGATTGAATCTGCGCCGACCTCATGTTCGGGTTTCGTATCTTCATTTGAAAATCGAAGGAGGCTTTTGTGAAGGAGAGGTGGACGGCGGACGCTTTCATGAACTGAACCTCCAGCGGCTTGACGGGGCCGGTTTGCGCGTCGGCGGGAGGGCGCGGCCGCCCCGTTCCGCTCAATCCTGCGCATGCCGACAACGCCAACAACAGCAGAAGCGGAGCCGCGTTCTTCATGTAAAAAACGGAACGAGCCATTCTTCTTTGATCTCTAGCCCGAAGCCGGGCCGGTTGGACGGAAACACATGGCTATCGACCGGCGTTTCGTCTGGGTTGTACGGCTTCGCCTCGCGCAGCGGAACGCCCGGCGCGCTGCCGATAAAGTATTCGCACCAGGGCGTGTTCGGCATCGCGGCGGAAAAATGAAGCCCGTACGGATTCATCCCGCCGCCATGCAGGATGACCTGAATCCCCGCCGCGTCTGCCATGAGCGCGATGCGCCGCGCCGCCGTCAGCCCGCCGACCCAATGGATGTCCGGCTGAAGGATGTCGAGAGCGCGAAGCTGAATCAGCCGCTTGAACGGCGTCGGCAGATACATATGCTCTCCGCTGGCGAGCGTCTGCCATGGAAGGCGCCGCTTCACTTCGCCATGCGCTTCTAGGTCTTCGGGCGGCAGAAACTCCTCAATCCATTTGAGCCGATAGGGGCGCATCCGCTCGGCGAGCTGAACGGTGTAGTCGACATCGAACGCCATGTAGCAGTCCAGCATGACGTCGATATCGGGACCGCACAGATCGCGCGTTTGGCAGATGAACTGTTCGTTTTGGTTGAGTCCGTCCACGCCGTCGGCAGGTCCATGGGGGCAGGCGAGCTTGACCGCCTTAAACCCGCATTCCAGAAACCAGTCGATGTCGTTGCCGGTGGCGTAGGCGAAGAGGGAGCTGCGCGCCGGCCCGCCCAGCATCTCATACACAGGCAAGCCGCGCAGCTTGCCGGCAAGGTCCCACAGCGCCAGATCCACGCCGGAGATAGCGCATGCGGCGATTCCGGTTGAGCCGTAAGGTTTTGTCGCGCGCGACATCATATCCCAGCATTTGTCGATGGCGAAGCATGACTCGCCGACGAGAAGCGGCCCGAGATGGTCCTCAATCACGGCGGCGACGGGGCGGCCGAAGGAGGTCAGCCCGGCGCCCCAGGTTCCGTCTTCGGCGGTCGCCTTGACCCAGACGGCGCCCCACTTCGGCAGCCAGCTGGGGCGGTAACGTTTATAGCGCGGAAACTTGGACATCGGGTTGGCGATCTCGGCGTCGGCGCTCCACGGGGGGCGCCTCGGCTCGGTTCTCGGCTCATCGGGCGTCGGCAGACGCAGCGCCGCGGCATGGATGGACGCGATATTCATGGGAGCTTCCGCTTTCTCCGCTTGCGTTTACGGGCGTCGGCGGCGTCCTGCAGCATGTCGTCCAGGACATCGCCGAGGGGGCGCTTGACAGACTGCTCCGTCGCGACAGCGAAGGCGGCGTTCTGCGGAAGAGAACGATCTGCCCGATACGCCGACACAACCGCTTTGATTTGCGCAGGCGTGAACCCGTGCAGGATGATCGCCTTTGGGTGATCTTTTAAGGACTCGTCCCGCTCGTCCAGCCGTTCAAATTGCATGGCGCCTCTCCTGCGTTTTAGGCGCGTTCCAGCAGTTCAATCTCATATCCGTCCGGGTCGTCAATGAACGCCATCTTGCGCCCCGTCGGGAAGGTTTTACGCCAGTCGTCCGGCCACACTTCGATGCCTTTTTTCTCTAGCTTGTCGCACAGGGCGATCAGATCCGGCACGCCGACAGCAAAGTGCATAAGGTCTTCAGGGACGTTCAGCTCATAGTCGGGCGAGTAGCAGAATTCGATCTCATGGTCGTTGCCGGGCAGCGTGAGAAAGGCGAGGCGGTTGCCGGCAGGCGAGTTGTCGTTCCGCCCCTTCAGCTCAAAGCCGAGATGCTCCGTGTAAAACTGAATGCTGCGGTCAAGGTCGCTGACGCGGATGCGCGTATGAAGAAAGACTGCCATTGCGTTCCTTTCAAGAATAGGCGTTTCCTGGGCGATCCTATCCGATATTGGGCTGGACGTCAACCGCCGCTCCTCTGGGCGTTCTTTACAAGCGACGATATGCGAATATCCTGTTCAAAGCGGCAATTCTGCAGAACGACGATTTGAAAAGAGAGCCTGTCAAGGAGAGCCGAGAAGGCGGCGAAGATACGACCCTAGCAGCGATCGGCGAGGCACATCATACTGATACTCCGTGACGAACGTACACGACTCGCGCTTCACCCAAGCATGCGCCTGCGTCTGCAGGTTTATCTTGAGCCAGCTTCCGTCCCGCTCCGACGCTTCATAAGGGATGCCCGGGCGGGTAAAGCCCCTCGGCGAGTCGATTCGCGTCAAGCCTTTCTCCTTGCGGTACACCACATAATCGTTCACCTCGTACTGTTCCCAGTCCTTCTTGCTTAACTGATGGACTCTGTCTTGGCGCGTCGAAAGGTTTCTGACGTTGATGGCGTACCCCTCCCCGTCGGAGTTGTCGTTCTTGCTGAGTATCCGCCCTTCCCAGAGGATAAGATCTTCATGCGGGTACGGCTTGCTTCGGACAGGGATGCGCTGGCGGAAAATCACCTCGTCCACCAGCCCTTTTGACACAGAAACGACCTTATCGACCGGCGCCCATCCAGGTTCGCTGCCGGGTTTCAATTCAATTTTGACCCAGTCGTCGATCTGGCGCAGGAAGGGGCGGTGGGTCTCCGGTTGAGCCGTTGCGATCGTGAGCGAGTCGCCGCGCGGAAAACGGCGCAGTTTTGTTCCCATCTCTATGGCGACCAGCAATTTAGCCGCCTCCGGACGGACCGCGAACGCCGGCTTCTCCTTCGTTATGGCAAACGGGAGCGGCTCCTCCAAAGTGAGCAAGCGCTGTTTCGCGTCAACGCTGAAGACGCGGCCGAGCGCCCCATCCGGGTTTGCGTCAATGAGAACGGCGTCTCCTGGGGCGAAGGCGCGGACGCTCTTCAGGCGCAGCTCCTTGGAACCGATCTCATGGACGCCGACCGTTTCAGTCAGGGGGCGCGGCTCAGCCGTCCATAGATACCATCCGACGGCAAGGAGCGTCAGTACGCTGACGACGATACTAATGATCAGACGGCGCATCAGGCGACTCCTTCTCTAAACCGCGCGTCCGCACCACCGCTTCCACGCGTCGATTTCGGGCGTCCTGCGGCGGCAGACCCTCAATCTGTCGGCGCGATCCGCGCCCGCTTGCGTTCATTGAATTCAATTCTACTCCTAACGCCGCCGCCAAAATGCGGCCGACCGACTCGGCGCGTTCCTTTGACAAGCGATCCTCTGCGTCAACATTTCCCAACCGCTCCGAATATCCGTTCACCTCTATATGATAGCGCTTTAGAAACGGGCGCGCCGTTTCGGCGATCTTCTGAATGAGAGAAACATGCGCCGGCGCGATTTCGGAGGAGTCGCCGGCAAAGAGAGCGCCCGATATTCGGAACGCGACCCCATTCTGCGCTGAAAAGACGACCGCCCCCTCTATTTTGGAACCCGCCTCCAACAGCGCCGCTTCGTCGGCTTGAACCTGGCGCGCCCATGTTTCGGCTTTGTTGAGAATATCGGAAGCCGCTTCAGCGTTGCGCGCGGCGAGGTTCAGGTCGCCGATCTCCATCAGGGAGGCGGCGAGCGCCGCCAAGGAACCGGCGGCTCCCAGCTCCGTTTCAAAACGCGCTTTTGCGAAGTTGGGCAAAGCCTCCGCGCGCGCGGTCATGAGACGGGAGATGTCCTTGACAAGCGCAGCCTGCTCTTCGGAGGTTCGCGCCCGCAAAACGCTCGACAGGGCGGCGCGCCCTTCTGAATACGCCAGCGCCGCAGCATACTCAGCCTTTTCAGCCGTTCCAAGCGCCAGTTCATAGGAGTTGTTGTTGTAAAGATCGGAGGCTTCTTGAACCATTCTTTTCGCGTCTTGGTAGAGTTTGGGCGCGCCTTGACGGTACTCTTCCGCCGCTTTCAACATGCCTTCCGCCGCGCCGATTGCCCAGCCTGCCGCGCCTGCCGCGTCTGCCAGCGCGCGCGACTCCTGGGCGCGCCGCGCCGCCTGTTTGCCGATGGACGACACGCGCAGGTCGTCCGCCTCGCGGTACGCGTCGAGAGCCTGAAGGCGCGCCTGCCGCGCGTCGCCGGACGCAAGCAGCCGGCGCGCCTCCGCTTCCATCTTCTGCGCGTCTTCAAAACGGGACGGCTCCAAGGTGGCGGCGTTCGCCTGCGCAGCCAGCTGAACAGCGCGGGAGGCAAGCGCGAGCGCCGTTTCGGCGAGAAGGCGGGCGGCGTCTTCTTCCGCTTGCGTTTTGGCGGCTTCGGCGGCGCGCTGGGAGGCTTGCGCCTCTTGGCGGGCTTGCTCAGCGTCCGATTCGGCGCGTTCCCGCAGGGCGCGTTCCAGCTGCCAGCGCGCGGCGGCGGCTTCTCCTTTTAAACGCCCTTCCGCAATGAGCGCGTTCATATACGCGGCGAGCGCGCGGTTGCGTTTCGCTTCGGCGTCCGCTTCTTCAGCCTGCGCAGCGGCGAGGTCGGCGTAATGCCGCGCGCGCTCAAAGAGATCATGCGCCAAGCGGTTCTCGCCCTCCTGAAGCAGCGTCTGCGCCTCTTCAAACAGACGGCGCGCCTGCGAATACGCGGGGGATTCCTCAGCCCCCTCTGCGGCGCGGTAGGACGCCTCGGCATGTTGATACGCCTCTTCAACCTGCGTCTTTGATATGCCGGCGCCGCAGCCGGCGCCGCCCGCTGTCAGCAGCAGACAGACCGCCGCGCAGAGCCGTTCAATCCGACTCATTCGATTCGTCCAGCGCATTTCGTTCGTCCAATGTTTCGTTTCGTTCGGCTCTCAGTTTGTCGGCGGAAGCGGCGGTTTGTTCAAGCGCGCGTTCGGCGGCTGCCGTTTCCGCCCGAAGACGCCCCTCTCGAAGAGCCGCGCGCGCCTCTTCAACCCGCAGCAGTGCCAAGCCTGCCAGCCTGTCCGATTCTGCTCCGTCGCCTGAATCGTACGCCTCTTTGGAACGCTCAATGAGCGCTTCAGCCTGTTCAAGCGGAGTGGGAACCGCGTCAACGTTCTCCTCAAATAGAAGCGCGGCATGAGCGGCCTCGGCGTCGTAGAGAAGCATGGACGCGCCGCTTCCGCAGCCGTTGAGAGCCAGCGCAAGCAAAAACGCGGCAGACGCAGACAAAAATTGCTTTGACATGATTCAGCTTGTTTCTCTTCCGCCGTTCATGCGCGAGGAATCGATTGCGCAACTTGCAAAGCGCCTGATTTAGACGCTGCGCAAAATACATCATATAATTAAATCGAAAACGACGCAACCGCAGCGGCAATCCAGCAGCATTGGAGCGCAGATGCTATTAAAACTGATGCGACGCATTCTTCGAAAGAACAAAGCCTCGACCGCCGATACGACCGCCGCTGTCCGCGCGCGACATCAGCGGCACAAGGCGCGCCTCATAGACGACCCGATTGCGAAGGAGCTGTGCGGGCAGCTGTGGCAGCGCGCGTTAAAATTTAAGCCGCTCGGATGGTTGCTGGACGACTTCATCATGAAGCCGATACAGCCCGTTTCCATGTGCGTTCTGATGCGGGCGCGGTATGCCGAGCAGGCGCTGGAAGAGGCTGTCAAAAACGGCGTTCGGCAGTATGTGATCATCGGCGCGGGGATGGATTCGTTCGCCTTCAGAAATAAAGAGATGATGGAACGAATCGATGTTTTTGAGATTGACCATCCGAAGACGCAGGAAGTGAAACTGCGGCGCATTCAACAGGCGGAACTGGACGCGCCTGAGCGGCTGCATTTTTTGCCGGCGGACTTGTCGCAGAAGACGGCGATGGAAGCGCTGAACGGCTCGGCGTTCGATCCTTCGCAGCCCGCTTTTTTGACGCTTCTGGGCGTTTCCTACTACATCGCGGAGGAGGATCTGGCGAAAACGGCTCGGTCGATTGCGGAGCGCATGGGGGCGGGATCGTTTTTGCTGCTGGATTATATGCTTGACCCAAGCAGCTCGAAGGCGGAGCATCTTCCGATGCGCGAGAAGCTGATGACGTTGACCGCAGGGATGGGGGAGCCGATGGTGAGCGAATACTCCTTTGAGAAAATGGACGCGCTGATGGCGCGGCAGGGGTTTGAAACGCTTGAAAATGTGAATATGACGGAGCTGGCGGAGCGTTATCTTGAAGAGGTCGGCTGGCTTCCGTTTGCGGCGCCGGGCATTTTCGGGATGGGGGCGTTCCGGACGGTTGAGGCGTCCGAATGAGCGGGGATCGTCAAGCAGCGGTGGTGGGGCGCCGCCCCGTCATGGAAGCGCTGAAAGCGAACCGGCGGCGCATCCATGCCGTTCTGCTGCGGAGAGGTATGGAGCCGTCCGCCGCGCGGCCGATACTGGAACTTGCGAAGCGTCGGCGCGTTCCAACGCGGTTTGTCGAGACGGAAGAGCTGGACCGCCTCGCCGGGGGCGCGAATCATCAGGGGGCGGCGGCGCTTGCCGAGAAGCTGCGTTTAGACGATTTTTCAGCGCTGCTTGAGACGGTGGAGCGTTCCGACTCGGCGCTTGTCGCCGTGTTAGACCATCTCCAAGACCCGCGCAACTTGGGAGCCGTGCTGCGGTCGGCGGACGGCGCGGGAGTCTGCGGAGCGGTCTTGCCGACGCGCCGAGCCGCTGGGGTGACGCCGACCGTCGTCAAAGCCTCGGCGGGCGCAACGGAGAGCGTCCCTGTCGCCTTCGCGGTCAACATCGCCGACGCGATACGGCGGCTTCAAAAAGCGGGCGCATGGGTCGTCGGAGCCGCTGGACCGAACGACAGCCGCGCCGAGCCGTACGACGAATTTGAATACCCGCCCAAAACGGCGTTCGTCATCGGACATGAGGGGGACGGGCTGGCGCGCCTGACCGCCGAACGGTGCGACACGCTCGTGTACATACCGATGCTGGGGCAGGTGGAGTCGCTGAACGCTTCGGTCGCCGCCGGCGTCCTTTTTTATGAATATGTTCGGCAGCGCAAACGAAGCGGTCAATCGTAATACGGAGCGGGCGGCTCAAAGGTTGTCGTTGTATTGAGCGCATGTCCGAGCCGCGCCGATTCGATAGACGAGAGGCAGATGTCTAGAACATGCAGCGCCTGCCGCCCGGTCGCGCGCTGCGGCGCTCCTTGATGGAGCGAATCGGACAGGTCGAACATGGCGCGTCCCCATTCAACTCCGCCAAACGGCTCTGCGACGTATTCAAGCGGCTCCCAGCGTCCGCCCCGCTGTATTTCGACGGGGCAGTTGAAGTCGTGGTTGGAGCCGATCCAAAGGGCGCCGTTGTCGCCGTGTACTTCGGTTCCGGAGCCGTCTTTGGCATTTCCAACCAGAAACGAAGCGGTGGCGCGTCCCAGAACGCCGCTTTCAAACTCTAGCCCCGCGGCGATCAGGTCGGGCGTTTCGACATAGAATTCGCTCCCTGCGTTGGGTCCGGCGCGTTGGACGCGCTTCGGTTGGCAGACGCCGCCGAATCCGTGTACGCGCTTGACCTGCCCAAACGCGGTTGTCAACACCGTCAGCGCATAGACCCCGACGTCCAGCATGGGACCGACGCCGCGCGAGTAGAAAGGGGCGGCGTTCGGGTGCCAGCTCTCGATTCGCCCCCAGTTCATGGCAGAATAGACGACGCGGGGCTGTCCGATGCGCCGTTCGCGCAGAGCCTTGAAGAAAGTTTGCTGCGCTTCGCCGAGGAAGGTGAAGGGGGAGGCGCTGAGCCGCAGGCCGCGCGCTTCGGCGAGCGCGACCGTTTCGGCGCCGTCTTCTAAGTTTGTGGCGAGCGGTTTTTCGCAGTGGACATGCTTGCCGGCGCGCAGGGCGGCTTGGTTCACCTCCGCGTGCGCATGGTGAATCGTCAGGTTGACGACCGCTTCAACGGCAGGTTCCGCAAGCAGCGCGTCCAGCGAGCGGTACGCTTTTCCGCCGTATTTGTCCGCCCAGGCGTCGGCGCGCTGCGGGTCGATGTCGCAGCAGCCGACGATTTCGATCTTGTCCGGCCGCGTTGCGAGGCTGGCGCCGTAAGGGTTTGAAATGCTGCCGCAGCCGACGACAGCAACCTTCAACGGATTTTGTATGCCCATGTTCGTTCCTTGCGCTAGGCGTTTGTAAAAGCGGCGGAGACGTTATGGTACGCCGACGCATTTGAAACTGCAAGCCTGCGAAGAGGACGGCAGCGCCTGAAGACGACGATCCTCCGCTGGAACAGAATTTAGACGGCAATGAGCGCTTTAAGATTCCCGCTCTCCGTCTGCCCGGGAATGGCGCGCGGCGGTTTTTCGCCGGTCGTCTAGGTTCTTTCGAGACGACGCCCAACTTTAAGCATGAGGTCGGCGCTGTCGGTTGCATTCTTATTGGGAGGCGTCTATAATTGGAGTGGATTATGTGAATGAAGAGGGCGGCTAGGCACTTACAGCGCAGGGGAAACACAATGAACCTCACACAGAAGATATTGAAGGCGCATCTTGTCAGCGGCGAACTCGCCCCAGGAAACAAGATCGGCATCCGCATTGATCAGACGCTCATGCAGGACGCCACCGGCACCATGGCGTTTCTCCAATTTGAAGCGATGGGCATGTCCCGCGTTCAGACCGAATGCTCCGTCGCATATGTCGACCATAATATGAGCCAGTTCGGACCTGAAAACCATAACGATCATCTCTACCTGCAGTCGATTTCCGCTAAAACGGGAGTCCACTTTTCACGCGCGGGCAACGGCATCTGCCATCAGGTACATCTGGAGCGGTTCGGCAACCCCGGCGGAACGCTTCTCGGCTCCGATTCGCACACGACGACCGACGGGGGTCTTGGCATGCTCTCCATCGGCGTCGGCGGGCTGGACGTCGCGCTGGCGATGGGCGGCGAGCCGTTTGTGATGGACTGCCCCAAAGTGATTGGCGTTCGGCTCACAGGGGAGCTGAAGCCATGGGTCGCCGCTAAAGACGTCATCTTTAAAGTGTTGGAAACGCTGACCACGAAGGGCAACGTCGGCTGCATCTTGGAATACTTCGGTCCCGGCGTCGAGAGCCTGAGCGTCCCTGAACGGTCGACGATTACGAATATGGGCGCCGAGGTTGGAGTCACGACCTCCATCTTCCCGTCAGACGAGCGTACGCTCGCCTATATGACAGCGCAGGGGCGCGAGGAAGCATGGACGCCGCTTGCCGCCGACCCGGACGCCGAATACGACCGCCTGCTAGAGATTGACCTGGGCGCTCTTGAGCCTCTGACCGCCGCGCCGTCCAGTCCCGACAACATCCAGACCGTGCGCGAATCGGAAGGCATTGAGGTCCATCAGGTTCTGGTCGGATCATGCACAAACAGCTCCTTCCGCGATCTGATGATTGTCGCGGACGTCCTGAAAGGCAGGACGATTCATCCGCAGGTTCAGATGGGCATTACGCCTGGTTCGCGCCAGGTGTTTGAAATGATCGCGTCCGCGGGCGCCTTGCAGACCTTCATCGCCTCCGGGTGCCGCATTCTAGAATCGGCATGCGGTCCGTGCATCGGGCAGGGAATGTCGCCCGGCGACGAGCGGGTGAGCGTGCGCACCTTCAACCGCAACTTTGACGGACGAAGCGGAACGCGCAACGACCTTGTGTATCTCGCCAGCCCCGAAACGGCGGTCGCATGCGCCCTGACAGGGAAGCTGACCGATCCGCGCCGTCTGCCGGAGCTGTTCGGCATTGAGTACCCTGACTTCACATGGCCGGCGAAGTTCCATGTCGACGACTCGATGATCATTCCGCCTGCGGAGAGCGCCGACGATGTGGAGGTGATTCGCGGGGCGACCATCGGCGAGCCGCCGATCAATACCCCCATGCCTGAGCAGATCAACGGCAAGGTTCTCATCAAGGTGGGCGACAAGATCACGACCGACCATGTCATGCCTGCCGGGCCGTTTTTGAAGCACCGCTCCAACATTCCCAAATACTCCGAGTTTGTCTTTACGATCTTCAACGCGGGACCAGGTCCAACCTTCGCCGAGCGCGCCTCCGACTGGCGCGACGAGGGAGGGCATGGCGTCATCGTCGGCGGGGAGAGCTACGGGCAAGGCTCCTCGCGCGAACACGCCGCCCTCTGCCCGATGTATCTCGGCGTCAAGGCGAAGATTGTCAAGTCGATTGAGCGCATTCATCTGGCGAACCTTGTGAACGCGGGCATCGCGCCGCTGCTTTTCATGGACGACGCCGACTACGACGCCATCGACGAAGGCGACCGGCTCCGCATTGACGATCTGCCGGGGCAGATGCGCGCCGGGGAGACGGTTGTTGTGCGGAACGAAACGAAGGATCGGGAATTTACCGTTCGGCATGGTTTGACAGAGGAGGAGACGCGCATTGTGCTGATGGGCGGGCGTCTGAACGCCGTCAAAGAGGCGCGCGGCAACGCATAACGAAAGGAACCCCATGCGACTCGGAATCGTGACCTATCAGATCGGAAACAAATGGGATGTCGACACGATCATCTCCAAGCTTTCCGCGGCGCAGTTTGAAGGCGTTGAGCTGCGGACGACGCATGCGCATGGCGTCGAAACAAGCTTGAGCGATCTTGAACGCGCCGAGATTGCCGCCAAGTTTGACAACAGCCCCGTTGAGATCGCCGGGCTAGGGAGCGCGTTTGATTACCATTCGCCCGACCCGGACGAGCTCCGCCGCAACATTGAAGGCACAAAGGAGTATGTGATACTGGCGCATGACGTTGACGCGCCGGGCGTCAAGGTGCGTCCGAACGGGCTGCCTAAAGAGGTTCCAGTTGAGAAGACGCTGGAGCAGATCGGCCTCGCCGTCCGCGAATGCGCCGAATTTGCGCTCAATTACGGCGTCGAGATTCGGGTTGAGGTACACGGCGGGGGAACGTCGCTTCCGCACAATATGGCGTCCATCATGGAGCATGCAGATCATCCAAACGCCTATGTGTGCTGGAACTCAAACGCTTCCGATCTGATCGATGGGTCCATTGACGAGGCGTGGAAGTTGCTTGGGGAGCGTATCGGGCTTGTCCACATCACCGAGCTTTACAACGAAAACTATCCTTACAAGGATCTGTTCCGTTATCTGAAAGGGTCGGGCTATACAGGTTTCTGCCTCGCGGAGATACCTGAAAGCGCCGAGCCGGATCGTTTGCTGCGCTACTACCGCGCCTTGTTTCAAGCATTGCAGCCTTAATAGAAAGGGCGTTTATATGTCTCTTACCGTGGTTCGATTGGTTCGTCCGACGCCGGAGTGGCAGGAAAGTTATGTTCGGGTGAAGGCGGGCCAGCGGCTCGTTGTGGACGCCGAGGGCGCTTGGTCGCCCGACCTGCGCAACCGCCAGGGCTGGTGCGGGGGGGACGGCATTCCGAACCTGATCGCCGGGGACGGCTTTCGGCTTCCGGGAGCGAATGTTGGATGCCTTGTCGGGCGAATTGGCAACGGAAAACCGCGAGCCTTCGGACACCGGTACGACAACTACCTGGACGAGGACGGGGTCGTCTTCCTAGCGATGAACGAAAACCCGAACCATAACAACCAAGCGGGGCAGCTGCTCGTCCAGTTGATTCTGTTTGACGCGGACGAATAAGCCGCAATCTGTTTGTGCGCAGGGCGTTCTGCGGTCCATGCCGCATTCCCGCGCGGGGCAGGCTGTATAGGCGGGCGCTTATCCGACGGCGGTCTCTACAGACGATGTTTTTGATTTTAGAGAGCTGTTTTCGAATGTGAAAGCTATCTGGGAGAACTCTGGATTCCCGCTTTCGCGGGAATGACGACCTGCCCGATTTGAACAGGATTTTCGTATATCATCGTTTGTAACGAATGCCTATCCGACAGCGGCGGCGTCAAACTCTGGGCTTAATGAGACGCCCAGACTCTCCAGCAGCGGGCGGAAAAGCGCGTCTAGCTGGTCAAGCGAGCTGTCCGGCCCCTCCCACGGGCGCGGCGCAAAACGCATCCCCCCTATGAGGACCGAGTCGTGCCCGCGCGTCTCCACATAGTCGGCGTCGTTTGGGATGAACGCGGCGCGGTTCGTATGAATCTCGGCGCGGCACGGCGGACCGACCGCCTCCTCGCTCCCAACATACAGCAGCCAGAGCGAACGGGCGAACGGCTCCCCCGTTTCTGCGTCGCGTATCGCTGTCAAGTATTTCCGCAGGTCGTCCATTTCGCGGGACACATCGCGCATATACTTCGCGTCCAGAATGACGCCCATCTTCAGCTCCCCTTCCTCGCGCACCTCGATCATGAAGTCGGGGCTATAGGGCAATCCGCCGCCGGCTTTGTAGAAGGAGAGGCTGCGCCGCGCCGCCTCCTCCCGCTGAAAGATGAGCGGCGTGTATAAAAGGCGGAGCGTCCGCGTTTCATCCAGCCGAAACAGCGCCGACGAGCGCTCAATATGCAGCGTGTAGGCTCCGATCTGCGCCGAGCGCTCATACAGCGAGCCGTATTCCTCCACCTTCAACCGCCCCCGCTCGGTCAAATACCGCAGCATATTGAGGTATGTCCAATATTCGTACAGTTTGTCGGTGCCTTTGACGCGCGCCTGCATCTCAAAATTGGCGCGGTCGAAGATGTTCCCGTGCTGCCGCATGAACGAGAGCATGACGCGGTAGATCGTCGAATAGACAGGATGGCGCAGGAACAGGGCTGTCGGGCGCAGATCCATCGGCTGCGCGTCCGCCTGTAGAAACGGATATTCGCGCATGTCGCGCCAGATGGAGCGCCGATGTTCATTGCATGCTTCGATGATCTGCTCAAGTCGGCGTCTGCGCGGTTCATCCCCCGTTTCCCAGATGGAGCGCCCGTCCGGACGCGGCAGGTCTTTCCACCATCGATCCTCATCGATCAGCTCAATCTGCGCCTCCATCATCTGCGCGATGAACCCAAGCCTTTGCCGCAGCCACATCAAGAAGCGGCCGATCTGCTGGTTCTCATGCGTCTGCGCCGTCAAGGAACGGACCGGAGCGCTGCATAAAAATGGACGGCTGGACGGGTCGCGCGGATCGACGCCCGTGGAGATTAGGTCGTTCAGCGAGCGGTGGTCCAGTCCGTTGTAGCTCCATTTTTGGACGCGCTCCCTGTCCACCTTTAATTGCAGCGCCGCTCCGCTCTGCAGTCCGCCCAGCTCGGCGCGTATTCTGTTTAAGGCGTTTCCGATCTCGGCATGCTCCTCGGTATGGCGAAACCGGGTCGCCATGTTCTGTTGGCTCCAGCCGAAGCCCGCCCGCGCGCCCATCACATCCAGAATGAGACCCTTCGAAGCCGCCTCAATCTCCATCACCATCGCCTCGTACTGGTCTTCGGTGATCTTCGACGGGCGGCACAAGATCTCCACGACCATGGAGCTTTCGCCGCCCGGGCCGGTACGCGCGATCTGAATCGGAACCCAGCCGCGAAAGTTGGCTAGAAACTTTTGCCCGCCCCAGCGCAGCCCCCCCGACAACAGCGACGACGGCGGATGCTCCATAGCGCCCACCCGCAGCGCGTAACGCGATCCAGGGTCAGGATTCGTCGCAACCGCCTCGATGTCGTCCAGTTCATAAACGGGGTGGCGCACCTGGCGCGTCGCGCCGTCTTCAAACGGGAAGCGCAGCGGCATCTCGCCAGGATACGGCGTCTCGTCCGACTCGACGTAGAGCAGCAGTTCCTCCGCCATGTTTACGCTTCCTGTATGCAGTGGAAGAAGTCCATCGCGTATTCCGACTCCATCATGCGCGACAGCCGCTTGTGGGAGCGCGGGTAAAACTCTTCCGGAAGCTCGCCCAGAAGCTCCTGCAGCAGCTGTCGGAACCTGTCTGTATGCCCGCGCAGTTTCGGGAGGACGCGCTGGAGTATCTGCCGGTCAAACGCCTCCCGTTCCGAGATCAGATCGGCGCTGTTCGCCGCGTACCGCGCGATGCCGCCCAACGCGCGCATGCTGAGCGGGTATCCGTACTGGTAGAGTATCTTCTGAATCGGGTCTATTGAACGGCGCACAAAGCTGATTGTCTCTTCAGACGGGCGCGATGCCGTCCAGCTGCGGTACACAGAGGCGGAAATGGGCGCCGCGTTTTTTCGTTCAAGATAGGAGGAGCCGAGAGGCGCCGTCTCCTGCCCCTCGAAGATCGGCTGCGGCGGCGGCTGTATCTCGATCACATTGACGCGGTCTAACATGCGCGGGCTGAACGGCTTCGTCGTTTCGTCCACATTCGCCGTCCCGGTAAAGCGCACGCTGCGCGCGATGGAAAGGTAGCCGTACGGGCGCAGCGGATCGCCTTCTGCGCACAGGTCGGGGTTGAAGCAGCGCACCCCCTGCGCTCCCTCCGGGTTTTGAAGCGCGCTCAAAAAGTCGGCAAAGTAATGCTCAACATAGGACAGATTGATCTCGTCCAAATTGATCACATAGACGCCTGAATGCCCCATTCGCTCCTCTTCGCAGGCGAACACGAGCGTTTCAAACAGGCGCGCCGGGGCAGGTTCAAAGACGCCTTCAAGGCTGTTGAAATATCCGAGAAGGTCGCGCATGTCCATCCATCCAGGGCGCACCGGCACCATCAGATACCGATCGGGCGACTGCGACCCGGCATACCCATGCAGCGCGAGGCTGTATAGGCGCGGCAGGGTCGACTTGCCGACGCCGCTCGGACCCGCCAGTATGTTGAACCGCTCCGATTTCATGGCGATATGGTAGTTGAGCAGGTCCGATTCGACGTAGGAGTAGCCTGTGTCGCGCACATTTTTGAGCCACATTTCGATAAAATGCGCTTCGTCCATCGGGTTGTCGGGGGCGCCTTCCAGCACATAGGGGGGAAATTCGAAGGCGGAACGTTTGGGGGCGCGCTCCTGCTGAACAGCGGCAGCAGACGGAGCGCCGGCAATCGACGGAGCGCGCATTTCCTGAATCAACGGCAGAATACTCAACATGTTTTGAAGAATCTCTTCGCGCTTCTCCTTGAAGTTGTCAGCCGCCTTCTCCAGCGCGGCGATCGTTTCGCGGCTTCGCGCCGTTTCCTTTTCATGTTTGCGCGCCATCTCCATCTCATGCTTGCGCCGCTCCTTCTCTAGCTCCGCCTCCTGCCGTCGCCGCTCTTCCTCATAAGCGTTCCGAGACGCCTCAATCTTCTGCGCCGTCTCGTCCCGCTCCGCGAGCAGCGCATCGATCTCTTGACGCGCCTTCGCCTCCAGCTCGCCCGTCCGCTGCCGCACATACTCTTCGGCGAGTTCGCTTTGCCGCTTCTCCAGCGCCGTTTTCATATGCTCCTGCTTCAAAATGGAGTCGTACAGCGGGCGCAGCTCCTGCTCAAAACCGCGGACGCGCGCGAGATAGGTCTCTATGCGGGGGCGGTAAGGCGCTAGATCGCCCTCCTCAATATCCTTCAGCGCGTTCTCAAAGAACCGCTCCAGCTCTCTCCTTTCGGCATGCGTCACCGAGGCGCGCGCGACCCTAGAGACGATGTCGCGGTCGCTCAACGCTTCTAGGTTGACCGCCTTCTCAAATGCGGTTTTCAGATGGTCGTAAAAAACAAGCGTATAGGACTCAAGCTCGTAGTCGCCCCATCGGCGGTCAGTTTCAAACCTCGCCTCGCGGGTGATGACGTTCACGAGCGAGACGAATTCGTCCCAGTTCCAGTTCCAGACGCGCTCCTGCTGCAGCGCCTGGACGTCAAACACATACGGGTCGCTCGATTCGTCGCGCAAGGAGACGCGCCACGGGCCGCTCACCTCTTCGCCTGTCAAAAAATAGACCGCTCCGTGGACAAGGCGGCGAAGACTCACCATACCCGCCCGTATCAGTTCAGCCGTCTGACGGTATTGGTCAACGCGGATGATTTCGTTGACGCCTTTCAAGCGCGAGATAGAGCGCGCCTGATAAAAGTCTTTGTTTTGATCAACCGCGCTGTACGCCGGCGCCTCCTCTAGCTCCACTAACACAAGATTTTTTGGCACCGCATGGTCTCGGTCCGACTCCATAATGCGCCACCAAACAAGCCCTTTATTCGGAAATTCCTCCGCGGAAAGCGGTTTGCCTTCCATCGTGCATATCGGTATCAGACGGCAAAAATCGTTTCCGCCGCTCACAAAAGGCTCCTGCGCGACTGCGGCGACAATGCGGTCGCCCACGCCGATATTGGCTCCTACCATTGAACTCTCCTAGCGTGTATGTTGCGTACGGCTCTCTTTCGACATAAGACAGCAAGTATAGGATACTGGACTGGGACAGCGAGCGCAAGACGGAGCGCATGGGGCGGACAAGGGGAATCGAACCCCTGCGACCAGCTTGGAAGGCTGGGGCTCTACCAACTGAGCTATGTCCGCAGAGATGGTGGGAGGAGGAGGATTCGAACCCCCGAAGGCTTCGCCAGCAGATTTACAGTCTGCCCTCGTTGACCACTTGAGTATCCTCCCATATGTTTGGGGCTGGCGAGAGGAATTGAACCTCCGACCGGCTGATTACAAATCAGCTGCTCTACCTCTGAGCTACGCCAGCGCACAACATACTATAACCAATAGAAGCCGAAGCGTCAAGAAAATCTCTGACCTTGCGCCTTATTTATTGGGACAAAGGCTCCGCCAACCAGAGCGTCGTTCCCGCTTGCGCAGGAACAGGCTCAGGATGGGATCGGCGCGCCTTAATGTTTAGGCGGGGCGCCAATTTCCCAGATGCGCAGGGTCAAGTCTCCGCTGCCGCTGGCAAGCGTCTTCCCGTCCGGCGACAACGCAATCTGCGATACGGCCGCGTTATGCCCTTCAAACGTTCGTACCGTTTTGCCGGCGTCCATGTCCCATAGACGAATGACCCCGTCCGAATCGCCGCTGACAAGCATGGAGCCGTCCGGCAAAAATGCCAGCGACTGAACCGCATGGGTGTGTCCTGTGAGCGTTTGGATCGGCTCGCCGGTCGCGGGGTCCCATATCCGAATCGCGTCGTCCTCGCCGCCGCTGGCAAGCATAGAGCCGTCCGGCGAATAGACGACCGAAGCGACGCCCCCAAAATGCCTTGTGAACGTTCGTACCGCTTCCCCAGTGTTTGAGTTCCAGATAATGATGGAGCCGTCGTTGCCGCCGCTGGCGAGAAAGGCGCCGTCCGGCGAAAAATCTATCGTCTCCACAAGATACTTATGTCCAATGAGCGTATGCAGAAGCTCGCCGGTCGCGGGGTTCCATATCCGAATCGCATTGTCGGCGCCGCCGGCGAGCATAGAGCTGTCCGGCGAAAAAGCGGCGCATCGACCCATTCTACCATGCCATTCAAGCGTTCGTATGAGCTCGCCTGTTGAAGGATCCCAAATATAAAGTGCATTATCTTGGCATGCGCTGGCGAGCATGGAGCCGTCCGGCGAAAAGACGACAGCAAATGTGTTGGGTATTCCTCCCCTCAGCGTTCGCAGCCGTTTGCCCGTTGAAGGGTCCCAAAGACCGACGGCGGAGCCGAAGCCGCCGCTGGCGAGCATGGAGCCGTCCGGCGAATAGGCGACGCAGCGAGCTTTTATATGGATCGTCAGCGTCGCTTTCAACGCGGGGCAGAAAGCATACGCGTTGGAGGCAAGATCGTTGCCGGCGGCGTTCCTTGGTACGCGGACGCGCGCCGTGTCGAGACCTGAGGGCTGTATCGTCGCTGTATAGAACGCGCCAGAGCCGCTGAAGCTTGCGACCGACCCGTTTTCCACCTGAACATCGGACTGCTCAAAGCCTTTCACGCTTTCGCTGAATTGTATCGTCGCATCGAACGCGCCGGTCGGATGCTGGACGCCGTCATAGACTCTCACAAAAATGCCGACAGGCGCGCCGCCGATGTCCCAAATGCGAACCCCGCTGCCGCTGTCGCAGGCGATCTCCTTTCCGTCCGGCGAAAACTCCAAGACGCTAGGCAAACCATGATGGCCTTTGAACGTCTGCATCAGAGCGCCAGAGTAGGCGTTCCATATCCGAATTTCGCCGGGGCCGCTGGCGCTGGCGATCCGCAAGCCGTCCGGCGAGAAGACGACCCGGCCAACGGGACCTTTATGTTTATGTTCTTCAAGCGTCCGCAGCTGCGCGCCGGTTGCAGCGTTCCAAACGCGAACCGTTCGATCTTTGCTTCCGCTGGCAAGCAGGGAGCTGTCCGGCGAAAACGAGACGGAGCTAACGCCGCTCGTATGTCCTATAAGCGTCTGCAGCAGCTCGCCTGTTTTTGGGTTCCAGATGCGAATCGTTCGGTCAGCCTGGCCGCTGGCGATCAGCGAGCTGTCGGATGAAAAGGCGACGGACGAATAGTCGGATGAGACCACCGTGCCCCCCGTATATACTTTGAGCGTCTGCAGTGGGTCCCCTGTTTTTGGGTTCCAGACGCGAATCATGTGGTCATCGTCGCCGCTGGCGAGCATGGAGCCGTCTGGCGAAAAGGCGACTTTGATAAAAAGGCCCGTATGTCCTTCAAGCGTCCGCAGCAGCTCGCCTGTTTTTGGGTTCCAGATGCGAATCGTTCGGTCAGTCTGGCCGCTGGCGAGCATGGAGCCGTCCGGCGAAAAGGCGATCTTGGTAGAGTGGCCCCCAACTCCTTCAAGCGTCCGCAGCTTCTTGCCAGTCTTGGCGTCAAAGATGTACATCTTTTTGTAGCCGCCGGCAAGCAGCGAGCCGTCGGGCGAATAAACGGGGTCTAAAACCCCTTCCAGCGTCTTTTTGAGAACAGGGATCGACTTCGTCGACTTAAAAGAGGAATAGGCGGTAGCCGTTAATGCAACTCCGGTCGCAACCATCAAGCATACCCAAAAGAGCGGAGCCGAAGCGGCTTTTTTCAAATGAGCCTTCATGTGAAACTCCACGCGCGCATGTCAGACTCGCTTTATTATACCGCTGCCTTGATGCGATGCAAACGGCGCATTTGGGAGCTTGCCATAAATAGAAAGCGGCGCTCTGGATTCCCGCCCGTGCAGAAGCGGCTAAGGGCGGGATCGGCGCGCCTTAATGTTTAGGGCGGGGCGTCCATCTTCCAGATGCGCACGGTGCGGTCTCGGCTGCCGCTGGCAAGCGTCTTCCCGTCCGGCGACAACGCAATCGGCCACACGGACGCGATATGCCCTTCAAGCGTTCGCACCGCTTTGCCTGCGTTAATGTCCCAGATACGGATGACGCCGTCCGAACCGCCGCTGACAAGCATGGAGCCGCCCGGCAAAAATGCCAGCGACTGAACCGCATGGGTGTGTCCTGTGAGCGTTTGG
This sequence comes from Candidatus Poribacteria bacterium, assembly GCA_028818695.1. Classification (GTDB taxonomy): domain Bacteria; phylum Poribacteria; class WGA-4E; genus JAPPNK01. The sequence continues at coordinate 157,692 of JAPPNK010000018.1, forward strand.
ATCGGCTCGCCGGTCGCGGGGTTCCATATTCGAATTGCGTCGTCCTCGCCGCCGCTGGCGAGCATAGAGCCGTCCGGCGAATAGACGACCGAAACGACGCGCTTAAAATGCCTTGTAAAGGTTCGTACCGACTCCCCTGTGTACGGGTTCCAAATGATGACGGAGCCGTCGCTGGCGCCGCTGGCGAGAAAGGCGCCGTCCGACGAAAATTTTAAAGTCTCCGCCGCGCTTTTATGTCCCGTGAGCGTTCGCAGACGCTCGCCTGTTGTTGGGTCCCATATTCGAATCGAATTGTCGTTGCTGCCGCTGGCGAGCATAGAGCCGTCCGGCGAAAAAGCGGCGCTTCGGATGATGTAAGTATGCCCCGTGAGCGTTCGAATAATCTTGCCCGTTGACGGATTCCATATAAGGACGTTGGAGTCGACGCCGCCGCTGGCAAGCATGGAGCTGTCCGGCGAAAAGGCGACCGCAAACACTGTGCCTAATTGCTCCTTAAGCGTTCGCAGCAGATCGCCTGTCGACGGGTTCCAAATCCGAATCGATCCATTTCCTCCGCTGGCGAGCATGGAACCGTCCGGCGAAAAGGAAAGGCTCCTCACCGCTTCCGTGTGTCCCGTCAACGTCGCTCTCAATGCGGGGCAGAAAGCATACGCGTTGGAGGCGAATGGATTGCCGGCGGCGTTCTCTGGAACGAGGACGCGCACCGTGTCAAGACCCGACGGCTGAACGGTCGCTGTGTAGGTCGCGCCTGATCCGCTGAAGCTTTTGATCGACCCGTTTTCCACCAGAATATCGGACTGCTCAAAGCCTTCCACGCTTTCGCTGAATTGTATCTTCGCATCGAACGAGCCGGTCGGATACTGGGCGCCGCCATCGACTCTCGCAAAGGGACCGACAGGCGGGTCGCCGATGTCCCAAATGCGGACCGCGTTGTCGATGCCGCCGGCAAGCTCCGTTCCGTCCGGCGAAAAGTCCAAGGCGGCAGCGTAACCTTGACGCCCTTTGAGCGTCCGCATCAGAGCGCCTGAGTAGGCGTTCCATATCCGAATCTCGCCGTCGCCGCTAGCGCTGGCGATCCGCGAGCCGTCCAGCGAATATGCGACGAAATAGACTGTGTCAATATGCCCTTCAAGCGTCCGCAGCGGCGCGCCGGTTGCGGCGTCCCAGACGCGAATTGTTCGGTCGTCGCTGCCGCTGGCAAGCAGGGAGCCGTCCGGCGAAAAGGCGACGGACATCGCAGAGCTCGTATGCCCTTCGAGCGTCCGCAGCGGCGCGCCGGTTGCGGCGTTCCAGACGCGGATCGTATTTACATTTACACTGCCGCCGCTGGCAAGCAGCGAGCCGTCTGATGAAAAGGCGACGGATGAGACAACGCTCGTATGTCCTTCGAGTGTCCGCAGGAGGGCGCCTGTCTTTGGGTTCCAGATGCGAATCGTTCGGTCAGCGCTGCCGCTGGCGAGCATGGAGCCGTCGGGAGAAAACGCGACCGAGTGGATCTCGTTCGTATGCCCTTTAAGCGTCCGCAGCGGCGCGCCTGTTTTCATATCCCAGATGCGAATCGTATTGTCATAGCTGCCGCTGGCGAGCAGGGAGCCGTCGGAAGAAAAGGCGACCGATTGAACATCGTCGGTATGTCCTTCAAGCGTCCGCAGCTCTCTGCCTGTCTTGGCGTTCCAGATGTGAATTTTGTCGCCGGCGGCGCCGGCAAGCAGCGAACCATCGGGCGAATACGCGACGGAATGAACGAAACCTGAAGGCGCTTCCAGCGTCCTTTCGACGGCGGGGGTTGACTTGAAAAAAGAAAAATAGGCGGCAAACGCCAATGCGGCCGCCGCTAAACAGACCCAAAAGAGCGGGGACAAAGCGGCTTTTTTCAAATGAGCCTTCATGTGAAACTCCATGCGCGCATGTCAGACTGGGTTTATTTTACCGCCGCCTCAATGGATTGCCAATAGCGCGATCAGGTCAGCGGCGATTTGTCTGAAACCAGGATTATCAGTAAATACAAAGACGGCAGGATCGTCAAGCTGAGCGGGCGGGAAACGCCTACTTTCGCCTGTAGGGGCTGACGGTCTACCGGCGGGCTTGACGCCCAGCTCAACATACCTTATCTTCAGAGGCGTGTTTAATCGTCGGAGGGCGGCATGAATAAATGGAAGCATGAGATTTATTGGGCTGTCGCATGCGCTCTGGCTCTGAGCGTCTTTGCGGCGTATGCTCAAACGCAAGGCTCGCAGATGAACCTGCCCGACGGAGCCAAAATGCGCCTCGGCAAGGGCTATATACAGCAGATCGCCTACTCGCCCGACAGCCGAAGCCTAGCGGCCGGCGGCAGCCTCGGCATATGGATTTACGACGCGGGGACAGGCGCTGAAACCGCTCTGCTTCAAGCCCACACCGCCCCTGTTATGTCAATCGCCTACTCGTCCGACGGCAAAACGCTCGCCAGCGGCAGCATCGACACAACCGTATGCGTCTGGGACGCGCAAACAGGCGCGCTTCTCAAGACGCTTAAAGTTAAAACGCCCCCAGACTACAGCCCCGCGCGCGTTTTCTCGGTCGCTTATTCGCCGGACAGCAAAACGCTTGCCAGCGGCAGCGACAATGGAAAGGTACGCGTTTGGAATGTCGAAACGGGCGAACAGACGCAGACGCTTGAAGGGGGAATGAGCCGAATAGTTGCCATCGCCTACTCGCCGGACGGCAAAACGCTCGCATGCGCAGACTTTTCTTTCAACGGCGAGAACGCCGTGTATCTCTACGACGTTGAAACGGGTGAACAGATACGGACTCTTAGAGATCATATGGATATGATCTATTCCATCGCCTATTCGCCGGACGGCAAAACGCTCGCGAGCGGAAGCTCAGGCGCGGATAAAACGGTACGCATCTGGGACGCCGAGACGGGAACGGTTCTCAAAAGGCTCGCCAAGAACGAAGACTGGATTAAATCGGTAGCGTATTCGCCGGACGGCAAATACCTTGCAAGCGGAGGATTAAACGAATTGCGTTTATGGAACCCTATTTCGGGAGTCCCTCTTCCGCCGTTTGAAGAGCGTCGCAGTTCGACAGAAAAGATCGCGTTTTCGCCGGACGGGCATTTTATTGCAGGCGGAGGAGACGCGGATCCGATACGCATTTGGAACGTTAAATTCGGCGCTATCGTGCGAAGAATAGACGGGTTTACGGCAATGCCCAATTCCGCTGTTTTTTCGCCGGACGGAAAAACGATCGTCAGCGCGCATGGCAACAGCGGCGGCGACTACGTCGTTCGAATATGGGACGCCGAAACCGGCAAGGCAATTCAAACGCTCACAGGGCATTCCCCCAACGTCCTGTCTGCCGCGATTTCTCCCGACGGATCGCGCATCCTCAGCGGGGACGCCGATGGCGGGATACGCGTCTGGGACGCCGCCAATGGAAGAGCGCTGCAATCGTTTGAAGAGAAAACGGCGCGGATATCTTCGGTTGCCTATTCTCCAAGCGGCGAGACCTTCGTCAGCCCGGGACCCGATGAGACGGTTCGAGTCTGGGACGCGGCGTCCTTCGGCGGGGGCGCCGGGCTGTTAAAGACGCTCAAAGGAGACATAACGGACGTTGATTATCCGTTCAAGTATACGTTCGCCGCCTATTCTCCGGACGGAACGACGATTGCGGGCGCTGGAGGCATTCCCGTCATCAAGGGCGCCGTCCATATTTGGGACGCCGTCACCGGCGCGCTTATCCAATCCATTCATAAGGATGTAGGCTATATTTCTTGCGCCGCTTTTTCTCCGGACGGGAAGACGCTTGCCAGCGGCGGATTCGATGATGAGGTTCATATTTGGGATGTCGAAACGGGCGCGCGGCTCAAAACGCTCAAAGGGCATATTTCCAGCGTCCGCTCCGTCGCCTACTCGCCGGATGGGAAGACGCTTGCCAGCGGCGGCGGCTGGGGGGACAGGACCATTCGCATTTGGGACGCCGCGTCTGGGGAGCCGCTCAAAACGCTTGAAGGGCATCGAAGCGGCGTCAGTTCGGTCGCCTTTTCGCCGGACGGGAAGACGCTCCTCAGCGGCAGCGCAGACGGAACGGCGCTTCTTTGGGATATTGCGGATATTGAGAGCCGCTAGCCGCCGACGATGGAGCGTTCAGGACGCCGCCAAGCTGCGCAGGCGCGATAGATTCAAAGGGTGGCTCTTCAGGTCGTCCGGCGTCTCAATATAACACGGAACGGAACGCAAACGGCTGTCCGCAAACAACCGCCTGAACGGCTCCTCGCCGATATGCCCCTCCCCGATATGCTCATGCCGGTCGATGCATGATCCGAGCTCCCCTTTTGAGTCGTTCAGATGGAGCGCAAAGAGCCGATCAAAGCCCACATGCTCCTCAAACTCCGCCCAGACCGCTTCAAACCCGTCCCCGCGCAGATCGTAACCCGCCGCAAACAGATGGCATGTGTCGATGCAGACGCCGAACCGCTCCGCCGGTTTCAGGAGGCTCAGCGCCGCGCCAATCTCCCCAAATGTGCGCCCGATGCTGCTGCCCTGCCCCGCCGCGTTTTCCAACAAAATGCGCGTTGTTGAGTCGACTTCTGCCGCGAGACGATTCAGCTCCTCCGCCAGACGTTCCCCCGCCTCTTCAGGCTGGCTCGTTAGACGGGAACCCATATGCAAAACGACATGCGGAATCGCCATCGCTTCGCATCTGACGAGCTCGTTGGCGAATGCGTCCGCCGCCCGCTTGCGCACATCGTCCTTCGGCGACGCCAAATTCGCCAGATAGGACGCATGCGAGATGACAAGCGGCTTGCCAGCCCGCTCCCATGCCGCCATATACGGATCAATGCGGTCGGCGGTCAACGGCTTCGCGCGGTAGCTGCGCGGACTCGCCGTGAAAATCTGTATGACGTCGGCGTCCCATTCCTCGGCGTATTGGAACACGCCATGGAAGCCCTTGTCCGCCCGTATATGCGCCCCGATGCGCGGCTCTACTGCGTTGCGTTCTGCGCCCACTCGTTCTCCAATGCGTCCAGATTGCCTAAGCGTATCGTCGGTATGAGCGACTGGTCAAAGCGTTTCAATCCGCCTTTGCCAAGGCGCTCTATTTCGTCCAAGCAGCGCCGCGCCGCCGCCGCCAGCTCCGCCGCGTTCACGCCGTAACGTTCAGGGTAAAACTTCTCGACCCGTTGAATGCCGCGATTCAACAGATTGCGCGCGCCGACATAATTCAACCCTGAAAGATGGTAAAACCCGACCGCGATCTGCAGTATCCCCTGAAAAAACTCCCGCTCGACAGGCCGCGGATCGTCCATCCAGATCTCCTCCAGCGTCTCATGACACTCAAAGAAGAGGCGGCGGTTGAACTCGTCAATCGCCTGTTCAAAGCGGCGCTTGACGCTTCCGCCGTTTGCGGTCATTCGTCCGCCGGGGGAACCGCAATTGGGGTGGAGGGATCGTTGCCCCATTCCGCCCATGAGCGGAGATAGTTGCGCACCTTCTGATACCCAGCCATCCGCAGCGCCGTGTACACCTGCGCCGAGCGAATTCCGATCTGGCAGTAGCAGGCGATCTCCTTGTCTGGCGTGACGCCTCTGTCGCGCATCATGGCGCGAATCTCGTCCAGGTCTCGAAAGCGCGTGATCTTGTTCTCATCGGTGTAAACCATCTCCGACCACTCGATATGCTCGGCGCCGGGGATATGCCCGCTCCGCTTCGCCTCTTTTTGAAGACCTGCATATTCGCGCTCGGAACGGGTGTCGATGAGAACGGCGTTCTCGTTGTCCAGGTTCGCCAGCACCCACTCTTTTGTGGCGAGGTTGTCGTATGCGGCTTCTGCGCGTTCTGCGCTGCGGCTCGCGCCGTCCATATTTTGTGTCAGCTTGCCTTTTTCGATGGGCAGCCCTTTAGCCGCCCAGGCGTTGAATCCGCCGTTGAGAATGCTGACATTCCATTCGCGTCCGCCCCTGTCTAACGCCCACAGCGCCGGTCCTGCGCCCAGCCCGCTTCCCTCGTCGTAGAGCAGGAGATGATCAGCCCCGTAAAGGCCGCGCGACCCAAGCATTTCAGCAATCTCAAGCAGATCCGACGACTGAATCTTCATGCCGTATAGATTCACTGCATTCGGCAGACGCGCCGCGCCGTACAACTCAGGCTTTCGAGTGTCCACGAATGTCCATTTGCCGTCCTGGCTAAGAGCTAGGTCGGGTTCCGCCAACGCGGCAGGCTTAAAGTTCGCCATCTATTTCTTGCCCTTTGTCAACGGCACAGGATCCCCGAACGGCTTCGCAAACTGATGAATCAGCTCCACGCGGTCGTAGGTGGAGTATTCAAAGTCTTTCGTCATCGTCAGGCACTCGGTGGGGCATGCCTCGACGCACAAGCCGCAGAAACAGCAGAGCGACATGTCGATGTCGAATCGGCTCGCGTTGCGGCGTATGGGGACGTCCCCGGAGGTCTTGGCGTAGATCATCCCCTTCGGCGCCTCTTCATAGTCGATGTAGATGCAGTCGACGGGGCAGTCGTTGGCGCAGGCGAGGCAGACGACGCAATCCTCCATCACGTTGTGGAGTCGGTTGCGCGCCCCGTCGGGTATATACGGGTGCCGTTCGGGGTATTCGTTTGTCACCGCGGGCTGGAAGAACTCCTTGATCGTGATGCGCATTCCTAGAGCCGCTGTCCAGACCGCTCCGTAAATGTTGCGTAGATACTGCCGCATCGGTGATGCCTTTCCGGTTATGCGGGTTGCTCTGTTTTTTGTCGAAACTCGCGCGATTTCTCTTCCATGCCGAGCTGGATCGCCTCCTGCGCCTCAACGCCTTTTTCGGCGGCGTAGTCGCGGATGTCCTGCGTGATGCGCATGCTGCAGAACTTCGGACCGCACATGCTGCAGAAATGGGCGACCTTCGCAGCGTCCGACGGAAGCGTCTCATCATGGTACGCGCGGGCGGTGTCCGGGTCAAGCGCAAGGTTGAACTGATCCTCCCAGCGAAACTCAAAGCGCGCCTTCGACAGCGCGTCGTCCCAATCGCGCGCCCCAGGATGCCCCTTCGCCAGGTCGGCGGCATGCGCCGCGATTTTGTAGGCGATGACGCCTTCTTTCACATCCTCTCGGTTCGGCAGTCCAAGATGCTCCTTCGGCGTCACATAGCAGAGCATCGCCGTGCCGTACCAGCCAATCATCGCCGCGCCGATGGCGGAGGTGATGTGATCGTAGCCGGGCGCGACATCGGTCGTCAACGGGCCGAGCGTGTAAAACGGCGCCTCGTCGCACAGATCCATCTGCTTGTCGACATTTTCCTTGATCATGTGCATCGGAATATGCCCCGGTCCCTCGTTCATGACCTGAACGTCGTACTCCCATGCGATCTTTGTCAGTTCGCCCTGCGTTTCCAGTTCGGCGAATTGCGCCTCGTCGTTCGCGTCTGCGACGCTCCCCGGACGCAGCCCGTCGCCCAGCGAGAAGGAGATGTCGTACCGGCTCATCAGTTCGCAGATCTCGCGAAAGCGGGTGTATAAAAAGTTCTCTTGATGGTGCGCGAGGCACCACTTCGCCATGATCGATCCGCCGCGCGAGACGATGCCGGTGACGCGGTTTGCCGTCATCGGTATGTAGCGCAGAAGAACGCCCGCGTGAATCGTGAAGTAGTCGACGCCCTGCTCCGCCTGCTCAACGAGCGTGTCCATGAACAGATCGAAGGTGAGCTCTTCAGGAACGCCGCCCACTTTTTCAAGCGCTTGGTAGATGGGAACGGCGCCGACGGGAACGGGCGAATTGCGGATGATCCATTCGCGCGTTTCATGGATATTCGCGCCGGTGGAGAGGTCCATGATCGTGTCGGCGCCCCATTGCGCCGCCCACTGCATCTTCGAAACCTCTTCGTCGATGGAAGAAGTGACGGCGGAGTTGCCGATGTTCGCGTTGATCTTGACCAAAAAATTGGTTCCGATAATCATCGGTTCCAGTTCAGGATGGTTGATATTGCACGGGATGATGGCGCGTCCGCGCGCGACCTCGGAGCGGACAAATTCAGGGTCCGTCTTCTCGCGCTCGGCGATGAACCGCATCTCTTCAGTGACGACGCCCTCGCGCGCGTAACGCATCTGCGTCACCGTTTCGGTTCCGCGCAACACTTTAGGGCGGCGAAGCCCTTCGGGCATCAGTTCCGGTTTGGGCGTGTGCTTCGGGGCGACGCGCTCAACGCCGCCGCGCGCTTCGATCCAAGGGCGGCGCAGCTCAGGCAGACCCTGCCGCACATCAACGCCCTGCGGCCCGCTCGTGTCGTATAGGTCGACAGGCGAGTCGCCGTTGGAGAGCGAGACGCGCCGAACAGGTATCTGCAAGCCGTCCCGTTCGACATAGGTTTTCTCGATTCGGGGCTTTGCCGCGTCAGCAGAAGGCGTCATTGGAACACTCCTTAACAAAACGTATCGGCGCGATCTGAGTTTATCGTCCGCATTCAGTATAACGCATGTTATGATAGCGCGCATCTGCGGCGCTGTAGCGATTGTTTTGCTGGGAACGGGATTCGTAGTGTGGATTTCGCTCCCAAGGCTGCGGGCAAAATTTTTTCGTTGTCATGTCCGCCGTTCTGTTTTATAATAGGGCAAAGTAACAGGATTTGGCGCGTGTGGACAGGTCATGCCATTGAATGAAACGGCGCAGCGCCGCTCCAACGTTTGCTTATGTATGGAATCTACCCCATACGGCAAGACAGGGCGGCGGTAATATGCAACTCAAAATGCGATACGGACGCGCAGGACGCGCGGTGCGTTTTCCCCAAAATCAAACCTCCGTACTGCGTATGAAACCCAGCGAGCCGCTGAAAGACCCGCTCGCGGCAGTGGAGCATGCGCTGGCGAACCCCATTGAAGCCGCTCCGCTCGCCGAGACCGCGCGCGGACGCAAAGACGCCTGCGTCGTCATCTCCGACATCACCCGCCCCGTTCCAAACCGACTCATCCTGCCCCCTATTCTCCGAACCCTCGAAGAAGCGGGCATACCGCGAGACCGAGTACTCATACTCATCGCGACGGGCATCCACCGCCCCAACGAGGGCGAGGAGCTGATCGAGCTGGTCGGCGAGGAGATCGCCGCCGCCTACCGCGTTGAGAACCATGACGGGCTGAATTTGGAAAGCCACCGCCGTCTCGGCGAGACGCTGGACAGCGCGCCGGTTCTCATTGATGAGCGGTTTTGCGCCGCCGACCTTAAAATCACAACCGCGCTCATTGAGCCGCACCTGATGGCCGGCTATTCGGGCGGGCGCAAGGCGGTCTGCCCAGGCCTCGCCTCCATTGAGACGATGAAGACGATGCACGGACCGGAGCTGCTGTCGCATCCGAAGGCTGCGCCTGGGATACTGGACGGCAACCCGTTTCATGAGGAGGCGCTGCGCATCGCGCGGCTGGCGGGAGTCGATTTTAGCCTGAACACTGCGCTGGACGAAAAGCGCCGGCTCGTGGGCGTCTTTGCGGGAGAGATTGACGCCGCGCATCGTCAAGGGTGCGCCTTTGCCGCGGAGCGCGCCGCCGTTGAAACGGAGCCGGCTGACATTGTTGTGACAACCTCCGCCGGCTACCCGCTAGACCAGACCTTTTACCAAGCCGTGAAAGGGCCTGCGGGCGCTCTGGAGGCGGTCAAGCCGGGAGGAAGCATCCTGCTAATGGCAGAATGCGCCGAAGGCGTCGGCAGCGAACCGTTTAAGCGTCTTATCAGCGGCTCCGAAAGCTTAGAAGCGTTTGAAAAGCGGCTGCATCATGGGGGGCATTTCGCCATCGACCAGTGGCAGCTGCAGGAGCTCGCAAAAATATCCCAGAAAGCGGACATCTACCTCTTCAGCGAGGGCATCCCGTTTGACGAACAGGGGCGGCTGTTCGTGAAGCCTGTGCGAACGCCCGAAGACGGCATCGAAGATCTGCTGGAGCGGTACGGACGCGACGCGCGGCTCAACGCCATTCCCGAAGGTCCGTATGTCCTTCCCGTCGCAGCTGAAAAGGAGGCGGAGATATGAACAGCCGCAAATCGATTTTGGTGCGCGGATGCACGGGCGGTTTGTTTATCACGGTCGACGACTCCATCGGCTCCGAGGAGCTGAACGACCGCGTCATGGAGCGCATACGGCGCGTCGGTCCTGAAATCAGAGGCGAATCGATCATTCTTGAGGTGGACAAGCGCGCCATGGACAGCGACGCGCTGCAATCGTTTCAGATGCGGCTCAATCAAGAATTCGGGATGTCGGTTCAGCAGCTCATCGCCAAATCGGACGAGACGCGCGAAGCGGCTAAGGAGCTGCGCATCCGTTCCGCCCCTGTCTTCACCACGGGGCGCGACCCGCAGGCGGACACGGTGAGCGTGCCGTATACGCTGCGTTCGGGCGAATTCAAACGCAACCCGCGCGGCAACATACTGATTCTGGGCGATGTGAACCCTGGCGCCGAGGTGTCCGCCTCCGGCGATGTGATTGTCATGGGAACTCTCTGGGGCGTCGCAACCGCAGGGGCGCTCGGCGACGAAACGGCGGTCGTCATCTCCTTAAATATGCAAGCGACGCAGCTGCGAATCGCGGGGCATTACGCCTATGCGCGTTCGCCCAAAAATTCTGAGCGCGGGCTGCATCCTGAGGTCGCCCTTCTTGAAAACGGAGAAATCGTTGTGCGGAACTTTATCGAATTCAACTTGTTAGAGCGAGAGGTGAAAAAATCATGGGGCGGGTTATCGTCGTAACATCCGGAAAGGGCGGCGTCGGAAAAACAACTGTCTCCGCAAATCTAGGAACCGCGCTTGCCATGTTGGCGCATAGAACGGTCATCGTTGATGCCGACATCGGCCTGCGCAACCTAGACCTTGTCATGGGGCTGGAAAACCGCGTTGTCTTCAATTCGCTGCACGTAATGGAAGGCGAATGCAAGCTGGAGAGCGCTCTCGTCAAAGACAAACGAGTCGAAAACCTGTATCTGCTGGCCGCTCCGCAAAGCCGCAACAAGGACGACGTTGATCCTGAAAACATGGAGAAAATGGTCAAGCAGCTCTCCGAAAAGTTCGACTTTGTCATCATCGATTGTCCGGCGGGCATAGAGCAGGGGTTTCAAAACGCTGTCATCGGCGCGAAGGAGGCTCTGGTGATCGTTACCCCGGAGGTCTCCTCGGTGCGGGACGCCGACAGGGTCATCGGACTGCTCCAGGCGACCGGCATCGAAAGCTTGAGCTATGTTCTCAACAGGCTGTCGCAGCAGCTTGTCGACCGGGGAGACATGCTGAGCCAGCCGGATGTGCAGGAGATCTTGCGCGTTCCGATCCTCGGCGTTATTCCTGAGGATCATCACATCACCGCCTCAACAAACGTGGGAAAGCCGCTCGCCATTGAGGGCGGAACCCCCGCCGGGGACGCTTTTGGGCGGATCGCGCGGCGCGTTCTCGGCGAAAAAGTGCCGGTGCCGGAATTTCGATACGAGGGAAAGATGGCGCGGTTCTGGAAGTGGATATCCGGAAACAACTAGACGCAACACAAAGAGAGAGCAACATGGGAGCGTGGATACAAGAACTTTGGGCGATGTTTGGTCGAAAACGGAAAAAAGACTCTAAAGATGTGGCGCGTGAACGGCTGCTCAGCGTGCTGCAAATGGACAGAACAGCTGTCAAGCTGCTCTCAATCGACGTCAACTTCGACGCCATGTGTTCCGACTTGGCGGATGTCGTTGCGCGGCATTTACAGATGACACCGAGCGACGTTGTCATTGACTACACAAAGGGCGAAGACCGCGTCTTTTTTGAAGCTGGGCTGCGGGAGCGTCCGCGCGTCCAATGAACCTGCACACTGGAGCCGATCATGCCCGCCAAAATACTGGTCGTTGATGACGAACCTGACATCCTTGACCTTGTGGAGCTGTCCATCGCTTCCGAGGGCTTTGACGTCATCAAGGCGACCACCGGAGAAGAAGCCCTTCAACAAGCGGAGCGCGACTGCCCGCATCTGATCCTGTTGGACATCAGCATGCCGGGAATGGACGGGTTTGAAACGCTTGAGGCTCTGCGGGAGAATCCGCAGACCAAAGAGATACCGGTTATTCTTCTCACGGCGCGCGCGCAGATCAGCGACAAGCTGCGCGGCATCAGCTCCGGCGCCGAAGATTACATCACGAAGCCGTTCAATCCGAGCGAGCTGATTGAGCGCGTCAAAAGTTCGCTGCAAGACTCTGAGCCGTCTGGAGCGCGCGTGGATACGCTGAAAAACTGGTCGGGCGAGATCTCCCAGCTTGCGCAGCATCTTGAAGCGGCGAGCGAAATACAGCAGGCGCTGCTTCCGAAGGAGGCTCCGTCGGCGCCCGGTCTGGACATCGCCGGCGACCATCAGAGCTCGCTCAACGTCTCCGGCGACTTTTACGACTTTCTCGCCCTTGAAAACGGACAATGGGGAATCGCCATCGCGGACATCAAGGGGAAGGGAATACCCGCGGCGCTGCTCATGGTCATGGCGAGAACGGCGCTGCGCATCGCCGCGCGCGAGCTGAAACCGCCGCATGAGACGCTTAAAACGGTGAACGACTTTCTGGCGGACGAGACGGAGGCGGACCTGTTCGCCACCATGGTGTATGCGGTTGTGAATCCCAGAACGCGCTCCTTCGCCTACTCGAACGGGGGTCATAACTATCCCGTTTTAGCGCGCGCCAACGGAAAACTGCGCTATCTCAAACAGGGAGGACCGCTGGTCGGCTCCTTCCCTGAGGCGCAGTTTGAAACCGAAACGATTCAGCTGGAAACGGGCGACCGCATCCTGCTGTACACCGACGGCGCCGCCGATATGTTGAACGAGCAGGGAGAGCCGTTTGGAGAGGAGCGGCTCGCCGACATCGTTCAGACCGCTTCAAGCATGGACGCCCAGGAGTTGTGCAGCGCAGTGCGGGAGCGGTTGAAGCAGTACAATCCCGACCCGAACCTCGAGGACGATATGACGATCGTCGCCGTCCACGCCTCTCCGTAAAGAAACAAGGCGCGGTGAGATTTGAGCATTTTATTCATCCCCTTCCCAAGAGCGGGGAGCGCGTTCAGACGATTGCGGCGGCGTTTCCAAGCGCGCTGCAGTATGTTCCCGCCCTTGAAGCGCTGGTGCATTCGCTTGCGAGGGCGCTTTCGTTTGACGAACGCGGCGCCAACGAAATTGCCGCCGCAGCCGTTGAAGGGGCGATGAACGCTCTTCAGCACGGCAACCAGAAGGACATCTCTAAAAATATCTTCCTTGCCGCCATTGTGGAGCCGAACCGACTCACCATCAAGATCAAGGACGAAGGCGCCGGTTTTGATGTGGAGAAGGTCGAAGACCCGCGCGAGGGAGATCGAATTTGGAAAGACAGCGGGCGGGGCATACTCATCATGCGCTATTATATGGACAGCGTCTCGTACGACCCGAGCGGCGTAGAGTTGACGCTGGTGAAAAAACGGCCTCGTTGAACGATTGGAGGCGCGGATCGAAATGAAACTGCGCATACGTCAAGAGCAGAACGGCTGGGTAGCCGAAGTGGAAGGCAAGGTGATCGCCCAAGAAAGCGTCAAACTGGGGCGAAAGCTGGAAGAAACGATTCTCAATGCCCAGGAGGGCAGCCCGCATATCGTCGTGAATGTGGCGCAGACGGCGTATCTGGACAGCCAGGGACTTGGCGCTCTCGTCAGGGCGCGGCAGAGCGTTCAGGCGCGCGGCGGGCTGATGGCTCTCTCGGAGGCTCCGCAGCATATCTTGCGCCTGCTGGAGATCACAAAGTTGAGCCAGATCATACCGGCGTATCCGAACGACGCGGCGGCGCTGAAAGCGATGCGCGCCCAAGCCGACGGCGATCCTTCGGCGCAGACCAACGCATGAACGAGCGCGAACGAAGCCCCATACCGGACGGCGTCTGGATTCAGTGCGGCGATTGCGGCGAGGCGATCTTCGCGCGCGAATTTGAACGGACGGGAAAAGTATGCCCCCACTGCGGACGGCATGATGCGCTGAGCGCCGCGGAGCGCGCCGCGTATGTCCTGGACGAGTTCGACGCGGATGAGCATCTATCGGGACCGCTCCATGCTGTGGGCGAGATCGACAGCTTTCCAGCCGCGCTTGCCGTCATTGACGCCGAATCGGCGGAGGTTTCTTCTGGGAAGCTGTTTCATTCCGTCGCCGAGCTGGCGGGGCTGTTGAAGCCGCTCATTGTGTTTGCCGCCAACGGAACCGGGGCAGGCGAAGAGAGCGCCGAGCCGCGCCTTCGACTCGCGCGCGCCCTGAAACAGCTCGGAAACGAACGGCTGCCGTACATACTTGTCGTCACGGACGGGTCTGAGGAGGACGGATACCGCGCCTTTCTGCCGCCCGGCGACATTGTTTTGGCGGAAACGAGCCGACCCAAGCCGCCCGACAACCCGCTAGAATCGGCGCATCCGCACATCGACAACTTTTTGACGCGCCATGAGCTGAGCGAGACGCTGCCCAAACTGCTCGCCTTTTTCCGACAACGCCGGAGCGGAGATGGCACACGTCCGAATTGAGAACGTACATAAAATCTATCCGCCCGACACGGTCGCCGTTCAAAACGCGAATATAGAGGCGCTGGACAAGGAATTCTTGGCGCTGGTGGGACCCTCCGGGTGCGGGAAATCGACGCTGCTGCGCATGATCGCCGGGCTGGAAAGCGTCACGGAGGGCGACATCTATATCGATGAGCGGCGCGTCACGCATGTTCTCCCGAAAGACCGCAACATCGCCATGGTGTTTCAAAACTACGCCCTTTATCCGCATATGACCGTCTATAAAAACATGGCGTTTGGGCTAAAGATGCGCAAGACGCCGAAACGGGAGATTGAGCGGAGAGTGAAAAATGCGGCGGAGATTCTAGGGATAGAGGAGCTGCTGAACAGACGCCCGCAACATCTCTCCGGCGGCGAACGGCAGCGCGCCGCTCTCGGACGCGCCATTGTCCGCGACCCGAAGGTGTTTCTCTTCGATGAGCCGCTCAGCAACCTGGACGCGCAGCTGCGCGCTCAAATGCGGGCGGAGCTCAAAAAGCTCCACGCGCGGCTTGAAGCGACGATGATCTACGTAACCCACGATCAGACCGAGGCGATGACGATGGGCGACCGCATCATTGTGCTGAAAGAGGGAGCCATCCAGCAGATTGCGACGCCGCTGCATCTCTACGTGCAGCCAAAAAACAGGTTTGTGGCGCAGTTCATCGGAAACCCGCCGATGAACCTGATCGAAGGACGGATGGCGACGCGGGAGCAGCGGCGCGTCTTTGAAGCGCCGGGCATGGAGCTGGACCTGCCGCGTCCGCTCTGGCCGGCTCTTCAGGCGGCGCCGGACGGGGAGATCGTCCTCGGCGTCCGCCCTGAGCATGTGCGCATCGATCCGGAGTTCACGCAGACGCGGCCGACAGCGCGCATCTCTGCCGTCGTGGAGGTGGTGGAGCCGCTTGGAAGCGAAACGCTGGCGTATCTGAACGCGGAAGGAAGCGTCTTTATTGCGAAGATGCCGCCGACAAGCCTGCCGCGCGTCAACGAACGCCTCGAGGCGGCGTTTGAGCCAGAGCAGATTCATTTCTTTAACGCCGCCTCTGGAGAAAGCTTCACCGCCTAGAGCAGGGAGCCGGACGATGACACAATGCGAAGGATCGTTCCGCTCCGTCCGCGCTTCTGAACCGCTTTCAAGTCCGCCGCAGTGGGCGATTCTGCAGCGCGCGCTCATGGACGCGATGGATAAGGCTGCGGAAGTCGTTGATACAGGCGGGCGCCTTTCGAGAACGCCGCATCGTTTCGGCGCGCTGCGGAGAGCAAGAAATTGAGGTCGGCGAGGCGTATCTGCATGCGCATCTGCCGCCTGCAGCCCAGGCGCGCATTGAGATGAAGATCAACCGGTATGCGAACAAACCGTCCTACGGAACGCCATGGGAGAACGATTGACGCGACGGGCTTTAGAAACGCTGCGCGCTCCTTCGGTTCAGGCGCATGCAAGCTATGCGGTTCTGTGCGCCGTCTCGTTGGCGCTGGGCTTAGGTCTGCAGCTGGACGCGCGCCTGCATTTTGAGTACCGCAGCGCGCATGGCGTCATCGGATGGGTGAGCGTCAACGAGTATGCGAAGTCGCAGGAGACGCTGTATTATCTGCTCGCCGTCTTTGGAATTCCGCTTTTTGTCGCGTTGTGCCTGTTCGCGTGCGCGTTGTTCAGCCGATGGATGTCTCGGCAGACGGGGCAGCCTGAGGAGTGGACGTTTCAGCGGTGCGCGTTTGCGTTGACGCCGCTGCTGCTCGCCTGTTTCTTTTTTAAGACGGCGGTTGGGCTTGCGCTGTTGTTGGCGCTGGGGGTTTATGTTGCGGGGCGAGCGCTTCCGTCTAAGCCTCCGCCCGAAGCGCCGCCTGCCGATTTCGCTCCTCAGCCAAAAAAGAGCGCGCCCAAGACGCCCGCATGGAAAACTGCGCGACTCCTTCTTATATACGTCCTCATCCCTGCGCTTCTGTATCTGCTTTATTATTCGGGGGGAATCGACGGCGGCATCGACCTGTTCCATGAGGGCGAACGGCTCGCGCCGCTGAACGAGATGCTGCGCGGCGGCGTTCCGTATCGGGACATCTACATTCAGCATGGGTTGTTTGAAAACGCCTTTTTGGCGCGCGTCGGGGCGGCGCTGTTTGGAGAGACGCTTGCCGGCGTTCGGCTGATGCAGCGGCTGCTCGGACCGATCGGCTACATCGCGCTCTACATTCTCGGCGTTCAGTTGTACCGCGGATCATGGGCGTCCGCGCTGATTCTTTTGATGATTGCGTCGGGGCATCATACGGGCGTCAGCGCGCGGCATACGTTTGGGCTGCTGTGCGCCGCCATGTCGGTCTCCGCGCTTCAACAGGATGAAGCGGGACGCCTTTGGAAGATCGGAGCGTCGGGTCTGTGCGCCGGATTCGCGTTCTGGCACAGCGCCGAGATCGGGATGTATTCGATCTGCGCTGTCGGTCTGTTTTGGGGGATCCGCCTTCTCACAAAAGCGGAGCCGAAAGGAGAACGACTCCGCCCGGTTCTATTTTTCAGCGCGGGGGTTGTTGTTGGGCTTGCTCCTGCCGCGCTCTGGCTGCTGCGGCATGGCGCGCTGGACGACGCCGTCCGCAACGCATATATTCAGCTCGCTTACCAGTTGGACACGTGGGGTTTGCCGTTCTCGCCGCTTGAGCGGGTGTTTCAGCCGTTCGAACAGCATGGGCTGCTGGGCGGATGGAAGGAGTTTATCGGGAGCGAGCGGTTGCGTTGGTATCTGCCGCCTGCCGCGTTGGTCGCCGCCGGCGCCGTTCTCGTTCGGCGCGCCGTTCAAGGCGATTTTTGGAAAAATGAGGCGTGCGCTAAAGGTTTGCTGACAGCGCTCTGTTTAGCCGCTTTTTTCCGCACAGCTTTGGGCAGGTCGGACGGCGGGCATCTCATCTTCGGTTCGACCTTCTTTTGGCCGCTGCTTCTGCTTCCGCTTGACAGAGCTGCCGCGGGCGTCTGGGACGCGCTTCGGGCGAAACGCAAGCTGACCGCCATGCAATGGGCATGGGCGGCGCTGCCGATACTGATCGCCGCGCTGTACGCCGCGCGCGTTCATCGTCCCGTTGCGGCGTTTCAAAGCCGCTGGAATTGGACGCTCCATAACCAGTTCAATCTGCCAAGAGCGGAGGAGGAGCTGGAGCGCGCCGGTCCGATCAACATACCGGACGATCAGGTTCAACAGATTCAAGCGGTTGTGAAGTTCATACAGGAGAACACGGCTCCCGATGAGCGCATTTTCGATTTCTCCAGTCAAGGAGCGTACTATTTCTTCGCCGACCGCCCCGCCGCAACGCGGTACCATCAGATCTGCTACGCCTCGGCGCCCGAGCTGGAGCGGGAAGTGATCGACGCGCTCGAAAAAGACCAGACGCGGCTCGTTCTGTATAAAACGGGCGGTTGGTTCGACACGGTGGACGGCATCGACAGCGAGCTGCGCCACCCTCAAATCGCCCGCTATTTATACGACAACTATGAAGAGTACATTAATATCAATGGCGCGCGGGTATGGATGCGCATTAAAGGGATGAATTCCGCCCATCCGCCCTATTGACATGCCCGCTGTAAAACGTTACAATCGCCTTAGCCTAACATATGAAGACGGCAGCGGCGGCATTGACGCCGCTTGAGATGTTGTTTATCAGTACGGAGAATCGAGATGCCTGCAATCAACCCCCGCCTAATCCTTGAAGCGTATGAGCAGCCGAACTACGGCGGCGTCGCAGGCTTTTTTGTCGACCCTGAGCCGTCGCTCTGGCGCGTCGGATTTCGCAACGGCTTTCGATCCGCCCGCGTTTACCGCGGCCCTGGATATAAACGCGGACCGAACTACCGAATCGTTCTGTATGACCGCTCCAACTATGAAGGGCGCAAGCTGGTTCTCGCGCCCGGCTACTATCCCGACCTGCTGGACGTCTCGGTTCAGCACACGGGGCGGTTCCGCTCCTTCAATATCGCGCCTGATTACAGCATCTCCGGCCCTGAATGGGGTTCTATACCGGTCATCGTTCAGCTGTTCAACGATCCCGATTACAGGGGGCGCAACGCGACCGTTCTGCGCGACGTGCCGAACACGCACAGCGAACTCGGCATGGCGGATACGATCAGCTCCGTCCGCGTCATCAAAGGCTCCGACTTTCCGCCGCAGGGCGCGAAGGTGCGCCTCTACGAGCATTTGGACTATGGAGGGCCGTTTCTTGAGATCGCCATGACAACTTACGACATGAAAAAGGAGATACCCGACCTGTCGATGCTTCCGATGGTCGGCGGGCAGTACGCCTCTACTTTTGGTAACTCGATCTCTTCGGTGCAGATTGAAGGGTGGGCGTCGTCCGGAGAGTTTATGGAGATGGCGTACAACGACGAATTTGACCAAGCAGGGATGAACGAGGTTTGGCAATGGGTCGACCCGGCGGGCGGCGGGGAATGGCGCGAGCGGCAGGGGTATCTTGAGATGCGCGCCGACCCTGGACAGGACCTGTGGCACGGCAACCCGCCCGGCAGTGGCGGCGACATGGACGCGCCGAGGGTCCTCATGCAGTACAGCGGCGACTTCGCCATCGAAACGCGGTTGCCGGTCACGCCGCAGCTGCGCGAACATGGCGGGCTGCTTGTCTGGAAAAGCCCAGGGCGTTTTTTGAGACTTGAGAAAACATCCGGGGCGCATGCTTTCCGCGGCGCGGTGCGTTTTGAACGGCATGTGAACCGCGTTTTCCGCCTCGTCGGACGGGGACCGAACAACCTCATCCGAACGCGGCATCTGTATCTGCGGCTTGAGCGGCGGCGGCATCAGTTCACCGGCTTTGCCAGCCGAGACGGGCAGACCTGGGTCAACTGCGGCGTCACCAACGTCGGCATGGGCGATCCTGTTCAGATCGGGCTTCACGGACTCTGCCCCGGAAACATACCGCCGACCATCACCCGCTTCGACTACTTCCGCGTCTTCTCCAGAAAAGGCGAGGCGGTCGAGCTTCGGCTCAGGCCGCAGGAGGTCACGCTGGACGAGCAGCAGGCCGACGCGCAGCGCATCGCCGCCTTGAGACGATTCATGGACGCATAAGAAAGGCGCATGAACCATGGCCGTCAACCCGCGCATCATTGTTGAGCTGTTTCGGGACAAGCATTTTCAGGGGACGAAGGCGACCGTCGTTGAGCCTATAGAGGACCTGAGCGAGATCGGAATGGACGAGACGATTTCCTCCATCAAGGTTTACCACGGTCCGGGAGCCGCGGCGGCGCCGAATCAGCGCGTTGTTTTCTTTGAGCATACGCGGTATCAGGGGCGCAAGATCACGCTTCCGCCCGGTTTTTATCCGGATATTCATGCGATACCGTACAACTTTGGCGAAGTGGTCTCGTCCCTCAACTTCTCCCCCTCCGCCCGGCTGACCGCGCCAAAATACGGCTGGATGCCGCTCATCGTTGAGGTGTTTCAAGACCTGAACTACAAGGGGCGGCGCGCCACCATCCTGCGCGACACGAGTTACATCGGCGAGATCGGGCTGAACGACCGCATCTCTTCCATGCGCGTCACGCGCGGACCGAACTTTCCGTTCACGGGCTGCCGCGCCGTTTTCTTTCAGCATCCCGACTACGAGGGGCGCGAGCTGTCTATCGCCCTCGGCCCGCGCGACTTCTCCGTCCAGATCTCCAATCTGGATGATTACAACCTGCGGACGCGGGCGGGAGAAGCGATACATCATATTGACCCAGACCGCGGCGTTGAGAACCTGGCAAAGACAGGCTTCGACAACACGATCAGCTCCGTCAAGATACTGCCGACCGGCAATTTTAACGTCCTAGTGGTTGAAGGCGATTCGCACACGCGCGAACCCGGCATTTTGGAGGATTTCCGCGAACATCAGGGCAATACCTTCCGCTTCGACCATGTCCGCATCAACCAAGACCTAGAGAACCACGGATCGGCGGACGCGGTGGAGTTTGAATCGATTCTCCACCTGCTCGACAATTACGACATCATCTGGTTCACATGGAACGCGCCTGGGCATAGAGGGTCCTATTTTTTGGAGCCGTCTGGGGAGCGCGCCATACAGGAGTGGGTAAAGGCGGGGGGAACGCTCTGGGCGTCGGCGATGGACGACAACATTGAAAAGGATGAAAAAGAAGGCAAGAAATGGAGAGGCGACTGGCTGCCCGTTTACCGGCACCCGGCGCGCGTTGTGAATTCGGAGGATGTGAAGATCTGGATGACGCGGGAGGGGCGCAAGACGGGGCTTTTCACCTGGCCGGAGAAGGTGGACCCGGAGCGCATTCAAACGGACGATCACTGGGTCACAACCGACCCCGCTTACACGATTTTAGCCCGGCGCGACGACAACCAGGAGCCGATCGCCGCGCAGTTGCCTTGGGGCGACGGGCATTATATTCTGTTTGCCATTGACACCGGCTCGAATGAAGTTGCCGAAGCGGCGCGTCCGCTCATCGGCAACGCGCTATGTTTTCTCGCCAGCTTGGCGTGGTCGACTTCGCCGCGCCAGCCTCTGCGCGGGCGCAGCCGTTCCGCGGGAGGCATGTCCAGCGCAGGCGTTGTTGACAGGACGCGAAATCGACGGCCGCAACCGTATCGAAGGAGCTTATCATGAGAATTGGCGTCACAATCGCCGCTATAGCGGCTTCTATTGCGCTCGCCGTCTATACCTTTATGGAGATTGGCGAATCTCTACCGGATCCTGTCGCCACGTCTCTCTTGATCGGAGTGCCGGTTATCGTTGCGCTGGCGGCGATGTACCGTTATGAAAAGCCGCGCGCCGACCAAGCGCTGGTGCGAACAGGGGGGCGCAAGGAAAAGATCAACATCACCGGCGGTCTCTGGGTCAATAAAATTATCCATGAAATCCGTCAGATTTTTCTCGACACGATACGGCTAGACATTGTCCGCGTCGGACCGGACGCGCTCATCACCAGCGATTTTCTAAGGGCGGATATTGAGGCGGCGTTTTTTATAAGAGTGGAACCGGAACCGGATCAGATATTGCGGGCTGCGCAGAGCCTCGGCGAACGCACCATGACCGCCGAGGAGCTGACGGAGCTGCTTGAACAGAAACTGGAAGGCGCCCTGCGCATCGTCGCCGCCGAAAAAGAGCTGCAAGACCTGCTTCAGAAACGAAAAGATTTTGCAGAAGCTGTCCAAGAATCGGTGCGAAGCGATCTTGAACATAACGGCTTGACGCTGGAAACGGTCTCGCTCATCCGCGTCGACCAGGCGCCGCTGGAATCGATGGACGAGAACAATCAGTTTGACGCGCAGGGGATTCTCAAAATCACCGAGGTGACTCAACAGAACAGATATGAAGCGGAGAAAATACGCCTGGAGGTTGACGTTCAGATCACGGAAGTGGAGACCTCAACCCAGGAAGAGAAGCTGGAGCTGAATAAGCGCCTGGCGTGGAAGGAGGCTGATCAGGCGAAGGAGATCGCCACCTACGCCGCCGAGAAAGAGGCGGACACGCTCGCCTATCAGTATGAGCAGGATCAGCGCATCCAAGAGACGGAGCAGATGACGAAGCTCGCCATTGAGCGCGCCACGATTACGACGGAGCAGGGCGTGCTGGAGCGCGAGATTGAGAAGCTGCTGAATGTAGAGACAGCGCGCATTCAACAGGAACAGTATGTCCAAGAGGCGGAGATTGAAAAGAACCTCAATGTGGAGCTGGCGCAGGTTGACCAGTCGCAGAAGGTTCAGATCGCCGAAGTGGAGCGGATGCTGGCGGTTGAGACGGCAAGAATCGCGCAAGAGCAGACGGTGGAAGAGCGCGATATTGAGCGGAATCTGGGCGTTGAAACGGCTGAAATTGCGCAGCAAGAGGCTGTCCAGGTGAGGGATGTTGAACGGGTGATGGCGACCGAAACGGCGCGCATCGACCAGGAGCGCGTCGTCCAGACGCGGGACATTGAAAAGAACCTGATCATCGAGACGGCGCAGATTGATCAGACGCGGCAGGTTCAAGAGGCTGAGATTGAACGAACCTTGCGCGTGGAAACGGCAAGGATCGCTCAGGAGCAGACGGTCAAAGAGCGGGACATTGAACGCGAGCTCGGCATTCAGATTGCCCAGATCGCGCAGCAGGAAGGAACGCAGGTCAGGGACGTTGAGCGGGTCCTGGCGACGGAGACGGCGCGCATCGACCAGGAGCGTGTCGTCCAGACGCGGGACATTGAAAAGAACCTGATCATCGAGACGGCGCAGATTGATCAGACGCGGCAGGTTCAAGAGGCTGAGATTGAACGAACCTTGCGCGTGGAAACGGCAAGGATCGCCCAGGAGCAGACGGTCAAAGAACGTGACATTGAGCGCGAGCTTGGCATTCAGATCGCCCAGATTGCGCAGCAGGAAGGAACGCAGGTCAGGGACGTTGAGCGGGTTTTGGCGACGGAGACGGCGCGGATTGACCAGGAGCGTGTCGTCCAAACGCGAGACATTGAAAAGAACCTGATCATTGAAACGGCGCAGATTGACCAGACGCGGCAGGTTCAAGAGGCTGAGATTGAACGAACCTTGCGCGTGGAAACGGCAAGGATCGCTCAGGAGCAGACGGTCAAAGAGCGGGATATTGAACGCGATCTCGGCATTCAGATTGCTCAGATCGCTCAACAGGAAGGAACGCAGGTTAGGGACGTTGAGCGGGTCTTGGCGACCGAGACGGCGCGGATTGACCAGGAGCGTGTCGTCCAAACGCGGGATATTGAAAAGAACCTGATCATCGAGACGGCGCAGATTGATCAGACCCGTCAAGTTCAAGAGGCTGAGATTGAACGAACCTTGCGCGTGGAAACGGCGCGGATCGCCCAGGAGCAGACGGTCAAAGAACGTGACATTGAGCGTGAGCTCGGCATTCAGATTGCTCAGATCGCTCAACAGGAAGGAACGCAGGTTAGGGACGTTGAGCGGGTCTTGGCGACCGAGACGGCGCGGATTGACCAGGAGCGCGTCGTCCAAACGCGGGACATTGAAAAGAACCTGATCATTGAAACGGCGCAGATTGACCAGACGCGGCAGGTTCAAGAGGCTGAGATTGAACGAACCTTGCGCGTGGAAACGGCAAGGATCGCTCAGGAGCAGACGGTCAAAGAGCGGGACATTGAACGCGAGCTCGGCATTCAGATTGCCCAGATCGCGCAGCAGGAAGGAACGCAGGTCAGGGACGTTGAGCGGGTCCTGGCGACGGAGACGGCGCGCATCGACCAGGAGCGTGTCGTCCAGACGCGGGACATTGAAAAGAACCTGATCATCGAGACGGCGCAGATTGATCAGACGCGGCAGGTTCAAGAGGCTGAGATTGAACGAACCTTGCGCGTGGAAACGGCAAGGATCGCCCAGGAGCAGACGGTCAAAGAACGTGACATTGAGCGCGAGCTTGGCATTCAGATCGCCCAGATTGCGCAGCAGGAAGGAACGCAGGTCAGGGACGTTGAGCGGGTTTTGGCGACGGAGACGGCGCGGATTGACCAGGAGCGTGTCGTCCAAACGCGAGACATTGAAAAGAACCTGATCATTGAAACGGCGCAGATTGACCAGACGCGGCAGGTTCAAGAGGCTGAGATTGAACGAACCTTGCGCGTGGAAACGGCAAGGATCGCTCAGGAGCAGACGGTCAAAGAGCGGGACATTGAACGCGATCTCGGCATTCAGATCGCTCAGATTGCGCAGCAGGAAGGAACGCAGGTCAGGGATGTTGAACGGGTCTTGGCGACGGAGACGGCTCGGATTGACCAAGAAAGAGTCGTTCAGACGCGGGACATTGAAAAGAACCTGATCATCGAGACGGCGCAGATTGACCAGACGCGGCAGGTTCAAGAGGCGGAGATCCAGCGCACCTTAGTTGTGGATACGGCGCGGATCAATCAGGAGATGATGGTCGCCTTGGTCGGCGAAGACAAGAATATCTCTATCTTCAACCGCCAGCGCGACACCGAGCTTTCGGAACGGGACAAGCTGGAAGCCGAGGCGGAAAAGGCTGAAGCGATGGTGAATGTGTCGGCGGTGGAACGCACGCGCGAAGCGGAATGGCAGCGCGAAGTGGCGATCATCAACGCCGAAGGTCAGGCGCAGCCGATTGAGCGGCTTGCCGAAGCGATACTCGCCGAGGCGCAGGCAAAAGCGGAAGGCGAAATGGCGCACCTCCAAGCGCGCAACACCGCCGAACAGCGCGTCCTCGTACAAGAGGCGGTCATGGAGCTGATCGACCGCTCCCCCGACATTGTTGAGCAGATGGTGAAGCCTGCCGAGCAGATCGACAGCATCAAAATACTTGACATGGGGCAGGGCGACGGACCGGTCAACCGAAACAACATGGGCAAACTTGCCAACACGATACTTGACACAGGCGTTCTGTCGCCGATTTTGAAGGAGCTGTTCAATTTCGCCGATGTGGACGCTGAGCAGATTGCGGACAAGCTGACCGAGTATCTGGGCGCGCTCATTCATCCGCAGGCTCGCGACAACGACTAGCGGCGCATGGGGGCGCTCGCGGACATCGTCGGTCATGAAACGCAGGTGGAGCTGCTTCGAAGCGCTGTTGCGTCGCGCAGCCCGGCGGAGGCGTATCTGTTTGCGGGGCTGCCGGGCGTCGGCAAAAAGACGCTGGCGCTCGCGTTCGCCTCGGCTCTCAACTGCGAAGGCGCGCCGGACGACGCATGCGGCGAGTGCGTCTCATGCAGGAAAGCCGCCTCGTTCAACCATCCCGACGTTCGCCTCTTTCAGCCCGACGGAGCCGTTTTTAAGGTGGACCAGGTGCGCGAAATACGCCGCCTTCTCAGCTTTCAGCCGATGGAGGGGCGGCGCAAGGCGTATGTGTTGACCGACGTGGAAACGATGCGCGCCGAAGCGGCGAACGCTTTTTTGAAGTCGCTGGAGGAGCCGCCCGGGGCGACGACCATCATCCTGACAACCTCCAACATCAACGCGCTGCTTCCGACGATTCTCTCGCGTTGTCAGATTTTGAAGCTGCTGCCCGCGCCGGTGGAGACGCTGGCTGCGGCGCTTGTGGAGCGCGGCATGGACGAAACGGAGGCGTTGGCTCTCGCGCGGCAGTCCGGCGGGCGGGCGGGGCGCGCCTTTCAAGCGATGTCCGCCAAACGGAGCGCCGGCGCGGACGAGCAGATCGAAGCGCTGCGGCAGGCGGACGAGCTGGACGCTTTCCGCCTGGCGGAGGGATGGCAGAATCGACCCGATCAGCTGGACGATCTGATGGCGTCGCTGCGGCGGGCGCTTCAGTGGCGCGTCGGGTTGAAGCGGGAGGAATGCTCGCTGGCGCTGGCGGCGTTCGCGCGGCGCGAGACAGAGCGGTCGCTTCAACGCAAAATGCGCGCTGTCATGGAGGCGCAATACCGGCTGAAGCGGAATCTGAACGGCGCGCTTGTGATGGAATGCCTCGCTTTTGAGCTGCTGGCGCCGCCCGGCGGGCAGCGGAAGCGTTAGGGGTTCCGCCGACGTTCCAGATGCGAATCGCGCTGCCGCCTCCGCTGGCGAGCCTGGCTTGACCGCTTCATTCCTTCTCCGCGCTTGCGCCGGCGGGGGCGGGGACCTCCCAGATGCAGACCGTGTCGTTGCCGCCGACGCTGGCGAGCGAGCGGCCGTCCTGCGAAAAGGCGACGAAATAGACATCATCCGTATGCCCTTCAAGCGTTCGGATCTGTTTAACGGTCGTGAGGTCCCATATCCGAATCGTACGGTCTCCGCTGCCGCTGGCAAGCATGGAGCCGTCCGGCGAAAAGGCTAACGGATAGACCCAATCGGTATGCCCCGTGAGCGTATGGAGCGTTTCCCCAGTCGCAGCATTCCAAATCCGAATCACGCCGTCCTCGCTGCCGACAGCGACCGAGGCTCTGTCCGGCGAAAAGGCTAACGAAAACAAACCGCCGAATTGCAGTCGGAGCGTTCGCAGCGATTCTCCTGTTGCAAGGTTCCAACTGCAAATCGCGCCGTCCCGGCTGCCGCTGGTAAGCATGGAGCTGTCCGACGAAAAGGCGGCCGACAGGACGCCTTCCGTATGTCCTTTGAGCGTTTGCAGATGTTCTCCCGTGTTGGCGTCCCATACGCGTACGGTTTTGTCCTCGCTGGCGCTGGCAAGCATGGAGCCGTCCGGCGAATACGACACAGAGTTGATAGATCTTGCATGCCCTTTGAGCGTTTGGAGCGTCTTGCCGGTTTCGGCGCTCCATATTTGAATCTCGCTGCTTCCGTCGTTGCTTACGAGTTTCGTACCGTCCGGCGAATAAGCGAGGAGTTCGACCCATCCAACGTCTCTGATTGTTCGAAGCGGTTTTCTTGCCGCAGGATTCCAGATGTGAATCTCTTCATAATCGCTGATGGCAAGCGTCTTCCCGTCCGGCGAATAGGCGATAGCTGTGATCGAATGCTCATGCTTCTTCAGCGCCGCTTTCAATGCGGAGTTGAAACGAAAGATGTTGGAGACGGCATTGCCGCTGGCGGCTTTCGCCGGAACCAGGACGCGCGTCGTGTCCAAGCTCGACGGCTGAACGGTCGCTTTGTAGGAATCTGCAGAGCCGCTGAAGCGCGTCACGGCGCCGTTTTCCACGTGAATATCGGACGGCTCAAAGCCTTTCACGCTCTCGCTGAAGGAGATTGTCACATCGAATGCGCCTTTGCCGTATTCACGCTCGCCTGTGATCCATACAGAGGCGCCGGTCAGGACAGGGGCTTCCCATATCTGAATCGTGCCGTCATAGTTGGCGCTGGCGAGCATTTTCCCATCCGGCGAAAAGGCGGCTGAATAAACAAAAGGAGGATATCCTTTCATCGTTCGGAGAATCACGCCCGAGTAGGGATCCTGGATATGAAATCTCCCGTCCCAGCCGCTGACGACAATCGTGGACCCGTCAGGCGAATAGGCGGCGAAATGAACATAATCCCCATCTCCATTGAATATGCGGAGCGTCTCGCCCGTCTCGAGGTTCCATATTCGAATCGTTTCATCGACGCTTCCGCTGACGAGCCTGGTTCCGTCCGGCGAAAAGGAAACGGAATAGCAGTTGTCCGTATGCCCTTCCAGCGTTTGGAGAGTCTCGCCCGTTTCGACATCCCAAATGTGAATCGAACCGTCGAACCCGCTGCCTTCGGCAAGCATGGAGCTGTCCGGCGAAAAAGCGACGCAGCTGCCCCAGCGCTGGCTGATATCCCCTTTGAACGTTCGAAGCTTCTCGCCTGTTTCGGGGTTCCAGACGATCACAATGTTGTCGCCGCAACCGCTGGCGAGCTTGGAGCCGTCCGGCGCAAAAGCAAGCGAATAAATATTAGCCGTATGCCCATTGAGCGTCCGCAGACGCTTGCCCGTGTTGGGGTCCCAGATATAAACTGCGTGGTCGGCGCCGCCGCTGGCGA
The DNA here is from genome assembly GCA_028818695.1 of Candidatus Poribacteria bacterium. Classification (GTDB taxonomy): domain Bacteria; phylum Poribacteria; class WGA-4E; genus JAPPNK01. The sequence continues at coordinate 185,564 of JAPPNK010000018.1, forward strand.
GCATGGAGCCGTCCGGCGAATAGGCGACGATATAGACGTCGTCCGTATGTCCTTTGAGCGTTCGGAGCGTCTCGCCTGTTTTGACATCCCATATGCGAACCGTCTTATCGCGGCCGGCGCTGGCGAGTTTCGTACTGTCCGGCGAATAGACGACTCGCAAAACTGATCCCGCATGCCCTTTGAGCGATTTTCTCACGGGCGGTTTGTTGAAAGAAAAGCATGCGCTCAGCGTCAACACGGCCGCCGCGGCGAGGATCAAGCTGGTCAAAACGAGGGCGGACGGGGCGCGTCTTCTCATCAGATGCTCCTTTAGGCGGCGTTGGCGCGCTTGCGCCGATTCATTTTACCGCCTGCTGAATGAGATGTGAACCCGCATGATAAAGGGACGGGTTATTCCTTGCCGGCGTCCGCCGACTGCGCAAACAGAATTTTCCTACTTCAACACAACCATGCGCCGAAGAGCCGTGAACGAACCCGCCTCAATGCGGACATAGTACACGCCGCTGGCGACAGGTTCGCCCAAAGCGTTCCGCCCATCCCAATGAGCTGCCTTCGACCGGCCGCGGTAGGCGCCCGCCGGCAGCTGCCCAAGCTCCAAAACGCGAACCGTCTGACCCGACGAGCTGTAGATCGTCATCTTCACGCGGCTTGAATCTGCCAACTCAAAGGGGATCCACGTCTCTGGGTTGAACGGGTTTGGATAATTCGGCAGAAGCGCCGTTTTTGAAGGAATCATCTGCGCCGCCAACAGCGACATTAGGTCTTCCAAAACAGCGACGCCCCGCTTCGCCGAGTCGCTGCGGACCATCAGCCCATTCGCGTCGTTCAGCCAGACGGAAACCTGCGGAACGGAAGGAGCCTCCCCCGAAGACGCCAACGCCGGAGCCGCCGCAACCGCCTGCGCATTCGCCAGCGCGTCCGCGACAAGCAGGACGTCGGTGATGTCGACGACGCCGTCGCCGTTCACATCCGCGTTGGGATCGGCGCCGCCGTAGCTGTCGGCGATGATCTGCAGGTCTGCCGCGTCCACAACTCCGTCGCCGTTCACATCAAGATTGGGCGTCGGCATTGACCAGAAGCGGAGCGTCTTGTCGCGGCTTCCGCTGATAAGCGTTTGGCTGTCGGGCGAATAGGCGACCGCGTAAACGGTTCCCGTATGCCCCTCTAGCGTCTCTTTAAGCCTGCCGTTTCCGGACGCCCAGAGCTGGACGGTTCCGTCCTGGTTTCCGGCGGCGAGCGTTGAACCGTCCGGCGAGAAGGCGACCGAAAACACTAAACCCGCCGACCCGCCCACCGTACGGGTATGGGTAAGCGACTGCGGCGAGACATCCCAAAAACGAATCGTTTCATCCGCGCTGCCGCTCGCCAGAACCTTTCCGTCCGGCGAGAAGGCGACCGAATAGATCGTCCGCGCATGCTTTTTCACTGCGGCGAGAGGCTTGCCGGTCTGGGCGTCCCACAGCCGGACCGTTTTATCAGCTCCGCCGCTGGCGATGAGCGTTCCGTCGGGAGAGAAGACGGCGGCCTGAACTGGACCGGCATGCTGCCTCATCGTTTTCAGTAAATCTCCCGTTTGAACGTCCCAGAGACGGACAGTTTGGTCGCCGCCTCCGCTGACTAGCGTTGATCCGTCCGGCGAAAACGCGACCGAATAGACGTCGCCCGTATGACCCGTCAGCGTCCTGACATTTTCGCCCGTCTCGGCGTTCCAGATTTGAATCGTCTTGTCCCGACCGCCGCTGGCGATCAAAGAGCTACCCGGCGAAAACGCGACCGACCTGACGGGTTCTGTATGCTCTGTTAGCGTATGGAGAAGCTGCCTGCTGTTGGCGTTCCAGATTCGAATCGTCCTGTCCCAGCTTCCAGTGGCAACCAAAGAGCTGTCCGATGAATACATCACAGATAAGACGGAGCCAGTATGGTTTGTCAAAATCTGTGGGATCGGGATGTACATTACGGAGTATGTGTTGGAGGCTAGATTGCCGCTTGCCGCGTTGGCGGGGATGCTTACCGTAACATCCCCAGGTTCTGACGGTTCAATCGTCGCTGTGTAGGTTTTGCCGCCGCCGGAGAAGTTCGTCACGGAGCCGTTTGTCGCGAGGATGTCGGACGCTTCAAACCCTTTGACGAAGGCGCTGAATGTGATCGTCACGTCGAACGCGTCTCTTTGATCGGCGCTTGGACCGTCAATCATCACGGTGGGGTTGGTTACTACAGGAGGGGCGAGGTCGCTGACATTCCATATCCGGACGGTGTCATCCCAGCTGCCGCTTACGATCTTAGATCCGTCCGGGGAATACGCCACCGAAGTGACTATACTCGTATGGCCGTCAAGAGTTCGGATCTGCGCGCCGGTTTCGGCGTCCCATATCCGGACGGTGTCATCCCAGCTGCCGCTTGCGATCTTAGATCCGTCCGGGGAATACACCACTGAAGTGACTATACTCGTATGGCCGTCAAGAGTTCGGATCTGCGCGCCGGTTTCGG
>JAPPNK010000018.1:188150-206648 GCA_028818695.1 Candidatus Poribacteria bacterium
CCGGACGGTGTCATCCCAGCTGCCGCTTGCGATCTTAGATCCGTCCGGGGAATACGCCACCGAAGCGACATCTCTTGTATGTCCTGTGAGCGTTCGTATGTGTCTGCCCGTTTGGGCGTTCCAGATTCGAATCGTTTCGTCGTCGCTGCCGCTTGCAATCTTAGATCCGTCCGGGGAATACGCTACCGAAGTGACATCTCTTGTATGTCCTGTGAGCGTTCGTATGTGGGCGCCGGTTTGGGCGTTCCAGATTCGAATTCTGTTATCGTCACTGCCGCTTGCGATCTTAGAGCCATCCGGGGAATACGCCACCGAAGTGACAAAGCTCCCATGTCCTGTAAGCGTTCGTATATGGGCGCCGGTTTGGGCGTCCCAGATTCGAATCGTTTCGTCGTCACTGCTGCTTGCGATCTTAGAGCCATCCGGGGAATACGCCACCGAAGTGACATTGTCCATGTGCCCTGTGAACATTCGAATGTGCGCGCCTGTTTGGGCGTCCCATATTCGGACGGTGTCATCCCAGCTGCTGCTTGCGATCTTAGAGCCGTCCGGGGAATACGCTACCGAAGTGACTATATTCGTATGGCCGCCAAGAGTTTGGATCTGCGCGCCAGTTTGGGCGTCCCATATCCGGACGGTGTCGTCCCAGCTGCCGCTTGCGATCTTAGAGCCATCCGGGGAATACGCCACCGAAGTGACTATACTCGTATGACCGCCAAGAGTTCGGATCAACGCGCCGGTTTCGGGGTTCCATATTTGAATCGTATTGTCGTTGCGACCCCCTGCGATCTCTGAGCCGTCTGGCGAATACGCTACCGAATTGATGTTGTTGTCGTCGCGACCGCTTGCAATCCGTGAGCCGTCCGGCGACCACGCCACCGAATTGACATCGCCCTCATGTCTTGCAAGCGTTTGTATCAGCGCGCCTGTTTGGGCGTCCCAGATTCGAATCGTATTGTCATCGCTTCCGCTTACGATCTGAGATCCGTCTGGCGAATACGCCACCGAATTGACATCGTCCTGATGTCTTGTAAGGGTTTGAATCAGCGCGCCTGTTTGGGCGTCCCAGATTCGAATCGTGTCGTCGTCGCTGCCGCTTACGATCTGATATCCGTCTGGCGAATACGCCACCGAATTGACATCGTTCTGATGTCTTGCAAGCGTTTGTATCAGCGCGCCGGTTTCGGCGTCCCAGATCCGCACAGTGTCATCCCAGCTGCCGCTTACGATCTGATATCCGTCCGGCGAATACGCCACAGACTCAACACTGCTCGTATGTCCTGTGAGCGTTCGTATGTGCGCGCCGGTTTCGGCGTCCCAGATTCGAATCGTTCTATCCAAGCTGCCGCTGGCAATTCGCGAACCATCCGGCGACCACGCGACAGAATTGACCCAGCTCGTATGCCCGGCAAGCGTTCGTTCCAGTTCCGCTTTCCCCGCCTCTGCAAATAAACTGCCAACCAACGCAATTGCCAAAACCGATCTCAACCAATGCAATATCGCTCTCCTTTTTGGGATGTGTTGTAAACTAGCCTAATATACCGCCTATGCCGCCAAGCTGCTATTTTGTCAACGCTGACTTTCGCGGGCGTTCAGCGCCTTCAGCAGCGCGGACGCTTTATGGCGCGTCTCCTCGTATTCGTCTGACGGCGACGAATCGGCGACGATGCCGCTCCCGACGCCCAGCCGCGCCGTCCCGTTCTGCGCTGTCAAAATGCGTATCGCCACGCTCAGATCGAACGAGCCTGCAAGGTCGAACCAGCCGAGCGCGCCCGTGTAAAAACCGCGCGGCTCCGCCTCCAGCTCGCGGATGATCTGAACGGCGCGCGACTTCGGCGCCCCCGTGATGGAGCCGCCCGGAAACGCCGCCCGCAGCATATCCTCCGCCGAAGCCCCCGCCAACGCGACCCCCTCCACCAGCGCCGATGTATGAACAACCGACGCATACGCCTCCGCCTCCCGCAGCTCCGCAGCCCGCACCGATCCGTATTCGCACACGCGCCCCAGGTCGTTCCGCTCCATGTCGACGATCATGACAAGTTCCGCCGCCTCCTTTTCGCTTGCCATCAGTTCCTGCAGCTGTCCGACGGGGCGCGTGCCTTTGATGGGGCGCGTTTCTAAGCGGCGCGTCTGGGCGTCAAAACGCAAAAAGCGCTCTGGGGATGAGCTCGCCAGCGTCTGCTCCGCCCCTTCGAGATACGCGGCAAACGGCGCAGGGTTGTGTCGGCGGAGGCGCGCATACAGCGGCAAAGCCCCCTCCGTCCATGGCGCTTCTATCATCCGCGCGATGTTGACCTGATAGATTTCGCCGCGCTCGATGCGCCGCTGCGCGCTTTCAACCGCCTCGATATACGCCTCCCGCGTCATATTTGAGCGCGCCGCGCGCGGGGCGGGTTCGGGGTACGGTTCAACCGAGGGGCAGCCCTCCTCAGCGATGCGAACAGCGCGGTCTAGCCATGCGGGGTGCGGCAGGCTGGAGCCGACCGCCCGATAAAAATAGGTCGCTCCGCGCTGATGGTCAACGGCGGCGGAGGCTGCGTACAGGGCGGCGTCAATGTCGGGCGCTGCCGACTCGTCCGGCAAGTTTTTGGAAAAAGGATCGATCAGGCGCGCCATGTCGTATGAAAGGGCGGCAGCCGCTCCGCATTGAAACGGGGCGGGGGTTTCTAAACAGGGGCGGGCGCGGTATCGATTCAGCATTTCTTGGAAGGCGCGCAGCGGATGCCGGCGGTAAACGCGGCTCTTGCCGCCCCGCGTTTCTAGAATGCGGCTCCCGTGGGCTAAGAAGGTCGCAAACGGATCGACGGCTAGAAAGCTCCATCGGCTTTGTCGGCTTTGCGGGAGGGCGCTCTCAAAGAGGGCGGGGCGGGAGGCTCCCTTCTCAATCAGCGCGCGCAGCAGACGATACGGGTCAACCGCTCTGGGAACGGAATGGACGCATTCAGCGCGGACTTCGGGGCGGACCATGACCCGCTCCGTTCAAGGGGGGTCAGCTCTCAAAGTGCGGGCGGGAGTGGCTTGCCTGCATCGCGGTTCCTTCGCGCTGATAGCGGCAATCCATCGACAAGCGGATATACGGCGAGCGGTTCAGCAGCCCCTGATGCGCGGTGAGGCTGTGGAAGATGAGCGCGCCGCCCTGTTGAAAGGAGGAGCGGCGCCAGTCTAGACCTTCCGCCGTTTCGTCTGAAATGCCGGCAAAACGGGAGCGCTCCGCGACCTGATGCGGCAGCGGCCCGAGCGTGTGGGAGCCGCGCGCCGCCGCCAGCCCGCCGACCTGATCGTCCATCTCCATCAACGGCAGCCAGGCGGAATAGGTGTCATGAGCGCCGCGAATATACCAGAAATCTTGATGCGGCAGCACAATGTCGTACGGGTCGAAAGGGTATTTGACGCGGCAGATCTTGCGCGTATGCACATGCACATGTCCGTCGATGAGTCGCGACATGACCTCCATGAGCGCCGGCTCCCGCGCGAGCGCTTCGAACGATTCCAGCTTGTTGATTTCCAGATGAAACTGAAGCAGCGCCTCGCGCCCGGGCGGGTCGCCGCCTTTGTAGACGCCTTTTTCTAGCGGCGCGTCCTCGTCCAGCAGCCCGTAACGCCGCAGAATGCGCAGAATGTCAAGGCGCAGCCGCTCAACAGACTCAACCTGGAGCAGCCTCGGAAAGAAGAGATACCCGTCTTGGCGCATCCGCCGGCGCAGCTCGGCGGGGCGGTCAACCAGCTCGGAAGCGTCATGGAACGGCTTGAACGGCGTTGCGGCGGCGATGCTCATGGGCGCAAATTCCGGTGTGGTTCGCAGATCAAAAGAGGCGAACCGCGCCGCGCCCCGCCGGTTCAACGCGAAGCGCGGCGCTCCCTAGCAAGCGGCTTATTCTTCGAAGAAAGCCGCGTTCTTCTCAATGTAATCGAGCCACTGGTCAGGAACGGCGTCCTCTTCAAAGATCGCCTCCACAGGGCATTCCGGTTCGCAGACAGCGCAGTCGATACATTCGTCAGGATGAATGTAGTACTGGTCCTCGCCTTCATGGATGCAGTCGACGGGGCAGACATCCACGCATGCGGAATCTTTCACATCAATGCACGGCTCAACGATGATAAAGGCCATGGTCGCTCCCTTGCTGTGTCGCTTATGTGGCAACTATCATTATAGCACATCCTGCGGCTCGATTCAGGATTTTTTGTAGAAGCTGTCGCGCCGCTTGTTCAGCTCCTTTAGCCATTCAGGCTCCGAGTCCGGAACATCCAGCGTATCGTCCATGAAAAATCGGCGGCTTTTTTCGATGTATCCAAGCCATTTTTCCGGCAACGATTTGTCCTCGTAGATCGCTTCGACGGGGCATTCCGGCTCGCACACGCCGCATGACATGCATTCATACGCATCGATGTAGAACTGATCCTCTCCCTCGTGGATGGCGTCCGGCGCGCAGACTTCGACGCACGCTGAATCTTTCACGCCGATGCAAGGCTCCACAATCACATACGCCATGCGGTTCTCCTCACAAATCAGCCGTCTCAATCAGTCGTCAAAAAAGGCGCGGTTCTTCTCGATATAGTCAAGCCACTGGTCGGGAACATCATCCTCTTCAAAGATGGCTTCGACGGGGCATTCCGGGACGCAGAGGGCGCAGTCGATGCATTCATCCGGGTGGATGTAGTACTGATCAGGTCCCTCATAGATGCATTCCACGGGGCATACGATAACGCATGCCGAGTCCTTCACATCAATGCACGGCTCCACGATGATAAACGCCATCTCTTCGCCTCCGAGTTGATTAAGTAAGTATAGCGGGAAGGAGAGCGTTTGGCGCGGTTTTCTTTTTCGGCGCCGCAGCGGACAGGGAACATCGTTTGAAGTCGCCCTGCCCGCGGCGCGCTGAAAACAGCTTTTACGGCTCCTCATGCAGTTCCGGCAGATCAAAATCTTCAAGTCTCTGTGTCATCTCCGACATCGCCTCCCCCATCTTCTCCCGAAGTTCAGGCATCTGCATGATTTTCGCTCCAAGCTGCTCCTCCGTCAGATCGCCCATCAGCAGATTGCTCAGCTTTGTAGGAGGCTCTGTCTGTTCCATGCCCATCGTTATCAGCAATTCCAATCCTGGCCCTGATGCAAACGTGTTGACAAAAGAGTCCATCATCTGTCCCGCATTCTCGAAGTTGTTGGAAAGATACTTCATGAGCAGCTTTTCTCTCCGTTCTTCCAGCTCCATTCCCTGCCGCCGCAATTGCGCGTCCAGGTCGGCGATGCCCTTCACCGAGCTCAGCGTCGCGTCCGCAAACGGAGCCAGTTCGGGCGACCCCGCTCTCAGCGTATCGGCGTAATCGATCAACTCTTGTATGCCCTCTAAGAGCTCCGTTGAAAAGTCGTCGGGCGCGTCGGCAACCGCTGCCTCGCCGGTTGAGGCGGTTGCCGTTTCAGCTGTCTCGCCGCTCCCGCTGTTTGAGGGCGTTTCGGAAGTCTGCAAGGCTGCGGCTCCGCTGGCCGTTTCCATTTCCGTTTCGGCTGAAGAATCTGTCCCGTCTGCAGCTCCGCCGGCATGGACGATCGGCGACTGTTCCTCAACCGTCAGCCCGCGCGCCGAATCGTCCGGCGAACCGCCGTATTCGATCCAAAGATAGCCGCCCAGCAAGACGAGAATGAGAACGGACGCGACTCCGAGAACGATCTTGGTTGTGTTTGTCATGAGAAGCATTCCTCCAAATGCTGTTCGTTTCATGTTGGCGAGCGCCAATGCCAACGCGACCTTCATTCCGGTCAACAACTTCCGAAGCTGACGCTTCGCGCGATGCAGACGAAACCCGACCGCCGAATAGGACAGCCCATGCCGCTCCTGAAGATCGGCGTAAGACTCCTCTTCCATATACCGCCCCTGCAGCAGGTCGCGGTCGATCGGGTTCAGTCTGTTCATCGCTTGGCGTATCTGGTCGTTCCGTTCCGCCCGTTCCAGCTCGTCATGCGGGTTGCGCATGTCCGGCAGATCGTCCTCTTCCGGCAGCGGCTCTTCGCGTTTGCGGAAGCCGGCGCGGTTCATCTCGTTCGCCGTGTTCCGCGCGATGCCCGCGATCCACTGCTTCAGCTTGGCGGGATCGCGCAGTTGAGCGCGGTTCGCATAGACGCGCGCCACCGTCTCTTGGACGAAGTCGTCCAGCTCATTCTGGTTGCGCAGCCGTTTTCTGCCGACGGCGCGGATATGCGCCATCTGCTCAAGAACCGTCGCGTCAAAGTTGTTCAGCGGTCGGTCGTTCATTCAGCGCTCCTTTCGTTCGGCTCTTTGTGGCAGTTTCCCCGCGGATTTTAGCGCTATTTGCGCATATTTCGCGTTTTACGACAAATTCTTCCGCCCAGCGCCCCTACCTACTATACACTCTCCGTTCGCCTCTTCAAATCTGCTTCTGGTATGCCCTTTAAAAGGAATATAAGATTCCCGCTTGCGCGGGAGGGCGGGATGTGGACCGCGGCGCGTTTCATGTAAAAAATGAATGTCATCGTATATAGAGACAGCCCTTTTTCGATGTTGACGCTTGAGTTGGGCAGCGCGCGCTGTATGTGAACGCGGACAGGTTTCTGCCGCCTGTGAATCCCTGCAGGCAGGCGTTGGGATCAATCTTCGAAGAAGGCGCGGTTTTTTTCGATGTAGGAGAGCCACTCGTCCGGCAGGCCGTTCTCGTCAAAAATCGCCTCAACAGGGCATTCAGGGTCGCATATCCCGCAGTCGATGCACTCGTCCGGATGAATATAAAACTGATCGGAGCCTTCGTAGATGCAGTCGACGGGGCATACGTCGACGCAGGCGGAATCTTTCACGTCGATGCAAGGTTCAGCGATCACGAACGCCATGCGGGTTCTCCTTTGCCGCCGCCTCGCGCTCTATCTCCGTCTGCAGTATCCGCAGCGCTTCGTCGGGGCGGTCGGCGGTTTGAAATATCTGTATGTCCTGGGGGGAGATCATTCCCCATTCCGCCATCGCTTCGAAGTTGACCGCCTTGTTCCAGTACTCGGAGCCGTATATGATCAGGGCGGCGCGTGGTTTGATCTTGCGCGTCTGCGTCAGCGCAAGCAGCTCAAACAGCTCGTCCATGGTGCCGAATCCGCCAGGGAAGATGACGACCGCGCGCGCCAGCGTGATGAACCACCACTTGCGCATAAAGAAGTAGCGGAAGTTCATGGCGAGTTGCGGCGTTATGTAGGGGTTCATTTTTTCGGCGGTTCGCAGCTGTATGCCTAAGCCGGCGGACAGGGCGCCCGCGTCATGCGCACCGCGGTTTGCCGCCTCCATGATCCCTGGACCGCCGCCCGTGCAGACGAGAAGACGCTCGCCGTCGGGCTGCTTCATTTGCCATTCGGAGATTTGACGCGCCAGCTCGCGGGCCGCTTCGTAGTAACGCTTTAAAGGTCCGTTCTCGCGTATTCGGGCGGAGCCGAAGAAGACGATCGTTCCGCTTGCGCCCGCGGATTCAAACCGCCGCTTCGGGTCAAAATATTCGGCGAGAATGCGCAAAGGGAGCGCCTCGTCGCTCTGCATGAAGTTTGCGTCGTCGTATGCCGGCTTCATTCGTCTGCGCCGGGCGTCTGCAACTTCGCCAACGCCTCGCTCCATTCCTTTTCCGACATTTGCTTCGAATGCTCATCGTCCGCCAGCATGATCGGTATTCCGTTCTCAATCCGATAACAGCGGCGCGTTTCAGAATCGGTTGAAATGAGCGCGTCCGTCTCCGGATCGTAAACGAGCGGCTTTCTGGAAAGCGGGCATACGAGTATTTCAAGCAGTTCGTCGCTGATAGGCATTCTGCGCTCCCTTGTTTTAAGTGTAGCCGAAAAGGAGTCTTAGCGCCACTCCAGCGCGACGCCTGTGTAGATTTCTGGGTTGTCGCGGAGGCCGTCGTACGCCTGCTTGATCTGCTCAGGCTTCATTCGGTGCGAGATGAGCGGCTCCAGCTGAAGATCGCCCCGCTCAATCCAGTCGAAGATCATGCGCTGCTTGGTGTACTGGGACGGGCGGCGTCCAACGGTTGGGTACATTGGCAGCATCCATTCCAACGCCCCGCGCACCGAGATCCATCTTAAGTGTACGTCGGACAGAAACGCTGTGATGTTCGTCTCAACGGGCGCCCTCGGCGAGCCTAAGATAATCAGCTGTCCATGGTCGCTGGTCGCTTTCAATGCCTGCGCGCAGACCGCTCCATGCCCGACCGCGTCCACCGAGACGCCCGCCATGGAGCCGCGCGTGATCTCGCGTATCGCCTCATGCGCTTCTTCGGGCGTTCCGCCGACGGTATGTTGAACGCCGCACTGCTCGGCGATCTCGCGCCGTTTCTGAACAGGGTCGACGCCGATGACGCGGAAGCCTCGTATGCGGAACGCCTGCGCCGCCTGATTGCCGACCATCCCAAGCCCGTACACCGCGACCCATGGATTGTCCTGCAGATCGGCGACCAGAAGCGCCGTGACGGCGACGCCCGTCATGCGCGACGCGGCGGCGATCGTCGAGTCCATGCCGTCGGGGACCTGGACGACGAGGCTGGAGGCGTCGTATCGGGCGTGGGAGGCATGGTTGGCGTAGGTGAAGACGCGGTCGCCGACCTGCGCCCTTGAGACGCCGGGGCTGGCGGCGCGCACAATCCCAACATTTGCATAGCCCGACTTCCACGGGTATGAACACCACTGGCCGCGCAGCCGCGTCTTCGGCTCCACGCCGGTGTAGTTTGCCAGCTCGGTGCCGGAGCTGATGTAGGTCGCCTCCGTTTCGATGAGCAGGTCGTTTGAGCGCAGGTTTTCGTCCAGCTCAGCCTCTTGGAGCTCCACCTTGTTTTGCCCTGTGACGACGACGTTCTGTATTTTCATATTCGCTTTCTCATGTGCGGATAACGCGCGGGATAACGCGCGGGCGCATAGGATACCCCATGAGCCTGCTTCATTGCAAGCGCGCATCCGACCATGCGTAAAGTTGGGACATTTGAACGAATGATCGCTCTATTTATGGGAAAAGGCGCCGCCAACCAGGCCGTCATTCTCGCGCAAGCGGGAATCCAGAGGCGCCGCAGAAACCGTCTGCGTTCGCCCAGGTGAATGTCCCAACTAAAGCGCTAAGGTCAGCGCATGTCTTGCCGCTCATGGCGAAGGGTGGCACACTAGTGTACGGAAGCAAATGGCGCAGCGGTCATGTCCGCGCTTTCATATTTCGCTTCAGTATCGATGGGGCGTCATCAACACAGGAGTTCTCCCTTGCGGAAGGCAGTCAACATTGTTTGCGCCGCCCTGATCTTTATCGCAGCGTCATGCGGCGGCGATGAAACCGTTACGCCCTCTCCAAACCCATGCGAGGGGGAGCCGGGAGATTCCGCCGCTGGACAAATGGCTTTATTTTATGAGAAGGTTGTTTGGATCAACCAAGAGAAGGCGGAAGAAATTGCCGAAGCGATCCTCGCTGGCGTCGAAACGTTTGAAGACCCAAGAGCGTACAATACGCATGAAATCGCTGAATGGGTCGAACGAAACACGGGGGACGGCGACGTCGACTGCCTCGTCCTTTTCGGCTACCTGCCCGAAACCATCTATCTACCGGGAAACGGGCAGCCGGACGGGTCGCTTGTTGAGAAGTTTATTGACGACGGCAATTTCGTCATGAACACCGGCGACTACATCTTCTATGTGTCGATGGGCGGCGCGGTCAACGGCGTTGAAGGACTGCAGAACATCGCCGACGCCGAATTTCATCTATGGACAGACGGCAACGCGGTTCAACCGACCAGAGAGGCGGAGTCATGCGTTTCCAGCCTTGGGCTGTTCATTTCGGACAGATCTTTTCCAGCGGGGCAAATTGCGTTGGACAAGAACTGGGAGATCGAAGCGGCTTTTGGAACAGGAAAGCTCGGATACGACCCTGTGATCTTAAAACATGTTGTAACGGGCGGGCGCATCGGGATTTGGATGCAGGTCTCCAATGACAGCCTCAATCGAGCGGAGGTCGCGCTGGATATTTTCAACAACTGGGCGGGGAATGCGCTTCGATCAACCGGTTCGTCCGAAGCCCCCTGACATGACAGAAACGGCGTCACAGGGAGATAAGGCGTGTTGTAGAGCGTCGGCGTGAACGGGCGTTTCATCAAATTACGCGCAACGATACATGGCATATCTCCTGTTCAGGTTGCGCCGGCGTTTCCTTTTGCGCCGCCCTTCAATTAAATCGACGACGATGAAGTAGAGAATCACAAAGAGGGCAAAAACGGCTGCGTCTAAAACCGCATGAACGACCTTTCGACGCATTCGTTTTCTCCGTTCCGCCGGATTTGGAAAGCGTTTAAGAGGAGCTGCCGTTTGAGCGTTCATCTCGATTTCTGCGCGCTACAAGGTATAGAAGCGCCAGCGCGACCAGAACAGCTCCCGCCGTCAACCAAAGAACGCGATTAAAGGGCATGCGCCGAGGATGCGGAGGCATAGGAGGCGACTCCACATCCAGAATCTTGGCAAGCCCCGCCGGGAGATCGAGAACGACGCTTTTGTCCGGCGCATCGGGCGGAGCATAACGCACAAAGTAGCCCCCCTCTTCTCGCCGGCTAAAGACAACCTCCGGCTCCAGCGCGTCAAACAGACGAAGGGAATACAGGAGATGGCCTTTCAGCATGACGATGCGCTTGTCCTGGTGGGTGTTATTGCGGCGCAACTGGGCGTCGTATCTGGGCATCCCCTCTTCGATTCCAGCAAAGATTTCAACGATTTCCTGAGCAGCCTCCGAGGTCGGCGGGTCGCTGAAGGCACTCTCGCGCAGCTGTTTCAGCTCCTTCACCGCTTTCTCCAGCTCCATCGAGAGCGCGTCCGAATGAATGATGAGCGGCGTTCCGCTTGGGGCGGGCAGTTTCAGAAACTCTACTAGACTTAGAGGCATGGCATAGTGAGCGGGCTGACCGTCAACGAGAAACGGGGCGCCGCTCTTATCAAGAAAATGCAGACTGGAGGTCGCTTCATCATACCGTATCATTGATCCGCCCGCCTTTTTGATGCGAGACAGAAAACGTTCCCGCAACTTGGCGACATGCTCTTCTCTTGATAGACCCTCGGCGGCGAGTTCATCGTCGTAATCGGTCATGATATTGCTGACGTTTTTGATGTCCTGTAAAGCGCGAGAGTGATGTCGAAAATGAAAGTTTTTGTCCAAACCCTTAATGCGCCAATAGACCGCGTCAAAATCGGTGAGAGCGGCGTTCAGATCGCGCGCGACAGGGTCGATGCCCTGACTCAAATCAAGAAACCATTGGATCAAAAAAGCGGATGTGATCGTAGTTCTATTTTGCTTACCGTCCGAATGAGACAAGGTGAACTCAAAGTGCCGCTCATTGTACCGCAGACGGGAGTTTTGGTCGTTTTTCAGATGATGGATGTCCTTTAAGGAAGCGAGGCAGCGTTCCCGCAATCGGGCGACGCGCTCCTGTCGGGGCAGATTCTGCTTGCGAAGCTGGTTGTCGTACGTGCGCAGTTCCAACCGGATATCGCTGAGGAGGTACGCCAGTCTATGGGCAAGATCGGAGCTCGGGAACTCTTTAATGAGATCTTCTCTTGTCCTTGTTAAACCGTGGAGAGCGTCGTCTAGACAGCGGGCGAAGGCGTCCTGCGGCGGTTCCGTCTGGACAGACTCTTCACAGCCTGTCAAAAAGCAGGCAGCCGCTAGAACGATCATCGTCGTCATTAGGTTTCGACGCATTCGTTTTCTCCGTTTCATTTGACAAGCGGCGGCCCGCTCTCCAGCATTTATTCAGCTCCGCCGCGTCAGCGTTCGTTCCACCGCTTCGCGCCAGCGCCGCCGTTTCTCCGCGCGTTCGTCTGGGTTGATTTCTGGCTCAAAGCGGCGCTCTAGCGGGTTTAGGCTGCGGAGGTCCGACGCGCTCCATGCGCCCGTCTGCAGCCCCGCGAGATATGCCGCGCCTAGAGCTGTCGTCTCCACCTGCGCCGGTCGATTCACTGGGACGCCCAGCAGGTCTGCTTGCATTTGCATCAGAAAGTTGTTGGCGGCGGCGCCCCCGTCCACCTGAAGCTGCGGCAGCCGCGCGCCCGTTTCTTGCTCCATCGCTTCGAGAGCGTCGGCAGAACGGTGGGCGATTCCCTCTAAAGCGGCGCGGACAATGTGCGCCCGCGTCGTCCCGCGCGTGATGCCGAATATGGCGCCGCGCGCATGCGGGTCCCAATACGGAGCTCCAAGACCCGCCAGCGCCGGTACTAACGCCACGCCGCCCGCATCCTTCACCGAAACCGCCAGCGCCTCCGATTCAGCCGCCGACTCCAGTATTCCCAGCCCGTCTCGAAGCCACTGAATCGTCGACCCTGCTGTGAAGACGCTCCCCTCCGACGCATAGACGGGGGAGCCGTCCGCCCCGCATGCGAGCGTCGTCAAGAGCCGCCCGCCGCCTTTTGGACGCTCCGCGCCGGCGTTCATGAGCAGAAAGCAGCCTGTTCCGTAGGTGTTTTTTGCTTCGCCCCGTTTAAAACGGGCTTGTCCAAACAGCGCCGCCTGCTGATCGCCGACCGCGCTCCGTATCGGGACGCCGTCCGGCGCGAAGCCGACGCCGCGCGTCTCCCCGAAGCGTCCAGACGAGGTCTGAACGCGCGGCAGCAAAGCTCGCGGGACGCCAAACAGCTCCAGCAGCTCGCCGTCCCACTCGCGCGCGTCGATATTGAAAAGCATGGTGCGCGAAGCGTTCGTCATGTCGGTGAGATGCGCCCGTCCGCCCGTCAGCTTCCAGATGAGCCAAGAGTCGACCGTCCCAAACGCGAAGCGGCTTGGAGAGCGGCGCGCCTCTGGGACATGGTTGAGCGTCCACTCCAGCTTGGCGGCGGAAAAATACGGATCGATTGTCAGCCCTGTTTTTTGAAAGATGCGCGGAGCCAACCCCTGTTCGATCAGCTCTTCGCACCGCTCTGCCGTCCGGCGGCATTGCCAGACGATCGCGCGGGCTGCGGGTTTGCCCGTCTCTCGATGCCATACGACCGTCGTTTCGCGCTGATTGGCGACGCCGATTCCGTCCAATTCCGCTCCGTCTGCCAGCGCCTCTGCGCATGCTTGCGACGCCGCCGCCCATATTTCGTCGGCGTCATGCTCCACCCAGCCGGGCTGCGGAAAGTACTGCGGAAATTCGCGGTAGCCCCGCCGAACGACCGCGCCGTTCTCGTCGATCAACAGCGCTGTGACGCCTGTCGTTCCCGCGTCGATAGCGAGCAGGCTGCCCATGCGGTTTAGTTTCCTTCGCTGCGCCGGGCGTCCATTTCGCTAATCTGTCCGACGCGCCGGGCATGCCGTCCGCCCTCAAAGCCGGCGTCCAGCCATGCGTCTAGTATATCTAGGGCGAGCGGCGAGGCGGTCAAGCGGGCGCCGATCGCCAGCACATTCGCGTCGTTGTGTTCGCGCGCGGCTCTGGCGGCGGTAATGTTCCAGCAGAGAGCGGCGCGGACCCCCGGCGTCTTGTTGGCGGCAATGGAAATGCCGATGCCGGTTCCGCACATGACAACGCCGAGGTCCGCCTCTCCAGACGCGACCAGCTCGCCGACGGCGGCTCCGTAGATCGGGTAGTCGGTCGACTCGGCGTTGTGGGAGCCGGCGTCAATCACCTCATGTCCGCGCTCTTCAAGGCGTTTTTTGACGGCGCATTTCAGTTCGTAAGCGGGATGATCGTTTCCGACCGCTATTTTCATGGGTTCCTCTTCGGGTTCGTCGGTTCATATGCGTATTTTACACACGCGCCGCTCCGTTGGCAAACGGCGGGCGTTGACCGCAGCGCCTTTCAAACGCCCCAACTTAAAGGCGAGGTCAGAACCCGAGCTTGCGAAGCTCCGAAACCTGCGTTATACTTAACAAGAAACGCCTTCAAAGCAAGGAGACGCGACATGCCCAACATCGGCCCCTTCGAAATCGTACTTTTACTGGTGGTCGGACTCCTCTTCTTTGGCAGCAAGCGGCTGCCCGAAATGGCAAAGTCGTTTGGACAAGCCATCCAAGAGTTCAAGAATGTCGGCAAGCAGGTGCAAAAAGATGTCGAGACGGCGCTCAAAGAGGAGCCGCCGGAGTCGACCGAAAAGCCGCCGAAGCAGACCTCCGCCTCCTAAAAGAACCGACGCGGGAGCTCAAGCGTGCGCCTCAAACGCGCAAACGCCGAAGCCTCAATGACGTTTTTGGAGCATCTGGACGAGCTCCGAAGCCGCCTGATACGCGTACTCATTGCGCTCGGCGTCGGCGTCGCGCTTGCCTTCCCGTTTCGGAATCAGCTTTACAACCTGCTTCTGAAACCGCAGGCAATACGCATTCAGAACGGCATCGCCGACATCGTCAGCTGGGCGGGCGATCTGGGGCTGCAGTCCAACGCCGCCGCTTATGCCGAAATATGGCTGCGGGCGGGAGCCTCCGGGCAAACGCCCTTCACCCCCATTTTCCACAGCCCCCTAGAGCCGTTCACAACGCTTTTCAGACTCTGCATCATGGCGGGCGGGATCGCCGCGTCCCCGTATGTGATCTATCAGATATGGGCGTTTGTCGTCCCCGCGCTGCGAAAAGCCGAAAAAGGCGTCGCCGCGCGGCTTGGGCTTCTGCTGACCGTCTTCTTCATCCTTGGGACGTTGTTCGCTTTCTTCATCGCCGCGCCGCTGTTCTTGGAGCTGTCGGCGAACCTGTGGCGTTCGCCTGAGATCAACCTTAAGCCTGAAAACCTGTGGACATTCGATAAGTACACAAGTTTTCTTTTCCTAATGACGGTCGCTTTCGGCGCCGCCTTTGAGCTGCCGTTGGTGATGGCGTTCCTGACGCATCTGGACATCGTACGCGCGAACACCTACCGCGAAAAGCGGCGCGTCGCCTACTTCGGATTGATGGTCGCCGCGGCGGTCCTCACGCCCGGCGACATCGTCCCGATGCTCATGATGGCCGCGCCGTTGATCGGGCTATACGAATTCGGCGTTCTGCTGGCGTCCATCATGGGCAGGCGGCTGGATCGGCGGTATCAACTTCAAACCCAAACGAACGAAACACTCACCGACGGGGAAAATGACTGATCAACACGACGCCTTTGCCGCCCTTTACGATCTTCAAAAAATGGACGACGCCCTGCTGGAACTTTTGAAGCAGCGGCGGTCTCTTGGCAAGGAAGCCAAGACGCTGGCGGCGCAGCGCGCCGAAGCCGACCAGCGGCTCGAAGAGCTGAAAGACGCCTATAAACGCGCTTATCTAGACCATTCCAAGGTTGAATCGCAGCTGGAAGCGGAGCAGGCGAACCTTGCGGAATATCAAAAAAAGCTGCTGGCTGCGGCGGACGCTGTTGAATATACCGGCTTTGAACGGCAGATACGGACGACAGGGAACGCTGTCGGTCTGCTTGAAGAGGACACGATTCAGCTCATGCTGCAGATGGACGCGGCGAAAGAGGAGATGGAGAACGGCGAAAAAGAGCGCGCCCTCTTCGAAAAAGAGTGTGTAGAAAAACGAAAAGATCTTGCTGATCATGCGAAAGAGCTGGAGAGGCAGATTCAAGGAAAAAAGGAGGAGCGGGCGCAGCAAGCTCAAAAAACGCCCGTCCAGATATTGAAGCAGTACGCCCGATGGCGAAAAGCGCGCAACACGTCCATGATCGCCAAGGTCGTCATTTCCGACGAAAAAGAGCGCGGCGGCGCCGTCGTTTACGCATGCAGCGAATGCTCCATGAACATACCGCCGCAGACGATTTTGGAGACGCAAACGAAGCCTGAAAACCAGAACTGCCCTTCCTGCTCGCGAATCCTATGGCCGCCGAAAGCGCCCAGCGCCGAATGAGCGAAAAGAGCGCGACTCCCGGCATCAGCGTCATCGCGCCCGTCTATAACGAGCGGGAAAATCTGCGCGAGCTGCACGCCCAGATACAGGCGGCGCTGAAAAGGATTCCGCTCCAGAGCGAGATTCTTTATATTGACGACGGCTCCAGCGACGGCTCCGCCGACATTCTGCGTGAAATCGCCGAATCGACGCCCAACGCCTCGGCGATCCTTTTTAGGCGGAACTTTGGGCAGACGGCGGCGCTGAGCGCAGGGTTTCAGCATGCGGCAGGGAATGTCGTTGTCGCGCTGGACGCCGACCTGCAGAACGATCCCGCCGACATTCCGAGGCTGCTGGAGAAGCTGGACGAGGGGTACGACCTTGTCAGCGGGTGGCGAAAAAAAAGACGGGACGGATTTTTGCTTCGGCGCTTGCCGTCGATTGCCGCCAACCGACTCATACGCCGACTCACAGGGGCGCAGTTGAGAGATTACGGCTGCACGTTGAAGGCGTATCGAAAAGATTTGGTTGAGAACATTCGCCTCTACGGAGAGATGCACAGGTTCATTCCCGCCCTTGCCCACTGGATCGGGGCGAATATGACCGAGATTGAGGTGAATCACCGCCCGCGAACTTGGGGGAGATCCAAATACGGGCTGTCGCGCGCGACGAGAGTGCTGCTTGACCTCGCGACGGTGCTGTTTTTGATGAATTACTCGACTCGTCCGATACAGATATTCGGCAAGTTCGGATTGTTGAGCGGTACCGCCGGCTTTCTCATTTGCGCTTGGCTTACGATTGGAAAGTTTCTTAAGCCAGAGCATTATTCGCTGCTGGAGCGGATGCCGATGTTGATGTTGGGGATCCTGCTGATCTTTTTTGGGGGGCAGTTGATCACGCTTGGGCTTTTGGGCGAAATGATGACGCGGGCTTACTACGAGGCGCAGGAGAAGCCGATCTATGTTGTACGGGAGATTGTGCGAGGGAACGGGCGTTAAAAATCGCGCGCCGTGAACGCGGCGGCTTCTTCCGCGTCGTCCCATTCTGCGTCGATTTCGATGCCCTCGCCGGTGAGGCGTTCGGAGGGGGCGTCTGCCCATAGGCGTTCGAGTCCGTACTGCTCCCGCACCTCGCCCACAAAGATATGGACGATCACATCGACATAGTCTAGGAGCGTCCAGTCGCTTTTGCGCCGTCCTTCTCGGCGCATCAGCCGGCAGCCTGCCGCCTTCATCTTCTCCTGAACCGCTTCGGCGACTCCCTCGGCGTGCGTGTCCGAGGTGCCGGAGCAGATCACAAAATAGTCGGTGAACGACGCAATGCCGCGCAGGTCTAAGACCGCCACATCCGCCGCTTTTCGGCTCAACGCCGCTTCCGCCGCCACATTCGCCGCTTTAACCGCTTCCATTTGAATTCTCCAGGCGCCTTAAGAGCTGGTTGCGCGCCTCCACTGTCCGCGGGTGAATCGACGCCCCCCGCTCCAGCAGAAACTGAAGGCGGTAACGCATCGCCAGCAACGCCCCCCGCTCCAGATCGCGCATCGATTCGCGGAACACCTCGCCCGCCTGCGGATACGGACGCCCTGGCTCGCAAAAATCTGCCGCGTAGAGCGCCATGTCCAACGCCGACATATCGGTCCATCCTGTTGTGTGTCTCCGCGCCGCTTGACACACCTCCTCGCCCGCCCCGAAACGCTTCCGCGCAAACGCCGCGCCCGCAAACGCATGCCAGACGGACGGATGCGCGCGGTCGTCTGCGTCTAGATGAACGCCCCAGCGTTCGCACGCCGCCAGCTGCTCCTCCGTTGTGCGCCACTTTTGAGAGTCGTGGAGAAGCGCCGCTTGTTCCGCATGTTCTGGGTTCAAGCCGTGCCGCTGCGCCAGCTCAAGCGACGTTTCCACAACGCCCTCCACATGGCGGAGGCGGCTCGGCGTCAGGCGGGATTCAAGATAGCGGCGTACCTTTTGAATCATCTGATCAATCTTCGGCGCCGTCTTCGTTCGCTTCGGTGAGTTCGCCCTCGGTGCTGAGAACATACCGCTCGCTTAGCCAGTTGTCCAAGTCTGCCATTTTGCATCGTCGGCTGCAGAATGGAAAATGCTTCGGCAACGGGTTGCCCTTCACATACAAAAACGGACGGCCGCACATTCGGCACGGCATTGCAAAGCGGGTTGAGTCGGCGCTCATAACAGATTCCTTTCGCTGCGGATGCGTCTTGAGTTATCATAAGGCTTAGGGCAGAACTTGTCAAGGATAGACGGGTTTGCGCGATTGAATTTTAAGGATGGGCGCCGATGAGCGATGAAGAAAAGACGCCGAAAACGGGGCGCGGCTGTTTAGCCGTTTTTTTAGTTCTGCTGGGGGCGGCCGGCGCCTTTGTCGGGTTTGGGTTGTGGAGAACCGGCGGATGGGACGGTTTCGTGCGCGAGTATCTGGTGAAAGGCTCGCTCAACAGCGTTCAGCAGCGCGCGCTGGATGTGCGCCCCGACGGGATCGCCGAAGCGGAGATCAACGAGGCTTTTGATGAGGCGCGCCAAGCCATCGACGAAGAGCGCATGGACCTGGAGGCGCTCGCGCCGAAGCTGAAAGAATTTCTAGAGAAGTACAAGCAGGTCAAGCCTTCCAACGCTGAGATGGGCATATTTTTAGAGGATCTGCGCGGCGCCTCTCAGTGAATCTCTGACCGACCTCATGCGTAAAGTTGGGACATTTGAACGAATGATCGCTCTATTGATGG
>JAPPNK010000004.1 GCA_028818695.1 Candidatus Poribacteria bacterium
ATCGTCCCACCTTCTAATGGGCCGATTCGCTTGGCTAGTCAAGCATATAGTTCCCTTCGCAATGGGGATCGCTCAAACGGCGTTAGCGTCCGCGCTCTGTCTGTTGCTGTGCGCTTCGCCGCCGGCGGAGGGGCAGGATCTGCTTCAACAGCTGGAAACGGCGCGGCGGTCGGCTCTAAGCGCGCCAAGCGATTCGTCCGCGCGCGTTGAACTGGCGCAGCTGCTTCTTCTGATTGGCGACCCTTCAGGAGCGTTAGAGGAGTGCCGCGCCGCGCTTGCGATTCAGCCCGAATTTGCGCAGGCGCATTATGCGAAGGGTTTAGCGCTCGCCGCTCTGGGTCAACCCGCCAAGGCGGCAGGCGCCTATGAAAACGCGCTTCGGCTTGGGCTGAACGCCCCGAAGACGCATGCGGCGCTCGGCGGCGCCCGCATGGAGCTGCGCGATTACGGCGGGGCGGTTGAGGCGTACCAAGCCGCCGTTCAGATGGACGCCGGCGACGCGCGCTTGTGGAGCCTTCTCGGCGGGGCGCAGCTGACGGCGGGCAAGCTGGAAGCGGCGCTCCGCAGTCAACGGGAGGCTCTGCGGCTGAATCCGCGCCTGGCGGAGGCGGAGCGGGGGCTGGCGCGCGTGTTCGTTCGGATGGAGCGGTGGAGGGACGCGGCGGCGCATTTTGAGGCGGCGCTCAACATCGACCCGCTTCTCATTGACGCGCGGTACGGGCTGGCGCGGGCGGCTCTCAAAAGCGGCGACATCGACTACGGGCGCGGCATGATGCGCCGTTTTCAACAGGAAAAAGCGCTTGCGGACCGGCTTGCGCAGGTGAAGGCGGCTCTTCAAAAAACAGCCGACCGCGGGCGCCGTTCCGCTCTTTTGACGAACGCTGCCGCTCTTTATCTGAAACGCGGGGAGCTGGAGAAGGCGGAGTGGGAGTGCCGGCGCGCCTGCGCTCTCAACCCGCGTCAGACGGCGGCTTGGACAACGCTCGGCGCCGCGCTGACGGCGCAGAATCGGCTGACGGAGGCTCGGAAGGCGTATGCGCAGGCGGCGGGGCTGGAACCTGACCTGCCCGAAGCGCATGCGGGCTTGGGTCTCGTCTCGCTTGCGGAGGGGCGGCTGGAGACGGCTCTTCGGCATTATGAAACCGCGGCGCGTCTCGACCCGAAACGGCTGGAGCCGCGCATGAAGATCGGGGAGATACATCTGCGGACGGGCGCCTATGCGGAGGCTCTGTCGGCGTATGAAAAGGCGGTTCAGCTCAAGCCCGACCATGCGCCTGCGCATCATAATCTTGGGATGGCGCTCGCGCGTTTAGATCGGGGCGGGGAGGCTCTGTCGGCGTATGAAAAGGCGGTTCAGCTCAGCTCCGAGCCGGCGGAGACGCTGTTTTTGATAGGCGAGCTGCATCGGCGGGCGGGGCGCGTTGCGTCGGCTGAAGAGGCGTATCTACGGGCGGCGTCGGCGTCCAAAAGGGCGGAGACCTCCGCAAAGACGCGCCGCCTGCTCGCGCAGCTTTACGCGCAGACGGGCCGCTTGGAGGCGGCGCTGGGGCATGCGCGTCAAGCTGTGGAGTTGGCGCCGAACGACGCGCGCTGCCAGAACGCGTTGGCAATCGTCTGTTTTCGGCTTGGGTTGAAGGAGGAGGCGGAGACCGCAATCCGCGCCGCCCTGCGCCTTGATCCAGACAATCCGTCCTATGCGGAAGGTCTTCGCCGTATCATTGGGTCTGAATGAGCGCCCGTCCCGCGCTTTTCATATGGTCATTCCCGCGCAGACGAGAGCTCATCGCGGCGCGCTTTGTCCGTTTTGAAGTCCAGCTCCTCAATCAGCTTGGTAGCCTCTACAGACGAGGATATACGAAAATCCTGTTCAAATCGGGCAGATTGTCATTCCCGCGAAAGCGGGAATCTAGAGTTCTCCCAGACAGCCTCCGCATTCTAAAACGGCTCTTTAAAATCAAAAACATCGCCTATAGAGACTGCCATTTTACTAACCCCTTGTTCGGGCGGAATAACTCTAGCAGCCATTCCCAAAAATCGGGAACCCGCGTCATTGGGTAATAATCGCGTTTGGCGTCTATCAGCACATTTGCGTCAAGAAGATACTGCACAGAAAGCCTTAGCTGTCAAACAGAAGATGCGCTTTGAGCGGATGTACGCCTAAAACTTGCCCAGCTCTCACGGTAGAAAGCGCGCCAGACTGCGTCAGCTGACGCACCTGTTCGATAAGAGACGCGCCTAGCAGACTCTTCCGAACATTATTCTGGTTCACTTTGGGCTTTTTCTTTTTGGCTTCCTCCCGCCTTTCCTCGCGCTTCTTTTCCCATTCGTTTCGGTAATGCTTTCGCAGCCGAGAGAAATCGCCGCTTTCGATCCTTTTCAAAAGCAGCGCTTTATACGCGACCATGGAAGGGCTGAGACAGCGTTCGTCGGCAAACGCTTCAATGCGCTTCGTAAGATCATGAAATCCCGCCTCTTTGCGTATCTTCAGCTCGTTCATTTCCTCGCTGGGCAGCAGATACTCCCCGGCGACGCTGTTGCAAAACTGCTCAACTTCTCCTCCGGAATAGACGGAGCTGACGCCGGAATTGCCCAAAAGAAGATGCGTCATCTCATGCAGCAGCGTGAAGGAATGAGCCGTTTTGGCGTCAAGAGGATTGATCACAATAAACGGCGCGACCTCGTCCGCAAGACAAAAACCGCGAAAGACATCCAGATCCAATTGAGTGTGATGGCTCCCAAGATTGCCCGCCATCAGAACGAACGCGCCAGCCTCCTCCGCCTTCGACCGCAGCAACTGAAACGCTTTGCCTCCTTTTTTGAGCTTTCGATATTCGGTTAACTCCATATCGAGAACAGACTTCAAAGCCTCAAGAACGCGGCTTTTTCCATCCTTCATGCGGCAAGAGCCGACAAAAGCGGCAGGCTCTAAATCCTCTTCTTCATCGTCCTCCATAGCGGCGCGTAAAATGCTTTGGCGAACGCGCATGTCTCTCACCAAGGCGTTCAGAAGAGCCTCTTTCCTTTTATCGACCGGCTGCGCCGGCAGGGCGCGAAAGTCGGGCAGCGGGCTGTCCTCCTTCGGCTTATACGGCAGATAAAATAGAATCGCGGGGCGGCGGTACTGCTTCGCCATCTTGGAGAGCATCGACCGCGTCGGCTCTTCCTTCCCGCTTTCCATGCCGGCTAACCGATCTACGGGGGATCCTTTGGACGACGCTTGGATGCGCAGCTTTCCCGCCGCTTCTTCCACCGTCAAGCCTGCGGTTTCCCTCGCCCAGACCAATATTTCAGGGTTGACCTTCGGCATCGATTTCCGCGCCTCTTGTGCCTCAACAACGCTGCCGCTTCTGTTACGATACGCCGAATTCACAACCTCGTCAAGCGGCGCGGCGGCGAGCCTTCAACGCGCCAAAGAGGACAGCTTTTTCAACGCCTCCTGCTCCTCCAAGAGCCATGGGCGGCTGTCGGGTACGGCGCGCTTCTTCGGCGGCGCGCTGAAAACATTGATATACGCCCGACGCGCCGCGTTCGTCCGATTTGGACCCGCGTAATGCAGCGCGCGGCAATGATGAAACGTCGCGCCGCCAGGACGAAGCGGGCATGCCTCCGCCAACGACGCATCTACCTCGTCCGTTACCAGCCCATGCACCAGCGGGTCGTTGTCGATATGCCGGTGAACCAGCACCTCCTCCGTCAGATGCGACCGCGGTATGAACTGCATGCAGCCCGATTCCAGCGACGCCTCGTCCAGCGGCGTCCAGACGCTCAAGCCATGATGGAGCGCCGCAGGGTTCCAGTACGCCTCGTCCTGATGCCATGGCGTTTCGCGTCCATATTTGGCGGGCTTCAAGATCATATGTCCGCCGCCGTTCACCTGTTCGAGCGGAAAGTCAAGCAGTTTTGCGGCGATTTTCCGCCCGTTCCGAAAGCAGTTCGTCTCGCGCAGCTGCGGATAGACGCGCTCCGGCCCTAACACCTGCGGCAGAACCTCGCGCCCCCGATGCGCGCGCGGTCCGCCCAGATCAAAGTAGGCGCCCTGCGCCTCCCCAGCGCGGCTCTCAAACAGGTCGTCGTAGATCTCCCGCAGCCATTCCACCTCCTCGTCCGGCGAGATGCAGTCTATGCTCAGGTAGCCGTTCTCCTGAAAAAACCGTATCTGCTCCTCCGTTACGTCCACATTCAGTTCCGTCGTCGGCATCGGTTTCATTCGTCCACTCCGCATCGTAGGTCGGGTCAATATACGGCGCAGGGGGCGGAATGTCAAGCGTTCCGCCTGACCCTAGCGCTTAGTTGGGACATTCGCCTGGGCGAACGCAGACGGTTTCTGCGGCGCCTCTGGATTCCCGCTTGCGCGGGAATGACGGCCTGGTTGGCGGCGCCTTTTTCCTATAAATAGAGCGATCATTCGTTCAAATGTCCCAACTTTACGCATGAGGTTGGTTCCGCTTCACGCCGCCATCGCCTTAAACAGCGCGAGATACAGCGCCAAAACCTTCTCAGGATCGGGACCGCGGTAGGCGCACTCGTTGGAGATGTAGCCGTCAAACCCGGCGCCCTTCAACCATTGAAACATCTGGCGGTACAGGTCAAAGGTCTCCGGCGCTTCGGCGCGGTGGGTGTGAACCGCCGTGATATGCGGCGCGACGCGCGAGAAAAGCGGCTCAATCTCTCCGTCCCCGCAGCCGACAAACTGACTGTTGAAGACGAAGCCGACATTCGGCAGATCAACCGCCTCTATGACCTCCATCGCCGCGTCCGGATCGGTGAAGGAGCCGTGCATCTCTATGCTGACGGTCGTGTTCGACGGCGCGGCGAATTCGCCCAGCTCCCTCAGGGCGTCCGCGACCCAGCCGACAACATCCGCGCGGTTCTCGTCGTTGAACCGGTCGCCGAGAACGCGCACATGCGCGCATTCCATATAGTTCGCCATTTCGATGACGCGCTTGACCCGTTCGACGCTCTGGGCGCGGTCGGACGCTTCGGCGCTGTGAAAAACCTGGCAGCTGGTGAGGCTTGAGACGGCGATTCCGCTGCGCCGTATTGTCATGTTCAGCGGCTTCCACTGCTCGCGGGGCGTGTTCCACTCGACGCCGTGGGGCTGGTTGAAGTCCATGAGCAGCTCCACCGCTTCATAGCCCGTTTTTTGACACATATCAAGCGTTTCGCGCAGCGTCCAGTCCTGCGCGGTCTGATAGGTGTTCAGCGCAAATTTCATTCGCGTTCCTTTCGTTCTATTCCGCTTCTCAATTCTGGCGTTATGCCAATTGGCATTGTATATGGACGCGCCGTCTGCGGCATGTGTTTGCGGCGCCGATGTCGGCGGAGGGGCGATCTGATATGATATGATATGATCAGTACAAGACGACGCGCAGCGTCAAATGAACGAAGGGAGAACTTGATGCGATGGACGCGAATCTTTTGGACAGGTCTGGGGGCGCTCAGCTTTGCGCTGGCAGCCTCTTCAGCCGGCGCTCTGGATACGGACGCTCTCGTAGGCGCATGGCTCATGGACGACAGCAGCGGAAAAACGGTCTCCGACTCAAGCGGAAACGGCCTTGACGGAGAGGCTGTAAGCGGGGACCCTCAATGGGTCGACGGAAAATACCGCGGCGCGCTCGAATTCGACGGCGACGACATGGTTACGGTGCCAGACGACTCGAAACTGGACCTGGAAACCTTCACGCTTGCCGCCTGGGTGAACATACCTGCCATCTCCGGCGCATGGCAGATCATCGCCTCAAAAGAAAACAGGAATCCGACCGGGCGCAACTACGGCCTGTTTGCTCACATCAACTCAGGCTTCGTCCACTACTCCTTCACGACGAACAACGGCTGGAAGTCGTTCGACGCCAAAACCCCGATCACCGACGGCCAGTGGCATCATGTGGCGGGAACCTACGACGGAACGACCTTCACGCTTTATCTGAACGGCGCGGAAGACGCCTCAACCAAGCCCGGAACGAAGCCCGACAGCCACGACAACGTTCTTTTCATCGGCGGCTGCGATATCGGCGGCTACTGGATGACCGGCGCGATCGACGAGCTGGCGCTGTTTAGCCGCGCATTGAGCGCAGAGGAGGTGAACGAACTGAAAGAGGGTCTCGAAGGCGTCCTGTCGGTCGATCCGCGCGGAAAAATGGCTGCCGCATGGGCAAGCCTCAAACGCGCAAACTGACCCGACGGCGCCCTGAAATGGTTTAGGAGAACGCTTGAAAGCGACAACAGTACGAGCATTGAAGTTCATCGAAGAGTCGGCGCAGCTGGAGATGCCGATCTACCAGCGCGCCTACTCGTGGGATAAGGAACTGTGCGAACGGTTGTTGGAGGACATCGCCGCCGTCGCCGCGAAGCAGACGGGCGCGCTTGAACCGACGCATTTCATCGGCTCGCTCATCTACATTCAGAAACCGAACGGGCGCTCGCGGTTCGTTATTGACGGGCAGCAGCGGCTCGCGACGATCGCGCTCATCGTGGAGGCTCTGGCGCGAAGCGCGGAAGAGAACGCGGAGCAGGCGCCCGTTTCGGCGGAGGAGCTGCGCCGGCGGCATCTTTTCAGCTCAGGCGAGGACGGCGGCGCAGGACGCAAGCTGCTCTTGAGCGAAACGGACAAGGAAACGCTCATCGCGCTTGCAACGCAAGAGGAACCGCCTGAAAACTACTCGATACGCATCATGGACAACTTCTCCTTTTTTGAGAGGGCGTTTAAAAAAGCAGGCGCCAAAGAGATGGAGGCGGTCTGGAAAGGGCTGAACAGGCTGACGATGGTCGCCATCGCGCTGGACCCGCTGCAGGACAGACCCCAGCGCATCTTTGAAAGCATGAACGACCGAGGGATTGAGCTGAGCAATGCGGACCTGATCCGTAACTATGTTCTGATGAACCTCAAGGCGCAGGAGCAGACGCAGCTTTACAACGCCAGCTGGCAGCCCATCGAAAACAGGTTCGGGCAGACAGAGGCGGGGTTCGATCAGGAGGCGTACTCAAAGCATTTTGACGAGTTCATCCGCTACTATCTCGGGATGAAAAACCGCGCGCTTCCGACCAAAGCGAAGATATACGACGAGTTCAAAATATACGCGAACAAACAGGAAGACGTCAAAAGCTTCGTGGAGAACATCCATGCGTTCGCGGGCTACTACGCCGCAATCAAGCTGGGTCAAGAGCCGGAAATGCCGTTGACGGCTGCGTTCAGCGACCTGCAGCTGTTGAAAACGAACACGCCGATGCCGTTTTTGCTGGAGCTGTATGAGCGTTATGTCAAACGCGGCATTTTCGCCGGCATGCTGTCGCCCTCAATTTCAAGCGGCGAACGCCGAGATGGGCTTTCTCACAATGAAGCAATTGGAAGAGGCAGTGCGAGTCATTGAAAGCTATCTTGTCCGCCGCATCGTGTGCGGGTTGTCCACATCGTTGGGCGCGCATTTTGCTTCCATTTGCCGGTCTATTGACAATGAGCGGTTTGTTGAAAACGTGCGCGGTCTGTTCAGGTCGCTTACAGGAACAACCCGCAGATGCCCCGGCGACTCGGAATTTCAACATGAGCTGAAAACGCGCAACCTTTACAGCGCCGCCGTTTGCCCCTACATTCTGCGCCGAATGGAAAACCATGGGCGAAAAGAGCCGCTGGATCTGGACGAGCATGATGTGGAGCCGATTCTCCCGGCGGAGTCGCCCCTGCCGCCTGAATGGCAGGAGGAGCTGGGCGTCAACTGGAACCAAACGCATGAGGAGCTGGCAGGGACGCTCGGCAACCTGACGCTGACAAAGGGCGCGCGCCACTTCGCCGACAGCCCCTTCGGGCATAAGAGAGACCTGGAAACCGGCTACCGGCGCAGCCCCCTATGGCTCAACGACCTGCCGGGCAAAGCGCAGCGGTGGGACGCGCAAGCGATACGAGAACGCGCCGAGGCGCTGGCGGAACGGGCGCTCGAAGTCTGGCAGATGCCGTAAATAAATGAGATGAGAAGGAGAACCTGATGGACGCAAACGCGATCAATCTGCTTGACTTCATACAGGGCGGAGAGCCGTTTGAGATACCGATCTATCAGCGCGCCTACTCATGGGAGACGAAGCAATGCCAAAAGCTGTGGGAAGATATACTGAGCGTCGGGCGGAGCGCGGACGAGAACCTGTCGCACTTTATTGGAGCTGTCATCTATACTCTGGACGAGGACGCTGAGGGGCGGCCAAAACGGTTTGTGATCGACGGGCAGCAGCGGTTCGCGACGGTCATGCTGCTCATAGAGGCGCTGGCGCGGTCGCTGAACGCGGGAGAAACGGTCGGCGGGCTGACGGCAACCGAACTCCGCCGGCAGTACCTCTACAAACCGGATGAAAGCGGCAAGCGCGCATACAAGCTGCTCCTCAACAAACAGGACAGAGAAGCGCTGAAAGCGGTTTTGGGCGGCGGCGAAAGTCAAGGCGGCGTCTCCCGGCGCATCCAAGAGAACTTTGAATATTACAGGTCCCTCATCGATGGCTTGGCGCCTTTGGACTCGGCGTTGAAAAGCGCCGTCTTCAACGGGCTGCGCAAGCTGAAGATCGCGGCGGTGGAGCTGAATCTCGAACATGAGAATCCGCAGCAGATCTTTGAAAACATGAACACCAAAAAGCGGGTTCTGAGCAAGTCAGACCTGATCCGCAACTATGTTCTGTTGGATATGGAGCCGGACGACCAGAACGAGCTGTACAGAGCGCATTGGCGGCCGATGGAGGAAGAGTTCCATCAAAGGACCTACGCGAAAGATTTTGACGACTTCATCCGTTACTACCTTGCCTTCAAAAACCGCAAAATGCCGGTCATCAAACGGCTTTACGACGAGTTTCAGGACTTCATGCCGGATCGAATCCGCGAATACAGCCCCAAGAAAAGGGCGGCGGCAATGAAAAAGGTTTTGGCGGATATTCAGAAATTCGCGGGTTACTACTGCGCCATGAAGCTGGGAAAAGAACGCGACCTGCGCCTCAACGCTGTTTTCAGCGATATTCAGGAACTGAAAGCGAACACGCTTTTTCCGCTCCTGCTGGGGATGTATGAAGATTACGCCTCAGGCGGAATTCTCACCGCGGCGCAGTTTGAAGAAGCCGCCCGAATCCTTGAGAGCTATGTCCTGCGGCGCGCCGTTTGCGGCATATCCGGCGGGTTGAACCTTTCGATGCCGCTGCTTCATTCGATGATTGAGCCGGCGCGTTATCTTGACAGCGTCCGTCAGATATTTCGAACTCGATCAACATCCCGCAGGTTTCCAAGCGATGTAGAGTTTAAAAGAATGCTCTGGTATGGGGACATGCTCTCGCTGGCGCCATGTCGGTATCTGCTGCGTAAATTGGAAATCCATGGGGCGGCGGAGCCGCTTGATCTGGACAACTACGGCGTTGAATGCGTCATGCCGCAGAAGCCCAAAAACGGCGATCTGTCGGACGAATGGAAGCGGGAGATCGGCGCGCAATGGGAAGACGACCACG
The DNA here is from genome assembly GCA_028818695.1 of Candidatus Poribacteria bacterium. Classification (GTDB taxonomy): domain Bacteria; phylum Poribacteria; class WGA-4E; genus JAPPNK01. The sequence continues at coordinate 9,466 of JAPPNK010000004.1, forward strand.
CAAATTTCGTCCACAACCTTGGGAACCTGACGCTCATCAACGAGACGGGACCTTCCCCGCATGACCCGTTCCCCGTCAAGAGAGAGGCGTATCGGGAAAGCCCGCTCTGGCTGAACGCGATCCCCGGCAAGGCGGAGCGGTGGGGCGCAAAGGCGATTCGGGAACGCGCCCGCGTCTTGGCGGAACGGGCTATGGAAGTTTGGCCGATGGCGTGACACAAATTTGACAGCGCCAAAGCGTTTCGCATACAATATACCCAAGGTGGCATGAACGCGCGCCGCCAGAGATTGCATACGAGATTGGAGACGCATTTGAGAGCAGAAGCTGAAAGACTTCTCCGTTTCATTCGTGCGACGCCGCAGTTTGAAATACCGACTTATCAACGGGGGTATTCATGGAACGAAAAGCAATGCGAGCAGCTATGGAAGGACATCGTGCGAGCTGGGGACGATTCTAACCCGGACCGCAATCATTTTTTTGGAAGCATCATCTATATCGAAAAGGGAAACAGCGGCTCGCATTATGTTATTGACGGGCAGCAGCGTCTGGCAACCATCGCTCTCATCATTGAAGCGATCGCCCGCGCCGTTGGACAAAGCGAACCTGAGGAAGGTTTCTCGGCAACCAAGCTTCGCAGCCGGTACCTGATAGACCCTGCCGGAATCGGCGAAGCGGCGCACAAGTTGCTCCTCAGCCAGACCGATAGAAAACGCTGATAGCTCTCATCGAAAATAAAGACACCCCCGACGACTTTTCTCTCCGCATCCGTGAGAATTTCAAATTTTTTCAGCAAAAAGTAAAGGGTGTACAAGCAAGAGGCCAGCATCGCATGGCTTCGCTTTGCAAGGGGCTGAACAAATTGGCGGTTGTTCAAATCTCCCTTGATCAAAAACATGACCGTCCGCAGCTCATCTACGAAAGCATGAACGACACAGGGCTTGATATGAGTACTGCAGATAAGATTCGCAATTTCGTTCTCTTAGACATGACCCCTGAGGATCAAGAGAAATTTTACAGAGATCATTGGCGGGCGATGGAAGACGACTTCGGGCAAGCGGATAGCCTCGAATTTGTCAAATACTTTGGCGAATTTACTCGTTATTACCTTGCCCATAAAAATCGCCAATTGCCAGATAAAGACAAGGTGTACGCCGAATTCAAAACGTATGCGCACGCGCAACAAAGCGAGGCGGGAACAACAGACGTTCTGCCCATTGTTGAGGACATCAAAAAATTTGCGCGATACTACTGCGCAATGAAATTCGGTCTATCGTCATGGCCCGATCGTCCCTTTCAGGAGAAAAACCCTCTTCTCAAAATGGCGTTTGACGACCTGCAAGAGATCAACGCGAACACGCCATTTCCTCTTCTGCTGGAACTGTACGACGACTACATCACTTTTAGCAATATACTCAGTCGCGCTTCTAGCGCACAGCTTGACGATGTTCGACGCCACTTTCTTGACTACCTTCATTCTGCCGAGCAGTTTGAAGAGATCATCCGAATGATTGAGAGTTACATCGTCCGGCGATCTGTGTGTCGCTTGCCCCCGCCTCAATTGGCCGATGTCTTTGCATTGTTTGGTAAATATCTTGAAAAAGAACGATGCGTGGAGAGCATTCGCGACCACTTCCTTTCGCTAACGGGAATTCGCGCATTTCCCAGAGACTCAGAATTTCAAACGGAATTCATTGAGGGCGATCCGGCTGGTCGTCCTATCTGCAAATATATTTTTCGCCGTATGGAAAACCATGGGCGCAGAAGTCGCTTTCCGCTGGACGATTACAATGTTGAATACATCATGCCTCAAAAGCGACCGCTGTCAGACGATTGGAAGAGAGAGCTCGGCGAAGATTGGAGCAACATCCAAGAGCGCTGGGCCAAAACCCCCGGGAATCTGACGCTCATGGAAGACTTCAGAGACTCCGCCCCCCTTCCCTTCAGCCGTAAGAGAGACGTCAATAACGGCTATCGAAACAGTCCGCTCTTGCTCACTAAAGAGCTAGGCTCCGTCCAGCGGTGGGATGCTAATGCAATCCGCAAACGCGCAGAGCGCCTAGCGCAGCGGGCGTTGGAAGTATGGCCGATGCCCTAATCCATGCCCCGCCCCCTTCTCATCATCATCGCGGCGCTGCTAACCGCGCTCACCGCACACGCAAACGAGGATTGCGGCTTGCGCGTCCTGCATGCTCCTATGCAGGGTCTGCCGACGCTCGTACAGACCGCCCCGCCGGCTAAGCTCGGCGACCGGCAGCGGTTCTACACGCACATACCCGACGGCGAAATCGAAGCGGAGCTGGAGCTCCTCAGCGACCATGCCGCCTTCTGGGTCGAAACGCGCTACGCGAACATTCCGCCCCCCGCCCGCCTGCGCGCCCTCGCCAACGAATTCGACCGCGTCATCTATCCGCGCGTCCGCAGCTGGTTCGGCAGCGAGTGGCTGCCCGGCGTCGACGGCGATTCGCGCGTCCATATCCTGCTCCACGACATCGAAGGCAACGAATCTGCCGCCGGTTTCGGCGGATATGTCGCGCCCGTCAACTTCTACCCGCAGCTCCCGAACAGCAACGCCCGCGAAATGATCGCGCTGGACGTCTTCGCCCTGCGCGACTACGGCGCCGTCCGCCTGAACGCCCTCGTCGCCCATGAGTTCAACCACCTGACCAACTGGCGGCAGCGCGGCGGGCGCATTGACGAGCGCTGGCTCGAAGAGGGGCGCGCCACCTTCGCCGAATGGGCGGTCTATAAGCGGTTTCACACAAACTACTTCGGCAATTATCTCGGCGATCCGACCCGCTCGCTCACCTCCGACAACTCGTTTGAGACGGTTTACGGCGCCAGTTTTCTGCTGCTGATGTACCTGCATGACAACTTCGGCGGGCGCGCCTTTGACGAGGCGCTGGCGCGGACGCCGGAGCGCGGGTTCGCCGCCATTGAACGCGCTCTTGAAGAGACGGGCGAAACGCGCCGATTTGAGGAGATCTTTCAGCTTTGGGCGTTCGCCAACCTTGTCAACGACTCGGACGCCCATCCGCTCGCCGCTTACAGCAACCTCGACCGCAGACGCCGCATTGAGCGGACCAAGATCGATCGGCGCGCCTCGCATCCGTCCGCCGGTTTTCTTCATAACGGCGATACGCTGCGGGAGTGGTCGCCCGCGTATGTGGAGTTGGCGCAGCTGCCTGCGGGTCCGTTCACGGCGCGCGTTGTCGGCTCCGTCTCTCCGCGTTTTCAAGCCTCCTTTTGGCGCCCTTCGTCCGGCGAATACGGCGCCGTTCCTCGAAATGCGCAGGGCGAGGCGGTCTTCTCCATCCCAAACGCGGCGGCGGGCGAGAGCGTCTTTCTTATTTTAAGTACGTCGGTTGAGCAGCGGTTGAGCATATCGTCGCGGCTTGAAAACGCGGGCGAAGGTCTCGTTCCGCCGACATTCCCTCCGCGCGTTTCTCCTGACGAGAGCGCTCCGTTTGCGCGCGGCTGGTTGAGTTCCCCGTTTGCGCAGTCGCCGTCGCTCAGGGCGGTCGGGTCGCTGCCTCTTGGGGGGGAGGCGCGCGCGGCCGCTTTCAACCAAAACGATCTCTGGATCGGCTACAGATGGGGAATGGCGCGCCATCAACGCGACGGGTCAAACGCCCCGCCGCTGACCGCCGTTTATCCGACCGACGGGCATGTTAATGACATTCTTGCGGACGAGTCGCTCATTGTCGCGGCGGTCGGCTCGGCGGGCGTCGCCCTGTTTGACGCGGAAAGCGGAAAACGCCTCGGCAGGGCGCACAACGGCGGCTCCGCCGTACGCCTCGCCCGTTACGGCGACTGGCTCTGGGCGTTGAACGAAAATGTTGGCGCGCGCGTCTACGACATCTCCGACCCTGCCGCGCCGCGCCGCGTCCGAAACCTGCTCACCGGCGCGGGGCTGGACTTGCATATCGAGAACGACAGGCTCTATCTCTGCGACCGAAAAGACGGCATGGTCATTTACAACATCGAAAACGCGCCGGAGATGGAGCGCATCGGAGCTGCTCCGCTGGCATTCCGCGGTACGGTCCCGATCGGCAGCCGCGTCTGGGGCGGGTCGGGAGCGTTTGTCAGCGTGAATACTAGAGACCCGAACAACATGGAGGTGGAGACGGCGCTGTTGATGACAGGGGCTGTCTTGGACGCCGTCTTAGCGGGCGAAAACCTTATCGCGCTGGCGGAGCGGGAAGCGGGCGCGCGCCTCGTGGATGTGTCGAACCCGTTTCAGCCGCGGTCGCTGTCGCGCGTTCAGACGCGGGGCGAAGCGCTGCGCGCCGAAGTGGACGGACAACAGCTGCTCATCGCCGACGGAAACGGCGGCGTCAGCCTGATCAACATCTCGGACCCCGCCGCCCCAACCTTGACGGCGCAGATCGACTCGTCGGGCAGAGGCGAAGCGGCGCGCGCCCGCAACGGCTTCATCTACGCCGCCGCAGGCTCCCGCGGCGCGCTCATCTTTGACGCCAACGGCGCGGACGGACTGATCGGAGCCGTCCAGACGCGCGCCTCCGCCGCCGCCGCCGCCGCCGAGGCGCATGAGGGAACGCTTTACATCGCCACCGGCGCAGGGCTGGAATACGCGGACATCCGCGACCCGCGCCGCCCGCGCTACCTCGGCGTTCAGCGCATATCCGAGCCTGCCGCCGACCTGCTTGTTTCACCCGACGGAGCCGCCGTCTATGCCGCCGCGGACGATCTGTACGCATACGCCGCCTCTCCTGACGGCTTGCATCCGACGCGCCGCGTTCCCATCGACGGGCGAGCCGCCGCGCTTGCGTTCAACAGGGGCTATCTCTACGCGGGCGCGCTGAACGGAGGGGTGTCCGTCATTGACGAATCGATGCGCGTCGTTCGGCGGCTTGCCGAGGCGTCGCCGGCGCAGGCGGTCGACGTCTCCCAAGAGAGGCTGTATGTCGGCGTCGGGGATGAGATCGCTGTGTACGACATCGCCGACCCGCCCAATCCGCGTCTGCTGAATCGTTGGACGGCTGGGTTCAGCGTTCGGGCGTTGGACGCGAGAGGCGGGTATGTTTTCGCAGGCGGAGAGCAGACCGCCGCCGGCTGGGACGCAACCGACGCGCTCAACCCGACGCAGACCGCGCTGGAACGCGGTTTTGAATGGGTCGGCGGCATCGCGCTGACGCAGGACAAGCTGGTTGTGTCCGATCAAGACAGGCTGTATGTTTATCTCCGCTCGGACGGGGGGGCGCTGTCTGTCCAAGAACCTGAGACGCCTTACAACCCGCAGATCGAACCCGCTCTTGAAACCGCCGCGGGCGCAAATTTTCCGAACCCATTCAATCCTGAAACGTGGCTGCCGTTCACATTGGCGGAGCCTGGGGACGTTCAAGTTGAAATTTACGACGCGAAAGGGCGTCTCGTTCGGAGGCTGTCCGCCGGCCCGCTGCCGGCAGGCAGATACGAGACGCGGGAACGCGCGATTCGCTGGGACGGCAAAAATGAGCGGGGGCAGCCCGTCGCAGGGGGGCTGTACTTTTACAAATTCTCCGCGCCGGGATACCAGATCATACGGCGGATGACCGCCCGTCCTTAACTTAGGAGCCTATATGGTTGGCTAGCCATTTATGCGGTAACGCTGCCGCCATTGATCATCTCATGCCGCCGTTTGAGCCAGCCCTTATCGGTCAAGCGGCGCAGCAACTCCTCCTGCGATTCATTGCCCTTCGTTCGGTTGCATGAGGAGCAAAGCAGTTGGAGATTGCTAATATGATCCGAGCCGCCTTTGGTCTTGGCGATAACATGATCCACCTCCAGATGGCGAGGCTCAAAATGCTCTCGGCAGCCCCAACAGAAACCGCCCTGTTCCCCATAGAGCGCCTTCTTATTCTCGAGGCAGTTGTAGCGAGGCACTACGCCTAAATCGGTGCGCTTCGGTATATCAGAGCGATGCGCGCCCTGATATAGCATCCCTAGTTCCTCTTTCATCCGAGACTGAACCAGCTCCGCCGCTTTCGCCGATATATCAATACCGACCCATTCGCGCCCTAGTTGCTCGGCTGCAACGCAGGTCGTAGCGCAGCCGCAGAAAGGGTCAAGCACCAGATCGCCCTTGTTGGAGGACGCCGCGACGATGCGACGTAAAAGCGGCAGAGGCTTTTGCGTCTTGAAACCTGTCTTTTCGATTTTAGGCATATACCATGAGGCATTTATATCGCTCCACCAATCCTCGACAGGCTTTCCGCGCTCCTCCCGGCGTTTCATTTCCTCAAAATCCGTTGCGCCCCATATGTTCGCTTCGGTCTTCCGCGATTTTTTGGCAAAATCCGTGGCATAAGGAATGTATTGCGTATTCCATACCCATGTATCGCCTCGCGTATATCGGAGGATGATGTCATGCTTGCGAGGGAAATTCTTCATGTTCGGCGATCCTGGACCCGTATACGCCCAGACGATTTCATTCCGAAAATTCGCCTTGCCGAAGACAGCGTCCATCAGCAATTTCAGGTAATGGCTCGCCGTCGGATCGCAATGCAGATAAATGGAGCCTGTCGGTTTCAGGAGACGGCGCATCTCCATGACCCGTATCGCCATATAGATCAGATAGCTCATCATGGAGTCGCCGTGTATCTCGCGCGTCGTCGTTAGAAGGGCGTAGAGACCAGGATAGGATCGCTTGATCTCGCCGTGCCAGATCAGCTTGACATCGTCTAAGCCCCATGTGTCCTTGAACGCCGCGCCCGCCGCTTTGCTACCAATCGGCGCGGCGTAGTTCGCCCCAGAATTAAAGGGTGGATCAAGATAGATCAGATCAAAGCACTCGGAATTCATGCCGCGCATGATGTCCAAGTTATCGCCCGTCCATATGGTCTGCGAGGCGAAGTTCGCCGCGGTTTCGTTTGCCATCTTCACAGATCACCTTTCTTCACGGCGCGGCCGATCAAAAACCATGATATGATAAGTGAAAGCACAATCCCAAGAAGGCACACGCAGGTTAATGGATGCATAGACCTATCCTGTTCAAGGCTGTTTCTTTCTGCTGTATCGTCAGCGGGCGATCAGGCGACACCGTTTCTTCGCCGCCTTCTTCAGGCTCCGTCGCTCGCTGCGCGTCAACGGGCACGCCTGCTTTCTCGGAGACAATATCGCTTGGATCATCTCATCGAATTTGCCGTAGAGTGGATTCTCGATAGGCTCGTCTGCGCCGGCACCGTCTTTGCGCGTTCATTGGGGCTTCTCCTTCGCTGTCTCCAGAGCGTCAATGACCTCATCGTAAAGCCCAAAATGCTTCACCAACGCGAAAAGCATGATTCGGTTCTCTCTCACCTGTGAATCCAAAGCATCAATTCGCGTGGTAAAGAGCGTATCAAGCGCGTCCACCCGCTCAGATAACGCGCTCATCCGCCTTGACGACACCTTCACCGTCTCTGACAGCACGCTAATCAACGCGGTTAATCGCTCATCCAGCGTATCGATCTGCGCCTTCAACGCATCGATTTTCGCGTTCAATCGTGCCTCCACCTCCTCGATTTTATCGCGGAGTTTTTTGAGTCCCCGCGTGTGACTTTGAAACCGCTGCTCGGTTTCTGACTGCTGCGAGGGCTTTTTCAGATCGGGTTGTGCGGTCATGGTTAATTCCTTTCTCAAAATCCTATCACTAGCATACAATAATGACCTCTCTAAGGCAAGTGAAACGGCACTTTTTTATACGATTAATTTCGCGTATGTAAGCTGTTTGCCGACCATGCGCGGAACCAGTTTGCCGGATGACAGCGCCGCGCTTAGCAAACGACGGAGCAGGAACGGCGTTTGGCGCGCCAAGTCGAATTCCGCTAAAGTGGCGCGGGCGGGTTATGCTTTATGTACAGGGCGCATTCTGGTATGGTATGCATGTCAATTGAGCGCAGTAGATTGAACAGGAGCGTTTGAATATGCCGAATCGGGAGCGGAGTCGGTCGGCGGAGTTGTGGGCGGAGGCGCAGCAGACAATGCCGGGGGGCGTCAACAGCCCCGTCCGCGCTTTTCAAGCCGTCCAAGGCGACCCCGTCTTTATGGAGCGCGGCGAAGGGCCGCATCTTGTGGACGCCGACGGAAACCGCTACATCGACTATGTCGCCTCATGGGGACCTCTCATTTTAGGACACGCGCATCCGTCCATTGAGGCGGCGGTCAGCGAGGCGTTGAAGCGCGGAACCAGCTTTGGAACCTGCAGCGAATACGAAACGCGGCTGGCGAAGATGATCCTCGAAGCGTACCCGTCGATGGACCGCGTCCGCCTCGTCAATTCAGGAACCGAAGCGACGATGAGCGCGATACGCGCGGCGCGCGGCTTCACGGGGCGCGACAAGATCGTCAAGGCGGCAGGATGCTACCATGGACATGCCGACTATCTGCTGGTGAAAGCAGGCTCCGGCGCGACCACCTTTGGAACGCCGACCAGCGCGGGCGTCCCCGCCGACTTTGCCAAACATACGCTCATCGTTCCGTTCAACGACGCCGAAGCGGCGGAACGCGCCTTGTCGGAACATCCGGGCGGCGTCGCGTGCGTCATCTTGGAGCCTGCCGCCGGAAATATGGGCTTGGTTCCGCCGGCGGAAGGGTACCTGGAAGCGCTGCGCAAGCTGACCGCGGCGGACGGCGCGCTGCTCATCTTTGACGAGGTGATGACCGGCTTTCGCGTCGCTTACGGCGGCGCGCAGGAGCGTTACGGCGTCTCCCCCGACATGACCTGTCTCGGCAAGATTGTCGGCGGCGGCTTGCCTGTCGGCGCATACGGCGGGCGCGCCGATGTGATGGCGGCGGTCGCTCCGACAGGTCCGGTGTATCAGGCGGGGACGCTGTCGGGAAATCCTCTCGCGGCGGCGGCGGGCGTCGCAGCGTTGACGGAACTGCGGCAGCCGGGCGTCTATGAACGGCTTGAGACGCTGGGCGCGCGACTGGAGGCGGCAATCTGCAGGGCGTTTTCAGAGGCGGAGGGACCGTTCTTCGTCGCGCGCGTCGGCTCCATGCTGTGCGCCTTTTTTGGAGAAGGGCCGGTGACCGATTACGACGGGGCGCTCGCGTGCGACACCGAAAAGTTTGGAAGGTTCCACCGCGCGATGTTGAATCGGGGCGTGTATCTGCCTCCCGCGCAGTTTGAGGCGTTTTTTGTTTCAACGGCGCATTCCGAGGCTGAAATCGCGGCGACCGAGCGCGCGTTCCGAGAAGCGGTTGAAGAGGTTGAGGCGGGCGGTCCGCATGTCGATTGAGAAGGTGAACCAATTCGTACAGAGCGACCTTGAGATTGTGGAGCGGCGTCTGCTTGAGCGGGCGGCGAACCTCTATGAGTTTGTCGACCAAGCGGCGCAGCATGTCATCAAGGGCGGCGGAAAACGGCTGCGCCCGATACTGACGCTCCTCTCCGCGCGCGCCGCCGGATGTTCAGGCGGAGCCATGTACGACCTCGCCGCCGCTATGGAGCTGATCCATATCGCCTCGCTTGTCCATGACGATGTGATCGACGAGTCGCCCCTGCGCCGCGGACAGGAGACGCTGAACGCCAAATTCGGCAACAAGGTGGCGGTGCTGGTCGGCGACTATATGCATGCGCGCGTTTTAGCCGTTCTTGTCGCATGCAAGGCGGGAGAAGAGGTGTTCGAGGCGGTCGCCGAAGCGACGCAGTCCATGTGCGAGGGGGAGGTGATCCACGCCTACCAAGCGCGCGAATTCGAACTGAAACTGGACGAGTACCTTCAGGTGATAGAGCTGAAGACGGCTCGGTTGATGTCCTGCTCATGCCGCATCGGCGCGTTGCTCGGAACGGCGGGGGCGAAGGCGGTGGAGGCGCTGGCGGCGTACGGGCATGCGGTCGGCATGGCGTTTCAAATTGTGGACGACGTCCTGGACATGATCGGCGAGGAGAGCGCCTTCGGAAAGCCGACGCGCAACGACCTGCGCGAGGGCAAAATGACGCTCCCGGCGATGTATTTTCGGGACAACTGCAGCCCCGAAGAGCGCGCCCGGCTGCGCGAGTTGATGCTGGCGGATGAACGTTCGCCCGAAGAGGCGGAGTGGATCGTCCAGCGCGCCGAGGCAAAGGGGGCATCGAAATACGCTTTGAAGGTCGCTGCCGATTATACGGAGCAGGCGAACGAATGTTTGAAGGCGCTGCCCGAAAGCGGCGCAAAGGAAGCGCTGATCCATTTGGCGCGCGGGCTGGCTGTGCGCGACCGATAAAGCGCAACTCTTCATGAAAGGAGCGTTGAATGGGCGTCTTGACGCAGGAGGACCGAGACTTTTTTGACGAAAACGGGTATGTGATTGTGCGCGAAGCGGCGCCGAAGAAACATTGCGAAGCGGTCGTGGACGCTGTCTTCAGCTTCTTAGGCTTCGACCCGGACGATCCGAACGACTGGTACCGCGCGCCGCACCGCCCCGGCGCGGGAATGGTGGAGATGTATCAGCACCCTGCCATGTGGCAGACGCGGCAGAGTCCGCGCATTCATCAGGCGTATTCGGAGCTCTGGGGAACGGAGAAGCTGTGGACGTCGCTTGACCGCGTCAACTTCAAACCGCCGCGCCATCCAGACCATCCGGAGTGGGACCATAAGGGGATGTTTCACTGGGACGCGGATGTGACGAAGCTGCCGCTGCGCTTCGGGACGCAGGGCGTTCTGTTTCTGCGCGACACCGCCTCAAATCAAGGCTCGTTCGTGTGCATCCCTGGGGCGCATAAAACATTGATACGCGAGAAAGACCCGTACGCGCCGAAGTTGGAGCCTGAGCTGTTTCGCCAGATACCTGCAAATCAGGGCGACCTGCTGATCTGGCACCGGGCGCTGCCGCACGGCAACGGGCGCAACGCCTCGGACAAGCCGCGCATCGCGCAGTATATCAACCAAAGCCCTGCTCCGCTGTCTCCGAGCGAGAGCGCGCGGGAAGGGCGCGTCGCGTTGTGGCGCGAGCGGCGCGCCTCTGGGTACGGCTCCTTCCGCGGCGACGCGCGCGGATGGGAAGCGGAGAATTACGGACCGGCTCCGCTCTCGCCGCTCGGACGGAAACTGCTGGGATTGGACCTCTGGGAGTAAACGAAGGAGACGCCCATCAACGCGACGCATGAGGTCGACTGGGATTTCCGCGCGGCGAACACGAAAGAGTACACGCACTGCTTCCACACATACCCCGCCAGGATGATCCCGCAGATCGCGCGGGAGCTCTTGAAACGGTACGGGACTGAGGGCGAATGGCTGCTGGATCCGTACTGCGGGACGGGAACGTCGCTGGTAGAGGCGTCGCTGTTCGGGATGCATAGCGTCGGATGCGACATCAACCCGCTGGCGCGGCTCATTGCGCGCGTCAAGACGACGCCGATTCCGCCCGCCCTTCTGGATTCGCGTCTAGACCGCTTGAACGGAACGCTGCTGAAGGTCGGCTTTTCGGGAGATGTTCCAGAAAGCCCCGTCCCTGACATACTCAATCTTGAGTACTGGTTTTCGGGCGATGCGATCAGGCGCCTCGCGTTTCTTCGGGCTGAAATATGCGCCGTGGAGGACGAATCGATCCGCGATTTTTTCTGGGTCGCCTTTTCCGAAACGGTCCGAGAATGCTCCTATACGCGGACGGGCGAATTTAAACTGCATCGCATCCCTGCGCCAAAGATGGAAACCTTCAACCCAGACGTTTTTGGCGTTTTCCGCAAAAAGCTGTACCGAAACAGGCAGGGAATGTCCGCGTATCTCCAGAAGCGGAAGCGGGTTGAGACGCATGTTTCAAGCGCGAACACGGCGCATGGCGATCTGCCGGCGCCGCATCCGCCGAACGGGTATGCGCTCGCGCTGACGTCGCCGCCGTACGGCGATTCGCAGACGACCGTCGCGTACGGGCAATTTTCGCGGCTTGCGTCGGAGTGGATCGGGTACGCCGAGGCGCGGAGCGTCGACAAAATGAGTATGGGCGGGCGCGTCGGAGAAGCGGCGCATGACCCCGATTCGCCTGTCGCCTCGGCGGTCGAGAGGATTCGCGCGCAGGACGAGAAACGGGGGAGAGAGGCGTCCGCGTTTTACGCCGACCTGGAACGCAGCGCTGCCGCGGTCGCCAAGGCGCTGTCGCCCGTGTCGACGGCGTGTTATGTTGTCGGAAACCGCCGGGTGAAAGGCGAGCTGCTGCCGACAGACGAATTCGTCGTCTCCGCGTTTGAACGCCATGGATTCGCCCACCGAGAGACGATCGTCCGCAATATCCCGAACAAGCGCATGCCGAAAAAGAACAGCCCCGCGAACATCGCCGGGAAAACAGCAGCCACCATGCATGAAGAGAACATCGTCGTCTGTCAGAGAACGGGCTGACGCGGCGAATCGAGGCGCAGCGGACCCGCTTTGTCTGTCATTTTTCTTCGGAGGAGCTCTCCTGCGGCGGTGGGCTGTTTTCATTGCCGCCCGCCGCTTTTATCTTCCCCCATTGCGCTTTTTTTTTATCCGCAGGATCGACGGAGAGGAAACGGCTCTTGCCCGCCAAAACCCATGTCGGCGAGTCCACGCCGCGCTTGATGAACGTCGCCTTTCCCGTAGCGACATGCATGCGGTAAATGCCTTCCGGCGCTGGATCGTTCGGGTCCCTTGAAAAGCCAAAGTAAACAATCCACTTAGAATCGGGAGACCAATCGACGCCGATTTCAAAGTGTGTATTGTACGAGAGTCGCTCCACATTTGAGCCGTCCGGGTTCATCAAGTAAAGCTCCCACGCTTTCGGGGAAGGAAATTTTCGGTAGGACAGAAATACGATCTTTCGCCCGTCCGGCGACCATACGGGATAGGAATCTCCTTTTGGATGGTTGCTGATGTTGACCATATTCGATCCGTCGGCGTCCATGACATAGACCTCGTTGTTTCGCACTGCCTCCTCCACTAAATGAGGCTCTTCCAAGGCTCCGAACGCGATCTTCTTGCCGTCCGGCGACCATGACGGAATTCCGTATGCAGGATTTCGCCGGGGGAAATCGGTCAGCTGAACAGATGCGCCGCTGTGGATATTGACCTTGAAGATGTTCGCCGCAAGGATGAGATTGGTGATGCGCCATGTGTCGACAATCGCCACCCAGTTTCCGTCCGGCGACCAAGAGGGGTAAACATAATCGCCTACCCCCTCCGGGAGCCATTCCAGCAGGTTTTGGGTGTCGCCGGTTTCCAGATTCAACACATAAGGCGTGTAGCTTCTGTCGGCTCCATCGTACACGACGACTGCGGCGCGCTTGCCGTCCGGCGACCAGTACGCGCTGCCGGAGAACCGCGCCTTTCCGTCGCCCATCCAGATACGGTCGTTCTTGCCGTCCCAGTCGATGAGACCTAACTCATATCCGTCTTCTGTAATATAGCAGACGGTCGGTTTGGTCAGCTTCGTCACATCTTCTCGAGGCTTTGGCAGCGGCAGGACAGCAAACGCCGGTTGAGAATTGATCAGCAGAGCGACCACAGCGAAACAGGCGAACATTCGAATCTGTCGCATTGAAACGTACCTTCCAAAATGTAAAACCGCACAAAATTGAATCCGCAGTTCTAAAGATAGAGGCGCAGGGGCGGGTTGAACGCCGCGCCCCTGCGCCTCAGCAGCTTCAATCTGCAAGCAGTTTGGCTTTCCGCCTATCGTTCGTGACCGTTCTGCTCTTTGCCGGAGGCAAACCGGTTTCCGCGCCTCGATATCTAGTATCCGAGAACGAATTGACCTCTGCCTCTTCTCGAAACAAATCGTCCATGTTTCCGAATCGCGTGAACGCATGCCCGCCGTGGTACTTATCCCAAGACATTTGACGCTTGTTTGTCAGGGACGCGCTGAAAGTTGCGGAATACGCAAGCTCCAGGCTGATCAGATCCTCGATGCGGTGTCCCCTGGCCAACAGCATATTGGCTGCTCCCGGTTCATTCCCTACCCACCAGCCAGATTGTCTGAGGAAATCGACCTGAGGAAGGTCCGCGTCGTCATTGTAGTAAACAACAGAGTGCGAGGTGGTCAGTATGTGATCGTGTTGCGTGTCGGTGACGTGTGTGACGCTGTCAACGGATGCTTTGATCGACTTCCAGATGAAGTCGTTGTTATTATACACGGTCGCCTCCACGATGAAAGGATCGCTTTTGACCTCTTCGCCGTTGATCGTGGCGTATGCTGTCACAACGATGTCGCGCTCATGAGCTTCTATAAATGTAGGGTCATCGTCGTCGTGTCTGAGGTTGTTGAAGGTGTGAGAGAATTGACTTTCCGTGTCGTTCGCTCCATCGCTGGGGTCTGGATATGTGTCCCCATGCTCGACGCTGTATTCGACGCGGCTGAAGGGAATGTTGGTGTAGGCATACACGAAAAGCTCTTCGCCCTCCACGACCTTAGCCGAAAACGGAGACGGCGAACAATAATCGATCGAGATCATCTTCCAGGCGACGATCTCAATCGACGCGGCTTCGCCGTCTGCGTTGACGCCGTATGGAGTCGCCGTGAACGTGACGGTATTGCCGTGCGGGACGGTTGAAAAGTCGTATGCGATCTGACTTGTCAGCCCAGGTCCGCTGGTCGTGATCGCAGTCGCGCTGCCGCCAGACCCGTCATCGACAGACCAATCGACGCGGTGGAAGCCCACATCCGTTTGGACAGAGACATCGTCCGTTGTGACTCCAACGTAGGTATTGTCGCTGGTTTTTGAAACGATATTGACCGTTTCTGATTTCGTCCAGATGTTGATGGTTGTCTCGGCGGCGTCGGAGTCGCCTAAGGCGTCAAAGGCAACGGCTTTCACAACAACTGCGGAGCCGGTCGTTGAGCCTAGGCCGTCATATGTGAAAGTGAAATCGCTTGAAGCGCCTGGATTATTGTTTGTCCATTCATGTTCTGGGTCATCGTCGCCGTCAGCCTCAACAGTCCAATCAACCCTGACAGGTCTGTTGTCCAGGTTGTCCAAGATTCGCCCAGGTTTAACGACCAAGGACGCCGTTGCGGTGTGCGACTCGCCTTCAAATATGTCGGTTGCCGAGACCGTCATCTGAGTGATCTCAATCGTTTTGATTTCGACAACCGCGTTGCCGGGCGCGCAGACGAAGACAGCGGCCGTTGCCGCAGCAAGCAAGGTCAGCGCCGCTTTACGCAGCCGACTCTCGCGGGGGGGGGGTCATGAGAGTTCGCACGATTTCATTCAAATGACGCACGTTTGCGTTTTCCTTTCTGGCGGTTTCCCGCCGTGTAACTGAACGATTCTTGACAACATTCGGAACTATAGCATAGGCTTTGCCGCGCAGCAACTTTTTTTGCGCAAACAAACCTCCACCGCATCATGACGATAACCTATGCAGGCTTTTGAAACAAGATCTTTTTCTAAACGCGATTCTTGGGTTGACGCATGCCCCGCAGCGCGGCAAAGGATGCGCTGCGCTTGACCTGCGCGGCGGCTGGACTTACATTTAACCCAAGAAAAAAAGGAGCCGCCATGACAACAACCCACAAAATCGGCATCACACAGATCATACTCGGCAACGCCAGCCTGGACGAAACGCTCAACCTATGCGAAGAAGCGGGGTACGAAGCGGTGGAGCTCACCTTCCGCGACGGCAAAGACCTGCATCCCAACATGACCGACAGCGAACTGGCGGACGCCGCGCGGCGGTGCGGCGACGCCGGCGTTGAGATCGCCAGCGTCATCTCCGCCTCGCCGAAAGGGGGCGGCGGAAACCTGCTTTCAACCGACCCCGACCAGCGCGAACACGGCGTCCTGCGCGTCCGAAGGTCATGCGAAATCGCAGAAGCCCTCGGCGCCGGCGCGACGCTGCTCCATCCCGGCGCCCTTCCCCAAGAAGGAACCTACGACGACGCTTGGAACGCGCTCTGCGGCAGCCTCAAGGAGCTCGCGCCCGTTGCGGAGGAGAGCCAGTGCGCCGTCGGCGTTGAAAACGTGTGGAACAAGTTTCTGCTCAGCCCGCGCGAAATGCGCCAGCTCATCGACGAGGTCGGCAGCGAATGGATCGGCGCGTATCTGGACACCGCCAACATGATGGCATACGGCTACACGGAGCAGTGGATACGCGCTCTTGGGACGCGCATCAAGCGGGTTCATTTCAAGGACTTCAAGCGCGGACCGCACGCCTGGACGCGCCTCATGGACGGGGACACCGACTGGGCGGGCGTCATGGCGGAGCTGCGCGCCGCCGGGTATTCCGCGCCTGTCATTCATGAGGTGGGCGGCTCGCGGGACGACCATATCGAGACGGCGCGGCGCATGCGCCGGATTGTCGCGCTGTGATTCGGGGCGAGTTTCCGCTTCTAGAGCGGTGCGCATATCTAAACGTAGGCGCGGCGGGGCTGTGTCCGCTTTCGGTCGCCGAGAAGGTGGAGGCGGGCGTCCGCGCGTTTGAACTTGGCGGGGAGACGGAGTGGACCTCCTCTCTTGAGCAGCTTGAAAAGGGGCGGGCGCGTCTGGCGGCGTTTTTGGGCGTCTCCGCGGACGAGGTCGCCTTCACGCGCAACGCGACCGAAGGGATCAACGCCGCCGCCCATGGGCTTGACTGGAGCGGCGGCGGAGAGATACTCATCTCGGACGAGGAACACGCGGCGCTGCTGTTTCCGTGGGCGTTTTTGGCGCAGCGTTCCGCGGGGAAAAACGCCGTGTCGGTGCGCCGTTTTCGTTTTGGGAACTCGCCTGAGGAGACGCTGGACGCTCTTGAAGCCGCCTTTAGCCCCAAAACGCGCCTCATGGCGGTCAGCCATGTCAGCTGCGTCACGGGCAAGCGCGCGCCCGCCGCTGAGATGGCGCGCCTCTGCCGAGAGCGCGGCGTCCTGTCGCTCATCGACGGGGCGCAGGCGGCGGGGCAGATGCCGATACAGGAGGCGGCGGAGGAAGCCGATCTCTACGCGGGCAACGGGCATAAGTGGCTGCTCGGACCGAAAGGCACAGGCTATCTGCGCATACGCCCCGCGCTGTTGGACGCGCTGACGCCGACGCAGGTGGGAATGGGTTCCGGCAGTTACGACGAGGCGACCGGCAAGCTTGCGCTTGACCGCTCCGCGCGGCGGTTTGAATGCGGAACGCGCGGCTGCGGGCGTTATGCAGGCTTTGAGCCGCTGTTTGAGTGGTGGGATCAGGTCGGTTTTGAGAACGCATGGCGGCATATGCGGGCGTTGACAGATATGCTGAAAGAGGCGCTGAAAAAGGCGCCGAATGTCCGCCTCCACACGCCGGACGCATGGGAGCATTCGTGCGCGATGACCTCCTTTTCGGTCGAGGGCGTTTCAGGGGGGCGGCTTGCGGCGGAGCTGTACGAACGGCGCCGCATCCGCGTGCGGCATGTGGAAGAGATCGACGGCGTTCGCGTCTCTGCGGCGCTCTTCAACAACGAAGAGGAAATCAATCGGCTGATAGACGTCGTACGGAAATGACGGACAGCGCCGCCAAACCGCGCTATCCGCTGTCCGCTTCTTCAATATACCCGTCGATGCGTATGTCCGGCGGGATCGGTTGCGCCGTCCATTCGCGTATGCGCAGGGCGTCGGAGAGGCGGGCGCATAGGGCGTCCCCGACCGCCGGCAGCCCTTCTCCGCCGATGATGATCGGCGCGATGTAAGCGGCGACCCTGTCCGCCAGCCGAGAGCGCACAAGGCTGCCATGCATGCGCGACCCGCCCTCCGCCAGAACGCTCAACGCGCCCGCCCCGCCCAAGCGCCGAAGCAGCGATTCAAGGCAGACGCGCCCTTCCAAAAGCGGCAGGCGCCACGCCTCCGCTCCCGCCGACTCCAGCGCGCGGACGCGGCTGACGGGGGTGGTCTCTCCGACCGCGACAATCGTTTTGGCGCTGCGGTTTTGAAACATGCGCGCTGTCGGAGGGACGCGCGCATGCGTGTCCGCGACAACGCGGAGCGGGTCTTGATCGGCGCCGCTGTCGGGGAGGCGGGCGGTCAGCCGCGGATCGTCGGCAAGCGCGGAGCCGACGCCAATCAGAATCGCGTCATGCGAAACGCGCAGACGCCTGCCGTCCAGGCGCGCCGCTTCCGAGGTGATCCATTTCGATTCGCCAGCCCCGGTCGCCGTTTTGCCGTCTAGACTCATCGCCATTTTGAGCGTGACGAACGGGACGCCCCGCCGTTTCCATTTCAGATACGGGGCGTTGAGGCGGCGCGCTTCTTCCGCCATCAGCCCGATCTCAACCTGTATGCCCGCCGCCCGCAGGCGCGCATGTCCGCGCCCCGACACGCGCTCGTCAGGGTCTTCGATGGCGGAGACGACGCGCGCGACGCCGCGTTTGACAAGCAGATCGGCGCATGGCGGCGTTCGCCCTTCATGGGCGCACGGTTCTAGGTTCACATAAAGCGCGGCTCCGTCGGCTCTGCCCTGCGCCTGCTTCAGCGCTTCCGCTTCGGCGTGCGGGTGTCCGGGACCTTGGTGGCATCCCTCGCCGACAGCGCGCCCGTTCTGGACGACGACGGCTCCGACCATTGGGTTGGGGGAGGTGCGCCGTTTCGCGCTTTGGGCGAGCTCCAGCGCGCGCGCCATCCACTGCTCATCCTGCCGTTTGCGTTCGCTGCGCGCCTCTGACATAGGCGCATTGTCTCTGTTTCGGGGAGAGGGCGCAAGTCGTTTGAGGCGGCGCGGCGATGGACTTAACCCGAAAAGAGCGGAAATACAGAAGCGGGCTTGAGCTGTCCGCATACCCAGCTCAAGCCCCGCGCCTCTCCAGAACAGGCTTGCGCCTATTTAGAATCGCCGCTCTCCTGCGCCGACTTCCCGATATCGCCCAGATCCAGAAACGTGAACTTGTATTTGGGATGCGCCGGGTCAACGCCCTTCATTAAGACCGCCTCATACGTCGTCACGCCGGCGGCAGACCTCACCTTTTCGATGGACTCCAGAATGTCGGCAAGCTTCTTTTTAGTCTGCTGATCGCCAGGCGTCTGTTTCAGACGGCGCTCCAGTTCGCCGCGCGCCGTTTCCAGACGCGCCAACGCCTGCTTCTGCTTGGGAGATATGTGCGACTTCTGCCAAGTGATGTACAGCTCCTCCTTCTTGTCGACATAGTAGGTCTCGCCGTTCGGAAGCGTCATCTTGCCTTGAAGCGCGGTACGAGGAAGCCGCCCCGACCGCACGAGCAACTCCTCAGCTCCGCGTTCTTCATCTGGAATCCGCTCTTTTCCCGTGCGTTTCTCCATCGGCACGTCAGGAGCGTAAGGAATGTAGGGCCGCAGCGCATTGTAAAGAGCAAGGTCCTCCTTGTCCTCAAAGACGCGCTTCCGAAAGTTCTGATATGCCATCCCCGCAAGCGACATATGCGGCTGCGGCTTTACGCCCGCTTCGACAAGACGGTCATATTCTTTTCCGACCTCCTCAGCCATGAGGTCCAACGCTTCCTGCCAGTTTTTTACGTTGTAGGGTCCGGCGTCCGCTTCATCGTCCATTTTTGGAGTCTCTTTCGGCGGCTTTTTCGGTTGAACGCGCGGGGCGGGGGGCGTCTGTTTCTCCGCCTCGCCGCCTTCAATCTCCGCCATGGGAGCCTCGCTGTCTCCGCCTTTCATGCTCAAAATCCAGAGCAACAGAAATGCGCCGAGAAGGACGGCGGCCAAGACGGCCGCCGTCAGATATGTTTTGCGGGACATGATCAATCTCCACCGCAGGCTTGCGCCTATTTGGAATCGCCGCTCTCCTGCGCCGACTTCCCGATATCGCCCAGATCCAGAAACGTGAACTTGTATTTGGGATGCGCCGGGTCAACGCCCTTCATTAAGACCGCCTCATACGTTGTCACGCTGGCGGCAGACCTCACCTTTTCAATCGACTCTAGTAAATGTCGGCGAGCTTCTTTTGCGCCTTTAATATCTTTATAGCAGAGATTCGTTAGAAAATCAACCGCTTTCTGACCTTAAGGCTTTAGTTGGGACACGTCGACATGCGAATGCGGACGTCGTCTGTTGGATTCTGGATTCCCGCTTTCGCGAGAATGACGCTCCGGTTGGCGAAGCCTTTTCCCGTAAATAGAACGATAATTCGTTATGCGAATGCGGAGGACGTCTGTTGGACTCTGGATTCCCGCGCGTTTTACCGCAAGGGCGGGAATGAAGGCCGGCGGCGCGGACGCTTTAGGGTTAAAATGAGAACCTCCATATAAGCGTACTACCCCGCTTGCGCCGGTTGACAAATCGAAAGAGAATCGGCAAACTGCGCATAGCGGCATGGCAATCGTTTGAAGCGCGGAACCAGAAGGAGAGTCGTATGAAGCAATGGGCTTTGCCCCTCGCTCTGTTGGTCTTTGGAATTTCGCTCAGCGGCGTCGCAAAGGAGATGACCTTGGACGATCTTTTTCCGACCGACCGCGTTCTGGACATACAGATATTCGTTGAACAGAGAGACTGGGACCTAATTCGACATCAGTCAAGGGATTTCAGGTCGGCGCTGGACGAATCGCGCAAATACGGACACATCAAAGGACCCTACACCTATGTCCCGGCGCGCGTCGTCATTGACGACGTTCTTTTCTCGGCGGTCGGCTTGCGCAAAAAAGGCTTCATCGGCTCGCAAAGCCATACGCGCCCGTCGCTCAAAATCAAGCTGGACTATATCGACAAGGAGGCGTCCGTCGAGGGGCTGAATCTCCTGACGCTCAACAACAACAAGCAGGACCTAAGCCAGATGGATCAGTATCTCGGCTATGCGCTCTTCAACAAGGCGGGCGCCCCCGCCCCAAGATGCGCCTTTGCGAGGGTGAGCGTCAACGGGGAGCAGCTCGGCGTCTATTCGCATGTGGAAAGCATACGCGCGCCGTTTCTAGCGCGCCAGTTCGGCGACGACAGCGGCGTCCTGTATGAAGGAACCGTCGTCGACTTTTTTGAAGGCTGGGAAAACGCTTTTGAGTATAAACGCGGCGACGACGAGCTCGGCAGGGAGCGCATCAAGCAGTTGATAGCCGCTCTGAGCGATCCCGGCACGACGGCGGAATCGATTGGCGAACTCGTGGATCTGGACTCCTTTTATCGATTCTGGGCTTTGGAAGGTTTGGTCGGCTTCGGCGACGGATACACTGGAAACATCAACAATTTTTATGTGTATCTGAATCCAAAGACGGATAAATTCCACTTCATCATATGGGGCGCCGACGCGCTGTTCCGCAAGTATAGCCATGTGGAGCGCGGAAGAGACCGGCGCGCGCCCATCTCGGTGAAGATGAAGGGGCGGACGGCGCTCTCGCTTTACCGGCTGGAAGAGGGGCGCGGGGGGTTCCGCCGCGCGATGATGGAGCTGCTGGAAAACCACTGGGACGAAGAAAAGCTGCTGGCGGAGATCGACCGCGTCGCGGAGATGATTGAGCCGCATCTAGCGCGCGAGCAGCGCCAATCAAGAAACGAAATCGGACGGCAAGCCTCGTTTGAGCGCGAAGTGGAGGATGTGCGGCGGTTTATCCGTTTGCGGCGAGACGACATCATGGAGGAGATACGCGACGGCATGCCGATTTGGAACGCAAGGCTGGAAGAGCCGTTTGTGATGCGGTCCGATGAACGGCGCTTTCCAGAGCTGCCCAAAGAGGGGGTGTGGCATGAGGCGCGCATGGGCAAGCTGGCGGCGGTTGAGAAGCGTCTAGCGGACGGCGCGGATGTGAACGAGCGGGACAAGATGTTCTATCTGGCGCCGTTGGGATGGGCGGCTCTCTACGGGCAGACCGAAGTCGCCCGCGCCCTGCTTGACAACGGAGCCGACGTAAATATCCTTGACAGGTCGGGAAATACGCCGCTCCACACCGCCGCGTTTCTAGGCGATGTGGAAACGGCGAAGCTGCTGATCGAGAACGGGGCGAATATCCGCGCGAAGAATCATGAAGGCGGCATGCCGATAGAATCGACCAAAGCGCCGTTTGAGGTCACCTCCTTTATCGGCTCCATCTTTCAGATCAAGATCGACCATAGACGGTTTGCCGCCATCGAAAAAGGCAGGGCGGAAATTGTAAAGCTGCTGAATAGCCCCTAGCGGCGTCCGGGATTTGGCGTCCATAAAACGCTCATGAGATTCCCGTTTGCGCAGGCTGCGTTGTATGATGACGTTAGGCGGCGCGGCGCGTTCATCAGAAGAAAGGAGAGTCTCATGAAGTTTGACCGCAGGGCGTTCAACCGAGGCGGCGCATGGGGCGCATGCATACTGCTATGCTTGGCGGCGCTCGCCTGCGGGACGGCCGACGGGAAAGACGACGGGGCGGCCGACGGGAAAGACGACGGGGCGGTTGACGGGAAGGACGGCGGGGCAAAGAAACTGACGCTGGACGATCTCTTCCCGACCGACCGCGTCATGGACATACAGATTGAGGTCTCGCCGCAGGACTGGAACACGCTGCGGCATCAGACGCGCCATGGACACAGGGGGCAGCGCGGCTCCAGCAAGCCGTTCACCTATGTGCCGGCGCGCGTGACGATAGACGGCGTCCAGTTTCCCAATGTCGCCATCCGTAAAAAAGGCTTCATCGGCTCCATCAGCAGCTCCCGCCCGTCGCTCAAGGTCAAGTTGAACTACACGGACAAAGAGGCGAACATCGGGGGGCTGAATCTGCTGACGCTCAACAACAACAAGCAGGACCCAAGCCAGATTGACCAGTATCTAGGGTATCGGCTGTTCAACGAGGCAGGCTCTCCCGCGCCGCGGTGCGCCTTTGCGGAGGTGAGCGTCAACGGACGCTCTCTCGGCGTCTATTCGCATGTGGAAGGCGTGCGCTCCCATTTTCTGAAGCAACATTTCGGCGACAACGGCGGCGTCCTGTATGAAGGCACAACCATCGATTTTCATCCCGGAAGCGAACACGGGTTTGAGCATGAGCGCGGCGACGACGCCCTCGGCAAGGACCGCATCCGGCAGCTGTCAGCCGTTCTCACCGGTTCAAATCCGTCCGCAATCGAAATCGGCAATCATATCGACCTGGACTCGTTTTACAAGTTCTGGGCGTTGGAGGGGCTGATTGGTTTCGGCGACGGGTATACTGGAAACATGAACAACTACTTTTTCTATCTGAATCCTGCAACGGACAAGTTTCACTTCATACCATGGGGCGCGGACGCCTCGTTTCGCAAGTATAGCCATGTGGAAAGAAGAGACCCTTCGGCGCCCATTTCGGTGAAGATGCGGGGCGCCATCGCGAGCGCGCTCTATCAAACGCAGGAGGGGCGCGAGGGGTACCGCAAAGCGATGCTGGAGCTGCTTAACAAGCGGTGGAATGAAGAGGCGATGGCGGCGGAGATCGATCGGGTGGGGAAGATGATTGAGCCGTATCTAACTCGTGAGCAGCGCAACGCGCACAACGAGGTCGGGGGGCGAAGAGGGTTTAGAGGGGAACTGGAGGATGTGCGCAGCTTTATTCTCACGCGCCGAGGCGACATCATGGGGGAGATTGCCGGCGGAATGCCGATCTGGTCGCACAGGTCTTCTAGGGGGTTCCACGCGCATGCCGCCCATCGGGCGGTCCAAATACAAGTACAGCCGCAGCCGCCGCAACCGCCGCAGCTGCCTGACACAGGCATCTGGCGCGACGCGCGCATGGGAGACGTCAAGGCGGCGGAACGGCGCATTGCGCATGGGGCGGATGTGAACGAGCGGGACAGGATGTACCATCTGGCGCCGTTGGGATGGGCGGCTCTCTACGGGCAGACCGAAGTCGCCCGCGCCCTGCTTGACAACGGAGCCGACGTAAATATCCTTGACAGGTCGGGAAATACGCCGCTCCACACCGCCGCGTTTCTAGGCGATGTGGAAACGGCGAAGCTGCTGATCGAGAACGGGGCGAATATCCGCGCGAGGAATCATGAAGGCAACATGCCGGCAGCCTCGACCAATGCGCCGTTTGAAATCACCTCCTTTATCGGCGCCGTCTTTCAGATCAAGATCGACCGCAGAAGGTTTGCCGCCATCGAAAAGGGCAGAAAGGAGATTGTCCAGCTGCTGAATAGCCAGTAAGCGGGCTTTTTACCGCCCTTTCGCTCCGCGGTTGCCTAAACGCCTTCCAGATCGAAACGCACCGGGACGCTCAAACGCATGCTCGCCGCCTGAATGCTTTCAGGAAACGCCGTCAAGCGGCCGATGCGCTGAACGCTCTTGACCGCCGCCGAGTCCAGAATATCGGAGCCGGACGAGGTCTCAATCGACACCTCCGCCACCGTTCCGTCCCGCTTCAACAGGATATTCAGCGCCAGCTTGCCTTCGATCTCCTGCGCGCGCGCAAAGTGCGGATACTCCTGCGCCCGCTGAATTGCCTCGCGCACGGCGGACTTGAACTGCTCAAACTCCTCCGCGCTTTTATTGCCGCCGCGCGGCGCGCCCACCATCGACATGAGGCCGGGCGACGCGGTCGTCAGCGACGTATTGATCGGAGCCGTCCCGACCGTCCAAGTATCCATTTTGATCTGCCCGCTAAAGGAGACCGTTGCCGGGCGCGCCTGCGTGGAAACCGCCAGCTGCGGAGCCGCCGCCGCCTTGAGCGCCTGCGACACCTGATCGCTCTGCGCGTCGCCCGCCGGGATGTAAAATCCATCCGTCGAGGCGCCCGAAAACTTCGCCGCGGTCTGAATCTGTATCGGCTTGTCAAATGCTTGGCGCTTCACCTCGTTCCGCTTTAAACGCGGCGGACGCTCCCGGCGCGGAGTAACCGCCTGCGCCGTCTTGGACACATCCACAATGTCGCCGTCCGCGTCCTGCTTCGCCTCCTCATGCGTCCAGATGACGACCGCGCCCAGTATCAATGCCGCCGCTCCATGCGCAATCACCGATAAAATGAAAGCCCGCCGGTTCTTTGACCGGTAGCGCCCGACCGCCCCCGAAAGGCTCACGCCCGTTCGAGGCGGCTCCTGTTTTTCATGTTCAGAATGCATTCTGTTTCCTTTCCGCTGTCATTCTTTGTAACTTAAAAGTTTGTATTTGCCGTTTTTTGCCACGATGGAGCCGAGTATGCGCAGGTCGTACCGCTTGCCGTTTTCATCCTCTAAGACAAGCGCCGTTCCGCGCAGCAGTTTGAACCGCTTGTATCGGTCGGTCGGCTCCTCAAAACGCATCTCGACGAATTTCCATTGTTTGCCTTGATACCGTTCCGCCCAGCGCCGCTCTCCGAGGGAGCTGTTTTTGTTTAAATTGCTCCACGCGAAGTCGGCGGGAAAATTCTGGGGCGGTTTGCTCGCTGGAAATTCGCGCCATATCCAGTCAAGGTACTCTTTTTTGTTGACGCGCAGCCCGCGCAGCGCCTCGGCGTCTCCGTCCGACAGCGCCTGCGCCGCCGCCTCGCCCAGCGCCTCAATCGATGAAAAGGATCCGTCCCATGGCTCGCTTTCTCCGCATCCGCCCGTTAGGAGCATCAGCGCGGCGGTCAAAGCCGCCGTTTGGACGCCCCTGCCGATCCAGGGCGGGAGGTTCTGACGGTCGCGCATGTTTCGCTCCGATTGAAAAAACGGCGGGCGCGCGCGGCGCCCGCCTACTGAACGAGGATCCAGACGCGGGAACAACTAGTTCTGGTCAGAGGTTGTCCATCCAGTTGTCCAGTTGTTCGCCGGGTCGACTCCGCCGATGTAATTCACCGGGGAGAAGAATCCGTCCGAAGGCGGCGATGCGACCTTCACGGAGCCGTCGGTTGCGGCGCCGCCCGGACGAAAATCGGGGTCTGTTTTGTTGAAGGCGTCCGCCAGCTTCGGGTCCGCCTCCGAGTTGTTGTTGGAAGCCTCTTTCGCCCAAGCGGCGACGTCGAAGCCTCCTGTTGTCGCGCCGGCAAAGTTGCCGCCGCTGTTGTCATAAAAAATGGAGTTCTGAACTGTCAAGCCGCCGTCTTTTGCAAGCCTGATTGTGGAGCCGTTTGCAATCTCAAGACCCGCATCGCCGAAGCCTGTGACGATGAAGTTGCGGTAGACGCCGCCGGCGCCCTCGCGGATGAGAAGGCCGACGCCGCTTTCAGGACCCTGCGGATCGCCCGCCAGCGTCACGTTGTACACGGTCGGCGCCGAGCGGGGTTCGGCGTCGTTGTTCTTGGAGCTGTTGTCGTTTTCAAAGCCGTTGTCCGCGTCGTCGCCGTACTGCTGCGCGACCCAGAACTGACCCTTACCCGTCCAGCCGTCCGTCCAGTCGAAGGAGTCGTCGCGCGCGCCGGTGACGAGCAGACGCTTCGCGTTCACTGTTCCGCCGAAGAACTCAATGCCGTCGTCCTGGTTCATGTGTACCTGAATGTAGTCGACTTTTGTGCCTGAGCCGACGCCCTGGAAGGCGATGCCGTTCAGCTCGTTGTCGGGGCTGAACTCAATGCCGGCGTATTCGACGCGCACATATTCGAGAACGCCGCTGTTGTCGGCTGGGTTTTCGCCGCCGAAGTCGCCTGTGTCGCCTTCGCCCGCCTGAATGCCCTGGTTCGTCGGGGCGTAGCCGTTGATGATGAGACCGCCCCACTGCCCGCGGCTGCGCTTGCCGACCTCTTGGTCGCTGGACATGACGATCGGATTCGAAGCGGAGCCGCGCGCCATGATTTTTCCGCCCTGATGGATGACGAGCGTTCCTGCCGAGGCGCCTTCGCCGTAGATTTTCGTTCCCGCCTCAATCGTCAGCGTCGCGCCGCTTTCAACCGAAACGACGCCGCGCAGCAGATGCTCGCGGTCGGCGGACAGGGTCATGCTCTCTGTGATCTTCCCTGTAAGGATGTTGACCTCTCCGGCGCCGTTGATGGGGTCTGGTTCGACGACATCGTCTTCGCCGCAGCCCAGGAAGAGCGCGACTTCGAGCGATAGGGCGAACGCCATGATCGGATTCCATTTTCGTACGTTAATCATCTCGACTCCCTTTGAGTTAGAGGTTGTATTTGACGCCCGCCGAAAAGGAGCGCCCCGCGCGGTACCGCACATATGTTTTCTCCCCCTGCGTCAGGAGGGTTTCCGGATTCAACAGGTTTTTCCCGCTCAGACTGATCTGCACAGACGGCGTCAATTGCTTGTCAATGGAGACGCTCAACTCGGTTCGTCCGTCTTCATACACATCGGGCAGGCCGTGGTTTCCGACGCTCGCGATGCGCCGTCCGAACGAGTGGATGTTCATCGTTCCGCTCAAATTCGCGTCGGGGTTGTCATAGACAAGCGCGATGTTCAGCAGATAGGGCGACTGCCCCTGCAGCGCGCGGTCGCTGGAGGTCTGAATGCCGATGTCGGGCAGTTCGACCTGCGACTTCAGCAGCGTCAGGTTCGCGTTCAGCAGGAACGGCGAGAGCGCTTTTGCCGCCTTGTCCAGCCGCTGCCGCCACTCGATCTCGATGCCGAAGTGGCTCGCCCCGAGCGCATTTGCGTAGGTTGTGATCACCTCCGCGGAGGGCTGAATGATCTCCTCAATCGGATCGTTGAACTGCTTGTAAAAGCCGTTCAGCGCCATGATTTCGCCTTCGCGCGGATAGTATTCAAACCCGACGTCATAGTTTTGGATGAGCGTACGCCCCAGCTCAGGGTTGCCGAGCTCCTTTGAGCCGCCCACAAAGTCGGTGTATTCAAACGGCGCCATCTCGCGCAGGTCGGGGCGCGTCAAGGTGCGCGAGGCGGCGGCGCGCATTTTAAGCCGCTCCGTGAAGCTGTAGCGCAGGTTCAAACTCGGCAGCAGGTCGACCGCCTTCAGGTCTGCCACAATCGGCGCCGCTTCGGTCGAGAACGGGTCGAAGGTTGTCACGACCTGATCGGACGACTCCAGCCGCGCGCCGATGATCGTTTGAAGCGCGCCGCCTGTCGTCAACTCCGCCTGAATATACCCCGCCATGGAGCGCTGCGTCGCCTCGTAGTTGTCGGTCGCGCGGGTCGACTCGCGCAGCTCAAACAGCCCTGGGGCGATATTCTCCTCGGCAAACAGCTCCTCCGGCGGCGCCGAGAGGTTGACCGCGTCTTCAATGTTGCTGAACGGCTCAAAGCGGAACCGGCGCGCGTCAAAGGCGCGGCGCCGATCGCGCACAAACGCGCCGAATTTCACCTTCGAGCCGACGGCGGGCGATATGGGCGTCGTCCAGTCGACCCGCCCGCTCGCCTCATTGTCGGTCAGGTCGAAGAAGAAACGGCTGCCGCTCTGCGTGATGTCCCTAAAGTAGAAGTCGTCGCCGCGGAATTCATACAGCGTTTCGCGCGAGTCCGGCTCGTCCCGCGCCGCCTGCGACAACGCCGCGCGCCACACAAACTCGGAGTCGCGCAGCCCGGCAAAGCGGTGTTCGCCCGACAACTGCGACGAAATCAACTGCCGCTCAATAAACAGAATGCGCCCGCTGCGCAGGTCGGTTGAGCGGTCGGCGTTGTAGCCCTGCCATGAGCGCGCTTCCTTGTCGGTGGAGCGGGTGTACAGCGTCTTAATGCTGAGCCTGGCGCTGTTGGACAGGCGCAGGCTCGCGTTCAACGCCGCCGAAAGCGCCGCGTTGTTGGTCGATTGCGCCGTGTCGTAGTCGGTCGTGGGCGTCAACTCCGTCTCGCCCTCGTCGTTCGTCGTCAGGCGGAAAGTGTTGCGCTCCGTCTCGCGCGTATTCCAGTCGTTGCCGTAGGTCAAGACGCCGATGTAGCCGAACGGCTTCCCGAACATCTGCGTCGAGTTGCCGAGCGTCATCTTGTAGCTCTGGTTGACCGGGGCGCGGACGGTTTGAGGCGACCATACATTGTTAAAGGAGCGCCCGAACGCCTGGATTTCGTCGTCCTCAAAGCCGAGGGGGGTGAATCTGCCGCGCTTGCGGATTGCGTTGCCGCTCGCTTCGGAGAGGATCAGGTCGGGTACCTCGCGCGTACCGTCGTCAAAGCCGAGAAAGTCCAGCCCGCCGCCGTCGTAGGTCAAGGCGTCTTTGCCCGTCGTCGCCGTATTGGAGGAGAGCGACGCCGAGATGGAGAAAACAAAATCGTCCGGGAAATCTTTTGTGACCACCAGCACCGAGCCGCCGGAGAAATCGCCCGGCTGATCGGCGGTGAAGGTCTTCACAACGTCAATGTTTTCCAGAAGCGACGCGGGAAACAGGTCCATCGGAATGACGCGCCGGTTCGGCTCAGGGCTGGGCATCTGAATGCCGTTCACCAGCGTGGAGCTGTAACGCTCGCCCAAGCCGCGCACATACACATATTTGCCGCCGACGAGGCTGGTTCCGGCGACCGCTTTGAGCGCGGAGCCGGCGTCCGAGGCGCCCAGGACGCCCATCCATTCGGAGCTGATGCCGTCCGTGAAGCCCGCCGCCTGCTGCCGCTGGGCGATGCGCCCCGTCTCGCTGCTCATTTTCGGGAGCGGACGGGAGCGGACAGAGATTTCGCCGATCCCATAGACGCGCGGATTCAGCCCGATGACCGCGGGAGAAGCGGGCGCGCCGCCTGCCGCGTCGATGGAGAATCTGCCGCTCGTTTCATATCCTTCGGCGAAGGCGCTGAGTTCGTATTCGCCGGGCGGGACGTTGAACGCGAACCGCCCCTGCTCGTCAACGCGAATCGATTGTTTGAGCGGGTGGATTGTGACGACCGCGTGCGGGAGAGGATCGCCGACAGCGGCGTCGCGCACATAGCCTACGATCTCAATGGTCTGGGCGGAAGCGGCTGCCGCGCCCATGAACGCGAGCGCGCACAAGAGAACGTATCGGAAGGCGAGCCTGCCCGTGAACGCGAAAGGCGTTTGCATAGTACCCCATCACCCGTTCGGTTTCAGGGGGTACTAGGCCGCTTTGCCGTTCGCGCCGCTGTCAAACGAAATCGCTTTTGGACGTTCGCTTACTGAACCTGCTTGTCGTTCGGCTTGCGTCCGCGCCGTTTTCTATTCATTATTTATCGTAACCGGAGCCGACGGAGGAGTCAAGCTTTTTTTCTAGCCTCATGCGTAAAGTTGGGACATTTGAACGATTGATCGCTCTATTTATGGGGAAAGGCTCCGCCCGCGAAAGCGTCATTCCCGCGAAGCATGTCCTCGTGAAAACGGGGAACGGGGAGCGGGAATCTAGAGGCGCCGCAGACGCCATCTGCGTTCGCATGTCGACATGTCCCAACTAAAGACACAAGGTCAGTTTTTCAGCGTCATGTCCTGCGGATGCGAATCTTAGAAGCAGGCGGGGGAGGCGCGCCTCGCCGAAATCCGCGCGACCGCATGACGCGCTCAACCCATTCAGGAGTTGACAGGATCAATCGGCGCAGCCCCTCTTCAGCGCCGTACTGCCCGATGGACGCGCGGACGGACGCCTCCAACGCCGCCGTATGTTCTCCAGGCGGAGCGGACGCTTCATCAGGCGAAGAGGGAGCGAACGATTCAGAAAAGTATTCTGTGAAAACCTTGGAATCGTCCGGCAAGCGTGAAAGGGCGTCAAAAAATGCGGCGTAGAGAAGATTCGACCGGTCGTCAATAGACGGGTAATTTTCATAGTTGAGCATCTCGCTTTTTGCGATGGGAAACCGACGCTCCAATCGAAGCTCATCCGCAATTCGATGATATGCGGCGATAAAGCCGTCCCTTTCAGAAAGCGCCGCCTTTTCATCCAGTCTAAGAATCGTACGACCGGCTCTAACAGATATTTTACGGCGTCCGTATCGTCGCCGTTGTATATGTCTTGGAGTCGGTAATGCATGAGATCGGGCGCTTCGTCTGGCTCCAAGCCTAACAGCTTGTTTTTCAGCTCCAGCTGTTTCACATACGGCTCAAGGCCGCGGTCATGCGCCATGGCCAATTCATTTGACGATTCAAGATAAAGGTATTCCGTCCATTCCGCTTCGCCGCTTCCATGCTCCTCGGCGAGAGCGCGCAGCGTTTCCAGCGCGGCGGAATGGTCAACGCTCTTGTCCCAGGTCAGCTGATAACCTTTCAGGGCTTCCGCCGCCGCCGCCCAGAACTCTCGATAGATTTTGGGATCGCTTTCATCGGGGACAATCATCTTTGGACGGTAAACGGCATAGACCGTTCCGTCAGGCCTTGTCGCGTAATGATCAATTCTAGGGTCCGCGCCGGCGTTGACGCTGTCTTCTTCTCTAAGCGTCCCATGGGAGCCTTTATCTTGGCGGGTTGACATGCCGCTCTCCTTTCCTGCGGGCATGGCGGGCGGCGCGGCTAACCTTCTTTCCCGAACCATTTCTGCCGCAGCTTGTCGTAAACGCCGTTTTGCCGTATGCCGAGCAGGGCGCGGTTTATCTGCTCGCGCAGCGGCGATCCCTGCGGAACCGCGATGCCATAATGCTGCTTCTCAAACATCTCCCCGACCAGCTCCAGGTCTGCGTTCTGGCGGGCGGCTTGCAACTTCAACAGCGGAGGCGCGTCAAACACAACCGCCTCCGCCTCTCCCGCCTCTAAGCTGTCGACCGCATCGTCCACCGTGTCTTTTTCAATGACCTTGCTGCGCGAATCTTTCAGAAAATCAACGCTGGTGGAGCCTTTCACGGTCGCAATCTTGCGGTCGGCGAGATCGTCCTGCGACTGAATCAAAACCGTGCCGGTCTGCGCCGTCAACCCGACGGTCAACTGCGCAATCGCAATCCCAAAAAACGCGATCCCGGTGATCATAACGCAAAACGCCATGAAACGCCCCGGCCAGGTGCGCGGCGCGATGTCGCCAAACCCGACGGTCGTCATCGTCGCAACGACGCACCAGAACGCCTCCAGTATGCCTCGAAAATAATGGTTGCTGATCGCCTCGTCGTCGCCGCGCTCGGAGAACCAGAGAATATGTCCGCAGATGATAATGAAAATGAACAGATAGACCGCCCAGATCATGCGGTCGCGGGCGAAGAGCGTCTTAACGGCGGAAAATATGGACGCCTTCGGCGCCTTCCGCGTCAACACGCGCAAGCCCGATTCCAGGTACTGATGCGAAAAGTCGACCCGCTTCTCCCGCTCCTTGTTGATCGTGATGCCGGCGATCGCCGCGTCCGCTTCGCCGTTCACCAGCCTGTCAAACACCGTATGGAACTTGACCATCTTGTATTCAAACAGGGGCTTCTCCCCCGTTTCAATTCCGATCTCCTCAACAAGCGCTTCCCACAGGTCGATGTCGAACCCGCTGTACTGCCCGTCTTCCGCCTCTTGAACAAGCGGCGGAAACTCGCAGATCAGAACGCGCAGCGGCATGCCCTCCTCGGCGGACGCCAGGCCGGCGCGCATGACAACAAGCGCCGCTATAGCCCATACCGTTTTCCAAGACATGCGCCGCAATGCGGTCCCTTTCTAATACTGCAAGCCCGCTGTCGTCTTGCTGTCTAGACGCATGATGAGCGCGGCAAGCAGGCTCACGAGCTGGTCAAAATCGTCCCGGTGAATCATGCTGGTGTGGCTGTGAATATGGCGGGACGGAACGCAGATGGTGACGGTCGGCACGCCGCGCTGGTGAAGGTGGATCGCGCCGCCGTCCGTTCCGCCCATGACGAAGTCGGACTGGAGCGGTATCTCCTCCTCTTTTGCGGTGTCGACCACAAAGTCGCGCAGGTTCAGATGCGGGATGATGGAGTTGTCGTAGTAGAGCAGCGCGGGACCTTTGCCCATCTTCATGGAGGCTTCGTACGAGTTGATGCCTGGGACATCGCCGGCGATGCCGACATCGAGCGAGAAGGCGATGTCCGGCTGGGCGACCCAGGAGCTGGTGCGGGCGCCGCGCAGCCCGACCTCTTCTTGGACGGTGCCGACGCCGAAGACCGCGTTCGGATGCTCCTTGCCTTCCAAGGCGCGCAGCGTTTCGATGACGGCGGCGACGGCGACGCGGTTGTCGAACGCTTTGGCGACATAAAATTTGCCGTCGCCGACGATCTCAAACTCACTTTTGGGGACGATCATGTCGCCGATCTGGACGCCCATCTCTTCGGTCACATATTTGCCGTCCGAAACGCCCATGTCGATGTACATGTCTTCGATTTTGACGACGCTGTTGCGTTTGTCGCCGAGAAGATGGGGCGGCTTGCTGCCGGTAACGCCTGTGTAGGAGCCGTTTCGGGTGTAGACGGTCACGCGCTGAGCGAGCATGACCTGGCTCCACCATCCGCCGAGGGGGCGGAACTTGATGTAGCCGTCGTCGGAGACGCTGCGGACGATCCAGCCCACCTCGTCCATATGCCCGGCAAGCATGATGCGCGGCGAGTCGGCGGTTCCTGTTTTTTTGCAGGAGACGGAGCCGAGTCGGTCCAGCTCTATGTCGCCCAGTCCGTCCGTTTCGTCCAGGAAGATGTCTCGGACGGGTCCTTCGTAGCCGGGCAGTCCTGGGGCTTCGGTCAGTCGTTTCAGCAGTCGCTCTCTTGAGTCCAAGGCGGTTCCTTCCGATGTTCGGCTCTGTTTGATTCGGTTTAAATATAACATGTCCGCTCCTTTTACACATGTCGGAGAGCTGACCTCGTCATGATGTCCAACTTTAGGCATGAGATCCTACTAGAAAAGTTGACGCATCCCTGGCGTTTGGTATACACTATACGGACAAAGTAAAAACGGATTCATGGATGCGGAGAGAAGGACATGGCAAGACCTCAACGGAAAGCCAAGGCGGAAACGCCTGAACGCATTGATTTGCTTACTGTTAGGGCTGAACTCAAAAGCGACATCGCCGCTGTTGGGGAAGCCGTAAACAAGGTAGCCAAGCAACAGACCAAAATTGTTGAGCAAATTGACGCGGTCAGATCAGAGCTCAAAGGCGACATGTCAGAAATCAAGAGCGACATATCAGAAATCAAGGGCGACATTGTAAGACTTGACGCCAAGCTTGACGAAGTGATCGCGCTGCTCTCCAATCAAGAGGGAACCGAATAGCCGCGCAGAAACCGTCTCGCCGCCCGGCATGTCCCAACTCAAGCGTCAAGATCAGGAGAAAACCGCTGCTTCCCTTCAATCCATATGGTCGATGATCGACTGCCCGAACTCGGAGGTTTTGAGCTTTGTCGCCCCCTCCATGAGACGCTCAAAATCGTATGTGACCCGCTTCTGTTGAACGCTCGCCTCCATCCCCTTCACGATCAGACCGCCCGCTTCGCGCCAACCGAGATACTCCAGCATGAGAACCCCCGACAGAATGACGCTGCTTGGGTTCACCTGGTCGAGATTGGCGTATTTCGGCGCGGTGCCATGCGTCGCCTCAAAAATGGCATGCCCCGTGTCGTAGTTGATGTTTCCGCCGGGCGCGATGCCGATGCCGCCCACCTGCGCGGCGAGCGCGTCGGACAGATAATCGCCGTTCAGGTTCAACGTCGCGATGACGTCAAACTCCGTTGGGCGCGTCAGCGCCTGTTGAAGCGCGATGTCCGCGATCGCGTCTTTCACGAGGATCTTACCGGCGTCCAGCGCCGCCTGCTGCTCGGCGTTGGCGGCGTCTTCGCCTTCCGCTTCCGCCGTTCGGCTCCATTGCCCCCATGTGTAGGTCTTGCCGCCAAACTCGCGCTCCGCCAGCGCATAGCCCCAGTCGCGGAAGGCTCCCTCGGTGAACTTCATGATGTTGCCTTTATGCACGATCGTCACGCTCTTGCGCCCATACTCGATGGCGTAGTTGAGCGCGGCGCGCACCAGCCGCTCCGTTCCGACGCGGCTCACAGGCTTGACGCCGACGCCGACCGTCTCGCCATGTTCAGCGCCGAAGCGCACCCTGTCAAAATCGTCGGGGAAGTCGTTTTTAAGAAACTCAAGGAAGCGCGCCGCTTCGGGCGTTCCAGCGGCGTATTCGATCCCTGCGTAGATGTCCTCCGTGTTTTCTCTAAAGACGACCATGTCGACCAGCTCAGGCTTCTTCACCGGCGACGGAACGCCCGCAAAATGGCGCACAGGGCGCAGGCATACATACAAATCCAGCAGCTGGCGCAGCGCCACATTCAAGGAGCGAATCCCCCCGCCGACGGGCGTTGTGAGCGGACCTTTGATGCCGACCAGACACTCCTGAAACGCGGCGACCGTCTCGTCGGGCAGCCATGTTCCGAGCCGGTCGAACGCCGCCTGTCCGGCATACGTCTCGCGCCATGCGATTTTTCGCCTGCCGCCGTACGCCTTCTCCACAGCGGCGTCAAAGACCGCCTCGGCGGCGCGCCAGATGTCCGGACCGGTTCCGTCGCCGCGTATAAAGGGTATGATCGGGTTGTCTGGGACGCTCAAGCCGCCCCCGTTTTTCGCGATCCGCTCGCCTGCGTTCGCCATGCGCCGCTCCTTATAAACATTGGACTTGGATGCTGGGCGTATTCTAATGCGGATGCGCTCCGCTTTCAACGGCGTTTCGGCGGCTCCTCCGTCCACGCCTTCAGCATCTCGTCTCGGTCCAACTTGCGCCAACGCAGCGCTTCATACTTCTCCCGCTCCTCCGCGCTGAAATCCTGAACCCAATCCTCGGCGCTGTCCTGCGGCTCATAGCCGATCCATTGGCGTCCCGCCTCCAGGTCTTGATACGCTTTCGGATGGTTGGAGACGCCGTTCACAATCGCAAACAGCTTGTCGGTTTGAATCGCCTTGTCGACCAGCTGCCCCATGTCGCGGTGCGTGCATAACATATAGAGGCTGCGGACGCCGCCCGGTTTGTTTTTGGGGCTGAATCCGCCGATGCGCAGACAGACCGAGGCGATCCCATGCTTGTCGGCGAAGAATCGGGCGGTCGCTTCCCCCGCCGCCTTGCTGACGGCGTAGAGCGAGTCGGGGCGGACAGGCATATCGGGCGTCGCATAAACTCCCGCCTTCTCCCACATGCCGGAGACATGGTTGGTGCTGGCGAAGACGACCTTTGGGACGTCCGCCCGCCGCGCCGCTTCATAGACGCAGTAGGTTCCGCGTATGTTCGTGTCGATGAGCAGGTTGATGTCGGCGTCGCCGGGTATCGCGGCGAGATGAACGACGGCGGACACATCGGCGCAGGCGTCCGCAAGGGCTTCCGCGTCGGTGATGTTGCCGATAAAGTTTTCGTCCGCCTCTTCTTGGGGGCGCAGGTCGTAGGAGCGCGTGATATAACGCCCCTTCAGCTCTCGGCATAGGACCGTCCCGATGCGGCCCAAGCCGCCGGTGATGAGTATGCGTTTCAAGTTTGGCGTTCCTCTCGTTTCTCCGCTAGCTTTATAATGGCGTTTTCATTCTGCGTTCTCCTTGAAAGCCTCCAGCATCATCTCCAAAGCGGCTTCATACTGCGCCCACTCTTCTTCCGCGGCTTGAATCAGCGCATCTTTTGCTTCTTGCGCTTTGCTCTCCGCCCATTGCCATCCGAGAAAATGCTGGGCAAACTTGTCGTTTGCCTCTTCAAAGCTGTTCACAACCGTTGCTGTCGCCCGATGCGTCATTCCACTGTAAAACAGCTGTGAAAATGTCATGGTCGCTTTGTACGTTTTCCACTCATCGGGCGCCGCCTTTTTCAATGCGCTCAGAGCTATCCTGTAATTCTCAGCGAGTTCTTTCCAGCTCATGATCACAGCACTCCTTCCATATATTCGGACTGCGGATTTTGATACGGATTCTTGTTCTTGCCGCCGGCAGTGCCGTCTTCGCCTTTCCGTTTTCGAAGCGCGAAATAAACGGACGCAAAAAGACCGCCCAAGGCAATCAGCGCCGTAAAAATCCACATTGCCATGCTCAGTTGACCCGAAACATGGTCGACTTTGCTCTCCACTTCGTTTAAACGAGTTTCGATAGAACCCAAGCGTTTATCAACGGCATCGAATCGCTGGTTGATGGCGTCAAACCGCTGATCAATACGCTTTTCGGCGTCATCGAATCGCTGGTTGATGGCGTCTAGTACCCGACCAAGATGCGCGTCAACGGAGGGTTCCTGTCCGTTGACGGTTAAGGCGGAGCTTAGAATCGCGCACAGCGCAAGAGCCGCTGCCTGTTTCATGCTTGTTTCTCCCGTAGCCCTGTTGCGGGCAGTTCATCGCATAGAATAACGCATGCCCGCCATGATGTCAATCATACAGGCTCTGTAGTTGGACATGTCGACATGCGAACGCGGACAGCGTCTACGGCGGTTCTGGATTCCCGCTTGCGCGGGAATGACAACATGGGAGGCGGACAGCGTATGCGCGCGGGAAGGACCGA
The DNA here is from genome assembly GCA_028818695.1 of Candidatus Poribacteria bacterium. Taxonomy (GTDB): domain Bacteria; phylum Poribacteria; class WGA-4E; genus JAPPNK01. The sequence continues at coordinate 46,349 of JAPPNK010000004.1, forward strand.
CTCGCCCCCCGTTAAGCGCTACTATAGAAAGCGGGAGGGTTTGTCCATGAACATCGCGCACATCACGCATGAAGCGACGCAGAAGATGGGCGGCATCGGTACCGTCTTAGAGGGGCTGCTCACCGCAGACGCCTACCAGAACGCCGTCGACCGCACCGTCCTTGTCGGAACTTGGAGCCTCGGCTCCGACCCTGCCGAACGGCTCGGCGCCAACTCCAAAACGCTCTACTCGGTCTGCGACGGCATCGACGACGGCGCCTGGCGCGCCCTCTTCAAACCGATCGAAGAAAAATACCGCGTCTGGATCTCCTACGGAAAAAGACGGCTCGAAAACAAACCGGACGGCAAAAGCGCCGAGGTCGAAACGCTCCTCTTCGAAACCTCGCAACTGAATGAGCAGCAGTACGACTACTTCAAAGCGACGCTCTATCAGCGGTTCGGCATCGCGTCGGGAGATTATGAACAGGCGCATGACTACGACGAATGGATGCGCATCGCCGAGCCTGCATACGAAGCATGCCGCGCGCTTCTAGACAACGGAGAAACCGCCTTTATCGCGCACGAGTATATGGGCATGCCGACGGCGCTCAAAGCGGCGATGGAGAACGAACGCGGCGTCCGCGCGGCGTTTTACGCCCATGAGGTCTCCACCGCCCGCGCCCACGTCGAACATCACCCGGGACACGATACCCGCTTCTACAACCTGATGCGTCAAAGCCAAGCGCAGGGCAAAACCATCGAACAGACGCTCGGCAACCAGTGGGGTTCGCATCGGCACGCGCTTATTGAACGGGCGCAGTTTTGCGGGGGCGTCTTCGCCGTCGGAGACCTTGTCAAAGAGGAGTATCGGTTCTTGAGCCAGGAATGCGCGCAGGCGAACATCCGCCTCGTCTACAACGGCGCGCCGGCGAAGCGGATCGACTTAGACGAAAAGAAAACGTCCAAAGAGCGGCTCGTTCAATACGCGAGCCGTCTGCTCGGTTTTCAGCCCGATTACATCTTCACGCATGTGACGCGGCTCGTCCCAAGCAAGGGGCTGTGGCGGGACCTGCGCGTCTTGGAAACGCTGGACGAACGGCTGCGCCAAGCGGGGCTGACCGCCGCGATGTTTATCCTCTCCACCGAAATCGGGCCGGGGCGCCCCGGCGAAGAGATGCGCCGCCTCGAAAAAGAGTACGGATGGCCCGTCTATCATCGAGAGGGGTACCCCGACCTTGTGGGCGGCGAGATACAGCTCTCCCGCTCCGTCAATGCGTTCAACGAACGCTCCAGCGCGGCGAAGGTTGTTTTTGTGAACCAGTTCGGATGGTCGCAAGAGCGGTGCGGGGACCGCATGCCCGCAGAGATGAGCTTTCTAGACATCCGTCAAGGAACGGACGCCGAATTCGGGCAGTCGATCTATGAGCCTTTCGGCATCGCGCAGATTGAGCCGATCAGTTTTGGCGCCGTCTGCGTTGTGACGAACGTCTGCGGCTGCGTCGGATTTGTCCAAAAAGCGGCGGGAGAGCCGAATCCGCCGAATCTGATTGCGGTCGACTACACGCAGGTGGAAGGCGGGGACATATCCCCCGAAGCGGCTGACCAGATCGGATGGGCGGAACGGGACGCGATAGAGCGCCGGCGCGCCGCCGCCGCCGCGGAGGAGCTGTTTGAGCGTCTGCCGAAAAACGACGCCGAGGCGCAGGCGCTGCTAGACCGCGGCTACGAGATCGCGCGCAAGATGAGCTGGGAGACGGTCGCGGAGGAGTATTTTCTTCCGGCGCTGCGCTCCTGCCGCCCGTTCGGCGGAGGCGGAAGCTCCCTTTCATAAAGGGCTGTACGCTTATTCTGCCGTCATTCCTGTGAAGCATGTCCCCGTGAAGCATGTCCTCGTGAAAACGGGGAACGGGGAGCGGGAATCTTAGCCGTTGTCTGAACTAGGATTGTAGGATTGAAAAGATTGGCAGGATGATTGCTGAAAACCGGCGCTCCGCCCCGATATGCCGCGCCTCCCAAATCCTATAATCCTATAAGTCCTGAAAATCCTAGTTCAAAACCCAAACGCAACGCGCCCAAACCCCCCATCCCCCCTTGTCAAGGGGGGATTCCCGCTCCCCGTTTTCGCGGGGACATACTTCGCAGAAATGGGGACGGGCGGGGCGGCGGCTTTTCCGCTGATGATCGCGGCTCTTCGTCATGATGTCCCAACTTTATGCATGAAATCGATTCCGCGCTTGACAAGCCGGCATTTTTCTGCCATCATAATAACAGGCGCAACCAACAAAGGAAGGCGACACATGATCAACGTCACTGAACAGGCCGCTCTGAAAGTGCAAGAACTGATTTCAAGCGAAGGCTACGACGGCTACGGGCTGCGCGTCCAGGTCGTCGGCGGCGGATGCTCCGGCATGCAGTACCGGCTCGGATTCGACGAAGCGCGCGACGGCGACAAGGTGATCGAAAAAGACGGGCTGAAGGTCTTTGTCGACCTGAAAAGCGCGCTCTACCTTGCCGGCAGCAGCGTCGACTATGTTGAAGGGCTGATGGGCGCCGGCTTCAAAATCGAAAATCCGAACGTCCGTTCCCAGTGCGGATGCGGCAGCTCCTTCCAGGTCTAAAAGCGGACAAACGACCCAGGGCAAGCGAGCGAAAGCGGGTGAACTATGGCGATCTTTCAACGCAAAAACAAACCGCAGCCCTCTGAAAGCGGACCGACCGAGTCGGCTATTCTGAAAGCGCTCAGTGCCGTCGAAGACCCCGACCTGCGGCGCGACCTTGTCAGCCTCGGCATGATCAAGGAGCTCCGCATCGAAGGCGGTAAGGTGATGTTCAACGTCGAACTCACCACCCCCGCCTGCCCTGTCAAAGACGAGCTTCAGGCGCAGTGCGAAGAGGCGGCGCTCTCCGTCGAGGGCGTCGAATCGGTCGATGTAACGATGACGGCAGACACGGCGCGCGACCGCAACCTCGGACAGCAGGAGCTGCTTCCCGACGTCCGCAACACGATCGCCGTCGCCAGCGGAAAAGGGGGCGTCGGAAAATCGACCGTCGCCGTCAACCTCGCCGTCGCGCTGTCCGAGCTGGGAGCCGAGGTCGGTCTGCTGGACGCGGACATCTACGGTCCCTCCATACCGACCATGCTCGGCGCCAACGAACAGCCCGAAATGTCCGAAAACCGCAAGATACTCCCGCTCCACCGACACGGCGTCAAGCTCATGTCGATCGGGTTTCTGCTGCCGGACAAGAACACGGCGATGGTCTGGCGCGGACCGATGGTTCACAGCGCGCTCCGCAACTTTCTCCAAGACGTCGACTGGGGCGAGCTGGACTATCTCATCGTCGATATGCCGCCGGGGACGGGGGACGCGCATTTGACGATGACGCAGAGCATTCCGCTCACGGGTGCGGTGGTGGTGACGACGCCGCAGATTGTCGCGCTGGACGACGCGCGCAAAGGCGTCGCCCTTTTCCAAAAAACAAACACCCCCATTCTCGGCATCATCGAGAACATGAGCTACTTCATCGCGCCCGACACGGGCAAGCGGTACGACATCTTCCGGGCAGGCGGCGGGCGCGCCACCGCCGAAGAACTTGGAACGCCCTTTTTAGGCGAAATACCGATCGACATGAGCATCTGCGAAGGCGGCGACGCCGGGGCGCCGGCGGCGTCCCACGAAAGCGATTCTCCCCAGAAAGACGCCTTCATGACGCTCGCCCAGGAGATTGCCAAAGCCGTCTCGATACGCAACCTGTCGGAAGCTCCCGAAACGGAGCTGGAAATCACTTAGACGCATGGACGCTGAACGCATCGCAAACGAGATGGCGGCGATACTTGGCAGCGAGAATGTGCTGCGCGATCCCGTGTCGCTCATGACCTACGAATCGGACGGGGTTACGCTATACAAGGCGATGCCGCATGCGGTCGTGTTTCCGTCGACAACGGACGAGGTCTCCGCGGTGGCGCGGCTCGCCAACAACGCGGGCGTTCCGTTCACAGCGCGCGGAGCCGGCACCGGCCTGAGCGGCGGAGCCATTGCCGCAGAGGGCGGCGTCATCATCGCCCTGAATAAAATGAACCGCATCCTGGAGCTGGACATCGACAACCGATGCGCCGTCGTGGAGCCGGGGGTCGTCAACCTGTGGATCTCGGACGCGGCGGAACCGCACGGATACCATTACGCGCCCGATCCGTCCAGCCAGAAGGCATGCACCATAGGCGGAAATGTCGCCGAGAACAGCGGCGGACCGCACACCTTAAAAAGAGGCGTCACCGTCAACCACGTCACAGGGCTTGAATGGGTCATGCCGGACGGCGAAATCGTCCAGTTCGGCGGCAAAAGCGACGGCTGCGTCGGATACGACCTGCGCGGGCTGGCGATCGGCTCTGAGGGGACGCTCGGCATCGCGACGAAGATTGTCGTCAAGCTCACTCCGAACCCGCAGACCCATAAGACGCTGCTCGCCGTTTTTGACAGCATGCAGAACGCCTCGCAGACCGTCTCCGAAACGATCGCCAGCGGCATGATACCAGCGTCTTTAGAGATGATGGACAGGCTGATCATCGGCGCCGTTGAGGAGGCGTTTCAGTTCGGTTTTCCAGAGGACGCCGAAGCCGCGCTGCTCATTGAGCTGGACGGGCTTGAAGCGGGCATGGAGGCGCAGGCGGAACAGATCGCAGAAATCTGCCGCAAAAACAAGGCGCAGAGCGTTCAGGTCGCCCGCTCCGAGGAGGAGCGGCAGCTGCTGTGGAAGTCGCGCAAGCAGGCGTTCGGGGCTTTGGGGCGCATCGCCAAGGATTACTTGACGCAGGACGGCGTCGTGCCGCGAACGCGCCTGCCGGAGACGGTTACAGAGGTGTACCGCGTCAGCGAAAAATATGGAATCCCGATCGCAAATGTTTTCCACGCCGGCGACGGCAACATCCATCCTGTGCTGCTCTTTGACCAGAGCGATCCAGAGCAGGTGGAAAAAGTTCTGGAGGCGAGCGGGGAGATCATGCGCGCCTGCGTGGAGGTCGGCGGCGTCATCACCGGCGAACACGGCATCGGCGTTGAAAAAATAGAGTTCATGCGCCTGCTTTTTTCTGAAAACGACCTGGACCTTATGACAAGCCTGCGCGATGTGTTCAACCCAAACGGGCTATGCAACCCCGGCAAGATCATCCCCGACGACGAGCCGAGCCAATGGGGAATGACCCTGTGAACGAGTCGGCAGAGTCGCTCAAAAAACGCTTCGCCGGCGTCCTAGACAGCGATCAGATCGAAACGCGCCCCGACGGATTCCCGCAGCTAGACCACCATGAGCCGGCGCTCGTTCTGCTGCCGAAAACCGACGAGCAGCTGTCGGAAACGCTGCGCTGCGCAAACGCCTCCAAGACGCCGATCATACCGACGGGGCTTGGGACGGCGCTGCGCCTCGGCAACCTGCCGACCGCGCCCGGCGCGTTTCTGTCGACGCGGCTCATGAACAAGATCGTCGACTATGAACCGCGCGATCTGACCGTCATCGCGCAGGCGGGGCTGCCGATTGAGACGCTGCAAAAAACAGCCGATGAAGAAAACCAACGCCTCGCGCTCGACCCGCCCAACGCAGGCTCCCTCGGCGGGCTGGTCGCCATGGACGCCGGCGGACCGCTTCGAGACGCCTACGGCTCAACGCGCGACCTGTGCCTCGGCGTCCGCGCCGCTCTCGCGGATGGAACGCTTGTGAAAGGCGGCGGACGGGTTGTCAAAAACGCGGCGGGTTACGACATCACACGGCTTCTGGTCGGCTCGTTCGGGACGCTCGGCATCGTGTACGAAGCGGCGTTTCGGCTTCATCCGCAGCCTGAAAAAACGGCGGAGGTTTCGGCGGAGTTCGAGTCATGGAGCGGCGCGTTTGAAGCGGCGGCGAACCTCGCGCGTTCCGAGCTGGAGCCTGAGTGGCTCGCCGTTCTGCGTCTGGACGAAGAATCCGCGCCGACCGCGGCGGTCGGCTTCGGCGGACATTCTGAAACGGTCGAGTACCAAACAAAACGCGCCCAGGAGATCATGTCCAAAGGAGAGCCGATCGCCCTTGAAACGAAGGCGAACAGCGAACAGGCGCGCCTTCAAATGCGGGACCGCCTGAACGGCGCGCTGAACGACGCAAACCGCATGACCTGCCGCGTCTTCGCGCCGATGTCCGCGTTTGCCGACATCGTTCAGGCGTCCGAGCGGCTGCGTCCGTCGGCGTGGCAGATTCGCTGCCTAAGCGGAGTCGGTTACGCTGTCTTCAACAACCCGTCCGCCGAGACGGTCCATGCGCTGCGCGAAGAAACCGCGGCGCGGGAAGGGTCCGTTGTGGTCGAGTCGGCGCCGGTTGCGGTCAAACGGGAAGCGGATGTCTGGGGTCCGCCGACAGGTCCGCTCTCCGTGATGCGCCGCGTCAAACTCAAGCTAGACCCAAGTCGCTTGCTGAATCGCGGACGCTTTCTCAAGGGTCTAGACGACGAGTAAGCCTCCTCAAACCGCCGTTCCCGCGCGGGAATCCGCAAGACCTGTAGAAGCCGGGCGTTCAGAAACCCCCTGTCTCAATACCGTACCGTCGCCGGCTGCGCCGCATGTATTTCGCGCGAAAAATCATACGGGAAGACGAACTCAACCCGTTTGAACCGTCCGATTTCCGAATCGGGCGGCGTTTCCACTGAGAGGCTGACCCATAGCTTGTTCAGGTTGAACTTGATGCCCTGAAACGGAAGCCATCCCTCCACCGTCTCGCCCGGTCCAATCTGATTGTTAACGACGCGGTTTTCCAGCAGTTCACGGCTAATCGCTTCCACCCCGTTGCGAACGTCGATCGTAATTCCGATCTTGCTCTCCAGGCGTTTCCGGTTGTCTTCTTCCGGCAGCGCATAGTAAATGTTTGGATCATGGTCTTTTGTGAGCCGCAGATCGTCGTAGATGAACATATACGCGGGGTTGATGTCCGAGATCGGCTTGATGCGGATCGGCTTGTCCAGTCCGTTGTGAATGCTCACATGAAAAACGGTCACGCGCACGCCCTGCTTCCAGCTAGCCTCTGTGGAGAAGGGCGACCGCATGCTGCCGCGGTTGAATTTTCGGTCCAGATCCGCTTTTCGCCAGTACTGGACTCGCACGGTCACGCCTTCTTTGGTGAGCTGAAGGGCGGGCTGCGGCGCCGCTTCTTCATCAATGATGATGTCGGAGTAGTCGCCCTCGTAACTTTCGAGCGGCTGCACCGGGGCCATCTTTTTGAGCGGCGAGCCGGCTCCGCATCCCGACAATATCGCTGCGGCGGACAGCGCGAGTAAGATGGATGAACGCATCGAATTCTCCCTGCTTTGTTAAAATCCGCCCATAGAGTAGCGCCTTTCTCAATCGAAGGCAAGTATGGGGTACTGACCTCATGCGTAAGGTTGGGGCATTTGAACGGATGATCGCTCTATTTATGGGGAAAAGGCGCCGCCAACCGGGCCGTCGCCCGCGAAGCATGTCCCTGTGAAGCATGTCCCCGTGAAAACGGGGAACGGGGAGCGGGAGCGGGAATCCAGAGGCGCCGCAGAAACCGTCCGCGTTCGCCCAGGCGAATGTCCCAACTAAAGCGCTAAGATCAGCGTTTGACTCTTCCCAACTCCCCTGCTAGAATGTATCTTTTCTAAGGGAAGAGAAAATGAAGCGCTTTCTGGCTCTCAACGATTTCACCATCCACGAGCTGCGGCAGTATATCGACCGCGCCCTTGAGCTGAAACAAAACCCAGGCGCGGAAAGCGGCGCTCTGCGCGGCAAAACGCTCGCCCTGCTCTTCCTCAAAAGCTCCACGCGCACGCGCGTCTCCTTTGAAGCCGCCATGAACCAGCTCGGCGGAGGCTCCATCTACCTGAACCCCGACACGACGCAGATCAGCCGAGGCGAAACGATCGCCGACACCGTCCAAACGCTCTCCAGATATGTGGACGCCCTCGTCGCCCGCCTCTACGAACATGACATGCTGCTTGAAATGGCGGACAACGCCTCCATCCCTGTCATCAACGGGCTGACAAACTTCAACCATCCCTGTCAAATACTGTCCGACCTGATGACGATCCATGAACATACGGGGCGGCTTGAAGGCGTACGCGCCGTCTTCCTCGGTCCCGCCAACAACAACCTCGTTCACTCCATGCTCCACGCTTTTCCGCAGTTCGGCGCGCATCTGACCGTCTGCTCTCCAAAAGGGGAGTCGCCCGATCCGAGCGCGCTCCAGTTCGCCCAGCAGACCGCGCGAAAGACGGGCGCTCAAATTCTGCTGACGCGCAGCCCGACCGACGCCGTCCAAAACGCGGACATTGTTTACACAGATGTCTGGTTCTCCATGCACGAAAAACCGACGCCGGAGCGCCAGAACGCTTATCTGCCGTATCAGGTGAACGCCGACCTCATGCGCAAGGCTCCCAGCGGCGCGCTCTTCATGCACTGCCTGCCGGCGCACCGAGGGCATGAGGTCACGGACGAAGTGGCAGATTCCGACCAGTCCATCATCTTTGACCAAGCCGAAAACAGACTCCATCTGCAAAAGGCGATTCTTCTCGATCTATTGGATACATAAGTGCGTTTTTTATGGAAAGACCTGCGTTATAGACGCTGGCGCGCCGTCCTGACCGTCGCGGGCGTCGCGTCGCTCAGCATGATGATCCTGCTCTTCGGCGGCATCATGCGCGGGCTGCGCTGGCAGGCGCATCATTTTGTCGATTCGACCGACGCGGACGTATGGATCTCGCGCGAACGCAGCGGCGGCGTCTTCGTCGGGTTCACGCTGCTGAACTCCGAAACGGTCGTCCCCGCCGTCTCCGGCGTCGGCGGGCCGCGCATACTGAACATAGATGAAAAAGACGGCCACCGCGGCGTTTACCCTTTCATCTTCGCCCCCTCCCGTCCGACGATTCGGAAAAAAAATATGGAGCAGGAGGTGAAAGCGGTTGTTGTCGGCTACCGCGCCGGAAAACTGGGCGGACCGAAACGCTCCGAAATCGCGCGCGGAAGGATGTTCCAATCCAGCAAAGAGTACGCCCCTGGACGAGACATCCCGATGGAGTGCGTTGTGGACGACTCGCTCGGCTTGGAGATTGGCGAATTGGTTGAGGTCGGCGGATATGAGCTGAGAGTGGTCGGCATCGTTGAAGGCATGATGTTTGTCTTCGACACGCCGCTCATCTTTACGGACATCAACGTCGCAAGGCGCGTCGCGCTAGAAGATGTGATCTATGTGAACACCTTTCTTGTGAAGGCGGATGAGGAGGACGGCGCCGCCGATCTCGCCGGCGTCCTGTCCGAGGGCCTCCTCGGCGTCGATGTCCACACCACCGAAGAGACGATCGGCAACATTCTCAAAAACTATGTGGATGAGCCGATGCGCGGCGTGCAGTTTTTGCGCATACTGTTATGGATCGCGTCGGCGCTCATCGTCGGGATGATCTCGTATGTGACGACCTTCGAAAAGACGCGCGAAATCGGCGTCATGAAGGCGGTCGGAGCCGACAACGGCTATGTGATGCGGCTCATCTTGAACCAGATCGGATTGATGTCCGTTCTGGGCGTCCTGCTGGCGGTCGCGCTGGCGTATGCCGCCGTGCCGTTCTTTCCGATCTTTGTGCTGATCAATCCGACGGAGGCGTGCGTCGTTTCGGGGGTCAGTTTGGCGGTCTGCCTTTTGGGAGGATGGTTCGCCGCGAGACGCGCCGCGCGGGTCGACCCGATGATCGCCTTCCGCGGCGAAGTGTGACGAGGAAAAGGCGCGTGAAAGGAGCATGAGATGAGCGCCGTGATCGAAGGCGTCGGGCTTGTGAAGCGGTTCGGACAGGGAGACGCCCAGGTGACCGCCGTCAACGGCGTCGACATCGCCGTCCAGAGCGGCGAGCTGGCGATGCTCAAAGGCGACAGCGGATGCGGCAAGACGACGCTCATGAGCATACTCGGATGCATCTTGAAACCGAGCGAAGGGAAGACGCTGCTGGAGGGCGCCGAGGTCGACTACAGCGACGAGCGCGTTCTGCCCCGCCTGCGCCGGGAGAAGATCGGCTTTGTGTTTCAGATGTTCAACCTGGCGCCGTATCTGTCGGCGCTTGAAAATGTGCTGCTCGCGCTGGATGTTGCCGGCAAAAAAGGCGCCGAGGCGGAAGGCAGAGCTGAAGAGCTGCTGCGCCAGGTCGGCTTGGAGCATCGGCTGACTCACCGCCCTGGGCAGCTTTCTGGGGGGGAAAAGCAGCGCGTCTCTTTCGCCCGCGCGTTGGCGAACAATCCGAAGGTGATCTTCGCGGATGAGCCGACCGCCAATCTCGACAGCCGGCAATCCGCCAACCTGCTGGCGCTGATTGCGGAGCTGCGCGAGCAGTTTGGAGCCGCTGTCGTCATCGCGACGCACCAGACGGCGCTCGAACAATCGGCAGACCGCGTCATTGAGATGCGCGACGGACGCATTGTCGGGTAAGAGCGCGCTTGTAGAGCCAAAAGAAGCGTAACGCCGCGCCGCGCGCCTGCGTATGTTAAGCGCATGCATGTCATCAAAGGGAGATGTATGGGGAACTTAGAGCAGCTTCCTGAAGCGTTGGACGCTTTCCTCCGTTACCTGAAAGAGGCGCGCAACTACTCCGACCATTCCATACGAGCTTATCGAACCGACCTGAACGACTTCGCAAAATGCGCGATGGAGAACGGCAAAACGCGCATTGAGCAGGTGAACAAGCTGCTCATACGGCGGTATATCGTCAACCTGCAGCGCGAAGGCAAAGCCGCCTCCACCGTTCAACGGCGCGTCTCGGCGATACGCTCGCTGTACGCCTGGCTCGTGCGAAACGACGCCGCGGCGTCCAACCCCGCCGAGCATGTGCGCGCTCCCGCCGCGCGCGCCAAGCTGCCCGAATTCTTAGACGCGGACGAAACGATCGCCCTCTTGAACGCCCCAGACAGCGAAACCCCCGCCGGCCTGCGCGACCGCGCCATACTGGAAACGCTTTACTCAACAGGCATGCGCGTCGGAGAGCTGTGCGCGCTCAACTTGGACAGCCTCAAACCGAATATGACCGTCGCAGCGCGCGGAAAACGGAAAAAAGAACGCATCGCCCCGCTTGGAAAACCTGCCGTGAAAGCGCTCCAAGCGTATCTCCGCCGGCGAAAGGATATCTGTAAAACGATCAAGGAGCCGGAGGCGCTCTTCATCAGCCGAGTCGGGCGGCGCATGACCGACCGCGCCGTTCGATACCGCATCAACGGCTGCCTCAAAAAAGCCGGCATTCATAAAAAGGTCGGACCGCACACGCTGCGCCACAGCGTCGCAACGCATATGTTGAACGCCGGGGCGGACCTGCGCGTTGTTCAGGAGCTGCTGGGGCATTCCTCCCTCTCGACGACGCAGATATACACGCAGGTGTCTACCGAGAGGCTGCGCGGAGCCTACCTTGACGCCCATCCGCGAAGCCGCGCCCCGCAAAACGAAAACGGCGCCGGTTGACCCATGAAAAACAGGCTCATGGGATGGTTTCGGCAGCCTGAAAATGCGCTCTTTGCGGCGTTGATCCTGCTGCATCTCATACCGATTTGGGCGTTCCCGTATTTTCCGTCCCAGGACGGTCCTGCCCATCTCAACAACGCAAATGTTCTGCGCGAATACAATCACCCCGACCGCTCCGTCTTCCGCGAGTATTATGTTCTCAACTCGAACCCGGAGCCGAACTGGACGGGGCATCTGGCGCTGGCGGGGCTGATGTTCCTTGTTCCGCTGTTGACGGCGGAGAAGCTGCTGTTGAGCGGCTATGTCGTTCTGCTGCCGTTGTCGGCGCGGTATGCCGTCCGCGCGGTGAACCCTCAAAACGCGGGGCTGGCGTTTCTCTCCTTCCCGTTCATCTTCAACTACCTGCTCCATATGGGCTTTTACAATTTCTCGTACAGCCTGCCGTTCTTCTTTTTTGTTGTGGGTTACTGGGCGAAGAAGCAGGAACGGTTCGGATGGCGCGAGGCGTTGATCATGGCGCTGTTGTGGCTCGCGCTCTACTTTACGCATATCTTTTCGGTCGTTACAGCTTGCGCCGCAATCGGTCTGGCGGCGCTCATGTTCACGGCGTTTGATCTTGTGAATCGGCTGCGCGGCGTTCCGCCGGACGGGGAGACTCCAAAAACGTCGTTTTGGAGGTTGTTCGCCTCGCGCGCGCTCGTTCCGTTCATAGCGCTCCTTCCGACGGCTCTTCTTGTGTTGAATTTTCTCAACCAAAAAGGCGTTAGGCGCGGGGAGCCGCTCCCCGTTGGGTTTCAGTGGCGCCGCCTGCGCACTTTAGAGTCGCTCGTTTCGTTCCATGATTACGAGGTATGGCTTGCGATTTCGGTCGCCGCGTTGTTTGCGGCGTTGACCGCCTTTTTGCTTTTGGTTAAAGTTCTCCGTTGGGAGTGGAACCGCTGGGACGCGCTGCTGATCGTTTCGGCGGCGTATGTGTACATCTATTTCATCGCGCCGGACTGGATGTCGGGCGGCGGATTCATCAGCCACCGCATGATTCTATTCCCTTACATCGCTCTGCTGCTGTGGGCGGCGGGGCAGCGCTGGCCGGTATGGTCAAAGCGGACTGCGCAGGCGGCGGCTGCGGCGCTCGCCGTCGCTTTTCTTGCATTGAATATGCGCAGCTACGCGCAGCTGAACGAGTATCTGGAGGAGTACATTTCGGCGGGCGACCATGTGGAGCCGAACACAACGCTGCTGCCGCTCTGCTTTAGCCATCAAGGGCGCGACGAGAACGATCGGATCATGGCGCGGCGCATCGGGCCGTTTCTGCATGCGTCCGGCATCATCGCGGCAAAAAAGCGCATCGTCGAGATGGACAACTACGAAGGAAACACAACCTATTTTCCCGTTCTTTTTAGACCCGAAAAAAATCCGTTCACTCATATCGGCGCCATTGAAGCGCAGCCGCCGCAGGTCGACTTTCTCTCCTTCAATGAAAAAACGGGCGGAACGGTCGACTATGTCCTGCTGTGGCAGCTTCGAGACCTCTATCATGAGAACGCGCAGAAAATCTTGGAGCAGCTGGACAAGGGCGGGTACGAGCGCATCTTCGTCTCTGAGCCGAGAGGCGCCGCGCAGCTGTACCGCCGACCCGGCTTGAAAACAGGCGAATGAACAAGCCGGCGACCGTTCCCATACCTGCCGGCTGGTTCTGGATGGGTTCCAACGACGGACCAGAGAACGAACGCCTGATGCGCCGCGTGTGGGTGGATGCGTTTGAGATGGGCGTCTTCGCCGTCTCGAACCGAGAATACGCGGTCTTCTTGGAGGCGTCGGGGCATGAACCTCCCCCTTTTTACGATGATCCGAAGTTGAACGCGCCGAATCAGCCTGTCGTCGGACCGAGCTGGCATGACGCAAACGCCTATATCGAATGGCTGTCCGAGGCGGTCGGGACAGCGTACCGCCTGCCGACCGAGGCGGAGCGGGAGAAAGCGGCGCGCGGCGGCTTGGATCGGCGCGCGTATCCATGGGGGGACGCGCTGCCGGCGAACGCTGAAGGCGGGCGCCATACGCCGCTCGAACCGGTGGACGCCTATGCGCCGAACGGGTACGGTCTCTACGGCATGGCGAGCGGCGTTCATGAATGGTGCAGCGACTGGTTCGATCCGAACAGCTACGCCTCAGCGCCGGAGCGCAACCCGCGCGGTCCGTCGGCGGGGGAACGGAAAGCGGCGCGCGGCGGATCATGGCGGCACAGCGTCCGTTTCACGCGCTGCGCGGCGAGAAGCGCCCTCGCGCCGGATAAACAGTTCAGCGACTTCGGGTTTCGGCTCGCGCTCGATTAGAGCTGGCGAGAGAACCCGACACGGGAGAACCCTAACCCCTCGATAAAGAGAAATTAAGGACGCTTAACGGCGCTTCTGGATTCCTGCTTGCGCGGTCGGCGGGTTGTTGCTCCTGACCTTACGTCTTTAGTTGGGACATGTCGGCATGCGAACGCGGACGTCTTCTGCGGCGCCTCTAGATTCCCGCTTGCGCGGGAATGACGGCCTGGTTGGCGACGCCTTTTTCCCATCAATAGAGAGATCATTCGTTCAGCTGTCTCAACTTTATGCATGAGGTCGGCTGCTTGCGTTGCTGGATGCGGCGGGCATGGTATAATGTCTATGAAGTGGGGCGAATGAAACCAAACGCATGGCGCCGACTGCGGCGGCGGACTAAAGACATTCTTTATATGTCGGGGGCGGGAGCGTTGCGATGGGGCGTTCGCAGGATGTCGAACGAAGGCGTCCAGCGGCGCGCCGACCAGCTGGGCGCGCTCGCCCACCGCGTCTTTAAGCGGGAGGCGGAGATTGCGCGGAGGCAGCTCATAGACGCCTTTCCAACAACGACCGAGGAGGAGGCGCGCGAGACAGCGAGGCGCTGCTTTCAAAAACTGGCGGCGTCAGCCCTTGAGCTGTTTAAACACCGTCAGCTGAATTCGCAAACGATCGGATCGGTCGTCGAAGCGGGCGAGGCGGAGCGGATCCGCGAGGCGCTGTCGGCGGGTCAGGGATGCGTTCTCGTCATGGCGCACTTCGGCAACTGGGAGCTCGGCGGCGCGGCGGTCGCGCTGAACGGCGTTCCGTTTTGGCCTCTGGGGCGCGAGCTGCGCTCGCCTGCGCTCAACCGGCTGGCGGTGGAGCAGCGGACGCGGTACGGAATGCGCCCGATATCGAGAGAGCGCGGGCTGCGGGGCGTCGTGGAGTGCCTGCGTTCCAACGGCGCGCTCGGAATACTGCCCGATGTGGACACCTCCGTCGAAGGCGTCTATGTTCCTTTTTTTGGAAAGCTGGCGTATACGCCGGTCGGGCCGTATCTCTTGAGCCGAAAATACGACGCCCCCGCCCTGCCGGTCTTCATTGAGCGGACGGAACCGGGGAGGCATCGGCTGCGCGTCGGAGAGCCGATACAATGGAAGCGGACAGACGCCGAAAAGCAGAGCAGAATCGCAAATGCGGCAATTTATACGAACATCATTGAGCGGCAGATTCGACGGGAGCCGGAGCAGTGGATATGGATGCACGAACGATGGAAACGGCAGCCCGAAACGGAACAGGGCGGGGCGGATTGAAAGCTTTCGCGGCGTTTCTCTGCGCGGCGCTGACGGCGTTCGGCTGCGGAGCGGAGCGTCAAGAAACGACGGACGATCCGATCGATGCGCTCATCGAATCGTTTTCGATGGACAGGTTTCGGGGGGAAGAGAAACGATGGAATCTAAAGGGAAAGCAGGCTGAAATACGAGGGAAGAACCGCGTCGTCGTTCATCAACCGCAGCTGACATTGTATGAGGAGGGAAAGACCGTGTGCGTCGTCACGGGCGACACGGGCAACTTAGATAAAAATTCGCACGACATGAAGATCCATGGAAATGTGCGCGCCGTCTCGAACGACGGCGAAATGTTTTCCGACCAGTTGCTGTGGAACGAAGAAGATGGTACACTTATATCGCCGGGAGATGTAGAGCTGCGGCGGGGAGATTCGACCGTATGGGCAAAAAGCATGGTGAGCGAGCCGAACCTAAGCAAGGTGGAGCTTTTGAACGCCACCTTCCAACTGCGCGCAAAGGATGAAAAGATTGAGCCGTATCTGCTGGAACCGACCGATCCATAAATTAGCCGTTGCCTTCATCGCCGCCGTTCTGCTGGCGCTGCCGCTTCAAAGTCAGGACGGGGCGGACGAGGAAAAAAGCGACGAGGTAAACGGCAGTGCCGACGTCATCAGGGACGACCTTGAAAAAGGCGTCCGGATATTTGAAGGCAACGCGCGCCTAGACCGCGTCGACAGGACAGGGCATCTCTACGCCGACCGCATCACGATGTTTTACGATCCTGACGACGAATCGGCGCGACCCAACCGAATGCTGGCTGAAGGAAACGTTCAGCTGCGCGAAGGCGACATGAACGCCGAATGCGACGCTGCGGACTTCACCGACGGAATGAACGTCATTGAGCTGACGAACAAGGAAGGCAAGGTGACCGTCCTGCAGGAGAAGGATGAAATGAAGGCGGACAGGTTTCGTTACGACCGGAGGGACGAGTCGCGGCAGGGCTGGAATGTGGATATGCGCCGTCTGGACGATTCGGGGACGTTGAACGCGCGGACGGTGACGATGCGCATAGAAACGGACGAAAACGGCGTCTCGACGGATCGGATGACCGCGGAGGGCGATGTGCGTTTGCGCCAAGAGGACATTCAAGCGACCTGCGACCGCGCCGATTTTCTTGACGAGGGGCAGATCATGGAGCTGACCGGGCGCGTCGTCGTTCTCCAAGAAGGGACGCGGCTCGAAGCGGAGCTGTTTCAATACGACAACCGAGAAGGGCAGAAGAAGCAGATCGCAAAAGGCTCTCCCGCCAAGTTTCGTTTTCGGCTTCCCCCTCCTGAGGAATCTGCGGAGAACGCGGAAGAGCAGACCGAAGAGAACGCTGAGGAACAGACCGAGGAGAACGCGGATGGCGGTTCTTCAGACTGACGAACTTGTCAAGTCGTACGGCAAGCGCGTCGTTGTCGACAATGTGAGCCTTAAGGTGAACACGGGCGAGATTGTGGGCCTTCTCGGCCCGAACGGCGCGGGCAAGACGCAGACGTTCCGTATGATTGTGGGCTTGACGCGCCCCCGCAGCGGCGAGATCTATCTGGACGGGGAGCCGCTTGTCGGGCTGCCGATGTATCAACGGGCGCGAAAGGGAATCGCATACCTGCCGCAGGAGCCGTCTATCTTCCGCAAGATGACGGTCGGCGAGAACCTGTTGGCTGTATTGGAAGCGCAGAAAATGTCCAAGAACGAGCAGATCAAACGAAAAGACGAGCTGCTGCGCGAGTTTGGGCTGTCGCATCTTGAACATAACAAGGCGTTCACGTTGTCCGGCGGGGAGCAGCGCAGGGCGGAGATCGCGCGGACGCTCACCATTTCGCCCAAATTTATGCTGCTGGACGAACCGTTTGCGGGCATCGACCCAAAGACGATACAGGACATACAGCAGGTGGCGGCGCAGCTGCGCGAGCGCGGCATCGGCATTGTGGTGACGGATCATAACGCGGCGGAGACGCTGGAGATCGCCAACCGAGCTTATCTGATTGTGGACGGCAAGATCATGCTGGAAGGCGCGCCGAGCGAGCTGTTGAAAAGCGAAGAGGCGCGCCGTTACTACTTCGGCAACGGCAGAGAATTGAGCTGAGCATGCGCACCTCCCTCGGAATACGCCAGTCGCAGCGTCAAGCCATCGTCATAACGCCGAAGATGCACCAGTCGATACGCATCATGCAGATGGACAGGCTGGCGCTGCTGGAGCGCATCGCCGAGGAGATGGAAGAGAACATCCTTCTGGAAGAGGGCGTCGACGCCGACCTTGAAAACGAGTTTGAACGGGAGGCGGAGCCGCTTGACAGCGAGGATTTGGAGGCGGAGGAGGCGGAAGAGAACTATCCTGAAATCCGCGTTGAGGACTTTATGGACGACAGCCTTCCGCCGATGCGCTCATCGATGGAGTATGAGGAGTTTGACGAAGATCGGCGCCCCGATTTTGCTGTCGAAACCACCTTTTTAGACGAGTTGCGGGAGCAGCTGGCGATGAAGCGGCTCCCCGAAGCCGACCGCAAGGTGTGCGAATGGATACTCGGCAACCTGGACGACGACGGCTTTCTTGCCATTGAGCTGTCCGAGCTGGCTGACCGCGTGGGCAGGAGCGAAGATGAGGTGGAAGAGATACTGATCTACATTCAAAAAAACTTCGATCCTGTCGGCGCGGCGTCCAGAAACCGCCAGGAGTTTTTCATTCGCCAGATGGAAGCGGACGAGTCGTCCGATCCGATTGCGCTGGCGATGGTGCGGGAGCATTACGCCGATCTGCTTCATAACAGGGCGCCGAAGATTGCGAAGGCTCTGGGCTGTGAAACGGAGCGCGTCCAGGAGGCGAAACAGCGGCTGTCTCACTTGAAACTTTCGCCGGCGAGCGGTTTTTACGAGGGTTATCGGGGGAGCAAGCGGTATGCGCAGGAGACGTTTGCGATCTCGCCGGATGTGACCGTCTCAAAAGAGAACGGAGAGTATGTCGTGTCGGCGGCGAACGATTCGATTCCGCCGCTCCGCCTCAACCGCAAGTATCTGAACATGCTGGAGCGCGCGGCAAGCCTTCGCCCGGACGAGCGGGAGTGGCTGGAGCGGTATCGAGAGCGCGCGCTGGAGCTGATACGGAACATCCATGAGCGCGGCAGGACGATAGAGCTGGTCGCGCGCGAGATCTTTGAGGTTCAGCGCGATTTTTTGGAACAGGGGAAGCGCGCTTTGAAGCCGCTCGGTTTATGCGACATCGCCGATCGGATCGGAATGCATGAGTCGACCGTGAGCCGCGCGACCAACGGCAAGTACGTCCAGACCCCGCAGGGCGTGTTTGAGCTGAAGTACTTCTTCTCAAGCGGGCTGCGCCGGCGCGGCGGAGGCAAGGCGTCGTCTGTCAGCGTCCGCGCCGAAATTGAGCGGCTTGTGGAAAACGAGGACCCCGCAAACCCGCTCAGCGACGAGGCGATCAGTCAGCTTTTGAAAGAGGACGGAACGCAGGTCGCCCGGCGCACGGTCGCAAAATACCGCGGCCAACTTGGCATACCTTCGTCCAGTCTACGCAAAACCCAGTGGAAGTGACCGCCCGACGGCGGCCGCTTCCGACACACCTCCACAACAAGGAACGGAGACCCACGATGCATATCGAAATGCGATCAAGGCCTTTCAATCTTCCAGCGCAGACCCGCGAGGATCTCGCGGAGCGCGTTGAGCGTCTGGCGCTAATCGGGATCGGGATCACCGACGCGGCTGTGCATATTGAGGAGCGCGGAGGGAGGTTTGACGCTGAGCTCACCTTGAGCGGCAAGCGCGCTGTGTTCCGCGCCAGCGCCAGCGGAGCCGGCTCTGTTTCGCAGGCAATCGATGCGGCGATCGCCAAAGCTGAAAAGCAGCTGCGGCGGCATAAAGACCGCATCCGAAACGCGCGCCGCCGCGCTGTTCAGCCGGAGCCGCTTGAAGGCGGCGACATTCCGCCCATCGTCGACTCGAACTCGTAAACGGAGAAGGACGATGGAGAACGCGGCTCTATCGGACAGGCAGCGCCGGCTCTTTGACAAGAACGGGTTTCTCGTTGTCCCAAACGCCCTCTCTGCCGAGGAGATCAAGCGGTATGAGCGGGTAAGCGATCGGATGATCGACGCGCTGGACAACAAAGGCAGTTACGTTCAGCTGCGCCCCGGCATCGTCCAAGAGCCGGCGTTCCATCCGCTCTTGACGCATTCGCCCGCCGTACCTTACATCGCGCAGCTGCTCTCGCCCAACATACAGCTGCACACAACGGCGGTCATCTACAAATACCCGGAACCGGACAGCGAAGAGACGCGCATGCGGCGGGGATGGCACCGCGACGCCGGCATCACAGAGGATCTTGGGCATGCGAACCTGCCGCGCGTCGGAATCAAGGCGGCGTACTGCTTGACCGACTTTCATGAACCGTTGTCAGGAATGACGCTCTTTGCGCCGGGGTCGCATCTGCTTGCGTCTCCGCTGACGATACCGAAAGGCGGGGCGGATCCTGAAGGCGCGGTTGATCTGCGTCTGAACGCCGGGGACCTTGTCCTGTTTGAAAACCGCGTCTTTCATACGGCGGCGCCGAATCTGTCCGACCGCGTTTCAAAAGCGGCCATCTTCGGCTACGCATACCGATGGCTGGGAGGGTATAAGGAGGCGATGCGCTCCGTTCAACCGGACGAGGCGGTGTTGGAGCAGGTCGACCCGATCGGTCAGCAGATTCTCGGCGCGGGCGACGGACTGGCGCGCTGGGCGGAAGAGCATGGGTATGCGCGCGCCCCGTTTGAGTGGGTGACGGAAGCCTGAGCCGCATGCAGATCGGACATGTGCGCATTGAGGCGGGGGCGATTCTGGCGCCGATGGAGGATGTGACGGATCAGCCGTTTCGCCGGCTGTGTAAGCGCATGGGCGCTTCGCTGCTTTATACAGAGTTTGCGGCGGCGGAAGCGATCGCGCGCGATGTCGACTCGGCGCTTCAAAAGCTGCAGTTTGGAGAGGACGAAAGGCCCTTTGCCATTCAGATCTACGGCAATCGGGTGGAAGCGATGACGCGCGCCGCCGAGAAAGCGGCAGACCTCCAGCCTGACATACTTGACATCAACTTTGGCTGCCCCGCTAAGAAGGTCGCCTACGGAGGCGAAACGTCATGCGCCGGGTCGGGTCTGTTGCGTTTTCCTGAACGCATGGAGGCGATTACGGCGGCGGTCGTCCAGGCGATGAAGCCGCGCGGCATTCCTGTCACCGTCAAAACGCGCATCGGGTGGGACGGCGACTCGATCAATGCGCTGGAGACCGTCGAGCGGATGGAGCGGGCGGGCGCGCAGGCGATCGCCTTCCATGGACGCACCCGCGCGCAGATGTTCAAAGGCTGCGCCGACTGGTCATGGATACGCGCCGCCAAAGAAGCCGCCCGCATACCGGTCGTCGGAAACGGAGATGTCGCCGCGCCGGCGGACGCGCTCCGCATGCTGAACGAAACGGGCGTGGACGCCGTCATGATCGGGCGCGGCGCCATCGGCAACCCGTGGATATTCGCGCAGACGAAGGCGCTGCTTGAAACAGGCGAAGAGCCGCCCATGCCGACCCCAGAAGAACGCGCCAGCCTGTATCTAGAGCATCTGGACGTCGTCGCCGAATCGAAAGGCGAACGCGGCGTTCGTCGGCTCCGCCGGCATGTGAAGCGTTACTTGAGCGGTTTTCAGAATGCGGCAGATCTGCGCGGGCGCATCATGCAGACGACAGACGCGAACGAGATATGCGGCATCGTATGCGGGCAGTTTCCTTCAGCGGAGCGTTTTATTCATAGACGAGAATGATGCCCCATTCGCCGACCGCCCAGACGCGGCCGTCCGGCGCGACAGCGACGCCGTTGAGATCAAGCGTCCGCGTCGGCGTTTCCATGCGCGTCCATGTGATGCCGCCGTCGAGCGTGTGAAGCAGCGTCGCCGATTCGCCCGCCGCCCACGCCTCCTTCGCGGAGACCGCCGCAAGCCCGTTGAGACTGACGGCGTCGGCGTTGCTGATCTGGGCAACCCAGGTTGTTCCGCCGTCTGTAGACCGCAGGATCGTTCCGCCTGTGCCGACAATCCAGCCCGTTTTGCCGTCTGGGGCGAATTCGATGTCGTTCAGTTGCTCAAAGACATTGGATTCGATCTTTTCCCAGGTGTCGCCGCCGTCGGTTGTGCGGATGATCGTTCCGGCTAGACCGACCGCCGCCATATCGGTTTTGGAGAGAACGTCCATCCCGTAAAGCGGGTTGAAAGACGCTTCTTGGGCGTTCGCGGTGTAGGATGTCCATGTGTCGCCGCCGTCTTCGGTTTTGATCGCCTTCGTGTTTTCTCCGACGAGCCAGCCCGTTTTTCCGTCCGGCAGGAATCCGATGGCGTTGGAGGGCAGCGAAAGTTCCGCCCCGTCGCTTGTGGCGATGCGCCGTTCTTGTCCGGTTTCGCTTCGCGTGTTTTGGAGCGGCTGCCATGCATTTCCGTCTCTTGTTTCAAAAAAGGTGCGGTTGTCGCCGACGACAAAGCCTTTTTTAGAGTTGACAGCTGCTAAGCCGAACAGCTGGAAGGGAGCGTTGATTCTCTGAAGTTCCCATGACTCTCCTCCGTCGCGGGTCGCGTAGATCGCGCCGGCGGCGCCGGCCGCCCAGCCGTTTTTTTCGTCGGCAAACTCGATGGAGTACAGGTCGGGATGGCTGTATATGGTGTCCCAGCTCTCGCCGGCGTCTGTGGAGCGGAGGAGCGTGCCGTATTCGCCGACAGCGACCAGCGTGTTCGCGTCCAGCCATGAGACGTCGTTGATGCGGGCGAGCGTCGGGCGCGGTTCAATGCGCGTCCATGTGCCGCCGCCGTCTCTCGTTTTTAAGACGACGCCGAACTCCGCGCCGGCGATGCCGATATTTGCGTTCAAAAACTCCACTTCCCAGAGCGGCTCCGGCATTCCGTTGGAGTGCGGCACATTCATGTCCATGGCTGTCCATTCTCCGCTTCCGTCGAAGCGCATCCCGGCTCCGTTTCCGCCGACAGCCCACATCGCGCCGCCGACGGCGCTGACCGTCTTGATGGACATGTTGCCGATGTTTTGGGAGATCCATGTGTCGCCGCCGTCTTCGGTGTAAAGCGCGGTGCCGGCGTCGCCGACAATGACGCCTTTCACCGGCGTTTCAAAGTACACATCGCGCAGATCGTTGTTTGTCTCGGTGCTGAGCGGCGTCCATTTCATTCCGCCGTCCTCCGTTCGAAAGACGGCGCCTCCGTCAGCGGCGATCCACCCTTGCATTTCATCGAGAAAAAAGACCGAGTTCAGCACAGGGCTGGCTCCGACATTCAGGAGCAGCCAGCTGTCTCCTCCGTCGTCCGTTTTGAAGATCACGCCGTTTTCTCCGCAGACGAAGCCGATCGTCTCGTTCAGCATAAACACATGTTTGAGCTCCGAGTTTCTTTTCTCCGGCGAAAGAGAAGCGTTCAACGAGCCGGCGATCCATGTCAAGCCGCCGTCGGTCGTTTTGCCAACCGTCGCGCGGTTTGCGGCGATGACGCCCAGCTTTGAGTTGGCAAAGTCGACCGCTTGGATATGGCGCGTCATTTGCCATTTGCGCGCATATTTCCATTCAGCGGCTTCCGTCGCCCCTAAGAAGAGCGCCGTCCAGATCAACGCAACCGCAACAACGTACTTTCGCAACATGATTTTCTCCATAACACAGCCCGCGCAGGGCGCCCGCATATCAAGATTACTATAAACGTCTTTTGAAGCGATGTCAACACGCTGAATTCAGGACGGCGTCCTACTATTCCGCCATTCCCGCGCGCCCTTGACCCTTCCGCCGCTCTCCTTTAAACTAAAGAAACCGACTCAAACAGGAGCCGCGCATGAAACGCCGCTTTCATTGCTTATGCGCTTTCTTGTTGACAGCGTGCGCGTTCAAGGCGTTCCCGTCGCCGGAGATCTCGCGCCTCAACCTTCCAGAAGGCGCCAAGCTGCGCATCGGCAAAGGTACCATCAACTCGATCGCCTATTCTCCAGACGGCAAGCAGCTCGCCGCTGCGGGCAGCGTCGGGGTCTGGATCTACGACGCGCTCTACGGCGGGGAGATCGCGCTGCTTCATGGACACACGGACAATGTACATTTGGCGGCGTATTCGCCGAATGGCAAGCGCATCGTCAGCGCAAGCGGCGACAAAACGATTCGCGTCTGGGACGCCGAAACCGGCGAGACTCTCAAAACGCTCACTGGACATACCGACGCAGTCTATTCGGCGGCGTATTCTCCTGACGGCAAGCGCATCGTCAGCGCAAGCGAGGACAAGACGGTTCGCATCTGGGACGCCGAAACCGGCGGGACGCTCAAAACGATTGAAGGACATACAGAGGCGGTCTATTCGGCGGCGTTTTCGCCGGACGGGACCAAAATTGTCAGCGCAAGCGGAGATGATACGGTCCGCGTATGGGACGGCGAGACAGGGGCGCTTCTCAACACGCTCAAAGAACATCGAGACAGGGTTATGTCGGCGGCGTATTCTCCGGACGGAAAGCGCATCGCCAGCGGGGGATGGGACTCCAATACGCGGATATGGGACGCCGAGACAGGAAATCTTCTCAGTACTCTTGGAAGGGATCGGACGAATAGATATCGGATGAAAAACCATCCGGTTGCGTACTCGCCGGACGGGAGAATTCTGGCAGGCGCGGCTCCGCTTCGGCTGCGGCTATGGGCAGCTGAATCTGGAGCGCCGCTTCCGCCGTTTGACAACAGAAGCGGAGCGAAGGCGTTCGCGTTTTCGCCGGACGGGCATAGCGTCGCAACCGTCGGGGACGACAACGCCATCCGCATCTGGAATATCAAGCTTCGCGCTCTGGTCTCTACGATTGATGAACATAAGGGCGGTTTCATGTTTGCCGCGCTGCCGCCGGACGGAAAGCGTATCGCCGCCGGCCGCGGCGTCCGCATTCAGATATGGGATGCGGAGACAGGCTCCCTCCTCAAAACGCTCAAAGGGCATACAGGTCCGGTCTACTCGGCGGCGTATTCGTCGGACGGAAAGCGTATCGCCAGCGGGGGCTGGAAAGACGGCGTTCGCATCTGGAACGCGGAGACGGGCGCCCTTCTCAAAACGTTCTACGCAAATGTCTATTCGGTTGCGTATTCGCCGGACGGCAAGCGGATCGCCAGCGCCAGCGAGAACGGGACCGTGCGCATCTGGGACGCGGGGTCCGGCAGAGAACTCAAAACGCTCAAAGGACATAGCAAGCCTGTACTCTCGGTTGCGTATTCGCCGGACGGCAAGCGGATCGCCAGCGCCGGCAGCGACCAGACGATACGCATCTGGGACGCGGAAACGGGCGCGCGCGTCAAAATGCTCATACATATAAGGGATATCTTTTCGGTCGCATATTCGCCGGACGGAAAGACAATTGTCAGTTCAGGCTCGTACGACAATGCGCATCTATGGGATGCAGAGACGTTCGTCCATCTCACCGCGCTTGAAGGCGATAAGACCGACATCCATTCGGTTGTCTATTCGCCGGACGGAAAGACCGTCGCCGGCGCCTGTAAAGACGGGACGGCGCGCATCTGGAACGCGGAGACGGGCGCCCTTCTCAAAACGCTCAAAGGGCATTATGAGCCTGTCCGCTGGGCGGAGTATTCGTCAGACGGAAAAATGCTGGCGACCGCAGGCGACGACGGCGCCGTCATCCTTTGGGACGTCTCCGACCTGTAGCCGCCCTCCGCCCTTGACCCTTCCCCCTCTCTCCTTTAAGCTAGAAGAAACCGACTCAAACGGGAGCCGCGCATGAAACGCCGCCTTCATTGCTTATGCGTCTGCTTGTTGACAGCGTGCGCGTTCAAGGCGTTCCCGTCGCCGGAGGTCTCGCGCCTCGGCCTTCCAGAAGGCGCCAAGCTGCGCATTGGCAAAGGTACCATCAACTCGCTCGCCTACTCGCCGGACAGCAGGAGGCTCGCCGCCGCGGGCAGCCTCGGCGTCTGGATCTACGACGCGCTCTACGGGGGCGAGATCGCGCTGTTTCAAGGGCATACGCGCGGGGTTTTTTCGGCGGCATATTCCCCAGACGGCAAGAGAATCGTCAGCGCAAGCCGCGACAAAACGGTTCGCATCTGGGACGCCGAGACCGGCGAAACGCTCAAAACGCTCACTGGACATACCGACGCGGTTTATTCGGCGGCGTATTCTCCTAACGGCAAGCGCATCGCCAGCGCAAGCGGCGACGCAACGATACGCATCTGGGACGCTGAAACGGGCGCTCTTCTCAAAACGCTGGAAGGGGATGGTTATTCTGCTGTTTATTCAGCGGCGTTTTCGCCGGAAGGCAAGCGTATCGTCAGCGCGAGCCACCAAAGCGCGATATACATCTGGGACGTCGAGACGGGCGTCCGTCTCAAAACGCTGGAAGGGCATATTTATTCTGTCTATTCGGCGGCGTTTTCGCCGGACGGCAAGCGCATCGCCAGCACAGGCGAAGACGGAAGAGCGCGCATTTGGGACGCTGAGACGGGCGCCCTTCTCAAAACGCTTAAGCCTCTTATGGCGGGCGGGTTCAATTCGATCGCGTTTTCGCCGGACGGAAAATATCTTGCCGGAGGAGACCGCTCCAACCTGCAGCTGTGGAACGCCGCCAGCGGCTCGCCTCTTCCGCCGTTTGATCAAAAAGAAAGCGCCTATAGGATCGCATTTTCGCCGGACGGGCATTACATTGCAAGCGTTCATGGCGATCTCGGCATTCACATTTGGAACATCAAGATACGCGCCCTTGTCCGAGCGATTGAAGGACATACAGATTTCGCCGCGCTCTCACAGGACGGCAAGCGAATTGCTGTCGCGTCACAAAGACGCTGGCATATTCAGATACGGGATCTCGACACAGGGGAGCTGCTCAAAACGCTGAAAGGGCAGACGCGAAGCCAGTCAGCGGCATTTTCGCCGGACGGAAAAGCGATCGTCTGCGCGAGTTTGATGAACTGGACGATTCGCATATGGAATCTTGACACAGGATCGATTCAAAAATCGCTGACCGGTCATACATCTCCTGTCGCTTCAGCCGCGTATTCTCCAGACGGCAATTGGATCGCCAGCGCGAGTCGGGATAAGACGGTACGCGTCTGGCATGCCAAAACGGGAATCCTTCTTAAAACGCTGAAAGGGCATACAGGAACCGTCTATTCGGCGTCCTATTCTCCGGACGGCAAACGCATCGCCAGCGCCAGTTTTGACCAGACGGTACGCGTCTGGGACGCCAAGACAGGCGCGCCTCTCAAAACGCTCAATGGACATACAGGAGGGGTTAAATCTGCCTCATATTCTCCGGACAGCAAGCGAATCGTCAGCGCAAGCGACGATAAGACCGTTCGCATTTGGGACGCCGAGACAGGAGCTCTTCTCAAGACGCTCACAGGACATACGGAGGATGTTCTTTCAGCGGCGTTTTCGCCGAACGGCAAGCATATTGTCAGCGCGAGCGAGGACGCGACAGCGCGCATCTGGGACGCCGAAACAGGCGCGCTTCTCAAAACGCTCAAAGGGCATAAAGGATGGGTCGTTTGGGCGGAGTATTTGCCGGACGGAAAGACGCTGGCGACCGCAGGCGGCGACGACGCCGTCATCCTTTGGGACGTCTCCGACCTGTAGCCGCCCTCCGCCCTTGACCCATCCTCCGCTCTCCTTTAAGCTAGAAGAAACCGATTCAAACGGGAGCCGCGCATGAAACGCCGCCTTCATTGCTTATGCGTCTGCTTGTTGACAGCGTGCGCGTTCAAGGCGTTCCCGTCGCCGGAGGTCTCGCGCCTCGGCCTTCCAGAAGGCGCCAAGCTGCGCATCGGCAAAGGTATCATCAACTCGATCGCCTACTCGCCGGACGGCAAGAGGCTCGCCGCCGCGGGCAGCCTCGGCGTCTGGATCTACGACGCGCTTTACGGGGACGAGATCGCACTGCTTCAAGGGCATACGCGCGGGGTCAATTCGGCGGCGTACTCGCCGGACGGGACCAAAATTGTTAGCGCAAGCAGCGACGCAACGATACGCATCTGGAACGCCGAAACCGGCGAAACGCTCAAAACGCTCACTGGACATACCGACGCGGTCTATTCGGCGGCGTATTCTCCAGACGGCAAGCGCATCGTCAGCGCAAGCGGCGACGCAACGATACGCATCTGGAACGCCGAAACGGGCGCTCTTCTCAAAACGCTGGAAGGGGATGGTTATTCTGCTGTCTATTCAGCGGCGTATTCGCCGGACGGCAAGCGTATCGTCAGCGCGAGCCACCAAAGCGCGATACACATCTGGGACGCCGAAACGGGCGTCCGTCTCAAAACGCTGGAAGGGCATATTTATTCTGTCTATTCGGCGGCGTTTTCGCCGGACGGCAAGCGCATCGCCAGCACAGGCGAAGACGGAAGAGCGCGCATTTGGGACGCTGAGACGGGCGCCCTTCTCAAAACGCTTAAGCCTCTTATGGCGGGCGGGTTCAATTCGATCGCGTTTTCGCCGGACGGAAAATATCTTGCCGGAGGAGACCGCTCCAACCTGCAGCTGTGGAACGCCGCCAGCGGCTCGCCTCTTCCGCCGTTTGATCAAAAAGAAAGCGCCTATAGGATCGCATTTTCGCCGGACGGGCATTACATTGCAAGCGTTCATGGCGATCTCGGCATTCACATTTGGAACATCAAGATACGCGCCCTTGTCCGAGCGATTGAAGGACATACAGATTTCGCCGCGCTCTCACAGGACGGCAAGCGAATTGCTGTCGCGTCACAAAGACGCTGGCATATTCAGATACGGGATCTCGACACAGGGGAGCTGCTCAAAACGCTGAAAGGGCAGACGCGAAACCAGTCAGCGGCATTTTCGCCGGACGGAAAAGCGATCGTCAGTGCGAGTTGGGGGGACAGGACGATTCGCATATGGAATCTTGACACAGGATCGATTCACAAATCGTTGACCGGGCATACATCTTCTGCCGCTTCAGCTGCGTATTCTCCAGACAGCAATTGGATCGCCAGCGCGAGTTGGGACAAGACGGTACGCGTCTGGCATGCCAAAGCAGGACTCCTTTTCAAAACGCTGGAAGGACATACATGGATCGTCTCTTCGGCGGCGTTTTCGCCGGACGGCAAACGCATCGTCAGCGCGAGTTGGGACAAGACGGTACGCGTCTGGGACTTCCTGACGGGCGCGCTTCTCAACACGCTCACCGGGCATACAGAGAACGTCTATTCGGCAGAGTATTCGCCGGACGGCAAACGCATCGCCAGCGCAAGCAGCGACAAAACGGTACGCGTCTGGGATGCCGAAACGGGCGCCCTTCTCAACACGCTTGCCGGGCATACGGGCTATATCCGCTCGGCCGCGTACTCTCCGGACGGCAAGCATATCGTCAGCGCAAGCGACGACGCGACAGCGCGCATCTGGGACGCCGAGACGGGCGCCCTTCTCAAAACGATCAAAGGGCATAAAGAATGGGTCGTTTGGGCGGCGCTTCTGCCGGACGGAAAGACGCTAGCGACCGCAAGCCGCGACGGCGTCATCCTCATTTGGGATGTTTCCGACCTTTAACCGAGTTACATGGTAAGAGCCGCTTATTTAACGGTCGCGTTCTGGGTTGAAGTCGTCCAGCGGGACGGGCGTTTCTCCCGTCAAAATGCCGTCCGCGATGATGCGCGCCGTCGCCGGGGCGAGCAGCCATCCGACCTTGTAATGCCCCGTTGCGACCCACAGCCCAGGGCGCAGCTCCCCGATATACGGGTAGCGGCGGGCAGGCGCCGGGCGCAGCCCCGCCCATGCCTGTAAGACGCGCCCTCCCTTGAGACCTGGCGCCGCTCTGAACGCTCCCGTCCGCAGCCGCTCTACGCCCTCCGCTGTGACGCTCTTGTCAAAGCCCGCCTCCTCCACTGTCGCGCCGACGATGAACGTTCCGTCCGCGCGCTGCGCTAGATAGGTCTCCTCTGCGCTGACGACGCGCGACAACGCCCCAGGCGGCGCCTCCATGCGCAGAACCTGCCCCCGCACAGGCCGCGCCGGCAGAAACAATCCCGCCCGCTCCGCCAGCTCTCCCGACCAGCAGCCGGCGGCTAGCAGCGTCGTCTGGGCGCGCCGTTCATGCGTCTCTGCCTCCGCGCCGACGCAGCGATCCTTCTCAAAAAGCAAGCGGACAGCTGCCTCCCCCAGATGAATCTTCCCCCCAAGCCGTTCAAAAGCGGACGCGAGCGCTCTCAAAAAACGGGGCGGGCGTATCTGCGCGTCTCCAGGATAAAAACAGCCGCCCAGCGAATTGGGCGTCAAAAGCGGCTCCATCTCCACAACGCCCCTCGGCTCCATCCACTCAACCGATACGCCGCGCGATTGTTGAAACTCTGCCAGACGGCGCAGCGACTCGCGCGACGCTTCGGTCAACGCGATCTGCAGCCCGCCGCAAGCGCGGTATTCAGGGTCGATGCCTGAAGCGTCCATCAGCTCCGCCGCCAAGCGCGGATACGCCTGCATGCTGGTCTGGGCGAGCCATCCGTACGGGTCGTCCGTTGTGATGCGCTGGCGCAAAAATCCCGCCGCCGCCCATGACGCCTCGCGCCCCGCCTGCGCGTTCCGCTCCATGATATCAACCCGCGCGCCCCGCTTGGCAGCCTCATACCCCGCCATGAGACCGATGACGCCGGCGCCGACGATGAGAAGGTCGGGCTTTACCGGTGCCAATCGGCGATCTCCCACCCGGCGCGTGAGGCGAACCAGCGCAGGCGCCTCTTCGGCGTCACCGCGACAGGCGTTTGAACGCGCTTCAATAGAGCGGCGTCGGAACGGCGGTCGGCGTAAGCGGTCGCTTCTGAAAGGCGAAACCCATGTTGAGCCGCCATCTCTTCGGCGATCGTCACCTTATGCCTGCCCATCGGATGCAAAGCGGCGAGCCGCCCTGTGACGATCCCTTCGGCGGTCTCAAGGACGGAAGCGCGGTATCCGTCCGCGCCGAGATGCGCCGCGATCGGCGCGACCAGCATATCCAGGCTGCCGGACAGTACGAGAATCAGATCGCCGTCCGCGCGGTGCCGATTGACCGCTTCGTATGCAGCGGCGGAGATGCGCGCTTTCATCTCCGCCTCTATGAACTGCGCCGCGGCGTCTCGCAGCAGATCGATCGGCTTGCCGCTCAAATACGAGCGGTTCGCTTTGAGGGCGCGGGCGGGGTCGCGCGGCAGGTCTGCCAGCATATGCGCAAACCAGCGCGCAAGGTCTCTGAACCGAACGACGCCCTGCTCCATGAGATGCGCCGCAAACTTTTTTTCAGACGAGCAGTCGATGACGGTGCCGTCAAGGTCAAAAATGGCGGCGCGGCGGATTGGAGGCATACGCGGCTGGTTTCCGGCGGATTAGATTCGACACATCAGAATACTATGATGCCAGACAGAGCCGATTTCGTCAAGCGCGGCGCCGGCTGGACGACCTTTAGCCGCCGTCCGCTTCAACGCTCTAGCTGCCGCTCGGCGTCTTCAGCATGCCCCATGTGACGGCGGCTCGATGAAGCGGATTCACTGAAAAGGACAGGTCCATCCACTGCTTCAATTCGGTCTCGTTCAGCGCGCGGTTGAAGAGCGCGAATTCGTCGAGAAGCCCTTTGAAATAGGAGCTGTTGTGCGTCCGCCCGCCGATGGAGGAGTCGTTGTCGTTGAAGATGATGGACGGGTTGTCGCCGTTGATCGTCTTGTTGCCCGCTTCGACGCCGTTGACATAGATCGCCATCTTGGAGCCGTCGAAGGTCGCCGCCATGTGCGTCCACTGGTTTTCTTGGATGGCGAGGTTCGGCAGCGTCAGACTGTTGTCCACATCGCCGCCGTCAAACGGTCCCATACGGTCGGCTCCGCCGGGTCCTGAGTTCAGATAGAGGCAGGCGCCGCTTCCGCCGAGCAGGACGAATTCGACCGAGTCGTCGCTCGCGCCGGATTTTTGGTAGATCATGTTGCCCCAGTTGTGGCATGTTCCGCCTTCAAAAATTTCAGACGGGTTCACCCACGCCATCGCGGTCAACTGTTCAACATCCAGTCGGTCGTCGTCCGGCACAACCGCAATGCCCGATTCCAACTCGACGCCGCCTCCGACGCGTCCGTCCGCCCATTTGAAGTCTCCGTTGATCTTTGCTTCAAAGTTGTTCGGGCTGCTGTCGGCGGCGGTTTCTCCTCTGCCCTCTTCAAAAGCGAGGTAGAGAATGAGCGCATCCTCGCGCGGCAGTTCGACGGCGGAGGAGAACAAAGGCGCGGCAAAAAGAACGGCGGCAGCGCATATCGTCAAAAAACGTTTCATCGTTCAGTCCTTATGCGGCTATTCATCTACATTTCAACATCTCTCCGCTTCACGTTAACCGAAATTGTCCTAAAGTTCAATCGTCTGATGGCAGCCTCTACAGACGATGATTTTGATTTTAGAACTGTTTTGGAAATGTGGAGGCTGTCTGGGAGATCTCTGGATTCCCGCTTTCGCGGGAATAGCGATGTGTCCGATTTGAACAGGATTTTGTATATCCTCGTTTGTAAAGAATGCCGGTCGGAAGGGGAGGTTGAAGAAAACGGCTCCTCGTAGTAATCTGTATATGCAGTTGTATGAACGGGCGTCTCAACAGAATATCGGTCACAAAACGATGGAGCGCATATGACAGCCGAAGAACGCTTTTTGTTTGACCTGCAGGGTTATCTTGTTGTCAAGGGCGTCCTGAGCGGCGGCGAGCTGAAAACGCTCAACGAGATCGCCGATGAGCGCATCGCAAAAGACGAGAACCCAAACGAGCGGAATTGGCGGCGCAGCCGATGCAGCCTCTGGGCGCAGGAGTGCGTCGACCTGATTGACCACGAAAAGCTGCTCCCTTACTGGACAAGCCTGCTCGGTCCCTTCTTTCGCCTTGACCATGATTACTGCATCTTCATGCGGAAAGGAGCCGACGGCGGGCAGCTTCACGGCGGGGCGCATGTAACCCACCGCGCAGGCGACCACTGGTACAAATGCCAAGACGGGGTCATGCGCAACGGTCTGACCGTCTTCACCTACAACCTTTCCCCCGCCAACAAAGGCGACGGCGGATTCGCATGCGTACCCGCAAGCCATAAGACCAACTTTCTCACAAAAATGCCCCGCGATGTGCGCGCGTTTCAGCGAGAGGCGCATTATGTCGTTCAGCCGGAGGTGGAGGCGGGCGACGTCGTCATCTTCACCGAGGCGCTCATCCACGGAACGATGCCATGGACGGCTGATCATCAGCGGCGCGGGCTGCTCTACAAATACAGCCCAGGACACTCCGCATGGTCGCAAAAGGGGTACAGCCTGAACGAATTTGAAGGGTTTCAGCTCACCGACCGGCAGAAGCGCATCTTAGAGCCGCCGTGCGTCGGCGGACGGGAACCTGTTCTGCAAAACTAACGCGGGAAGGAAAGCGGACATGACCGACGAAGAAAAATTTGTGTTCGATCTTGAGGGTTATTTTGTCCTCAAAAATGTGTTGAACGAGGATGAGCTGAAGGAGATGAACGCCGTCGCCGACGAAGCGATGGGTCGAGGCGGAGGGCGGGGCGGGCGAGTCTGCCAGTGGGGACCGCAATTCACCAACCTGATAGACCATCCGCGCATACTTCCCTACCTGCTGGACCTGTTGGGTTCCAAGTTCCGCCTTGACCATGACTACTGCATCTTCATGCAGAAAGGCGACACGGGCGGCGGGCTTCACGGCGGAACGGACGGCGGAGCGCACATGGGCGAGGCTGACCACTGGTATAAGTACACGAACGGCGTTATGCGCAACGGGCTTAGCGTCTTCACCTTCTTTTTGACGCCCGCGCGTCAAGGCGACGGCGGATTCGCATGCATACCCGGCAGCCATAAAAGCAACTTCTACCGAGAGATACCGGGCGAGGTGCGGCAGTTTAAACGCAGACCGAGCTATGTCGTTCAGCCCGAAGTGGAAGCGGGCGACGCGCTCTTCTTCACCGAGGCGCTTGTGCATGGCACCATGCCATGGACGGCAGACCATCAGCGGCGCGCCCTGCTGTATAAATACAGCCCCGGACATTCAGCATGGAGCGGCAACTTCTACAACCTAGACGAATTCGACTCGCTCACAGATCAGCAGCGGCGGATACTGCAGCCGCCCTCCATCGGCGGAAGGCCGGACGTCGTCGCGCGGACATGAAAACGGCCTACTTCGACTGCTTTTCCGGCGCCAGCGGGGACATGATACTCGGCGCGCTTGTTGACGCCGGTATGCCTGTTGAGGCTCTTGTCGACGCGCTCAAGACGCTCCCTGCGGACGGATGGGACATTGAGGCGCGTACCGAACGGCGGCAAGGCGTCGCCGGTACGCGCGTCGAAGTGAAAACGGAGGCGGAGCCGCATGCGCATCGCCGACTGAACGACATTTTACAGATGATCCAGGAAAGCGGACTGAACGCGCGCGTTCAACAGAGCGCCGTCCGCGTTTTTCAGCGTCTCGCCGAAGCGGAGGCGAAAGCGCACGGCGTGTCTGTCGATCATATCCATTTCCATGAGGTCGGCGCGCTGGACGCGGTGATTGACGTCGTCGGGGCAGCAGTCGCCCTTGACGCGCTCGGCATTGAACATGTCGCCGTTTCGCCGCTGCCGGTCGGTCGGGGATTCATACGGTGCGAGCATGGCGTCATGCCGAACCCGGCGCCGGGAACGGCTGAACTGCTGCGCGGCGTTCCCGTCATGCCGACGCAGATCGACATGGAGCTGGTCACGCCGACAGGAGCCGCCGTTTTGACGACGCTTGCCGATTCGTTCGGCGCCGTTCCGCCGATGACGGTTGAGGCGGTCGGGTACGGAGCGGGGAAGCGCGACTTCAAAGAGCAGCCGAACCTGCTGCGCGTCTATCTCGGCGAGAGCGCGGAGGCGGCGGACGGGTTGAAGCGCGGGCGAACCGCCGTCATCGAAACGAACATCGACGATCAGCCTGCTGAAACGCTCGGATACCTCATGGAGCGGCTCATGGAGAACGGCGCTCTGGACGCGTACTTCACGCCGATCGTCATGAAAAAAAGCCGCCCCGCGCATCAGCTGTCGGTC
This sequence comes from Candidatus Poribacteria bacterium, assembly GCA_028818695.1. GTDB lineage: Bacteria > Poribacteria > WGA-4E > JAPPNK01. The sequence continues at coordinate 80,447 of JAPPNK010000004.1, forward strand.
ATCGCGCATGTGAACGACGCCGATCGGCTGGCGCGTCTGATTTTGCGCGAGTCGACGACGCTGGGCGCGCGCGTTTATGAGACCTCCCGAACGACGCTGCCGCGCCGGTCAAAGCGGGTGGAGACGCCGTACGGGTCGGCGCGGGTCGTCGTCGCCGAGGGGGGAGGCATCCGCAAGGCGGCGCCTGAATATGAAGACTGCCGGCGCCTCGCCGAAGAAACGGGCGCGCCGATACATGACATCTACCGAGCCGCCGTTCGCGCGCTCATGGAGGCTGAAGAATGAAACGCGCCGCCCGCATTGCCGCTTTCGCCGTTGTCTGCGCCCTGACGCTGTCCGCCCATGCCGAGGCATGGACATTGCGCGTCGTCGGAAACCTGCATTTTGGCAAGAATTGGACAACCTATTTTGAAAAAGAGGGGCCGGAATACCCGTTCGCCCAGATCGCCGAGTTTCTATCGGACGCGGACTGGACGGTCGGTTTCTTTGAAGGCGTCGCTTCAGGGCGGGAAGGTCTCGCGCCGTTCGTTAACGAGCCGCTGCTTTCCAGTTCCCTTGCCGCGGAGGCGCTGCGCGTCGCCGGGTTTGACGCGGTCTCGCTCGCCTCTCCGCGCATCATGGATTACGGGCTGACGGGGCTTCAGCAGACCGTCGGCGCCTTTGACGCGGTCGGGCTTGTTCATTTCGGCGCGGGAGAAAATCTGACGCTTGCGCGGACGCTCGGCACGGCGCGCGTCAACGAACATGAGATCGCTTTCGCCGCCTTTCTGCATGGCGTCAGCCGCGCCCATGCTGAGCAGCAGACGCCAGGGGCAAACATACTCGCCCCCTCCATTTTGAAAGCGGACATGGCGAGCGCGGAAGCCGCCTCGGACGCGGTGATTGTCTTCATCCGCTGGGAATACTCGGCGCAGGAACAGGTAACAGGAAAACAGAAGCTGTTGGCGCGTATGGCGGTGGACGCGGGCGCGGACGCCGTCTTCGGAGTGCGCGGACGGGAGCTGCAGGGCGTGGAAATCTACCGCGACCGTCCCATATTTTACGGTCTTGGAGAGTTCGTCCGCGGCGTTGATGTGCCGAGAAAACATGGGCGCGTCATGATTCCGACCGTCGCGTTTGACGGCGAATTGCCGATGCGCGTCGATCTAACGCCTGTGCGGGTCGATACGATCCTGGAGTCTGGGCAGACGCTCCAAACGAAGCTGCAGCCGCGTCTGTTGACGGGGAAGGAAGCCGAACCCCCCGTCAACCTGTTCACACGGCTATGCGAAGAGCTCGGAACCGCCGTTGAAAAAACGGACGGGGGTCTCCGAATTCAGATACAGGAGCTGCCGTGACCTACTCAAACAGGTAGGTTTCGACGCGCTCCCGCCGTTTCTCTTCCAGCCGGGCGATGTCCTGGAGATAGAGAACCCCCTCAGCCTCCCACCATTCGAGGATCACCGCGTCGCCAGGGTCCAGCTCCTTGATCTTGCTTGCCAGGTTGCCCTTCACCGTCCATGTATCGCCGACGCGGACGATCGGCAGCCGCGCCCGCATTTCCTCCTCAATTCCCTCGATCTGAACGGCGATATAGTCCTCCCCCTTCTCTGTCAACACCCCCTCTATGCGGTTCGCCGGCATATACGGGTTGAAAATGTCGCCGCCCAACGGCCATGCGCCCGCTCTGGGATCTCCCGGCGCCGTCTGCCGTCGGCTTTCGTAGTCGTACATCGGCATCGGCAGCGCGCCTGACCGCCGATCTCTTTCGCCGCGCTCCATTCCCTCTTCAGAACGGCGGCGATTTTCCTCCGCCTCGTCCATCTCTCGTTGACGTTCTCTGCGCTCCGCCTCCTTTTCCCGCTCCCCTTCGACAGGGATGTCCACCTCGCGCAACACATCCATCGCAATCCGCATCCCATGCCCGCTCGCCATGACAAGCAGCTTGTTGGTGCGCGGATCGACGGCAATGCGCGTGTTTTTCGGCATGAACGGATCGACCATCTCGGCTGCGTGCTGCGCCGGGATATGCTCTAGATGAAACGCCTCAAAGCGCATGTCGCCGTCGCCCGTTTGACGGTTCATGCGGTTTATGTTGACCCGCTTGCGCATGTTCCAGCGCGCTGTCCCGCCCATTCGGTTCCTCCGCATGAACATCATCGCGCCCATTCGATTTGGCTGATCGGTTTCGCCCATGCCTTTGCGCAGCCGATCCCTCAGCTGCTCCATGAAGACCGCGCGCAGCTTCTCCTCCGACATTTCTTTTATTTCTCGAATGCGCTTCTCGCCGTCCAGCTCTATTTCATGCCCTTCTTCGGGCGACTTCTCGATCTTTTCGCGCATGGCTTGTTTTGTCTGTTCAATCAGCTGTTCCCGAAGCTGCTCAGCGGGGACGCGGCGAAGCGCCTCCATACGCTCCCGAATCGCTTCAGCCATTTCGCCTCGTCGGCGCATGTCCTCGTCCACGTCTCCGCGCTCGTACCTGCGGCGAATGGATTCAAGACGCTCCCGAATCGCTTCAGCCATTTCGCCTCGGCGGCGCATGTCTTCGTCCTCGTCTCCGAGTCCGTAGAATTCGCGTAGAAGCGATCCAATATGCTCCCGAAGCGCTTCTGGAGAGCGGATGTCGCTGCGCCTTTCGAATGAACCGGTGCGGCTAATCTCTAAAAGTGAACGGACGCGGTCGCGCAACGCTTCGGGCGACTCGTCCCTGTCTCGTTTCGCTTCTTCATGCTCGTCGCCGTTTTCATGTTCCGCTTCGCGCGCTTCTTCTTTTTCTTCATGTTCTTTTTCAGCCGACTCTTCCGTCTTCTCCGATTCTTCATGCGAATCGGCGTAAGCGGGCAGGCTCAATGCGAACATCCATGCCGCAGCCATAGCCGCAGCCGCTAGCGCAAGTCGTCGAATGGTCATCGGGTCTTTCTCCTTGTGTGGCGTCAGCGCGGCTCCCCTTGTGTTCTTCGCCGCTTTTTATTAGACGATTCTAGCCGCTTTTTTGTTTACAAAGCGCGCCGCCGGACGGCTAGCGCCGCTTCCGCAGCCGACTCCGCGCTCGCGTCTTCCGACAGGTCGATCCATTGAATTCGCAGGTCGGCGCGGAACCATGTCATCTGCCGCTTGGCGTATCGGCGCGTGTTCCGCTTCAACAGCTCCAAAGCCTTTTCAAACGTATGCTTTCCGTCCAGATAGTCCCACAGCTCGGCGTATCCGAAGCCGTTGAACGCCGGGTCGGAGCGCGCGTATGTTGCCCGCAGCGCCTGCGTTTCTTCAAGCAGTCCGTCCGCCAGCATGCGTTTCACCCGCGCGTTGATGCGGCGGTTCAGCTGCTCGCGCGGGCGGCGAAGCGCGACGGCGGACGCCTCGTACCTTGGCGGCTTTCCGCGCCATTCGCGCCGCAGCTCTGAAATCGGACGCCCCGTCAACTCATACACCTCCAACGCGCGAATAAGCCGCATGCGGTCGTTCGGATGAATCCGCTCCGCCGCTTCCCTGTCCACCTTATATAGGCGCTCCATCAGGCGTTCGTTTCCGCGCGCGTCCGCCTCCGCTTCGAGACGCCGGCGCGCTTCCGTATCCGCCGATGGACCCTCAAAGAGTCCGTCCACCAGCGCGCGGTAGTACAACCCCGCGCCGCCGACCAGTATCGGCAGCTTTCCGCGCGAACGAATCTCGGCGATCGCCGCGTCCGCCTCCTTTTGAAACAGCGCCGCCGAATACTTCTGCGCCGGCGAAACGACATCGATCAGGTGATGACGGGCGGCGGCGCGCTCCGCGGCGGTCGGCTTTGCCGTCCCGATGTCCAGCTCGCGGTAGATCTGCCGCGAATCGACCGAGACGATCTCGCCGTCCAGCGTCTGCGCAAGACGAATGCCGACAGCCGTTTTGCCGGCGGCCGTCGGTCCCAGAACCGCGAATACTTTCCCGCCCGCGCTCATCCAGCGGTCTGATACACCAGCGGAAACGACTCGCCCTCTAGCCGCGCGCCTTTTTCCACCTCCACATACGGATCCATCACATGCCCGCCGACAGGGTCGTAGCGCGTGTGGGACGGCATATAATGCACCGCGACGGCAGGGCGCGGACGCTCTGAGCGGTTGTGCGGGCTGCCGTGCCAGGTTAGGCAGTGATGGAGATGGCATTCGCCCTTCATCACCTCGCATGCGACCGCTTCAAGAGAGGCGCTGTCCGGCAGCTCGGTCGGGTCGCGGTGAATCGGCTGAAACGGCTCGCGCGTGCCGAGAAACCGCTGCTGGTTGCCCCACTTGTGGCTCCCCGGCACCATCCACATGCAGCCGTTTTCGATGGTCGCGTCTTCAAACGGCGTCCATGAGGAGATCAGGTCGGCCGGTTGAATCGTCGGCCAGAGCGGGTGGTCTTGATGCCATCCTGTCGGTCCGCCGGCGCGCGGCGGTTTATATTGCGCCTGGTCATGCCAGATGCGCAGCTCGCTCGTTTCGCACAGCTGCGCAACCGCCTCGGCGATCGGCTTTTTCCGCGCGTGGTCTAGATACATGTCGCTTGCCATCCACATGTTGACAATCTGGACGACCGGCGTCTGCTGGTTGCCGCCCAGGTTGCGGTTCAGGACAGGCTTCTTCTCCGTCTCGTCGCGCATGATGCGGAACAGCTCCTCGCGCAGCTCCTCGCATTCCTCGTCGGTGTACACTTTTCCGATGTTCAGAAAACCGTTTTGGTGAAATTGCGCCGCTTGGGCGTCTGTCAGCATCGTTTTCTCCATTGTTTTGACAGCTCAAACTGCGAATCATCCGCCGCCTATCGTATCGTCATTTCCGCTCTTCCGCGGGAATCCAAAATCCTGGCAGAAACCGCTCGCTTTCGTCCGCCGGCATGTCCAACTCAAGCCAAGGTCGGATTAAGTATTGACCCGTCAGGCGTTTCAGTATATGATTATACCGAAACGCAGGCGTTTTGTCAGCGTATCTGTTAGAGAAAGCGGAAATGCGCCTTCTTTTTCCGCCGTTCTCCCTTGATGTATGGGTCAAAACGGGCGATTCGGCGGGCGTTGAATAAAGAAAACACTATCTTCATCGTTTGTAGAGTTAATAAAACAGCTTTCGATGGACAGCGCCCGCCGTTCCATGATATGATACCTGTATGGAAGAGAGGATTGAATTGATTGGCGCAGGCAGCGTTTGAACATCGACGGCGCAGAAACGCGCGAGGGTAAGGATGCGCCAAGCCCAGCAACGCCGTTGGACGAACTGAACGCTGCAAGATACGACGACACGGATCGTGAACACAGAGAAGAAGAGGAGACCCCGCATGGCTGACGAAATTCGAAACGAATTTGCGCAACCGTCCGGCGAATCAGACGCGGAGCATATGCTCGGCAAGCATCTGGAGCGCCGTTCCTTCTTGAAAGCAGGCATTTACGGACTGTTCGGCTCCATTTTCATGAACGACCTTCTGAAAGCAGGTCAAACGCTGCCGACGCAGTTCGCGCCGACCGCCAAAAGCTGCATTGTGCTGTTTATGAACGGCGGCCCGTCTCAAACCGACACCTTCGACCCGAAGCCGAATCACAAAAACGGCGGGACTTTCAAGACGATCAACACCAGCGCACCCGCCATTCAGCTGACCGACCGTCTGCCGATGGTCGCCGAGCAGGCAAAACACATGACCCTGATCCGTTCGATGGCAACGCGCGAAGGCAACCACAGCCGCGCCCGTTACCTGATGCACACGGGTTACGCGCCGACAAACTCGGTGAACCATCCGCCGTTTGCGTCGATCCTATCGGCTGAAGTCGGCTCCAGCGATTTTGCGCTTCCGAACGCGGTCGCGCTCAACTCGCCTGTCTTTGACGCCGCCTACCTCGGCGCGGAACATGACCCGTTCTTCGTTCCGAATCCGTCCGAAGGCGTTGACAACATCTCCTACGCGAACACCGACCTGTACCGCAACCGCTTCGATGCGCGGCGCAGCTACATCACCTTCCTGAACGAGCATTTCGCCAAGCGCACCACCGACGAGGTTCTGAACCGCGAGGCGATCTACGAAAAAGCGGACACGATGATCCATTCCGATCTGACGAAAGCTTTTGAGCTTGAGCATGAGCCGAAGGCGATCCGCGAGGCGTACGGAATGAACAACTTCGGGCAGGGATGCCTCATGGCGCGTCGGCTTGTGGAAGCCGGCGTCAAATGCGTTGAAGTCTCGCTCGGCGGCTGGGACACGCACAACAACAACTTCGACCGAGTCGACAACCTGCTCGGCAGGGTGGACCCGGCGATGGGAATGCTCATCAAGGACCTGGACGACCGGGACCTGCTGAACGACACGCTTGTTGTCTGGATGGGCGAATTTGGACGCACGCCGAGGATCAACGACAACGACGGACGCGACCACTGGCCGAACGGGTGGACGGTCGCGCTCGCCGGCGGCGGCCTTGTCGGCGGACGAGTCATCGGCGCGACGAACGAAGGCGGAACGAAGATCGTCGACAACCCGGTGAATGTCCAGGACTTTTACTTCTCGCTCTGCCAACTGTTCGGAGTGGACCCCGCAAAGGTGAACTACTCTCGAATCGGCAGACCGATGAAAATCGTCGATGGCGGGAAAGTCATTCCTGACTTCTTGCCGATCGCCGGATAAACATTCAACGTCGTTCGGGCGGTTGGGCTTCAGCCGCCCGAACGACTCTCTCCCGCTCAGGCAGCGATCATAGCGATGGTGGGCAGCACATTCCTTAGCCCATGCGAGACGAAGGTCACCCACCAGGCTGTCGCAGGCGATCCGCGCTGCCAATAAGCGAAAGCGAACCCTAGATAGAGACCGCCCGGAATTCCAGCGGCAAATCCAGATAGAATCGAGTTTGGATTTGTAAAGTGCCCTGCTGCGAACAACGTCCCCGAAATCAAAACCTGCATCCCAAGCTGCGCCTTAAACTTTCGCGCAATAATAATCGGCAGCGCTTGCAGCGTCAGCGTCTCTAAAACGGGACCTATCGCGATCATATACGATACTAAGACGATCATCCCTAACAACTCTGCCGAACCGCCATGCTCAGACGGCTGCCCATCGCTGCCATACTCAAACGACTGGTCGTCTTCGAAAAGGGGTATGCCGAGAACAGCATACGCGCCCGCGATAAATAATCCGATGAGAATCGCGGCGGCATACTGCTCCAGCGTGATGCGCCAGCAGAAGTTCCAAGGCGACCGCCCTTCATACCGCCGCAGAAGCCATCGAATCGTCCAGGCGCCGCGCCCGTCGTTTCGGTTTTCAAATAGCCTATCGTCATACTGCATGGGAGCTCTCCTTCTTGATCTCGTCTAACAGCTCGGAGATGGAGCGGCCGAACGCCGTATGGACAATCCGCCCCGCCTCTTCGCCTTGGCGCAACCCCTCTAACAGCCGCGCCGGCATTTCGGCGTCCCCGCCGCGCAGGAGCATATCCCCCAGCGCCGCGCACTGCCGATACGCCGCTTTCGCCTCGCCGCGCGGGAGCGTCATGAGCGGAAGGGACAGCTCCTCAAACGGGCGAAGACGCCCCTGCGCCGCGTCCTCCGCCAGCAGCTTCCGCTCCCACGCCATCATCGGTTTGGCAAACGCCTCGGCAAGCGCCTCCTCCAACCATGGCGGACAGCGTCCAGGCGCCGCCTCGTTCAACGCCGCATGGACAAACTCATGGCGGAGAAGCGAGACGAGCATGCCGATGTCCGGGTCGGCTCCGTGTAGAAAAAGAGCGACGCGGTTTCCGCGCGTCAAGCCCGCCGCCCAGATCGGAAGGTCCGCCCGGGAGGGCGACCGCGCCGGCGCCAGCTGAACGCGAAGTCCGCCTTGAACGCGGTATCCAAACGCGGCGGCAAAATCGCCCCATGCCAGACGCAGCGCATGCCGCGCCGTTTGCGCCAACTCAAGCGAGACGCCCGCCTCTGCGGACGCATGATAACTGGGAGCTTCGGAAGGGGCGGGTCGATCTAGGCTGCGGGCGAGAGATTCAAACGCCGCCTTCTCTTGAGAGACGCGGGCGTAACGGCGCAGAGCGGTCGGGTTGTTCGGCATGAGATCGAGCGCTTTGCGGAGAGCGTCCAGCGCGCCTCCCCATTCGCCGAGAATTTCCAGCGGCTTGGCAAGGTCAAGATAGGCGTTCAGGGGAGGATGTTCGCAGCGAAGAATCGCCGCCTGATAGGCCTCGGCGCTGCGCCGGTATCTGCCCTGCCGATACGCCGAGGCCGCTTCGTTGAAAAGTTGCGCCGCTTCCGGATCAATCCCGCGCAATGCCGACGACGCGCAGTTTTGCTCCGCCCATCTGAATCACCATTTCAGGGTCCAGCGCGATGGAGCCTTCGATGCGCTCCCCGTTCACAATGGAGCCGTTCCTGCTGTTCAGGTCGGTCAAATACACCTGCCCGTCCGACAGGTCGAAGCGGGCGTGCCGGCGCGACATGCGGTCGGAGCTGTCTTCTATGGGCATGGTCGACTGCGTTCGGCTTCTGCCGACGACCGCTTCGCTCAGATCGACGCAGTAACGGTCGCCATGCTCCGAGCTGAAGACGACGCGGGCGTATCCACGCATTTCCGATTCGATCTGCTCAACCCTCAGCTGCGTCCGCCCCATTCCGATGATATAGCCGACATCCAGCTGCGTCGGTTCATTGACCTGAACGCCGTTGACGGAGGTGCCGTTCTGGCTTCCGATGTCGGAGATGACGGGTGAGCCGTCCAGCAGGAGGACGCGCGCGTGCCGTCTCGAAACCTGCGGGTCTCCCTCAATGAGCAGGGAGGAGGGGAAGGCTCGCCCGAAGACCGCCTCGTGGAGAATGATCTCCATTTCATGCGGCTCCATTCCGTCAAAGACCTCCAGCTGAATCGAGACCCGTTCCGAGCGGGCTGTCGAGGACGGGGAGTCGACCGCCGTTCCCGGCCGCGCGAAGGCGGAGGGATTGTCGATTGGCGGCGCGTCGGGGTAGGAGGTTTGCGCCAGCTCGCTGTCGGCGCCTGCGGGCATTGGAGCCGCGGCTTCGGCGAGACCCCATGCAGAGCGCTGCGCTTGCCGGTATCTGCGGAACTGCTCCAGAAGATAGACGCGCATCCGTTCATCGCGTTCAGCCGGCATGCCCTCTCCGTTCGATTCCGCTTTTACAGCGCGGTGGAGCAGCAGGACGGTTCGTTTCATCTCTTCAAACTCATGCTCGCCCGTCCATTTTTCAAGAGCGCTGCGTTCTTCGCGCGTCAATTCCGCGCCGGATAGATGGCGGGTGTACGCTTCGATAGCGTCCGCCATTTCTCGCTCTCTAAAATTCTGCGGGCGGTTATTCTTCATCTTCATCGTCTCCCTCCATATCTCGTTTGCCGGAGAGTTTCTGCGTTCCGATAAACTTTAATGAGGCAACTCTTCAAAATTGACAACTCCTAGATATCGTTCGGGCTTAATCCTCGGCGGCGCAGTATTTTCTGCCACTCAGCCAGCCCGCGGTGTATCCACACCTTGACCGTATTTTCTTTTTGACCCATCGCCTCCGCTATTTCGGCGATGCTCATCTCTTTCAAATGACGCAGCTTCACCGCTTCCCGATGATTTTCTTTCTGCACCATCTCAAGCGATTCGACGATCAAGTTCATGCGCTCCTCCGCTTCAAGCAGCTCGTCCGGGAGGGGGCGTTCGTCCGGATATCGATGCAGCATCTCTTCGCCGTCTTCGTCTCCGTAGGCAAGGCGCTCGCGCGAACGCAGCTTCGTGTTTTTGCGAAGAATATCCAGAGCCGCGTTGGTCGCAATTTTGCTAATCCAGGACGAAAACTTGCCGATGCGCGGGTCCCAAAGATGGCTCCTTTGCCAGATGCGCATGAACGTGTTTTGCGAAGCCTCCTCGGCGTCCTCATGATTCTTCAAGACCTGATACACGCGCGAATAAATTTGCCGCCGATAGCGCTCATAAACATAGTTGAAGCCGGCCTCGTCGCCATTCTGCAGAGCCTGAAGCCACCAAAGATCCTCCTCTTCCTGGGTAGGATTGGAAGGTTGCTCTTTCATTGAAACGCCCGATACGGATGAAGATTTAGCCGACATAAGATACCCTTTCCTGATGTCTATAGAACGCCTTTGCCCCCGCGCAAGTTACGTCGAATCATACCTCGACCGGTTGCGCCGCGCAAAGATTGGAGGCACCATGAAAGCCCGTATTGTTCACGCTTCCACTTCGAGCGACGCGATGAAAAACGCCGTTCATAGACATGCCGCTGCGCTTCTGGCGATTCTGTTGGCTCCGCTGTTTGCGTCGGGCTGCGGAGACGCTTATCAACATGCGAAGCAAGGCGCCGAACGGTATCAAAAAGGGGAGTACGCCGCCGCCGCCGACCAGTATCAGCGCGCCGTAAATGAAACGAAGCTCGGCTCCAGCGCCGAAATACAGACGCGGTATAATCTTGGGACGGCTCGACTGGCAAATAAAAACGCGCGGCAGGCAGCCGAGGCGCTCTCCTACGCCGCGCGGCGAGCCGACCATCCCGTCAGCCCCCATGCGCGGTATAACCTTGGAAACGCGCTCTACGCCATGCGCAGATACGCCGACGCGGTTGACGCCTACGCCGCCTATCTCAAGCAGCGTCCAGACGACCGGGACGCCAAACACAACCTGGAACTCGCCCTGAAACAGCTGGAGCAGCCTTCTTCTGTCGGCGATCAACCGAACGACCGAAGCCCCAGACCCGACATGAGCGAAACGGCGCGCGACCGGCCGGCGCCTCTTCGGGACGGCAACCTTGACCGCCAGGAGGCGCGCCGCCTGCTGCAGATGCTCGGGCAGGACAGCCCTGGACAGCAGGCAAGGCGCCTGCGGAGCATGGTTCCCCCCAGACGGTTCGTTGAAAAGGACTGGTGATGCGCGCCGGGGCTTGCGGGCTTCTTTGGGCGGCTCTCGTCTGCTTTCTTGGCTGTCATGAGGAGGCGCCGTCGCGGACGGTCGGCGTACTTTCCTTCACGCGCGAAAGTCCTGTGAACGCGGCTGTTGAACGGGAGTTGATCAAATACGCGGAGGAGCAAGACGTCCGCGCCGTCTGGATCGACGAGGACGATTTTGAGCCTGATTTGACGCGCGAACAGAGCGTCCGGCGCGCCCTTCATAAGATGCTCAATAAGGAGCAGATTGAGGCGCTCATTTTGCGCCAAGCGGATCCAAAATATGCGGAGCGTATACTACAGACTTGCGGGAGCGACATGCCCGTTCTTTTTTTAGACACGCTTCCGCCCGATCTGGCTGTGGACGGATTTGTGACGGTCGATTACAGGTCGGCGGGGCGGGAGGCGGCTGAGTACGCTCTTCAACAGGCGCATCGGCGGCGCAAAGTTGAACGGATTCTGAACGCTGTCGTTGTGGAGGGTCCGCGCGGCAACCAAGAGGATCGGCTCGCGGCGGCCGGCATCTACAGCGTTCTGGACGACGACCCGAATGTGCGCATTGTGGCGCGGTATTCGCCGAAAGATCCGTCGGACGCCTTCAGGTTCGTCAGTTATGAGCTTCAGAAATACGCGGACAACATCCAGATTCTGCTGTCCGCCGATCCGGAGTTTGGGTCTGCCGCCGTGTTTGCGGCGGCCGCGCGCGGCTCCGCCAACGCTATCGAATCGGCAAGCGTCGGCTCCAGCCGAGAGACGAGTCGGCGTATTCGGTCGGGCGAACATGATCTAGACATCGACACGATGCCTGCAGCCGCGGCGCAGCGCGCGCTGGAGATCGCGCTCCAGCTTGTTAACGATGAAAGTCCGCCCCCGGACGCCTTCACGCGCCAAGGTCCGCTGTTGACGGCGACCTACTACGCGCCGCGCCGGCGCATCACCATCGACAACGTCTCGGAAATGTTCGCTATCTGGCCGAATCTGTCGGAGGAGTAGCGGCGGGCGCCGGTTTTGGAGAACGTACCAGCTTCCAGCCCATTGCCGCGACCGCTATCAACGACGCCAGAATGAACCCGTCCACCCTGTCGCCGCCGAGCGCCGCATTGACCCCCTTTCCCGCCAAGAGTCCCAGCGCGAGCGTCGGCAGCATGCGCGGTATGAGCCGCATCGTTTCGCGCGTCATCAGCCCCGCCTGCCGGTAGGTTCCCATTTTGAGCGCGTTCAGGCAGAGGAACAGGATCGTCATGGTGCCGACCAGCGCCGTGTTCATGTTCTCTTTTGGGAGAACGGCGAGAAAGTAGATTGTGGAGACGACCCCGCCCACATGCCCGATGGTTGAAAACACGCCGACAGCAAACCCGACGACCAGCCCGATCAGCGCGGACGACCAGCCCCATGCGAGCGCTCCCGGCGCCCATTCCGGCCAGATCAGCTGCTGCGCCAGCTGCGCCGGGGCGAATGTGAGGGCGAGGATTCCGAGCGTTTTTTTCACCCAGTAATCCGAGAGGCGCGCGAGCGCGCGCGTCGCCATGAAGGTCCCGACAACGCCGCCGGGCAGCAGCCAGAGGCCCGCCGTCAAATCCCACATTCCCCAATACATGCCGATATTGACGATGTCGGTTATCAGCAGGAGCGGCAGCGCGAGCGCGACGCTGCGCTTTGCCGGCATGACAAGCGCGAGCAGCGGCGTCGCAACGAGGCCGACCGCGCCGCCGAAGCCCGCCTTCGCAAAGCCGATATAAAACGCGGCGCCCCATAGCACAGCGCGCCGTTTCGCGTCCTGTTTCAAGCCCGCCGTCAAAGAAGCGATTTCACGGCGCCGCCGTCCACCTGTATCGTCGCGCCGGTGATGTAGCTCGCCGCCTCGGACGCCAAAAAGACGGCGGCGTTCGCAAACTCGGCAGGCTCGCCGAGGCGCCCCATCGGGATGGTCGCCTTGAGCGCCTCCGCCTCTTCTTCAGGGCTGGTTCCGTTGGCGGCGGCGCGCGCCTGCGTCAATTCAACGATGCGGTCGGTGTAGATAATGCCGGGGCAGAGATTGTTGACCGTGACGTTGTACGGCGCGAGCGCGGTCGCAGCCGTCTTGGCGAAGGCGACGACCGCCGCGCGCGCCGTGTTCGACAAGATCAGATTGTCCATCGGCTGCTTGACGGAAAGGGAGGTCATGTTGACGATGCGCCCCCATCGCCGTTCCTTCATTTCAGGCGCGGCGTCCCGTATCAGGTTGACGGCGCTCATCAATGTCAGGCGGTGGGCGAGGTCGTAGCTTTCCGCGGGCGTTTCGTCGAACCCGCCTGGGGGCGGTCCGCCGGCGTTTGTCACGAGGATGTCGATCTGTCCGAAGGCGGCGCGCGTTTCAGCTAGAAAGCGGCGCGCGTCTTCTGGGACGGACACATCCGCCGCGGTCGCGTGGACGGGCGCGCCTGTTTCGCGGGCGATCTCCTCCGCGGCGGCGCGTATGTTCTCTTCGCTGCGCGAGCAGACCGCCACCTGCGCGCCCTCTTGAGCCAAGCCGAAAGCGACGGCGCGCCCCAAGCCTCGGCTGGACGCGCAGACCGCCGCCGTTTTGCCGTTCAATCCAAGATACAACGCTTCACTCCATCAACGCCTTTTTGAGATAATCGCCGCTCAACAGAAAACCGAGCGGACGCCGATCGCCGCTGAACGAGCTGTCCTCATGCTCAATGACGATGTTGCCGTCCCAGCCGAGCTCATAAAACAGGGCGAAGAAGCCTTGCCAGTCGAACCGCGCGAAGCCTGGCAGGCGGTAGCGCCACCAGCCGCGCCCCCATGTCCCAGAACGCTTGACCCGTTCCTCGTTGATCTCGGTGTCTTTGGCGTGGATGATGTGGATGCGGTCGATGAACTCGCGCGCGGCGGCGAAGCTGTCGATGCCCTGCCAGATGAAATGGGACGGGTCAAACTCAAGACCGATGCGCTTCGACGGAACCGCTTCCAGCATGAGCGCGATCGATTCGGCGGTGACGGCTAGGTTTCCGCCGTCGCCGTAAGGTCCGCGTCCGCCCGGCCAGTTTTCAAAGGCGATGTTGACCCCCTTCTGCTCGGCGATGTCGGCGACGGGGCTGTACACTTCCTTGAACATGGCGACATTCGCTTCAAGGCTCTGGGACGGGTCGTATCCCATCGGCGCCGCGCCGGTCAGGACGGCTCCGTCAAACTGCAGCGCCATGTCCATGAGCCGCGACATTTTATCCAGCTCCGCCGGCATCTGCTCCTTCGCCGTCCGTATGGAGGGACCGAGAACCATGAAGGAGGAGGCGAACAGGCTGTATTCGTCTAGAAGCGCCTTCGCTTGTTTGCGCTGCTCAGGGTCGTCGATCCATCCCGCCGCGCCGCCGATTTCGAGACATTCAAACGGTCCCTGTTTGGCGAGTTTGAGCGCGTCTTCCGAAAACGGCGTCAAAAATCCGAGCTTCATACGATCATTCTCCAGATGAAATTATGCCTCCAAATCTTACCGCAGCGCAGTTGCCTTTGCAACCAAACGCCGCTATACTTCATCATGGTTTAACCGCCAATGAACGGTATGAAATGAGAGGATGCCCGATGCGTCATTCATGGAGAATTGCAGCGGCCGTTGTTGCCGTATGTCTCGTTTTTGCTTCTGCCGCAACGGCTCAGGATCCGGTTAATATGATCGAGAACCCTGGCTTTGAGGACGGCGTTCTGCTGCCGTGGAACAAATACGGGGCTGACGCCACAACGACCATCGTCGGAAGGCCGGATGTCCATACGGGCAGACACGCGCTCAAAATCGATGTCGCCGGTCCGGGCGAGAATTTCTGGAGCGCAGGGCTGCAGTATAAGCCTGTCGGCGTTGTCTTTGAAGAAGGCGTCCTTTACACATGGGCGTTCTTCGCCAAGTCGGACCCGCCGGTGGAGATCAACATCAAACCGGAGCTGGCGCAGGACCCGTGGACGGCATACGGGGCAAAACGCGCATTTCTCGTTGAAGAGTACCAGGAGTATTGGACAGAATGGACGGCTCCGATCGATGTGAATCCTGCGTCGCTCACGCTGCATATTCAGTTCGATAAATCGACGATCTGGATCGACGACGCGCGCTGGTATGAGGGAGATTATGTACCCTTCGACGGAGAGCCGCAGTCGGTCGATCCGAGCGGCAAGGCGGCGGCCGTCTGGGCGTCGCTCAAAGCGCGGTAAACTTGCATTCAACTCAAACAAAACCTCAGGAAGGAGCATATGCGGCATTTCAAACTCATCGCTTTGGCGGCTTTTGTCGTCGCAGGAACCGCTTTTGCGCAGGAAAATATGATTGAAAACGCGGGCTTTGAAGACGGCGTCATGGAGCCTTGGAGCGTATACGGCGCCGCCGCAGCCAACATCGTTAAAAACGATGCCCATAGCGGCGACTATGCCTTGAAAATCGACATCCCAGCTCCCGGCGCCAATTTCTGGGACTCGGGGCTGCAGTACAAGCCCGCAGGCGTCATCTTTGAAGACGGCATCGACTACACATGGGCGTTCTTCGCTAAATCGGACCCGCCGGTGGAGATCAACATCAAACCGGAGCTGGCGGTCGATCCGTGGACGGCACACGGCGAAAAACGCGCCTTTCTCACCGAAGAGTATCAGGAGTTCTGGACCGAATGGACGGTTCCGGCGCCTGTGAATCCCGCCTCCCTCACCCTTCATATCCAATTTGATCAAGCGTCGCTCTGGTTCGATGACGCGCGCTGGTATGAAGGCGCGTACGAACCTTTCGGCGGAGAGCCGCAATCCGTCGACCCGAACGGCAAAGCTGCGGCAACATGGGCGTCTTTGAAAGCCCAATAATCGTGACAACCTGGAGAACATATGCTGCGTAAAATACTACTCATCGCGACGGCCGCGCTCATGATCGCCGGAACGGCCGCCGCGCAGGACAACATGCTTGACAACCCAAGCTTTGAGGACGGGTTTGACCCGTGGACAGGGTACGGAACGGCGACCCTTTCCATCGACAATGAACGCGCCTATGAAGGCTCCGCCAGTCTGCGCGCTGTCGTCGCCGAAGCGGGGGCAAACTTCTGGGACTCCGGCATTCAATACAAACCGGAAGGCCTCTCCTTCGATGCGGGGACGCTCCACACCTGGGCGTTCTTTGCGCAGTCGGACCCGCCGGTCGAGATCAACATCAAGCCTGAAAAAGCGGCGGATCCTTGGACGGGCTACGGCGCCAAGGTCGTCAATCTCACCGCCGATTGGATGGAATACTGGGTCGAATACACGCCGGACGAAGATGTGTCGCCCGCCTCGCTCACGCTGCATGTCGCGTTTGAGCCGTCCACCATCTGGCTTGACCATGTGCGCTGGTACCACGGCGAATACGTCTCCGGCGAACTTCAAACCAATGTGGAGCCGCAAGGCAAAGCGGCTGCCGTCTGGGGAAGCCTCAAAGCGCGCTAACCGCTTACAACCTCTCCGTTTTCGGACGGAGAGGTTCCCCTTCATTTCTCCGCCGGCGGCTCCTTCTCCAAAAGAAACGTATACGAGTAGATGCCCGATCCGTGGCCGTCGCTGAATTGAAAACTGAGCGCGTAATGCCCGACCTTTTTCGCCCCCACGATATGCAGATCGTCGGGAAGCGTCAAGTCCGCCTGGACAATGCGCAGCGGATCGCTTGATCCTTCCCGCAGGTCTCGGCAGACGGCGCAAGGGCAGATCTGACGCAGCCATGCAATCGGATAGACGCTCTGCGACCCGTCCTTCCATGTAACGGTCAGGGCGCGTTGCCGGTCAACCGCGATTTTAAGGGGAGGAAGTTTCGACTCGCGCATCTGCCGCCTCCATTTCAGATTGTTTTAACAGCTGGCGCAGCGACTCAACCGCCTCCTTCGGATCCCAAAAGCCGCTCAACAGCGCCTCTATGATTTTCCCGTCCCCGTCTATCAGGACGGTGACAGGGTTGTGGCTGAATCCGTCGGCTGACGGTTCCGCCCAGGCGAGGCTTTTGGTCATGACCGCCTTCACATCTTCCGCCGTTCCGCGCCAGAATTCCCAGCATTCAAAGTCGGCTCCGTACGCTTCGCCGTATTTTTTCAAGACGGCCGCCGTGTCAAACTCCGGGTCGAACGTCATGCTGATCAGTTTGACGCGCTTGCGTTCCGCTTCGGTCAGCTCCGCCTGCGCCTCAGCCATGCGCTGCGTCATCGCGGGACACATATTCGGCATTCCGCAGCGGGTGAAGATGAACGAAAGCAGCGCGGGCGACCCTTCCAAGCCGCTCAAGCGGACCGGCTCGCCGTCCTGATTTTCAAACGGCAGCTCGCCGATCGGAATGGACGCCGCCTCGTTCTGTATCGGCTCCGTCGACTCCACAACCGTCGACCCGTAAAAACGAATCGGCGGCTCCTGCTCTTTTTTTTGACAACCGATCAGCGCCAGAACCGCCAGCGCCGCCGCCGTTCCCATGCGAACACCCATACTGTTCCTCTCCTTGACCTTCCGCCTGAAGTTGGGACATTTGAACGAACAAAGCCTTTATTGATGGGAAACGGGCTTCGCCACCCAGATCGTCATTCCCGCGAAAGCGGGAATCCAGAGTCAACAGGCGACGTCCACATTTGCATGCCTACATGTCCCGACTAAAGCCTTAAGGTTAATTCCTCTCCGCCTTGATGCGTCTGCGCTATCATAGTAGCATGCGGATTGCCGCGGGGCGAGTCGGGGGGTTTCATGGAGCGCTGTCATGTCTAAGGTCAAACTGGCTGTGTTTGCGTCCGGCAACGGCTCAAATTTGCAGGCGTTGATGGACGCGGCGCGGAGCCGCCCCGGCGCTCCTGTTGAGATCGCGCTTGTCGTGAGCGACCGGCGGAACGCGCGCGCGCTCGAACGCGCCCGAGACGCGGGGGTGGACGCCGTCTATATCAGCCCGAAGCGCGCCGGCGGACGCGCCGAGTTTGACGCCGCCGCCGTCCGAGAACTGGAGGCGCGCGGCGTTCAGCTGATCGCGCTTGCCGGTTTTATGCGCATACTCGGCGCCGATTTTGTGCGCCGGTATGAAAACCGCATCCTGAACATCCACCCGTCGCTGCTGCCGGCGTTCCCAGGGACGCGCGCCATCCAGGACGCATGGGAGCATGGCGTCAAGACGACCGGCGTCACGGTTCATTATGTGGACGAGGGGGTCGACACCGGTCCGATCGCCGCCCAATGTCCAACGCTGATCCGTCCGAACGACACCATAGAAACGCTGACGGCGAAAATCCATGCGGTTGAGCATGCGCTGTATCCGCAGGTAGTGTTTGCGGCGGCGGAGGGGCGCGTCCGCGTCCATGGGCGCCTTGTGACGATCAAACCGCCGGCGATACAGCTTCCGCCTGTTCGTTAATCGAGTCAAAACACGTCGAAGGTGTTCGTCTCTTCGTCGTAGGCGGCGAGCATGACGACGGCGCCTTCAGGGGGAAACTCGCCGTCGCCGATGTTTTTACAAAAAACAGTGATGGAGCCGCCGCTTGGGAGATGCACGCGCGCGCGGCCGAGGTCGCCTGAGACGGGCGGGTCAAGTATCGTCGCCGATTCTCCGATCAGGTCGGCTCGGCGGGGGCGCTTCGCTTCGGATGGGAAGATCAGGTCGATGAGCAGCGTTCCGCTGTAGGAGATGCCCCAGCTGGCTGCCAGCGCGGCGGCGGCGATGAGCAGATGCGTCGGCCATGCGGCTCCCGATCCTGCGGCTATGTTGAGCGAGAGTCCAGTCGCCGACCAGACCGCGATGAATAAAGCGGCCGTCAAGCCGCGCAGATCGGGGCGCGGAAAGAGCAGCTGTTTCCAGCCAGCGTCTCTATTGTCCATGTAGCCCAGCGCATCGATCTCAATGCCAAAAACATAAAGCCCCGCTATCACAAAAAGGCAAAAAAGCGGGATCCAGTAAATAGCGGCGGATAGATCGAACATAGCGAAGCCTCTCTCTGCTTGGCAGTCTCTATAGGCGATGATTTTGATTTTAAAGAGCCGCTTTAGAATGCGGAGGCTGTCTGGGAGAACTCTAGATTCCCGCTTTCGCGGGAATGACGATCTGCCCGATTTGAACAGGATTTTCGTACATCATCGCCTGTAGAGGTTACCTACTGCTTATAGTATGGCATTTTTCTGCGCGTTTGTCATCTGCGCAGGAATGGGTTGCGCCGCCAGGTCCGTTGAGCCGTTGACAAGCGGCGGAAAAGGCGGCATGATACGCTCATCAACCAGAACCGACGCTACATCTTTTAGACAGGCGCGCATGTCCATCGCAATCGTTGATCTGACCGCCCGCGACATCCGTTTTCCGACCTCGCTCAACCTCGCCGGTTCAGACGCCATGAACCCCGACCCCGACTACTCCGCCGCCTATGTCGTTCTTAAAACAGACGGCGCGGACGGGCTGGAGGGGCATGGCTTAACCTTCACCATCGGGCGCGGCAACGACCTGTGCGCCGAAGCGATCCGCATGACGAAGCGGCTGCTGGTCGGGCTGCGTCTGGACGAGATCGCAGCCGATATGGCAGGCTTCTGGCGGCGCGTCACAGGCGACAGCCAGATGCGCTGGCTCGGTCCCGACAAGGGCGTCGTACACCTCGCGGCGGGCGCCGTCGTGAACGCCGTATGGGACCTGCTCGCCAAACGGGAGCGCAAACCTGTCTGGAAACTGCTCGTCGACATGACGCCCGAAGAGCTGGTCGCATGCATCGACTTTCGCTATATTGAGGACGCGCTCTCGCCCGAAGAGGCGCTGGACATCCTGCGCGAAGCGGAGCCGTATAAAGCGGCGCGCGAAGCGGAGATGCGCGCGGACGGCTACCCCGCCTACAACACCTCCGCCGGCTGGATCGGCTACTCCGAAGAGAAACTGCGCGAAGGCTGCCGTCAGGCGGTCGCGGAGGGCTGGGACCGCCTGAAGATGAAGGTTGGGCGCGGCATAGACGAGGACATCCGCAGAGCGCAGATCATCCGCGAGGAGATCGGATGGAGCCGGCAGCTCATGATGGACGCGAATCAGGTCTGGGGCGTCCATGAGGCGATTGAGAACATGAAGCGGCTCGCCCGTTTCAAGCCGACATGGATCGAAGAGCCGACCAGCCCAGACGACGTCTTAGGCCACGCCGCCATCCGCCGGGCGCTGTATCCGATCGGCGTCGCGACGGGCGAAATGTGCCAGAACCGCATCCTTTTTAAGCAGCTGTTTCAGGCGGAGGCGATCGACGTTTGCCAGATCGACGCGGCGCGTCTGGGCGGCGTGAACGAGGCGCTCGCGGTGATCTTAATGGCGGCGAAATTCGGCGTTCCCGTCTGTCCGCATGCGGGCGGCGTCGGCCTGTGCGAGTATGTGCAGCACCTCGGCATGTTCGATTTCATCGCCGTGTCCGGCTCCCTGCGCAACCGCGTCATTGAGTATGTTGAGCATCTGCATGAGCATTTTAAATATCCCGTTCAACTCAAAAACGGACGGTATATGCCTCCCAACGATCCTGGATACAGCATCGAAATGAAAACCGAATCGTTGGACGCGCATGAGTATCCTGCCGGTCAGGTCTGGCGGGAGCTGTTGAAGACCCACTAGGAGCATCGAATGGAACCTGTGAGAGTAGGCGTGGTCGGGTGCGGCGTCATCGGGACGAACCATATGGGCATAGCGACGTCGTCGCCGGGGCTGGAACTGGCGGCGGCGGCAGACCTGGTTGAGTCGTACCGAACGCGCGCCCAAGAGCGTTTCAAACCTGCGGCGATGTACGAAAGCGGCGAGGAGCTGTTTGACGACCCGAATGTGGAGCTGGTTGTGCTGGCGTTCCCGACGCGCTACCGGTTTGAGATGGGAATGAAGGCGCTGGCGAAGGGCAAGCATCTGCTGACGGAGAAGCCGGTCGCCATGAACGCGGACGAGGTGCGTTCGTTGATTGCGGCGCGCGGCGAGCTGAAAGCGGCGTGCTGCTCGTCGCGGTACCGCTTCACAGACGGCGCCCGCAAGGCGACCGAGATTGTGCGCTCCGGCGCGCTGGGCGACCTGCGCATCCTGCGCCACCGCAACATCAATCCCGCCGGCAAGAAACCTGGCTCGCCGCGCCCTGAATGGCGGCTCAAAAAACATTTGAACGGCGGCGGATACCTTGTCAACTGGGGCTGCTACGATCTGGACTATCTGCTCGGCTTGACGGAATGGACGCTGAAACCGACCTCCGTCTTCGCGCAGATCTGGACGATCCCGTCGATCTTTGTGGAGCATGCGGCGCCGAATTCGGACGCGGAGACGCATTACATGGCGCTGATCCAGTGCGAAGGCGGAGCGGTTCTGAGCCTAGAGCGGAGCGAATACACGGCGGCGTCGCGCGAGGAGGCGTGGGCGGTCATCGGCTCGGAAGGGTCGCTGCGGCTGCATATGCTTGCGTCGCGCCCGAACCGCATCGTCATGGACAAGGGCGACTCGGAGGCGGGCGTCTCGTCCGAGACGGTCTGGGAGCAGAACGAATCGTCCGGCGGACATCACCGCGGCCCGTTAACGGACATCGCGGCAGCTATCCGAGAGGACAGGGAGCCGATGACATCCCTGGAACGCGCGCTCGTCATGCAGCAGATCACCGACGCGATCTACGAATCCGCTGAGACGGGCAGGTCCGTTTCCATTGACTGAAGGGTATGAAGAGGTAGGGGGATGCGGCGGCGTCCCCCATGCCTCTCCCCTGCGGGGATCAACGATTGCCTTTTGCGCTCATATGGCGTATTGCCATATATAGCGGGACAGCGACGATCCCTTACACTGGGACAAACTACAAGGAGAAGAGCAAATGAACGCGAGACTGAACATGGGCTGGAATTACGCGCGCGGGGGAATTGCCGTCCTTATCTTGGCTGCGCTGTTCGGCTGCGGCGGGGATGACAGCGAGCGCCCTTCGCGGTTGACAGGCGCTTTTCCTCTGACAGAGCCGTCCCCTGGGTCGCCGGGGGTTTTACCTTCCGCTGTTGTGGGTCAACCCGCCCCCAACTTCACTCTGAAAACGATGGACGGCGATACTGTGTCGCTCTCTGATTACAGAGGCGCGCCGGTGTTGGTGGAGTTCTGGGCGTCATGGTGTGGGCCCTGTCATACGAGCGCCCCCAAGATGCAGGAGCTCTTTGAACGATTCGAGGATGACGGCTTGACGATACTGGGCATCTCGGTGGACAACCCGTTTGAGCCGGCAGGGCGTCTTTTTGTGGAGCGGTATCAGTGGACATTTCCCGTTCTCTTGACGTCCAACGCCGTTTCGGAGGCATACGATGTCCGGGCGATTCCTGTCACGTTCGTTGTGGACTCCGAGGGCATTCTCGTTCGAGAACTGATCGGCGCCCGCCCACTCAACGAGATGGTCAACATCGTTCAGGGTCTCCTCTAAGACGGATAAATAGCGTCGGTGGATGAACGAAGCGGAAAAAATGACAACCCAAACAAGTGAGACAGAGCCTATCCCGGTTCTGGTTTCTTGGTCTTCTGGCAAGGATTCTGCTTGGGCGCTTCACACGTTGCGCCAGCAGCCTGCCCGCTACGATGTGCGGGGCATTTTTACTACTCTCACAAAGACGTTTAATCGCGTTTCTATCCACTCCACGCCGGCGTGGGCGCTGAAACAGCAAGCGGAGAAACTCGGCGCGCCGTTGTACGAGATACCCATTCCCTATCCGTGTTCCAATGCTGTCTATGAGGCTGCTATGCGAAAGTTCTTCTCTGAAGTGGAAGCGCTGCCTGAACATTTAGGCGCGTCGCATCTCGCGTTCGGCGATCTCTTCTTGGAAGATATTCGTCAGTACCGCATAGATCAGCTCAAGGGGACCGGTTTCACGCCGATTTTTCCGATATGGGGAGAGGACACAACGCTGCTCGCCGAAAAGCTGATCGCTTCCGGCATGCGCGCGATCGTTACCGCCCTCAATCCTGCCAAACTCCCCGCCGACTTCGCAGGACGATGGTTTGACGCTGCGTTCCTCGCAGATTTACCGGCTGGCGTGGATCCGCTCGGTGAAAATGGGGAGTTCCATACATGCGTCGTTGATGGGCCGATGTTCAGTTCGCCGATTGCCGCAAAACCTGGAGAAGTCGTTCAGAGGCGCATTGTTTCTAAAACAGACGACAACGACAAAATTCATACGAGAAGCAGCGCCTCGCCGACTTATGTCTATGCGGATGTCGTACCTCTGGACGCATAATTGCGGCTGTGTCATTTCGATGGGAACGGGTTCTGCATAGTTGACGCCGGCGCTCTTTGTTGGTTGATCAAGGGAACCGCGATCAGGCGTTCCCATGCCGAAATGTCCCAACTAAAACTCAAGGTTAGAACTGCCGCTTGAAGTCTGTTCTAATCAGCGCTATTCTGTTGTTATGGAAATCGTTTCGTCAAGATAGTCGAGGCGGCGCGCATGCTGGGAACGACCCCCTACATGCTCGGAAGTGGAAGTTGACGCGCAAGCCGCGCGGCGGATCCCGTTCTTCAAGGGCGTCAAGTTCAGACTGGAAGAGGAATGAACGTACATTGGAGGCGGGAGCATGAACACAACTGCTGCTGAGACTCAAAAAGCGCCGAAGCGAAAAACATACCAATCGTCAAGCGAAACGCGCGCATACGCTATCCATCTTTACAAACAAGGGCTGTCGTTGAAAGAAGTCGGCGCTGCTGTCGGCTTCTCACACGAGGCGGTGCGCAAATGGATGCCTACGAACCTGAAACGCAAGAAAACAATCAAATCCATAGGCGCCCGCACCCTGACAATAGAAACCGCACGCGAAATTGCGGAGCTGCTACAGCAGGGCATTGCCTTAGTAAAAGTCGCCGAGAAAGTCGGTGCGAAACCTCCAACCCTATACACATGGGCTGTCAAAGGCGGCGACTCGCGCGCCGAAGAAAAGCTGCGCATCATTCACAATGCCTACCCCTTTACATACCGCGGCTCCGACGAAAAGACAAGACAACGCGCAATAGCCATGCGCAAGAGCGGCATGACGTATTTTAACATCGCCAAAGCGACAGGATACTGCGAGTACACAATACGCCGATGGATGCCTAAAGGCATCACGATTTCAGCCAACGCCGCGCCCCATAATCTGCGCAAGCGCCACAGCACTCCAAAGGAGCGCGCATACGCCTTAAAGATGATCAAAAACGGGGCGACGTTTAGACAAACATCTCTTGCAACTGGATTTACGAAAGACACGATCCATAGATGGGTTCGCCAAGCGACCAATCTCAAAAGAAAGGATGCGCCATAACAACAGAGTAAGGGCGGGTCGGGTCATCTCGACAACCTGCAGCTGTTGTGCGGCGCATACAACTCAACGAGGGGAGCCGCGATCAGCGTTCCTGGCGCCGAGCTTCGGCGCAACGGCATTCTTTGACGACAGTTTATCCGCTGTCTATCATGCCTCATCCTGCTAGGCGCGCCCTGTTTATTCTTCAATAACAGGCGGGGGGTCGGTCTCCAGAGCCATGCGCGGCGCGGCGAGAACGCGCGTGAAGACGGCGTCCAGCAGCTTCGCTTTCAGCTCCTCTTCCAAACCGAACGTCTCAAAGAAACGGTCAATATGCGGGGCGAGAACCTCTATATCCTCCTCGTCCAGCGGAGCCTCCCGCACGATGAGCGGCATCCGGTATTTGCTGTCGTAGAGCCGCCGGACGCGCAGAATCGCTTCTTCTTCCAGCAACGGCTCCATCAGGTCCAGCGTCAGCGCGGGCAGCGCCATGATCTGCCGCAGCGCGCCGTCCGCGATCAGCCCATCGATCTGGAGCGTCTCAAGATAGCTCTCGACATCGACTCGGTTCGGCACATAGCCGACGCATCCGCGGTCCACTTTCCCGCGGATGTAGATGCGCCCGCCGAGCATCCCTGGGGCGACAAAATCGCCCACAATCTGCGCGTCCGAGCCGCATTCCAGTTCGGCGAGTCCCAGAACGGCGATCGTCCCTCCCGACATATATTCGCCGAGATAGTTGCCCGCGCGCCCGCCCGCCATGATGACCGGCCGCCTGTCCACATACTGGCGCATGAGGATCCCTGCGCGGTTGCCGATGTCGCCGCGCACATAGATTCGCCCGCCTTGAAGCGCCTGTCCCAGGACGTCGCGCGCGCTGCCGTGTATCGTGATGCTGCCGTCATGCATGGTGTCGGCGGTATCGTCGGCGGCGTTGCCCCACACGGAGATGTGCGCGCCCTCGTTGAAGTTGGCGAGGCAGTTGCCGGGCGCGCCATGCAGCGTCAAATGCGTTTCGGGCGGCAGGTTGACGGCAAGGTAACGCTGCCCCCTTACCCGCAGGATGTGGATGTTTTTCGCGCCGTCTTCGGAGACCTTGCGTATCTCGCGGTTGAGCGTCTCATATTCCATTCCTGTCGCGTCAATGACGGCGTCCGGCGTGGATTTGTCCGCAGGCCGCTTGAGGTTGGTGAACTCAAACATGACGCGGTTTGGCGCAAGCCCGCGCTCAATGAACCCTTCTTTTCCGCTTGCCAGGACATATCTCCCAGGGTCGCATCCCCACACCGCCGCATTGGGCGACAAGACTCGTATTTCGCACTCTTCGGAGGCGAGATAGATGCGGTCTTCGTCTTCGCCCACAACGAACGGGCGAAACTTCAAGCGGTCAATGATGCCGAGCATATGCACATCCTCATCGTCCGCATGCCCCGCGACGACAGCGAAGGGACCGTCCAGATGCGACCCGACATAGTTCATGGCGAGCTGCTGTAACCGCTGTTCGTCGATGCCTTCGTCCGCTTCGATGCGCTTCCACCAGCGCTCGTAAGGGGAGGTGAGCGTGAGCGCAGCCTCCGGCAGGGAGAGCTGTTCGACGCGCGTCAGATAATCGATGAGGCAGCAGATCAGCTCGCTGTCATTTCCGACGACGCTTTCAACGCCGGCGGAGCGCATGAACGGTATATTTCCGCCAAAGGAGGAAACGTCGCCGTTATGGACAATAGACCATTCCATGAGCGAGAACGGATGCGACCAGATCGGATAGGCGCCGGGCGAGTTGGTCGGCTGGCGCGTGTGGGCGATCCACATGCGCGCGGAGAGCGCCGGGTCCAACATGCCGTACTCTTCGGCGACGTCGCTCGGGTATCCGACGCCTTTGAAAGTGACGTGGTGTTTGGCTGAAGAATAGACGCGCGCTCGGAAAACGCCGTCCGCCTCCAGTCGCGCGTTGATCTCCATTGCGGCGTTGAAGAGTATCTCGTCGTCCGCGAGAACGTACGCCTCCCAGGTCGCCATGGTGGAGGCGCTGGCGAAGTCAGGCGGCGTTTCGTGAACGATCTGCAAGCCCTCCGGCGCGAACGATTCGAGCGTTTTTCGCGCTTCGGCGTACGCTTCGTTGTTTAGCACAAACGTGCGGAGGGTGACATATTTTTCGGGGAAGGCGTCGATTTTAAAGCCTGTGAAGCCCGCCCCGAACTTGCTGCCTCTAAAACGGGCGCATTCAATCGCGGTGAGCGTTTCGTCGCTGCGGATGGGCGGGGCGTGCGACTTGGCGAGAATGCCGAGAACCCCGCATCCGTCATGGTGGATTGGTATCTTGTCGTGTCGAAATCGCGCTGGCATATTCTTCCAGCCCTCCTATCGCCCTGCCGGTTTGACGTCAAGCAGTTCTCTCGCGTTCGGGTCAAGATCGACGGAACGCAGCAGCTCGCGGCTTCCGAGCAGCGTTGTGACGCTGGATGTCCCGGCGGCTCCTAAGAGCAGTTTCAATTCTTTTTGCGTCGCCCAGTAATAGTTTTCCAGCCGAATGGGAGCGTCCGGCGATTCAAAGTCGACCTCGTCGTCCAGATCGCCGCCGGCGCGCCCGACAGCCGCAATCAGCGCCGCGTCCCCGATGCCCGCCGCGTCCGCGCCGAGAGCGATCAGCTTGAAGATGTCGTCCGCTCCGCGCAGCCGCTCCGACGACGCGAGCAGGTTCACACGGCACCGCGCTGCCGTTTCCCCGTTTTCAGAAAAACGCATCGCCATATCGGCAATCGAGAGCGCAATCTCCAGCGGATAATGCTGATCGGACGACAGGTCGGAGACCACCTCGCCCGTTTCGGCGTTCACTTCGTCCCGTATGATGATCGCGTCCACATGGGCGTCCGCCAGCCGTTTCACTCGGCGGTGGATGTTGCGGATCGGCGGCGTGCGGACAAAAACGGGCTTCCCGTAGGCGCGTTTGAGCGACTCGACGCGCAGCGGCAGCCTGTCCCGGTCGGCGCGGTCTTCAATGAGAAACGCGGCAACCTGTTCGCCCATCCCCGCAGGCGGCGCGTCTTCAGACATCAGATCAAGCGCGACGGCGCGCCCGTACCGCGCGATGCGCTCATCCATGACATCCATCGAAACGACGGCAAGCGCACCGACCGCCGACGCCGTTCGCGCGATGAGCGCATGCGCCTCAGGCTCAAGACGGTCGTATCGGGACAGATCGAAGAAGCAGGGGGAGGCAAGCCGCGTCTTCCCGCCGGCGAGATAGACGCTCGTCTCAATCTCTTCGCGGTACGGGTCAACGCTCGGCCGTGTGACCTGCGCGCCGTCGGAACGCAGCCAGTCGCAGATGACGCGCGGCGGCTCAACAAACGGCGGCGACTGGCTTCCCATGCTCGTGATGAGCGCCTCGCCTGTGTCGGCGTTCGCTTTGATATGGTTGATGCGCCAGGGCGTCCAGAAGTCGGGCGCCTCCGTCGGTTCGTCCGTTTCCGTTCGGCTTTTGGGCGCGGAACGGCCGCCGGCGCGTTCCAGCCCCAGTATTTCAAGCGTTTCGTCGTTCAAATTGATCGCTTTGAGCGCGTTCCGGTTCCCGATCAGCTGATTCATCGAGTCGTATCCGAGCTCGTCCAGAAGCAGCTCTATCTCTTCTTTGAGGCCGTTCACAAACTGAATGCACCGCTCGGTCGCCCAGTCGATATCCAGCAGACGGTGCGGTTTTTGAGTGGCGAGCGCCGTTGGACATTTGCCGGTATGGCAGCGATGCACCATGACGCACCCCATGGCGATGAGCGGGCCCGTACCCATCATAGAGGCGTCGGCGCCGAGCGCTGCCAGTTTCAGCATGTCGGTCGAACTGGTGACTCCTCCGCCGGCGATGATGGAGACGCGGTTCCGCAGCGGTTCGCCGTCCATCATCTGTTCGCGCAGCATCTGGTCGCTCGCGGCGACGGCGATCTCAATCGGTATGCCGACATTGTCGCGTATCACCTCCGGCGTCGCGCCCGTCCCGGCGAGATGCCCGTCGATGACGACGCCGTCCCCGCCCATCCGCGCGATCCCGCATGCGACATACGGCACATAGTTCGTTGCGGCGACCTTCACATAAACGGGCTGCCCTGTCGCCAGTTTGAGCGCCCAGATGCGCTGCCCCAGGTCTTCGATGGAGTAGATGTCGTGGTGCGGCGCCGGCGAGATGGCGTCCCGCCCTTCCGGTATGCGGCGCGTGGACGGTATGTCGCCGACAACTTTCATGCCGGGCAGGTGTCCGCCGATGCCCGGTTTCGCCCCCTGCCCGATCTTGATGAAGATGGCGGAGCCGGATTTGAGCGTTTCAAGGTCGACGCCGAACCGAGCGGACGCCCATTGCACGTTGAACCGTTTGAGATGGCGTATGTCGGGATGGAGGCCGCCTTCGCCGGTTCCGGAGAGAATGCCGGTCGCTTCGGCGGAGCGCACCAGCGCCTTGACCGCCTCGGCATGTATCGCGCCGAACGACATGTCGCCCCAAACAAGCGGCGCGGCGAGCGGTATCGGTTTCGTTCCGTTGAAGCCGTTCAGTTGGACGCTGATGTCGGGCTGCGGACGTTCGCCGCGTCCATTTTCGGCTGGAGAGAGACGGATGCGGTCTCTCAGGGAGCGGGAGTTGGCGGCGTATTGGGCGGCGTCGTCCAGGCTGCGGATCGCCGCTTTTCCCGTTTCGGACAGCTGGCGCATATATTCGATTCGGTCGGGCGACCAGAATTCGCCCCGCGCAACGCCTTTCGGGGTCGGAATTCGAAGGTAGGAGTTGATCGTTTTGACAGCGCGTATTTTTTTCAAGGCGGCGCCTCATGTTGGCAGTTCTGTTAATCCAACCTGTATGATAGCAGAACGATTGGCAAAGTCAAGTCGATACGCCGACTTCACGCATAAAGTCGGGGCGTCATGACGCGCGAACCGAGATGACCGACGGAAAAGCCTCCGCCCCTACACGCTCAAAAACTCTCCAAACCCTCCTTGTCGAGGGGGCTTCCATTCAAAAATGCGGTTGCGTTCGCCGTCGTATCGGCGTACCATGCGCCTGTTGAACCGATACCGTCATTCGTAGAAAGGGCGTCAGGATGCGCGAAATCATCGCCACCAACAAGGCAGGACCGCCGGCAGGAGCCTACTCGCAAGCGGTCAAGGTCGGAAACCTTGTCTTCACCGCCGGCATGGGTCCCAACGATCCGTCGACAGGCAAACTCGTCCACGCAGACGACATCTACAAGCAAACGATTCGCACGCTGGAAAATCTGCAAGCCGCGCTCGAAGCCGCTGGAACCTCGCTGGAACATGCCGTTCGGTGCGGCGTCTTTATCCACGACATCGGCGAATGGCTCACCTTCAATGAAGCGTACCGCTCCTTCTTTTCCCGCTTCGACGCGCCCCCGCCCGCTCGGACGACCATCTCTGTCGGCGGGTTCCCAGAAGGGATGACCGTCGAAATCGATGTCATCGCGGTCGTTCCCGATTAAAGCTTATGCTTACGCTTCAACCATATCAGCGCTCCTCCGCTCAACAGAGCCGAAAGGCACAGGATGAGCGCAAACCCGTACGGCGACTCCTGCAGCGGCAGACGCACGTTCATTCCAAACAGCCCGGCAAGCAGCGTCGGTATGGTGAGAACGAGCGTTACAACCGCCAAAAAGCGCATGACGGCGTTCAGGTTGTTGGAAACGATTGAGTTGAAGGCGCTCATCGTCTGATTGAGAAAATCGGCGGCGGTCTCCGCCATTTTCGCCGCCAGCCGCGTCTCGCTGATCGCGTCCTCAAGCAGGGCGCGGTCCTCCTCCGGGATGGCGCGGAGCAGCTGCGTCCGCCGAAGCCGTTCCAGAACCGCCTCGTTGCCCTGCAGCGCCTTGATGTAGTAGGCGAGCCGCTTTTGCAGGTTGAGCAGCGCGATGGCGTCCTCGTTCCGCTGCGACTCCTCAAACATCGCCTCCACATCTTCAAACTCGCGGTAAAGAGCGCGCACCCGCTCAATGAACTGACGGGCGGCGATCAGGAAAATGCGGAGCGCCAATTGGCTTGGGTAGTCGGTCGAATAGATCTGCCAGTTGCTGTTGACGATTTCGGAGGCGACGCCCGTGTCGACAGGCGAGATCGTCACAACATGCTCCCTCGGACTGACGGCGATGGCGAACGGCATGGTGTTCTGACGCGGCGACAGATGCGGCGATTCAAGGCTGGGGACGCGCAAGACGACAAGCAGCGCGCCTTCGGGGTCGTACCGCTGAACGTAGGGTCTTGTTTCTAGGTTGAGCGGCGCGGCTGCGCACTCTTCGGGTATGTCAAGCGTTTTGTGGATGGCGGCGATTTCGTCGGGGGTCGGGCAAACGGCGTGTATCCATCTGCCGCCGCACAGCTCCTCTGTTTCGTTCAGGACGCCGGCGACAGATTGAAAAACGCGGATCATCGGCTCATCCAGTAGGCATTGACGGGTCTCCCTTAGAATAGTAGCATGGAGAGCGGCGCAAACAGGTTGAAAACAGCGCTTCCTTATGGTTGAGACATTGGATTGGATACGGCGTTTCTATTTGTGGATAAGGCGTTGCCTGCCGGGTCGTCATTCCCGCAAAGGCGGGAATCCAGAATCCCGACAGAAATCGCCCGCGTTCCCACATAGACAGGACCCAACTCACCCACCAAGATTTAACAACACGCCGCCCCGCGCAAGCGAGAATCCAGAAGCGTCCGGCGAGGCCGTCATTCCCGCGCAACAGGTCCCAATTCACGCGCCGAGGTTCAACAACACGCCGCTCATCCATGAAGAAAACGGAAATGTCTATCGACCTGGCGAGTCTCTCGAACTCCTGTTTGAAGACGCCGTCTTGCGTCCGCTGAGAGCGCAACTGCCTGACTTAGCAGGCAACCTGGGAAGACCCGATATAAACAGGCGCGTCCGAGAGAATGTTTTGGGTCGCGGGCGTACAGATTTCTGTCAGTCTTATGAGGGTTCTTCTCCTTTGGACGGCGCGCCGGTCTGCTATTCGCCTGAGCAGAAGACTCTGCTTTACTGCGCCTTTTATATGCCGATGCATCTTTACAGCTCCTACCATGTCTATCGGCGGCATCTTAAGCCGCCCAAGGGGAAGATTCTGTTTATCGACTTCGGCTGCGGACCGTTGACGTCGGGCATCGCCTACCACGCCTTTCTCAACGATGCCTGTGCCATTGAATATATTGGCATTGACCGCTCAATAGAGATGCGCAAAAAAGAGATGCGCAAAAAGGCGGAGGAGGTGAACACGATCGGGCTGTCTAGCCGAAATCGAATCTACAACCGCTGTTGCATCATGAACAGCTGGGAACGGCTGCCGCTTTATCTTGACAGCATTTTGAGAGGCGATCAAACGGAGATCGTCTTCAACTTCTGCTATTTTCTTGCAAGCCAAACGCTGAATGTGAACGATATGACCGAAAAGCTGCAGTGTCTTATCAAAAGATACCAAATGCATCCGATACGCGCGGTGTATCAAAATCCTCCCGTTAATCCTCTTCGCTGTAACTGGAACGCTTTGAAGGCTTGTTTGATGCAACACGGGTTCCAATCAAGCGAGTTGAACAAGGAGCTGTTCAGCTATCCCCGCCTCACGGACGGAAACCTTCATCGAGACGTTCGCGTGGAGTGCGAAACCCTTTACAGACCGTCATCGAGACGTTCGCGTGGAGTGCGAAACGCTTTACAAACCGCCTGTTTGACAGCATATTCATGCCAAGGAGACGAGACCATGGAGCAGCAAGGCCTTTTTTTGGATGCGCCGAAACCGCCAAATCCCGACAACAAAGATGTTGAGGCTCTGATCAACGGGCTAACGTATGTCAGGGACTATATCAACGAAGAGCAGCATGACCGGCTCTTGAAGCGCATTGACGCGAACGATCAACGGTGGATGAACGACCTGAAGCGGCGCGTTCAGCATTACGGCTATCGATACGACTACAAGGCGCGGCGCGTTGACAACAGCGACCGTCTCGGCGAGCTGCCGATCTGGCTCCAGCGGCTTTGCCAAAAGTTGCGCGCGGACGGGCATCTGCCGGAGCTGCCTGATCAGGTCATCGTGAATGAATACGAGCCAGGGCAGGGAATCGCGAGCCATATCGATTGCGAGCCATGTTTTAAGAACGCGATCGCTTCGTTGAGTTTAGGCTCCGCCTGCATCATGGAGTTCAAAAAGAAGGGGGAAGAGAAAACGACAAAGACGGAAGCCTGGCTCGCCCCTAGAAGCCTTGTCGTCTTGAAAGGCGCCGCGCGGTATGAGTGGAAACACGGCATCCCGCCCAGAAAAAGCGACGTGTGGGAGGGCGTGAAGCATTCGCGGGGGCGGCGCGTCTCGCTCACCTTTCGGAAGGTCATCGTCGATGGAATCGACGGGCGAGCGGAGTATAAGTCATCCGGATAAGGAGGGCGCTCCATGATCGTTTATTTCGAGGCGGCGGTTTCGTTTTAGCAGCCTCCGCCGACAGCCTAGCCTGCGTTTTTTGCGCCATACCCCGCCGGCGTTCG
Organism: Candidatus Poribacteria bacterium; assembly: GCA_028818695.1. Lineage (GTDB taxonomy): Bacteria > Poribacteria > WGA-4E > JAPPNK01. The sequence continues at coordinate 113,002 of JAPPNK010000004.1, forward strand.
CTATAATTACCCAAAACAAGAGCCTAACGCCAGCAAAGAAAACGCAGATATGAATGTTCACGAATACCAAGCGAAAGAGATTCTGAGCCGTTATGGAGTTCCTATTCTGGGCGGCGAAGCCGTCTCGTCCGTTGAAGACGCGGTCGAAGCGGCGAAGCGGCTCAACGTCGAAAAGTTTGTCGTCAAGGCGCAGATCTACGCCGGCGGACGCGGCAAGGGCGGCGGCGTCAAACTGGCGCATTCCATCAAAGAGGTGGAAGAAATCGCCGCCAATATGCTCGGAATGAACCTTGTCACCCATCAAACAGGTCCGGAAGGCAGGCGCGTTGACAAGATACTCATCACTGAAGCGGCGGACATCCAGCGGGAGCTGTATCTCGGCTTGACGCTTGACCGCGCCGCCTCGCGCATCGGCGTCATCGCGTGCGCCGAGGGCGGCGTTGAAATTGAAAAGATCGCGGAGGAGAACCCGGACGCGATCATTGAGGAGCTGATTGATCCCGTTGCCGGGTTGATGCCGTTCCAAGCGAACCGCATCGCCTATGCGCTCGAACTTCCGCCTGAACAGGCGCGCCAGTTTGTCAACATCGCCTTGAAGATCGCAACGGCGTTCATCGCCACAGACGCTTCGTTGATTGAGATCAATCCGCTCGCGGCGGTGAACAACGGCGAGCTGCTCGCCCTGGACGCAAAGATGAGCTTTGACGACAACGCCCTTTTTCGGCAAAAAGAGATCGCCGAAATGCGCGACCCTGCCGAAGAGGACCCGCGCGAATTGGAAGCGAAACGGCATGAGCTGAGCTATGTGAGCCTAGACGGAAACATCGGATGCATGGTGAACGGCGCGGGGCTGGCGATGGCGACGATGGACATCATTCAGCATTACGGCGCAAAACCCGCCAACTTTCTAGATGTCGGCGGAAGGGCGAACGCGGAACGGGTCGCGGCGGCGTTCAACCTAATCCTCTCGGATGAAAATGTGAAGGCGATACTTGTCAACATCTTCGGAGGCATCGTCCACTGCGACCTGATCGCCGAGGGCATTTTGAGCGCAGCGGCGCAGACGAACCTGCAGCTGCCGCTCATCGTGCGGCTCGAAGGCACAAATGTCGAAGAAGGGCGCGCGCTCTTGGAGCGGTCGGGGCTGGACATCATCGCGGCGAACAGCCTAGACGAAGCGGCGCAAAAAGCGGTTGCCGCGCGCGCCTAAACACAGGAAACAGGACTTCTCAACATGAGCATTCTCGTTGATCGAAACACGCGCGTTATTGTGCAGGGCGTCACGGGCGCGATGGGATCGCTCCACGCCGAGCAGATGCTGAAATATGGAACGCAGGTCGTCGGAGGGACGCGCCCAGGGCTGGGCGGAACGACCGTTTCGCTCGCCGGCGCCGATCTGCCTGTCTTCAACGCCGTATCGGACGCTGTGGAGGCTACAGGCGCGGACGCCTCCGTCATCTATGTTCCCGCGCCCTTCGCCGCGGACGCTGCGATGGAGGCGGCAGAAGCCGGTTTGCGCCTCATCGTTCTCATCACCGAAGGCATCCCGATCTTGGATATGGTGAAAGTGAAGCGGTATCTGGAGGGGCGGCAGTCGCGGCTTGTGGGACCGAACTGCCCCGGCGTCATCACGCCAGGGCAGTGCAAGATCGGCATCATGCCGGGGTATATTCATTCGCCTGGGAGAGTCGGCGTCGTCTCGCGCAGCGGCACGCTCACCTACGAAGCCGTTTACCAGACGACGCAGGCGGGACTCGGCCAATCGACCTGCGTCGGCATCGGCGGCGACCCTGTGAACGGAACCAGCTTTGTCGATCTGCTGGAGATGTTTCAAGAAGACGATGGAACGGAAGCGGTCGTTCTCATCGGGGAGATTGGCGGCTCGGCAGAAGAGGAGGCGGCGCAGTTTGTGAAGGAGCATATGACGAAGCCGGTCGTCGGGTTCATCGCGGGGGCGTCCGCGCCGAAGGGCAAACGGATGGGGCATGCGGGGGCGGTCATCGCCGGCGGATCGGGAGCCGCGGCAGACAAGATCAAGGCGTTCAAAGAGGCGGGCATCGCCGTCTGTCCGACCGCGTCGACGATCGGCGCCGAGACGGTCAAGGCGCTCGGCGGATAACGATGCGTGACTACGGCGAGGTTGTCCAGCGAATTCAACAGAACGAAAGCGCCGAGATCGTCGGAAACGCCGACGGGTTTTCCATCTATTCGGCGGAGATTGGGCATGCGGACGGGTTCCCGCGCCTGCTTGCGATTGGCGGAACGCACGGGGACGAGCCGGCGGGCGTCGAGGCGGCGCTGCGGATTCTGGAAGCCGAGCCGCTCCTCTCAACCGAAGCGCGCATACAGGTTCTGCCGTGCGTCAACCCGTATGGATACACGCGCAACGAACGGCTCAACCGCGCAGGAATCGACCTGAACTGGTCGTTTCATTGTCCGGAGTTGCCGGAGATTGCCGCCGTTCGGCGGGCTATCGACGGGCGGCGGTATGACGCTGTTATCGATCTGCATGAGGACTGGGAAAGCCCAGGGTTTTACATGTACGAGGTGTCGCGGCGGGGCTATATCGGCGAGGCGGTCGCGCGCGCCGTTTCAAAAGTGTGTCCGATCAACCAGAGCGCTGTGATTGAGGGAGACGCGGCGAGCGGCGGCATTCTGCGTCCAGACCCGCGCGCGCCGAGGCGGGAAGCGCGCGGGTACGGCATTCCCATCGCGCTGTACGATCTGCACACCGACCTTTACATCACGACCGAGACGCCGACCGGGGCGGCGATGGAGATTCGCGTCGAGGCGCATCTGCGCGCCGCGCGGGCGGTTCTTCAGGAGCTCTCAAAAGAGCGGGCGGAGCGCAAAAAGGGCGGCGACGGCGGCGATCGCTAAAAACGTCCGCCTTTCGGCGTAGAGCGCGCGGCGCAGGGACGGCTTCACGCGCTCGGCGTTCTGCGGCGGCTTGGCGAAACGCGGAAGCCAGCGCGGCGTTCGGGCGCAGTACTGCTCGTACGCCCCGCCGAATGCGCCGCGCAGGCGGGACTCCTCCCAGCGGACGACAGGGATATACTGCGCGGCAAACAGGGCCGCGGCAGCCGCCAAGAGCCAGAGCCGTCCGCTCATCCATGCCGCGCCGAGCGTCAAAAACAGGTTGCCGGCGTAAAGCGGGTTGCGCATATAAGCGAACGGACCGGAGACGATGAGCCGCGCCCCGGGCTGGTCGCCGCGCGTCCTTGAGACTCCGCCGATGTGCGCGTTCGCCCAGATGCGAATCGCCTCGCCGAAGCACATCAGGGCGGCGCCTGTCAGCAAGGAGGCGGCGGTCGGACGCGCGAGCAGCAGAAAAAGCAGGATCGGCGGCCATGGCGTCCAGCTGCGTCGGCGGAAGAGAAATCCGCCGACGGTTTCGGCTAAGGCGGGAGGCATTCGGACAGCTCCGTTTTTTAGATACAATAAATGTAGCGCGCCGAACGCTGAAGGCAAACCCGCTTTGCGCTGACATTCCCGCTCCCTCTCCTCTCCGTCATTCCGCGCCCCACCCTCCGCCATTCCGCGCCCCACCCTCCGTCATTCCGCTCCCCACCCTCCGTCATTCTCGCGAAAGCGGGAATCCAGAGTTTTCCAGGCAGCCTTCGCATTCCAAAACGGTTTTCTAAAATCAACCATCGCCTATAGAGGCAGCCTGAAAAAAAATCCCATGCGGTGCAACGTTAAAGCGATTTATTTCTCTAACGTTATAAATCTTGAGAGCGATAGATTTCGGAGCTGGATGTCTGAAGCATCGCTAGCGCAGAAGGTGGAGCTCATGATGGAGCGCAAGGAAATTATTTGCCATATCGGAAGCGCAATGCTTCTGCGATACGGATTTGACCACTCCATTTTGGACGATCTTGTTCAAGAGACCTACGCGCGCACGCTTCCAAAACTCGACTCAATACGCAGCGTGGAAAAAGTACCTGCATATACGGACAAAGTAGCGCGGAGCGTCGCCCGCGAATGGATCCGTAAGCGGAAAGAAGAAATAAGCATCGAAGACGCGCCGGAGCCGATAGACCCGAAAACGCCTATCGACATTCTCATGGTGACGGAAGAGGAACGGGAACTCGTATATGCGGCGATCGAGTTTCTCAAGCCGAAACCCCGCGAGGCGGTCCGCGCGCGTCTAAATGGCGATACGTTCGCAGAGATTGCGAAACGACTTAAAATAAAAGAGACAACGGCAAGGTCTTACATCCACCGATCGACTCCGCGCCTCCAAAAACTGATCAAAGAACATGGCCGCGCTCTCATTTCAATGGCGCGCGAGGAACGGGAACAGCGGTTGAAGCGCGAACGCAGCGCCGGCAAGAAAGGGAGCAGATCATGACATCGGCATGGGCTCGGTTGAACGCGTTGACTCTCCTGTCGGTCTTGGTTATGCTAGGCGCGCTGGCGTCCGGTTGCGGTGGAAGCGCCGACGCCGAAGCAGAAAACGACGACAGCTGCGGATGCTATACCAGCGGCGGACAGCGGTATGGGACCGCCGAAGGCAAAGAGACTTTGAAGAGCTTTCTGATCGACAGAGCGGCGAGGCATCCCGAAGGGTCCGAAATGCAAAAGGCGTATCGTCGGGCGTTGGCGCGCTTCTCGGAACTGGAAGCCTACTACGCAGATTCCTCCCTCTCGCCCGACGACCGATGGACTAAGGTCTACGAAAAATTGACCGAACTGATGCAGCCAACAACGAGCAACGAATCGACTCAAAACACAACAACTGGAGACTAACCATGAAATTCTCAACAGATCGGACATCTCAACAAGCGACGGATCGGACGCCTCAACAAACGAAAGGGCTAGACATCATGAACACAAACGCGACGCGCACATCCACAGTCGAACGCGTCAAGCGCGGACTCAAGAACATTGCCGCCACTCTGTTCATTGTTGCTGCGGCATTAGGGTTCTCCATGACTCTGGTACCGAATACATCGCTGCTGCGCGCTGGACTTTTTCACCATCCTGGCTCCTCAGACCCCTGCAAAGCTGAAAAAGATGCGCTTGACAAAGCGATAGACGCCAAGAATAAAGCGGAGCGCGAGTACAAAGAAGCGCAAGCAGAGTATGTAATGAAGAATACGGCTTATGAGGAACAGAAAGACTCTTGGGACGCGCTATATTTGACAGTGATGTCCGTAATCGCCACAGCCACCGCGGGATCAGCGGCTGGTTGCACAGTCGTCTGGCCGATCGTCGGCACCATTACTTGCGGGGCTGCGGCAGCGGTTATCGCAGCTATCGGCAGTCTTGGGTTTTTTATAATAGAACATTTGAAGACAAAGAGCGCAGAGCGAAAAAAGAACAAAGCTGAGAAGAAGCGGGATAAGAAGGGCGAGAAACTAGATGCCAAGAACAAGGATTTGACGGAAGCTAAGCGAGACCTCAACGATTGTTTGGAAAGAAACAGGAAAGGGTGGCTTGGATTATGAAAAATCGGCGGCGGGGCGTTCTTCTTTTGGCTATAGCGGCGGCGGTCGTTGGCGCGGTCGTTCTGTTCTGGGCGCGCCGTCATTGGGAATTGTCGCCGGGCGTGTTGGAATCTCGATTGTCGGAGCTGGACATCTCGGAGGAGGCGATGAAGCGTCTTTCGGAGGATTTATCGGACCTATCAGACGAGGAGCGGGCGCAATTTGCCGACGATTTAGGAATGGATCCTCTGGAAATGGAATGGTGCGAAATCGCTCTCCGAGTCATCCGTAATGAGTCCAAGCCAGGCGACATGGAGCGCCTGAAGAAGCTGAACGACCTGCTCTTCCCAGGTTATGACGACATTGTCAAGGAGTGGCTAGAGGAACAGACGCCGGAAGGCAAAGCGAAAAAACGCGCTGAACACGAAGATTTTGTGAAATCGGCGAAGAGACAGCTGGAAAATGCAATTGAAATGGAGGAAATGTTGGCTGGCGAGCCAGGCGGCGCGGAGCGGATAGAAGCGATCAAAGCGGCGGAGAGACATCTCAAAGCGGTTGAAAAACGGATGTCGGTGGCTCTGGACGAAAACGCAAGCCCGCTTGATCTAACGGCCGCCGAAAAAGAAGCGGTGAAGCAGTATAATTTAATGTCCGACGCAAAAGGGGTCGCATGGGAGACCCGCGAGCTAGCCCATGCTCGCAAGGCGATTGAACAGCTCCAGCATTGGGAGAGAAACTCGATCGGGGAAGATGATCGGGCGGCCGCCGCCAAAGCGCTGAAGGCGACGGAAGCATGGGCGGCCGCGTCGGAGGATTATTTGGATATTATGCAGCGCAAGAGGGAGCAGGGCGACGATCAATACTCTAAAGAAGCGAGCGCCGCAAGCTTAAAGGCGTCTGAAGCCATGCTTGTCGCATATCGGGCTCAACGGAAGTGGGATGAGGTCTATAGAGCCGCGAAGCATTTGGCGCTGGAGCTTGAGCCTCCGTCAGAAAAAAGCGGCGGCGGCTCCCCTCGTCCAGAGCTTCGCGAGGTTGTGGAAACCCATGCCGCAGAGCTTCAAACGAAAACGGGCAAGCGGTATGAGCTCCCGCCGCCGTCTCCGCGCTCACCGGACGCCGACGCAAAGAGCAGCCTGAACGCGATGGTTCGCATTGCGAAGGAGTATGAGCGGTCGGGCTTCTCCGCAGAGGCGAAGGCGGCGTATGAGCGCGCGCTGGAGTATTTCACCAAAGAAGAGGTTGAGGAAGCGCTCCGCCGCATCAACGAAAGCGCAGACCGCCGCTAGGCGATGCCGATATAAAGGATGGCTTAGATTATGAAAAATCGTCGGCGGGGCGTTCTTCTTTTGGCTATAGCGGCGGCGGTCGTTGGCGCGGTCGTTCTGTTCTGGGCGCGCCGTCATTGGGAATTGTCGCCGGGCGTGTTGGAATCTCGATTGTCGGAGCTGGACATCTCGGAGGAGGCGATGAAGCGTCTTTCGGAGGATTTATCGGACCTATCAGACGAGGAGCGGGCGCAATTTGCCGACGATTTAGGAATGGATCCTCTGGAAATGGAATGGTGCGAAATCGCTCTCCGAGTCATCCGTAATGAGTCCAAGCCAGGCGACATGGAGCGCCTGAAGAAGCTGAACGACCTGCTCTTCCCAGGTTATGACGACATTGTCAAGGAGTGGCTAGAGGAACAGACGCCGGAGGGCAAAGCGAAGAAACGCGCTGAATACGAAGAGCATATAACGATGGCAAAAGATAGCTTGGAAAATGCAATTGAAATGGAGGCAATGTTGGCTGGCGAGCCAGGCGGCGCGGAGCGGATAGAAGTGATCAAAGCGGCGGAGCGGCACCTCGCAGCCGTCGAGAAGTGGGTATCGATAGAGCTGAACGAAAACTCAAACCCGCTTGATCACTCGTTTAATCTAAAGGACGCCATAATTGAAGTGGAGAAGCAGGATGTTTTAATGTCCGATGCATATAGCGTCGCATGGGAGACCCGCGAGCTAGCCCATGCTCGCAAGGCAATTGAACAGCTCCAGCATTGGGAGAAAAACTCGATCGGGGAAGAAGATCGGACGGCAGCTGCCAAAGCGCTGAAGGCGGCGGAAGCATGGGCGGCCGCGTCGGAGGAATTTTTGGATATTATGCGGCGCAAGAGAGAGCAGGACAACTATCGTTTCTCTGAAGAAGCGAGCGCCGCAAAATTAAAGGCGTCTGACGCCATGCTTGTCGCGTATCGGGCTCAACGGAAGTGGGATGAGGTCTATAGAGCCGCGAAGCATTTGGCGCTGGAGCTTGAGCCTCCGTCAGAAAAAAGCGGCGGCGGCTCCCCTCGTCCAGAGCTTCGCGAGGTTGTGGAAACCCATGCCGCAGAGCTTCAAACGAAAACGGGCAAGCGGTATGAGCTCCCGCCGCCGTCTCCGCGCTCACCGGACGCCGACGCAAAGAGCAGCCTGAACGCGATGGTTCGCATTGCGAAGGAGTATGAGCGGTCGGGCTTCTCCGCAGAGGCGAAGGCGGCGTATGAGCGCGCGCTGGAGTATTTCACCAAAGAAGAGGTTGAGGAAGCGCTCCGCCGCATCAACGAAAGCGCAGACCGCCGCTAGGCGATGCCGATATAGTTGACTCTGAACACAGGTACTCCCTCGAAGCATGTCCCCGTGAAGCATGTCCCCGTGAAAACGGGGAACGGGGAGCGGGAATCCAGAATCCAACAGACGCCGCCCGCATTCTTGACAGCGCCCCGCATTTGTTTTATGTTAAAGCGTCCGCAGGCTCTTTCTTGGGAGGCGCATGGATGTCTGACCAGAACAACCTTGATATCTACAAGCAGCGGTACGACACGTTTCGGCATCTAGACCGCCTTCGCTGGCAGATGTTCCAGATCGCTGTCGGCGCGGCGGCGTTGATTCTAGGAATTGGAGGAACGCTGACCAATTTGAGATGGGTCAGCTGGGTCGTCATCGGCTTGGTCTTCTTCTGTTTAGGATTTGCGAAGTTGAAAATCGGGAATAAGGTCGTCATGAATTCGAAGATTTTAAGGGAATTTGGAACGGCGGTCGGCGATGTGGACATCCCTGAAGCGACCAAAAAAGACATATCGTTCCGGATTGCCCGCATCTTGATGGTCTTGGGCGTCATCTGCTTTATATGCGGGATTGCCGCCGCCGAATGAATTCGGGCTATCGTCATTCCCTCGAAGCATGTCCCCGTGAAGCATGTCCCCGTGAAAACGGGGAACGGGGAACGGGGAGGGGGAATCCAGAGTCCAACAGACGCCGTCCGCGTTGGCATTCAGACACGCCGAACTCAAAAGCCAACATCTCATGAAATAACGGCTGCGGCGTTCAAAACGAGAGCGCTTTTTGACACAACCGCAATCCCGAAGTATGTTAAAGCAAACGCGGCAGATGAGCGAAAGGCGCGCAGATGGCGGATCAGAACGATCTAGAAATCTACAAGCAGCGGTATGAAACCTACCGCCATTTAGACCGCCTGCGCTGGCTCATGTTTTTGGCGGCGGTCGGCGTTGCGCTGCTTTATCTGCTGTTGGGCGGCTTCCGGTTTGGAAGCGCCGGCTGGCTTGTTCTGGGCGTTTTGCTGTTGAGCCTCGGCGCGGCGAAGCTGCGCATCGGGCAAAAAGCGGCGGAGTTTGCCGAGGCGCTGGCGGCGTTTGCGCAGTCGTCTGAAAACGCCGAAAACCTGCCCGAAACCCCGCAGCAAGGCGCCTCCTTCTGGTTTGGACGCATACTGGCGGCTTTTGGCGTCGGCTGTTTCCCTGCGGCGCTCATCTTCTACATAGACGATCTCGCCGGCTCGGACGGACATTTCATATGGAGCTGGAACGTCTGGGCGGTCGCCGGCGTTTTTCTGATATGCTCTGGACTGGCGAAGCTGCGCATCGGAAACCCAAACGCGGAGGTTCTGAAGCTGGCGCGCAAAGGTTGGAATTACTGGGTTGTCGTCGGTCTAGCGGCGGCCGGGTGTCTCCTCATCGGATATATCCTCTTTATTTTTCCTGCAAAGATTAAGGATGCGCCCGATGAGCTTCTGAAGTCGCTTCCGTATATCGCCTTTTTTGCGGTCATGGGTGCTTCGCTGACAGCCCCATGGCTTGCAAGGCGGCGGTTTGGATATAGGCGCCTCGTCCGCTCCAAGTTGCTGCGAAGGTTTTGGGAGGAGGTCGGCGGGATGGACGCTCCGACAGGCGCTCCGTTCTGGCTCGCTTACTATATGACGGTTGCCGGCGTTGTTAGTTTGGCGTTTGCGGCGGTATCTTTCTTTACTGATTGGAAGTAAAACAGCATCAGCCCTTGACAAAAACGACAAACGCCCTATGATCAACCAGACAAACGCGGGAGAAACCGATGAATATAGAGGAGCGGAACGACAAGACGGGCGAAAACGAAACGGCAGACGCGGTCGTCGTCATTGAAAGTCCCGATCAGATTGATCAGCGGGACGATCAGGAGATTGTCCAGATGATGACGGGGCAGGCGATCGACGCCTATGTGTATTCGTTTCGGTCCGGCGGCAAGACGGTTGAGGGGCTGACGTTGGCGGGCGTCAACGAGGCGGCGAATCGGCGCGGAGGCATACAGGTCGAAGAGGCGCAGTACGAGGATCGGGAGAATTCCTGGATCGCCGTTGTGAAGGCGACCGACACGTTGACGGGCAATTCCCGCTACGGCGCCTGCGAGCAGCCGAAAAAACAGGGCGGGCGCGACGATCCGTATGCGTTCACAAAGGCGGTTCACAAGGCGCAGCGCAACGCTGTCAAGCAGCTGCTGCCGACGCCGGTCATTCAGGAGGTGATCAGTTTTTATCTGCAGGCGAAGGGGCGGAGGAGCCGTCCAATCCAGGCGCCGCCGAAGAAGCCTTTGAACGACAAGATCACGAATCATCAGAAAGCGGCGTTTGCGGCGGCGCAAAAGCTGCGCAGCCGTTTTGAGAACGAAGGGGTGTCGCAGGACGATTTTTGGAACTATGTGCGCCGGCGGTTTCATGTGGAATCGCGCAACGACATGCGGGAGGATCACTGGGCACAGCTGGCGGCGGAGCTGTCGGCGGCGTCTCGGGATGCGGGTCTGTTTAAGGAGCTGGCGGCGAAGACGCGGCAGATACTGCGCGCGCAAGAGGAAACAGGCGGCGCGTCCAAGCCGAAAGAAACGACTCCCGAAACGCCCGCTTCTCATAACAAGTCGGAGGAGTCGGATACATCGAACGAAGCGGCGGCCGCCAACATGAAGGCGGAAGCGGTCGATATGTCCGCCTCCGCTCCGTCAGAGAACGGCGCCGTTCCAAAACGGGACCTTCTCTTTTAAGCGGCGCAGAGGCGGCTCCCCTCTTCATCTGCCGTTATTCCGCGTAAGCGGGAATCTTAACGCGGCATCAGGCTTTTAGCATGGCGGAGAGCTAAAGCTTTCTCCAAAATGAACGCCGCCTGGGTAGTCTCTACAGGCGATGATATACGAAAATCCTGTTCAAATCGGGCAGGTCGTCATTCCCGCGAAAGCGGGAATCCAGAGTTTTCCCAGACAGCCTCCGCATTCTAAAACGGTTCTTTAAAATCAAAATCGTCGCCTATAGAGACTGCCGCCTGTAGGCGCATCGAACGGACGGTGCATCTGTGTTAGAATGGGCGAAGGCGCCTCGACGGTCTTGGAGAGAGCCATGCCGCAAACGCCCAACATCGCCGTTCTGCATGACGCCCTTGCTGTGTACCGAAACGAAATGCGCGTCTTTATCCCAAAAGCGCTCAAGCGGGTCAAGGGGCGCGGCAACCTGCAAACGCTCGTCAGCGATGCGATGCATCGAGACCGCGTGAGCCAATTCAACCGAGAGCTGCTTCAAAACGGCGGAAATGTCGGCGCCGCGCTTGACATCGGCGATTTTCCCGACATTATTCGAACCTACTGGCGCGATGCGTTTGAGAACGACTTCGGCTCCGACCGCATGTTCCAAAGCTTGACCTATCTCATCCGCTCGGCGCGAAACGCCGCCGCCCACCCAGGCGACAGCGATATGGACAAAGAGCGGTCGCGGTCGCATTTAACATTGATCGCGCAAGCCTTGGGCATGATCGGCGTGGAGAACGCTCGGCGCGAAGTGGAGTCGATCCGAAACCGCTCCTTTCCGCTGCGCGACTCTCCGTACACTCTCGGCGCCGAGATTCCGTTCGCGGGCATGGACCTGTCCGATCTGGCTGAAGAGGCAAGCGGCTGCCGGCGCTGCCGGCTTCATTTTGACCGAAAGCATGTCGTTTTTGGCGAAGGTCCCCCCGACGCCGACCTCATGCTGATCGGGCTGGCGCCTGAAGAAGCGGAGGACCGAAAAGGCAAGCCGTATCAGATGCCGGAGCCGAAAACGCGCTTGGAGAGCCTGATCGCAGCGGCGGACCTGCGCCGAGAGGATGTGTATGTCGCTTATCTGTTGAAATGCCGCTTGTCGGCAGACGGGCGCGCGTTTTGGCGGGAGACGGAGCGGTGCCGTCCGTATCTGCTTCGGCAGATTGAGCGCATTCAGCCGCGGGTGATTGTCGCGCTGGGCGAGGAGGCTGCGTCGGCGCTGATAGAGGCGGAGTTTGCTCTCGGCGCTTTTTCGGATGTCGACGGCATCCGCGTCATGCCGACGCATCCGCTGGAAGGTCCGCCGTCCAGCGCGTTTCAACGGCGCGTCACAGCGGCAGACGGGAGCCAGCTCATGATGGATCTGGACGCGCCAATCAACGCCCGAGCGCGCATGGACAGAGAGGGAAAAACGCATATGGCGCTTGTCAAAACGGAACTGGAACGCGCCTGAATGTCGGAACTTTACGCCGCTGTCGCGTTTCCGACGCCTGTGGACAAGCTGTTTTCCTACCGCGTTCCGGAGGAGCTGGTCGGCGCGGTTCAGCCTGGATGCCGCGTGACCGCTTCGCTGCGCGGCAGGCGTTTGGAGGGGGTCGCGGCGGAATTGCGGACGGAGGCGGGCGTGGAGGCTCCGCGCGTGCTGCCGTTGTTGAGCTGTCTGGACGAGTCGCCCTTTTTCTCGCGGGAGATGCTGGAACTGTGCCGCTGGGTCGGCGACTACTATCTCTGTTCATGGGGGGAGGCGCTTGCCGCGGCGTCCCCGTCGAGCGCGCGGCGCAAACCGAGGCGCCCCCTCGGCATACGGCTCGCCGTTTCATCTGAACAGGCGCTGGAGCAGGCGGAACTCAAACAAAAAAAAGCGCCGAAGCAAGCCGCGCTGCTGGAGTACCTATGCAGGCAGTTTGAGCCGATTCCCGCCGCGTCTGCGGTTCAGGCGGCGAATGCGTCCTATGCGACGGCGCGCGCTCTGCAGGCGCAGGGGCTGGCAATTGTGGAGCCTTTGCCGGAAGAAAGCGCCCTTCCGCCAGAGCAGAGCGCGTCGTTTGAATTGAGCGACTCCCCGCTTCAGCTGAACCCGGAGCAGGCTGCCGCGTATAAAGCGCTGCGCGCCGCTGTCCTGTCGGAGACGGCGTCCCGCTTCCTGCTCTACGGGGTAACGGGCAGCGGCAAAACGGAGGTGTATATGCAGGCGATGCAGGAGGCGGTCGCGCGGGGGCGTTCCGCTCTCGTCCTTGTGCCGGAGATCGCCCTGACGCCGCAAACCTCGCGCCGTTTGAGAGCGCGTTTCGGCGACCGAGTCGCCGTTCTGCATAGCGGACTGTCCGGCGCGAAGCGGCGCGCCGAATGGATGCGCATACGGCGCGGAGAGGCGGACATCGTCGTCGGTCCGCGCTCGGCGGTGTTTGCGCCGCTTTCAAATCTCGGCATACTCATCATCGACGAGGAGCATGCGGAAAGCTACAAGCAGCAGGAGCCGGCGCCGCGTTACCATGCCCGCGAAACGGCGCGGCGGCGGGCTGAGCAGGCGAACGCCTGTTTGATCTTAGGCTCCGCGACGCCGTCGCTGGAAAGCATGCGCCGCGCGATAGAGGGAGATGACCAGATGCTGCGCCTCAAAAAGCGCGTTCTGGACATACCGCTTCCGCCCGTGCGCGTCATTGATATGCGCGAGGAACTGAAAGCCGGCAACCGAACGCCGTTTTCAAGAGAGCTGCGGTCGGCGATCGAGAAACGGCTGAAACGGCGCGAGCAGACGCTGCTGCTGCTGAACCGCCGCGGGCATTCCACCTACGTGTTCTGCCGAGACTGCGGACAGCCCGAAATCTGCAAAAACTGCCACATCACCCTGACCTACCATGACTGGCGCCGGCTGCTGATGTGCCATCACTGCAGCCATACGCGCAGGATGCCTGAACGGTGCGGCAGATGCGGCAGCGCGCGAATCCGCCAACTCGGCCTCGGAACGCAGCAGATTGAGCAGATGACGCAGGAGGCGTTTCCGACGGCGCGCGTTCAACGGATGGACGCCGACTCCACTTCAGGGCGCGATTCGCATGCGCGCATCTTGTCCGCGTTTCGTTCAGGGGAGATCGACATACTGGTCGGAACGCAGATGATTGCGAAGGGGCTGGACTTTCCGCGCGTGACGCTGGTCGGGGTTATTCTGGCGGAGACGGCGCTGCATCTGCCCGATTTTCGCGCGAGCGAGCGTACGTTCAATCTGTTGACGCAGGCGGCGGGCAGATCAGGGCGCGGCGAGCTGGGAGGGGAGGCGATCTTTCAATCCTATCAGCCGGGGCATTGCAGCATCGAAGCGGCAAGCCGCCACGATTACGAAGCGTTTCAGCGGGAGGAAATGGAGGCGCGGAGCGAATACAGGTTTCCGCCGTTCACGCATGCGCTGCGTTTCTTGATTATGGATGAGATCGAAGAGAAGACAAAGGAGACCGCTTACAAGCTCGGCGACGCGCTGAAGGCGCATGCGGAGGAGACGGGCGTTGTCGTCAAGGGGCCGGCGCCGGCGCGTTTTTCGAAGCTGCGCAATCAGTTTCGCTGGCATCTTTTTTTATGCCATGAAGACGCGCGCGCTCTTCGGCAAGCGGCGCGCGCGGCGCTTCAAACGGCGAAAGGACCCGCGTCGATTGTGGTCGACATGGACCCAATCAGCGCGCTGTGAAACGGGCGTTTCGAGAGAAAGTTGAATGAAGGCAGCCGAAAAGACGAGACGGTTTAAAGCGGCGGCGCTCGACTTAGACGGCACGCTGCTGACGACCGAGAAGCGGCTCTCCGAGCGTACCCTGCGCGTCTTGAACCGCCTGACCGACCGCGGCGTACAGCTGCTCATTGCGACGGGGCGCAACCTGACAGCGGCGCGCCGCGCGATGTCCGCCTTCAAAGGACCCTATGCGCTCATTGCGCACAACGGGGCCACCGCCGCCGACGGACAGACGGGCAGAATTCTGTTCATGAAGCCGCTGCCGACCGGCGCGTTGGAGACGCTGCGGGACGCTTTCGCCGCCTGGGACTGCGACCCGTTCGCATACGGGGTTTCAAACGGAACTGCGGAGCTGCGCTGGCGCGGCGTTTCTCCAAACGATGTATTCTCGCGCTATTTGAGCGCGAACGCGGAGGAGGCGCGCGCGGACAAGGAGCCGTTGTCGGAGCGGGCGGGCTGGATTCCGCTTCAAGCGGTCGCCATTGAGCCGAGAGAAAAGGTGGAGGCGGCGCTCGCGTCTGGGTTTCGCCTTCCCGGCGCGCGGCTGATGACCTCCGGCGGACTCTACGACGGCTCCCACTGGTTTTTAGAAGCGCTCCATGCGGACGCCTCCAAAGCGCTCGCGGCGCAGACATATGCGGCGTCCAACGGCTTCACGCTAAAAGAGGCGGCGGCGGTCGGCGACAACCTGAACGACATAGAGCTCCTGCGCGCATGCGGATGCGGCGTCGCCATGGGAAACGCCCCAGAAAAAGTGCGCCGCGCCGCCGACTTTGTCGCGGGCGGAAACGACGAGGACGGAGCCGCCCTAGCCCTAGAGCGGCTCTTCAATTTAACCTAAACGCGGACAGCGCATGCGGCTGGCGTCCGTTATGCCAGAGATGCGGCAGCGCGCCAAGGACGCGCAGCAGAGCCAACGCTATGCGCAACTGAACGACCCGACAGCGTTTCATGGCTCTTTTTCTATCTTGATCGCTCTACGACAGCGTTCAACCGTTCCAGCGCCTTATCTGTTTTCTCATTTAAAAAAGCGTAGGCGCCAGAGTATGCCGTCTTGAGAGGCTCTAAACGCGGGATGATCACTTGCTCTGCGTATTCACTCAATTCGTCAGGGTGCGCCTCCACAATGCGCGCTAGCGGGATGGCTGGACGAATGTTCTTTCCTTTAAGATATGAGACCAGCAGCGGGACAGAGGCGACGCCAAAACTCACCGCCGCATTTTCGATACCAAGCCCCCCAATCTTTCCAGTGCAAGCATATTTGACAATGATCGGAGCGGCGCGCGGATCCCCCAGCGCAACGAGCCGCTCAATCAGATCAATCGCCGCGTCCAGCTCAGCCTCTCCGCACATCGGCTCCCAATCATAAACCTCCTCCAGTTTTTCAATGAGGGGGGTCGCCTCCGCCTTATAATTGTTCGCGTAGAGCGCGTCCACCATGGCGTTCAACCGCTCAACTGGATCAAGGGGAAGATCGGCGTCAAGACGCTTGTTCGGCGGCGTATCTTGAGAGGAAGATTCGCTCGGCGTCTCGGCTTCGGCATGCCGGCCGCTGTCTTCAACAAGCTTGATCTGCTCCGGGGGCGGTTCAACAACAGGCGTCTGGGGCACTTCGTCGGGCGGCTTCGCCGTTTCATGCGCCTTGCGGGAGTCATGCCAGAGATATACAAAGACAGCGAGAATGCACGCCCCGGCGACCGCCCATCTGCGGGTTGTCATGATCACAGCAGCCCAATCTCCTTGGTTTTCTGGATCCAGCGCTTGTGCTTTTCAAACAGCGGCTCAAGGATATAGGTCACGATGTCGGGGTCCAGATTGGGGTGGCGGTTGACGATCCTTTTCAAATCTACAGCTACATGTTTCTTCTTTAATTCGTCATCCGCATAATCCAATAAGAACGGGATGCTTGGCGCGCCCAAGTCAGTGAGAGCATTTCCCCACGAGACGCTAACTGCGCCAAACTCGTAGATATACCACACAAGCAGCTTGGCTGATCGCGGATCGTTCAACGGGATCAGTTGATCAAACAGGTCAAATACCAGATCATGCCCCTTCTCGTCATGAATGAATTCGCCGCCTCGGTAACTCCTGTCTTTGGGTTCAAAAACTTATCGGGCGGAGGCATCAACTGCGCGATAATCGCGTCGGCGTCCGGGTGAAAGGTACCGTAGAGATGCAGGTTGTTGCGGATATGCTCCACCTTCTCCCAGGCAGTCGCGTCAGAGTCCAACGGCGCATCTGGCGCGTCGGCGTTTTCTTTGGGATCAACCGACGGTTTGACCTCTTCCAAAGGCGCGGGCACAGACGCTTGCGGCTCCGCCGGCTTAGGGGCGGGGGGCTGCGCCTTCGGCGTTTGAACGATCTCAGGCACCGGCTCCTGTTTGCCTCCGGATTTGAGCGCCGCATATCCAAGCGCCAACAAAACGCAGACCCCTGCCGCTAACATGATTTTTGCGAGCGCGCGGGTCGTCATTTCTAAGGCATCCAATCCGCATGGACATGGCTGGCGTTGCCGTATATTTTGTGTAGCCGCCGCGCCCTAAGAGCACTTCTTCAATTTAACATAAACGCGGGCGGCGGTCTAACGATATTGCCGCGATTCCGCGTCTTGCTTGCCGAGCTTCGCCGCAGCGGCATTCTTCGACGCGCTATTCGGGGCGCCAGCTCCCTCGCATAATATTGACTATTCCCGCTGAAAAGCCTGAGAGGTCCGGCGGCGGGCCGGCGACCCATCTCTTCACCCGCCCGTTTGCAAGCTTTGCTTGGCGCATGAGAGAGCCGTCGCTGCGCCGCCTGTAGTATTCAAGACGCGTTCCGTCCTCCAGCGTTGTCCCAATCATCGACGAGATGCGGCCGGAGCCGTCTCTCGCGATTGTGGTCGCACTGCGGCTTTCAATCGCTCGGTCTTCTTTTTTCAACGCGGCGAAGGCGGGCAGCTCTTCCTGGGCAACGTAGCGCGTTTCCTTGCCGTCTTCAGACGTCCACTGTTCGAAACCGTCCTTTGGCGTCAATGAAACAATGCCGCGCGTCTCCATACCGAGCAGCTCGTTCTGTATTGTCTCCCGCCGCTTGCGGTCCTCCTCGGATCGGTATTCCACCCTTTGATGTTCATTGTATACATAGACGCCGACGCGCGCCACATCGGTTGTTGAATCCCAGAACGAATAATCGGTTTTGGTCATTTGCTCTTCCTCTCCATTGCGTATGTTTGCGCCTTCCATGTCTTGCGCGTCAAGTCGGTCTGCGGCAGTCGCCTGCGTGTCAAGTCGGTTTGCGGCAGCCGCCTGTGTGTCATGTCGGTCTGCGGCAGTCGCCTGCGTCTGCGTTTCTCGCTTCTTCGGCGCGTCGGACGCCTCGGTCTGCCTCAAGCGCGGGGACTGCCCCGTCTCGTCCAGGGGTATGGACATGCCGCCGCCGTCTCCCGCCCGCTCTGCCGTTGACCCGTCGATGGATTCATTGGCGCCGCTTTGGATCTGCTTCGCCGTCCAGACGCCCGAAACCAGCGCGATGAGCGCCGCCGCCGCAGCGACAAGCGCCACCTTGGTCGATTTCGTCATGATAAGTACTCCTCCGTGCGCGTTTTGTTTCATGCTGGAGAGCGTCCATGCGAGCGCGATCTTCATAGCGGTCAGCAGCTTTTTGAGCCGCTGCCGCGCTTTGAAGAGTCGAAACCCAACCGCCGAATAGGAGAGACCGTGCCGCTTTTGCAGCTCCTCGTAGGTCGCCTCTTCCATATACCGCGCCAGCAGCAGCTCTCGGTCGACAGGCTTGAGCATGCCGAGCGCTTGATGGACGCGCTCATTCCGCTCCGCCCGTTCCAGATCGTCATGCGGGCTTCGCTCGTCCGCCGGTATGGCGTCCACATCCGCAATCGGCAGCTCGCGCTTTTGTCGGTTCCATTCAAGAGCCGTGTTGCGCGCGACGCCGGCGATCCACTGCTTCAGCTTGGCGGGGTCGCGCAGCTGCGCCCTGTTGGAATATACCCGTAAGACGGTCTCTTGGACGAAATCGTCCAGCTCGCTGCGGTCGCGCAGCAGCCGCCTTCCGATAGCGCGTATATGCCCGATCTGGCGCAGGACAGCCGCATCGAATGAGTTCATCTGCCGCTCTTTCATTGCGCATCTCCCTTGTCGTTGAAGTATTGTGCGGTTGCGCTGCTCTGTATTAGCGCTTTTTCAAAAAATTTTAGCGCATTCTGTGGATTTCCGCTCCCCGTTCCCCGTTTTCACGGGGACATGCTTCACGGGGACATGCTTCATGAGGACATGCTGATCTTGCGGCATTCCGCCTTTTGGGCAGCCTCTTCTTGAAGCGGGCGCGCAGATTAGGTACACTTACGGCGTCCAACCAACGCCTTGAGGAACCTATGGCAGCATCGATTCGCGCGCTCGACTTTTTGAACGGCATCGTCCAGACGCGCGGGGCAGGCTACTTTGCCCTCGCCGACCCTGACGCGCTCTCCGACACACAGGTCTGCCAGATCGCCGAAAAGGCGCAGGAGGCAGGGGTAGACGCCTTTCTTGTCGGCGGCAGCCTGCTCATGCGCGACCGCCTTGACCAGGTTGTGCTTCAACTCAAACAGCGCTCCGAGCTGCCGGTCATCCTTTTTCCCGGCGGCTCCAACCAGCTCTCGCCGCATGCGGACGCCATTCTGTTCTTGAGCCTCATCAGCGGGCGCAACCCCGACCTGCTCATCGGCGAACATGTGCGCGCCGCGCCGATTATCCGCCAATACGGACTGGACCCTGTGGCGACCGGCTATGTTGTTGTTGAGAGCGGCTCGTACTCTTCTGTTCAGTTCATGAGCGGGTCGTTTCCGATACCGCGCAACAAGCATGACATCGCTGTCGCGCATGCGCTCGCCGCGCAGTATCTCGGCATGCATACGCTTTACCTTGAAGGCGGAAGCGGGGCGGAGCTGCCCGTGCCGGACAAGATGATACAGGCTGTCCGCGCGCATATTGAGCTGCCGATCATCGTCGGCGGGGGGATTCATAAACCTGAAACGGCCGCCGCGAAGGTGCGGGCGGGCGCCAACTTTATCGTCACCGGAACGGCTTTAGAAAAAAATGCGCGGGCGACGCTGCTGAAAGAGATCGCTGACGCAATACGGCAATCCGCAACCCCTAAAGAAAAGGAGAATGGACGCGATGGGCGTCTTAATTCTATTAAGGCACGGCGAATCGCAGTGGAATCTTGAAAATCGGTTCACGGGGTGGGTCGATGTCGACCTTTCCCCAAAAGGAGAGCAGGAAGCGAAAGAGGCGGGTGAAAAACTGAAACCGTATGCGTTCGACCGCGTCTATACCTCTGTATTGAAGCGCGCCGTGCGGACGATGGAGATCGCGCTGAAAACGGCTGGGATTGAAGGCGTTCCCGTCGTCCAAAACGAAGCGCTGAACGAACGGCATTACGGCGACCTGCAGGGTCTCAACAAGGCGGAGACGGCTCAAAAATTCGGCGACGAGCAGGTGCATATCTGGCGGAGAAGCTTCGATGTGCCTCCGCCGAACGGGGAGAGCCTGAAAGACACGGCGGCGCGCGTTCTGCCGTACTGGGAGAGCGATATTTCGCCGGACATACAGACAGGCAAAAGCGTCCTTGTCGCGGCGCATGGCAATTCGCTCCGCTCCCTTGTGATGCGCATCGACAGCATTTCGGCGGAGGAGATACCGAACCTGAACATTCCCACAGGCGTTCCGCTGCTGTATGCGTACGACGCGGACGCGGATCGGCTCATCAACAAGGGGTATATTGAATGACGGGCTGAGCGGGCGGGTCTCTTGCGTGAAACGGACGTCGCATTGAATAACGCCAGCTTGACGACGCGTCTCCATGGAGGCAACATATTGGGAGAGATTGTTGCGGAGCAACAACGGATGACAAGCGCTCATTTTAGACGCCATTGGATGGCAATGCCCAGCGGCATGCGCATGAACGACCCGCGCATGCCGCGTCACCGGAACTGAAACCTGTATCGACAGACCGCATCCAACAGGAGCCATCCAACATGGGACATGTCAACGGACTCAAATGCCGCGAATGCGGCGAGCAATACCCGATTGAACCTCTGCATGTCTGCGAGCTTTGCTTCGGACCGCTTGAGGCAAGTTACGATTACGAGACGATCGCCGAGAAGGCGTCGCGCGATTCCATCGAAGCGGGACCGCGCAACATGTGGCGTTACGCCGACCTGCTGCCCTTAGACGGCGAGCCGACCGACGGAATGGATACCGGCTATACGCCGCTTCTGCGCGCTCGGAACCTTGCGAAGCGGCTCGGCGTTCAGGAGCTGTACATCAAGAACGATTCGGTCTGCGCGCCGACGCTCTCCTTTAAAGACAGGGTCGTCTCGGTCGCGTTGTCTAAAGCGAAAGAGTTCGGCTTTGAAACGGTCGCATGCGCCTCGACCGGCAATCTAGCGAACTCGGTCGCTGCGCATGCGGCGCGGGCGGGGCTTCAAGCGTTCATCTTCATTCCCGCTGATCTGGAAATCGGCAAGGTGCTTGGGACATCCATCTACAACCCGCGCGTCGTCGGCATCAAAGGCTCCTATGACGAGGTGAACAGGCTTTGCAGCGAGATCGCCGGGCTTTACAAATGGGCGTTTGCGAACATCAACATCCGCCCCTTCTACGCCGAAGGTTCTAAAACGTTCGGGTTTGAGATAATTGAGCAGCTGGGCTGGTGCTCCCCCGACCATATCGTTGTGCCGTGCGCGGGCGGTTCGCTCATCAACAAGGTGCGCAAGGCGCTGGACGAATTTCATCGGCTGAACCTGATCGAGAAGCCGCGGACGAAGATACATGCCGCGCAGGCGGAAGGGTGCGGTCCGATTGTGACAACGATCAAGGAGGGGGGCGACTTTGTCAAGCCGGTGCGCGCGAACACGCTGGCGAAGTCGCTTGCCATCGGAAACCCGGCGGACGGCATCTACGCTGTCGAAACGACGCGGCTCACCGGCGGGTACGGCGCGCACGCCTCGGACGATGAGATCGTTCAGGCGATGCAGATGCTGGCGGGCGAGGAGGGCGTCTTCACCGAAACAGCCGGCGGGGTGACGCTCGCGGCAACGATCCAGCTGATCGAAAGCGGGCTTATTCAGCCAAACGAGTCGGTTGTCGTCTCGATCACCGGCAACGGCCTTAAGACGCTGGAGGCGGTTCAAGACCGTCTCCCGGAACCAAATATCATTCTTCCGAGGCTGAACGCTTTTGAGGAGCTGATGAAGACTCTTTGAGCGCAGACATGACGGGTCTGCGGGCAGCCGCCGTTGCCGCTTCCTCCTGTTCAGGTTAACATGCGCGCGTTGTTTTGGCGGCGGGGCGGTTCTCATGGGCGGTCTTCTGCGCCGGCCGGCGATCCTGATCGGGGCGGCGCGTTCTGGTACGAAAATGCTGGCGGAGACGCTCAACCGCCACCCTGAGCTGTTTGTGCTGCGCGAGCCGACTGCGGTATGGAGATACGGGCGCGCCTATAGCCCGACCGATCTGCGCCCGGCAAGCGACGCGAGGCCCGCTGTTTGCGCCTATATCCGCCGGGCTTTTGAGAAGGAGCTGCGCGCGTCCGGCAAACCGCGCTTCGCCGAAAAAACGCCCAGCAACTGCCTGCGAATGCCGTTCATCCATCAAGTGTTTCCGGACGCGCTTTTTCTTCACCTGCTGCGGGACGGGCGGGACGCAACCGCCTCCGCCGTCGACACATGGAAGGGCATGCGCGACCGGTCGATACGGACGCCTCGACAAGCCGATACGGAGAAGCGTCCGCGCGGCAGCCTCAAATGGGTCGCGGAATTCATGGGGCGGGTTTTCAAGCGCAAGATGCATATCGACGACTGGAGAAGCTTGCTTGAAACGCCCGCGTATCTGCCTTGGGCGGTCGGCCTCGCCCGCCGGCATCTTCTCAACAGCTCCAAGCCGCTCTGGGGTCCGCGCGTCCCAGGTCTGCGCCATATCCGTAAAACCTACCCGCTGCTTGAAACATGCGCGCTTCAGTGGGAGGCGTGCGTACGCATGGCGGTCGGCGCAGGGCGGCAGATGGAGCCGAATCGGTACCTTGAGATACGGTATGAAGAGCTTGTCAACAACGCCCCCGAGACGACCGCCCGCGCGCTTCAGTTTCTCGACCTGCCCTACGACGAGCGGCTGCTTGAAGAGATGACGCGGCACATTCGACCGTACCCGCTGCCGAAATGGCCGACGGTGCTCTCGGAAGAGCAGCTGCGCAGGGTGGAGCGGCTCATTGGAACGGCGCTGGAGCAAACGGGCTACCCGCTGGCGGCGAAGCCATGAGGCGGTCGGTATGGCTTCTCGCGGCGTTGACGGCGCTTTCGTCCGCTTCCGCTTCTGAATTCGCCGTTGAGCTTCGCCTTAAAAAAGGACTCAACCTTGTCTTTCTGCCTGTGCATGACGCGAGCGCGGACTCCATCGATGGGCTGCGCGAATTGCTGGGCGGCGACGAGGCGGTTGAGCGTCTGATTGTCATGAATAGGAACGGGCTGTTTGAGGCGGGGTCGGCTCAAACGCCGTTTGAACCGAGCGCAGGTTTCTTTGCCTTCATGAAAGAGGCGCGGACGGCGCGCATACAAGGCGCAGCGCATCCCGTTGAGTTGAAACTGCGTCAGGGATGGAACCTGATCGGCGCGCCGCGGCGGAGCTGGCAGACTCGGCTCGCGTCCAACATCGCCGCGCTTTCGGACGCCGTTCAGAGGGTTGTTTATATGGACGATTCGGGGCGTCTTTCCGCCTATCCGCACATCGACCGGCCGATCTACGGCGGCTCTGGGCTTCTGATTTTTTCTAAGAGAGAAGCCTCGATTCGCTTTTTGGGCGAGCCGTGGGGGGCGCCTGTGATTCCGCCTCCGCCGTCGAACCGCGCCCCCGCTTTTCCGGAGGCGCAGGGCTGGGGCGCGCAGACAGCAGGCGGAAGAGGCGGACGCATTCTCTATGTGACAAACCTAGCGGACGACGGACCTGGCTCCTTTAGGCGGGCGGTTGAAACGTCCGGACCGCGTCTCATCCTGTTTAAAACGGGGGGCGTCATTCGCCTCAAAACGCCGATTCGCATACGGGAGCCGCGCTGCACGATCGCGGGGCAGACCGCCCCAGGAGACGGCGTCTGCGTTGTCGGCGCTTCCATACGCATTCAAACGCATGATGTCGTCATGCGCGGGATGCGCATCCGACCCGGCGGCGACCTCGACGGACCCGACCCGTTCGAACGGGACGCGCTCACAATCGGGCAGGAGAACGACGGACCTGCCCACTTAAAGGTACATGACATCGTCATCGACCGATGCTCATTTTCATGGGCGGTGGATGAGCTGATCGGAATACGCTCGCCCGCGCGGAGAGTGACGATACAGCGATGCGTCATTGCCGAAGCGCTGAACGAATCGATCCATCCCTCCGGCCCGCACAGCCGAGGGGTACTCATCAGCTACAACGCCCGCGAGGTGTCGCTTCTCCAGAATCTGATGGTCAGCAACGACAAGCGGAACCCTATCGCCGCGGGGGGAGTCTCCGCGGAGATTGTCCAGAACGTCGTCGTCAACTGGGGGCGGTTCGGAACGCGCTTGGCGGATGTATGGCGCTCTCCGCCGATACGGGTCAACATCGCGCGGAATCTGTATCTCGCTGGGAGAGACGGGCGCGGACCCGCGTTGTTCGTCTCGCCGGACATTCATCCCGACAGCCGCGTTTATCTTGAAGGAAACCTGTTTTTTCCCTATGAAAGCAACCCGCTGAAAACGATCGACGCGCCAGAGACGCTGCTTGCGTCCAAGCCGAATCCAACAACGGCGGAATGGGCGATGAGCGCGGAAGAGGCGGCGGAGCTTGTTTTTGAAACCGCCGGGGCGCCCTCCAGAGACGCTGTGGACGCGCGCATCGTTCGACAGGCGAGGCGGCAAACGACGCGCATACTCGACAGCCCCGCCCAGGTCGGCGGCATTCCGACATACAGGCGCGGGAACCCTCCCCCCGACGCCGACGAAGACGGCCTCCCCGACGAATGGGAGCGGCAAAACAGCCTCAACCCAGACGCATACGACGACCCGAACGGCGACCCCGACCTGAACGGATACACGCGCATCGAAGAGTATCTCAACAGCCTATTGAACGGCGCGCCATGAAAAGAAGCCTGCGGGAATGCGCCGTTCTGCTGCTTTCGGCGGGGATGACGATCTCCACCATCGTGCAGATTCGGCCGTTCTCCTTTAACTTAACCTACGCAGACATGCTGTATCTGCTGGGAGCGTTGTTGTGGCTGTTTCATTTGGCGCGGTCGCCGCGGGCTTTGGTTCAATTTATTCAGCAGAACCGCGCCTATATGCTCTGCGCGCTGCTGCTGATGCTGGGGGCGTCCGCGTCGCTTGTGAACGCCTACCGGCCTGTTGACGCGCTCCTATCGATGGCGCAGTACGGGTTCGTTTTCGGCGTATTGACGCCGCTGTTCAGCATGGTTTTTCAGAACGCTCAAGAGAAGCGGCGTCTGCTCATCTGTTTCGCCGCGTCTGGACATATCGCCGCCGGGCTGGCGGCGGCGGACTTTATCGGGCTGATGCCGTTTCAAATCCCCGGCATTGCGCTTCGAAGCGGGCGGTATATGTCGACGCTCAACAACGCGAACGCCTTTGCGCTCGTCATGGCGATGGGGCTGCCCGTTTCGCTTGCGTTTGTCGCCGCGCCTGGACGAAGAGCGGTTCGATGGTATTTCGCGTTTGGAACGGCGCTGAACGCTTACGGACTGGCGCTGTCGGCGTCGCTCGGCGGTTTCTTAGGAGGAGCGTTTGGGCTGGGGGCGTTTGCGGTTTTGATCGTTTCAGCGCAGAAAGGACGCGCCCGCCGGCGGACGGTTCTGGCGCTCGCCGCCTCGGTTGCGGTCATCGCCGGCGGCGCGGTATACGGATTCTCCGCCGCTGAACGGCTGCCGATACCGACGCGCTTTCTGGAACGGGTCGCCGCGCTAGGCTCCATTCAAGAGGCGGAAAACTACGGAACGCGCGCCGAACTGACCGCGCATGGGTTCAAGACGCTCTCAAAACATTTCATCGTCGGCGTCGGACAGGAGCAGCATAAGGAGATCACGCCCACCGGACACTCCGTCCATGTGAACTACCTGCTCGTGTTTGTGGAAAACGGGCTGATCGGATTCGTCGGGTATATCGGGATGATTGTCGCTCTGCTGCTGAAAGCGTTTCGGCTCGTCCGCGCCTCGCCGCCGGAGGAACGCCCCCTCGCCATCGGATTGACAGCGTCGTTTTTGGCGCTGCTCGCCATCCTGTGCGTACATACGAATGTGCATATGCGCTACGCATGGGCGCCCGCGTTTGTCATTGCGGCGTACGGGGGCGTTCTACGGCGGGGCGGAGATGAGGATCACTCCATGCTTGTGTCGGGGAGAAGGTCGTAGTCGATCAGCTGGACGCGCCGTTCTTCGGTCTGTTCGCCGCGCGTTTGGGTCTGCTCTATGCGGATGATTCCGACATCCGGCGCAAGCCATTTTCGGCTGACGGTGTGGTCAATCTCGAAGCCGCCCAGCGTCCATTTAAAATCCTCCTCCACCAAAATCGCATGCTGAAACGCCCCTGCCGGCGTTTCGATCTCCGCCTCTTCGATGACGCGGTAGCTCGCCGTCCCTGAGCCGACGGGGATGCCGTCCGGCAGATAGGCGGTGAATTTCTGCGACCACTCCTTGCCCGGTATCAGCGGAAAGCGGTATAACGGCAGCCACGGGTCGAACAGCAGCGTGTCGGACGAACCGAAGATAACATTCAGCCCATGCTGCTCAATGCCGTCCTCGACGCGGCCGACATAGGCGTAATTCGAGACGTTCTCCTCCACATTCGGATCGGTTGTGCGCGTCTCCATGACATAGGAGAACCTGTCCGCGTTCTCGACCTCGATTTTGTCGATGATCTCGATCGTCACTTCGTTTCCGTCCTGGTCTAGGTATGTCCATAGATTGCCGACAGCGAGCGGGTAGAAGTTGCCTTTTC
Source organism: Candidatus Poribacteria bacterium (assembly GCA_028818695.1). Taxonomy (GTDB): domain Bacteria; phylum Poribacteria; class WGA-4E; genus JAPPNK01. The sequence continues at coordinate 139,495 of JAPPNK010000004.1, forward strand.
GCGGCTCCCAGACCAGCACATCGATGGATTTTGTCACGGAGGAGACGCCGTCCGACGCCGTCAGCGCGATCTGATGCCAGCCCTCTTCAGGAGTTTGCCAAATGGCTTCAAGCTCCTCGCCGAAGACGATCTTGCCGGCGGAGGCTGACCAGCTCAGACGAATCGGGTCGCCGTCCACATCCAGCGCGCTGTAGGTCAAATTGGCGAGGCTGTACGGCTCTGGATTTTCAGGGGTTACGTATAACACCGTCACATTTGGGGGATGGTTTTTGTCGACGCCGCCGCCGTCCCCGCAACCGACCGCCAACGCCGCCAACGCCGCCAAACATACCGCGCGTACGCTCATCGTTTCTCCAATCGCCGCCTTATACGCCTTTTATAACGAACGCGCGGCTAAACGGATGACGCCATTTTCCGTTTCCGCTCCCGCTCCTTCGTCTGTCATTGGGCGCGGTTTTTACGATAGACGCTGATCTCGATGGCGTCCCGCTTCACCCATGGCAGGTTCAGCTCAAACCAGACCGTTTTGGACTCATATGCGCCGCGGACGCGCTCCAAATAGTCGCGCATGCCGTTGGCGCCGATGCCCGCGTTGTCCGCCGCGACGATGGCGCCGTCCGCCAAACGCGGCTCGATTGCCTCAAAGCAGGGGGCATAATTGCCGTAATCGTTGTCCAAATGTAAAAATGCGACATCGTCTTTAATCGCCTTCAGCAGCTCGCGCGCGTCCCCAAGCCGCGCCTCAACAACCTCCGCAAGCCCCGCCGACTCGATGTTGGCGCGGGCGCGCGCGTGGCGGGACGGATTGATCTCTAGGGTGATGAGCCGCCCGCCCGTCTTCAACAGTTCGCGCCCAAACCAGAGCGCCGAATAACCGACCGCCGTCCCGCACTCCACCGCCAGCGGCGGGGACGCCTCGGCGACCAGATCCGCCAGATGCCGCGCCTTCTCCGGACCCAGCATCGGGATGCGTTCCTCGCGGCATTCGCGCTCCACGCGCTGAATGACCGCCTCTATTTGCGTTGACACGTTTGCTCCTTTCCGATCATTCGTATGCGCAATTGTATCGCGTCAGAGGCGTACGGCAACCCGCGCTTCTGAATGGCGTCCCAACTTTATGCATGAGGTCAGGCGCTTGAGTTGCATCGTCCGCGCCGCTGCGTTATACTCTATACAAGGGCGCATTGTATCAAAAGGGCGTCCGTCAACCAAACAACGGAGGTATCTTTTGCCAAAAGTGAATGTGAGCAGCGACGATTCCATCGATCGCGTGCTGAACCGATTCAAAAAACTGTGCGAACGCGAAGGACTCCGGCGCGAAATGAAACGCCGGATGGCGTACGAAAAACCGAGCGAAAAACGGCGCCGAAAACTGATGCGCCGACAGCGCCAACTGCTGCGCGCCCAAGCGAAAAACAACGACGTCACGCCGAAATACTACTGATGGAGACGCGGCCCCTAGGACGCACAGGCTTTCAGGTCTCGGCGATGAGCGCAGGAGCCGCCGCCATGGGCGGAGAATACGGAGAACGAACCCAGCGCGAGGTGAACGAAACGGTCGACCGCGCCATCGAACTTGGCGTCAACTACTTCGACACCTCCCCCTACTACGGACGAACGCGCTCCGAAGAGGCTCTGGGACAGGCGCTCAACGGCAAACGCGGCAAGGTCTTCCTCTCCACCAAAACGGGGCGGTTCGACTTCGACGCGTTCGATTTCACCGAGAAGCGGCTGCGCGCCGAGGTCGACAACAGCCTGCGCCGACTGCAGACCGACCATGTCGACCTGCTCATCGCGCATGACATTGAGTTTGCCGACCCGGCGCTCGTCTTAAACGAGGGGCTGCCGACGCTTCAGGCGCTCAAAGAAGCGGGCAAGACGCGCTTTATCGGCGTGTCGGGGCTGCCGCTGCATGTCCTGCAGACGGCGCATGAGCAGTTTCCGCATCTGGACGCAATCTTGTCCTACTGCCGCTACTGCTTGAACGACACGGCGATGATCCCGTATGCGGAGCGGTGGCGCGCGGACGGACTCGGCGTCATCAACGCAAGCCCGCTCTCGATGGGTTTATTGACGCATGGCGGGCCGCAGGAATGGCACCCGGCGCCGAAGGATTTGAAAGCGAAGGCGAACGAAGCGGCTGAATGGTGCGCCGAACGCGGAGCCAACCTCGCGTTTCTAGCGATGCAGTTTGCGTTCCAATGTCCAGCCGTCGACACAACGATGACCGGCACGGCGCGGCGGCGGCATCTGGAATCGAACATAGAGGCGCTGAACGCGCCGATAGACGAAGAGATACTGAACGGGGTTTTGGACATACTGCGCCCCGTTCAGAATTTGAGCTGGCCAAGCGGAATTGAGAGCGCTTGGCGCAAATATCAGGGCTAGAGCGATGTACGATAAGTGGCCGAGGCCGTTGTCGGAACGGTCGAAGCGGATACGCAAGGGCTTTCGCGGGCGGGACAAGGTCACCGGCATGGCGGACGCAAAACGCAACTGCCCCGCCTACGGAGGTCTCATCTCGGCGACCACCTGCCGGGAGAGCCGCGGCGTCGTGAAAGGCTGCGACGCGCGGTGTCCGTATTTTGCGCCGATGCTGACGCGCAACCGCTCCCTGCCCAACAAGAACTACCCGCTCCACAAGTGCTACTTCCGCTACATCCCTGAAAGCGGCTGCGGCTCGATACTAGTCTCCCGGCATAACCCGGACGGAACGCTGCGGGTCATGTCGCTGCTGCTGGACCTGTGGAAGCGCGGGATTCAGGACTGCTTTATGGATGTGTCGATCGAGGAGGCGGCGCTGGAGAAGCATATCCAGTCGTTTGAAGAGCCGCCGTACGAAGAGAAGGAGCTGCTGGAGTGTCAGCGGTATATCAAATGGGCGGAGAAGATCTCGCAGGAGGTGGGGCATGAGATCCCTTGGGAGTACCGCCGATGGAAAGAGACGCTCGGCAACATGAACGAAGTGCCGGCGATGGAAGGCTCGCTCTACCGGTGCGCGAAGTGCATGGCAGATCTGCCGCGTCAGGCGGTGGAGCTGATGAAGCAGTACGCGCTTCGGGACGACGTACAGTTTTACCTGGCATGCCGAAAATGCGGCGGAGAATTTGACGAGGAGTGGTGATGAAACGGATTTGTTGGATTTCAGCTTTGGCGTTGTTTGGATCGCTGACGTTCGCGGCTTTTGCGCAGGACACTCCGGCCGAGGCGGCAGATTCCGGCTTTCTCAGGTTCTTTAGGGAAGATGCAGTAAATCCGCTCTGGGCGACGATCATCGTCAGCATCGTCATCACCGTCATCAAGACGATTCATTCGGCAGTGCGCCGAGACAAGATTTTGAAACGGCATCTCGGCAAGTATCTGCAGTTCAGGCATAAGGGCGGCGCGCCGAAATCGGGCATCTTCAAAATGATTTTGAAAGATGTGGAGATCGCCTCGGAGAAGACCGACGTTCAGGGCAAAGACAGCGGGCGCCTCTTCAGCCATAAAGAATTCCACGATAAGTTCGAAGCGCTCGTCCGTTACCATGACGAGATGACGCAGGCGGACACGGATGAACGGAAAGGGTATATTCAGCGCTCCATCCACCCGACCATCTTCAACCGTTTTCGCAAACGTCTCCTGTCGTTCTTCCGGCTGCTGGGCGATCAAGTGAAGGTCATATGGGACCAAGCGATCGGAACCCATCTCAATAAATTGCGAGGGCTTACTGCAGGGTACATAGGCGCGCCGCAGATTCAAAAAATGGCAGAAACGCAGGTCGAAGAGATCACCGGCATCAGCAAAGAGGGAGGGTACAATCTCGAAGACACTGAAGGCGGCACCTCCTACCGTATGCTCATCGACCGGCTTCTCGGAACGAAGGTGTTGGCGCATGTCATGGGCAAAGACCGAGAATGCATCCTTGCCGACTACACCTTGGGCGGCTACTACCATCTGCTGGATGTAAAGCTGGATGAAAGTTTCGAGCTGAACATTGAGTGGGGAAAGCAGGCTGGCAAGTGGGTCGGCGGCGGCGGATACGACCGAATCGTGCGCGCGACGCGCAAGGGCAACGAGATTACCATCGAGAGCCGCGCGCAGTTCCCGCTTCAGCTCACGCGCCTAGAAATGCATGGCGGCCGCAAGATCGCCGATAAGCCTGTCGGAAATAAGTCATACGACAAGGGTCATAAGCACAACCACGAAAAGATCAACATACGGATTGAACCGTACGGCAAGATCAAGTGGAAAAAGATGCATCACGAACGGCGCAAGGTGGCTCAAAGTACGTTCAAGGAGATCATCGGTCCTGGCTACGACCTCGGCCTGAACGATTATGGACATGTGAAGCTGAGGTTTAACACCAGCCGCATGGCGGATTGCGTCATCAAATACCAAAACAACGCCATCAAATACCGCGCCGAGAAGGTGGACGCGCAGGATGTTCAGCTCGACTCTCTGGCGGAAGCGCTGTGGCGCACCTCCTCGCGCCTTGAGATCACCGACGAGAAGGGCAACCGCATACGCGGGATGCATCTCAACAGCGGATATGTCACGAACCTCAGCAAAGACCTTGTCAACATTCCGGAGGTGCGCGGACATTACTCGAAGCGGTGGGATAACGAACGTTCGTTTGATCGGTTTGAGCGGAAATCGCGCCCGCTGCGCTGGTCGTTTTCGGGTCGTCTCGGCGCGTTAACCGGCAGGGCGAAGAAGGCGGCGGCGCAGGTCGCGCTCATGCAGCTGATTTCGCGCGAGAAGCAGCTCGCGTCGCCCGACAGCTGGGCTTTGCAGTTCCCGATTGCCCGCCGGCGGCGCGATTTGAAAACGCCCGCGCCTCCGCACAAACTGCCGATGCGCATTGGCGTTCTGACGCAAGCGCGGCATGATGAGGAGATCAGCGCCCTGAACGCCATCAAATCTGCCGCAGACCATCGCATGCTTTTCCGCCGAGAATCGAACCCGTCGCTGCCGTGCCTTGACAAGATGGACATCTTGTATCTCGGCATGGGCGCCAATCTGCAAAACCTGCGCGGATTCAACCGGCAAAGCGAGGAACGCATACGCCGCTTCGCCGCGCAGGGGGGGATTATCATCGCGTTTCCGCCGAACACCAAACCGCGGCGCGGCGGACGCCTCGGATGGATACCCGATCCGCTGGTGGAAACCGAAGACCGCATCGCCTCAAACGTCAAACTGACCCGCGGTCCGCGCATTCATGAGCCTGGGGGAGGCCTCATCAAGTTTGAGGTGATCTCCGCCATCGCCGCGGCAAGGGTGTCGCGCATCTTCTTGGAGCCGAACGAGCTGGAGCTGGAAGAGATACCGGCGGCGGTGGGCTGGTCTGTCTGGAGCGACCGGTTCACGGAAATCGCCTCGGTCGACACGGAGGGACCGTATGAGGGCGAGAAGGCGGCGGTCGCGTTGACCCTGCCGTATGGGCGCGGGCTTTACATGGCGTTCGGATTTGGACCGCGCCGCCCCGCAGATTTTGAGTGGAGCGTTCCGCTGGTCGAAAACATTCTGACATACGCGGCGTTATGGAAAGACAGGCTGGAAAAGCAAAAACGGCGAGCCGCCTAGTCGCGGTGTACGACGCCGAATGCGGATGGTGCCGCCGCGCGGCGGCGCGCTGGGCTTCTCTCGACCTGGAGGGCGCCGTCCATTTCACGCCGCTTCAAGACGAGGCGGCGCTGGCGCAGCTCAGCCTGTCGGCTGAAGAGGCGCGCCGCGCGATTCATGCGGTGGAGTTTGGAAAAACGTATCGAGGCGCGGAGGCGGCGGCGCGCATCATGGGGCGTCTGCCGAGTCGGCGCTGGCTCGCCCGATTGCTTCGGCTGCCGATTGCCGCGCCGCTTGCCGAAGCTGTTTACCGCGTCATCGCAAGGATCAGACCGCGCAAAGGCTGCTGTTGAGCCTCCCCCGCGCGGCCTGTTCCCGCGTTCAACGGGATCACTCAGCCGATTTCAAACTGCCCCAAAGAGAAGCGGATTTGCCGATCGGATCGACCGATGTGGTCGGGAAAGCGTCCGGTAGCCAGTTGTTGAACAGCTCCGTGACGACCGCCCCGCGCGGCAGGTTGTCGTTGGCGACCTGCATGACGATGCCGACCATGCCCATGTAGTCCGCATGCTGGATGATCGCCGGGTCTTCGCCGAGAGGACCCTCCGCAAAGACGACAGCGTAATCCCAGTTCTCGTCCGCCTCAACCTGCTCCTTTCTGAAGGAGCGGTTCGACTGGAAACCTTCCAGGCTGGGCAGATATTTGCTTCCATCGGCGGTCGGAGCGACATTGTTGCCGTCCGTCCACATATCGAAGGCGCTGTCGGTGACGTTCTGGAGTCCGCCCACCTCGTTCGCTCCTCCGCCGAGGGTCACATAAAAAATGTAGTCGGCGGTGTTGAGGTAGAGGTTCCCGTCTTCGATATACTTTTCGATGATGGAGTCGTCCGGCTCGGCGTTGCCGGGCGCATAGACGGTTTCAGGCAGGTACCCGAAGGTGAAGAAGACGTCAACGTCTCCGTCGCCGGTGCTGTCGGCAAGGAAGCTGGCGGATTCGTCCAGATTGACCGCCATGATGTCGGTGGATGTTGTGTTGCTGAGGATTTCATCAGCGGCGGCGTTGGCGGCGTCTTGCCCGATCCAGCCCACCTTTTCGTGGAAGACGGCGATCTGCCCAAGCGACTGGGCGGCGGCCGTTCCGCACACGAGAATCATTGCTGCGATGACAGCGTTCATTACATTGCGCATGGCGCGTTCTCCTTGTTTGTTGTTGCGCGCGTTTATCTTGCGGCGCGCTGACGCTTCAGATTGCCCCACAACGCAGCCGCTTTGCCGATCGGATCGACCGACTGCGGCTGTATCGATTCGGGAACCCAGTTGTTGAAGATTTCGAGCGCGACCTCGGCGCGGTTGAGGCCGTCATTGACGACCTGCATCCAGATGCCGACGCGCCCGCCCGTTGCGGCATTGTAGATGATGACGGGGTCGTATCCAAGAGGCCCGCTTCCAAAGACAACCTCTGCCTCCCATGCCGGGTCCGCCTCGATCTGACCAGGTTTGAAGGAGCGGTTGGAGGTGAAGTTGCCGAGGCTTGGGGCGTATTTTTTTCCGTCGGCAGTCGGCGCAATGGCGTTGCCGTCCGTCCACAGATCGAAGGTTGTGTCGGTGATGTTCTGGAGTCCAGGCGCCTCGTTCGCCCCACCTCCCAGAGTCACATAGAAGATGTAGTCGGCGGTGTTCATGACGAAGTTGCCGTCGTCGATAAACTCTTCAACCAGGGAGCCTTCAGGCTCGCCGTTTCCCGGCGCGTAGATGGTCTGGGGCGTGTACCCGAACAGCACAAGGCAGTCGACGTCGCCGTCCCCCGTGTTCTGTTCAACCCATTCGGCGACGCCGTCCAGGTTGTACGCTTTCGGGTTTTGGAACGATTTGACGCCTGCGATGATCGCGTCTCCGATCTCTTTCGCTTTGCCGACTGCGATCCATCCCACATTGTCGTAAAAGACAGCCATCTCTCCGGCGTTCGCTTGCGCTTTTTGTTCGCCGCATGTTGCCGCAAGCAGGAGCGCGGCGCAGACGCTGTAGATGATTTTGCGCATTCTATCCTCCGTTGCATGTAGGCTCGCTATTTTAGTTAAATCGACTATAGTATAAGCCGCCAAAAATTTCAAACCCCTGCCTCTAACCTCATGCGTAAAGTTGGGACATCATGACAAAAGAACCGCGGCGATCAGCGGAAAAGCCGCCGCCCCGACCGTCGCAAGCGGAAATGACGAGATGAGCGCGCGGGAACGGCGCCTGCTTTACAATCGAGGCGAAATGCGAAGCAGATTGCCGTTTTAAAGAGCGTCCGCTGAGGCGCCAGGTTGCGCAGCGGAAACCGATGGAGTATAGTAAGCGCGCTTTGAAGGCAAGACTCGCGGAAAGGAGGAAGGCAGCCTCTGCCGCCTAAACCATGAACGACCGACCAAAACGATACCGCTCCACGACCCGCGTTTGGACGCCTGACAGATCGTCCACTTCACGCTCCCGCGCTGCCGGCGCGGAATCCTCATACCAATCCTCTTCCCGCCCGACCCGCTCCGCAAACGCGCGCCGATCCCCGCGCGGAAAACGCGCGCCCTATTCCGCCAAGGAGCGCCGAAAAAAACGCGAGGGGTTTGGACGACTCTATGTTGACAAGCAGATTCATCTTCAAACGCCGATGGTCTTCGAAACATACGACGGACCTGTCGAAGCGGTCATTGCGCGAAGACTCTGCTACGACCTAGACCTGGAAACGAACGGCGAAATCGAACGGCTCAACAAACTGCCCATTAAGTACATGTATAAAAAGGCGGATGAAACAGCCGTCAAACGCGGCGCGCGGTATAACGAACGAGTGCGCGCCGAGCGTCTGAAACCGATCAAGGCGCGCGCCCAGCGCTTTCGCATCGACACGCGCCAGCTCGCCTTTGCCCGAAAAAAAGAACGGCTCATTCGCGTCACAATGCGCGGCGGAGAGGTGTTTGAGGGCTGGATCGACTGGTACAGCTATTTTGAGATCAAGATGCGTCTCGGCAAAAAATCGCCCTCCGTCGTCCTGTTTCGACATGCGGCGTACGCGTTTGAGATGGAAGGCGGAATGCCCTCCCGAAACAACCAACCGCGGCACAACCGAAGCGCCGCTTCCGACTACCGACCGCGAACCTACTACGGGCAGCGTTGAAAGGAACCGACATGAGCGCAGACAAGCAAGAAACGAAGCGGCATTGGAACATCGTCGTTGTGGTGGCGGACACCTTCCGCTCCGGCTACATCGGAGCGTACGGCAACGACTGGGTGCGAACGCCCAACCTAGACAAATTCGCCCGGCAAGGCGTCCGGTTCACGCGCGCCCATCCCGAATGCCTGCCGACCATCCCGACTCGGCGCACGCTCCACAGCGGACGCCGCGCCTTTCCGTTCAACGACTACAAGCCCGTTCCATGGGACAACGTCTACCTTCCCGGCTGGCAGCCGATGTCGCCCGACGAAACAACCGTCGCCGAGACGCTTGTCCGAAAGGGGTACCATACCGGCTTTTTTGGCGACGTTCCCCACTACTTTGTGCCGGGGATGAACTTCACGCGCGGCTTTCGTCAGTGGGAGTATGTGCGCGGGCAGGCGGAAGACCGGTACCGCGCCCCCGCCCATGCAGACGCGTCGCTGCTCTCCCGATACGAGGGCGGCGAGGGGCGCATCCGAGCGCATCTGGTGAATGTTCAACCTGAGCAGCCCGAAGAGACCTGGCCCACGGCGCGCACCTTCCGAAGCGCGATACGATTCATTGAGCAGAACGCTGTCAACACGCCGTTTTATCTTTACGTCGACAGCTTCACCCCGCATGAGACCTGGGAAGCGCCGATCCATTACTACGATCTTTACGGAACGCGCGAGCAGCGGGAGCCGATCTGCATCACGGTTCCATACGGGAGCGTCAAAGAAGGTTCCGTCATTGAACGGCAGCTGCCGAGCATACGCGCCAACTACGCGGGCCTCTGCTCCTTGGTGGACGCATGGTTCGGGAAGCTGCTGGACGCGCTGGACCGCCTCGCCCTTGCCGATTCGACGCTTGTGTATTTTTTGAGCGACCACGGGACGAACTTTGCCGACAACGCCGACAGAGTGACGGGCAAACCGGCAAGCTACATGAACCGCGGGACGATGGACATTCCGCTCATCGCGCGCCATCCAGACGGCTGCGGCGCGGGAGAGACGGTCGATGAGCTGGTCTATACGGTCGATGTCCCGGCGACAACCTTTGATGCAACGGGATTGACCCCCGGCGGGGAAGTTCACGGACAGAGCCTGCTTCCGCTCATGGAGGGAAAGAGCGGCTTTGAGGCGCGGGAGTATCTCACCTGCCGATACGGCAATTTTGTCTGGCACCGCGACGCCAAAACCTGGTATTTCAGCTCCGCAGACTTTTCAAATCCGCGCGTATACGACCTGGAAGCGGACGCCGGGCTGGAGCGCAACATCGCCGAGTCGGCGCCCGATCGAGTCAAGCTGGCGCAGGAGCGCATCTTGAAGGACGCCGGCGGGCGGATTCCGATCTATGCGCGCAAAGGCGGCACAGACGCCATCGGACGCCCCCAGTTTGTCGAGAGTTGAGCCTGCCGGTCTTTTCGCGGGAGGCTCTTCGGCGGGTGGACGCGGCGGATTACCCCCGTCTGTTTTCAGAGGCGGACTGGGGAGTCGCGCGCGTCCGTTTTCAGCTCGGTTTAAAAGGCGTTCCGCGCAAGTTGATCGGATGCGTCAACGTCGCGGCGCAGATCGACGGGCGGTGGGTCGCCGTTCAATTTCAGGACGGGCGGTGGACAATGCCGGGCGGAACGAGGGAGCTGGGAGAGTCGTTGACAGCGGCGGCGCGGCGCGAGCTGATGGAAGAGGCGGGCTGCCGTCTCCGTCTGCCGCGTTTCTTTGGCGCATGGCGGTGCGAGTCGACGATGTCTCGTCCGCATCAGGCGCATGTGCCGCATCCAATGTTTTATCGGGCGGTTGCGTTGGCGGAGGGGCGGCTTCTCAGCCCGCCGACCAATCCGCCGGGGGCTGAACAGATTGCGCAGGTTCAAGCTTTCCCGCTTTCCAAGGCGGAGGCGGCTTTTCGCGGCGCGGGAAGAGGCGATCTGGCGGACCTTTACAGGCTCGCCGCATTTTTAGCGTCCGACGCCGACTCTGGTTAAGCCGTCAATGCGCCTCTAGCCAGTTGTCCCCGACGCCCATCTCAACGACGATCGGGACGCTCACCGGGAGCGCTTCTGCCATTGCCTTCTCGATGAGCGGCTTCACAATCTCCTCCTCGCCGAGGCGCATATCGAACACCAGTTCGTCATGCACCTGCAGAAGCATGCGCGTTTCGAGACCGCGTTCGCTCATCTCGCGGTGTATTCGGCTCATGGCGATCTTGATCATGTCGGCGGCGGAGCCTTGTATTCGGCTGTTGATGGCGTTGCGTTCCGCCGCGCCGCGCTGCGTCGCGTTGGCGGAGTTGATGTCGCGCAGATACCGCCGCCGCCCCTTGATCGTTTCCACATACCCATGCTCTTTGGCGAATTCCACCGTCTCGTCCATATACCGCCGAATGCCCGGAAACTGCGCAAAGTAGTTGTCGATCAGCTCGCCCGCCTCTTTTTTCGGAGCGTTCAACCGCTGCGACAACCCAAACGCCGAGATGCCGTAGAGTATGCCGAAGTTGACCATTTTCGCCTTGTCGCGCATCTCGCGCGTGACGCCGTCCAGATCGGTCGAATAGATGCGCGCGGCGGTCGAGGAGTGGATGTCCTCGCCGTTTTGAAACGCCGCAAGCATCGCTTCGTCCTGACTCAGCTCCGCCGCAAGCCGCAGCTCAATCTGCGAATAGTCCGCCGACAACAGCGCAAAATCGGGGGATCGCGGCACAAACGCCTTCCGTATCTCCTGACCTAACGGCGTTCGAACCGGTATGTTTTGAAGATTCGGACCGCTTGACTGCATGCGCCCCGTCGCCGTGACCGCCTGCTCATAATGCGTGTGAACTCGACCTGTGTTCTTGTCCACCGTGTGCGGCAGCGTGTCGACATAAACCGACTTCAGCTTCAGCGCCTCCCGATACTCCAGTATCTGCCGGACAATCTCATGCTGCGGCGCAAGGCGCGAGAGGATCCGCTCGCTTGTCTGGTATTGACCCGTGCGGGTGCGCTTGGCGTTCTCGACGATCTTCATTTTTCCAAAAAGAACCTCGCCGACCTGTTTGGGCGAGTTCATGTTGAAATTTTCCCCCGCCAGATCGTAGATGCGCGCCTCCGATTCCCTAATCTGAACCCCAAGCTTCTCCGACAGCCGCTCCAAAACGGAGGCGTCCAGCCGTATTCCTTCCTTCTCCATCGACGCGAGAACGGCGACAAGCGGGCATTCCACCTCATAAAACACCTGCTCCTGCTTCATCTCTTTCAGGCGCGGCTCCAGCGCACCGCGCAGCTGAAGCGCGATGTCCGCGTCCTCAACGGCATACTCTTTCACCTGCTCAACAGGCACCTCGCGCATCGATTTCTGCTTAGAGCCGCGCTCTCCGATGAGAGTTGAGATGGAAACAGGCTTATACCCCAGCAGCGCCTCCGACAGATAATCCATGCTTCGCCGCAACTCCGGCGTCGCCAGATGAGCCGCCAGCATCGTGTCGAACACAGGACCGCGCACCTCCATGCCATGCCACGCCAGGACGCTCATGTCGTATTTCAGGTTATGCCCGATCTTTTGTATCCGATCGCTTTGAAAAAACGGGCGCAGCTGCTCTAAGATTGGCACGTATTCGTCTCGTTCATGCGGAAACGGCATATACGCGCCCGTTTTCGGCTCCATCGAAAAGGCGGCTCCGACGATGTCGCAGCGGCGCGCGTTCAGCCCCGTCGTTTCCAGGTCGAAGCAGACGGCGTCCGCTTTCATGATGCGTTCGATGAGCGCCGCGCGTTTTTCCTCCGTGTCCGCGAGCTCGTACGCATGCTCAACCTCGTCGATCGTTTTAGTGGGCGGAGCCTCTTCTTCAACTGCGGCTTCAAAATCGTCCCCAAACATGCGCTTGCCGAGCGTCCGAAACTCCACTTCCACAAACAGCTGCTTGAGCCGCTCCTTGTCGATCTCCCGCCGCTCCAGCGCCTTTAGGCTGGTCTCGACAGGCGCCTCCCGGTCGATTGTGACAAGCGTTTTGGAGAGCCGCGCTTTTTCGGCGTGTGTCTCGACATTCTCTTTCTGCTTGCCTTTCAGCTGGTCGACATTCTCCAGCAGCCCTTCAACAGAGCCGTAGAGGCCAATCAGTTTCTGCGCTGTCTTGATGCCGATGCCGGGGACGCCGGGGACGTTGTCGCTGGAGTCGCCCATGAGCGCCAGCATGTCGCGCACCTGATCGGAGCGTTCGATTGCCCATTTCTCGCGCACCTCCGCTTTGCCGACGATGTCGTATCCGCCGCCGCCCCATCTCGGTTTATAAACAAAAACGCGGTCGGAGACCATCTGCTCAAAATCTTTGTCGGGGGTGACCATGTAGGTCTCAAAGTTCTCTTTTTCAGCTCTCGCGGCAAGCGTCCCGATCACATCGTCCGCCTCATAGCCCGGCATCTTCAAAATCGGTATGCGGTAACTTTCAAACAGGCGGTCAATATACGGCAGCTCCATCTCCAGATTTTCCGGCATATTCTCCCTGTGCGCCTTATACTCTTCATACATCTCATGCCGATGGGTCGGCTCCGGCGTGTCCATGGCGACAGCGATATGCGTCGGATTCTCCTTGTCAAGAATATGCTGAATCGTGTTGGCGCAGACGAACAGGGCGGAGGTGTACAAGCCGGTGGAGGCGCGGCGCTCCCTGTTTTTCATCGCATGAAATCCGCGGTAGATCAACGCCATCCCGTCGATCAAAAAGAGACGCCCGGCGGAAGAATGTTCGGATTCGCTCATAGTTCGCTTTCTGAGTCATGTTCTGGACAGAGATTTGCAACGCGCAATATGTATAGAAACGAAGCCGAAGGCGGCGTTGTTTCAGCGCTTACTGATACGGGAAGGGCTGCCAGACCAGCTCCGCCGGCGCATTCAGCGATTCGACATAGCGCGCCGTTTCAGCTGTCGGGGCAATTTCGTTCAACGAATGCGCGTCCGTTCCAAAGGCGATCATCGTTCCGCGCTCTATGCAGAGGCGGTAGAACCGGTCCAGGCTGCCGCCCGCCGTCTCCAAAGCCCCCGCGTTCAGCTCAACCGCCACCTCCCGCTCGCGCATGCGGTCAAGCGTCTCGGCGAGCCGCTTCTGGTCTAACGCCTCCATCATGTCGTTGGAAAGCTGGGCGAGTCGGTCCGGCTCCATTCGATACACGCGCGGAGAGAGGCGGAACGGATGCGCGACGACATCGGTCGCCGGGTTGTTGGCGGCGGATTCAAACATATACAGCTCATGGTCTGCCAGCAGGCGCGGCTCTAAGCTGATGGGGCGGTCAACCCCTCGGATATGGTAATGGTTCGGCGCCATGAGAACATACTCAAAGAGTCCCGCAACATTGGCGTGTATGGAGGCGCTGCGGTGGCTCAGCAGGTACGCTTCGACGCCAAGGCATGCCTGTATAGAGCGCTCGAGGGCGGCTTGCGCCAGCTCCTCCCGCAGGCTCTTGATGCGCAGGCTGTTCAGTTCGAAGCTGTAGCAATGGTCGGAGACGCCGATACGGGTCAGCCCCGCCTCTTCGGCGGCGTTCAAAACCGCCTCGAAGGTCATATTGCGGTCGGCGCATGGGGAGTAGCGGGTGTGTATATGGTAGTTGGCGGTTAGCATATCCGTCTCGCGCGCATGTTCCTAGTTTACCGGCGTTTTGCGTTGTCTGCAGTTGTCTGGTTCGGGTTGCCGTTCGTTTTTTTAGAAAGGATGCGGCATAGGGTTTCCGCCTCCTCTTTTCGGATGCCTCGGTTCGGGATGCGGGCGATCTCGCACAGGATCGACTCGCCGCGTCCGAAAGAAAGGGCGAGCTGATCTCCGACGGCGACCTTCCTGCCGGGTTTGGCGGGCTGCCCGTTGAGCCGTACGCGTCCGGCGCTGCATAGCTTGGCGGCGATCGCTCTGCGTTTCACCAGCCTGCTTGTTTGTAGGAATTTATCGAGTCTCATTGTCCGCGCGCCGAATCCACAACACCAGTCCAAATAGGAGGCTGCCAGGCAGTCTTTAACCTATGATGCGGGCCTAGAACGCAAAGCGTTCCGCCCAGCCGCCCCGCATATAATATACACGTTCCCGCGCATGTTTACAATAGAAAACATCTGATCTTAAGGCTTTAGTTGGCGCATGTCGGCATGCGAGCTCAGAATTATTCCCCGTCCCCGCTCGGCGCAATCTGCGCGAGACGCTCCTCAAACGCCTCCGCCGCCTCCTTGAAAAGCGAGGCGCCGCTCAAGCTGTCAAAGTCGCCGCTTCGCATCTCCCGCTCAAAATAGTCGACCGACATTTCGGGCTGAAGATGGTCCGCCGCTTGACGCAGCGCCTCCGCCGCGCCATGCGCCTCGCGTATGCGGGCGAAACCGCGCGCCGCCGCAACAGACGCAAACGGGTCGCCGCGCGCCGAATCCAGCGCGTCCCAATACGCCTCCCGCGCCGCGTCTGTCCGATCAAGCCGTTCATACGCCGCGCCCGTCCCAAGCAAGGCGCCCGTATGGTCGGGGCGCAGACGCAGCATTTCGCCGTACGCCTCCAGCGACTCCTCCGTTTTATCGGCGCGAAGCAGCGCGGCGGCGCGCAGCTCAAGTAGATCCAGGTCGTTTGGAAAACGCTCTGCTGCCGCGTCCGCCGCTTGAAGGGCGCGCTCCTCTTCCCCTTGGCTCAGCAGCGCTGCGACAAGCCTCATACGCACATGTACGCCCGCGTCGTCTTCCTGCGCCGCCGTTTCCAGCGCCGCGATTTTCGCCTCAACCAAGCGGGCGCGCGCCTCTTGAAGAATCGGCTCGTTCCGCGCGGCGTCGAAGGTCGGGTCGCTTTCAAAGGTTTCCAGAACGCCTGTCATGGAGAGCGCCTCGCCATGCGCCTGCTCCGCGCCCGACGCTTTGAGGAGCCATTCGGCGGCCGCTTGCGGCTTGTTTTCGGCGGCGTAGAGGCGGGCTTTGCCGTACGCAGCCGGCGCCGAGCCGTCCGTTTCGCCGGCGTGTATCTGTTCATACGCCGAATGCGCCTCGTTGAACATTCCCGCCGCTTCGTAGATCTCCGCCGCCAGCGCCGCCGCGCCTTTCTCTTCGCTTGCGTTTAGAGCTTCCGCCGCGAACCGATACAGCGCCTCAAACGCCGGCGCGCTCCGCAGGTCGTCGTAGAGCGCGTTCTGGAGCTGCGCCGCCTCCCGCGCATTTTTCTCGATGAGCGACTTGAGCCGCCGCGCCGTCTCGTCAGCCTCGTTCATCTCGGCGGACAGCTCAGCCGACTTGCGCAGCGTCTCCATGTCGTCTGGGAACAGCTGGAGAACAGCGTCCATCTCGGCGCGCGCCAGGTCCAGCTTCCCTTCTAAAGTCAGCTCCTCGGCTCTGCGGAGCCGCTTGGCGCGTTCGCCCTGCTTTTTCCAGCGTTGAAACAGTTTCACGTCGACTGCTCATCCTGGTTCGACTCGGAAAGCACGAAGGTGTCGCCGAGATTCAGCTGCGCGGCGGCGTAGTCGGGGTTCAGTTCCAGCGCCTGTTTGAAACGCCGCGCCGCCTGCTCCAGCTCCCCGACGCTTCGGTACGCAAGGCCGAGGTTGTTGAGCGCGATGTAATGGTCAGGATGCATCTCAAGGCACCGCTCGTATGCGTCGATGGCGGCGCCGTATTCGCCCATTCGGTTGAAGCAGAAGCCCAGCCCAAAATAGCATTCGGGGCGTCCGCCGGTCAGTTCGTTTGCGCGTTCGTAACACAGAGCGGCTTGTTCGTAGTCGCCTCCGAGGCGGCGCGTTTCGCCCAGTTCGTAATGGGGCATCGGCTGTTCAGGATCGCAGTATACGGCGCATTCGTAATAGCGGACAGCGGCGTCTTGGTCGCTCGCCTCGGCGAAGAGACGCCCCGTCAGCAGATACGGGTAGAAATGGTCGGGATGAAGCTCGATGGCATGGTATGCAGTTTCGATGGCGGCGTCGTTGTCGCCTCGGTCTCGGAACGCCATGCTGAGGTTGCAGAGGGCGTACACATTCTGCGGATCGCGCTTGACGACGCTGCGCCAGGCTCTCACCCGTTCGCCGCTTTCAACGGGCGGGTTCAGATTTTCTAAGGCAAAGGCGGCTCTGAAACGCGCCAGCCGGCTCTCATCGTCGACCGCCTGAATGAGATGCGGGGCGGCGTCTGTATGTCCGATGGCGCCGAGAGCGTCGGCCGCGGAAGCGCGCACCTGGGCGACAGGGTCTTTGAGCAAGAGTATCAGCTCTTTGAGCGGGGGCTGCGAGCCGTTCCAGTTCACGCCGGCGATCTGGCGCGCCGCTTCTTCTCGGACGCGCGGTTTCGGATGCCGCAACTGCTCCACAAAGAGCTGGGCGGCATTGCGTCCGCCTTGAGCTTGGTAATTGTCTTTGGAGAAACCGCTCACATAAGCCACGTCCGATTCGCCTTTCTGTTGGAATCTGCGCCAGGGAATCAACGCCCGCCGCTGCAATGATTTACGAAAGAAAAGGCGGTTTGGCGACAGCTTTTTCATGGGGGAAGGCGAAAAATCCTTAGCCCCGTTTATCAAGATGAAACGGAAAGTCCTGACCTTAAGGCTTTAGTTGGGACATGTCGGCATGCAAACGCAGACGTCGTTTGTCGGACTCTGGATTCCCGCTTTCGCGGGAATGGCGATCTGGTTGGCGAAGCCCTTTTTCCATCGATATTTGTTCGCTCAAATGTCTCTACTTGAGGCAGAAGGTCAAGGAAAGCCCCCCTGACAAGGGGGGTTGGGGGGTTAAAACGCATAGAGCGGGCGGCTTTATGGATTTCCGCCCTCCGCCTGCGCGGGCGCGCGCCGTCAGGGAAGGCGCGCGCCCGCCGCTTTTAACGTCTGAATCGCGATGAGCGCAAAGCAGCTTGTTTGGATATTCTGTTTCGGCTCCGCGAGCTCTACCGGCAGGGCGCTGATGAAGCTGCCGTTTTTCTGCTGTATATAAATGAGGTAGTTGAGAGCGTACTGCTGGTCAATCATCGGCCAATCCTGAAGGCTTAGCGCCGCCGCCGCCGCAGATGTGATCTCCGGGTCGCTCATAACGCCTTTGCGGAGGCCGAATCCGCCGTCCACATTCTGGGCGCATCGCAGCCATTCCATCTGCGTCGGTATCTCTACGACGCGGTAGAGAGCCTGCGCAGCCCATGCGGTCGCAAAATTGTCGGACAGGTTGCCGGGCTGTACCGCCCAGCCGCCGTCGCCCGCCGGGCGGTCTAAAACCCACTTCGCGCCGCGGGCAATGGGCGGATACTCCTTTTCATATCCGATTTTTTGAAGCCCGGACAGGACCGCCGAGGTATAGATCAGGGTTCCCTCTCCGCCTGGTTCTCGGGACCAGCTTCCGTCCCCGTTCTGCGCCGATTCAAGCCATTTCACCGCGTTGGAGCGCGGTTCGCTTTCGCTTTTGTCGACAGCGCTCAGCGCAATGAGCGTGAAGACGGTGTGCGCCGTGTTGCCGTTCCAGCTGCCGTCTTCGCGCTGCCCCGCTTTCAGGTACGCCTCCCCGCTTTGGACCGCGGCGGCTTGAGAACCGTCTCCTTCGCCTTCAGCTAAAGCCCAGACGGCAAACGCGGTCGTCTCCGCGTCGCTCTCTTCTCCCGGCAGGAGAGGCCAGCCGCCGTCCGCATTCTGGCTGTCGGCAATATACGCCTTCGCCTTCTGGACAGCGGCGTCAACAACGGGCGTATCGGACTGATCGGTCGTGTCCGCGTCGTCCTGTCGGCATCCGACCAGCAGAGCCGCGCAAACGAGCGCCCATATCCAAAACCGCCGTTTCATTGACCTCTCCTTTCACATTCCGCGGCGTCTCAACGCCTTATCCTTGCGCCGGGTCCCAGCGCGTCGCTTCCAGATAATGCACCAGCGCTTCGGTCGCTTCCGGCGTTCCAATCTGGCGCAGCGCCTGAACCGAAAAGCCGCGCACATAATAGTGCGGGTCGCTCAGCGCTTCGCTCAGCGCCGGCACAGACGGCGCCGCCGTTTCGCCCATACGCGCCAGCGACAGAGCCGCGCTGCGCCGAACGATGTCGTTTTCATCCTTCAGCGCGTTTGCGATCGGCTCAACCGCTTCGGGGCAATCCTGCGCAGCCGTCCCAAGCGCTTCCACCGCATGCCGGCGCAGCTGATGCGATTCATCGCCCAGCGCGTCGATCATGACTTCCATGCCGGCGCGTCCATTCTGACCCAAATCGCCGAGAGCGTCAATAGCGCGGGCGCGAACCCCGGCGTCCTCGCTGCGCGCCGCTTCGGTGAGCGGCTCCGCGGCCGCTTCGCCGGCGGAGCTGAGACCGTAACCGGCGTCCCGCCGCCGCGCGCCCGACTCGTCCGACAGCGCCTCGATCAGCGTTTGAACGCCTTCCTCTCCGCTCAAAGCCAGCTCATACGCCGCGTTGACGCTCGCCGTCTCGCTCTCGCCGCCGAGGTCCGCCGACAGCTCTGCAACCGACTTGGACGGCTGCGGACGACGGCCGTTCGGACCGCCATGCCATTCCCACACATGATGCCAGATGCGCTCCTGCGGGTCGTCGGACGGCTCCCAGCGGTCGCCGCCCGTCCAGCTTGGTTCGCTCGGCTCGCTCATGCGGGTGAAGAGAAACTTCACCATGTGCCGCACCTTGTCGGTCTTGTTCGGCATGGCGCGGTGCAGAACGTCGTAATGAACAATGGTGACGGTTCCCGCTTCGCCGCTGAGCGGCAGTTCGGGCGCGTCTTCGAACCGCTCTCGCGTGTTCAGATACTGCGACTGCGGCATCGCGGCGGTCGGCCCCATTTCAACGGGGGTGTCCTGCGGATAGTAGAACGCCATCGCCCAGCGCGTGTGGTGGTGCCGCCGGTTGTCGTCGACAGCGAAGCGGCTGTTGTTGAGGCTGTCTTTATGCATGCCCTGCCCCTTGCTGCCGGGCATATTGCTATGGACATGCCGGTGCAGGTGGAGGTAGTAGTCGTCGCCGAGGATGCTGCTGAGCGCGCCGTGAACGCGCGGATGGTCGAACACATGCTGTATTTCCGGTATGCGCGGCAGCAGGTTGTTGCGCGGGTTGCCCCACTTTTCCAGCATCTGGTCCGTTTTGCGCCGGATCGCTTCATGGAGCTCCGGCGGATAGTCCGGCCGAAACTTGATGTAGCCGTTTCGGACGAAGCTTTGCATTTCAGCGTCGGTGAGTCGTATCATCGTTTCTCCTTGCTGTTGACTCTCAGATCGTTCGCTTTACCGTTTCAGTTCCGCCCATGCGGACGCCATTTTTCCGCGCGGGTCGACGGAGAGGCGGTTCGATTTGGCTTCGAAGTTCGTCATCACCTCGTCCGCCTCCAGAACGCGGTTGTAGATGCGCATCTCGTCGATGGCGCCGTTCAGAAATCTGCCGTCATGTTCGCTGGCAATGCGCCGTTCGTTCATGTTTTCGAGCGCGCCGTCGCCGTCCTCGTCGCGCGCCTCCTCATTGCCGTTGACATAGAGGATCAGCACATTGCCCGGCGCGTCGGTGGTGTAAACGATGTGGTACCAGGTCTCCGCTTCGGCGTTGTACCGTATCTTGCCGACGCCGTTTTTGTCGACCTGTATCTGGTTTTCTTGAAACTTGAAATGGACCTTCCCGGAAACCCATTGCCATGTCGAGACGATGCCTTGAATGCCGGCGAAGGCGTCTTCGCGCGCCCACACTTCAACAGAGACCGCTTCCCAGTCGCCCATCGCCGGTATTTCAACATAGACGTTGGGGGATCCGTCGAACTTAAACGCTTCTCCGATAACGCCTTCAATCGATTCAGGGTCGCCGTGGATGATTCCGTCTTGAGATTCGCCGTCGTCCGTCGCGGCGTCAATCAGTTTGTCCCCGTCCACCATGTCGTTGTCGAAGGTGTACATGACGACGAGACCTTCTGTGGCAAAATCCTGCGCGACGGCGCTTGCGGCAATGCCTCCCATCAGCAGCGCAGCCGCCGCTGTCCATATTATGTTTCGCATCTGTATGTTCATGGCTCGCTCCAATTCATATTGACGCGCTCCGCTCTGTAGCGCGTGTTGAGATTGTATAACATGAGCGCGCCGGCGTGTCAACCTCATCACCTTGACCTGTCCTTTAAATTTGGACATTTGGCCGCCTGCTGAATCGTCATTTCTGCGGCGCGGGAATCCACAAACGCCGCATTCAGAAATGTCTCGACTCAATCGGTTAAGGTCAAAAGACTTGTATAGACATCCCAGACGACTTTAGGTATGATCATGTTGTCGGGGCGTAGCGCAGCCCGGTAGCGCATCTGCTTTGGGAGCAGAGGGTCGGTGGTTCAAATCCACTCGCCCCGACCAAGTTCAACGAACAGGAGGATCGAAATGACACGTTTTGCAGCAATCATGTTTGCATTGTGCGCTGCTGCGCTGTTTATCAGCTGCGGCGGCGGCGACAGCCACGACCACAAAGACGACAACGACAAAGAGGCTCAAGCAGAAAACAACGGCGATCAAAACGCCGAAAGCGAAAACGGAGCCGAAGGCAGCGGCAGCGAAAACGCCGAAGGGACCAACGGCGACAGCGGCGACGGCTCTGAAAACGGCGACGGCGACAGCGGCGACGGCTCTGAAAACGGCGACGGCGACGAAGGCGGGGATGACGCCATGGGCGATGAAGGCGACGGCAACTAAAGAGGGGCGGCAAGAGCGCGCTCTTCGCCGACACCCAGCGGTCTGAGCAGCTCATTGGGGCAAGGTCCGGTTGACGAAAATGCCGTTGATTCGGATATTGCCCCTTGAGCTCGGACCAGTCAGATGGACGCCTTACTGCAAGGGGCGGGTGCCGTCTGTCGGGTTCTGGCTTTCACGGGGCATGTCCTCGCGTAAGCGGGGAGCGGGGACATGTTGCGCGGAATGACAAAGCCTGTCCTTGAGGCTATTTTGCGCTCATATCCTCTTCGATGACGCCAAGGTCGAAGACCGCTTCTTCATAAGAGTCCACGTCTGACGGGTCTCCCATCCCTTGGGCATATCTCCACTCTTGCTCTATGTATCGTTGAGATTTTGGCGGATTCTTAAGCAGCGCCTGAACGGCTAGAAGGGCGTGTTGTAAGAGGTCAGATTCGGTTTCGGATACGGCGCCCGATGCGAGACGGGACAGTATTTCAGTCTCGCCTTTCTTGAGATTCTCTATCTGCTGCTGCGGTTCAATCCAGAAGGGGTTCGGCGTGCGGAATCTGATGACGACCCTCTTATTGGTCATCGTAGTCAAATCGAGCGTCTGACCGTTCGGCAGTATGATTTCGTCGCGCAGCGCAGCCGACGGCCACCTGCCCGCGCGAACCATCAGATGCGGCGGACTCCAATCTTCCGGCTTCCAGTCATTGATGTGCGGGATTAGCGCCTGCGCCAGCTCTGAATCGATGCCGTTCTCAAAAATCTGGTTAAGGACAATTCCTGCTGCGACGCCGCCGTACCAGGCGTCCTCCCATGACACATGCGTGTCGTCATAGATCGCCTCGCCGTCTTTGTTTTTTCCGGGCGGCGGATTGATTGTACTGTCTTCCTTCATCTGGTCGGCCAATTTGGCGACCAGCTCGGCGTAGAAGTTCAGCGCGTCGTCAGAAGATTTGAAGTTGTACTTCGTTGAAGCGGAAGCCTCAATTGGAGCGTCATCGGTTGCTTCGGACGGTTGCGTTTCCGATGCGTCAGGCTCTGTTTCCGCCGGCGGAACATAAACGGGCGTTTGCATGTCAGGCGTCAAGCCCTCTTCCTGCGCAGTCTGCCCGTCTATCAACTCGGAGACGCTTGAATCGCCGTTTTCCCAAAACAGCAGGACAAGCGCGACAGCAATTAGAACGATGACCGCTGATGCGGGAAGCCAACGCTTTCGGGTCATGACGGATCCTCCTTGCCGCATGAAGCGCAACAATGCTTATGTGTAACGTGTATAACGGATTTCGCGCGGGGACGCAATGTTTCGGTTCGACCTTGCCGCGTTAGTTGGGACATTCCGCTTGCGCAGAAATGACGGAATGAAGGAAGGCGCAGCCGGCGCGTCGGCATGCATGGTAGAATGGAGCGATGTCTCAAAAACGTTCGTTTCGAAAGCGCGCTCAATACGCTGTTCTGGCGCGCGCCGCGTTTGCCCTTGCGTTCACGGCGCGCCGATTGCCGCATGGAGCCGCGCTCTCTTTAGGCGCCCGCATCGGCGGTCTGATGCATGCGGCGCTCGGCTCAAGGCGGCGGACTGCGCAGCAAAACGTGGACGCGGCGTTCCCCGAAAAAACGGCGCAGGAACGTCAAAACATCGTTCGCGACCATTTTCGGCATCTGGGGCAAAACATCGTGGAGCTGCTGCTCTTTCCGCAGTGGGAGCGGCGGTTTCAGACGCGCGTTCAGATCGTGGGACGCGCGGAAGCGGAAAAAGCGGCGGAACAAGGGCGCGGCGTCATCCTCTTCATACCGCACACGGGCAACTGGGAGATACTCGCGCCGCTTAGCCCGCAATTTTTGCCGAAACCGATGGCGATTGCGCAGCCGCTGCCGCATCCGTCGCTGGACGCGCTCGCCGTCCAATG
This sequence comes from Candidatus Poribacteria bacterium, assembly GCA_028818695.1. GTDB lineage: Bacteria > Poribacteria > WGA-4E > JAPPNK01. The sequence goes on from JAPPNK010000004.1 coordinate 162,680, forward strand.
TAGATCAAGTGCCGGCCTTGAGCTGACGCCGAGAGAAGGCGCGCTCAAAAAAGTTGTGCGCGGTCTCAGAGAAGGGCGCGCAGCCGGCTTTCTCGCCGACCAGGACGCCGGTCCAAGCGGAATCCCGACGCTCTTTTTCGGGCGGTACGCCTCGGCGGAGCGCAGCCCGGCGGCGCTGTCGCGCAAACTCGGATGCCCGCTGCTGTTGTGCGCCCCCTTTAGAAACGGCGGCGGAAAACACACCGTCTTCATTGAACCGATACCGCAGGGCGGCTCCGACCGCGAGACGCTCCAAAACATTTACGCAAGGCTCGAACAGCTCATCCGCGAGCGCCCCTCGCAATGGTTATGGACGCACAGGCGATGGAAAACAGAGTTCCCGTCATCCTCGCCCTGATGGACGGCAAGCCAGGGCATGAAAGCCAAACGGAAGGCGTCTTGCGCTGCCTTCCCGACTTTGAAGCCGAGCGAGTCCGCATACGCTGGCGGTCCAAACAGCATGACAACGCGCTGCGAGCCGCCGTTCTGCTTCGGCGCGCCGTCGGGTTAAAGCGGCTCGCCGCGGCGCTGCGGCATGCGCTTCAACCTGAATCGTATGCGGAGCTGGCGTCCGTCTCCCATGCCGACATCGCGCTGTCGACCGGCTCCTCCGTCGCGGCGCCGAACCTGATTGCGTCGCGCCTCTTGGGGGCGAAAAGCGTTGTCTGTATGCGCCCGTCGCCGCTGGGCGTCCGCCCGTTTGACGCCGCGGCGCTGCCGTTCCATGAACGCGGAAGCGGGCGCGTCATCCGCACCTTGGGCGCGCCGAACCGAATCAGCCCTGAAATCGTGGACGAAATGAGCGCGCGGATCGATGACCCGATCTGCGTCGGGCTGCTTTTTGGCGGAAACGACCGGCGGTATGTGTGGTCGGCGCAGGCGGCGGAGCGGACGGCGCAGGCAGTCGTCCATTCGGCGCGTCAAAACGGGATGCGCGCCGCCGCGGCAACCTCCAGACGAACGCCCCCAGAAGCAGAGGCGGCGATACGGCGCGTCCTAGACGAAAGCGGACTCTGCGTCTACGCTGCCTACGCCGGCGACCCTGAACCGAAACCGATGGCGGCGCTGAACGTCCTCGCCCGCAGCGCATGGACAGCCGTTACGGTCGACTCCTTTTCGATGGTGTGCGAAGCGGCGTCCAGCGGGCGTCCTGCGGTTGTCGTGGAAATTCCGTCCCGCCGGCGAGACCGTTACGCCCCGACCTACGCCGCCGTCGCCGAGAAGACCGGCATGGGGCGCGTTTCCATCGACGCGCTGGCGGATTGGACTCCCCCTGCGCAAACGACCGCTCTGAGAGACGCCGAAACGGCGGCGGAAGGCGTCCGGCGACTTCTCCAGACAGGCGACGCGGCATGCTGAATCTGCCCCGTCTGCTGCTCTGCGCGGCGCTCTCGGCTTGCATAACGGCGCCCGCTTCGGCGGAGGATGCTGAAATACGGCTGCCGTTGCCGGGACCTGTGGACGCGCGCGCCGCCGCGATGGGAGGCGCAGGAGCGGCGCTTCTGGACGGGGGAGTCGGTTTTTTTCACAACCCCGCCCATCTCGGCTTCGGACAGGGCGCCGTCTTTTTTGGACAAACGAACCTGACAGGACGCTCCGACATTTCCTTCGATCCGAAAGGCGCCTCCTACCGCTGGCGCGGATGGGGTCTCGCATGGGGCAACCGCATCGGGCAGACAGACGGCGTCTTTGACCACACCTACTTGAGCGCGGCTCGGCGGATTGGGCGTCATGCGTCGGCGGGCGTCAGCGGAAAGTTCTGGCGGAAGCATCCGTCGGAGCGGTTTCAATTTTTGGGTCATGCGCCCGTATTGGATGTCGGGGCTTTGCTGCTGCCGTCGGAGCGGTGGACGGTCGGGGGGCGGCTGAGTCAAACGGAGCGCGGCGCCGGCTTTGAGCGTTATGCGGTCGGATCGTCGCTGCGTCTAGGGCGTTTTCTTTTTTTGGTTGAATGGGACGGCGGGGGGCGTTTCGGCGCGGAATGGAACCTGCCAATGCGCCTTCAGCTGCGCATCGGCTACGGCGCAGGGGAGCCGCGCGTCGGCCTCTCCACGCGGACAGGACCGCTGGAGGCGCGGATCGCATGGATGCGTCTGGAAGGCGCCCATGCGCTTTTCATACAGGGCAACTTCGCGCTCATCGAGACGCCCTAACCTGTATGGCGGGCAGAGGGGGGCGGAACGATGTTTTAATTTACATCTCAACTGAAGGGGCGGGATCGTCCATGCGGATCGTGTAGCGCAGAAACAGGTCGTCTCCTGCGATGCGCACAGAGGCGAGCTTCAACGGAACGAGCTTCTCAAGCGGCAGCCCCTGTCCGCCGACGAGCGTCGGCAGCCCCTGTCCGCCGATGAGGCATGGCGACACGGTCAGCAGAACTTCGTCCACGCAGCCCGCCTCCAAAAACGCGCTGTTCACCTGCCCCCCGCCTTCCAACAAAATGCGCTCCGCCCCGTATTCGCGCCGCAGAATCTCCACAACGCGCCGCGGATTGACGGAACGCTCCCCCGCCCGACGAACCTGCGCGACCTCCTTCAAAGCGCGCTCCCGTTCAGGATCAACGATGTCCGCGCAGAAGACGACGGCGGGCGATTCATGCCCAAAAAAAAGGCGCGCGTTGGGCGGAATATTTCCCCGTCCGCTGACGACCGCCCGCAGCGGCGTCGCCCATCGACCGGCGCTCCGCCGTTTTTCTTTCAGGCTGCTGGGCGTCCAGAACGCCGGGTTGTCGTTCGCAACCGTGCCGGCGCCGATGACGACCGCGTCCGCGTCGCCGCGCATTTGGCGCAGGAACGCCTTGTCGTTGGCGGAAGCGAAGCGCGGGCCGGCGTTGTCGGCGGTTGTGATCTTGCCGTCGACGCTCGCAACGGCGATCAGAACAACCCGCGCGGGCGCGGAGGAGGAGCCGGTTCGTTCCATACGCATCTCAGCTGGTCGTTTTGAGCGATCATGGCGCGCATGCGGGCGCGCGGCTTGTCGGCGCCGTTCCAATAAACAAGTATGTCTTCGCCGGCGGGTTCTAGGAGCTGCCGTTTGGCGAGCGTCTCCAGCTCGTCCAGCGAGGCGATGCGGCGTCGGTGCGCGTTCCGCCGTTCGCTGTCGATCCAGATGTAGCGCAGCCCGCCTTTTGCGTCGGGGCGTATTTCAAGGCGCATCCAGAGCCGCCCGTCGATCTCCCAGCGCATGTCGACCCGCCCCGCCGCCCCGTCTCCGAGCCATGCGCGGAAGCGGCTGTCCATTTCAACCAGTCCGTCTGTCGGGGGGCGCGTTGAGAACATCGGTCGTTTCCGTGTGTGCGGCGGCGCGTTGGCATTCATGATAATGCGGTTTGGGCGGCGTGTCGAGTTTTCAACCTGACCTTAAGGCTTTAGTTGGAACATGTCGGTATGCGAACGCGGACGTTGTCTGTTGGACTCTGGATTCCCGCTTTCGCGGGAATGACGGCATGGGTCGACTGCCTTAGCGTAAAAATGAACGCTGTTGCCTATTAGGTACTGCCGTTTCTGGGCAGCCCTTGCATGAAAAGCCCTAGCGAGTGTACACTTCTTCATGCAAACGGCGAAGGAGTCGTCAAACGAATGAAAGCGTCCATTCGCGTTGTTGTCATCGGCGGAGGCGTCATCGGCGCCGCGGCGGCGTTGGAGCTGGCGCGCGGCGGGCGGTTTGAGGTCTCGGTCATTGAGCGGCTGCCGCAGATTGCCGCAGGCTCCACCGCCGCTTCGACTGCCGTGATACGCCAATTCTACCGCAGCGGCGAATCGATCAAGCTGGCGCGGTCGGGGCTGCATGTCTGGCGCGATTGGCGCGGATGGCTTGGACGCTTTGCCCCCGCCCCTCCGCTCGCCGAGTTTTGCGGCGCGGGCGCGCTCTGGATCTTCCCCGAAACAAGCCGCGCCAAAGAAATGCCGCACATTCAAGAATGCATGCGCCTCGGCGTCCAGCTGGAGCTTCTGACGCAGGAGCGGATGCGGGAGCGTTTCCCCGCCTTTCATTTTTTAGACGAACCGCGCGTCTTCGGCATTTTGGAAACGGAAGCGGGTTATGTGGACATGCCCTCGCTTGCGGCGCGAAACATGATGGGAGCGGCGCTGGCGACCGGGAACGCGCGTCTTTATCTGAACGCGCAGGCGGTTGATTTTCCGGACAACGGCGTCGTCATCGACCAGAATGGGGAGCGGAAGACGATCCAAGCGGACGCTGTCTTGAATGCGGCGGGTCCGCATTCGTATCTTGTGAACGCGCTGGCGGGATGCCCGCTCCCGCTGACGACCGCGCCGAACCGTCAGCAGTTCATCGACGCGCGCGAGACGGCCGCCCTCGCGCGCCATCCAGACACGCCGCTCTGCGTCGACCTTCTGAACGGCTTTTACATGAAGCCCGACTCTCGGCGGTTTCGCGTCGGGGCGATTCTTCCTAAAGACGAGCGCGATTTTGCGCCCGATCCCGACCGGTTCGACGCGCGCCTTTCGGACGCATTTGCGGAGGAAAAAACGCGCGCGCTGCGTCGGCGCATGCCTGAGGCGCGGCTGGAAGAGGCAGGCGGAGGAGCCGCTTTATACGACGTAACGGTCGCCGACTGGAAGCCTGTCATCGACAAAATGGATAGAGAAGGTTATTTTGCGGCGGTCGGGACGAGCGGCGCTTGGTTCAAGGGCGCGCCTGTGATTGGACGGCTGACGGAGCGGCTCATGAGCGCCAACCTGCTTGGCGGGATCGATACGGACGCGGCGCCGTTGACGGTTCCGCTGCCTTACACGGGACAGGAGCTGGACATGCGCGCCTTTTCGCGCCGCCGCTCCCCTGGTCCCGAAGGCGGAGTCATCGGATGAAGCGGCGCCCGATACCGTTGGAGCAGCTGGTTGAGGCGGCGCGCGGCTTCGGTTTTGACGCGGCGGGGGCGGCGCCGGCCGTTCCGTATCCGCGCGCCGACTTTCTGGACGAGTGGCTGCGCCAAAAACGGCACGGCTCCATGGAATATCTAGCCCGAACCCCAGAGCGCCGCAAAGACCCGCGCCAGATTGTTCCAAACGCCAGGTCGGTCGTCTGCGTCGCCAAGCGTTACCGCCCCGACCTTCCCCCGCAGGAGAAAAGCGCCGAAACGGACGCCGATCTGCGCGGAACCGTCGCCTCCTACGCCTGGGGCGGCGACTACCATGACGCCATGCGCAAGCCGCTTCTGCGCCTCCAAGAGTGGATCCATGAACGCGCCGGCGCCGATGTTGAAAGCCGTCCGTATATTGACACGGGACCGATTCTGGAGCGTCCGGCGGCGTCTTTGGCGGGGCTTGGATGGGTCGGCAAGAACACGCTTCTGTTGAACCGCTCGCTCGGCTCCTACTTCTTTTTAGGCGAAATTATCACGACCGCCGAGATCGAAACGGGCGCGCCGACTGCCGACCATTGCGGCTCATGCGTCCGCTGCCTTGAAGCATGCCCGACCGGCGCCTTCCCAGAGCCGTATGTGATGGACGCCTCCAGATGCGTCTCCTATCTCACCATTGAGCGGCGCGGACCGATGCCGCTGGAGCTGCGGGACGGCGTCGGCGATATGGTCTTCGGATGCGACATCTGCCAAGAGGTGTGTCCGTGGAACCGTCCGTCCAACCGCGAGGCTCCCGACGACGCCGACGAGTACGTCCCGCGCAACGACATTTTGCCGCATTGGCCGAATCCGAAGCTGGACGATCTGATGCTTCTAGACGACGAAAGCTTCCGCGAGCGGTTTCGCGGAAGCCCCGTCAAACGAACGAAGCGGCGCGGGCTGCTTCGAAACGCCGCGGTCGCCCTCGGCAACGCGCGCGACCCCCGCGCCGTCCCCGCCTTGACGGTCGGGTTGAGCGACGAGGAGCCGCTTGTGCGCAGCCACTCCGCCTGGGCGCTTGGAAAAATCGGCGGAGAGGCTGCCGTCAACGCCCTGAAAGAGCGCGCCGCGCTTGAAACGGACGCCGACGTTCAGAGCGAGATCGAACGCGCGCTCACTTCGGCGACAGCGCCGCGCTAATGGAGTCCCTTATCGTTACCTTGTTCGAAGGAAGATCGATATCTTCGTCATCAATCAGCTCAAATTCCGCCGCCAAAACCATCCCGCTCTCATACCGAACCGCCAAACCTGTCGCCGTGTCGACCATGTAATGCCCGTTGAGAGTCCCGGTCGCCACTTCATATGTCGTCTCTCCTTCGTCGGGCTGGTCTGGCAAGTCGATCTCGACGTCGACTACGGCGCTGAGCTCTCCGCTGAACTCGATTCGCGCCATTTCGTTCTCCACGCTTGCGAGGGTGTAGGTCATGTCTCCCATGACGCCGGGCGACGCTTCCCGTTTGCCTTTCCATGCGTCGTCGACATACAGCTGGCTCGGCGGAGTCGGCGCATAGAGGGCGCTGAACGTCAGCTTCCATTGCTTCGCCACCTCAGTACCAAGAAACGGATCGGCGGGGTCGAGCTCCTCGCCGAACAGATCTTCCGCTTTTGCCCTCATCGCCTCAAACATCTCGTCAATGCCGCTCCACTCTCCAGGCTGCCCGTTCTCATTTATCGGAGCGCTGAAAACCTTGCCGACCAGCTCCTGATAGATCAGGTTGATGAAGGGCGTCGGCGGCCCGGGAGATCCATCCGGGAGATATAGGACAGGCGCCATCGACGCTTCCTTGACCGTGTAAAATGCGGCGGCTCCTCCGCCCTCGCCAACGATAAAGTCCACATCCAATTTCATCTCAATCTCATGATCATATGCAAGGGGCGCGTCGAAGAAGTCGACCCGAACATTTGTGTCAATGCGGAGGTTCATCTCGTAGCTGGTTCCCAGTACCTGCGCCGGGTCGAAGAGATAGCTTATCGGACCGATTCGGTCTCCTCCGTTGTCGTCCTCTCCGCATCCGAAGGCGAGAACAAGCAGACAAGCGAAAGCCGCGGACATCAGCGAGCGAAGGTTCATGATACAGCTCCTTTCAAGAGCTCCTGAACGATTTTCTGTCGCCTTGCAATGCTAACTAACGAAGACGGCGCCATCTCGGTTTACCCTCTGACCATGCCTCTTAAGTTGGGACATTCGCCTTAGCCCAAAAGCGCGCCGCCAACGCATGACGCTCGGAGCGCTTTGCGCTACCATGCCTATAGGCGGCGCTTAATCTTAATGATGAGAGAAGCCGATGATCGCTGTCCGCGTCATGGGAAATCGACAGATTGAAATCGTAGAGGCGCAGGAGCCGAATCCTAACCCCGGCAGGCTCGCCATCGATGTGAAGGCGTCCGGCATCTGCGGAAGCGAAATGCCCGCCTACCGCGGAACGCAGCCGCGCCCCTCCAACAACGGACACGAGATTGCCGGCGTCGTCGTCCATAACGGCGGCTCCGTCCGCTTTCAGGTCGGCGCGCGCGTCGGCGTCCACGCCGTCTGGGGATGCGGCGAATGCGCCGAATGCGAACAGGGAAGATACACCCGATGCCCGCGCCTGCGCCACAGCGGCGGCGGACATTCCGAGCGCGTCTCTGTCCCCGAACATGTTTGCCTGCCGATGCCGGACGACATGAGTTTTGAAGAGGGCGTACTCTATACGGGGGACGGGCTGGGCGTTCCCTACCGCGTTTCTCAGCGGCTTGGAGAGACGCGCGGCGAATGGGTCTGCGTCACAGGCGCGGGACCGATCGGGCTTGGAAACACGCTCGTTCAGACCTTTCTAGGCGCGCGCGTCGTTGTGTTGGATATGAACCCGCGCCGGCTGGAATTCGCCCGTCGACTCGGCGCCGAAGCGACTCTCAACCTGAACGAGATCGACCGCCCAGACGAAGCGGTCATTGAAACGGCGGGCGGATTGCCGCGCTACTGCATCGAGGCGTCCGGAAAGCCGCAGGCGCTCCGCTTTCTATTGGACATCGCGCGGAAGGGCGGAACCGTCATGGCGGTCGGCGAGCAGGGAGAGCTGCCCGTCTCGCCCAGCCGAGACCTGATCCACAAAGACCTGACGCTCATGGGCAGTCTGTACTACCATTTTTCGGACTACCCCGACATGCTCGCCATGCGGCAGATGGGGCTGCGGGCGGAACGGCTCATCGGCAGGCGGTATCCGCTTCAGGAGGCGGCTGCCGCGTTTCAAGCGTTTGACGAGGGCGCGCCGGGCAAGCTTATTTTGAACCCGTAAACAGCAGCTCGGCAATCTGAACGGCGTTCAGCGCGGCGCCCTTGCGCAAATTGTCCGCAACGACCCACATATTGAGGCAGTTGTCGGCGGACGCGTCCTCGCGGATGCGCCCGACAAAGACGTCGTCCCTGCCCGCCGCGTCTATAGCGGTCGGATAGCGGTTTTTCGCCGGATCGTCCATGACCGTGACGCCGGGGGCGCGTTCCAGCAGCTCCCTCGCCTGCTCCGCCGTGAGCGGCTTCTCCGTCTCTACGTTGATCGATTCGGAATGCCCGACGAGAACAGGAACGCGCACCGTCGTCGCCGTCACCTTGACATTCTCATCTTCCATGATCTTCACCGTCTCGCGCGTCATCTTTGTCTCTTCGTCTGTGTAACCGTCCAGCCCGAACGGGTTGGAGCCGACGCTGTGCGAAATTTGCGGAATGCAGTTGAAGGCGATGGGGCGGACGAATTTGCCGCGCAGGGAAGGTTCCTTCCCGTCCAGCGCCTCGCGGATCTGCTCCTTCGCTTCTTCAGAGGCTTGCGTTCCGGCGCCGGAGACGCCCTGGAAGGTGGAGACGACAACCCGTTTCACGCGCGCGGCGTCATGGAGCGGCTTGAGCGCGGCGACCATCTGTATCGTCGAGCAGTTCGGATTTGCGACGATTCCTTTATGGTTGAAGGCGGCATGCGGGTTCACCTCAGGAACGACAAGCGGAACCTGGTCGTCCATGCGGAAGGCGGAGGTGTTGTCGATGCAGACGGCGCCAGCCTTCACCGCGGCGGGAAGGAAACGCTTGCTGATCGATCCGCCGGCGGAGGAGAGAACAAGATCAATCCCCTCAAAGGAGTCTTCGGTCAACTCTTCAACGGCATGCGGTTCGCCTTTGAAGGCGATCGTTTTGCCGGCGGAACGCGACGAAGCAAGCAGTTTCAGCGACGCGATCGGAAAATCGCGCTCTTCCAGTATCTGGAGCATGACGCCGCCTACTGCGCCGGTCGCTCCCATCACCGCAACGTTCAGTGGATCGCTTGGCATCGAACATCAACCTTTTCTGTCAAAACGCACTGTATAATTTCATCTGAAATCATAGCGGGGGAGAATGCCGTCGGCAAACCGTTTTTTAACCTGTCCTCTTGAGCTGGGACATTTGAATGGATAAGGCATTTCTATCGGGAGAAAGGGCGCGGCATACTATGCGGAGGTTGACAGAGCCGAGATACAGGGTACATTTAACAAGAGTTTCGTTTGCAGCGCTTAAGCGATTCATCAGAAGAGGGCTATGAACAATTACGCAGACCTGATACGCGCCGTCCCCGACTTTCCAAAGCCGGGCATTCAATTCAAAGACATCACGCCTCTGCTTCAACATCCGCAGGGGTTTCAAGCGGCGGTGAACGACCTCATCGCCAAGGTGGACGGGGTAGAGTTCGACACGATTGCGGCTGTTGACGCGCGCGGGTTTCTCTTCGGAGGCGCCCTCGCCTATCAGATGGGCAAGCCGCTTGCGCTCATCCGAAAGCGGGGCAAGCTGCCGTATGAGACCGTTGAAGCGGAGTATGCGCTGGAGTACGGAACCGCCGCTGTCGCTCTCCATGTGGACGCGCTGAGCGCGGGACCGCGGACGCTTCTCGTTGACGACGTCATAGCGACGGGCGGGACGCTCCGAGCGTCGGCGGAGCTGATCAAAATTCTCGGCGGGGAGATTGCCGCCATCGCCGCGCTCATTGAGCTGACCTTTTTGAATGGGCGGGCGTTGTTTGAAAACGAACGGGTGATTTCGCTCATCTCATACTGATCAAACCTCATTCGGGCTGGATTTCTGCAACGGCGGGGTACGCTCATGACGAGCGCGGGACGCTTGACCCTGCGCCGCTGAAGCGCTACGCTCAAAATCAAACAACACCGCGACGGGAGAACGATGAGCCGACCCAATATCCTTTTTATGATCGCCGACGACCATCGAAGAGACGCTATCGGAGCGATGGGCGACCCGACCGTCCAGACCCCGACAATGGACAAACTCGCCGAGGACGGAACCGTCTTCAACAACGCCTACATCATGGGCGGAATGAGCGGCGCCGTCTGCGTGCCGAGCCGCGCATGCGTCCATACAGGCGTCAACATCTTCGGCACCTCCATGACGCGCGAACCCGGCACAGGCGGCCTCGGAACGCTGCGCCCCGAACTGGCGACGCTTGCAGGAACCTTCCGAGACGCCGGCTACGACACCTTCGCCACAGGCAAATGGCACAACGACAAAACCAGCTTCCACAAAGGCTTCTCGCATGGCGCGAACATCTTCTTCGGCGGGATGAGCAACCATCTCAAAGTTCCAATTCAGCAGTACGACCCGACAGGCGAATACGCCAACAACAGGCGCGTCATCGGCGACGGCTTCTCAACCGATCTGTTTTCAGACGCCGCCATCGAGTTTTTGGACAACCATGACGGCGGCAACCCGTTCTTTCTCTACCTGTCCTTCACCTCGCCGCATGACCCGCGCATGGCGCCTGCGCCGTACGACGCGATGTATCCGCCGGAGGAGATCCCCGTCCCGCCCAATTTCATGCCGATGCATTCGTTCGATAACGGCGAGATGCGCATCAGGGACGAAAACCTGGCGCCGTTCCCAAGGACGCCCGAAATCGTTCAACAGCACATCAGCGACTACTACGCGATGATAACGCATCAGGACGCCCATATGGCGCGCGTGTTGGAGGCGCTGGAGCGGTCGGGGCAGGCGGAGAACACGATCGTTGTGTACACCGCCGACCATGGACTGGGCGTCGGGCAGCACGGCCTCCTCGGCAAGCAGAACCTGTACGATCACAGCGTCTGCGTTCCATGTTTCCTGCGCGGGCCGGGCGTCCCCGCAGGACAGCGCATCGACTCGCTTGTGTACTCCTACGATCTGTTTCCGACGCTGTGCGACCTGACCGAGATTGCGATTCCCAATACGGTTGAGAGCTCCAGCCTCGCGCCGTTGATCGCCGGCGAAAAAACCCCCGTCCGAAACTCGGTGTACTCCGCCTACAGGCACATACAGCGCATGGTGAGAGCGGGCGACTGGAAACTGATACGCTACCCGGAGGCGGGACAAACGCAGCTGTTTAACGTCGAAGAGGACCCGTGGGAGACGCGCAACCTGGCGGACGACCCGCAATTCGCCGCGATTCGCCGTTCGCTGAACCACGAACTGCATGGCTGGATGCAGCAGATTGACGACCCGATCAAAGACCTGCCGGCGCTCCAATAGCCGTGCCTCTGCGCGTTCTCGCCATTTCGCATCCGGCGGTCGCGGCGGCGTATCGGCGCAAGTTTGAGCTGATTGCGCGGGAGCCTGGCGTTCAACTTCGGCTGATCGTCCCTGAAGCATGGCGCGAAGGAACGCGCCTGGAGCGGTTTGAGGCAAAAAACGGCTGCGAATGGACGGTCGCTCTGCCGGTCGTGTGGCAGGACTATTACGCGCGGCATATGTATCGGCGCGGCTTTGCCCGGCAGTTCGACTCCTTCCAGCCGCATATTGTGCATATGGAGGAGGAGCCGTTCAGTTTGTGCGCGGGGCAGACGTTGTGGACGCTTCGGCGGCGCGCCCCGAACGCGCGTCTCATCTTTCGCACTTCGGTCGGGATGCGCATACGGCTCAAGCCGATCGCGGCGCCGCTGCTTCGAGCGGTTGAGCGGGCGGTCTACCGGCGCGCCTCCGCCGCGTTTGCGTTGAGCGAAACGGCGGCGCGCTTTCTGCGCGAGAACGGGTTTCAGGGGGAGGCGCGCGTCTTTCCGAACGGCGTCGACACGCGCATCTTCCGTCCGCTGCCCGCTCCTGAACGGAAACGTCTGCGCCTCTCCTTTGGCGCGCCTCCCGACGCCTTCATCGTCGGCTATGCGGGTCAGCTGATCCCTGAAAAGGGGGTCGATCTGCTCCTGCATGCGCTGGCGCAGACGCCCAACGCCTACGGGCTGATTGTCGGCGCAGGGCGGGAGGAGGCGGAAATGAAAGCGCTGGCGGCAAGGCTGAATCTGGCGGAGCGCGTCCGATTCACAGGCTCCTTGAAACCGCAGCGCGTCGCCGAGGCGATGAACGCGATGGACGCTCTCGCGCTTCCGTCGCGCACAACGCCCCATTGGGTGGAGTTTTTTGGACGCGCTCTCATTGAGGCGATGGCATGCGGCGCGCCGGTCGTCGGCTCCGATTCGGGCGAAATCGCGCGCGTCGTCGACAACGCGGGCTTGATTGTCCCAGAGGGAGACGCAGCCGCTCTCGCCGACGCGATACAGCGGCTCCAGAACGATCCGCAGCTCGCCGCCCGCCTGCGCGAAAACGGACAGCGGCGCGTCCAAGAAAACTACGCATGGGAAAAAATCGCCGCCGACACAGCCGAAGCTTACCGCGCCGCGCTGGACGCCCCCTAAAGCGACCGATCAAACTGCTGAACGGACAGCTTCCAGACAGGTATGCCGCAGAACCGGTCGCCCTCCGGGCAGAAAGGCGCGCAGTCCGAACGCTGACGGTACCAGCACGGCGCATGCAGATGCCGCCCGATGGTCGGGTGCGCCTCCTGAACCTGAAGAACCTCGTCCACCGAAGCGTGGAAGATCTCCTCCTGCGCCGTGTAGCAGAGCCGCGTCCGCCACTTATGCGTGAAGTCCATGAGCGACCCCGATTCAATAAGCCGCACCGCATGCCCGTTCGGCAGCAGGTAAAACGCGAACTCGTCCGGTACGCCCATCTCCAAGAGCCGATTGACGCTCTCATAGGCGTCCGCGTTCGCGCGGTCGTAGATCTCCTGCGCCGGCGGACATTTGGAAAACAGCCTGGGCGGCACGGCGTCCGGCTCGCCCGTATAATGCGCGCTCAAAACGGGGCGGGAGCCGGGCGTCATGCGGTGCCGCTGGTTCTGCGAATCTGCCGTATGGCTCAACTTCTTCGCAAAGGTGTAGTGGGTGTGATTCATGGCGCGGGACAGCTTGGAGAGCGTGTGAACATTCATCGTCTCTTCATAATAACGGTTGCGCGACGGGTCTAGCAGCAGGCGCAGCGCTTCCTCGTCGGGCAGCTGTTCAGGCGCCGCGCCGAGAATGCCGCGCGCCGCCTCCGCGACGACCGCCTCCCCGTTCGAAGCCCAGCTCAACAGAGCGGAGGCGCGCCCGTTGAGCCGCTTGTCAAAGCGGCGCGTGAACTGCGCTGGATCGCCGGGCGCCGCAGACCGTTCCGACAAAAAAGCGTGTTCAGGAGTCGATTCCAGCGGTATCGGATCGTCCAGCTCGCGCTCAAAGAGCGGGTCGATCTCCATCACCGCCTCCGTCATTTTGCGCACCAGCTCCCGCTGCTCGGTCGGCGCGTCAAAATGCTCGCACAACCGCGCATATCGAATGAGCGTCAACGCGCTGATCGTATGGTAAAGGTAGGTGTGCGCGGCGACAGGGAGAACATACCGCGCCGTTTCATACGCTTTTCGGCGGAGCGTCCGCTCCCAGCGTTCAGGGCGTTTTTTCCGCGCGGGGAAAACGGCGTGAAACTCGCGTTCAATCGCCGGCGCGAGCGCGTCAATGAGCGCAAGATACGCCTCCTGCTGCCGCTGGATCGCCGCGTTGTAAATCTCAAGCGCGGCGGGCTTCATTTTCGGAACGGCAAAATGCCCCGTCTTCACCTCCACATACCGCTGGCTCACCTGCTCCGAATTGTAAAACGGATGGCTATGCAGAAACGACCAGACGGCGGCGCGCGAAAGGTTGCTCACTGCGAAGACGAAGGTCGCATGCTGCCGCGTCGTGAGATGACCGGCAAGCAGCGTGCTGGAGGCAATGCGGTCGCGTACGGCGCGCGCTTTTTTCGTTTTAGAAACCTCGTCGGGATACACAACGCCTTTAGAGGAGTAGCATGTCCGCGCCGCTCCAACCGCCGTTTCGTAGGGTTGGCAGATCGCGTCGATCAGTTTCACCTCAATCGGCGCCGATGCGAAATGCGTCATGACAGCTCCACGCCCCTTCGCTCCGCAGTATAGCAACGTACATTGAAACGAACACGTATGCGCGTCAAGTTACATCGCGCGCCCTTCCGAATAGGCGCCGCATATCAGCGCGTCGCTCCCCCCTTGACAAGGGGGGATGGGGGGTTAGGCGCGGCGGGCGCGTTGCGTTTGGGTTTTGAACTAAGATTTTCAGGATTGATAGGATTACAGGATTTTGGGGCGCAGCATTTCGGGCGCCGAGTGTCGGTTTTCGGCGCTCCTCTTGTCAATCCTTTAATCCTTCAATCCTAGTTCAGACCGTTGAAAGAATGCGGGAGCCTGAATGACGGGAGGAGCGCGACGGGCGTGTTGCGTTTGGGTTTTGAACTAGGATTTTCAGGATTGATAAGATTACAGGATTTTGGGGCGCGGCATTTCGGGCGCCGAGTGTCGGTTTTCGTCAATCCTTTAATCCTAGTTCAGACTACGGCTAAGATTCCCGCGCGCCTTACCCCAAAGGCAGGCATGATGGAAAGGAGGGGGGAATGACAGCGGACGGTATGGACGCTTCAGGTGAACGCGGTCGGTTTCGGGTTCGCCTCTGGATTCCCGCTTTCGCGGGAATGACGATCCGGGGAAACTAAGCTGTCTCTAGCGGAGGGAGCGCCTTGACGATCTCAACCGTCCGAAGGCTCACCGAAACGACGCGTCGAAGCAAGTTCACGATATACTGCGGATCGCCGCTTCGGTTCGGGTCGTTCACGATGCCGCTTCGCTTGTCCGTCTTCACCTGATACTGATTCACGACCCACTCCAGAGCCGACCGATTCCCCAGACGATACTCCAGCGCCGCCGATGGAATGCCCGACAGCGTCAAAAAGTCGTTATACAGAATCGAGCGCTTGTCTTTGGAGAAGCGCATCTTCTCCGCCCGCCAATCCACCGCAGCCCCCTCCGCCTCCAACATCTCCAGCGCATACGGCGGAGCCGATTCGTAGTTCACATGCAAATCCGCCAGCTCCGCCCCCGCCGACGCAAACGCCCGAAACGCAGGCGCAAACGGAATATGCGGCAGATCCCGCTTCAGATTCTTCTCATACCGCTCCCGATAGTCGGGATGATGCAGCAGCCCGTAGACGTAATGGAAAATGTTCCATCTGGAAATGGACGGATGGCCGTAATGCGAACGGAACGCGGACAACGCCCAATCAGTGATGTTCTCGCGCCGGTTAGAGCCGTCCTCGTCGTAGGTGTAGAACGGGAAGCATTGATTGCTGTCAATTGAAATGAAGGACAAATTCGGAATTACATTTGTTATACTGCACCAGTAATCAGCGCGGCCGCCTAACCCTGGAACAATTATGACTCGGTTTTCTGCTTCAGTTTCCGGCATCGGGAAGATGGACGGGAAGACGTACCTTAAATCGTTTAGAGTTCTATCAAAGAATATGCCTGTTTTAGTGAAGGGTCGATAAAGCGAAGTTCGCAACTTCTCTTCATCGAATTCAGCAAACACTCCTCGCTTCAATTTCGCCTTTAAATCGCGACTCCAGCTGATTTTTGTATCATCGTACCTCACAAAAGCATCCACATTTGCGTTATCGTCTCTGCGCCGTTTCCACCTGTCCACTTCGGCATTGTAGAATTCGATCGTCCGCTGAACGTTGGCGACAAGCGCATTTCGGTTGAAATTGTAAACCCAGGCGTCGCGGTTCGTTTTAACGCCGTTGCTATAGATTTTGAAAACCGCGCCTTTTGCCGCGCCTTTTGCCGCTTTCGCTTTCTTCGTTCCTATCGGGATAAAGGTCTCAAACTCTGGCTGCAGACCATCCAATATCCATGTATGGCGTTTGTCAGGCGTTATCTGCTTCCATTCGATTTTTTGATAATGTTGATGCGAATTGAGAAAATCGTATTTTTCCTCCTTTCGCCAGGACTCATCTACGCCAGCGTAAAAAATGCTTGGGCTATTCTTTTCCTCGTCCGGCTCTTTTTTCTTAATGAAGAGATTGACGCTAACGCCAACCTGAATGCCAAAGACGTTGTACATTGTGCCTGACAGCTTTTGATTTTTTCGAACGTTCCCCTCTAGATTCAAGACATAGATTTTATCGAAATCGTCCGCCAGATGCTTCCGCATGCCGTCAAGCGCGATGCCGTCCAGAAAGCCGTTGTTCGTCACAAACGCGACAACGCCCTCATCTTTAATGCGGTCGGACGCCCAGCGGATCGCTTTCACATAGGGATCCGAAAGCGCATTTTTATTTGTCGCCTTTGAATCGGCGGCGTATGTACTGCGCACGCGCGTGTCTATAGTTTCATCACCCTTCTTTTTCGGTTCGTATGTGCGGTTCTTGTTGTTGTCGCTATCATTCACCTGCCACGCGTTATACGGCGGATTCCCGATGACGACAAACATATCCGCCTCTTTCTGCTTCTTGACGCGCTCCGTATTCTCTTCCGTGAACAGCTGCTTCTGCAGCGGCTCCATCAGCTCAAAGGTGTCGGCGAGAACGACGCCCTCAAACGGCTCATACTCCTGCATCCGCTGCCAGTACTCCCGCTCGATGTTCAGGCTGGCGATGTAGTACGGCAGCAGCATGACCTCGTTGCAGTGCAGCTCATGCTTGTATTTGCGCTCCAGCGCCGTCCCGTCGATCTCCCGCATGAGCCGGACGATGAAGTTGCCCGTCCCGACGAACGGGTCGATGATATGGACGCCTTCGCTGGAGAGGCTGCGGTTGAACTCGGTTTCCAGGATCTGCTGGACGCTGTTGACCATGAAGTTGACGATCGGCTGCGGCGTATAGACGATGCCGTGCGTGTCGGCGACGTCTTCCGAAAAGCTCTGAAAAAAGGTTTCATAGAAAGCGTTCAGGAGATGCTGTTTTTGGGAAAATTCCCTGCAGAACGCCGCCGCCTGCTCGACGGCGTTGTAGTACCGGTCGAGCGGTTTCAGATACGCTTCTCGGCTGATCGCTTTGGCGGTGAGGGCGTCCACGACCTGTTCGATTTCGCGGGCGATGATGTTTCGGCGCGTGAAGTCGGAGTTGTTGAAGACGGTTCGGAAGATGCGCTCCGTCAAGATATGCTGAATGAGCATCTCTTCGACCGCCTCCGCCGACAGGTCGGGGTTGACGGCGTCTCTGCATAGGTTGTAGAACCTGTCGAACGCTTGGGCGAATTTGTTGTCGCCGCTCCGCCTTCCCTGTATCTTCTCCTTGAGGTCGGCGGCGATGTCGGGGACATGCTCTCGGAACTCCGCCGCCGCGGCTTCCCAGTTGCCGAATTCGGGCCGTTCATACTCAAACAGGAGCCTCAGCATTTTGACGAGGTCTGCCGATTTGGAGATGTCGGCGTTCAGCGTTTCCCGCTCGTTTTGGAACAGGATCGCGCGTTCGGGCGTCTGAAAGAGGATGTTGTCGAACGGGTATCCCGCCTCCCGTTTCTGCTGCACGGCTTTGGCGAGGTCGTCATGGATGTCCTTCGCTTCCCAGTAGGCGAACGGCAGCCCCAGTTCATGGAGGACGGCTCCGTCGATGGAGATGTTGCCGCGGCTGCCTTTCATTCGGTATTCGCGTTGGAACGTGGCGTTCACCTTTTTTGCGCAGTGCTGCATGAGCGCGTAGAACGGTCCGCTGACGGCTCCTTCTTGGTCGGCTCCGTGGGCGTCTAGGTCTTTCATGGCGGCGTAGTAATCCTTGACCGCCTTATGCGTCGGTTTCAGGTTCAGCAATGGCATGGGAGGTTTTATAGCGCATTCGGCGGAGAAGGTCAAGCGGCGCATGACCAGACTCCCCCCTTGACAAGGGGGGATGGGGGGGTTTGGGCGCGGCGGGCGTTTGGTTTTTGAACTAGGATTTTCAGGATTTATAGGATTACAGGATTGGGGGGCGGCGCGTCGGTTTTCGGGATCCTCCTGTCCATCTTTTCAATCCTATCATCCTAGTTCAGACATTTGAAAGAGCGGCGGAAAGCTGGAATGGCGGAAGGGCGCGGCGCGCCTTCCAGAAGACAAGCCGCCGTGAAAGGAGCGTCAGACGGCATATAAACCGAATGCGCGTTTGGTCATCCTCGTTTGTTTATCGTGTGCTAGGTCATTATTCCTGTTTTCCAGTCGCCTTTCAATTTCCCATACATTGCTAATGTGTCTGTTGGCTCTCATACGCCAGCGATTTTCTTCTTTATTAACTTCGCGCAAGCTGAATCCTTTAATGGCTTTTATCTCATGTATGTTGTATGTTTTTAGGCAAGCTTTCAATTTTTCAATGCTGTTATCGACGTCTTTTCGGTCGTTAGGGTGTAATTTACGGTAGTCTTTTTCAAAGTCATTGGCGCGCCGCATTTACATTGGCATTTTAGTTTCGGATGCCGACGCGCTTAGATTTTTGCTTCGCGCTTTTGGAGCGTTGCTTCAAATTCGGGTCGTCGCTCCATATCGTCCCAGTATGCCTCTGCCTCGCGCTCGGCTTGCATGATCGGTTCAAATTTTTCTTCGTAAAGGTCGGGGTCGAGCGTAACCGCCCAGTAGATGTCGTCGTGCGCAAGATCGGTCTCCCCCCTTTCTTGATGATAAAGACCTTTTAAGTAGTAGGCAAGCGCGTAGGCGGGGTCTATGTTGATGGCGTCTTCGCAAGACGCTATTGCGTCTTTTTGCCTGTCTAAAGTCCAGTATGCAAGAGCCAAAATTATGCGATACAAAGGTCGTGCGGGATCTAGTTTTGTAGCTCTTTCAAAATCTGAGACGGCTTGTTTCATGGGACGTTTGGAATCAATTCTACTTAAAACCAGCTCCGAAAATCCTCGACCGATATGGAAGCGCGCCATTTCCTTACTTTGCATCCTCCCGCCTGCCTCGGACAGTTGGAATGCAAAATCAACATGTCGGGCTGCTTCCAGAACATCTGCCTCGATCTTTTGAGGATTTGCGCCAGCCTCCAAACGATCAACTGCGTCCTTAAGAAGCAGAAGTCCCTTTTTGAGCGCCCCGAGAGCCGCGTTCTTGCAGGCGAAGTGAAGAACATCATTCGCCGACATCTTCGGAGCCTGAATGTCGGGTACCACGTTCAGGTCTGGCATATCTGAAGACATCAGCGAATTCCACACGCCCGACACGACGGAAATGTTTATTTCTCTAGTCAAGGGCATTGCTCTCAGATTCTCCACCTCTTCAGCATGCGTCCAACGACATCTCCATACCAGTTTACCATCAGAATGTCCCCATAGCAACCGGAGCCTCGTGAGACTGCAGTAAATTTTAGGGGCGCCTACATTAATGCGGAGTTATGGGCGGCGAAGGCTTGACAACGCCTGCGGGTTCGATGTAAAAAAGGGCGTCTAAACGAGCGAATGAAAGGCGGACATAACGTGAAGATCGCCGTTCGGTTCTTCGCCAGCTGCAGAGAAGCGGTTCAACAAAACGAAGCGGAGCTGGAGCTGCCTGAAGGCTCCCGCGTTGTCGACCTTCAACGCGAACTGGCGCGCCGTTTTCCGCCGCTTGCCGGGCGCGTGGAACAGGTCCGGTACGCCGTCAACGGAACCTACGCGCAGCCCGACGACCCGCTCAACGACGGCGACGAAGCGGCGGTGATACCTCCTGTGGCGGGCGGCTGAAACATGGTGAAATGCTGGATAACCGATCAGCCGCTGCGCGAATCGGAGACGCTTGCCCTTGTGAAGACGCCGAGAGCGGGAGCCGCCGTTCTCTTTATCGGAACGGCGCGCAACCATGCCGAAGGGCGCCCCGTCGCCGCGCTGGAATATGAAGCGTACGCCGACATGGCTGAAGCCGAAATGCGCGCCATCGCCGAAGAGGCTCTCCGGCGATGGGGGGCGGAGAAGATCGCCGTCGTTCACCGCACCGGGCGGCTCGACATCGGCGAAGCGGCGGTGATGGCGGCCGTCTCCTCCGCCCATCGAAAAGAGGCGTTTGAAGCGTGCGCCTTCCTGATGGACGCGCTCAAGGAACGAGTCCCGATCTGGAAAAAAGAACACTGGGCGGACGGCGGCGCCCGATGGGTCAATGATGACCAACAGGACGACCAACAGAACGAGGAGGCATGAGATGCCGATCATTGCCTGGGAGGACGCGCCGTCTCGTCCGCGCGCGAACGATCCCGACGGATTTTTCAAGCCGTTTGTGAACAAGGAGACGGGAGCGGCGCGCCTACAGATGCATGTCTCATGCGTCGGCGCAGGCAAGCGGGCGCATCCGCCCCACAAGCATGCCGAGGAGGAGATCATCTATGTCCTGGACGGGCGCGGGATCGTCCAGCTGGACGATGAGCGAACGGAGGTTGAGCCGAACGCCGCCGTCTTCATACCGTCCTGGGTCTTCCACGGCATTGAAAGCGCGGGGGACGGTCCGCTGCGGTATATGGTGATCTTGGAGCCGAAGCGGGAGGAGAGCGGCTAAAACTCCGGCATGACGCCTGTCCGTTCGCCGTCCGCGCCGTAAACGCGCACGAAGCCTGCGTCGTCGGGCGAGACGCTGACGGAGGCTCTGCGTTCGCCGTCGGATCCGAGAAGCGACAATTCCGCCCCGACCGGCAGCGCGAGCCAGGCGCCTCGAAGCGTTTCGTCCGCGGAGTAGAGCGAGACGCCGCCGCCGTCCGCGGTCGCTTCAACTGCCGCCTGCTTGGAACCGTCCGCGCCGAGGAGCCAGAGAGCGCCGCCGTCCTCAATGCGGAGGGCGCCTCGGCTGCCGTCTTTCGGCGAGCGCACGATGACGGTTCCGCCCCGTTCGTCCGCCCCGACGACCGCTGCCAGAGCGCCGCTCTTGTCCCAAATCGCCGCGAATCCGCCATGGTCGGTCGAGAAGAAGCTCAGCTGGCGCCTCCCTTCGGCGTCCAGAACCTCCAGCGAATTGCATGTGAGCTGGTTAAAATGGGTCGCTTTCTCCTCCTGTCCGACAGCGTTTGTCCAAAGCAGCGGAGCCAGCAGCTGCCCTAAAAGGATCAGCCCCGCCCCGACAATCATATACGCAACGCGCGTTTTCATTCACATCCCTTTCCTGCGGTCAAGTGTCGTCTCCTTGCCATGATCGTTCAGCTGGCGCATTTTCGCATGTCGAAGCGTTTCAAGCGCTGATGTCTGACCATACTGAAATTGGCTTTAAGTTGGAAATGTCGATATGCGAACGCGGAAGGTTTCGAGCGGACTCTGGATTCCCGCTTTCGCGGGAATGACGGCATGGGTCGGCGAGCCGTCGTGTAAAAATGAATGTCGTCGCCTATAGGCGCTGCCGAGATGACAGCATGGCGCGGGCGGAACCCGTCAGGGAGCGCCGGCGAGGATCGTTTCAAACGGGTTTTCTTTGTTCTCAAGCGGAAGCTGGACGATGCGCCTTATACGCGACGACTCATACGCCGCCATGAGGATCTCCAGCGCCGCCCGCGCGTTTTCGCCGTTCAACGGATGCGTCTCGCCGCTTTCCAGACAGTCCAGCAGATGTACCTGCGGCGAAACGCCGCCCCGCCAGCCGCGCTCTATCGGCACAACCTCTCTCTCGGCGCCGCGCGCAATCTGCAGCGGCGGCTGACCCTCCAGCGTCCGATCGCCGTATACGTCAATCCGCCCCGCCTCGCCATGAAGCGCGATGTGATGGTAATTGCCGACAAGAGCCGAACCGAGAGGGCATTTCTCGGACGCGAACCCGCCGCCCGATGTCAAGCGCGCCTGAACGCCCGTCTCAAAACCGACGCGGTAGAGCGCCGCATCCTCCACCGCATGCCCCCATGCATGCCGCCCCGTGTGCGTGTCGATCTGTCCAAAAACCCACAGCGCCGCAGGGTCGCCCGCAAAATAACGCACAAGGTCGACCGTGTGCGTTCCGTCCGCCATGAGGTGCGAACGCGGATGTCCAGACGCCGCGATCTCGCGCAGCTCCCCGATCTCCCCCGCCAGAAGCCGATCCCGCGCCGCCGCGTACAGCTCCTGATACCGCCTCTGATGCCCGACGATGAGCCGAAGCCCCCTTTCTCGGCAGGCGTCCAGCATCGCGTCCGCCTCGCGCAGACACATCGCCATCGGCTTTTCACAGACGACGGCGCTGGAGACATGGGACGCCGCCAAGACGGCCATTTCGGCGTGGAGCGTCTCGTTTGTGCAGACGACAGCGATGTCCAAACCTTCTTGCTGGAGCATCGTCTCAAAGTCGGCGTACTGGGCGGCGGGCGGAATGCTGAACTGGGCGCCGAAGCTGATCAACGCCTCCTGAACTATGTCGCAGCAGGCAACGAGACGGACGCGCGGATCCTGGGCGAATTCGCGGGCGTGGTAATACGCAATGCGCATTCCGCCCACGCCCACAAATCCGACGCGCAAGGGGGCGGACATCTTCAACCCCTCGGTTCAGTCTTCTTCAGGCGGCAGCGGATGCGGAATGACCAGCTCGCCGCCCTTTTCGTGCGACTCGATCGCCGCGAAGGTGTACTCCAGCGCGGCGAGCGCGTCCCGCCCTGATCCGCGCAGCTGGCTTTTCGGCACGCCGTTCGTCACATCTTCCAAAAAGGCGTGGATGCGGTTCGGAAAGGTGCTTCCGAAATCGGTTGTGCCGTAATGCGTCTCAGCGGGCGCGCCGTTCTGTCCTTCAGGCACGAGCGCCGGGCGCCCTGGCCCGCGCGGGTCATGCGCTTTCCAGTAGGTCACTTTTTCAACGCAGTTTTCCACAAAGAAGGTGCCTTTCGTACCGCCGACTTCGATGCTCCACCATCCGCCGGGACCGTGCGAAGCGTCGCCGCGCTGGCTCAACAGATAGCCGACCCCCTTGTTCGCAAAACGAACATGGATGCTGACGGTGGAGAGCCCCGGGTCGCCCGCATCCTCGCGGAAGGTCGGACGGTCAAGGTACGCCTGAACATGCGTGATGTCGCCGCAGAAGTAGCGCATGACGCTGAACGGGTGCGTCATGAACGCTTTCATATGAAAATACGGGAAGCCGCCCGTGTTGCCGCCTGCGGCGGGCTTGTAAACGCTTTCGCCGCCCTGGAAGCCCATCTTTGCGACGCAGAAGACCAGTTCGCCGACCTCGCCGTCGTCGATATACTGTCTGGCGCGTTCGCATGGCTGGGTGAAGAAGTGGTTGACGTTGCATGCGAGGTACACGCCTTTTTCGGTCGCTTTGGCGACCATCTGCCGTCCTTCTTCGATCTCGTTGGAGAGCGGTTTTTCGACAAGGACATGCTTGCCCGCTTCGAGCGCTTCCATGGTCGGTTCAAAGTGCCATCCGCCGTTTTCGGGTCCGCCTGTGCATACGTCGACGATGTCCAGGTTCGGTTCGCCGTCCAGCATGTCTTGGACGGAGTAGTATGCCTTGACGCCGTGTCGTTGGGCGGCGTCGTCGGCGCGTTCTTTGACGATGTCGCATACGGCTTGGAGGTTCGCCAGCTCGTTGTTGGAGTGCGCGTTGGCGTGGGAGCCTCCGATGCCCCGCATTCCGACAACGCCTACATTCAATGCCATTCGAGTCCTTTCGCGTTTTGATTATTGGGCATATCGTATCGATTTGGGGGCGGCGCGTCAAGTATAGCGCAGCGCGCGGGAGAACATAAACGGAGCAGACGGCGTTTGCCGAGCGGACCGCCTTCAGTTATGATCATAAGGGCGCTGCGGCTCGCGACGGTTGGGGACGGACGATGTTGAACAGCTTGAAGATTCAAAATTTCAGAGGCTTCCGTTGTTTAAAAATAAACGATCTGGGGGCGGTGAACATCGTCGGCGGGAGAAACAACGCCGGGAAAACGAGCCTGCTGGAAGCGATCGCCTTATTGCTAAGCGGCGGAAATGCCGCCAAGGCGCTCAATCCCCTGATACTTCGTCTTCCTTTGCATGTTGCCCAAAATTTCCGTCGATATAGTCGCCCTTATCCGAGCGTATCAAGGGATCGACTTTATGATTTTCGCGTATTAGAGACGTTTTTAGAGCAGCTGTTTCATGGTCAAAACTTGGAAAACGCTATTGAAATTGGAAGCGCCTTTGCGCGCAGCGAAGAAAAGCAAGAAAGCGCGACTTTAAAAATCTTCTTAGACAAGAGGCCGGAAACGGTTGCTTTTCTAGATATGGACGACGCCTGGTCGGAAAGTCAATTTTATAACCATATGATCAAATTTGAGCTAACCAGTTCGGAAAACGACGCGCCTTACGAGAGCTCTTTATGGCTTGAGGAAAATAAGACAAGAGCAAGAGACAGCGCCAAACCGTTGTTTGCTTCAACGCTTCTTAAAAGCAGAGGCAGCGGAGACGGGTCAGAATATGCGCAGCAGCTGGCGGATCTGAGAAGCCGTAAGAAGGATCAGGTCGTCTTGGACGCGCTCAAGATCGTCGAACCAAGGCTAAAAAGCGTCTCGGACATCTCGCTTACCGGCAATCCTTTGATTGTCGGGGACATTGGATTTGACAAATTGATTCCTCTGGCGGCGATGGGCGACGGCATGAATCAGATTGCGCGCGTCATTCTCAAAATGGTTTATGCGCAGGACGGAGTCGCGCTCATTGACGAGGTGGAGAACGGGTTTCACTACTCAATTCAGGAGAATGTGTGGAAGGCGATTGATGAGATGGCGCGCCAGTCCAACATACAGGTTTTCGCCGCGACGCACAGCCGAGAATGCGTCCTAGCGGCTCATAAGGCGATCGAACCTGAACGGCTTCGCTATCATCGGTTGGAGCAGATAGATGGCGAAATCCGTTGCCGAACTTATAGCCCGGACATTCTCAAGTCCGCATTTAAGTTCAATTTTGAGGTGCGTTAAGTATGGCAGATGAACCCAATGGAAGCATTGAGGTCGTTGCGCCAACGCAGATTCTTGTAGAAGGCAAAGACGACCTCAGCTTTTTTGACGAATTTATCAAACATGCTTTGGACGAGGAGATACGCAACAACATTCAGATTCATAGCTATGGCGGCAACACAGAACTGGAAGAGTATCTGCTGTCGCTCGAGATGGCGCAAGGACCGATCGCGATTCAAAGCGTCGGCATTGTTCGAGACGCGGATGAAAACGAAGCAAGCGCGTTTCAGAGCCTTCGAGACGCCCTGGAATCGACAGATCTTAATTGGCCGATTCCAGACGAAGTGAACGTCCCCGCTCAAGGGACGCCTTCAGTAACGACGATCATACTCCCTGGCGGCGGGCGGCCCGGCGCCCTTGAAACGCTGCTATGCGACACCCTGACAGATGAACTGACTTTTTGCGTTGATGAGTATTTTAAATGCGCGGAACGCTGGACTGAGTCGGCGCGCCTCCAGAACATAGCGCAGCGGGACAAAGGTCGCGCCAGAGTCTATATTGCAGCGCAGAAACGGCCGCATCTGTCTCTTGGGTTTTCCTTTAAAGATAAGTACTGGGACTTTGAACATCCTGCGTTCGGAATCGTCCGCAGATTTTTGGAGGTCGTTAGCGACGCTTCTGGATTCCCGCTTGCGCGGGAATGACGCGGTAGAATGGCGGGTCAGGTCTCCCGCGTCGGCGCGCTGTCGGCGTTTTTGTTGACCCATACCAGTCCGTAGGGGCGCATCCGCCGCATGATCGTCTCCACGGCGGAAGGGTTGTTGTCGACCAGTATCGACGAGCGTCCATGCAGCGCCGCCGCCTCGCCGAAGGTTCCGCTGCCGGCGAAAAAATCGAGCAGCGTGTCGCCGGGGGACGAATGCGCCTTGACGATGCGGTTCAGGACGCCAAGCGGTTTTTGCGTCGGATAGCCTGTCTTCTCGCGCCCGTTCGTCGCAACGATCGTATGCCACCATACATCGGTGGGCGTTTTGCCGCGCGCCGCTTTCTCTCGGCTCACAAGACCCGGCGCCATATACGGTATGCGGTCCAGCTCCTCGTAGTTAAAGGTGTAACGCTTCGGATTTTTGGCGTACCAGAAGATGTTGTCATGCTTGGCGGGCCAGCGCGACTTGGAGCGTCCGCCGTAGTCGTACGCCCAGATGATCTCGTTCATGAACGACGCGCGCCCAAACAGCTCGTCCAGCATGACCTTGCAGTAATGCGATTCTCGGCAGTCGATGTGGAGAAAGAAGCTGCCGTCTGGATGCAGAACGCGGCGCGCCTCCTCAAAGCGCGGGCGCAAAAAACGCAGATACGCTTCGGAGCTTTCAAAGGCGTCCTCATACTGCGCCGCGCCGCCCGCTTGCGCCCGATACCGCCGACCCTGAAAGCCGACGCGCCCGCCCTCTGGGTCTTGCGCGACCTGCAGTTGAACATGGCGGCGCCGTTTCCCCGTGTTGAAAGGCGGGTCGATGTAGATGAGATGAACGCTCTCGTCGGGCAGATGCGTCCGCAGGATGTCTAGATTGTCGCCGAAGTAAAGTTGATGTTTGGGCATAATCCTTCCCCGCCTGCGTCATATTGACGGGGCGGGCGTATGGAATGCCCACCCCGGACGCGCAGGCTTATTCGGAGGGGCGGCTCTCTTCTTTCTCGCGTTCCGCCCGCCTCTCTGCGATGCGCTGTTCGCGCTGGAGTCGCTCCTCTTCTTCTTTCTCCTTGCGCTCCAGCAGCACAATGAATCTGCCCATGCGCACAATGGAGACGATGCCGAGAAGAACCGACGCCGCAATCGCCAAAATGAGCGGCAGCTCCAGCATGCCCCGAATCCGCTCCTGCGCCGCAACAGACGCCGCAGTGCGCTTGTCGACCGCCACAAGGAACTTCTCAATCGGGCGCATGACATCCGCTTTGCGGTCATGGTATTCGTCGCTGTACAGCAGGCGGCGCGCCGCCTCCATGTCAGGCTCGCCCTCAACCGTGTACTGCCCCGTTTCGTCCTTAAAACGGCCGCCGACAGCTTCGATCGCTTCCCGTTCGATGGTTTTCTGCAGATCGACCGCATTCGTCTCGGAGTTCTGCATCAACCCAAACTCTTCATTGGTGAAGCCTTCCTCCTGCATCATCTTTCGGAGCGCGATCGGGTCTCCGCTGGGGCGCGGCGGCTCCTTCGCCGCGACATAATAGTCCCAGTAGATTGTGTGGTAATCCTCCGGCCGAGGATGCGCGCCGGAGCGTATATCACGTATCTGCTTCGCATACTCGGAGAAGCGTATGTCCGATGTCGCTGCATACGCGCGCGTCATCCGCGTCAAATCGTCCGACGTTTGGCGGAGCTCGTCCGCCAGCCGGTACGAAATATAACGCCGAGACTGCTCGCGCGCGATGATCCCGTCGCTGCGCATAATCAACAGAGCCAAGATAAGCGACCCTAGCGCCAGAAAGGTGAACATGATCATCAGAATTCTGGTTATTCTCATCTTAAAATCCTCTCCCTCGCTGCGTTAACTGAACAACCTTCCCTGACGCGCCGCTCCGTCATGCCTCGCGGGTTGCGGAGCGCGCAATGCGTCGATCCTCCGTCCACATGTCTCGATATGTTGTCGTCGCCTCAAATGTGTCGTTCAAATCGGACATACGGCGCGACAACTGCGCCCGATAATCTTCCAACAAAGGCAGATTCTCCGGGGACCCCGCCAGATTCTGCTTCTGTAGCGGATCGTTCCGATTGTCAAAAAGATACTCCGACCTGTCCGCCCGCATGACCGCATAGGTGTAACGCTTGTCCCGAAGAGCGCGCCATTCGTCGCCGTCCCGCCACTGAAACGTATGCCCCATGCCCTGCATGAATGCGGCGGACGGTTCCTCCCCTGAACGGCCGAGCGCCGCATGGCTGAGGTCGCACCCTTCCACAGAAGACGGAATCGGAATCTCCATCAGCCCAAGCAGCGTCGGCATGATGTCCGGCGCGTTCAGGCAGGCGTCCGACGCCGACCCTTCCGCGATGCGTCCAGGCAGCCGCGCCAAAAAGGGAACCCGTACCGCCTCCTCATAAAAAATCTTCTTTGCAAGACGCCCATGCGCCCCGAACATCTCCCCATGATCAGATGTGAACACGACAAGGGTCGACTCCGCCAAACCGAGGGCGTCCAGCCCGTCCAACACGCGCCCGACATTCCAGTCCAAATTCGCCGTCATCGCATGGTACACGCGCCGCCATTCCGGTATCTTCGGCTTCACATTCTGTATCCACCATTCAGGCGTCATGCGCGGACTCCAGTACTCCGCCGACCCGTCCCGATACGTTTCAGGGTATCCAAACTCCGCGTCTCGAAACAGATCGCCCCACTCCTTTGGGACATTGTCCCAGTTCCAAGGGTCATGCGGCGTTCCGTAGTTCAAAAACAGCGCGAACGGCTTCTCCCCTTCCCGATGCAAGCGCAGCCGGTTCAGCGCCATCTCCGTCTGGACATCCGGCTCATACCCGTCCACGATTCGTTTTTCAAACGCATCCTCGTAGTAGAAGCCGTTGTAGTAGCGGTGGTTGAAGTTGAAACCCGCCCAGTAGCCGTCAAAGCCGAGGCGGTGCGGACCCGGCGGCGTGAACTGCTCAACGTCGGAATGGTTGCGCCCCCAGAGGTGCCACTTGCCGAT
The DNA here is from genome assembly GCA_028818695.1 of Candidatus Poribacteria bacterium. Lineage (GTDB taxonomy): Bacteria > Poribacteria > WGA-4E > JAPPNK01. The sequence continues at coordinate 191,218 of JAPPNK010000004.1, forward strand.
GTAAGAGGAGTCGTACCCCGCGCGATGAAGCGCATGCCCAATCGCTTCAGGGTCGGGCATGCAGCGCAGCTCGTTGATGACCATGCCTGTGCTGGACGGATATTTGCCGGTGAAGAGGCTGTTGCGGTAGGGACCGCAGACAGGGTAGCCCGACACGGCGTTTGAGAAGTTGACCGACTCGTCGGCGAGCTGGTCAATGCGCGGCGTACGCGCCTGCTCGCAGCCGGCGTACCCGCAGGAGGAAAGGCGAAGTTGATCCGCCAAAATGAAGAGAAGGTTTGGGCGTCCGTCCATGTTCACGTTTTTTCAATCGCCGCGATGCGCCGTTGCGCCTCTCGAATGCGTTTCATGTCGAATTTCTTTGCGCGGTTGAAATGGTAGACGCCGTTCTGCTCTTGGAAGATGTCGGTCAGCTGCGTGTAGCAGTAGGCGAACATGAGCGGGTTGTCTAAAAGCGCCGCGCACAGCGCCTCAAACCGCTCATAAAACTCCTCAATGTTTTCAGGGTTTTTGCCGTAGCCCCATGAATCGCCTTCAACCGCCTGCGGCTGCCACCATGTGCCGCCAAACTCGCTCACAAAGAACGGCTGCCCCGCATGCGGAATCGACCATGGCTTGTCGGTTGGTCCGTTGTAATGCGGATTTCCGTCCGCCAAGCCGTCATGCCGTTTTTTGAACGACTCTGGATTCTGGTCGTAATCGTGGCAGTCGTAGATGTCCGACTCTCGAATGCGGTGGGCGTAACCGGAGGTGTCCAAGACGGGGCGCGACTGGTCTATCGCCTTCGCCGCCAGAAACAGCCCGCGCGTCAGGTCGTCCAGCCCTGTGATGCGGTCGTCAATCGACTGCCCGCCCGTCTCGTTCAGCGGACACCAGCCGACGATGGACGGATGCGAATAGTCGCGCTCAAGAACCTCCATCCACTCAGTGATGTACCCCGCCCTTGGGTCGCCTCGGTTGATGCCCCAGTCGCCGAATTCGCCCCAGCACAGATACCCAAGCCGGTCGGCGTGGTATAAAAACCGCTCCTCAAACACTTTTTGATGCAGCCGCGCGCCGTTGAAGCCCGCCTCGATGGACAGCTGAATGTCCTCAATGAGCGCGGCGTCTGTCGGGGCGGTCATGATGCCGTCCGGATAGTAGCCTTGATCAAGGACGAGCCGTTGAAAAACGGGCTTGCCGTTGATCTTGACCGCCGGCCCGTCGATGGAGATACTGCGCAGCCCCGCGTAGCTGGACGCCTCGTCCACAACGGCGCCGTTCTCGTCGATGAGCGTCAGGCGTAGGTCGTATAGATGCGGGTCTTCCGTCGACCAGAGGCGCGCCTTGTCGGGCGGCACATCCAGAATGAGCGTCGGGTTCAGGTCGAGATCGGCGGCGCAGCCGGCAAGCGCTGCGTCGTTTTCGTCGCTTAATACGGCGCGGAAGGTTAAACCGGCTTGGTCGCCGCGTATCGGCTGAACGAGAATGAAGCGCGAATTCGCATAGTCGGGCGTGATGCGCGGTCGAAGCAGCTGCGCGCGTTTCGGTACCGCCTCCATCCAGACGGTTTGCCAGATGCCGGTTGTGCGGGTATAGTGGCAGCCGGCGTTGTCGGGGCGGTGGTTCGACTGCTTGCCGGCGGGGCGGTCGGTTCCTCTTAAATCGCGGGCGCGGACGACGATTTCCGCCTCTTCGCCCGGCGCGGCGACGCCGTCCAGATCGCATGAAAAGGGAGTCCATCCGCCGCGGTGACGCGCCAGCTCAACCCCGTTCACCCAGACCGTCGCGTCGTAATCGACCGCCTGAAAATGCAGCAGCGCCTTTTTTCCCGCCCATTCGGACGGGACGACCGTACGCTTGCGGTACCAAACCGCGTTGATGAAATCCACCTGCCCAATGCCGGACAGCTCCGATTCGGGGCAGAACGGAACGACGATGCGCTGTTTCAGCTCGCGCTCCCGAATGCCGTTCTCTAGCCCGTCGTCCTCCTGGTCAATCTCAAACTCCCACTCCCCGTTCAAACATACCCACTCCGCCCGCTGAAATTGCGGACGCGGATGCTCGCTTCTCGGAATGCCGCTCACTTTAAAAACCTTTCTGTCGACTCATACGCTACTTTATTCATAGCCGATTTTGACCGCCCATGCAACCCTCGCCGCTGATACCGCTTTCAGCCGGCATGGATCGTCCCATGCCCCTCCCGCGCCATTTCTGCGCGGGCGGGAATCGTAAGTCCGCATTTTCCCATCGACATGTCCAAATTGAAGCGTTGAGGTCAAAAAAAGGTTTGTATCGAGGCGCGGCTTGGGCTACACTCTAGCCCGAAAGGTTCTCCCGCACATTCCTTTCCCCCGCGGGAGAATTCGTTAACCTCCTTATCTAGCGAGGCCGCCTTCACGAAGAGGCGGCCTTGTTCTTTTAATGCGCGGACGCCGAACGGCCTGCCTCTAAACGACAGGATTCGGCATGGCAGAGAAACCCCCTGCCCAACCTGGATCAGCAGGGTTCAACGTCCGCTGTTATTCTTCGGGGGAGGTCTCCTGCGGCGCTGGGCTGTTTTCATTGCCGCCCGCCGCTTTTATCTTCCCCCATTGCGCTTTTTTTTTATCCGCAGGATCGACGGAGAGGAAACGGCTCTTGCCCGCCAAAACCCATGTCGGCGAGTCCACGCCGCGCTTGATGAACGTCGCCTTTCCCGTAGCGACATGCATGCGGTAAATGCCTTCCGGCGCTGGATCGTTCGGGTCCCTTGAAAAGCCAAAGTAAACAATCCACTTAGAATCGGGAGACCAATCGACGCCGATTTCAAAGTGTGTATTGTACGAGAGTCGCTCCACATTTGAGCCGTCCGGGTTCATCAAGTAAAGCTCCCACGCTTTCGGGGAAGGAAATTTTCGGTAGGACAGAAATACGATCTTTCGCCCGTCCGGCGACCATACGGGATAGGAATCTCCTTTTGGATGGTTGCTGATGTTGACCATATTCGATCCGTCGGCGTCCATGACATAGACCTCGTTGTTTCGCACTGCCTCCTCCACTAAATGAGGCTCTTCCAAGGCTCCGAACGCGATCTTCTTGCCGTCCGGCGACCATGACGGAATTCCGTATGCAGGATTTCGCCGGGGGAAATCGGTCAGCTGAACAGATGCGCCGCTGTGGATATTGACCTTGAAGATGTTCGCCGCAAGGATGAGATTGGTGATGCGCCATGTGTCGACAATCGCCACCCAGTTTCCGTCCGGCGACCAAGAGGGGTAAACATAATCGCCTACCCCCTCCGGGAGCCATTCCAGCAGGTTTTGGGTGTCGCCGGTTTCCAGATTCAACACATAAGGCGTGTAGCTTCTGTCGGCTCCATCGTACACGACGACTGCGGCGCGCTTGCCGTCCGGCGACCAGTACGCGCTGCCGGAGAACCGCGCCTTTCCGTCGCCCATCCAGATACGGTCGTTCTTGCCGTCCCAGTCGATGAGACCTAACTCATATCCGTCTTCTGTAATATAGCAGACGGTCGGTTTGGTCAGCTTCGTCACATCTTCTCGAGGCTTTGGCAGCGGCAGGACAGCAAACGCCGGTTGAGAATTGATCAGCAGAGCGACCACAGCGAAACAGGTGGAAATTCGAATCTGTCGCATTGAAACGCGCCTTCCAAAATGTAACTGCTTAAACAAAATTGAACCGCAGCTCAAAGATAGAGGCGCAGGGGGGCGGGTTTGAAGCCGCGCCCCCTGCGCCTCAGCAGCGTCAATCTGCAAGCAGTTTGGCTTTCCGACTATCGTTCGGGTTCGTTTCGCTGCCTGTCGGAGGCAAACCAACCCCATCTCCTTTGTATCTTACATCCGAGATCTTATTGACCTCTACGTCTCCTCGATGCGGATCGCGCAAGTTGCTGAATCGCGTGAACGCATGCCCGCCGTAGTACCTGTTCCGAGACAGGATGCGAGAACTTGTCAGGGACACGCTGAAAGTTGCGGAATACGCAAGCTCCAGGCTGATCGGATCGTCATGACCCTGTCCAAAGAGCAACAGCATATTGGCTTTGCCCCGTTCATTCCCCATCCACCACCCAATTCTTCCGAGGAAATCGACCTGAGGGAGGTTTGCGTCGTCGTTGTAGTAAACAACAGAGTGCGACGTTGTCTGTTTGTATTGGTTGCCGTCAATCTGTTCAAAGCTGTCAATGGAGGCTTCGATCGACTTCCAGACGTAGCCGTTGTCATCATACACGGTCGCCTCCACGGTGACAGGATCGCTTTTGAATTCTTCGCCGTTGATCGTGGCGTATGCTGTCACAACGATGTCGCGCTCGTGACCCTCTACAAGATCATTGTCGGGAGGGAGGTTGTTGAAGGTGTGAGAAAATTGACTCTCCGTGTCGTTCGCCCCATCGCTGGGGTCTGTATATGTGTCCCCATGCTCGACGCTGTATTCGATGCGGCTGAAGGGAATGTTGGTGTAGGCGTACACGAAAAGCTCTTCCCCCTCCACGACCTTAGCCGAAAACGGAGACGGTGTACAATAATCGATTGAGATTATCTTCCAGGCGACGATCTCGATCGACGCGGCTTCGCCGGCAACCGCTTCGCCGTCTGCGTTGACGCCGTATGGAGTCGCCGTGAACGTGACGGTATTGCCGTGCGGGACGGTTGAAAAGTCGTATGCGATCTGACTTGTCAGCCCAGGTCCGTTGGTCGTGATCGCTGTCGCGCTGCCGCCAGACCCGTCATCAACCGACCAATCGACGCGGTAGAAGCCCACATCCGTTTGGACAGAGACATTGGTCGTTGCGGCGCCAACGAGGGTCTGGTCTGAGGTTTTTGAAACGATATTGACCGTTTCTGATTTCGTCCAGACGTTGATGGTCGTCTCGGCGGTGTCGGAGTCGCCTAAGGCGTCAAAGGCAACGGCTTTCACAACAACTGCGGAGCCGGTCGTTGACCCTAAGCTGTCGTATGTGAAGGTGAAATCGCTTGAAACGCCTGGATTATTGTCTGTCCATTCATGTTCTGGATCATCGTCGCCATCAGCCTCAACAGTCCATTCAACCCTGACAACCCGGTTGTCCAGGTCGCCCAAGATTCGCCCAGGTTTAGCGATCAAGGACGCCGTTGTGGTGTGCGAATCGCCTTCAAATATGTCGGTTGCAGAGACCGTCATCTGAGTGATTTCAATTGTTTCGATTTCGACAACTGCGCCGGCCGGCGCGCAGACAAAGAAAGCGGCTGTCGCCGCAGCAAGCAAGGTCAGAGCCGCTTTACGCAGCCGACTCTTGCGGGGGGGGGATTTCATTCAAATGACGCATGTTCGCGTTTTCCTTTCTGGCGGTTTCCCGCCGTGTAACTAAACGATTCTTGACAACATTCGAAACTATAGCGTAGGCTTTGCCGCGCAACAACGTTTTGAGCGCAAGCAAACCTCCGCCGCATCATGACCATAACCTAAGCAGGCTTTTGAAACAATATTTTTTTCTGAACGCGATTTTGGGTTGAAACAGGACGGCAGGCGGGCTGCGCCGTCACCTCCGCCGGCAAGCCTCGTAACCCCGAATAAAATCCTCCACCGAGACGCGCGCCGTCTCCTTTCCGATCAGGTCAAGCGGAACATCCTCAACGCGCCGAAAGCGTATGCACGACTTCCCCATGTCCAACTTGAACCCGCGCGACCTCCATTCCGCCCGAAAATGCTCCGCCGCCGCCTCGTCCATATACAGCGCATGCAGATAAAGCGACAGATGCCGCTTCTGCGACGCAAGGCAGATTGGAGCGAGCAGGCAGCTTGTTATATGTGTCGGGATAACGCTCCAGCGGAATCGCATACGCAATCATCCCATGCTGCATCGTCTCAACATACCCGTCCGGCAGGTTCTCTAAAACGATCTTTCGTACCGCTTGAACCGCCTCGGCTCGGTCGGGCGGCAGCGACTGCAGATATTCGTCAACGGTTGCGGCGGAACTGTATGCCATCGGTTCTTCCTTTCAAAAAATGCGTCCGTTTCAGCTCCAAGCGTTCGTGAAGAAGCGGAGCCAGTTGCCGTATGCGACATTTTCAGCGTCCTGTTCAGAATAACCGCGCTCTTGAAGCCGATGAACGATTTTGGGAAGGTCGGCGATCGTGTCGATCCCGCGCGGGATGCGCTCCCGCCCGAAGCCGCCGTCCAGATCGCTCCCGATGCCCGCATGCTCAGAGGAGCCGGCAATCTGGCAGACGCGATCGATATGATGGACGACATCGTCGATGGACGCCCGCATTTTCGGCTTCCAGTCCGGCATGAGCATCTCCGAGTCGAGCGCGGCTCCGACGACGCCCCCCCGCTCTGCGAGGGCGCGTATCTGGTCGTCGTCGATCTGGCGGACGCCGGGGGCAAGGGCGCGGCAGTTGCTGTGGCTGGCGTGGACATGCCCGCCGTAAGCGTCCAGCGCTTCCCAGAAGGAGCGGTCCGAAAGATGCGTGACATCCAGAACGATCCCAAGCCGCTCCATTTCGCGCAGCAGCGGCTTGCCAAGCTCCGTGAGTCCGCCGTCGGCGCCTGTCCCATGCGCGTAGGCGCTGACGCCGTAATGAGCGAGGCTCAACGCGCGCAGCCCGCTTTCATACCATTCCGCCGCCTGCTCGGGCGAGACGATCGGATCGGCTCCCTCCATCGCAACGACCGCGCCGACGGGAGCCTCCGCGCCGCGCGCCTCCCAGTCGGCAAGATGCGTTTGGAGATCGTCTGCGCTCCGCATGATGCGCATCTTCCCCTGCGCCTCCAAGACGCGGTAGTAGGCAAGCTGCCCCTGCGCTTGGGCGTGTGAGATCTCCCGCGACGCGCCGCCCGACTGTCCGCGTTCGGGGCGCGCCGTCCGCGCAAAAAGCGTCGCCGCGCACAGGGCGACCTTCCCCTTTCGCATCGCCGGAAACGAGACGGTTCCCGTTCCGCCGCCCTCCGCCGCCCGTATCTCCGAGACCGGCAGCTCCAGGTTTCGGTTGTAGTTCAGCGCGTTCATGGCAAGGTCAAGATGGGCGTCCGCGATGAGCATCGTTTCTACCTGTTTCGTTCCATTCCATCCGCATATAAAACGAACCCGCGCAGGCATGCGCTACATGAAAACGCCGCCGCCTTCATGTTCATTCTTCGCCGATGTTGAGAAGCGGGGCGGTTTTGACGGGAAGCTGCCGCCACCATGCCTCCTCCGCCTCGATTTTGACAAGATGCGTGTTGCCGGGGATGTCGTTCGCGCCAATGCCTTTTTCGATGATGGACGCGCATGGGTCGTTTAAAATGAGCTGTCCCAGTTCCCGTTCAATCTTGGCGCGTGTGCGCAAAATGACGGCGCCAATCAGTTCCGCCTCCGCTCTGTCAAGCAGATGGTCGACGTTCCAGTGGAGCCGTTTGCCGTTTCTCGGCAGCAGATTTCCTTCGCCGAGCTGTATCGACCTGAAAAACTGAAGAAAGGTTTGCTGAATCGGATGCGGCGGCAGCTCGCCTGTACGCGCCGCATGGCGTACGAGCCGACGCGCGAGCGGCGCGCCCCCTTTGGACCCCAGCGCCGATCCGATGTAGAGATACTCGCCGGCGGGGGTGTGAATCGGTTTCGCTTTTTTAAACCTTCCGTACGGCATGGTGAAACTCTCGCGGACACGGATGCGCAGCAGGTAAGCGCCCGACTGCTCATCTCCGCCGCAGACGGCGATGAAACAGCGGTTTGAAGGGGCGTAGAGCGTCGTTACTTGCAATTGAGGGCTTGAGTTCGTTAACATATAGATGTTCACTCCACGGTCGAGGGCTTGACGATGCGAATGATACTCTACACAGGCAAAGGCGGCGTCGGTAAAACCAGCGTGACCGCGGCGACAGCAATCCGCTTGGCGGAGATGGGGTACCGCACGCTGGCGATGTCGGTCGACCCTGCGCATTCTTTAGCCGATTCGTTCGATCTGGACCGAAGCCTGATGGACCATGGCGAGGGGCGCCCCGTGTCGGTGAGAGAGAACCTGGACCTGCAGGAGATACTCATCCACGCGGAGGTGGAGCGGCACTGGTCGGTGGTGTACGGGTACATCGCAAAGCTGCTGAAAACATCCGGGGTGGACGGCGTCGCCGCCGAAGAGCTTGCCATCTTTCCCGGCATGGAGGAGATCTGCGGGCTGCTCTACATCAACCAGTATCTCCAAGAGGAGACCTACGACGTCGTCCTGCTTGACTGCGCGCCGACGGGCGAATCGCTCCGCTTTGTCAGCATCCCGACGACGCTCGACTGGTATATGGCAAAGGTGTTCAAGATGGAGCGCCGGCTGGCGAGCATCGCGCGCCCCGTCATCAAAAAAGTATCCTCCCTTCCGATACCGGAGGACAATTACTTCAGCAACATCGAATACCTGTTCGACCGCCTTCAAGGTATTGACGCCGCGCTGCGCGATTCGTCCATCACAACGGTGCGCCTTGTGACGAACCCTGAAAAGATGGTGCTGAAGGAAACGCAGCGCGCCTTTATGTACTTCTGCCTCTACGGGCTGACCATCGATGGCGTCGTCATCAACCGCATCCTGCCGCCGGAGATTCAAGGCGAGTTCATGGAATCGTGGCGCTCTCTTCAGCAGGGGTATCTGCAGGATATTGAGTCGTTTTTTAGCGGCGTTCCGATCTGGCGCATTCCGCTTTTTCAGGGCGAAGTGGTCGGCGAGTCGAGTCTCAAGCGGCTTGCGGACGCGCTTTACGGCGACAGCGACCCGTCCGAGCGGCATGCTGAAGAAGCTCCGATCCGTTTTGAAAAAGTGGACGAAACGACGCATCTGTATATGCGCCTGCCTTTTGTGAAAGCGGAGGAAATTGAGCTGTCCGCCTTCACGGACGAGCTGGTGGTTCAGATTGGCAACTTCAAGCGGCATGTGTCGCTTCCGCGCAGCCTCGCCGGACGAAAACCGAGCGGAGCCAAGCGCAAAGGCGACCTGCTTGACATAGCGTTCGACTAAGGCAGAAGACCGCCGACCGCCCGCGCGAGACGAGCCGCCGCCGCCGCCGCGTCATGCGCCGCCCGCAGCTGATTCAACTCCGTTTGCGTCCGCTGCAGCTCTATGTCAGCCAGCTCAACGCTCGTGATGAGGCCGTTTTCAAACGACAGGTTGGCGATGCGCAGCGCTTCTTCCGCCTGTTGAACCGCCTCGTTGAGCGCCTCAATTGACGCTTTCGCCTCCTGATAGGCGAGGTACGCCTGCCGCGTTTCCAGCTCCACGCCGCGCTCCAGCGCCTGAACCGCCAGAGTCGCCTGCGCGAGCCGCGCCTCCGCCGTCTGCGTCTGCGCCTTGGTTGCGAACCCGTCAAAGATCGGAAACGAGACGCCGACGCCGGTCGACCAGACGCTCTGCGCGTCCTGCTTCTCGTTGTCGCTCCAGGAACCTGTCCATGTGAGGGCGACGTTCGGCTTGTTGGCGGCTTTGGCGATCTGAACGCCGCGCATGGCGGCTTCGGCAAGCGCCTGCGCCTCTTTCAGTTCATGCCTGTTCATGAGCGCCGTCTCGACAAGATCGTCCAGCGGATCCTCAATTGGCTCGTATTGGAAGTTTCCGACCGCCGTAAATTCCAGGTCGGAGCTTTCGCCGATAGAGACGGCAAGCGCGCTCATGGCGAGGGCGCGGGCGTTTTCGGCGCGCATGGCGTCTGCGCCGGCGTTCGCTTTGGCAACATTCGCTTGGAGCAGGTCCAGCCGCGTCGCCGCGCCGGCTTCCATGCGCAGCTGTACGATGTCGAGCCGCCGTTGCGTCTGCTCTAGGGCGCGCTGGGCGGTTTCTGCCGCTTTTTCGGCGAAGAGCGCCGCGTAAAAATACTCGGCGGTCCGCAGGGCGGTCTGCTGTTTTACGGCGTTCAACGCCTCCATTTCTGCTAGAACCGTTTGATCTGCCGCCTGAACGGCGCGGGTCGTTTTCCACCAGGTAAAAATGGGCCACTGTATCTGCGCGATGCCGCGGTAGTCATGGCGCGTTCCGAGTTCGATTTCTATCGGTTCGCCGTTTTGCGCCGGGTCTTGGACGGCTGGAAACCCTTCGAAGTCGAGCGCCTGCTTTAACAGGACGCCGTTGTAGACGTAGGAGCCTGTGAGATTGAGCGACGGCAGCCGCTGAGCGCGCGCCGCTCTGGCTTGCGCGCGGGCGGCTTCGACGCTTTTCTCGGCGATCTGTACAGGTTCCGAATTTTGAAGCGCGCGTTCAACCGCCTGCTCTAAGGTGAAGGCGTTCTCGGCGGCGGGCGCCGGCTGCGCAAGGTTGTCGCCGACGGACCCCGGCAGCGCAAGAAGAAGCGCCGCGAGAAGAATACATGGCATCGCGTATGTCTCCCGTATGCGTAGGGCGTTTACATACAGAATTTAGCGCGCAGGGCGGGCAAGGTCAAGAAGCTCGCTTGTGAGGCAGCCTCTACAGGTGACGATAACGAAAATCCTGTTCAAATCGGACAGATTGTCATTCCCGCGAAAGCGGGAATCCAGAGCTCTCCTAGACGGCCTTCGCATTCCAAAACGGCTCTCTAAAATCAATACCATCGCTTATAGAGAAAAGACAGCCGCTTGTGATCAGAGCGCGGAAGGTCGTCAATCCGACCTTATGTCTTTAGTTGGGACATGACAGCAGGCGGATGTGGACGGTTTCTGCGGCGCCTCTAGATTCCCGCTTTCGCGGGAGTATCTGTGTTCAAAGTCAATCATTTCGTGTTCTCC
>JAPPNK010000028.1 GCA_028818695.1 Candidatus Poribacteria bacterium
CCCCCCCCCCCCCCCCCCCCCCCCCCCCCCCCCCCCCCCCCCCCCCCCACAACATGATACGTACAATCCTCACGTCTCTCGCAGCGGCTTGGCTAACTTTTGCTCTCACATTCGCCGCCAACGCCGACTTCAATGACGGGCTTGTTCTCTACTTCCCGCTGGACGAAGGCGAGGGCAACACCGCCAACGATCACAGCGACTTCGGCCATCACGGCGTCATCGACAACCCGTCCTGGACAGACGGCAAATTCAAAGGCGCGCTCGCCTTCGCCGGCGCAGGCAGCGGTACCTTCATCACCGTTGAAAGTACGGACGATCTCAATGTGAATGAGATGACCTTCATGGCATGGATCAACTCCAACAACTGGGACGGGACGCGCCAAATCGTCGGCAAATCCGTCCACGGCGGATGTGGCGGGCGAACACAATACGGCTTGTTCAGCGAAAAGGGAGTTTTCCGACTGCGTTTTGAAACCGCCGGCGGACGCAGAGATGTCGACACGGACCTGCCCGCAACCGGCGAATGGGTTCATGTCGCCTTCTCAAACGACGGAACGACCGCGCGGCTCTATGTCGATGGCAAAGAGGCGAGCTCGGGCGACATGCCCGGCGAACTGAACGCGAACGGCGACCCGTGGCGGCTCGCGCAGGACTGCGACCGGCCGAACAATGTTTTCGATGGCTCTATCGATGAGGCGCGCCTGTGGAACCGCGCCCTTTCAGCGGACGAAATCGAAACATACATGGACCAAGGAGCCGACCATCTATTGAGCGTGGATCCTGCAGGCCGCGCCTCCATGACATGGGGCAGACTCAAAGCGCGCTAGCGCAGATAAAGGCGCGGGGTACGCATACGCCCCGCGCCGCCGCTCCATCAAACGGGGCCGTTCTTCCAAGGTCCTGTGATCGCAAGCGTCATGCCAGGGTGCTGAATGTTCACAAACATCGTCGTCCCGTCCGGCGAAAAACAGACGCCCGCCAGCTCCGAGTCGTTCATGACATTATGCCCGAACAGGTAGAGTTCGCCTTTCGGCGTCACGCCGATAAGCCGCGCCTCCGCCCTGTCTTCGCACACGATCAGATCGCCCCACGGGGAGACGGTCAGATTGTCGGCGCTCTCGCAAATGTCCGTTTCGGACGGCTCAACGAACAGGCGGAGCGTTTCGGTTTTCGGGTTATATTCCCATATCTGCCCTTTTCCCGTAGGTCCGCCGTTTGTGCAGGCGAAGTAGAAGACGCCGTTTCCGCGCCAGATGCCCTCGCCGCGCGTGAACTGCGCCGCGCCCTCTAGATGTCCGCGCCCCCGCAGGTTGTCCTCCTTCGGATCGATATCCTCAAGATCGATCCATTCCACATCCATCTTCTGTCCGACCTCCGCAGCCGTTACATACCAGTTTTGAAGATGCGCCGACGGCATGCCTCTCACCTTCAGCGCCTGAAGCTTGCCGCCCTCCGCCAGCTTGCCTTTCACCCTCGGCAAAAATCTGTAGAAAAGCCCGTCCTCCTGATCCTCCGTCTGATAAATGATGCCGGTTTCGGGGTCGGCGGCGACCGCTTCATGGTAGAATCTGCCCATCGCCTTCAACGGGATCGGCTCAATCAGTCCGCCTGTCCAGTTGGCGGGAATCTCAAAGTTGTATCCGTGCGCCTTTTCATAGCCCTCGTCGGCGGTCTGGGTATCCTCCTCGCAGGTGATCCAGGAACCCCACGGCATGCGCCCCCCTGCGCAGTTGCGCTTCGTCCCGACGAGAACCAGTTCCTCTGAGATCAGTTTTTCGGCGCGGGTGTCGTACACAAACTTCGTCACGCCGCCGAGATTGGGTCTCTTGCCGAAGCCGCCGTCATAGATGCGCGAGGCGTCCACCTTGTCTAACAGCTCGCTGCGCTCCCCGAACGGACTCGCCTCAACGGCGGTGGGGTTCTGTTCATGGTTGCGCATGACGATCGTTTGCCCGTTCTGCCCCGGGAACGCCGCCATGCCGTCATGGGCGCCGGGAACGAGCAGCCCGTCCGACATCTCGGTTCCCGTTTCAGAAAACATGGCGTATGAAAAACCTTTAGGCAGATCCATGACGCCCTTTGGGTCTGAAACAAGCGGCCCGTAAACAGATTCAGGGTCAAAGCCGCATCCGGTCATGTGGCGAAGCCCTAAGAAGCCGAGAGACGCGGCTCCCGCCCAGTGCAAGAAACGACGACGCGTGATAGGCATGATATTCCTCCGCATGATGATGTCGTAAGCAAACCAATCCTTGCGCCAGCGTCTGGAACGTCGCTACTAAGTATGCCACAACTGCGCCGCAATGCAAGCAGATTTTGGAGGCGAGCCGTTGAGGAGGGATATGCCGGCGGGTGAACGCGGGCGGATTCTCTCTTAGCGGGAAAGGCGGTCTGGCAGTCGAAGCCTTTTCCCTAGACAGAACGTCCGCATCCGTTCAAAATGCGGCGGTTCATTGCTTTAGGAAGTTGCGCAGCAGATCCTTTCCCTGCGGGGTCAAGATCGATTCGGGATGAAACTGAACCCCCCAGATGAGCATCTTCAAACTGCGGACGCCCATGATCTCGCCGTCATCCTCCGCTTCCGCCGTGATCTCCAGACAGTCCGGCAGCGTCTCGCGTTCAATCGTCAGCGAATGGTAGCGAGTCGCCTGAAACGGCTGCGGCATCCCCTCAAAAATATCCTCATTGTTATGGCGTATCATAGAGGTCTTGCCGTGCATGAGCTTGCCGGCGCGTTTCACCTTCCCGCCGAACGCCTGCCCGATGCTCTGATGTCCCAGACAGACCCCCAGCAGCGGAACTTTCCCCGCAAAGGCTAGAATCGCCTCAACAGAGACGCCCGCTTCGTCTGGGTCGCACGGCCCAGGCGAGACGACGACGCGCGACGGCTTCATATCAAGCAGCTCGTCCACCGACTTTTCATCGTTGCGCACTACCTCTAGCTTCTCCCCCATTTCGCCCAGATACTGAACGAGGTTGTAGGTGAATGAATCGTAATTGTCGATCATCAATATCATCGGTCTTCCTTATTCCCATCCGCGGTGCGCCAGCTCAACGGCTCTCAAAACCGCCATCGCCTTGTTGCGCGACTCCTGAAACTCAAGCCTCGGAACCGAATCGGCGACGATGCCTCCCCCCGCCTGAACCGACCCGGCTCTCCCATTCGCCACAAGCGTGCGGATCGCAATCGCCATGTCGGAGTTGCCGCTGAACGAAAAATATCCGACCGCCCCGCCGTAAACTCCCCGCCGCGTCGGCTCCATCTCGTCGATGATCTCCATCGCGCGTATCTTCGGCGCCCCGCTCAATGTCCCCGCAGGAAACGCCGCTCGCACCGCGTCAAACGCTGTCATACCCGGGCGCAGATTCCCCTGCACATTTGAAACCAGATGCATCACATGCGAATAACGCTCCACCGCCATCATCTCATTCACATGCACAGACCCGTATTCGCACACCCGCCCGATGTCGTTCCGCCCAAGGTCGACCAGCATGATATGCTCCGCCTTCTCCTTCGGGTCGGACCGCAGGTCAGCCTCCAGCTCCGCATCCTCTTCAGGGGTTGATCCGCGCGGCCGCGTCCCCGCAATCGGCTGCACCTGGACAATTCCGTCCTCAACCGTCGCAAGCGCCTCCGGCGACGCCCCGGCAATCTGCAAATCCCCAAACTTCAAAAAATACATATACGGAGACGGATTCACCGTCCGCAAAGCCCTGTAAACGCTGAACGGAGGCGTCGTCAACTCGATCTGAAAACGCTGCGCAAAGACAACCTGGATCGCATCTCCCGCGGCGATATACTCCTTAATACGCATAACCCCCGACTCAAACGCTTCAGGCGTCATATTGGACGAAGCGGAAGGCGCGTCTCCCGCCCCGCGCGCCGGCTTCAGGTTATGAGAAAAGGGGCGGCTAAGCGACGCAGCCAGCGCGTCCACTTTCTGTACCGCTTCGTCGTAAGCCTGGTCAACCTCCGCCGCATTCTTCACATAGGCGTTCGACACCGCCTTCACCTGATGCGCGACGCGGTCAAACACGAGCGCCGTGTCGGTCAACATGAACATGCTGTCGGGGAGCTGCGCGTCGTCGACGGTCTCATCCGGCAGACGCTCAAAATGCCGAACCATGTCATAACCCAGAAATCCAACCGCCCCCCCATGAAAACGCCGAAGCGACTCCATCGGCGCGGGGCGGTAACTGGCAAGAAGCCGCTCCAAATCCTGAAGCGGATCGTCCGACGAAAACGACCGGCTTTTCCCCGCGAATGTGTCCAAAAGGGTAACGCGGCCGCGCCGACTCATGAACACCAGAGACGGATTCGATCCAAGAAAAGAGTATCGAGCGACTCGTTCTCCTCCTTCAACCGACTCCAACAAAAAGCTGTACTCGCCTCCGCAGGTCTTCATATAGGCGGAAACGGGCGTTTCGGTGTCCGCCAGAATTTCTCGATAGACCGGTATCAGATTGTAGTCGCGCGCCAGACGGCGAAATTCCGCTCGATCGGGAACAATCATGATTTCTTTCCATACACGGTTTCAGGGTTGATAAGCCTGGTCTGGTCGGAAACGGCGGTTTTTCCGTCCGGCGAGACGGCGCGGAAAAAGCAGCTGCGGTAGCCTTCATGGCAGGCGGCTCCCGTCTGCTCTACCCGAATCAATAAAACGTCGGCGTCGCAGTCGATTCGCACCGAACGCACCTCTTGAGTGTGACCGGAGGTTTCGCCCTTGACCCAGTATTTCTTGCGCGAGCGGCTCCAGTAGGTGGCGCGTCCCGTTTCAAGCGTGCGCCGCACCGCCTCTTTGTCCATCCATGCCATCATCAGGACGGCGTTGTTCGATTCATCCTGAACGATGGCGGGTATCAATCCTTGCTCGTTGAACTTGAGTTCGTCAATGAACGTCATTTGGTCGCCTTTTTAATTGAAAACGCCGCAAGCGTTTGCGAATGCCTGCGGCGTCAAACGATGATGGATGCAAACTAACGTCAGATTCCGCCAGACCGATGTCGCAATCTGCGCCAATGGCGGTGATAAAAAATGGAAGCGCGTTTGTCGCGGCGCATAGGAGAATTCCACATTTTGCTGTTTCTGATACAATCATGAACCGTACCAGCGGGAATGTCAAATCAGAATCTGACCTTAGCGCTTTAGTTGGGACATTCCGCCTGGCGAACGCGGACGGTTTC
>JAPPNK010000033.1 GCA_028818695.1 Candidatus Poribacteria bacterium
CCTTAAGTATGCGCATACCTGAGGGGTAAAGTAATCATGTAAATGACGGTCTGGTGGGCGACGCCTTTTTCCCATAAATAGGGAGATCATTCGTTCAACGGTCCCAACTTTAGGTATGAGTTCAGGCAACTATTCTTGACATCAACCGCATCTTGCGCCATACTATGAAGGCGTTGGGGTCGTAGCTCAGTTGGGAGAGCGCCTGAATGGCATTCAGGAGGTCAGGGGTTCAACTCCCCTCGACTCCACCATCCCCTCATGATCGTTATTGCGCCGTCCATCCGCCGTCCAGCATGATCGCCGCGCCGGTGATATAACTGGAAGCGTCCGACGCTAAAAACACCGCTGTCGACGCGACCTCCTCCAAACGCCCCCATCGACCGAGCGGAATGCGCGACACAAACGCCGCATACGCCTCCTTGTCCTGCGTCAAGGGGCGGTTCATCGGCGTGTCGAACGGGCCGGGGCATAGCGCGTTCACCGTGATTCCATACGGCGCAAACTCCAACGCCCAAGCGCGCGTCATATTGAGCAGCCCGCCCTTCGTCGCCGTGTACGGCGAGCGCGCCGCCAAACCGACAACACCCAAGATGGAGGACAGGTTGATGACCCGCCCGTAGCCGCGCTCCGCCATCGTCGGCAGAACCGCCTGCCCAAACAGAAACGGTCCTGTCAGGTTCACCTCCACCACCCGCCGCCATTCTTCCAGCGGCAGCTCCAGCGTTCCCGTCCGCACGTTCGTCCCCGCGTTGTTGATGAGTATGTCGATCTGCCCGAACCTGTCCAGCGCCGCCGACACATTCGCGCGCGCATGCTCCTTTTGGGTCACATCGCCTTCCAGCGCTAAAACGTCTCCGCCTGTCTTTTCGGAGATGCGCCGCGCCGCCGCTTCGCACTCGTCCAGATGCCGGCTCGTGACGACAACGCTGGCGCCCGCTTCAGACAGTCCTTCCGCCATCGCCGCGCCGAGACCCTTGCTCCCGCCTGTGATGAGCGCGACCCGCCCGTCCAGACGAAAACGCTCCATGATCGATTCCATAGTCGCCGCCCGCCGTTGTTTCTGGTTGATTTATAGGCTCAGCGAATCGAACGTCCACTCATCAAGCGGCGTCATGCTCCTGTAATCGACAGGCGCGCCGAGAGCGTAGCCGGATGTCTGAAGGGAGCGAATATCGATCCGCCCGCCCTCCACATTCAGCTGCGGCAACCCGCCTTTCACAGCGTACATCCGCGGATGCGCCTCTAGACAGTCGGCGCGCTCCGAACGCGAAAGATGCGCCAAACCGCGCAGATAATGATGCCCGTTTCTCTCCGCGTCTGAAATGCCGAGAGCCGCCAGCGTCGCGCAGTCCTGATGAAGCGGTACCACCGGCGCGTTCGCCAGGTCTTCGCCCGTCATGAGATGCCCGCCCCGCTTCGCCAGCGCATAATTCAGAAGCGACTTGTAAACGCCCTTGCAGTTCTTGGAGCTGACGCCTCGGTAACCGATCTCCAGCGCCTGTTTAAACGTGTCCAGCCCGCTGTCCGACTCGTCAATGATGACAGGCTTCACGCTGGATAACTCGCGCATCTCCTCCGCCAGCGACGGCTTCAGGGCGGCGTCGCGGTGAATCGGCTGCTCAATATAGCGTATGCTGTTAAAAAACTGCTCAAAGACAGGCTTCGTCCGCAGCGTCTCCACAAGCGAACGGAACGGCGCCGCCTCCACATACTGCTCATTACCGTCCAGCGACACAACATACAGCCCCGACGCCCGCGCGTCCAGCAGTTCGGCGATCGTCTGTAAACGGGGAAGGTCTACGCTGTCGTCGCCGCACACTTTCACCTTGAAATACCGCAGCTTCTGCGCATCGATATACTCCTCTAGAGACTGCGGCAACCCGTCGTTCAGGCGCTCTTCTTGATCGATTTCGCTTGTCAAAATCGGATCGCTCAATCCAACCGTATGCCGAATCCATAGGCTGTCCAGCGGCGAGGACGGCAGCACATCGGACGGCTTCAAACCCTCCAGCTCGGAATGCGCCGCGCCCATCTCCACTCCTAAAACGTTCGACTGAAGCGCTTCAAAAAAGGAGAGCGACAGGGCGTTACAAACCGCGTCTGCAGCGGCTCTCTCAAAAAAGGAGGCTCCAAACGACGCGGTCAGCTCATTGATTCCCCCCTCCGCGCGCGCCTCCATCGCCGCCGATAAACCGTCCATCATGAGTTCAAACGGCGTCCGCGGCTCGGACGCCAGCTCAAGATAGGCGTCATGCGCGGCTTGAACGGCAAACAGCATGTCGCGGATGTTGTCCTCGTAGTTTTTGTCGGGAGATTTATCGAACCATTTGGGCGGAAGGCAATCTGCCGACACTCCCTCCGCCCGCATCCCGTCCGACATCTCCACCGACACGCGCGCATGCAGGATCGGATACCCGATCAGCGTCGCCGCGCCGTAACGAAACGGCATGCGCAGCCGCACATTCCGCATATAAAACCGCGCGTCCGTCAGGCGCAGCCGTATCGGCTCGTTCGACATCGTTGCCTCCTACATCGCCGCGTCTATGGGAACCTCTTTGCCCGTCTCGCCGCTCTCCAGGATCGCCTCAATCATCTGCTGAACGACCAGCCCATGACGAAGCGGGGCGCGCACTTCGCCCCCGTCCAGGACGCCGGCGATGAACTCCTCCGCCATCAAGCTGAAACCCTGTTTCTGCGCGGGCAGCTTCACCGGCAGGTTCTCTTCCTTATTGTCGTCGGTGCGGTAGAGCGTCAGGGGGCTTAATTTCGCCCCCGCCTCGGTGCCGAACAGCTCAATTTGAAACTCGCCCGGCTGATGCGACGCCCAGAAGCTCTCGACGATGAGGCCAATGTCGTTCTCAAAACGGACGAAACCGCCCGCGTAATCGTCCGAGGTGAAACGGGTATAAAACTTCTTCGGGGGAACCTTGCCGCCCCAGTAACCTCGTCCGACAGGTCCAAACTTCGCGCCTGCCGCCGCGGACGCCGCCACTGGACGCGGCATGCCCATGATCCACCAGACCGCGTCCAGCACATGGACGCCCATGTCCCGAAACGCGCCGCCCCCTTTTTCAATGAAGCCAAGGTTCCAGTCGGGAATGCCGATGCGGCGGACGCTGCGGGCGCGCGCGTAGTAAAAATCGCCGAAATAACCCTCGCGCCCCAGCTTGCCTAAATGCTGACAGGCGGCGCTGTATCGGGTGCCGAGCGACATCATGTTCACAAGCCCCGCCTTCTCAACCTCTTCGACCAGCTCTTTGGCGGCGTCTTCAGAATCGGACAACGGCTTCGTCACAATCACATGCTTGCCGTTCCGAACCGCTTCGAGCGCGACCGGGACATGCCACTGATTCGGCGTCCCGACAAAGACGGCGTCGATCCCGCTGTCCTTGCACATCTTTTTGTAGTCGGTGTAGAACTTCACCTTGTTCGGTATCTCTTTGGCGAAGTCCTTCATCCGCGCTTCTTGGAGATCGCACAGGGCGACAATCTCGCCCCGTTCGTCGCCCATGAGAGCGCGGCCGTTTGGGCGTCCAATGCCCATTCCGACGATGCAGAATCGCACCTTGCCGCTTTTTTTGCTTTTGGAAACCTTTGGCTCCGCTTTTGCCATCACGCTCCTCCGTTGGTCACATGTTTTCGCGCCGCTTCCAGCTGCCCCGCCGATCCAAGCAGCTCGTTTCGACTGGCTATGAAAGCGGCGTACTCGTCCATATACTTTCGCCCGGGCGCGCGGAAGTCGATGTCCTCAGGGTTGTCTCGAAAATGCTCCCGATGAACGCGCGTCCAGACCAACCGCCCGTCCGTGTCGATGTTCACCTTGCAGACGCCGCGCTTCGCCGCCGGCAGATACTCTGCCGTGTTGACGCCCGCCGCTCCGATCAGCTTCCCGCCCGCTTCGTTGATGCGCGCCACCTCCTCAGGCGGCACCGAGCTGGAGCCGTGCATCACCAGAGGGAACCCAGGCTTCCGCGCCTTGATCTCATCCAGTATGTCGAAGTGGATGCCCTGCGTGCCTGAAAACTTATACGCCCCATGGCTCGTGCCGATGGCGCAGGCAAGGCTGTCGCAGCCCGTCCGGTCGATGAACTCCTCCGCCTCTTCAGGGTCGGTCAGGCACGGGTTCTCGCCGACCACATCCTCTTCGACGCCGCCCAGCATTCCCAGCTCCGCTTCAACGCTGACGTTCTTCTCATGGGCGCGGTCGACGACGCGCTTTGTGATGGCAATGTTCTCCTCAAACTCCTCATGCGACGCATCGATCATAACGGAGGAGTAGAAGCCTGAATCGATGCATTCGTAGCACACCTCCTCGGTGCCGTGATCCAGATGCACCGCGAATATCGCTTCAGGAAACAGGTCGCCCGCCGCGCGTATCATTCCTTCTAGAAAACTTTTGTCGGTGTAGCCGCGCGCGCCGCGCGAAATCTGAATGATAAATGGAGCTTGAGAATCGATATTGCCGCGAAACAGCCCCATCGTCTGCTCCGCGTTGTTGATATTGTATGCCCCGACAGCAAATTCGCCGTACGCCACCTCAAACAATTGCTTTGTCGTTACGATCATCTTTATTCCCTTCGTTGTCGTTCTCCAGCGATCTGCGGGAACAATGCTACCATAAAGAGGCGTCGGTCTCAACCGCCCATACAGCATGAACGTACCGCCTCAGAGAATGAAAATTGCGCAGCTGAAAAGAATGCGGCATTATTTGTAGCGCTCAGCCGATCATGAAGGCAGAATG
>JAPPNK010000023.1 GCA_028818695.1 Candidatus Poribacteria bacterium
TTGCTTAAAACACAGGCGGGCTATACGCCGCTGGATAGTCAAGCATATAGTTCCCTTTGTAAGGGGGGCTAGGGGGGTTTGCCATGCTGACGTTTGAAGAGACGGCAGGGTTGCGTCAACGGCTCCGTTTCGTGTATGATCAACTAGACACAGCGGAGAGCAAGCATGTTCAAGCGATTATGGTTGAGATGGGCGGTATGCGCGGTTTTGACGGCATGCGCGGGCTTCGCCGCCTCGGCGGACGGCGAACATATCTTTCCGTCGCTCAACATCGCGCTCGGCGCGGCCGCCGTCGGCACGGGGCAGTCCGGCTCCGCCGACTCCGCCGACGCCTACTCCATCTACTGGAACCCCGCAGGCCTCGCGCTGGCGTCCCAAACGGAGGTCGCCGCGATGAGCAACGCATGGGTTCTGGACGTTCAGCAGAGCTGCGCCGCGCTTGCGCATCCGCTTTCAGACAAGATTGGCGCCGGGTTTTTGGTGAGCTATCTCGACTACGGCGAAATTGTCCGAAGGGACGACAACGGAAACGAAACGGGGCAGTTTCGCCCTTATGACCTTGTCGCGGGCGCGGGTCTCGGCGCAAATGTCGGCGCCCAGACCCACATCGGCGCCGCTGTCAAGTATCTGCTCCAAGAGATCGACGGCGAATCGGCGAACGGGGTCGCGCTGGACATCGGGATACGGCGCGAGTTTTTGAACGGGCGCGCCTCCGCTGCCGCCTCCGCCCATCATATCGGAAACGGGATCGGTTTTAATGAGGAGCGGTTTCCGCTGCCGACATCGTATCGGATCGGCGGGGCGTACCGCTTCAGCTCGGCGGCTCTGGTGGCGGACGCGGTTTTCCCGTCCGGCGCGGATCCGCTCATCGGCGCCGGCATGAGCGTCCGCCCCTTAGAGCTGCTGACGCTGCGCTGCGGCTATCGATACGAGTTTGGCGGGAACGATCTCGGCGCGCTGTCGGGGCTGACGGTCGGCTTCGGGCTGCATATTGAGCCGTTTACGATCGATTATGCGCTGGTGTCAATGGGGTCGCTGGGACCGTCGAATCGGGTGTCGGTTGCCGTCCTGTTTTGACGGGAGACGCGCAAATCCGCCTCAACCCTTCTTCAAAACGACGATGCGGTTGCTGTTCGTTCCCTTGCGGTTGTTTGAGACGCCCCAGCAGTTTGCCGTCTTTGTGAACCGCTGCTCGTTGATAAGCAGGCGGGACGGCGACAACCCGCCCTCCAGCGCCGCGCGAACGACCGCCTCTTCCAGTAAAACGGAACCGCGCCGCACCTCCCCCACCTCAAACGCGACAAGCCCATCCGCCTTCAGCGTCCGCCGAAGCTCCGCAAACACGCCGACCATCCGCGCCGTCCATTCCGACAGCGAACGCAGCTGCCAGACCGACACCCCCGACGGCGGCTCCAAACCGCAAAACCACATCCGAAGCCAGTTGTCGCGCATATAATCGACCGTGTCTAAAAACGGGGGCGATGTTACGACCAGATCGACCGATCCGTCCGGGATCTGCGGCGCCGAGTCCGCCGAGCCTGTCAACAGAAGCGCGTCTCCGCGGCGGTAATGCGTCGGCAGCGGGCGGCGCAGCAGCGACTTCGACTTGCGCAGAATGAGCGCCCGCGTGTCCCGGTATTCAGGCGTCTGTCCACGCCGCGCGTTGATTTTCCGTTGAGAAGCGGGCGACGCGGCAAGGTTCGGCGGCAGCGTATAAACCGAAAAGAAGCCGGGAGAATGCCCCGTCAAACGCCCGCATGCGACCATCTGAATCCAAGCGTCCGCAGCGTCCAGTTTTCCGCGCCGAAAATAAGCCCGCCAGCCGTAAATTTCGCGCAGCGTCTCCTCATGAAAAAACGCGAGCAGGTCGTCATGCAGCGCGGCGTCCTTTTCCGCGTCCGACGGCAGCTCCGCTTGTTTTAACCGCTCTTGGACCTCCGACAGCGCAGGCGGGTTCAAGCGCGGCGCCGCCAGAACCTTGCATAACGGATTCGCGTCGTTGCCAATGGCGCGGCATCCATGCAGCTGCGCCTCAATGAGCGTCGTCCCGCGCCCCATGAACGGGTCGTACACTGCCGCCTCCGGCGCGCAATGCCGGCGGATGAAATAGGCGGGCAGCTGCGGCTTGAAACATGCCCTGTACGAGACCTCATGGATCGGATGCCCGGCGCGCTGCTTCGCCGTCCAGAATTCGCCCGTCTCGGTCGGCAGATTATTTTGGTTGATTTCAAAAACGCGCTGCATTTTTCCTTTCCGCTCTCTTCCGTTGTTCCGCCCCTTAACCAAAAGCGGCGCGCCAGACCGACGCCGCCGCCTCGGCAACTTCGGCGGGACGCTCATGCGGCAGATAATGTCCCGCGCCGCTGATCCACCGCCATCGAATATGCGGGTTCGGCGGGACGCGCAGCTTCTCCCGCGTCGATGCGTTCCGCCCCATTCCGCCGTACGCCTCCAAGACAGGCATTTCTGCCGACTGGAGAATGTCGTATCCGTCGAACGCTTCCACAGAATTCCAAAAGCGTCTCCATATTTCCGGTTGAAACCGCCGGCGCGTCTCTTGAGATTTGCGCTGTATTTCGGCGACGGCGCGTTTCGGCAGCGAGCCGTAAAACCGCTCTCCGTCAAACGCGGAACCGCCCGCGCCCAAGCGCGTCCATCCTTCAAACAGGGCAAGCCCGCGCAGGCGTTTTGAGCGGCGCGCCGCCGCTGTCGCCGCCATCCCGCCGAGGCTGTGTCCAGCGAGGACAAACTCCTCAATGCCAAGCAGGTCGGCGAGGCGAAGAGCGTCTTCGGCTAGATCGGCTAAGGCGAACGGCGCCGTCGGAACCGCGCTTTTTCCGTGGCCGCGAAAGTCCAGCGCAACGCATCGGACGGACGGCGGCAACCGCTCTATGACAGGCTCCCAGTCGGACGCTTCGCAGCCGGTTCCGTGTAAAAAAATCAGAGCGGAGCCTGTCCCGCCTGTGTCTATATAAGATGCGCCGCCGAACGCCGAGCGCCGTTTCACTGCCCTGAGCGCTCGTGGATCGCCTCAACCCGCGCGTTTACCTGTTTCATGCGTTCCGTCAGAATCTCCCACGGCTCGTCATGGATGTTGACGACGCCGAAGTTGCTGTTTTCGCCGTCAAAGCGCCCCTCCGCCGGTTCGTCCGCATGCTCAAACCAGTGGTATCCGACAACATACGGCAGCTGCATGAGCCGCGTCACATACCGCTCAAACCCGTCGGCTCGGTCGCTCTGCGTTGGGACAGGATCGCCTGCGCCGCGCGTGTTCGGCAGCCCCGAGTCGACCGCCTTGAAGGAGAACTCGGTCAGCATGACAGGCGCGCCCGTCATCTGATAGATGCTTTCCAGCGTCTCGACGGGCGGACCGTTTCCGTAATGGTTGTAGGAGACGACATCCACATTTCCGCGCATGCTTTCGATCACCTCCGGCATCGCGTACCCGGCGTGCCGGCAGCCGATAATAGCATGGTTCGGGTCATGCTTGCGGATCGCTTCGGCGGTGGTTCGATAGTAGGTTTGGGCGGTCAAGCGCAGAAAAGCCGATTCAACCTTAGCGAATCCGTCTGAGCTGGCGACCGAGTCGAGCGAGCCGAGGGCGTCCACTTTTTCCCAGCTCTCAAAGGAGGTTCCCCATGCGGCGTTCAGCGCGTCCAGCGAGCCGCTGTAATGCTCTCGCGCAAAGTTGAAGACGACGCGCCGCCCCGGGGCGTCGGACGGCAGCTCCCAGAATGTGCGGAAAAGCGTCTTCGGCGAGCGCCAATCCGGTCCCCAGCGCAGCTCGTTCTCGATGAAGTAGCCGAGCAGGTTCGGATCGTCTTTTCGAGGAGCGCACTCTTCTTGGGCGATCTGCTCCGCCTTGTCGCGGAAATGGGGCGAGAAGACGTCCGGAAAACTGCCTGTCTGCCAGTCGCCGCCGGCGCGGTAGGCGATGTGCAGAATGGGGGTGTAGGCGATCCCGCGCATCCATGTTTCAGGATTTGACCATGCGCCGGCGGTGTTGAAGCCCCAGCTTTGGAGCCGCTGGACGGCGGCGTCTGCCCATGCTTCCTTGGAGCCGTATTTTGCCGCTGCGTTTCTTTCATACGGCGAATAGCCAAGGGTCGGCGCATGGTCGGCGGTATATGAGATGTGGTTGACGCCCTTGCTGATGAATCTGCCGCCGTTTGGATCGATCCACCACCAGACGCCGTCGATCTGCTGGACGCGGTAGAAGTTCGCGCCGTCGCCGGCGGCGGAAAGCAGGGAGGCGAGAAGCAGTATTGTCATAGCGGTTCCTTTCAGGTTTGGTCCTCATCCTGTGTCAGGCACGGAAATCTGACCCTATGTCTTTAGTCGGGACATGTCGGCGGGCGGATGCGGACGGTTTCTGCGGCGCCTCTGGATTCCCGCTTGCGCGGGAGTATCTGTGTT
>JAPPNK010000003.1 GCA_028818695.1 Candidatus Poribacteria bacterium
GCGCCGAGAAGCATGACCGTTTTGCCGTTATACTGCCAGTAGCGCGGGTTTTCATTGGACGGACGGATGCGGTTCTCGTCCGTTTCAGCCGCCGCAGGAATGGCGAGCAACAGGGAGCAAAGCGCAGCTGTCATGATGGTACCGACCTCATCTCTTAAATTTGAACGTCGTATCGAATAAGTCCTGATGGAAGGGCAAACCGCCGTTTCCACTCGAACGCCAAATGACCATAAACCCTTTCCGCTTCTGCGTCAAATTGTGGGACGGCGCTCTGCGCGGGATCAGCCCGCTTTTTCCAAAAACAGCTCCTGGTTTGTCTTTGCGGCGTAGATGCGCAGCTCCTTCGTCTCAGGATCGTACACATGACGCGCCTGACGGCTCAAATTTGGGAGCGCAAACTCCGTCAGGAAGCTGCCGGGGAAGTCGGAGTCGCGGTTCACAGCGTCCGCAAAGGCGGGATCGTCCAGTATGCCTTCTACATAAAGGACGCCGTTTTCAACATAGACGCGGAGCGAATAGTCGGGCAGATCGGCGGGCAGCCGCTCCTTGCGCGGGCGAAGGCTGACCGGAGTCTTGCGCGGGAGCTCCAGCGCGATCTCGTAACCCTCTCTCGTCTCGGTCAAATGGTGCGCCATGCCGTATCGGCGGCGCCGTTCCAGTTCGTCTGAAAGACGCGGCTCGCCGCCCGGCAGCGGCTTGTCAGGCGGCTGGATGTCTTCCATCGGCGGACGGGCGAGGGTGCGGGCGACGCCTTGAACCGCCGGCCAAACGAGCCATCCGAGCGCCCAGCCGTAGAGCGAAGCCTTATACTGCCGATGAACGGGCGCGTCCGCGGCGATGACCGACCAGGTGCGCACCAGCGCCTCAACGAAGCCGAACGTCACGGCGAGCGTCAGGTAAAGATTTGTCATCGGGCTGATGTTCCACCGCTCTGGTCCGACAACGGCTTGCGCCCATGCGAACGCGACGGCTGTATAGAGAACCGCGTTCAGCGCGACGTTCCACCAGGTTGAAGATGCCGCGTTGAACCGTTTCTCGCCCGCATACCCTTCCAGCATATATTTCGCGCGGGCTGGCAGGGCGCCGAGAATCGGCTGCGCCGCCCAGATCAGAAAGCCGGCGAAGCCGCTGATCGACATTTCGGGGCGGGGCGGGGGAGTTTCGACAACAGGCTCTTCTTCAAGCTCAAATTCGGGGTCTTCTTTGTAGCCTGTCGGGATGACGCGAATATGCTCGCGCACCTCTTCGGGCGTTTCAGGGTCGATCTTTTCGGCGCCAGGCGGAGGGGCGGTTTCGGCGGGGGAAGGCGCGGCGGGCGCGGCGGCGCTTGAAGCGGGAGCGGCCGGAGCGGCGGGGCGGACGCCTGTTAGCTGGATCAGGGCGACTTCGGCGTCCAGCGTCCCTTCTTCGACCGTCTCAAGGATGCGCCGCACTCGGTCGCGCGTCAGATTCAAATCGGCGGCAGAAATGGAAACGGACGCGGCGGGCTGCGCCTCTCCAGCTTCAGAAGACGCGGCGGCGGGCTGCTCTTCTCCAGCTCCAGGAGACACTGCGTCGTCAACCGAAAGCCGCTCAAACGCCTCGCGGTTGATGTCGATATAGGACTGCCACTGGCTCGGAACGTCCGACTCCTCAAAGATGGCGTCCACGGGGCATTCAGGTCTGCAGGCGTCGCAATCGATGCACTCATCGGGATGAATATAAAGCTGATCTTCGCCGTCAAACTCATAGATGCAGTCGACGGGGCAGACGACGACGCATGCCGTGTCTTTAACGTCTACGCACGGTTCGCAGATGATATATGCCATGTGTGTTTCTCCATATACGCCTCAGCGTCCAGACCGCCGATCAATACAGGCGCGGACTGCAGCTCCTTGACGCTCCGCTCCGCGTCAAAGAGCGCGGAATCGATCAGATAGACGCGGCCGCCGTTCGGGTCGCCGCGCCGTTTCATTTGTGTGAAGCGGACATATCCGCCCGCGCGGGAAGCCGCATAACCGGGCAGATAATTCGGATCGTCCGACAGACCGATCTCTGCCGTCACGAACGGCGCGGAAGCCGCCTTGGACGCCAGAGCGAGCGCGTCTATGAAACGAAAGCTCAATCCGCGCCGCTGCGCCCATTCCATGGCGCGTTCCCGCGCTCCAGGCTCCCAGTCAAATGCGGACACGCGAACCCCTTTCTCTCGGTTCGGATCCAGACGCGCGCCTGTCTGGGCGTCCATCAACGCCGCGCCGCGCATGTTCCGCCCGCGCGTCAATGTTTCAACCGCCCGCCGCGCCGCCAACTCCGAAACGCTGCGCTCTCGCAGTTCCGCTTCCGCCAAAGAAAGCCCCTCGCATACGCTCCTTACATGTATCGTCGCCGCGTTCAACGCCGGCGCTTTGCGTATCGAATCAGCGCGGATCGGCTCCAGCGTCAGCGCAATGCGCGCGCCGTCCACTTGGCAGCGGCGCATCAGCTCGGCGACCGCCTCTTGGCGCTGCGGCGTCGGAACGAGCCGCTCCGCGCCAGAAACATGCCTGCCGCCGAAGCGGGCGCGCATTCTTGCCGATACCCAACTCTCCACAGCCCCTATGTTGCCATGCAAGACGCCAAAGGGCAAGGCAGGCTCAATTTAGGCAGTCTCTATAGGCGATGATTTTGATTTTAAAGAGCCGCTTCAGAATGCGGAGGCTATCTGGAAGAACTCTGGATTCCCGCTTTCGCGGGAATGACGACCTGCCCGATTTGAACAGGATTTTTGTACATCACCGCCTGTAGAGGCTGCCTCAACCTGCCGTTCTGATCGTCAAAGAGGCGGCTTGTTCACTGCGTTTTGACGTCCGCCCAGGTCGCCGCCATTTTGCCGCGCGGGTCGACGGAGAGCAGCGTCGTCAGCCCTTCGTCCATGAGCGTCTGGATGTCTTCCTGCGTCAGCGCAACGCTAAACAGCGCCACTTCGGACAGCATGCCGTTCAGCGTCTCGGAGGTGTTGCCCGTCCATCCGCCGATGTTGGCGGGGGTGTCGTTGCGCGGGGCGGGAGGTCCGAGACCGCCTGTGAAGCCGATATCGGCGCCGTTTTCGTAGATGCGGATGGTTCCCTCGCCGTCGTATGTCGCGGTCATGTAGAGCCAGACGCCCTTCCTGACCGTTCCTCTGCCCCACGCGCCTTTCCAGCCGTTGTTCGCAAAATACGCTTCCCAGCCCGTTCCGTTTCCGCTTGTTCTGAAGGCGTAATTGGCGACCGTGACGCCAGGGGGCCGTTTCCCCAGAATATGCCCGAAGCCGTTCTCGGCGGCGTTGACATTCACCCATGCGGTGATTGTCCATGCGCCATCGATGTAGAGGCTTTCTGAGTCGGGAATGATGACGCGGTCGTCGTTGCCGTTGAGGCTCAAGGCGGGGCGGCCTTCGCGCCCGTCGACCCATTCGCCGCCCTGACGCTCGCCGTGGTTGTCGTTGCCGGAGTTGTCCAAAATCGAGTCGCCGCTGCCTTCATCCAGCAGCCAGATGCCGCGCGCGTCCTCAAGGTTCAGTTCTGCCTGCGCCGCTGACGCGAAGATCAAGCCGGCCGCCGCGGCCGAAACGCATATCGTTTTCCACTTCATGTTTTCGCCTTCGGTTCAGTTGCCTATATTAAGGGCGTAGCGCCGCCAGTATAAACGGGGCGTTTGAAGCAGGCAAGCTTTTTCGACAGAGCTCTCGATCCGCGTCCTAAGCGTCTTCAGGACGGCTCTACCGCTGAGTTTAACCAACAAAATCAACCGTATTTTTGTAGTTAAAGGAGAGCTCCGATCAAAACGGCGTGCATGTCGGCTCAAAAGGCGCTATAATATATTAAGGATGCAGTTGAGAAGGATAGAAGTATGCGGCACATGAGGCTTGTCGGCGCGATCGCCGCGATAGCGGTCTGGTTTGTTTTGGATTCGTCGGCGCAGCTTCCGCTTATCGAGTTGGAAGGCGGCGAAGACGAAAACGTCCGATTCACCGCAGAGATAGAACCGTCCACCGCGCGGCCCGGCGAATTCGTCCAGCTGCGCGTCAAAGCCGAGATCGATGAGGGATGGTATATCTACTCGGAGGGGAAATTTTCACCCGACCCGACCAAAATAGAAATTGATCCCGGGGCGTTTGAACTGGTTGACGAGGTCGTTCAGCCGATCCCGATCATCATCTACGACAAAGGGTTCGAAAAGCAGATTGGCGTCTACCGCAACGAAGCGGTCTTCACGCAGACGCTGCGGATTCCTAAAAACATCCAGCCCGGCCAGCAGACCGTCTCAGCCGTCGCCAGCTTCACCAAATGTAACGACGTACAATGCATCCCGCGCAACACCGCTCAAGCGCAAGCCAGCCTCAACATCGAAGCGGGGGCGGTTCGAAAAGCGTACGCCGAAAGCCCCATGCCGCCCAATGTGAAGATATCCGCCTCGTTTGATCCGTCCACCGCGCGCGCCGGCGAGTATGTCCAGCTGCGCATCGAAGCGGAGATCCGGGAGGGATGGTATATCTACGCGCTTAACGAAGGGCCGAAGCCGACCAATATCACGCTCAAGATGGACGCTCTGGAGCGCGCCGGGCCGCTCCAGCAGTCGGACCCGCTCATGATCACCAAAAAGGACGATCAGGAGAAGATCGGCATTTTCAAAGACCGCGCCATCTTCACGCTGCCGCTGTTCATCCCAAAAACGGTGGAGCCGGGCGTTCAAAAAGTAACCGCGAGCGTTCTCTTCATGCCCTGCAACGAAACGCAGTGCTTCACGCCCAAAACGATCAATCAAGAGATTGAGCTGACCGTCAAGAAGGGAGACGTAAGATCCGCCTACGCCCATGCGCCGGGTTCCGCGGTAGGCGGAACCATGGGCGGGCTTAGCAAAGCGCGTTCCGAAGGCCTCTTAGCCTACATCGGATTCGCCATGTCGATGGGATTCCTATCTCTCTTGACGCCATGCGTCTTTCCAATGATACCGATTACGGTCTCCTTTTTCACTAAAAAAGAGGGATTGACGCGCGCGCAAGGCGTCGGACAGGCGTTCATCTACTGCCTCGGCATCATGGTCACCTTCACGGCGCTTGGCGTTATTCTGTCTGCCTTTTTCGGCGCCGCCTCGATTCAGAGCCTGGCGACGAACGTCTGGGTGAACCTGCTCATCGCGGGGATCTTCATTTTCTTTGCGTTCAACCTGTTCGGCGCGTTTGAAATCACGGTTCCGCACTGGCTGCTCAACGCTTTCGGCGGATCGCGCCAAGGGGTCGGACATGCGGCGACCGTCATGATGGGCCTCACCTTCTCGCTGACGACGTTCACATGCACCGTGCCGTTTGTGGGGACGGTTCTTGTCGCCGCCTCGAAAGGGGAGTACTTTTGGGCGATTATTGGGATGCTCGCCTTCTCGGCGGCGTTTTCCTCGCCGTTCTTCTTTTTGGCTCTGTTCCCGCAGATACTCTCCTCTCTGCCAAAATCAGGCGCATGGCTCAACTCGGTCAAGGTGACGATGGGGTTCCTGGAGCTGGCGGCGGCGCTCAAATTCATCAGCAATATCGATCTCGTGTTCGAATGGGGAGCGCTCCCCCGCGAGCTGTTTCTGGCGATCTGGATCGCCATTGCGCTGGTCGCCGCAATCTATCTTCTCGGCAAGGTACAGATGACGCATGACACCCCCCCTGAGCATGTCGGCTCCATACGGCTCATCTCCTCCATCAGCTTCTTTGCGGCGACGCTCTATCTGTTTACAGGACTCATGGGGAATCCGCTTGGCGAACTGGACGCCTTCCTGCCGTACTACGCCATGAAAGAGGATCAGACATCAGATATCCACGACAACTGGCATGAGTCGCTTGAAGACGCGCTCGCCGAGGCGAAGGAGATCGACCGTCCCATCTTTGTCGACTTCACAGGAGTCACATGCACCAACTGCAGGTGGATGGAAAAGAATATTTTTGTCAAAAAAGATGTGACCGCGCTCCTGGATAATTACGTCGGGGCGCAGATATGGACAGATAAACGCAACGAAGCGTCCAGAACCAACCGCAAAATGCAGGAGGAGCGGTTCCAAACGACCGCCCTGCCGTTCTATGTCCTGCTCTCGCCCGAAGACGAGGTGATCGATTCTTTCGACGGCCTCACGCGCGATTCTGAACAGTTCAAAGCGTTCCTTCAAGGCGGACTGGACGCCTTCGCCTCCAACAGAACAGTGAGAGCCGCGCCGTAATCTTAGGCGGTCCTGAAGACGACGATACTCCGCGGGAACGGCGGGTTGCGGACCGCGGCGCGTTCATGTGAAAAGTGAACGCCGCCGCTGACAGCAATCTTGTTTTAGCCTATTCAGGCGGCTCGTAATTCGGATTGGGAACGGGCAGCTGCGCCTTCACCTCCGCGCGCCAGTCTTGCAGCATGGAGAGCATATCGTTTGTCCGCCGCGCCTCTTTGGAGGACAGGTCTTCCGATTCGCCGATGTCGTTCCCAACTCGGTACAGCTCCGTGCGATCGTCCTCAAAGAACTCAACCAGCTTCCAATCGCGCGCCCGCGCCGTTCCATAGGGCGACGCGCCGCCGGGGTGGTAGTGCGGATAGTGCCAGTAGATAGCGTCCCGATCCAGCTGCGCAGACGGATCGCCGAACAACGGCGCGAGACTCAGCCCGTCCACCGATTCAGGAGCGGCGCCGCACACCTCCAAGATGGTCGGGAAAAAATCGACCCCTGTCACCGGCTCGCTGGAGACCGTTCCCGACGAAACGCCGTTCGGCCATCGCGCAATGAGCGGAACCCGAACCCCGCCCTCGTAGGCGGAACCTTTGCCTGCGCGGAGCGGAGCGTTCGTCGTGATGCGCATCAAGCCGCCGTTGTCGCTCGTGAAGACGATGAGCGTGTTGTCGGAAATGTTGAGCCTGTCCAGCGTCTCAAGCAGGCGCCCGACGCCCTCGTCCACGCTGTGAATCATCCCGGCGTAGGCGGGGTTCTGATGCCGCCCGTCCTCTTTGACCCGTTCCCGGTAATGTTTCGTCCACTCCTCTTTGGATTGAATCGGCGTATGGACAGCGTAATGCGACAGGTAAAGGCAAAACGGCCGATTCGCGTTCCGTTCAATGAACTGAATCGCCTCGTCGGTGAGGCGGTCGGTCAGATATTCGCCCTCTTCCCCGCCGCTGAGCGTCGGTATGCGCGGATTGTTCGATCCCGGCCGCGTGTAAGGGTAAAAGTAGGAGGGCGGCTGCCCCTTCTCATACCCGCCGATATTCAGATCGAAGCCATGCTCTAGCGGCCAATACTCTTCGCTTCCGAGATGCCACTTGCCGACATGCGCGGTCGCGTAGCCGTTTTCTCTCAAAACGCGGGCGAAGGTGCGCTCTTCGAGCGGCAAATGATGCGTCCATTCAGGCGGCAGCAGCTTCGCTTTAGGGCGCGAATGACCGTGAATCCAGTCGGTGAGATGGATGCGGGCGGGATAATTGCCCGTCAACACAGCGGCGCGGGAAGGCGAGCAGACGGTGCAGGCGGCGTAAGCGTCGGTGAAGCGCATTCCCTCCTCGGCGAGGCGGTCGATGGCGGGCGTTTCGTACAGGTCGCTTCCGTAGCAGCCGAGGTCTGTCCAGCCCATGTCGTCCAGCAGAATAAACAGAATGTTGGGCGGCGACGGGGTCTGCGCGGCGGCTTTCGCCATCGGGGCGGCGGCAGAAGCGGCTCCAAGCGTTTTGAAAAAAGACCGGCGGTCCATATCGTCTCCTCAGCTGCTTCAGGTTTCAAAAGCGTTCTGCGCATCATGCCACACTTCGCGCTCGGCGCCAAGCGGTTCCGTCCGACCTTATGTCTTTAGTTGGGACATGTCGGCGGGCGGATGCGGACGGTTTCTGCGGCGCCTCTAGATTCCCGCTTGCGCGGGAATGACGGTCTGGTTGGCGACGCCTTTTCCCATAAATAGAGAGATCCTTCGTTCAACTGTCCCAACTTTATGCATGAGGTCAGGTTCCGTCCGCGCTCGGACGGCGCTATCCTAAGGGCGCGGGAGGAGAACGATGACTCGGTCTGGTTCCTACTTGCTCATCATCGCGGCGGGCGGATACGCGACCCGCGCGCTTCCCTTGACCGGCTACGGCGCCAAGATGAAAGCGCTTGTGAACGCGGGCGTTGACGGGGCGACTGTGTTGGAAACGATTCTGCGCGAAGCCGAACGCAGCGGCATTGAGCATGTCGTCACGGTCGTTTCGTCTGAAGAGGCGGCGCAGGCGGTTGAGCGTTTTTTGGACCCACTCGGGCAGGATCCTGACTTTGCCGAGTTTCTTGTGAAACGGGGCAAGACGGCAGAGATGGAGCAGATACGCGCCCTTCCCCGTTTCAAGTGTGCCGAATGCGTCGTTCAAACGGAGCCGCGCGGTTTCGGCGACGCGACCGCGCTTGCCGCGGATGTTTTTTTCGCTGAAGAGTTTGACGGGGCGTGCGTCGCCCTGGGGGACGATGTTGTACATGCGGCGTCGCCGGCGATGGCGCAGCTCATCTCGGGACGGAGAAGCCTCGGCGGAACCGTCGCCGCCGTTCAGAGAGTCTCAAAAGAAGAAGCGAGCCGCTTCGGGGTCGTTCTGGTTGAAGGCGAACCGATTGAGATGCCGAACGATTTCACCGGCAGAACGGCATACCGCGTATTGGACATGGAGGAGAAGCCTGCCGACCCGTCTCCGAACATGATAGACGGAGAGGAGACCTATCTGGCAGTGGCGGGGCGGTATGCGATTTCCGCGGACGATATGCGTTTTCTCGCCGGCGCGGAGGGCGCCATTCATCAGGAGCTGGACTTCACCGCCCTTCTCCGGCGCAACGCCGCAAACGGCTCCCTCTCCGCCGTTGAGCTGGACGGGCATTGGCACAGCGTCGGCTCGCCGTTAGACGCTCAAAAAGCGTTCCTGCGTTACGCGCTCATCCCAGAAAGCGGACAAGCCGGCGGCAGCCATGCGGAGCTGCGCCGATACGCCCAATCGCTTCTCAACGAGCTGGACTCCGATCAGCAGCGTCTATACGATTGAACAAACAAAGCCTTTATGTATGGAAAAAGGCTTCGCCAACCAAGCCGCCATTCCCGCGAAAGCGGGAATCCAGAGTTCTTCCAGACAGCCTCCGCATTCTAAAGCGGCTCTTTAAAATCAAAATCATCGCCTATAGAGACTGCCGGTCATACCCTCATACCCGCGTCCTTGAATGTAGCGGGCGGACAGCGTATGATAAACTGCGCCCGCACAACTCATCAGGCGGAAAGGCCGTTCGGATATGAAACTGTTGAGCTACCATGAACCAGGGCTAGGTCCCCGCATCGGCGTCCTCACACGCGACAACGCCGTCATCGACATCACCACCGACGAAGCTCCCGGCCTTCTAGAGCTGCTGCAGATCTGCGCAGAGGAGCGCGTCAGCCTGAACGTTCTTGTCGCCGAGATGCAAGAACTCGCCGTGAACGCCAGAGCGCGCCCCGCGCCATGGGAATCGGAAGAGGCGACGCTTTACGACGCGCTCAACAACCCGCCGAATCCAGACAGCCGGCATCTGCTGCCGCCGATTGAAGCGCCCGAAGTGTGGGGCTGCGGAGTCACCTACAAGCGCAGCTCCGACATGCGCGACGACGACGCCGAAACGGACATCTACTCGCGCGTGTACCATGCCGACCGTCCAGAAATTTTTTTCAAATCGACGGCGCGGAGCGTTGTGGGGCATCAGGGAAAGATCGGAATACGGCGCGATTCCAAACTCACCGCCGCGGAGCCGGAACTGGCGTTTGTTCTCGCCGCCGACGGAAAAATCGCCGGATACACGCTCTGCAACGACGTCTCCGCGTGGGACATTGAGCGGGACAATCCGCTCTACCTGCCGCAGTCCAAGATGTATAACGGATGCTGCGCGCTCGGTCCTGTCTTCATCACGCCCGGCGAAATCGACGACCCTTACAGCCTAGAGATCGTCTGCTCGGCGCGGAGAGGGGAAGAGGAGCTGTGGAGCGGAAGCGTCAACACCAGCCAAATCAACTGGAAATTTGAACAGCTGATCGAATACCTGTTGAGAGACAACGACTGCCCCGTCGGAACGACGGTCGCCACTGGGACAGGCATCATCGCCCCGAACGACATACCGCTCCAGCATGGCGACATTGTCGACATCCATTGCGATCCGATCGGGACGCTCTCAAACCCCGCCGAGCAATTCAGCGATGAAACGGACTCGCATGCCTAAACGCTTTTTCACCTATAAAACGCTTGAAAGTCTGCAAGAAGAGATCGCGCGGCTCCATGCGCCTGTTCGACTTGAAACCGATCTGAAAGCCTGTTTTGAGCCGCTTCATATACGGCATCGGACCGCGGGGAACCGCCTCGCCGTTCACCCGATGGAGGGCTGCGACGGAACCGCGGACGGCAAGCCGGGCGAATTGACAATACGGCGCTGGGAGCGTTTCGGAGCGGGCGGCGCAAAACTGATCTGGGGAGAAGCGACCGCTGTCTCGGAGGAGTCTAGGGCGAACAAGCGGCAGCTGCTCATCAACGACGCGAACCTGTCGGCGCTGGAAGCGACGCTCCTGAAAACGCGGAAGGCGCACCGAGACGTTTTTGGCGGGGACGGCGACCTGCTCGTCGGGCTTCAGCTGACTCACTCGGGGCGGTACTCCTTTAAAAAGCCGCTCATCGCGCAGCGGGACCCGGATGTGGACGCCGTGACAAAAGGCGTCGCCGGCGCTGAAACCTATCCCATCTTAGCCGACTGGGAGCTCCAAAAGGCGGCGGATCAGATCGTCCATGCGGCGGCGATGGCGGCGAAGATCGGCTTCGATTTTGTGGACATCAAGCAGTGCCATCGGTATCTGTTGTCGGAGCTGCTGGCGGCGCGCCTGCGTCCAGGACCCTACGGCGGATCGTACGAAAACCGGACGCGCCTCGCCCGCGAGATCATTCTGCGCGTCAAGGAGGAGATTGGTCAGGATACGCTCATTGGAACGCGCCTGAATGTGTACGACGGCATTCCTTACGGAGAAAATCTAGACACGAAAGAGGGGGAGCCGAAGCCCGTCGCCTCTCCGTATCTCGGCGGATGGGGCGTTGACGCGGAAAACCCGATTCAGCCCGACTATTCCGAGCCGACGCGCTACGCTAAAGACCTTGCCGAATGGGGCGTCGACATCATCAACGCGACGATGGGAAGCCCTTACTACAATCCGCATGTCGGCCGTCCGTTTGAGCGTCCGCCCATCGACGGCTATACGACGCCGGAGCATCCGCTGTTCGGCGTCGCGCGGCATTTTGAAGCGGCGGAAGCGATTCAGCGCGGCGCGCCGGATGTCCCTGTCATTGGGACGGGTTACAGCTGGCTTCAGCGGTTTTTCATCTATGCGGCGGAGGCGAATATCCGAGACGGGCGCGTCTCTGCGGTCGGCGTCGGGCGGGGGGCGCTGGCGTATCCCGACTTCGCCTTAGACGCGCGGCGGGACGGCGAGTTGAGCCGGCAAAAATCATGCGTCGCCGTCAGCTACTGCACGGCGCTCATGAGAGGCAAGCACAACGAGCTGGGGCAATTTCCGGCGGGGTGCGTCCCGCGCGACAAGATCTACGCCGAAATCTACAAAACGATGCTGGCGACCGATCCGTCCAAGATGGAAAGCTAATCGCCTGAGCCGGAGACGACGCACGCATACGCCGCGGCGACCGTCGCGACGATCATGAGCGTGAACCATGCGACGAGCGGCATGCCCGGCCCCCAGACCGTCACATACGCCATCGCGGAAAAGATCAGCGCAAAGAAAAAGACGCCGTAGATGATCAGTATCGTTTTGACTTTACTTGTCATGCGGACTCCTTTCAACTTGTCAAGGCGGTCGCAGCGCGCGGTTGAAACGCCGCTTCCAAATCTGCCCCGTCGCGGACCGCCAGCAGCGCTTTGTCTATACATCCGATCAACTGCGCCGCCGCCTTCTCCCAGGCGCTCGCCGCCGCCTCCTGCTCCAGAACGTTAGCCAGCGGACGCTCTGCGACAATTGGCACGGTGAAACAGCGCAACGGAAGCGTTTGGAAGTCATGGACCTCCAGATCTATCCTGACGGATCCGGTCCACTTTCCCAAAGTAAAAAACGCTCCCATTTCAACGATGCGCAGCTTCATCCCGACGCAGCCTTTAGGGACAGCGTCAAAGTAGGACGCCCACTCTAGATTGCGTCCATAAATGGCGTTCAATGCGTTTTTAAACGCATCCGCTTGATCATGTTCAGGAGCGGGAATTCTCCCGTCCAAGACAGCGGCAACGGCCGGACGCTCCAGATTAAAATCCGGCCGAGGGAGCGCGCGGATATCAACGCTCTCGAGGGCGCGTTCCGTATTCAAGAGTCGTTGGAAAAACTTCGCCATGCCATCCTTCTTCCTTGCATGCATGATGCGCCTATTCCGCCGCTGTGTCAACATGAACGCGCCCGCCGACCGGTAAAGGCGGCATTGCAGGGAACGGAATCTAGACTGCAAACAAACGCTCTAAGATTCCCGCTTGCGCGGGATGACGGTGAGGTTGAGCGTTTGAACAGACAGGGCATTTCTTTTAGAAAAAACCCGCCAACCGGGAGAAAGGGGAGAACCTTACGGCGCCGCGCCTTCTAAGCTAAGCCGCCTCCAGTCCACATCTTGTTTCGTTCCGCCGTCGTAGGGAACCGCCAACCGTTTCTGTATGAGATACTGCGCCGCGTCAATGCCGCCGATGAGCGCGTCCGCGACGATGCGTCCGCCGTATTTGTCAGGCTCAATGTTCTCCAGCGTCAGCTCGTAGTTGTGTTGGCGCAGCAGCTCCGCGAGGGCGTCCCGCGCGCGGACAGCCGCCGCTTTTTCAGCCTCCCGCTCCGCTTCTGAACGCGCCTCTCCCGCGCTGTTTGTGCGCGATGGGCGCATCTCCGCCGCGTCGATTCCGTCGATCCGCACATTCGCCTGAATATACAGCCCGCTGTCGATTGCCAGCGCCGAGAGCCACAGCCGCTCCGCCTCGCCCGCCCCTGCCGGCGCGTCCCCGATGCGTATCAGCACATCGGTCAAGGTGTCGCCGTCGTACACCTGCGAATCGCCGCGCACCGCCGCATGGTACGCGCGCCGCAGCGGCTTCGAAGCAAGCGCGGCAGCCTTTTCCCTCGCCGCCGGCGAGACCGCCCTGTCCGCCGGCGCGCCGCCCCTGTCCAACCAGCCCTGCCGATTCGCAACATAAACGGCGCCCAGCGCGAGCGCCGCCCCTAAACAGATCAGAAACAGACGCCCTAAACAGGAGGGTCTGCGTTCCGCGCCGGCCATCGTCGGTCTCCATCTCAAAACGGGGGAAAATTAGGATTCGTCCGCCTCAGTAGGCTCGTTGAACAGATTGGCAACCGCTTTCCAGATCAGCCCCGCGCCGATGACGCCCGACCCGATGAGCAGGTAGATCGGCTTCACCCAGAACGCCAAAAACGCGCAGCCCGCAAGCCCGGCGTAGGAAATGAAGCGCGGGTAGAGCCGCTTTTCAGGCGGAAGGCGCAGAGCCGACAGGCTTGTTACCGAGTAGTAACCAAGCACGGTGAACGCGCTGAACGACCACGCCGCCTCTACGCTGCCGATGAGCGTCAACGCCGCGATGAGCAGCCCGGACGCAACGACAGCAGGACCAGGGGTCGCTCCGCTTTTTTCAACGCGCGCGAAGACGGAGGGAATGTCGCCGCGCCTGCCCATTGCGAGCATGACGCGCGACAAGCCGAGGATGAGATTCAACAGGACGCCGAGCAGCGCGACCGCCGCCGCGCCCGTCAACGCGGTCGCAAGCGCAGGCGAGCCGAAACCGCGCGCGATCGTCGACAGCAGCCCGCCTTCCGCGCCGCGCGAGCCGCCGTATCCCGCCACGACGATCGTCACCAGCGCGTAGAGCGCCATTGTGATCGCCATGACAGCGATGACCGCGCGCGGAATCGACCGGCGCGGGTCGCGTATCTCTTCGCCGAGCGTGGCGACGCGCCCGTAGCCGGTGTAGGCGACAAACATGAGCGCCGCCGCTTCCAGAAAGCCGGTCAGCGTCACGGCGCCGCCGTCGGGCGATTGAAAAAACGGCGTTAATGAAAACGCGCCGCCGCCCGATCTATATAGCCCGACAGCCGCAAATCCGATCAAGCCCGCCGCCACAATCGACACCAGAACGGCGTTCACGCGGTTGGACCTGCGCAAACCTGTCAATGTGACCGCCGTGAGAACGACAACGGTCGCCGCGGCGGGAAGCAGCGTTGGGGAGCCTGGGAAAGCGTATTGCGCAAATCCGATTGCCGCGGTCGCCGCGGAGGCACTTTTTGCGCATAAAAACAGCCAGCCCGCCGAAAAACCCCACCATGAGTTCAGCTGGCGGTACCCGTATTCGTAGGTTCCGCCGCTCACAGGGTGCGCCGCGGCGAGCTGCGCCGAGCTCAGTCCGTTGCATAACGCCAGCAGCGCCGCAAGCGCGACCGCTAGGCATGCCGACGGACCAGCGATGTCAATGGCGACGCCGACGCTCACAAAAACGCCGGCGCCGACCATCGAGCCAAGACCGAGAAGGACAGCGCCGCCGGCGCCGACCTCCCGCTTGAGCCGTTGGTTACTCAAGCTCGCCGTACGCCTCTTCGATGGCTGATTTGAACTGCCGGCGGTTCATCTTGCCAACATGCTTGCTGACGATGTTGCCGTTCGCGTCAACGATGAAGGTCGCCGGTATGCCGCGCACTCCGCCGAATTGCCCGGCGACCGCAGCGTTTCCAAGTACGACCGGGAAGGTGAGACCGTGGTTCGTCACAAAGTTTTGAACCTTCTTTTTCACCGCGTCGGTCTGGTACTGCTGCGCCGAGTCTCGGTCAAGCGAGATGGCGATCACCTCAAAGCCGCGCGGGTTCAGCTCGTCCCGCACCGCCTGCAGGTCGGGCATCTCAGCGACGCACGGACCGCACCAGGTCGCCCAGAAGTTGACCAGGACGACGCGCCCTCTGTATTCGGACAGGGACAGGTTCGTTCCGTCCAGCTTCGGCAGGGTGAAGTTTAGCCCGGAGCCGGGCGCCGTTGTGGGCGGCTGAATGGGCTTCGGCTCGGCCGGAGTCATGTCCTCCATGCCCTCCAGCTTCAGCGCGACGTCGGCGTTCGCCGTTGCCTCGATGGCATCGTCGCCCGCCGAAGAGCCTGACGGCCCGTACAGCTCAATCTCATAAATTTTGGCAGGGGCGCGCGTCCGCCCCGACATGTATCGTATGCCGCCTCGAGCTTCTGTGTTTTCGCGGTAGGCGCTCGCGTCGTTCGCGGTGCGCCGGATGCGCAACTTGACGCCGCTTGTGTACACGATGCCTTTCAGCTTGAGATCGACAACCGGACCTTTCAGCCCGTCGTATCTGCCGTTCAGCTTCCATCCTTGCGTCGGGTCTTCCACATACAGATCGACTCCGAGCAGATCCTTCGAATAGATCTTGATGCGGTTGATGGTTTTGGCGACCGGGAGAGTGATATACGCCTCGCTGGCGGGCGACCTTAGGCTGCCCGAGCTGGGCGGG
Source organism: Candidatus Poribacteria bacterium (assembly GCA_028818695.1). Taxonomy (GTDB): domain Bacteria; phylum Poribacteria; class WGA-4E; genus JAPPNK01. The sequence continues at coordinate 15,506 of JAPPNK010000003.1, forward strand.
AAGACAGTGTCGGCGGCGGAGTTGTGGTCTCCGTCAATGAAGGCGGGTCGGTTCGACTCGACGCCCGCCATCAGCGCGTAGTTTTCGCTCAGCTCCTGCGGGCCGATCAATTGCGCGCATCCAACAGCCCCTATGAGCAGGGCGGCGGCTGCAATCCATGCGGTGGTGTGTTTCATGGTTCCTCCTTTTTCTTTACTCGATCCGGAACTTTAGTTCTTCAAAAAATGCCTGCGCGTCCTGTCGTCCGGTCGCGCGGTCAATGCGTTGTATGATCTCCCGCATCGTTAATTCGCGGCGCTCGCGCTTTTCCGCGTCCAGCTGTTGAAAGAACTTCAAAAAAATGTCGTTCCCAAAACGGCGCAGCGCATCCGTTACAACGCTATAAGAGGCGCGGTACATTGCAATCTCCGAATACTCGCTCCCTTCCGCCTCGTGCGACCGCCATGTTTGGACGGCGTTATACCCGTTCTGGTCGAGTAGAAGCGGGGACGGCAGCTTCATATCGCCCCGTTTGCTTTTGGCGTGGTCGACTTCAACGAGCGTCGCGATCCCTTCGTTCAACCATGTTGGTATCTGAAAGCGGCTGATCAGCGCGTGCGCCATTTCATGCGCGAGAATGGAGTTGTCTTGGAAAGAGTCGACCCCGAAATACATGACGATGCCCTCGACGGAGCTCCATGAGACATACGCTGGGGTGGAGGGGCTTGGCCATTTTTCTTGAATGACGACGCGGATCGTTCTGGGGGCTTCGACGCCGAAGAGCTTGCGCACAAATTCGTAGCTGCTGTTCAACTCCTTGCTCGCCTTCAGCCCGCGGGCGCGCCGATCCTCTTCCGTGCGGTAGCCGTCCACCTCGGTGAGCTCTTTTTTAAACTCAAAGCGGAAGCGTTCGTTTTCAAAAATAAACCCTTCCCCAGAGACGCCCAAGTTTCCTTCCAGTATTTGGTAGGAGGGCATCTTTTCTTTCATCTTGGCGCGGTTCTCAAGCGTCGTCCGAGACAAACCCCTGTTTGGGTTAGAAACGCATCCCGTCAACGCCAATACCGCCGCGCAACACACCGCCAGTAACCGCCGCATCAATCCATCTCCTGCTTCTATACGTATATCATACGCTATACAGATCGATAATGCAACATGGCATGTTCGGCGCTAGCGCAAGTTGAATGGAGGCGCGGGCGGTTCTGTCAGGATTCTAGATTTTTCGTCTGCGCAGGAAGGCGAGACGCCGGGAGAGGAAGGCTGCGCGGGCTGAAGGGAAGCCTCCAGCCCGCGCATCGGTCTGCGCTGCTTTTAGCCGCAGCCGGTGTTGGCGCCGCAGTTGGCGCACACATAGCAGGTGCCTGAACGCAGCATGATGGCGCCGCACACGTGGCACGCGACGCCGTCCGACTTTGTGAACGGCTCGCCTGTAAACAGCGTCTCCGCGCCGTCCGCCGCCGGCGGAATCGAAGGCAGCGGAACGCGCTCCAGGCTCGCATGGTAGGCGGCCGCCTCGCCGTTTTCGCGGTCGTCGTCCACAAACTTCAACGCGAGCCAGCGGAAGATGTAATCGATGAGCGACTTCGCCATCGGTATCTGCTTGTTGCTCGTGAAGCCCTGCGGCTCAAAACGCATATGCGAAAACTTGCGCACCAGCGCATCCAGCGGGACGCCGTATTGAAGCGCGAGCGAGGTCATCGTCGCAAAGGCGTCCATCAGCCCAGAGATCGTCGATCCCTCTTTTGACATCGTCAAAAACACTTCGCCGGGCGATCCGTCCTCGTACAGCCCGACGGTGATGTACCCCTCATGCTCGCCGACGCTGAACTTGTGCGTGATCGATTGCCGTTCGTCCGGCAGGCGGCGGCGCACCGGTCCCTGCGCCTGCTCCTGCTCCGCTTCCTCCTCGCTTCCGCCGGCGCTGAGCGGCTGCGACGCCTTGGAGCCGTCTCGATACACCGCGATCGCTTTCACCCCAAGCCGCCACGACTCCACATACACATCGCGGACATCGTCCACGGTCGCCTCGTTGGGCAGGTTCACCGTCTTGGAGATGGCGCCGCTGATGAACGGCTGCGCCGCCGCCATCATCCGCACATGCCCCATCGGGGAAATGGAGCGCTCGCCGTATTTGCCGCACCGGTTCGCGCAGTCGAAGACAGCCGTATGCTCCTCTTTCAGGTCGGGCGCGCCCTCCACGGTTTGCGTTCCGCAGACCGCCTTTGTAGCCTCTTCAACCTGATTCGGCGTGAAACCGAGCGCGTCCAGCAGGTTGAAACGCGGATCGTTATACTCTTCGGGCGTGTAGCCGAGCCGCTTGACCGTCTTTTCGCCGAGCGTCCATACGTTGACGGCTGAGTTCAGGTCCATCGCGCCGGGCAGCGCCTTTTCAATGCGGTCGATCTCTTCGGCGCGCAGCCCGCGCTCTTGAAGCGTCGAATGGTTGATATACGGCGCGCCCATGAGCGTCGGCGTCCCGACAGCGTAAGCGGCGATCGCGTCAATCTGATCTTTTGAGTAACCGAGAGTCTCCAGCGCTCTTGGAACCGACTGATTGATGATTTTGAAAAAGCCGCCCCCCGCTAGCTTTTTGAACTTCACCAGCGCAAAGTCCGGCTCAATGCCGGTCGTGTCGCAGTCCATCAGCAGCCCGATGGTTCCCGTCGGCGCCAGAACGGTCGCCTGCGCGTTGCGGTACCCATGCGCCTCGCCCAGCTGAACCGCCTCGTTCCAGTTCTTTTCGGCGGCTTTCAACAGATCGCTCGGGCAGCGCTCTGGGTTGATGCGGTACACGGCGGCGCGGTGCTTGTTCATGACGCGCAGCATCGGATCGCGGTTGCGCTCAAACCCTTCAAACGGCCCCTTTGCCTGCGCGAGTTCAGCCGACGTCACATACGCCTTCCCGCACAGAACCCCCGTCAGCGCCGCGCACCACGCATAACCGTCCTCGCTTTCGTAAGGGATGCCCTTCACCATGAGCAACGCCCCCAGATTCGCGTATCCAAGACCGAGCGGGCGGTACACATGGCTGTTTTCGGCGATTCGCTTCGTCGGATAGGAGGAGAAACCGACGATGATCTCCATCGCAATCGTGAAGGTTCGGACGGCGGACTCGTAGTCGGCGACGTTGAAGGAGCCGTCCTCGTTCAGATATTTGAGAAGATTGAGCGACGCCAAGTTGCATGCCGAGTCGTTCAGGAACATATACTCGGAGCATGGGTTGCTGGCGTAGATGCGGTCGGCGTTGGCGCATGTGTGCCAGTCGTTGATGGTGGAGTCGAACTGGACGCCGGGGTCAGCGCATGCCCACGCGGCTTCGGCGATCTGGTTGAGCAGGTCGCGGGCGTTGTAGGCGTTGTGCGGCTCTTTGGTGGTGCGCAGCGTCGTTGTCCAGGCTCCGTCTTTGAGCGCCGCCTCCATGAAAGCGTCCGTGATGCGGACGGAGTTGTTGGAGTTCTGCCCAGAGACGGTCTTATACGCCTCGCCGTTGAAGTCGCTCTCGTAGCCTGCGGCGATGAGCGTTCTCACCTTCTCCTCTTCGCGCACCTTCCAGTTGATGAAGTCTTCGATTTCGGGATGGTCCATGTCAAGAATGACCATCTTGGCGGCTCTTCGGGTCGTTCCGCCCGATTTTGTCGCGCCGGCGCCTCTGTCTAGGACCTCCAGGAACGACATCAACCCGGAGCTGGTGCCGCCGCTGGTCAGCTTCTCCATGCTCCCGCGCAGCGTCGAAAAGTTGGTGCCTGTTCCAGAGCCGAACTTGAAGAGGCGCGCCTCGTTCTGCGCCAGCTCAAAGATCGCCATCAGGTCGTCTTCGACCGACTGAATGAAGCAGGCGGAGTTTTGCGGATGGAGATAGCTGTCCTCCAGCATGACCGCTTCGCCCTTGTTTTCGTCGTATCTCCAGTTGCCGGGCGAGCCTTGAATCCCGTATTCCTGCGAGAGTCCGCAGTTGAACCAGACAGGCGAATTGAAGGCGCCCATCTGGTTGATGAGAAGATGCGTCAGTTCCGCTTCGAAGTTGTCGGCGTCTTCGGTTGAGGCGAAATACCCGTCCTGTTCGCCGGCTTGGCGGAGCGTCCGCGCGACCCGCAGGATGACCTGATCGGCTCCGCGTTCGCTGCCGGTGTCCGGGACTCCCGCTTTTCGGAAGTATTTGGAGACGAGTATATCCGTTGAGAGCTGCGACCAGCTTTTCGGCACGCGGACATTGTCTGCCTCAAAGATGGTGTCGCCTTTTTCGGAATAGATCGCCGAGCGCCGCTCTACCCACTCGATGTCCTCAAAGGGGTGGATGTCGGGGCTTGTGAAATGCCGCTCGATCTTCAGGCTGTTTTGTATTGCCGCTTCGGTCTTTCCTGCAGTGTCTTGTCGGCCGTCTACCATGTCCAGTCCTTAGCATTGCTGCCTATGAAAGTTGGCGTTGTTAATAACGGCCACACACTAATGATTCCAGCGCGGCTGATTGTCAAGTTTGTTTTTAACAGCAACCGCTTTTAGTAAAACGAACCTTGCCAAGCACAATATCACACATTGTGCGTTGCGCCACTTAAGCGGTGGGCATACCACCACATAGGGAATTATACAACATGTGATTGTTATAGGCTAATAGGAAAATTTGTCAGTGTCAACATAAAAGGCGCGCGGACCGGCGTACCATGCCGTCATTTCCGCGCTTGACGCAGGGATATTAGATCGCGGATTTCTGGATTCCCGCTTGCGCGGGAATGACGATCGGGTTGGCGACGCTTTTTCCCCATGAATAAAGGCTTTGTTCATCCAACTGTCCCAACTTTAGGCATGAGGTCAGAAGTTTCCGCGGCGTTGTCTGAACTAGGATTTGCAGGATTAAAAGGATGGCAGAACGAGACGGCTTTATTCAAAGAACGATTCCTTTCATCTTTGAAATCCTTTCATCCTAGTTCAAAAGATAAAATTCCCGCGCGTTTTACCGCAAGGACGGGAATGACGGCGGGGAAGGGGCGATGGCGGGCGAGGGAAAATCAGCGCGAACGAGGCAGCGAGTCGACAATGCCCATGACCAGCTCGCGTATCGGCGCCCGTTCCAATCCAAACACCCCCTTAGCGACGCCGGGGCCGGCGCCCACAAGCGCGATGTCGCCTTCGCCCGCGCCGACATAGTCCACCGCGAGCTTTGCCGCTCCGCGCGCCGTTCCGTCCGGCGCAATCGGCTGCACAATCAGCAGCGTCCGCCGTTCGTATGCGGGATGCTTTGACGTCGAGACCGCCTTCCCGATGACGCGCGCCAAGATCATTCGTCCGCGCCTTCCTCCATGTCAAGGCGGACGGGAGCCGAATCGCTGAGCGCCGTCGAGTCGATCACGCCGACGACTGCCGCGTCGATCGGCATGAACGGCTTCGGCGGACGGGGAACGGAGGCGGCGTCCGCGCCTGTGACAAAATAAACGCGGGAGCCGACGCCTGTAATGCCCTCCGTGTCGACGGCGACGAGCGGGCGTCCGAGCGGGCGTTCGCGCTCATCGGTCGGTTGAACGACGACAAAGCGCGTCCCTTGAAGCGACGGGTCTTTGCGCGTCGCCGTTACGGAGCCGATGACAAAGCCGAAATCCATACGGCTTCAGACCACCTTGATGGAGTTGTCGCCGTTGTTTTCCGGTTCGTCGTCCTCTTTTTCGTCGGGCGCGGGGGCGGACGGCAGGTCGCTTTCGATGGCTCGGGCGTCGTTGACGATGGAGACGCGCATGGCGTTCAGATGCACATCAATGCGGTTTTTGAGCGCCTGCAGGTGACTCAGCCACGATTCTCTGGACTGCTCGCCCTCGTCTTCAAACCCGTTCGAGATGGCGAGGCGCATGTATTTCGTCCGCTCCTCAATGAGCGTCTCTACGTAGCTGTCATGCGCTTCAATGCCGTGCTGTAGAAATTTGGCGAGCTGCCTGATTTTTTCCATGCGCGTTTCTCCGTCATGTTGCTGGGCGGCGTTCTGCCTGCATATATCGTAACGCGCTTTTGACCGCCGCGCAAGGGGGCGTCTTGGCCGGCAGTCTCTATAGGCGATGATTTTGATTTTTAAGAGCCGTTTTAGAATGCGGAAGCTGTCTGGGAGAACTCTGGATTCCCGCTTTCGCGGGAATGACGATCTGCCCGATTTGAACCGGATTTTCGTATATCATCGCCTGTAGAGGCTATCTCTTAGCTGGCGCTCTTCGCAAACGACCCGAAACGCATGGGCGAACGTTAATCCGAAGGCGGCTCAACGACCTCCCATTCCGGCCACAGCTCCACCGCCGACTCGGTTAATACGGCCGCCTCTCCCTCGGAGAAGGTCAGCTCCACGCGCAGCTGCTGGCTTTCGGCTGCGCTTTCTAAAGGCAGAAGCCAGTAGGCGCGGTAGATTTCCCCGTCATCGTATCCGCCGACGCAGATGTCCTTCAGATGCTGATACACGATCTCTGTCCCGCCATGCAGCTCATGCAGAACCTTTCCGTTCTGGGATACGCGGACGACAAGCCCCGAGGACGCCTCCGCCGGCCAGTCCGCCCGCAAGAAGAGTATCGGCTGCTGAGTCGGCGATTCTTGCTGAAAAGCGGTCTCCACATGCCCGCCTGGCGCTTTGAGAACGCGCGCCTCCGTCACAAGCGGCAGCTTTTTAAACGCGGGGCGCGCCTCCCCTTTGCCCAAACGCGCGAACGGCGCCCCGTACGACCCCCATCCTAAAAATGTCGCCAGATGAATGTCCATCTCTCCGTCCGCGCTGACCCTGCCGACCTTCTCCAGCTCCGCCAGCGGCTTCTCGAGGCAGTTCACGCGCGCATATTGCGCCCTCGCCGCCAGCAGCAGCCGCGCAATATGCCAGTCGGGGTTCTCCTTGTAAGCGTCTAGAAAATGCATGACCAGCTGGTTCGTGTAGCGCGCCGGCGTCATGCCGTACACCGTCGCTCCGCTTCCGATATACGCGCGGCATCCATTGTTTAAAAACGCGCGCAGCAGCGGCGAGCCGGGAGGCGTCGTCGCGCATCCGTCCACAATCGCAATCGGACGGCGGGGCAGCGCCGGCAGCCCCTTGGAGGACGCAAAATCCTCGCCCCAGCGGTTCGAAATGGAACGCGCCGACCCATGCCCAAAATGGATGATCAGGTCGTACTGGTCTAAACGCTCCTGCCCGCCCGCCTCCTTCATCCGCCCGATTGCGTCGACGCGGTGTCCGTTCTGCGAAAGCTCTTCTAGAAACCGCTGCGTTTCAAGGTGAATGCGCGTGTCCTCCGAGCATAAGACTGCCGCCTCAAGCCCGCGCGCCTGCCCGCCGTTCAACTGCCGGACAACCGCGTCCGCGTTTCCCATGACGCGCGAAACGGGCGTGTCGGGCAGCGCGCCGCCGCTCAGTCCGCCGTAGAAAGCGTCCGTGTGGACGACCCTGCCTCTGCCTCTGCCGCCGACCGCCCACGCTTGAAGGATATTGACCGTCCACATCGGAAGAATGTTTTCGTCCCCAATCAGAACGAGCGCGTCCAGCGGCGCGTTCGTTTCCGCCTGCGCCGCCTTTTTGAGCGCCTTTGCGCATGCGTTGTCGGGGGCGTCCTGCAGTTCTCGGCAGATTGAGCCGACCTCCAGCGTTTTTGCGCCGCGGCGCCGCGCAAACGAGTCGATGGCTTCCAGCAGGCGCGCCGCGTCGTTTGGATAGGTTTTTTCAAGAGCGTCTTGTCGGTAGAGCGCCAGCGTTTTCAATGAAAGGCTCCCTGTTCTGAGGAGGACGCAGAGATGTAAGCGGGAAACTGCCTTGAAGGGCAGCGTAAAGAAAATGTGGTTCCGGCGGTAGGACTCGAACCTACGACCTAGTGGTTAACAGCCACCCGCTCTGCCAATTGAGCTACGCCGGATCGCCGCTAAAGAATATAACATGGGACGCGCAAGGATGTCAACTAAAATGCCTAGCCTCATGCGTAAAATTGGGACATTTGAGCGACTGATCGCTCTATTTATGGGGAAAAGGCTCCGCCCTCGAAAGCGGGAATCTAGAGGCGCCGCAGACGCCGCCTGCGTTCGCATGTCGACATGTCCCAACTGACGTAAGGTCAGAAATGCGGCTTGATCGCGTTTTGCATCGTCCGCCGGCGATTTCGAAATGTTCAAGCTCCGTCTCCAATATCTGCAGGCGCTGTTGACACAGCCAAACAACATTGGCATAATAGCGGAAATGAATGGCGGAGGTTCCTTGTGAACGCGATACCGGAGCGCATTTCCGCGCAGCTCAAAGCGCTTGAAGAACGGGCGGACCGAATGCAGGCGGTCATTGCGTCGCTGCGCAAAACGGCGGCGAAAGCGCTGTCGGAACGCGCGGCGCTCGCCCAGCAGAACGAGGAGCTGCTCGCCCGCATCAAGCAGCTTGAAGCGGAGAACGAAAGCCTGCGCAGCGAGCTGAAAACCTCGCGGCAGCTCCCGCCCGACAAAAAAGCGGAGGTTCAACGGCTTCTCGCGGCGCTCGCCGCCGCTTTAAAGGACGCTTAAACGGCGGCGCAGACAGGAGCTGTGTCCGAACAACAAGCTCGCCATAGAAATGCGTTGTTTCTGGGCGATAGTTGTCATGTTTCTGTCCAGCTTCCTGTTTTATTACGGCAGTCAGTTTTTTCAAGACCGCGCTTCGGAGCGCCTCGCGCGGGCGGAACTGCCCGATGGCGCCAAAATGCGCATCGGCGCTTTTCAGCAACTGCTGGAAGCGGACAGCGAATAAGCTTTGTCATTCTTCGTCAGAGGAGCTCTCCTGCGGCGCTGGGCTGTTTTCATTGCCGCCCGCCGCTTTTATCTTCCCCCATTGCGCTTTTTTTTTATCCGCAGGGTCGACGGAGAGGAAGCGGCTCTTGCCCGCCAAAACCCATGTCGGCGAGTCCACGTCGCGCTTGATAAGCTCCGCCTTTCTCGTAGCGACATGCATGCGGTAACTGCCTATTGGCTGCTGCTCATTCGGATCGGGAGATCCGCTATAGTAAACGATCCACTGCGAATCGGGAGACCATTGGGGGAAGCTTTCAAAATATGCGTCGGACGTGAGACGCTCCACATTTGAGCCGTCCGGATTCATCATGTAAAGATCCCATGCATTCGCAATAGCATAGTCGCGGGCGGATACAAATACGATCTTTCTTCCGTCCGGCGACCATGCAGGATCGACATCCCATATTGGATGGTTGGAGATGTTGACCATATTGGATCCGTCGGCGTTCATGACATAGATCTCTTGGTTGGTCTTTGCGTCGTTCACTAAATGAGGCTCTTCCAAGGCTCCGAACGCGATCTTCTTGCCGTCCGGCGACCATGACGGTTTTCCATATGAAGGATCTCGCCGGGGAAAATCGGTCAGCTGAACAGATGCGCCGCTGTGGATATTGACCTTGAAGATGTGCGCCGCAAGGATGAGATTGGTGATGCGCCATGTGTCGACAATCGTCACCCAGTTTCCGTCCGGCGACCAAGTGGGGTAAATATAATCGCCTACCCCCTCCGGAAGCCATTCCAGCAGGTTTTGGACGCCGCCGGTTTCCAGATTCAACACATAAGGCGTGTAGCTTCTGTCGGCTCCATCGTACACGACAACTGCGGCGCGCTTCCCGTCCGGCGACCAAGACGCGTTGCCGGCGAACCGCGCCTTTCCGTCGCCCATCCATACACGGTCGTTCTTGCCGTCCCAGTCGATGAGACCTATCTCATAGGAGTCTCTTGTAACATAGCAGACGGTCGGTTTGGTCAGCTTCGTCACATCCTCTCGAGGCTTTGGCAGCGGCAGGACAGCAACCGCCGGTTGAGAATTGATCAGCAGAGCGGCGAGAGCGAAACAGGCGAACATTTGAATCTGCAGCATGGAAACGTGCCTCCTAAAGTGTAAACCGCTCAAAATTGAATCCGCAGTCAACGATAGAGGCGCAGGGGGCGGGTTTGAAACTGCGCCGCGCCCCCTGTTCCTCAGCAGCGTCAATCTGCAAGCTTTATGCCTTCTTGAGTATGCCAGTTCCGGTTCGAGGACATGCCTGTCCGAGGCAAATCGGATCCAGGTCCGAAATATCTTCCATCCGAGACCGTATTGAACTCAATCGCTCCATCATCACCCAATCCCGTGACCGCATGTCCGCCATGGTACTTGTCCTTTTTCATGACAAAATTGCTTGTCATGATGTCCCTGACAGTTTTGGTATACCCAAGCTCCGGGCGGACCCACCCGTCAATAGTGACTCCATTGAAAAGCGCCATATGGGCGTGGTCCGGTCTATCCCCTACCCACCAGCCATTTCTTCTGAAGAAACTTTCCAGACCTGGGCTCTCGTCGTCGTTGTAGTATGTAGCAGTGTGCGACGTTGTCTGTGAGTGATTGTCGCCGGCAAAATGGCGAAATTCATCAATGTAGACTTCGACCGTCTTCCAGACGAAGCCGTTGCCAGCATACACGGTCACCGTCCCGGTGACAGGGTCGCTTTTGAACTCTTCGCCGTTGATCGTGGCGTATGCCGTCACAACGATGTCGAGCTCGTTACCCTCTAGAGGGTCATTGTTGGGTCCGACGTTGTTGAATCTGAGAGGGATAATCCTTCCCGTGCTGTTCGCCAACGCGCTGTTGACTGTATGTGTGTCCCCAAACTCGATGCTGTATTCGATGCGGCTGAAGGGAACGTTGGTGGAGGCGTACACGAAAAGCTCTTCGCCCTTCACGACTTTAAGCTTCGATGGTGAAACATCATTGACCGAGATCATCTTCCAAGCGACGATCGCGATCGACGCGGCTTCGCCGGCAACCGCTTCGCCGTCTGCGTTGACGCCGTATGGAGTCGCCGTGAACGTGACGGTATTGCCGTGCGGGACGGTTGAAAAGTCGTATGCGATCTGACTTGTCAGCCCAGGTCCGTTGGTCGTGATCGCTGTCGCGCTGCCGCCAGACCCGTCATCAACCGACCAATCGACGCGGTAGAAGCCCACATCCGTTTGGACAGAGACATTTTCCGTTGTGGCGCCAACGAGAGCCTGGTCGGAGGTTTTTGAAACGATATTGACCGTTTCTGATTTCGTCCAGACGTTGATGGTTGCCCGGTCAGTGTAGGTGTTGCCGTCGGCGTCGGCAGCTACGGCTTTGACGACAACGGCTGCGCCGGTCGTTGAACCTAGATCGGCGTAGTCATGGCTGAAGACGCTTGTCGTGCTCGGACCATCGGATGTCCTGACAAAGCTGTCATTGACGTACCAATCGACGGTGTCGAAGTTCACGTTGGTTTTGACGTAACATGCCTTGGATGACGCCTTCAAAGGTGTCGTATCCGCTTAAGTAGGGGCCGATGGAGGTAATCCTAAATATCTGCGGCGGATCAATCAGCGGCCGCTGACCTGGCACAGCAGCGCCGGCTGGCGCGCAGACGAAGACAGCGGCCGTTGCCGCAGCAAGCAAGGTCAGCGCCGCTTTACGCAGCCGACTCTCGCGGGGGGGGATCATGAGAGATCGCACGATTTCATTCAAATGACGCACGTTTGCGCTCTCCTTTCGGGCGGTTTCCCGCCGTGTAACTGAACGATTCCTGACAACATTCGAAACTATAGCATCGGCTTTGCCGCGCTGCAACTTTTGAGCGCAAACGAACCTCTGCTGCATCATGACGATAACCTATGCTGGCTTTTGAAACAACATCTTTTTCTAAGCGCGATTCTCGGATTGGGAATGTCGGCAGACGGGTCGGGTCAGACGCTGCGGTTGCCCATTCCTACAGATTAATATAACGTGCGTTTGAGTATTGAGGCGCGGAAGGGAGAGCGGTTGTATGTTGAGAGCATGTGTGATCGGATGCGGGCGAATGGGCGCCACCATCGACGACGAAATACGCGGGCATCCCACTCGAACGCCGACGCTGCCTTGGGCGCACGCGGCGGGGTTCGCTGAATCGGACAGGGCGGAGCTGACCGCCGTCTCCGATGTCGACCCAGAAAAGGCGGAGAGAATCCGCGAGCGGTACGGAGCCAAGCGCTCCTATCTGGACTACCGCGAAATGATCTTAACCGAAAAACCGGACATCGTCTCCATTGCGACGCGCCCCGGACCGCATGCCGAGATGACCGTCTTTGCGGCGGAAAACGGCGTCAAGGGCATTTACTGCGAAAAACCGCTCTGCTGCTCAATGGAAGAAGCGGACGCCATGGTCGAAGCGGTGGAACGCAGCGGCGCCAAGTTCAACTACGGCGTCAATCGGCGGTACACCCCGCTTTTCCGAAAAATGCGCCGAATGATCGAGGAAGGCGCCGTCGGAAACGTTCAGGCATGCATCGCGTTCTGCGGCGTCGGCTCGGCGATGTGGTCGCACACGCACGCGGCAGACCTGCTGCTCAACATGGCGCAGGACTCGGAGGTTTCCTATGCGCAGGGCGCTCTGCGCTGGGCGGAATCGGACTGGGACGGCAACACGCTCCGAACCGACCCCGGCGTTGAGATGGGGTATGCGCGGTTCAAAAACGGCGTTCACGGCTATTTCACCGCCGCCTCCGGCTACGAGTTTGAGGTGAGCGGAACGAAAGGCAAACTGCGCACGCACAACGACTACTCAACGCTGGAATGGCGCACATACGATCAGTGGAGCGTCCTTCAACGGCAGGAGTTGGAGCCGATACCTGCGCAAAGCCCGACGCTGAACTTGATTGCGGAGCTGGCGGACGCGGTCGAGAACGACGGCGAAACGACCGGCAATATACAGGTCGCGCGGCGCAGTCAGGAGATCATGTTCGGGCTGGTGGAGTCGAGCCGTTTAGGCGGCGTCCCCGTTCCGTTTCCGCTTGAGAACCGCGGCTTGCGCGTCATGCGGGACGGCTGGTAGGCGGGGGCGTCACGCTTCCAAGAACGGCGGGCTGCGCCGCGCCGGTGGCGCGCGGAGCGTTTGCGGTCAACCCGCGCAGCGTCTCCCTTGCGAGCAGGGCGAACAGCGCCGCCTCTTTCGACTCGGCTGAGACGCCCCATTCGTCGGGCTGTCGGAACCGCAGCGGGACGCCGCGTTTTTCTAGAGCCGTTTTCAGCATGCGCATGAGCGTTCTGTTGAGCGCGCCGCCCCCGCTCACGATCAGCTCGCGCAGATCAGGAGGGCCGTGGCGCTTTGCCGCGTCGGCGATCGTTTCGGCGGTGAACGCTGTCAGCGTCGCCATCAGGTCGTTGTCGGAGAGCTGGCGCCGACGCCCCTCTTCGATGAGCGTACGGGCGTACGGCGCGCCGAACATCTCGCGCCCTGAGCTTTTAGGCGGCTCGGCAGCGCAGTACGGGTGGCGCGTCCATTTTTGGAGAAGCTCCGAGTCGGGCTTGCCTTGCGCGGCTTGCTCTCCGTTGTTGTCGTAGGCGCGTTTTCCGTTTGTAAAAAAAGCCGCCGCGGCGTCCATGAGCGCGTTGCCGGGGCCGGTGTCGAAAGCGGTCGTTTGGCTGAACTCCCCGCCTGCCGGCAGGAAAGCGATGTTGGCGATGCCGCCGATGTTGAGCAGCGCGCGGCTAACGGAGCTTGAGCGAAAGACCGTCCAGTCGATATACGGAGCGAGGGGGGCGCCCTGTCCGCCGAGGGCGACGTCTGCCGCGCGGAAGTTGTCGACAACAGGCAGGCGCGACCGGACAGCGACGGCGGCGGGGCAGCCGATCTGCAGCGTCGCATGGGGCGGCTCATGCCAGAGGGTCTGCCCGTGCGATCCGACGGCGAGCATTTCGTCGGTCGAGAAGCCCGCGTCCTGGACGATTCGGCGCGCCGCATTTCCAAACGCATGCCCGATTTGAGCGTTCAGAAGGCAGATTTCGCGCGGGTCGGCATTGCCTTCAAAGGCGCGCATAAGCCGCCTGCGCAGCTTCGGACGATGGGGCGTTTCGGCGTAATGCAGGACGCGCAGGCGCGCCCGTCCATCGCCGCTGTCGTCGATTTGGACGAGCGCGGCGTCGATAGCGTCTGCGGAGGTGCCGGACATGAGACCGACAACCTTGACGCTTTTCTGCTGCGCGCGCTGCGCGAGTTGTTGAAGCCAGTTGACCATGACGCGGACATTGTAGCGCTATTGGGATCGATTCGCAGCCGATTTCTGTTCAGATCGACCGCCCATGCGCCGTTCAAAATTCAACGCCGGTCCTCTTTAAGACTGCCCCACATCGCCGCTGATTTTCCAGATGGATCGACCGACAGCGCGCCCGCCGGCCCGTACACCATCACATCGTCGTAGGATGCCTGCGTTATCCATGTCGCCACGCCGATGCGTCCAACGCCTCCCCTCGTCGCGTCCGCCATTTCAGCGACCATCTCGTCGTTCAGGTAGAGCGTGTAGCCGTCCGCGCGGTTTTCGATGCGTATCTCGTACCACTCGTTCGTTGCGATGGTATGGTTCGAGTGCGCGCCGGCCGTTCCGCCGCCCCACGCTTCGATCTGTGAGCGGGTGTTGCCCCATCCGCCGAGGTTCCACCAGTATTCCAGTCTTTCCTGTTCCGTCATGCGCGGCGGATGGTCTCGGAGCGGTTTCCCGCGCGGCTCCATCATTCCCTGACACCGAAACATGATGAGAAACCCTTCGGCGCCGCCCGTCTTTTTGCCGCGCACTTCGTAGGTGTACTCCACCCAGCCCTCGTCCCAGTAGTCGTCCGCGACGACCGACATGGCGTTCGCTTCGCCGCTCGTTTGACGGTATTCGCCCCCGTTGAATTCCCAGGTTCCCCAAAGGTCGACCCATTTCTTTTCAGATTCGTTCACATTGGAGAAGTCGTCCTCAAAGTATATCTGCGCGTTCGCAGAGATTGCCCATGCCGCCGTCAACAGAACCATGATGATCAAGATCGTTTTTTTCATGTCGACTCCTTTTGTGCGGTTTCTACAATGCCCGCATGTTAATGGACAAACGCTCTGGGCGCAAGATCGAGGATGACCTGCTCAGCGGCCAAAGGACGAACGCCGCTTAAAAGCGCGTCTCGGCGCGTTTCTCGGCAGATTCATACAGCGCGCTGGTGATCTGGGCGACGATCATGCCGATCCGCCCCGTATCGATCGGCTCAATCCGCTCTAAGACGCTCCACACGAAATGGCGCTGCGAATCGTCATATCCCGCCGAGCTTTGCCCTTTCTGCCGCAGGCTCCGCTCGTAGCTGTCCAGATTGAAGGAGACGTTCGCGTCCATGCCGTAAAGGTCGGTGTAGAGGGTGAACGGATTCAGCCGCAGCCCGCCGAGCGATCCGAACAGCTTATCGCCGTCGAATTCGCCGAACGCCGCCCATGCCTCTTCAACGACCATCGTCACATCGTTTTTGAAGCGGACGACGCCGGCGGCAAACTCTTCCACATCGAAGCCGCTGTCGGCGCGCCGTTTTTCGTCCATCGGAATCTCGGTGAAGACGGAGCCGCTTGCCGTTTCCGGTTCCAGCATGCCGAGAAGATAGACCATGCGCGCCATGTTGTAGATGCCGGTGTCGGCGAGGGTTCCGCCGCCCGATTTTTCTTTCTGCACAAAATGCGTTGTGGCGTACCCGTCCACATAGACGCGCCCCTTGCGCCTGCCGTGGCTCGTTTTCACATAGTAGACGCGGCCGAGCGCGCCGTCCTCAATGAGCCGTTTTGCCGCTTTCGTCTCGCGCGTGAAGACGGTGCCCATCTGTACATGGAGCTGCTTGCCTGTTTTCTGGGCGGTTTCGTACATCGCCTGCGCTTCGGCGCCGGTACGCGCCATCGGCTTTTCGCAGTAAACATGCTTGCCAGCCTCTAGCGCGGCGATGGACACGGGCGCATGCAAAAAATTTGGCAGGCACACATCGACCGTGTCGATCTCGTCAACGGCGAGCAGGTCGCGGTAATCGGAAAAAACGCGCCCGATGCCGTTCGCCTGGGCGACGCGCTGCGCCTCCGCTTCGTCAATGTCCGCCAGCGCGACCAGCTCCACATCGCCGCGCATCTCCATATACCGCCGAACATGCGACTTGCCGATAATCCCCGCGCCGACGACGCCCGCTTTCAGTTTTGGCATGCCGTTTTCCCCTGTCTTTGCTTAAAACTGCTCATACTCGTCCGGGCGGAGCCGCTCGGAGGTACCTGTCTGTTTCATCTGTACCGTCACCGTTTGGATGGAGCCGCACTGTTCGCCTGTCATGGATAAGACCCCGCTATTGACGATTTTGGTTTTGACAGGCCACAGATCTTCCTTGGAAACATGGACGGTTCCCTCCATGTCGAACGATTCCATGTTGACCGCGATATCCACGCCCTCGATCTGTAGCGAGGCGGTCCCGTCCGCCAGCTTGCCAGAGCCGGTGAATTCCAAAATGTGCGATGGGATTTGTTTGACGACCTTGTCCCCCTGACGAGACCAATCGAGCTTCACATCGGTCGTCAAAGATTGGTCCTGCATCTTTTCAACGACCTTCATCTCCGACTTCCAAATATACTCCTCCAGCTTCGGAAACACGAGACCCGGGGCGATGCGGTTTATCTTCAAGCTCTCTTCGGTAAACCAGTCCTTGATGTTGAAAGGCAGGCCTGCAGGGACTTCTATCGATTCTACCGCCGCTAAGAACTCTTTTGCGTCCACTTTTTTGATTTCGCCGCGCGGCGTCATCGTAACTTTGTACGGCTCGTTCAGGATCGGCTTTGAGAGTTCAGTCGCCAAGCGGGTCAATTCCTCCTGCGCTTGGTCAATCCGCTCCTGCGGAACGCCCGACAGAGCTGATCCGCCTAAGCCCACGGCAACATCAAACTCTTTATACTTCGTTTCAATGATCCCGTTCCCGTTTTCGGCAACTTCAACAACGCGCTGCTCAATCACCGAGTCGATCTCATATTTCTCTTTTATCGTTCCGATGGGAGTGTTGGCGGTTGTTTCGTATTTCAGCTTGCTGCGGTAGGCGAACAGGTCCCCCTCCTGCAGCCGAAAGCGGAGCGGCCCATCGACTTTCTCCGCCGGCGTCGTCAGCGGCTCGACCGCTTTCTCTGTCGGCGACAGCAGCCCGTCCGTCTGCCCCGCCGGCGGCAGCAGCCCCAACATCGCCAGCGCCAAACCTGTCAACACATACCGCGCCATCTGCCTAGACCGCATCGCGCTCTCCTTTCCAACAACCTTCAACAGCGTTTCTATAGACGCATTCAAATGACCTGTCAATACTCGTCCGGGCGGAGCCGTTCGGAGGTACTTGTCTGTTTCATCTGTACCGTCACCGTTTGGATGGAGCCGCACTGTTCGCCTGTCATGGATAAGACCCCGCTATTGACGATTTTGGTTTTGACAGGCCACAGATCTTCCTTGGAAACATGGACGGTTCCCTCCATGTCGAACGATTCCATGTTGAGCGCGACATCCACGCCCCCGATATGTAGCGAGGCGCTTCCCTCCGCCATTTTGCCGGAGCCGGTAAATTCCAAAATGTGCGATGGGATTTGTTTGACAACCTTGTCCCCCTGACGAGACCAATCGAGCTTCACATCGGTCGTCACAGAGCTGCCCTGCATCTTTTCAACGACCCTCATCTCCGACTTCCAGATATATTCCTCCAGCTTCGGAAACACGAGACCAGGGACGATGCGGTTTATCTTCAAGGTCTCTTCGGTAAACCAGTCCTTGATGTTGAAAGGCATGCCTGCGGGGACTTCTATGGACTTTATCACCGCTGAGAACTCTTTTGCGTCCACTTTTTTGATTTCGCCGCGCGGCGTCATCGTAACTTTGTACGACTCGTTCAGGATCGGCTTTGAGGTTTCAGTCGCCATGCGGCTCGCTTCCTCCAGCGCCTGGTCAATCTGCTCCTGCGGAATGCCAGGCGGAATAATCCCGCCAATGTCCGTCAAGGCAACATCAAACTCCTTAAACTTCGTTTCGATGATCCCGTTCCCGTTTTCGGCAACCTCAACAACGCGCTGCTCAACCACCGAATCAACCTCATATTTCATTTTCATTGATCCGTCGGGAGTGTCGGCGTTAATTTCGAATTTCTGCTTGCTGCGGTAGGCGAACAGATCGCCTTCTTGCAGCCGAAAGCGGAGCGGTCCATCGACTTTCTCCACCGGCGTCGTCAGCGGATCGACCGCTTCCTCCGTCGGCGGTATTAGTACGCTGTCCGTCTGCCCCGCCGGCGGCAGCAGCCCCAACATCGCCAGCGCCAAACCCGTCAACACATACCGCGCCATTCGCCGAGACCGCATCGCATTCTCCTCTTCAACAACGTTTCTACAGCTAAATATATATCAAATAGGCAGGATATGCAAACGAGCCGGCGGATTCGCGCTTCAAGGACGCTTCAACCCAGAACCGCATCCACCTCCGCATCCCAAGCGCCTTCCACCATGCGCCCGTATTCGTTCATGCCGCCGCTGGCTTGCGGTCCGCCGACGATCGGGCGCATCGCCGCGTTCGTCTCCCAGGACGGATGCTGCGTGAAGTCGGTATGCAGAAAGTGAAGCGCAACGCCCGCCCTGTCATGGTCGGTTCGGTTCTCTTTTGTGCAGTGCGCCGTGCCGTAGCAGAAAAAGACGACTCCGCCCGCTTTCAGCTCAACCGCTTGCTCCCGCTCCTTTTCGTTCGGCGGATCGCATCGGATATGGTGGTCGCTGAACGGGTCGCGGTAATGCTCGTACTGCTCCCGGTAGCTGCCGGGGATGACATGGATCGTTCCGTTTTCGATGGTCGCGTCATGTATGGCGATCCACATGGCGGTTCCGCGCAGCGGGTCCGCTATTTTGAAGTAGGCGTTGTCCTGATGCCACTGGGTGCCGATGCCCTGCCTCGCCGGCTTCCAGAAGCTCTGGTCTAGATGCAGGCGAAAGCTGTCCCCGATGAGAGCGCCGACAACCGAGGACACCTTCGGATGAAACGGCAGCGCTCTGTAGAGGCGGCTCTTGTCGTTGAGCGGAATGAGTTGGAGATTTTGAAGTTCGCCGTCGTCCTTCCGCTTCGTTCCGTCCTTCTGAATGGCGACGTTGAGCGACGCCCCCGCCTGCCGCCTCGCTTCATACATGCGTTCCAGTTCCGCGCGCAGCGCTTCGGTTTCGCGCGGCGTGAAGAACGGGTCGATGGCGAGATACCCCTGCTCGGTCCATTGCTTCTGCTGCGCCTCAGTCAATTTCATCAGAGCGCTCTCCTTGTTGTTTGTGCAGGCGCATTGTAGCAGAAAGGCGGCGGCGTGTGAATTGACAGCGCGGAATTCAGAAGCCGTCCGCCGTTCAAAAGAGCCAGCGTCCGCCCGCCAAGAAGCGATGCCCCGCCTGCGCTTCGTTCAGGTCGTCTCCGTTCCGCTCCCATACGTTGAACTCATACGCCAGATCCAAAAAGGCGGCGCGTCCCATCGGAAGGCCCGTCCCCAGCGACAGCGTAAGCGGCGCCCTGTCATACGACTTCCAGTCGGACGACAGCCGCGGCGACCCGATGCGGACGCCGCCCCGCAGCGCAATGTCGTTTTCAAGCCAATGCTCCGCGCCCAACTTCAGCTCCGTTTCGTTCTGATACAGCGTCTCAAACTGATTCGCGTCCACACTATTAGCGGGGGACGAGGAGTAGCGCGCGTCTGTCCACCGCGCATGCCGTATCGCGCCCGACACCCGCCATCGGTACAGTTTCAGCGCCGAACCGACCTCGATCTCAAGCGGAAAATGGAAGTCGTACTTGATCACCCCGCTGTCTCCGCTGCCGCTGCTCCGGTCTCTTGATCGGTCGATCTGCGACCATTCTTCGCGTATGTCAACATCCGCCGGCAAGTGCGCCGACGCTCCAAACAGGATCATCGGCGTCAAGCCCACCTCGGCTCCCAGTTTGAGCCGCGTCGCCGAAATATCCCGGCGTATGTCGTCCAGATATGTGTCCCCCCTCTCATAGCGGATATGCCTGTCCCGTCCGCCGTCCCATTGGTTGAGCGCGATGCCGACCCGGACGCCTCTTGCGACCTCAAACCCTGCGCCGAGCGAGAGCGAATAGACGTCGCCGTCCGTCTCGATCGCCTCCCGTATAGCCGACCCGGCTGACGGCCCAAGCGTTTCCACGCCTTCAACAAGCGAGCGCGTCGAAAGACTGCGCAACTGATGGTAAGACGCCGCGACGCCGAGCCACGGGTACTCGTAGAACCGGTGCGCGATTCCGACATGCCCAAAACGAACTCCAGACCAGGACGCGGCCGCCGTCGGGCTGGTTCCGAGCTGCGTGTCCAGGCTGCCGCTGTTGTAAAGAAGGGAGCCTGAAAACTCCGAGTAAGCGAGCGCCGCCAGCCCCGCAGGGTTTGTTGTCAGCGCGTCCAGCCCTCTCGCCCGCGCGACGGTCGAGCCTGCGAGCGCCGCCGACCGCACATCGATGGTTCGCCCGCCCGCCGCTAGATTTTCCTCCACAGGGATCGATTCAGCCTGCGCCCCGACCGCCAAAGCCCACGCCGCCAGCGCCGCCGCGCACATCATTGCCGCTTTATGCATATGCCGTCTCCCGCCATGTTGATCGCTTCCATTCCGATTGCCTTCGATTGCCATTATAACGTTTTCCCGCCCGGAATTGTTTACGAACGCGCTTTCGGATACGATACTCATGAACGGGCGGCGCGCGGAAACCCTTGGAGGCTCTATGAAGCGAGCCAGAGACGAATGGCTCAAAAGCGGAAGACTGCAGCTGGAGACGCTGCTGGGCGAAGGCGCCTTCGGCGAGGTGTGGAAAGCGGTCGAGTATATCGGCTTCGGACAGCAGGGCGAACTGGTGCGCCTTCGGGACGCCGCCGTCAAGTGCCTTCCGCCGCTTCACGACGAGCGCGACGGCATGCGCGTCATACAGGAGGCGCAGGGGCTGGCGGAACTTCAACATGAATCGATCCTTCGGCTCTACGACGCTTTCTCCGACGCAGATGGTACCTATCTTGTTACGGAGCTGGCGACCGAGGGGCATCTTTGGCAACACTTCGACGGCTCCGTTCCGACCGAGTCGGAGCTTCGGGAGCTGCTGTTCGCTGTCGGGCGCGGGCTGAATTATCTCCACGAGCAGGGGTATGTGCATGGCGATCTGAAGCCTGAAAACATCCTGGTTTCGGAGGGTCCAGACTACCAGCCGCGGTATCTGATTGCCGATTTTGGGCTGCGCGCGCTGATCGGAAGCCGGCATTTTCAAGGCACGGCTCCGTATATCGCGCCGGAGGCGTACTCCGCCAACGCGGGAGCCTTCACCGACCGCTCCGATGTGTACGCGCTTGGCGTCCTGCTGTATGAGGTTGCCAGCGGGTCGCGCCTCGCCGACGCGCTTTCAGACAACGAATTCGACGCCCTGCGCCAACGCAAACCGGACATGGACATCTTCAACGCGGCGATGGAACGCATCCGAGAGACGGTTCAAAATATGCGGTGGCGCTCGCTGCAGCTGCCCTCCTTTTTGGGAACGCTCCTGCAGTTCTGCCTAGACCCTGACCCGAGCCGGCGCCCTTCGGCATGGGGGCTGATGGAGCTGTGGGCGGCGTTCAGCAGGTCGCAAAGCGGGGTTCTGCAGATCGACCAACAAGGCTCCGTTCAAAAGCCGGCGACCTACAAGGCGCCGTTCGCGCGCGTCGTCGACATCGAAGAAGACCTGACAAACCCGTATGGAACCGAAACCTGCGCCGCGCGGCTCGCCGCTGAAGGCGGGGAATTCATGACGGTCTCCATCGACCGCGGCGTCAATCTGCCGATGTTTCAGGCGGTCGAGAGGCTCAAAAACAGGCTGCCGGACCGCCCCGCTCTCGTTTCGTTTTACAACCTGGCTCCGCAGGACATCGACCGAATGCGTTTCGAGGCGACGCGCAACAGTTACGCCGTTGTGGAGCCGTTCCGCCTGATCGACGTGACGGAGCTGAGCCAGAGCGCTTTCTGCCACCGCTCCTCGCTTCACCGCGTCGCGGGGACGGGCGTTCAGTTGAGCGAGCCGCTCATGCGCGGTCAGGTTGCGCATGCGCTTTTTGCGGATCTGCTGCTGAATGAACGGGTCGACTTTGACGAGGCGTGGGAGGCGCGCCGTCCCAGCTGGAGTCTCGACTTTGCCTATCTTTTTGAAGACGACGCGCAGCTGGAACGGTTTAAAAAAGAGGCGCGCCGCCATTTTGACAACATCAAGAAGGCGCTGCATGGGGAGCCTGCCTGGTACAGCCCGCGCCGTCATGTGGAGTCGATGCGCTGGTCGGCGGAGTTGGGTTTGCTGGGGCGCGTGGACGCTTTTTTCTTGGCAGAAGGCGGACGCGCGGCGGTGTATGAGCTGAAGGCGGGGCGCGTCGACAGCGGAGACGTTTTTCAGCTTCAAGCGTACGCCGCTATGTTGAGCGAGGATATGCGCGCCGCCGGACGCCGTCCGGGAGAAACCGCTTCTCTTCGGGCGCGTCTTCTGTCGAGCGCGGACGGGCGCATGCGCGGCGCCTCTCCCGCGCCCAGGGCGAAGCTCGCCGCCGTCCGAAATCAAGCGGCGCGGCTGCGGGAGCAACTGATGGATATGCGGCGCGCGGACGAACCTCTTCCGTCCGACTACCCGTTCTTCGGATACCATCCGGCAAAATGCAGCCACTGCTCAAGCCATTACCGGTATCTTCACCAGGCATGCGAGCGTTCAACGGCGCTGTTCGGCGAACGCAGCGACCTGGACGCGCCTGCTCTGACGCCGCTTGAACAGGACTATTTCTGGCATGGCATCCGCCTCTCGCTCATCGAAGAGGAGGCGGTTCGACAGCAGTATCTGCAGCCGCTTCTGAGCGCCATGCAGGCGCCCGGCAGCCTGCTGGACATTGAGATTCCGCGCGGAGAGCGGCGCATCGAAGGGGCGCGCCTGGCGAACCGCCAAGACTCGCGGCTTGAGTTTCAGTTTGAGCCATGCATGGCGGAATTCAAGGAGGGGGACGAGGCGATCGCGCACCGCGGCGACCTTCGTCGCTGGCACGAAACGATGCGCGGCACGGTCGCCGAAGCGTCCAGCGGCGCGCTGGTCGTTGAAACGCATGAAGCGCGCGCCTTTCAAGACGCCGCCGACCTGCCGAAAGACGGATGGGTTGTGGAGCGGTTTCCGCGTTTCTACCGCTCCGACCTGCTCCGCCGGGCGCTTTACATGTTCATCTCGTCGCGCAACGAGGCGATGAAAGCGCTTGCGCTGGAGGGGCGCATGCCGAAGCGGCAGGGGCTGCTCTTCTCGGCGGCAAAGCCGGACGCCCTGCGCCTTTCTATGAAGAACCGCCTGAACGCCCAGCAGAGCGCCGCCCTGTTGAGCGGACTGGATGAAAACGGCTTTTTGTCGATCACCGGACCGCCCGGCACCGGCAAGACGATGACGATACACGCCATCATCGAAACGCATGTGCGGCAGAACGCGCGCGTCCTCGCCGCCGCCGTGACGAACAACGCCATCGACAACATCGTTGAGCGGTGGATCGAAAGCGGGCGCGGCGCCGCCGGTTTTGAGCCGTTTTTCCGTTTTGGACTTCACTCCGCTATGGCAGAGCAGTTCAAAGAAAGTTTAAAACGCCTCAACGTCGACGGACGGCGCATGTTTGCCAAGGAGGCGGGCGCCGCGTTTGGCAGCCTTGCGGAGCTGCGCGCTCATTTAGAGTCGACGCGGCTGTTTCTCGGCACGGCGCATTCGCTGCTTGAGTCGCCGTGGGTCGTTCAGGAAAACCCAGACGGCTCGCCCCCGTTCGACCTTGTCATCGTGGACGAGGCGACGCAGATGCCCGAACCGCTCGCAGCCGCTCTGTTGACGCTCGGCAAAAAGGCGATACTGGTCGGCGACGAGAAGCAGCTCGGTCCGGTCTGCCTCTCGTCGTTCGATGCGCGGCATTCGGAGATGCCCGATTCGCTTCGAGAAATCGGAATAGCGGGATTGGACAAATCGTTGTTTGAGCGGTTGAACGCGCTTTTGAAGAAGCGCGGCGGAGAAAAGGGACTGGTCTTTCTCTCTCGGCAGTATCGAATGCATCCCGCCATCAGCGAGTGGGCGTCGGAGCAGTTTTACGGCGGACGGCTGGAGACCGCGGACGAGGCGCAAGCCCGCCTCCCTGAGCTCGAACGGGCGTCGGAGCAGCCGGGGTGGGACCTCCTGGGGCGTATCTTGGACCCGTCCAGCCCGTTCGTGTTTTTGGACATACCGGGCGGAGGGGGGGAGATTCCCAACATGAACGTAAAAGAGGCGGAGACGGCCGCCCTGCTGACGCTCGCCATGTCGCGCCTCGGCTTGAGCGACGTTGGATGCATCACGCCGTACCGCAACCAGCAGGCGGAACTGCGCCGGCAACTGCGCCGTTTCAACCTGTCGGCGGAATGCGGCACGGTGGACGCTTTTCAGGGGCGCGAAAAGACGGTTGTCATTCTTTCGACAGCGCGGCGCGACCGTCTCACCTCTTTTCTGGGAGAAAGGAGGCGGTTGAATGTGAGCGTCACCCGCGCGCGCCGAAAATGCGTCATACTCGGAAGCCTCGCCGTTTTGAGAGATCATCCGCTGCTCTGGCGGCTCGCCGAAAGGGAGGATTGCCGGCGCGAGCGGGCGGAGCCGTCCGACCTGCGCCGAGAACTTGGACTGGAGCCGAGCGCATGACGAAGTGGTGGATTCTGCTGGCGGCGGCGGCCGTCGCCGAGATCTCCTTCGGCGTCTATATCTGGTCGTACCGCCCCGTGTTGCCGTCCGAGGCGGTATATGCGTCCATGGAGGCGGCGCAGGAATCGGACCTTGACGCGCTAGACGCCGTTCTCCGCGCGAGAGGCGCCGCCTCAGACCCGCGCGCCGTCTGGACATCCTATGTCGGCGCGTTGTGTCTGGAAGAGTACGAGGCGGCGTACGGCATGTTGTCGCGGCGTTCGAGGGCGGCGTTTGAGGCGGCGGGCGGTCTTGTTTTGTTTAAAAAAGCGCACCGCAGCGCGCCGCCCCGCTTCGATCTCGGCAAAACGCTGACGCTGGCGCAGGAGGAGAAAACGGCGCTCATCGCCGCCCGGGAGTACGACGCCCCCAAATGGAGCATGGTACGCCTGCGGCAAGAAGGGGGGCGGTGGCGCATCGAAACGCGCCCCTCGCCCGACAACAAGCGCGCGGTTTATCCTTCCCGCTAAACGTCCGCCGACTCACAGACGCAGCTGCTCGCCGCATTCCAAGACGCGGTACGGCTGCCCGATTCGTTCGCATTCGTCCGCGAACCTGTCCGGCGGAATCGTATTGAACTCAAACATATCGTAATGGCACGGGACGACGAGCGCCGCGCCCATCTCTTGACCGAGGCGCGCCGCTTCAGCGCCGGACAGGTTGCCGGCGACGCGCCGAGCAGGGTTCCTGCCGTTGATTGGCAACAGCGCCGCGTCGATCCGCCATGGGCTTAGCCAGTCGAGCATGCCATCGTACCGTACCGTGTCGCCGCTGTGGTAGACAACCTTGCCGCTTGCTTCAATTACATATCCCAAATGCGCGTATCTGCCATCCGCGTCCGTTTCGAGCGTCTCATGGGCGGCGGGAACGGCGTGTATTCGGAAGCCAGCCGCGTCCGCCGTTTCGCCGGCGTCCAGACCGGTCAACCTTTCGGGCAGACATTGGAGCCGTTCGGCGGCGAAGGCGCGGTTCGCTTCTGGGACGATGACGCGCAGCCCCGCGTTGACGCGCATGAGCGGCAGAAGCGTCTCCGCGTCCAGATGGTCGGTGTGGTTATGGCTGGAGGTGGCGGCGTCTATGAAGTTGAGCCGCGCGGGATCGACGGCTCGTTCGGTCATGCGGATATGCGGCTTGTCGGTCTGGGCGTATTTTTTGGTGAGCGAATCGGACAGGTACGGGTCGATGAGCAGTCGCGAGCCGCCGGTTTGGAGCAGATACCCGCTCTGTCCCAGCCACCACAGGTTGAGGCTGGCGCTGTCGCGGTTCGCTTCTCGTATGTCGTTTAAAAGGGCGTCGTCTTTCAGATGCGGCTTGATCATACAGCCTCCTGCCGCCGGGTATGTTACAGGACGCCGCTTTTGTCCGCAAGGCTCGCCGCTCCATATCTGACCTCATGCGTAAAGTTGGGACAGTTGAACGACCAAAGCCTTTATTCATGGGAAAAAGGCGTCGCCAACCAGGCCGTCATTCCCGCGCAAGCGGGAATCTAGAGGCGCCGCAGAAGACATCCGCGTTCGCATGCCGGCATATCCCAACTTAAAACATAAGGTCAGTTCCATATTTCTTGCGCCGAGCTTGAAACGGCGCTATGCTTCCCAGAACGTTCGACGGCGGCTAACGGATTAAGGAACGGAGCGGACATATCGGGAATCTTCGCGCGCTGTTGCCTTATCTGCGGCGGTACAAAAATGCGCTGATCGGAAGCGCCGCCTTTCTGATCTTCAGCGAACTCCTTGGATTCTTCGCCACCACTCTTGTGCGCGACGCCATCGACAGTCTCGACCCCGAAATTGAAACTCTTTTCAGCGTCAAAACATACGCCGCGCTCATTCTCGGCGCCGCCTGCCTCCAAGCGGGCGCGCGGTTCGTCTCCCGCTATATGATGGGATGGAGCTCAAGCCGCATCGAATACGCGATGCGCAATCGGTTTTTTGAGCATCTTTTAACCTTAGACCCCGCCTACTTCGCGCGTCAAAATGTGGGCGACCTGCTCGCCCGCGCGGTGAACGACCTGAACGCCGTGCGCCTCATGCTCGGACGGACGCTCATCTTCGCCGCCTCCGCCGCGCTGCGCATACCGATCGGGCTGGCGTTTCTGTTCTCCATCGACTGGCGGCTCGCTCTTGCGTCGCTCGCGCCGTTTCTCGCGCTTCCGCCTGTGATGGCGCGCATGTCGACGCGCATCCATACATATTTTGAGCAGATACAGGAGCAGTTTGCGCAGATGAACTCCATGGCGCGGGAGAGCTTCACAGGCGTTCGGATTGTGAAGGCGTATCTGCGCGAGGAGAGCGAATCGCGCCGTTTTTCCGAGATGAACGACGTCTATGTGAAACGCAACCAGCGGCTTATCCAG
Organism: Candidatus Poribacteria bacterium; assembly: GCA_028818695.1. GTDB lineage: Bacteria > Poribacteria > WGA-4E > JAPPNK01. The sequence goes on from JAPPNK010000003.1 coordinate 42,363, forward strand.
TTTGAGTCGCTCATCTTTCCGATCATCCTGTTCATACCTGGGGTGAGCGCCGCGATTGCGCTCTGGCTGGGCGGATGGGGCGTCGCGTCGCGCGCCATCACCTTCGGGCAGTTCACACAGTTCAACTACATTCTGATCATGCTCACCTTTCCGATGGCGATCTTCGGTTTCACATGGAGCAGCGCGCAGCGGGCGGCCGCCTCCATGGGGCGCCTCAGCGAGATCCTGTCCGCAAGCCCGACGGTGAGCGACGCCGAGCAGATACAGCTGCCGGAGCCGTCCATCCAGGGCGAGATCGCTTTCCGAAACCTCACCTTCCGATACGACGAAGAGGATGAACGCCCGCCGGCGCTGCTAGATGTAAACCTGCGCATACCGGCGGGGACGACCGCGGCTGTCGTCGGACCGACCGGCAGCGGCAAAAGCTCGCTGGTGAGCCTGATTCCGCGCCTGCGACAGGCGGACGAAGGCTCCGTTCTCATCGATGGGCGCGATGTGCGCTCCTATTCGCTTGAGCATCTGCGCTCGCATATCGGTTTTGTTCAACAGGAGTCGTTTCTGTTTTCAGACAGCGTCGCCGACAACCTGCGCTTTGGCGACCCAGAGGCGGACGGCGAAGCGATGAAAAACGCCGCGGAGGCTGCGCATCTGCTTCAAGAGATCGAAGGCTTTTCGGACGGGTTCGACACGGAGCTGGGCGAGCGCGGCGCGACCGTCTCAGGCGGGCAGCGCCAGCGAACCTCCATCGCCCGCGCGTTGCTGCGCAAGCCGCGCATACTCATTCTGGACGACGCCTTCGCCTCAGTCGACACGCACACAGAAGAGGCGATCCTGCATAACCTGCGCGGCGGGCTTGTCGACACAACGGTGGTCATGATCTCGCACCGGGTCTCGACGGTCCAGGACGCCGGCAAGATCTTCGTCCTGGACGAAGGGCGTTTGGTGGAAGAAGGAACGCATGAGGAGCTGATTGCGCAGGGCGGTTTTTACGCAAACCTGCATGAAAAGCAACGGCTGCAGGATGAGCTGGCGGAGCTGTAAAGCCGGTAGCCTGCTGGCTTCAACGGCCGCCTGCGCCTGTCATTCCTCTGGGGAGTTCTCCTGCGGGGTTGGGCTGTTTTCATTGCCGCCCGCCGCTTTTATCTTCCCCCA
>JAPPNK010000024.1 GCA_028818695.1 Candidatus Poribacteria bacterium
ATATTGACCGTTTCTGATTTCGTCCAGACGTTGATGGTTGCCTGGTCAGTGTCGGAGTCGCCGTTGGCGTCGGCGGCTACGGCTTTGACAACAACTGCGGCGCCGGTCGTTGAGCCTAAGTTGTCGTATGCGAAGTCGAAATCGCTTGAAACGCCTGGGCCATCGTCTGGCCATTCATGTTCTGGATCATCGTCGCCGTCAGCCTCAACAGTCCAATCAACCCTGTCAACCAGGCTGTCCCCGTTTAGGTTAGTGAGCAAGGACGCCGTTGTGGTGTGCGAATCGCCTTCAAATATGTCGGTTGCCGAAACCGTCATTTGAGTGATTAAAGACGTTTCGCTTTCGATAGCCGCGTTGCCGGGCGCGCCTATGAAGAAAGCGGCCGTTGCCGCAGCAAGCAAGGTCAGCGCCGCTTTACGCAGCCGACTCTCGCGGGGGGGGGGTCATGAGAGTTCGCACGATTTCATTCAAATGACGCACGTTTGCGTTTTCCTTTCTGGCGGTTTCCCGCCGTGTAACTGAACGATTCTTGACAACATTCGGAACTATAGCATAGGCTTTGCCGCGCAGCAACTTTTTTGCGCAAACGAACCTCCGCCGCATCATGACGATAACCTAAGCAGGTTTTTGAAACAACATCTTTTTCTGAACGCGATTCTTGAGTTGAGGCATTGTCAGCGCCCCCGCTTGCCTTCAACGCCCCCCCATGCTACACTATTTAGTTGAAGCGTCAGCCTTTAATCGAGTCCAGCGAGGCTAGAAAGGCAGAAGAAGGAGCATATGTCCGCGCCGACGCCCAAACAGATCGTCGACTTTCTGCGCGCGCTCGGAGCGCTGAAAGACCTCCCCCGCGTCGGATGGCCGCTCAGAGGCGTCCGTAACGCCGAAAGCGTCGCCGACCATTCCTATCGAGTCGCCGTCCTCGCCATGGTTCTCGCCGACTGGATCGCCGACAACGGAACCCCCCTCGACGCCGAAAAAACGATGCGCATGGCTCTCTTGCATGACATCGCCGAAGCGAAAACGGGCGACATACCGAAACCGGTCTCCATACGCTTCCCACAGGGCTTCAAAGCGAAGATAGAGGCGGAAGCCGCCGCCGCGCTCCTTTCGCCGATGGGCGCCCTCGGCGGGCGGTATCGGGAGCTGCTGGACGAGTACGAACAGGGCGGAACGCTTGAAAGCGCCGTCGTCCACGCCGCCGACAAGCTGGAAACGCTCCTGCAGGCGTACGAATATGAAGCGTCCGGCTCCCGCCGTCTTGAAGATTTTTGGACGAACGCGCGCGAACTCAACGACCTGAACGACCTTCCCGCCGCGCAAAAGCTGTTCGAAGAGCTTGTCCGCCGACTGGAACAACTGCGGAGCGGAACCTATGAAAATGAGTAAACAGATCGAAAAAGCGCTGGTCATGACCGCCGAAGAGATGCGCAGGGCGCTCATCCGCATCGCCCACGAAATATGCGAACGCAACCGCGGCGTCCAACAGCTCGCGTTCATCGGCATCCATTCGCGCGGTGACGCGCTCGCCCGGCGCATCGCCGCCAACATCGCCGCCATTGAAGAGCTGGAGCCGCCCGTCGGCGCCATCGACATCACCCTGCATCGAGACGACCTGGACCTGTTCAATCGACAAGCGCTCGCCGGAAGCCGCACAAGTATCAACTTCGCCATCGACGGAATGCGCGTCATCTTAGTCGACGATGTGTTATACACAGGGCGCACGATACGCGCCGCGCTGGACGCCTTGACCCACTTTGGGCGCCCTGCCAGCGTTCAGCTTGCCGCGCTCATCGACCGGGGCCACCGCGAGCTCCCGATCGCCGCCGATTATGTCGGAAAAAACATACCCACCTCCAAGCGCGAGACGGTCGTCGTCGCCATCGAAGAAAAGGACGGACGGGACGCCGTGACGATATGCGAAGAGGCGGACGAATGAGCCTGCTGATCCAGAACGGCGATCTCATTTTGCCGGGCGGTCGAATCGAAACCGGGCTGGACATTCGACTGCGCGGGGAAAAGATCGCCGAGATCGGACGCGGTCTGTCCCTGAACGGCGAGAAAACCTTCAACGCCGATGGAATGCTCGTAACGCCCAGCCTCATCGATATGCATGTTCATCTGCGCGACCCTGGGCAGACGCACAAGGAGACGCTCGAAACGGGCGGACAGGCTGCCGCGGCAGGCGGCTTCACGCAGGCGGTCTGTATGGCGAACACAGACCCGGCGCTTGATTCGCCTGAGCTGATAATAGACCTTTTGAAACGCGCCGAGACGCGCTGCCCCGTCGATATCCGCCCCGTCGGCGCGATCACGCTCGGCATCAACGGCGAACGCCCGGCGCCTTACGACGCGCTGCTCAAGGCAGGCGCCTGCGCCTTTTCAGACGACGGCAAAAGCGCCATGGATGAAGGGATCATGCGCCGTCTCTTGAAAAAAAGCGCCCGGCGCGATTTTCCCGTGCTTGTCCACTGCGAAGATCCGCTCATTGCCGGAGAGGGCGTCATCAACAGCGGCGAGACAGCCAAAGCGCTCGGCGTCCCAGGCATCCCGCCCTCCGCTGAAGAGGCGGTCGTCGCGCGCGACGCGCGGCTCTGCCTTGAAACAGGCGGGCGTCTGCATATACAGCATCTCACAACGCGGGCGGGGGTTGAGATCGTCCGCCGGGCGAAGGCTCTCGGCGCGAACATGACCGCGGAGGCATGCCCGCACCACTTCGCGCTGGACGACTCTGCCGTCTTGACGCATGGCGCGGACGCCAAGATGAATCCCCCCCTGCGGACGCGGGACGACATGGACGCGCTCATCGAAGGGCTGGCGGACGGCGCCATCGACGCGATTGCGACCGACCATGCGCCGCATTCTCCCGACGAGAAGGCGCGCGGGCTTCTGGACGCGCCGTTCGGCGTCATCGGGCTGGAGCTGTGCGTTCCGCTTGTGTGGACGCATCTCGTGTTAAAAGGAAAGATGAGCGCCGTTGAGGCGGTCGACAAGATGACGCGGGCGCCTGCGGAGATACTGCGCCTGCCGGTTCCGTCTCTGGAGATCGGCGCGCCTGCGGACATCGCCGTCATCGATCCGCATTTAGAGATCGCCGTCAGCGGCAACGAGATTTTTTCAAAAAGCGGCAACACGCCTTTTATGGGCGCGCGCCTGCGCGGTTGGCCTGTCTTAACCGTACGGCGCGGAACCGCTCTCTTTCAAAGGAGCTGAATATGGACGCTCTGCTCGCTCTCGAAGATGGAACCGTATGGCGCGGACAAGCGTTCGGAGCCGCCGGAACCGGCGAAGGGGAACTGGTCTTCAACACCAGCATGACCGGCTACCAGGAGGCGTTGACCGACCCGTCCTACGCCGGACAGATTCTTGTGATGACCTACCCGCTCATCGGCAACTACGGCGCGCCGGACGAGGACAACGAGTCGGAAAAGATACATGTCGAGGGTTTCGTTGTGCGCGAATACACGGCGCATTACAGCAACTGGCGCGCTCGGCGCAGCCTCGGCGAGTTCATGGAGGAGCACGGCGTTCTCGGCATTCAGGGCATCGACACGCGCGCCTTGACGCGCAAGATACGCGGCGGAGGCGAGCTGCGCGCCGTCGTTTCGACAGACGTTTCGGATGCGGCGGCGCTGGTGGAGCGGGCGCGTCAATTTGCCGGGCTTGAAGGCGCCGACCTCGCGCAGAGCGTCACTTTGAGCAGCCCGAAAGTCTGGGAAAAAAGCGAAGGCGAACAGCCCTTTCGAGTCGCGGCGTACGATTTCGGAATGAAGCGCAACATTGCGCGTATGCTGACGCAGCATCGGTGCGAAGTGACCGCCGTCCCCGCCGCCTACTCGGCAGGCGATCTTTTGAAAATGAAACCGGACGGCGTCTTTTTATCGAACGGGCCAGGCGACCCCGGCGCCGTTCAGTACGCCGTCGAGGAGATACGCAAGCTGATCGGAAAAACGCCGATCTTCGGCATCTGCCTAGGGCATCAGCTGCTCGGTCTGGCGATGGGAGGGACGCGCTTTAAAATGAAATTTGGACATCGGGGCGCGAATCAGCCGGTGCGGCGGATCGACACGGGGCAGGTTGAAATCACCTCCCAAAACCACAGCTTCTGCATCGATCCCGACTCGCTGAAACATACGAACGTTGAGACGACACATATCAATCTGAACGACGGCACGCTGGAGGGGCTTCGGCACAGGGACTATCCGCTTTTTTCGGTTCAGTACCATCCCGAAGCCTCGCCAGGCCCCCATGACGCCGCTTATCTGTTTCAGCGGTTTGTCGACATGATGAAAGACCAGCGGCGGTAACGCCGAAACGCAAAAGAGAGGCGGCAAAAAGGACGATATGCCGAAACGCGACGACATCCAAAAAATACTGCTCATCGGGTCTGGACCGATCGTCATCGGGCAGGCGTGCGAATTCGACTACTCAGGCTCGCAGGCATGCAAGGCGCTGCGCGAGGACGGGTATGAGATCGCGCTTGTCAACAACAACCCGGCGACGATCATGACCGATCCTGAAATGGCTGACCGCACCTATATTGAGCCGCTCACCGCCGCGACGCTTGAGCAGGTGATTGAAGCGGAGCGGCCGGACGCGCTGCTGCCGACGCTCGGCGGACAGACAGGGTTGAACCTCGCCGTCCAGCTCGCCGAAGCAGGCATACTTGAACGCTACAGCGTAGAGCTGATTGGGGCGAAGCTGCCCGCCATCCAAAAAGCGGAGAGCCGGCTGCTTTTCAAACAGGCGATGCTGAACATCGGCATGAAGCTGCCGAAAAGCCGCGTCGTGCGCTCGCTTGACGAGGCGATGGACGCGCTGAACGAGATACCGTTTCCGCTCATTCTGCGCCCTGGGTTCACGCTCAGCGGAAAAGGCGGCGGCATCGCCTACAACATCGAAGAGTACCGCGAGATGATCGCGGACGGCTTGCGCATCAGCCCCGCCAACGAAACGCTTGTGGAAGAAAGCGTCATCGGCTGGAAAGAGTATGAGCTGGAGGTGATGCGCGACGCCGCCGACAATGTCGTGATCATCTGCTCCATCGAGAACATCGACCCGATGGGTCTGCATACGGGCGACAGCGTCACGGTCGCGCCGGCGCAGACGCTCACCGACAAAGAGTATCAACAGATGCGCGACGCCTCCATCCGCATCATACGCGAGATCGGCGTCGACACGGGCGGCTCCAACATTCAGTTTGCCGTCAACCCTGAAGACGGGCGGCAGGTTGTCATTGAGATGAACCCGCGCGTCTCCCGCTCCTCCGCGCTCGCCTCCAAGGCGACAGGGTTTCCGATCGCCAAGATCGCCGCGAAGCTCGCCGTCGGCTATACGCTGGACGAGATACCGAACGACATCACCCGCCAGACGCCCGCGTCGTTTGAGCCGACCATCGATTATGTTGTTACGAAGGTTCCGCGCTGGGCGTTTGAGAAATTTCCGAATGTCGATGCGACCTTGACGACCTCCATGAAGTCGGTCGGGGAGGCGATGTCGATCGGGCGTTCGTTCAAGGAATCGCTGCAAAAAGCGCTGCGATCCATGGAGACCGGCTGGACAGGTTTGGACAATCCTCCCGTCGCCGATTTGCCGCTGTCGGAGCTGCCCGGCAAGCTGAACGTGCCGAACGCAGAGCGGCTTTTTTTCATTAAACAAGCGTTTCAAAAGGGCATGTCGGTTGAGCAGATTCACACGCACACGCGCATCGACCCGTTCTTTTTACACAACATACGGGAGCTGGTGGAGGCGGAGCGCGCCGCCGTTCAGAAGAGCGGTCTGTTTTTTCAAAACGGCTCCAACAGCGAGAAACAGCGGGAGGAGCTGCTTCGGCTGAAGCGCCTCGGTTTTGGCGATCAGCAGCTCGCCGACCTTTGGGATAGGGACGAATCGGAGGTGCGAACGCTGCGCAAGTCGCTTGGGATCGCGCCCGTCTATAAGCTGGTCGATACGTGCGCGGCTGAGTTTGAGGCGTACACGCCGTATTACTACTCCACCTACGAGGAGGAGAGCGAAGCGCCGCCGTCCGATCGGAATAAGATACTCATTCTCGGCGGAGGGCCAAACCGCATCGGGCAGGGGATTGAGTTTGATTACTGCTGCGTCCACGCAGCGCTCGCCCTGCGCGAGGACGGGTACGAGACGATCATGGTGAACAGCAACCCTGAGACGGTCAGCACCGACTACGACACCTCCGACCGCCTTTATTTTGAGCCGTTGACGCGCGAGAGCGTTTTAGACATCATTGAAAACGAGCGGCCGGACGGGGTGATCGTTCAATTTGGCGGTCAAACGCCGTTGAATCTCGCCGGCGCGCTGAAAGAAGCGGGCGCGGCGATCATCGGCACCGACCCTGACAACATCGACCGGGCGGAAGACCGGCAGCGGTTCAAGGAGGTTCTGGACAAGTGTGGACTGCGACAGCCGCCCAACGACACCGCCGTTTCGTTTGAAGAGGCGCGCGGGATCGCCGCCCGCATCGGCTATCCGACGCTTGTTCGCCCCTCCTATGTTCTAGGGGGAAGGGCGATGCAGATCGTTCACTCGGACGACGAGCTGCGCGAATATCTGCGCCACGCCGTCGAGGCGTCGCCCGACAAGCCGATTCTCATCGACAAGTATCTGGAGTCCGCAATTGAGATCGATGTGGACGCGGTCTGCGACAGCGAGACGGTCGTCATCGGCGGCATTATGGAGCATATCGAAGAGGCGGGGATTCATTCGGGCGACAGCGACTGCGTCATTCCGCCGTACTCTCTCGGCGACGACCAGCTGGACGCGATCCGCGCGGCGACCATGGCTCTGGCGCGGGAGCTGAATGTGATTGGGCTGATGAACATTCAGTACGCTTTTCAGGGGGACGATCTGTACACGCTGGAGGTGAACCCGCGCGCCTCGCGCACGATTCCGTATGTCAGCAAGGCGATCGGGACGCCGCTGGCGAAGCTGGCGGCGCGCGTCATGACAGGTAAAAAGCTTGCGAATTTAGGTTTCACACAGGAACGGACGCCGGAATACTTCAGCGTCAAGGCGCCTGTCTTTCCGTTCGACCGCCTGCCTGGGGCGGACCCGCTGCTTGGACCGGAGATGAAATCGACGGGCGAAGTGATGGGGATCGATCCAAGTTTTGGGCGCGCCTTTGCCAAAGCGCAGATCGGAACGGGGCATCCGCTGCCGACCAGCGGAACCGCCTTCATGAGCGTCCGCAACAAGGACAAGCGGGGGGCGGCGCTCCTTGCGCGTCAGCTGCGCGACCTCGGCTTCAACATCGTCGCGACGCACGGCACCGCGCGCGCTGTCGCCAGAGCGGGCGTTTCGGTGGATCTTGTGCATAGCATCGGAAAAGGGCGTCCGACGATCCATGACTATGTGAAAAACAACGCGGTCGACTTGATCATCAACACGCCGAGCGGGGGAAGCCACGCGCCGAACGAAGACAAGATACGCGCGATGGCAGTTGAGCGGAATATCACGCTCATCACGACGCTGGCGGGAGCGCAGGCGAGCGTTCATGGCATCCAAGCCGCCATTGAGCGCGGACTCACCCCTCGGCCGATACAGTCATATTACGGCAAGGCGTAACGCCGATCCCTCACAGCTCCGCCGTCAACTCCAGGTCGAACCGATGCTCGGTCGGCCGTCCGCCCGCGTCCAGCATTCGATAATTCGCCCGAAACGTCAGATCTGTCCAGCTGCGAACGCGGTATTCGCCCTCCGCGCGCGCCTCCCGGCTCCAGCCCTCATAAAATCGAAACGCCGAGAGAGACGGCAGCTCCCCCGCGCTGGAACCGTTCGCCAGACGAAACGACAGCTCCGCCCTGCCCTTCCCAAAAGACGACCATGACCCGCTCAACTCCGCCCCGCGCGTCAACGAACTGCCCGAGGCGTCTTCATCCGGCAGACCGACGCGCGACTCGGAAGCCGACTCCGTCTTCCGCTCAAAACGCAGCCCGACCGTCCATGTCCGATCCCACTCATACCGCGCGCCCGCCGCCGCCAGCCGTTCCAGACGCCGCAGATCCGACTCCCCCTCAACGAGATGGCGCGACCTGCGCCGTTCCGACTCGCCCTCAAGCGACCACCGCTTTAACAGCGTCCAGACGCCGCGAAACCGCGTTGACGCGCTCTTCGTTCGGCGCGTTTCATCGTTGAACCGCCTGTTTAATGTTTCCCGCTCCGTGAAGCTCGCGTCCGCCAAAACGGGCTTCCCCTCTTGCAGCTCGGCTTGAACCGACGCGCGAAGCTGCGCCGACCGCTGACCGTACGCTGTTTGCGCCCCGCGAAAGTTTTTCCACAATAGCAGCTCCTGAAACGAGGCGTCCTCCTGCTCCTCTTCGGCGCTCCACCGCGCGCTGCATGAAACAGCCCTCAGCGCCGCCTGCAGAAGCCCGCCTGTCGATTCCTCCGACATTCGAAACAGGCGCGACGGATCCAAGCGCCCGCGCAGCTGCGCCTCTAAAGCGCCGACAGGCTGATCGCCCACCGTGCGCGCCACGCGCACATAATCGCCCTCCTCCGCGTCGGCAACATAACGCTGCTCGTCCACCTTGACATGCGTCCCTTGACCCGGCAGCAGCGGCACGGGGGTTCCGTTCACTTCGATGACGTTCGTAAAAATCTCCTCGCGCTTGCTGGACAGCCGTTTGTCGATCTCAAAATGGGCGCCTAGGTCCAACGCCCCCTGAAACGGCGCCGCGTTTCCGTCCAGCTGCGCGATATATGAGGCGGACGCTGAATCGTTGGAATCGTCCAGCAGGCGCAGCGTCCGCCTGCCAAACGACGCAGACGCATGCCGGCGGCGCAAATCCAGCCTGTAAGTCTCGGCGCGGCTGCTTGGAGTCCAGACGCCCTCGGCGAAGCGGCGCGCCTCCCGTTCCGTCTCAAACCGCGCGCCGATAAAGCCTGTCGAAACCGAATAAGCGTCGGCGCGCTGGGTCAGGTTTCGGTTGAAGCCCCCCTCAACCGCTTCATCCGCCAGCTCTTCTGAAAGGAATCGGGAGCCTGCGTATTCGGCGCGGACGCCGCCTATTTCATGCGCCAGCGTCCATTCATTTTCCGCTTTCTGATGCGATTCGCTTTCAGTCGATTGCCGCCGTTGGAGCTGCAGCTCGGGCAGTCCGTTTCGTTGAAAAAGCGCGCCGCCGCCCAGCTGCCGCCTGTCCGCGTCATAAACGGCGTCCGCATGCCGTTCTGACGTCCGCCCGACATTTCCGCGCAGCGTCAGACCGTTCAACGGCTCCGCGTTGACGCGCCCCGCCCACCGCGTCTCTTCGGGCGGCTCCAGAGTAGGCGGCGCCGACAGAGCTCCCCCTAAACGCGCGTCCCCAAAACCGCCCTCCGACCAGCCCTCCGCAAACGCCTGCGCATAACGCGCGCCTCCGCGCCGACTCCTGCTGGTCGCTCCAATCGGCAGATAGCCTCGGCCGAGACGCTCTCCTTCCCCGGACGCTTGAATCCATCCGCCGTCCGCGCTGGTTTCAAACCGCCACGCCCCGCTCGCTTCATGCGCAGAGAGGCGGGCGAGCGTGTTCGGGTTGAACCGCTGCATAGCCCATTCGCCGCGCATTCGCAAAAACTGCGTTGGGTTCAAAACCGCATCGAATGCGGCGATTTGACGCTGCGTTGGAGGGTCTAGCTGTTTTCCGTCGGCTGTTTGCGTTTCGCCCCGCCGCAGCGCCTCCATGTCCGCCTCGGTCAACGGCGCGAGCGGACGCGACCTGTCGTCCGACTCAACGGCGTAGGTAACGCCCGCTTCGCCGCTTCCGCCCGACATGTTGAACTGCAGAGGCGCCCCGACGCGCCCCGCGTAAAGGCTTCGGCTCCATCCTTCGTCTTCAGGCGCATATTCGTAGTCGACGCGGATGATGTCGTTGCGCGTCAACAGACGGCGCGGCGTGAATTCAACGACGGGATCGCCGTAATCGCGGATCACATAATCGTTGTTTTCGCCGCGCTTCATTCGCTCGCCGTTGAGCCACACCTTTTCGCTGCCGGCGATCATGACGACATATCTGTTTCTCGACGCGACGCGGTACTCGCTGCGCCCTTCCTCCGCGGCGAGGACGACGCTGTCGGAATGCCCCTTCGGGAGAGCCGCCGCCGCCTGCAGATTGAAGCCGTTGAATCTTCCCGACGCCCGCATTCCAAGCATAGAGCGGCGAAACAGCGCCAGTTCAGGACCGCGCAGGGACAGCTCCCCGTCCCCGACCGCCGCCTCAATCGACTCGCTGCGCAGCTGTATGCGCGTCTGGTCTAGCTGGCTGATCTGCTCTGTGACGCCTTCAGGTTGAAACGGCAGCCGCTGATCTGTCAGCGCGGCAGAGACCATGACGCCGGGCAGTATCTCTCCGTCCAGATTCAGATAGAGACTCTGGTCTGGGGCGAAGGAGCGGCGGTTCCCGGCGCTCAATCCGAACGTTTTGGCGCCGCTCACCTGGAGCAGGCTGGGATCGAACGAAGCCGGTCCCGCCTTTGGACGCGCCGGCGGCTCCCACTCGAGCGCCTCCTCCGGCAGCTCAAAGATGCGGCGCGCGTATCGGCGCGGGGCGTCCCACGCGAGCCTGCGGTATCGAATGCGCACGTCGGTGCCGACAGGCAGCGGCGGCGTGAAAGCGACAGCGTTCGTCGCGCGGCGGTAGCTGTAATCGATCTCCTTGACAAGAGGCGCGCCGTTCGTTTCAATCTGTATCGTCTCGGCAAGCGGGAACGAATCGGGCAGCGCGTAGAGCGCCGTTTCCTGCTCCGCAATGAACCGTATCTCCGCCTGCATGAGCGACGCCTCATACCGTTCGGGAGCCGCCTCGGCGTTGACTAAAAACAGCCCAAGCCCCGTCAGGCAGCTCCAAAAGCATGACGACGCGCGCAGCAGCAGTCGATCAATCCGCATGCGCGCCGGCAGAACGGAAGAGGGGAGTTCTATGCAAACGACAACGTTCATACTTTTTGCAGCGCATCGCCGTCCCTGCCTGTCATTCCCGACGCCAACCCTGCCATTCCCGCGAAAGCGGGAATCTTAGAATCCTTGAACAAAGGACGAAGACGCATATCATCGCTTGCTAAGAACGCCGTATAAGAGGAACGCATGCTCTTCAGAACATAATTGTGTAGAATTGACCGGCGCATTGACCGCAACGCTGTTATTTGACCATGATTCTTGAGTAAGGGCAAATTGAGAGACGGAAGGGAAGGTGAAACAATGTGGGCATTGGGCGCAGCTTTGGCGTTGACGCTTGCGGGAGCCGTCCTTCCGTGGTTTGAATTTGGGCGGGCGGCTCTGCCGTTGTGGGCGGCATGCGCGGCCGCGGGTTTGTTGTTGCTGCGTTCCATTTTGACGCAGGCGCGGCAGGAACAGAGGCATCTGGAGACGCAGCAAACGCTAAAATCGATCTCCGAAAGCCTGTCAAAATTGGAAGAAGCCGCCGAGAAGCGCGAAGAACGGGAGCAGGCGGAAGAGGAGGCAAACTATACGCCCCCGCCAAATGCAACAGCCGAGGAGATCGCCTCCTTCTTCGGCGTTGAGTTGGCGTCAAAGCCAGAATCCGATTCATAAAACGTACATTTGCAAAAACGCTTCTCTTCTCGTATGCTTTAGATCGAAATCGATAACGCTCTGACTATATCGATAAACAAGGAGTCGACCAGATGAATCAACGCGACATCCCCAGACCCAATCCTGCGCTCATCGTCATTATCCTGATCGCAGGCGCAGCGCTTCTGCTGGTCTTCACCGCCTTCGGCACCGTCGACGCCGGCATGCGCGGCGTCCATACCCGCTTCAGCAAAGTGACCGGAAAGATTCATCCGCCTGGGCTTTACTTCATCATGCCGCTCATAGACAAGGTCGAGATCATGGATGTCCAGGTCCAGGTGTATGAGGCGCAAGCGACCGCCTCCTCCAGCGACCTGCAGATCGTTCAGTCGGCCGTCGCGCTCAACTATCATGTCTTACCGGAGGATACGGCGGAGCTCTATAAAAATGTTGGGCGGGAATACAACAAGCGCATCATCGAGCCTGCTCTTCAAGAGTCGGTGAAAGCGGCGACAGCGAACTACACCGCCGAGCAGCTGATCACCAAGCGCGCGGAGGTGCGCGATGAGATCAAGGCGCTTCTGGATGAAAAGCTTGACCGGCACGGCATCTTCGTGGACGCCTTCAACATCGTTGACTTCGATTTCTCTGAAAACTTCAACGCTTCCATCGAGGCGAAAGTGAAGGCGGAGCAGGAGGCTCTAACCGCCAAGAACAAGCTGGAGGAGGTGAAGTTTCAGGCGGAGCAGGCGATTGCAGAGGCGCGCGGAAAGGCGGAAGCGATAAGCATCGAGGCGGAGGCGCTGGAGAAAAATCCGCAGGTGCTGCAGCTGCGCGCGGTGGAAAAGTGGGACGGGATTATGCCGCAGGTGACGGGCGGCGAGATACCGTTCATCTCCATCGACACGCCGTGAGAGACGCGCTCAAAGCGGGAAGGCTCGCCTTCCAAAACAAAGGAGTTGTCTGATGAATCAAAGCAATCTACCCAAGCTCAGCCCCGCGCTCATCGTTCTCATCCTGATTGGAGCGGTCGCGCTTCTGCTGGTCTTCACCGCCTTCGGCACCGTCGACGCCGGCATGCGCGGCGTTCACACCCGCTTCGGCAAAGTGACCGGCGTTATCAAGGAGCCGGGTCTCTACTTCATCACTCCGTTCATAGAGAAGGTCGAGATCATGGATGTCCAGGTTCAGTTGGAAGAGGCGCGTTCAGCCGCCTCCTCCAGCGACCTTCAAACGGTTCAGTCCACCGTCGCGCTCAACTACATGATCGACCCGATGGAGACAGCGAAGCTGTATCGAGATGTCGGGCGGCAGTATAACACGCGCATCATCACGCCCGCCCTGCAAGAGTCGATGAAAGCGGCGACAGCGGACTACACCGCCGAAGAGCTGATCACCAAGCGCGCGGAGGTGCGCGATGCGATCAAGGCGCTTCTGGTTGTAAAGCTGGACGAGCATGGCATTCTTGTGGACGCCTTCAACATCGTTGACTTCGATTTCTCCGACAACTTCAACGCTTCCATTGAGGCGAAGGTGAAGGCGGAGCAGGAGGCTCTCACCGCCAAGAACAAACTGGAGCAGGTGAAGTTTGAGGCGGACCAGGCAATTGAAGAGGCGCGCGGAAAGGCGGAAGCGATCCGCATTGAGGCGGAGGCGCTGCTGAAAAATCCGCAGGTGATGGAGCTGCGGGCGCTGGAGAGGTGGGACGGCTCTTTGCCGAAGGTGACGGGCGGCGCAGCGACGCTCATCTCCGTCGACACGCCGTGACGTTTGTTGAGGCGCCGTTCAAAGGGGGATGGGACCGCCGTAGAGCCGCTTGACAAGCTTCAGGCTTTCGCCGGGCTGAGGCGGCGCGCCCAGAACGGCGCAGCAGGCGGCTCCGCATGCGTTCGCCAGGCGTCCGCGCTCCTCCAACGGCAGCGCATGACCGGCAAGCAGACCGCCGAAAAAGGCGTCCCCTGCGCCGGTCGTGTCGACCGCCTCAACAGAAGCGGCTGGAAAGCGCAGCGTCTGCTCGGCGTTCGACAAGACGCTGCCGCGCGCCCCGTCCGTCACGGCGACCAGTTTTGCGCCGAATCGCTCGCGCGTCTCCTCCGCCTGACGTTCAAGCGTCGGCGCGCTTGACAGCTCCGCCGCCGCGGCTTTGGACGGTTTGACGATGTCTGCCAGCGAAAGCGCCTGCTCCAGCTCGGCGCGCGTCCCGAGGCCTGCCTCGGCGCAGGCGCTGGGCGGCGCGTCCACATCCAGCGCCGTCAAGACGCCCGCCCGCTTCGCTGTCCGAAACGCCGCGGCGACGCCTCTTAACGAGATGAGCGACGCCTCGGACGAGACGATGGACGCCTGCTGAATCGCCTCCGCAAAATCGCGCCCCACATGGTCGGCGGAGATGTCCGCGGTCGTTCCCCCGCTCATATAGATGGCGCGTTCGCCGTTTGCGTCGACAAAAATGACGGCGGTTCCGGACGACGCCCCCCGCCGTATGCGCAGATGCCGGCGGTCAATGCCGCGGGCGTCCATCGCTTCGCGCAGGAGGTCGCCGTTTCGGTCGTCGCCCAGATACCCAAAATAGCCGGCCGGCGCGCCTAGAGCGGCCGCCCATGAGAGATGATTCAGCGTCACCCCGCCGACAATCTCCTGCGCGAGCCGCCCCGATTCGTCCGGCGCAATATAGGTCTTTTCCTCTTCGCGCGCGATGCGGTTCGCGCGGTACACGATGTCGATATTCGCGCTGCCGACCCCCATGATCATGCGGCGCTGAGCGTTCTTCATTCAGGGTCTAGCGCCTGCCCCAGCTGCCCGACGGTCACCTTGCCGCCATGATAATGCAGATGCCGTTCGCCGACGATCATCTGCGTGCTGACCATCTCAACCGTTCCCTTCACATTGCCCATCTGCTTCTCGTCGATTTCCCACCAGTGAAACGGATTGATGGCGCGGGTATGCTGCCGGACGACGTCGCCTTTTGAGTTGCGCACAATGACCGACACATGCGCATTGTCCTCGTCCACATTCAGCACGCGGAACCAGTCGAGCGCGCCTGGCACGAGTTCGGGAAAAAAGAGCCGTTTTCCGACCGTTTTATTTTCAACGCACGCGCCGGGAAAATCCAGAACCTGCGTGCCTTGATGCATGTGGCGTTCGGCGGCGATGGTCTGGTCGGCGGTGATGGTGAGCGAGGCGCGGTCTTTGACCTGATCAACGGGGGGAACCCATCCTGTGAACGGGTCGACCTCCTTATCGACAGACCAGATAGGCTCCGCCGCTCCGTTTCGCGCGATGCATGTCACATCGGCGGGCGCATTTCCGATGTTGATGACCTGTATCCAGTCCTTCCAGACGGGGCCGATCTCTGTAAAATACAGCGTTTTTGCTGGCATTGGTATCTCCTTTTCATATACGCATTTTACGATATGATGCGCTCAATGTCAAGCCGTTCCGCCTTGTTCCTTAAGTTAGAACATCATGACGAAAGAGCCGCGATGATCAGCAGAAAAGCCGCCGTCCGCAACGCCGAAGAAGCCCCCGCGTTCGCCCGCCGGCATGTTCCGACTCAAGCGGCGACATCAGGCTGTCCTTGGCTGACCTTACGTCTTTCTGGTTGTGAATGCGAACGTCTACTGTTGGACTCTGGATTCCCGCTTGCGCGGGAATGACGATCCGGTTGGCAAAGCCTTTTCCCCATGAATAAAAGCTTTGTTCTTTCAAATGTCCCAACTTTCGGCATAATGTCAGTTGGACCTTGACGGGTTGAATGAAAGCATGTCGTCGGGAGGAGACCGTTTCTGCGCGGTCTTTGACACGGGCGGCGTATCTTTGTACGATGCGTTTGTAAAGAGACGGAGACGCCAATGAACGACGCGCAGCGCGAAATTTATAAAACGGTCGATGAGGTTCAGCTCGCCCTC
The DNA here is from genome assembly GCA_028818695.1 of Candidatus Poribacteria bacterium. Lineage (GTDB taxonomy): Bacteria > Poribacteria > WGA-4E > JAPPNK01. The sequence goes on from JAPPNK010000024.1 coordinate 15,433, forward strand.
TACCTTTTTAAACCGGACAAGAAACCGCCCGTCCCTGCGGTTGTGTTCTTTTTCGGCGGCGGATGGGTCGGCGGGACGCCCGAACAATTCGCCCCGCAGGCGCGCTATCTAGCCTCAAGAGGCATGCTCGCCGTCTGCGCGGAATACCGCGTCAAAAGCCGGCACAACACATCCCCCTACGAAGCGGTCAAGGACGCGAAGTCCGCCATACGCTGGATGCGCGCGAACGCCGACAGGCTCGGCATTGACGCGGGGCGGCTTGCGGCGGGCGGCGGCTCGGCGGGCGGACATCTTGCGGCGGCAGCCGCGACGATCCATGACCTGAACGAAGAGACGGACGACCTGAACGTCAGCGCCGTCCCGGACGCGCTTCTTCTTTTCAACCCTGTCTACGACAACGGGCAGGGCGGTTTCGGCGGCGGCAGATTTGTCGACATCTCGCCGATGCATCATATCGAGCGCGGCATGCCGCCCGCCGTTGTATTTCTGGGCGAAGAGGACGGGCTGATACCGGTCGAAACGGCGCGTCGGTTTCAACAGAAAATGCGGGACGCAGGTTCCCGCAGCGAGCTGTTTCTATACAAAGGGCAGCCGCACGGGTTCTTCAACGCGCTTGAGTTCAAACAGGACGCCGATCCTCGATGTTATTATGAGACCCTGCTGGAGACCGATCGTTTTCTCACATCGCTTGGCTTTTTAGAGAAAGGAGCCGATTTGACGCCCCCTCAATTCACCCTTGAAACGAACGACGAACGCTGTCAGATGGAGATCGCGTACGGCGGAAAGCCGCTCGCGCGCTACGAATACGCCTACGACCCTTCCGCGCCGGAGAGCCGTCATGACACCTACAAGCCGTTTTTGCATGTGTACAGCAAGAACGGAGCGCGGCTCATCACCAAAGGCGCGGGCGGGCATTTCACGCACCACCGCGGCATTTTCCACGGGTACAACCATTTTGAGATCGATGGAAAACGGCGCGATCTGTGGCACATGAAAGAGGGCGTCCAGGTTCACCGCCGCTTTCTGCGCATGCATGCGGATCAGAACGGCGCCGAGTTCACTTCGCAGGTGGAGTGGATGACGAACGAGGGAGAGGCGCTGTTGATGGAGGCGCGGACGCACCGCTTCTTGCCGCCGCCGGCGGGGGCGTATGCGCTCATTGAGATGCGGAGCGAGCTGACGCCGGTCGCGGGAGACGCGCGGCTGGCGGGCGACCCTGAACATGCAGGCGCGCAGTTTCGCCCCGCGAACGACATTGCCGCTGATGAGACGAAATACCTGTTTCATGAGGACGGAATCGATCCGACGAAGGATCGGGACCTGCCCTGGGTTTCAGAAACGTTCCGCCTTTCCACAGGCGCCGCCCGCCATTCGGTCCTCATTTTGAATCATCCTGACAATCCGCGCGGAACGGTCTTTTCGGCGTATCGAGACTACGGACGCTTCGGCGCGTTTCCGACGCTGGAGATACCGAAAGACGAAACGGCTCAGCTGCGGTACCGCTGGGTCGTGAGCGGAGGCGAGGCTCTCCCGAAAGAGACGGCGGAAGAGGCGTACCGCGACTTCGCCGGCGCGGGAGAAAGCGGATGAACCGCGCAGCAGCCTATGAACGCGCCGACAACCTGGGGCGCAGCCTCGCAGGGAAGGTTTTCAGGGACAAGGTTCAACCAAACTGGATACACAGCGGCCCGTATTTTTGGTACCGCGTCGCCATAGGACCGGAGCGGCATCGCTTCATCTTTATCGATCCTCAGCATGGGGAGCGGCGGCATGCGTTTGATCATGCGGAGTTGGCAGCCGCTCTGTCCGCCGCTCTGGACAAAGAGATCGACCCTGACCGCCTGCCGTTTCAAAGCATCGACTATTCCGACTTGATGACGGAGATCGAATTCAACGCGGGCGGGCATCGGTTTCGGTACTATCTCGACCCCGCCGCTTTGGAGAAGCTGGAGCCGTCCGGGGAGGGAGAGAAAACGACGGTCAACATACTCCCGAAAGCGCGGACGGCTCGGCGCAACGGTCCTGAAACGGAGATTGCGTTTCTCAACAAAACGGACGGCGAGATACGCATTTTCTGGGTGAACGATGTCGAGAATCCGACCTTCTATGCGGCGGCAGATCCCGGCGGGGAGCATCGGCAGCACACCTACGCTGGGCATGTGTGGCTTGTTCGGGACGCGGCGGGCAAGACGCTCGGCGTCTATGAGGCGCGGGAGCGGCCTGGAACCGCCGTTGTGGACGGAACCTGGAAGCCCGGCGAAGAGGAGAACGGCGAGCGACGCGGAAAACGGGAGGAGCCTAAAGGCAGCCTCTCGCCGAACGGGGTATGGCGCGCCGAGTTGCGCAAGCATAACCTGAACCTGATTCGCGTCGAGACGGAAGAGGCGTTTCCGCTCACGACGGCGGGAACCGACAGCGATCCGTTTCAGCCGCCGCTGCTCTGGTCTCCCGACTCCAAGCGGCTGATTGCTGTTCAAGAAAAAAAGGCAGAGGTACGAAGGATACATTTTGTGGAATCGTCCCCAAAGGAGCAGCTTCAGCCTGTGCTGCATTCGCTCAATTATGTGAAGCCGGGCGATCCGCTTCATCATCCCCGCCTGCGCCTGTTCGATATTGACAACAGGCGGGAGATTGACGTTTCAGACGCTCTGTTTCCAAACCCTTGGCGGATTTCCGCCATAGAATGGGACCCCGACTCGACCCGCTTCACCTTTCTATACAACGAGCGCGGGCATCAGATCTTCCGCTTGATCGCCGTTGACGCGCGGACGGGAGAGGCGCGGACGCTCATTGAAGAGGCGCCGGAGACGTTTGTTTGCTACTCGTCCAAGTCGTTCTGCCAGCGGCTGTATGAGACGCGCGAGGCGGTGTGGATGTCGGAGCGGGACGGATGGAATCATCTTTACCTGTTCGATCTCGACAACGGGCGGCTCATACGGCAGCTGACAAGAGGGGAGTGGGTTGTGCGGCGCGTCGACAAGGTGGACGCCGAGAAGCGGCAGGTCTGGTTTCAAGCGGGCGGCATGAACCCGCAGGAGGACCCGTACCATGTTCATTACTGCCGAGTCGATCTGGACAGCGGGGAGCTGGTTCGCCTCACCGAGGGGGACGGGACGCATGAGATTGAGTATTCGCCGGACGGGGAGTATCTGGTCGACCGCTACTCTCGCGTCGATGCGCCGCCTGTGACGGAGCTGCGCCGAACGGAGGACGGGCGTTTGGCGGCGCGTCTTGAGACGGCGGACGCTTCGGCGCTGGAGGCGGCGGGATGGCAGCGCCCGGAGCGTTTTTCGGCAAAGGGAAGGGACGGACAGACCGACATCTACGGCGTCATCTACAAGCCGACCGATTTTGACCCGTCCAAGACATATCCTGTCATTGAGATGATCTACGCCGGTCCGCATTCGGCGCATGTGCCGAAGCGTTTTTCGCACCATCATGGCCCGCAGACGATGGCGGAGATCGGTTTTGTCCTTGTCCAAATCGATGGGATGGGCACATCGCACCGCTCGAAGGCGTTCCATGACATGTGCTGGCGAAATTTAGGGGACGCCGGTTTTCCCGACCGCATTTTATGGATCAAAGCGGCGGCGGAGACGCGCCCTTGGATGGACCTGTCGCGCGTCGGAATATACGGCGGATCGGCTGGAGGGCAAAACGCCATGCGCGCGCTCATCGCCCATCATGACTTTTACAAAGCCGCCTCCGCCGACTGCGGATGCCATGACAACCGCATGGATAAGATCTGGTGGAACGAGCAGTGGATGGGGTATCCGCTGGGCGAGCATTATGCGGCGTCGTCCAATGTTGATCAGGCGCACCGCCTTGAGGGGGATTTGCTGTTGATTGTGGGCGAGCTGGACCGCAATGTGGACCCCGCGTCGACGATGCAGGTTGTGGACGCGCTCATCAAGGCGGACAAGGATTTTGAGATGCTTGCGATACCGGGCGCAGGGCATGGCGCGGCGGGCACGTCGTACGGCCGTCGGCGTCAGCGCGATTTTTTTGTGCGCCGTTTATTGCAAGGCTCTTGACATACGCGCGAAAGCGCTGAACAATAGAGCGCTGGTATGCCAAAAAAAGAGGCGCCTTACGCGGCGCAGAGGGCGCATGTTGCGCCTAAAGCGCGCGATAACAGGGCGCAGGCGCCGGCGGCAACTGGCACGCGAATTGCATGAATGCCGGCAACCGCGTGTCAACGCACAAAACTTGTTGGAGGATACATAATGACCGTTCAAGATGTCATTGAGTTCGCAAAAGCCAAGAACATTCAGTTCGTGGATCTGAAGTTCACAGACGTGCCAGGGATGTTCCAGCACTTCAGCATTCCTGTCAAGGAGCTGACGGAGGACCTGTTTGAAGACGGATCTGGGTTTGACGGATCCAGCATCCGCGGATTTCAGGACATTCATGAAAGCGACATGCTTCTCATTCCCGACCCATCGACCGCGATTGTTGACCCGGCATGCAAAATTCCGACATTGAGCATGATCTGCAACATCAAAGACCCGGTGACGCTGGAGAGTTACTCGCGCGACGTGCGGTACATCGCCCAAAAGGCGGTGAACTATCTCTCCGACACCGGCATCGGCGACATAGCCTACTTCGGGCCGGAAGCCGAGTTTTTCGTCTTTGACGACATCCGGTACGGCGGCGGCGCCAACTACGCCCATTACGCCGTCGACTCCGTCGAGGGCAACTGGAACTCAGACAGGGACGAAGAGCCGAACCTCGGTTATAAGCCGCGGCCGAAGGAGGGATATTTTCCCGTTCCGCCGTCCGACACGCTCCAGGACGTGCGTTCGCAGATGGCTCTCAAAATGATTGAGGCGGGCATTGACGTTGAGCTGCATCATCATGAGGTGGCGCAGGGCGGTCAGTGCGAGATCGACATACGGTTCGACGAGATGGTTGTGACGGCAGACAAGGTGATGCTTTACAAGTACATCGTCAAGACGGTCGCGCGCGATCTCGGCAAGGTCGCCACCTTCATGCCGAAGCCGATCTTCGAGGACAACGGCTCAGGGATGCACACGCATCAGAGCATCTGGAAAGACGGAGAGAACGTGTTCTACGACGCCGGTTCAAGCTACGCGAACCTGAGCGAAACGGCGCTCCATTACATCGGCGGTCTGCTGCGCCATCTGCCGGCGCTGTGCGCGTTGATTGCGCCGACGACCAACTCCTACAAGCGGCTCGTGCCTGGATTTGAGGCGCCGGTGAGTCTGGCGTACTCGCAGCGCAACCGCAGCGCCTGCATCCGCATTCCTGTCTACTCCAAGACGGAGAAGGCGACGCGCGTTGAGCTTCGGACGCCGGATCCCGCCTGCAACCCGTACATTGCGTTCGCGGCGATGTTGATGGCGGGGCTGGACGGCGTTCGGAACCGCATCGACCCAGGCGAGCCGATGGACAAGGACCTGTACGACCTTGAGCCTGAGGAAGCGGCTGCTCTCGAGCACGTTCCGGATTCTCTTGACAAGGTGCTGGACGCGCTGGAGGCTAACCATGACTTCCTGCTGGAGGGCGATGTGTTCACGCCCGACATCATCGAGAAGTACATCAGCTACAAGCGCGAGTCTGAGGTGGACGCGGTTCGTTTGCGTCCGCATCCGCACGAGTTTTACCTGTACCACGACATTTGAGTTTCAACTGCTGTTTGGGCGGGCGCGCTGCGGCGCGTCTGCCTGACGGCTCAACCAACGGCGCAACAAGGAGACGGACCTCATGAAAAAGATCGAGTGCATCATTCGTCCATTCAAGCTGGACGACGTCAAAGACGCGCTCCGCGAGCTGGGCATCCAGGGCATGACGGTGAGCGAAGTGCGCGGCTTTGGACGTCAGAAGGGGCATACGGAGCTGTATCGAGGCAGCGAGTACACCATTGAGTTCATTCCGAAAACAAAGATTGAAGTGGTGATCGCAGACGATGTCGTTGACAGCGTCATTGAAGCGATCATCGAAGCGGCGAAGACGGATAACATTGGGGACGGGAAGATTTTCGTTTCCCCAGTCGAAGAGGTTGTCCGTATCCGCACAGGAGAGCGCGGCCAGAAAGCGATTTAATGGCTGCGCGGGTCCGGCGGGCGTTCCGCGTCCGCTTATCTGCTCACTGCATGCGCGCCATGGGGGGGTTGTCTGCCCCCCCTGCGTTGGGCGCGTTTGCCTCAAATTGGCGCGTCTGAACCGGTTGCGATCTTTCTATTCTAGTAAAGCCCGCCAACCAGCGCCTCATTCCCGCATCCGTCCTTCAGGCGAGACCGAGCGCCTGCAAAGCGCGCGCGACGCCCTGCTCGCGGTTCGTCGGGGCGGTCAAATCCGCCTTCGCCTTCAACTCGTCCGGCGCGTCCCCCATTGCGATCGACATTCCCGCCGCGTCAAACATCGTCTCGTCGTTCTGCGCGTCCCCAAAGGCGAGTATGTTCTCCGTCCGTATGTTTAAACGGCGCGCCAAGGTTCTCAACGCGCGCCCCTTCTGCGCCCTCGGATGCATGAACTCCACATACTCCGGCATGGTGTTGGCGATGTAGAGCCGCCCGCCGAATTGTTGGCGCAGCTCGCGCACAAGGCGCAGCGGGCGGGGCGGCTCGCAGATGAGGATGATCTTTGTCGGCGGCTCGTCCGGCGGCGGACTCTCCGTCTCCCCGACAAGCCCCGTGCGCCGTTCGTAAAGGCGCAGCCAGTCGTTGCGCGTCGGCGCGTAAAACCGCTCGTTGTGGAACCGGTGCCAGTGCAGCCCCTCCGCCTCGGCGAAACGGACAACCTCCTCCGCCTCCGCCAGCGGCACGGGCGTGTGCGACAGGGTCTCGCCGGAGATCGGATCCCACACAAGCGCCCCGTTATACGCGATGAGCGGCGTTTGCAGGTTCAGCTGGCGGTGGAACGGCAGCAGGCTCTCCTTGGCGCGCCCCGAAGCGAGCGCGAGGCGTATGCCGTTCTGTTGAAGCGAGCGCGCCGCCGCGACCGTCTCCGCGTCCAGCTGAAAATGCTCGTTCAGCAGCGTGCCGTCCATATCGGCGGCGACCATCTCAATCCGCCTGTCCAACGGCGGGTATCGAAGCGCCATCTCTTTAAACGCCCCCAAGAGCGGCGTCTCGTTTTTGGCTGACGGACGGATGGACGGAGCCGGGATAGGAGTCTTTGTCCTCGTCGTCGGAGCCATGCTGCCGCTCCTGATAGAATTTGTATCCGTCGCCGTCCTCGTCCTGTTCAAAGCGGCTCACTTTCCGCTTCGCCTCTCTATTAAATTTGTCGATGGTTCCGAATCCGAAGCGCGCCGCCGCCCGATACTCTTGATACGCCAGCTCATATTCGCCGACCGCCTCATAACAGACGGCGCGGTTGTAGATCGCTTGGCTGCGCCGCTTCGACTGCGGATAGTCTCTCACCGCCGCTTCGTAGGCGTCCAGCGCTTTCAGATAGTCGCCGTTGTGTTGATAGATCCGTCCGATATGAAAGGCGGCTTCGCCTGCGGCAGACGTTTCCGTCCAGTACCGCATGATGCTTTGATAGAGTTCAATGGCTCTGATGCGGTTCGACAGCGGCGGACTTTCCCAAATCTGCGCGGCGCGCAGGTATGCTTGCGCCTCTTGCTCCGGCGCCATATTCATACCGAAGGGGCTAAGATCGTTGATGATACCAAGCGACTCGCTGATGCCCCGCAGAAGCGACTTTCCCGCTTTCGCCTGCTCAGACATCGGGTACTCTGTCTGCAGATGGAAGAAGATGATCACTCCGTCGACGTAATCGAAGTACTCGTAGCAGTAGATGTATCCGATGTTGAACTGCGCTTCCGCCGCTTTTCGATAAAAAACGTCGTTCGCTTCTTTGGAGCGTTCATTGGCGATCTGCGTCAGCTGTTCATATTCGCGAACTGCCGTTTCGTAATCGTTGAGCGATTCGTAGGACGCCGCGAGCGACAGGAGAGCGTCCAGCGCCTTTTCCCACTGCTCATCCGAGGCGTCGTCGGGCGTGTTGTCAAAGACGGCGCGGTGGCGCAGGACCGCTTCTCGGTTCGCTTGAATGGCGTCTTTTTCGCGTTGGGCGCGGGCGGCGAGATACGCGCTTGGGCTGTTCTTGATCACATCGTCTAGCAGCTGCTCCGCCATGTCGTAGTTGGCGCCGCCGGGGACGGCCAGCTCCTTCTGAAGCTGCGCCGCGGCGATTCGCGCCCTGTCTATATGCTTGGAGCCTTCTTTGGAGTCGGCGACGACCGCCTTATACTGATCATACGCCGACGCCAGCCCTTCTCGGCGCTTTGCAAGGTCTTCCATCCCGCGCGCCTGCTGCTCCGCTTGCTGCGCCTTTGAAAACGCAAGCGTCTGATCGGGCCATTGCTTAAGGCTCATCAGCGCGCTGGAACATCCAGACGCAGCCATCACCCCAACGGCTAACAGCGCCGCGCCCAACGTTTTACCGTACCGGCGCTTAACAAGCGAACGGGCGGACATTGCCGCCTCCTTTGCCGTAGCAGGCTCTTCTTGACGCGAGGCTCATTCTGCTCTGTCGAAACGAGCGAGCCGCCGCGGCGTTTCAGGGTCAAGCAACGCCCCGTCGTCCGCGGCGGTCTGCGGCGTCGCTTTACTGCGCAGCGAGGCCGTCGTCGGCAGGCTCCTCGCCCATCGGTTTGACGGAGCCGGGATAGGAATCCTTGTCCCGGTCGGAGGCGCCGTGCTGCTGTTCTTGATAGAACTTGTAGCCGTCGCCGTCCTCATCCTGTTCAAACTGCCGTACCTTCTGCTCGGCGGCGCGGTAGAATGTTTCGTCCGTGCCGAAGCCCGCCGCCGCCTTGTACTCTCGATAAGCCAGTTCAAACTCTCGGATCGTCTCATAGCAGACGGCGCGGTTGTAAATTGCCAGGTTGTGCCAGATCGAATGCGGGAACCGGTCGAACATCTCCTCGTAAGCGTCCAGCGCCTTCAGATAGTCGCCGTTGTCCTGGTAGAGGCGCCCGATCTGAAAAGCGGCGTCGCCCGCGACAAACGACTCCGACCAGAGCTGGCGCGTGATCGCCCGATAGTTTTTGATGGCGTAGACGCGGTTCACCAGAGGCGGCTTCTCCCAGAGACGCGCGCTCCGCAGATACGCCTGCGCAGCCTGCTCGCCGGCGGCGCCATAAATCTCATACGGCGTCACATCGCGCCCCGCTTTGAGATAGTCCAGCGCCTTTTTGTTGGCGACCGTGCGGATGTAATCCTGCTCCTCTTTGATGAGCTGAAGCGCTTTGTCAGCGTCCCGAAGAATCGACTCCGCCTCTTTTGCCTGGTCAGAGAGCGGGTAATCCTGTCTCAGCTTGTCGAACTCCGGCCATCCGTCTGCGTAGTCGAAGTAACGGTAGAAATAAATGTTTCCGATCTTGAACTGCGCCTCTGCCGCTTTTCGATAAAAAACGTCGTTCGCCTTTTTCGACCTTCTGTCTGCAATTTCCATCATCCGCTCATACTCGCTGATCGCCGTTTCGTAATCGCCCAGCGATTCATACGAATCTGCCAGCGATAGAATGGCGCCCAGCGTCTCCGCCCACTGCTCGTCCGAGGCGTCGTCGGGCGTGTTGTCGATCCTGGAGCGCGCCGTCTGGATCGCTTCCCTGTTCGCCCTAATGGCCGCTTTTTCACTTCTCGCTCGGGCGGCGAGATAGCCGGTCGGGTTGCTCGCGATCACATCGTCCAGCAGCTGCGTCGCTCTGTCGTAGTTGGCGCCGCCGGGGACGACCAACTCTTTCTGCAGCTGCGCAGCTGCAAACCGCGCCCTGTCAATGAACTTGGAGCCTTCCTTGGAGTTGGCAATGATCTTGATGTACTTTTCATACACCTCTTCGAGCGCGGCTCTGCGCTTGTCAAGGTCTGTCTTCTCACGCGCATTCTGCTCTGCCTGCTGCGCGTTTGAAAACGGAAGCGCCTGCCCACCGGCAAGCGTACTGAGCGCGCTGGAACATCCAGACGCGAGCAAAACCGCCGAGGCGGCTAGAACGGCGCAAGCAAGCCGCAGGGGCATTGCGCTGTAGCGTGATGCGAAGCCGTGAAACGAACGAACGGGCATTGAAATCTCCTTTACCACCATGAATTCAACCTGACCTTCCCTCTTCAGTTAAGACATCCCGCCGCAGGAACGCTCAAACAAACGGATGCGCCCGCTTTATCTGCCGAATTGCCCTAACTCAAGCGACAAGGCGCGCTCAACGCGTCGCGTCATGATAAAGCTACTCTTTTTTAAAGACAACCGTTATTTCGCCGCTCTGCGTCTTCTGATCGGAGTCGCTGGGCAACGGCGCAAAACGCAACTTTTGAACCCACTCCTTCGCAAGCCGTTCCAGAAGCGGACTGCCGGGCTTCTCCTTGACGACAACATTATACACCTGACCGTTCGGCTTCACCTCAAACTGCAGCTTGACGGTTCCGCCGTCGGAGCCTTCGCTGACGGGCGGGTCCGGCACGCTGTTCAACGCGCGCCCGCTCACTTCGCCCTGCAGGTCGGAGCCTTCAGGCAAAGCTGGCCCGTCTGTCTGCGTTCCGCTTGACCCCGGCGACGCCGCGGAATGCGCAGTTCCAGGGTTCACCGCGATGGGAGCAAGGTTCGGCGAATCGCCGACGCGCGAACGGTAGGTCGGAAGCGGCGCCTCTTCTCCAAGCCGAGGCGTCAACGTCCCGGTCGGCTCCGCGGCAAGCGCGGTGTCCCCAGGGTTGCCCTGGCGCTGCCGTTGAATCCGTTCAACCGAGCCGCCCCCAAGACGCCCGGCGTTCGGCGCGAGCAGGCGTCTCGGATCGTTCTGCCGCAGGCGCGTCGACGATTGAAGCAGCTGCGACGTCATCGAGGCGCGCCGCGCCTGCTTCGGAAGCTCCTCTGGCGTCGGGATCATCTTTTGGGGCTGAACATACATCGGCTCCGCCTGCGCCATGACCGGGAGCGGCGTCTGCTTCTTTCTTTCAGGCGGCTCATACAGAAACATGTCGACCAGCAGGGGCGGCGTCTCGGTTTTCGGAAGCGGAGCCTCCTGCGGCGCGACCGCAAGCCCAAGCCCCGCAATGAAAAACACATGCGCCGCCAGCGTCCACTTGATCGACCGCTCCGAAATCTTCAAATGCCGAAGCGCCGGCACAAGGCAAACCGCCACCGCCGCCAACCCCGCCGCTATCAATAGCAATCGTACCATCCATTCGCCCATCGCTCCGCCTTTCCGCTGCGCCTTCGCCTCTTTTTACGTTTTACTGCTTCTGCCCGTACCATGTTACGCTCTGTTGAGCGGATCGGTTGACGCAGGAGAGCGTTTTACCGCTTCAACGCCGCCCATGCGGTTGCCGCTTTTCCTTTCGGATTGACCGAAAACGGCGTGTGGTCAAAAGAGAGCGTGCCGAACAGATCGGCGTTTTTGCTCGCTCCAATGCCGGACGACCACTCAAGCCAGCCGAGACGGTCGCCGCCGTCGTTCGCGTTCACCATGTCGGAGTAGCCGATGACAGCGTCGCGGTTGTCGCTGACGTATTCGGAGAGGGTCGCGTTCGGTTTATGCATGCGCAGGACGACAGCGCATTCGTAGTAGGTTTTCTTCGCCGCTTCGTCGCGGACGATTTTCATGTTGACGAAGTCGATGTTGGCGGCGCTTGACCAGGCGTGCGTCAGTATCTTGCCGTCTTGGAGCGCATACCCCCATTCGATGTCGTCTGGAGAGGCGGGTACGCTGTCGTATTCTAGGTCGACGCGGTGCTGCGGCGAGTCGCCTTTCCAGAGATTCACCGTCCCGTCCACAACAGCGGGGGGAGAGGCGTGCGTATCGTCGTCCACTTCGATGGCGGTATAAAGATAGTCGTCGTCCCAGAGGACGGCAGATCTCGCTTCGAAGCCGGCAGGTCTTGCGCCTCCCGCATAGACGTCCATCTCCTGCCAGTCGGCGGCTTGCCATACAGGGTCGCTAAGGTCGCCGTCAACGATGGGGGTTCCAAAGTTGGCGACTCGGTTGTAGTCGGGATCAACAGCGCCGGCGGCGGCTGCAATCAGAAAAGCCGCGGCAAACGCTGCGAGCGCTCTTTTTCGGTTGAGTAGCATGACGCTTCCTTGTCTAAAGTTTGTCTGGATCCGCTGCAAAAGTATGCCATGAATGCTGCGGCCGTTCAAGCGCCGCGCCGCAGCTCGCCTGACCCCGCCTATCCGAGCCAGGATTTTCAAGAATGACGACGGGCGGGAGGCGGCTTCTCCGCTGACCATCGCGGTTCTTTTGTGATCATGTCTCAACTTTATGCGCGATGTCGGTTTCTTCAGTTGTGAGACTGAAGCGGATACGGTCTTAAGCAATGGAAAAGATGCGCTGCGCTCTGCCGTAAACCGCGACCTGTTTGTATGATTGACTGTCCGAATCAAGATGGGCGGCGAGTATCTTGAAGATTGACGGAGCGTTCATTCGCCATTTGATTTCTCGATAGTGGCGGTCGCTGTCGGTTCGTATTTCGATCTCTCCGACGTTTCTGTTGTCGTAGCGAAAAATCACTTTTTGGTCGTCCATCTGAGTACGGTTTCTAGCCTTCGAGTTTCGAATCTCAAGATGGTCCGTTAAAAGCCTCACCACATCGCGTTGATCAAAAACATGAAAATGCTTTTGATCAATCGGGAGGGTGTTGGATAAATCGCTGGGGAGAACGCTGAGATATAAGTTACCCTTTTTTGACAATCAGCAGCTCATGCGACCGCTTCACATGTCCGGCGCCTTGCTCTATGCGGTTTTTGCCGATGCGCGTCTCGCCTTGTCCTAGCGTATATTGCCACCTCACTTCCAGAACCTGAAAATCCGCGTACCAGCGCCGGACCGTGTCGCAGTCGTTATACGACAGCACAAACCCGGCGCGGTGGTTGTGAAGCAGGTCGCGCAGCCGCTCATGTTGAAAGCCGTTGTGGTGGACGGGAAAGTTGCGCTGCGGATAGATGCCGCGAAACATCTTGCCCTCGTCCAGATAGTACGGCGGATCGCAGTAGAGAAAATCGCGCGGATGGGCGGGTATCGTCTCTTCAAAGCTGCCGACATTTGCCGTCAACGAGGGGCAGCGGAAGTTGCGCACGGTATCAACGGAGCGGGCGTATCGGCTCGGCGATTCGTAAATTTTAGACATCCAGCCGAGAAAACCCGGCCCATAGGAGAGGTTGTGATTGAACCAGTAATGCGCCGCCAGCTCCATCGGGTCTTCGATGCGTTTCCCTTCCGTCCAGTGCGCTTTGAGACGCTGTTTGATCTCGGCGTACTGCGTCTTGGTCGGCTCCCATTTTTCGAGCCTGTCTGCCAATTTGCCGCCCGATTTCAGCAGCGTTTGCCAGTAGTTGATGAGTATGTCAAAGATGTCGTATGCGCGGACGCGCGCGCCCAGCTCTTTCGCCGCGGCGATCTCCACCGCGCCGCCGCCCATGAACGGCGACATGAGCTGCGGCAGGTCGTCAGGCAGATGCTCAAACACATGGCCGACGCCGAGGCTTTTGCCGCCGGCGTAACGAAGCGGAAGTCCGCGGTAACGCCCGTATTTATACTTGCCTTGGCTTTTCAGCGACTCCAAAAAACGTATGCGCGGGGGAGTCTCTAAAAGATCGCGCTGTGCGGCAGGGCGGGTCTTGTCGGCGTCGGTTTGAGGCGGCATCGAGAGCCTTCTCCTTGGGCTTGTTTGAGGCATGATACGGCGCTGCGTCTTTGCCGTCAAGAAAACGCTTAACGGCGCCTTCACTTTCAGAGGTCGGGATGCGCAGTTGAAGAAGCGGCTTGCATTCGCTATCATATCAGCAATACAGGCAGCAGCGGCTTTTTACATTAAGGGTCTCGGATGATACAGCATGACGCATTGATTGTGGGAGCGGGGCTGGCGGGTCAATCGGCGGCGCTGGCGGCGATACGCAACGGCGCGCGGGATGTGGCGATCTTGACGAAGGTGCATCCGGTGCGCTCGCATTCGTGCGCCGCGCAGGGGGGAATCGCCGCGTCGCTCGGCAACTCGGCGCCCGACTCGACCGAATCGCACGAATTTGACACGGTGAAAGGCGGCGACTACCTGAGCGATCAGACCGCCGCGACCATCTTAGCCGAAAACGCCCCCGACACCATCTACGAACTGGAGCATATGGGCGTCGTCTTCAGCCGAACCGAAGACGGCAAAATCGCCCAGCGCCCCTTCGGCGGACACACAAGCCCACGCGCCTGCTACGCGGCAGACCGCACCGGCCACGCCGTCCTGCACGGGCTGTATGAGCAGGTGATGAAGGCGGGCGTCAAAACCTATTCCGAATGGTATATGCTGTCGCTTGTCATCGAAGACAGGCAATGCAGAGGCGTTGTCGTCATGAACATCGACACAGGCGAAATAGAGACGATATGCGCGAAGGCGGTCTTTTTCGGCACGGGCGGATACGGGCGCATCTTTCAGACGACGACCAACGCCTTCGCCTCCACCGGCGACGGAGCCGTCATCGCCTACCGGGCGGGGATTCCTCTTGAGGACATGGAGTTCATGCAGTTTCACCCAACGGGGCTGTACCGGCATGGGATACTGGCGTCCGAGGGCGCGCGCGGCGAGGGCGCGTATCTTATCAACGGCAAGGGCGAGCGGTTCATGGAGCGTTACGCCAAGGAGCGCATGGAGCTGGCGCCGCGCGACATCGTCTCCCGCGCCGAGCAGACGGAGATCGACGAGGGGCGCGGAGGCGAGGAGGATGGCGGCGCCGTCTATCTAGACCTGCGCCATCTCGGAGGCGGGCGCATCATGGAGCGGCTGCCGCAGATATGGCAGCTCGCCCACGACTTTCTCGGCATCGACATGATCAAGGAGCCGATACCGATTCAGCCGACTGCCCACTACTCCATGGGCGGCATCCCGACCAACACAGACGGCGAAGTCGTGGACGATCAGGAGAACAGCGTCGTCCGCGGTTATTACGCCGCCGGCGAATGCGCCTGCGTTTCAACGCACGGGGCGAACCGCCTTGGGACAAATTCACTGCTGGAAGCGTGCGTGTACGGCGCGCGGACAGGCAGATCCATCGCGCGGTACGTGTTGAACGGAGCGTCGGACAAGGGGGCTGAAAAAGCGCTGAGAGACGCCCAAGCGCGCGCCGTTGAATATGTGGAGCGGGTTCGCGCCATGGACGGACCGGAGCGAACCGCCGACATACGAACCGAAATGAAGCATGCGATGATGCAAAAATGCGGCGTCTTTAGAGAGGAGAAGCCGCTTCAAGAGCTGACGGGCGAGCTGCAGGAGCTGCGCGCGCGCTTTGAACGGGCGAGCGTCATGGACAGGGGGCGGCGCTTCAACACAGACATTCTGGAGACGATCGAGATGGACCATATGCTTGAGCTGACGCAGATTGTCGCAGCGGGGGCTTTGGCGCGGCAGGAATCGCGCGGCGGGCATTCAAGGCGCGACTATCCGCAGAGGGACGACCAGAGCTGGCTGAAGCACACGCTCGCATACCGACAGGACGACGGAACCCCGGCGCTGCGGTATAAATCCGTTGAGATTGTCAAATACGAACCGCAGGAAAGGAAATACTGAATGTCGGAAATGATCACCTTTCGCATCCGGCGTTTCAACCCTGAAAGCGGCGAAGAGGCGTACTATGAAGACTTCACCTTTGAGCCGCCCAACCCTGAAGCGACCCTTCTCGACTGCATCAACCATATCAAGTGGCATATCGACGGCACCCTGACCTACCGCATGTCCTGCCGAAGCGCCATCTGCGGCTCCTGCGCGATGCGCGTCAACGGCGGCGGACAGCTGGTCTGCAACGCCCAATTCCACGACTTTTTAGACGAAAACGGCATGGTCACCATTGAGCCTGTCGGAAATATGCCGGTCGTCAAGGACCTTGTGACCGACTTCTCCGATTTTTGGAACAAGGTGCATTCGGTGAACCCTTACGTCCAGTACGCCGACGAGAGCGCCGAACGCTCCAACGACGGCGAACACCGCATGGACCCAAGCGATTTTGCCAAGATCGACGAGGCGTCCACATGCATTCTGTGCGGCGCATGTTATTCCGAGTGCGTCTCCTACGAGGCGGACCGCAACTTCCTCGGACCGGCGGCGCTGGCGAAGGCGCAGCGTCTGGTGAACGACACCCGCGACGAAACGAAGCATGAGCGGCTGGAAGCGTTGAGCGAGTACGGCGGAATGTGGGACTGCGCCCACTGCTTTGCGTGCGTTCAGGCATGCCCGAAGCCTGTCAACCCGCTCTACCGCATCATTGACCTGCGGCGCGAGGCGCATAAGGAGGGCTTCCACGACAACAACGGATCGCGCCATGCCCGCGGCTTTGTGGAGATCATCGAAGAATCGGGCTGGCTGGACGAGGCGAAACTGCCCGTCAAGTCGGTCGGCTCCGTCGGCGAGTGGGTCGCCGACCTGCTGCCGATGGGCGTTCGCATGGGACTCAAAAACAAGTACCGCCCGAACCCGATTCACCTGATCCCTGGGCGCCATCACCCAGAAATTCCGAAAATGGAGGAGGTGAAAACGATCATCCAAAAGACGCGGCTGGACAAAGAGGACGAAACGGCGGAGGCGGAAGGGGAACCGGACAATGGCTGAAGAAAACGGCGGAGCCGAAACGGAGCGCAAACGTTACGCATTTTACCCAGGCTGCGTCTCTAAGGGCGCATGCAAGGAGCTGAAAACCTCTACCGAGATCGTCGCAAAGCATCTCGGCATTGAGCTGGACGAGCTGACCGAGGCGGCATGCTGCGGCGCCGGCGTCACGGACGACGTCAACGAAGAGATGACCGACGCCCTGAACGCGCGCACGCTCGCGATGGCGGAGCAGCGCGACTTGACCCTCCTGACGCAATGCAGCACATGCCAAGGGGTTCTCAACAAGCTGAACAAAGAGGTACAGGCGGACGACGAAAAACGGGACCGACTCAACGAGATTCTGGAAGAAACGGGATACCAGTACGACGGAACCGTCGAGGTGAAACATCTGCTCTGGACGCTGGTGGACGAGGAGGAGTACGGCATCTCCAAGTTGAAGGAGCAGGTGAAGCGGCCGTTGACGGGACTGCGCATCGCCCCGTTTTACGGCTGTTATATCTTGCGTCCGTCCGATCTGCTCGGGTTTGACCATCCGCACCGCCCGACCTCGCTGGACGAACTGATCGAAGCGCTCGGCGGCGAGACGGTCGACTACAAAGGCAAGACAAAATGCTGCGGCTTTCCGATACAGATGATGCGCCCGACCAACTCGTTTCGAATGGCGGGAACGCACCTGAACGAGGCGAAAACGAAGGGAGCCGACGCGATGGCGACCCCTTGCCCGCTCTGCCATCTGAACCTGGACGCGCGGCAGCCGGACGCCGAGCGCGTTCTTCAACAGGACGGCAAACTCGCCGGCTCCATCGACCTGCCGACGCTGCACGTCTCGCAGCTGGTCGCGCTGGCGCTGGGGTACAGCCCGAAGGAGCTGGGAATGGACACGCATATTGTATCGACGAAAGCGGTGGAGGCGAAGATATGAGCGTCGAAAAGCGGAACGTTGTCATCATCGGCGCGGGACCGGCGGGTTACGCGGCGGGACTCTACGCCGGGCGGGCGCAGCTGGACCCGCTGCTGTTGACGGGGCGCGAAATCGGCGGGCAGCTCTCTCTCACGCTCGATGTGGAGAACTACCCTGGCTATCCAGGAGCGGACGCGGCGGGACTCATCGAGACGATGCAGAAGCAGGCGGAGAACTTTGGAACCGAGGTGCGGATAGACTATGTGACGGCGGTCGATTTCGGCTCCCATCCGTTTCGCCTGGAGGCGGAATCGGGGGCGGAAATCGAAGCGAAGTCGGTTGTCATTGCGACAGGGTCCTCCCCCCGTCAGCTGGGCGTCCCCGGCGAGGAGATGGTCGGGCGCGGCGTGTCCTATTGCGCGACCTGCGACGGATTCTTCTTTCGGGAAAAGCGGGTTGTCGTCGTCGGGGGCGGCGACGCGGCGCTGGAAGAGGGCATGTTCCTGACGCGGTTTGCGTCGGAGGTCCATGTCGTCCACCGGCGCGACCAGCTGCGCGCGAACGTCACGCTCCAAGACCGCGCCTTCAAGAACGAAAAGATGCGCTTCATCTGGGATTCGGTTGTGGAGGAGATACTCGGCGGGGACGAGGGCGTGTACGCCGTCCGCTTGAAGAATGTCAAAACGGGCGAAACGAGCGAGTTTGAAACGGACGGCGTCTTCATCTTCATCGGACATGAGCCGAACACGCAGCTGTATGAGGGGCAGATAGAGCTGGACGACAAGGGGTATATCGTCACGGACAAGCTGCAGCAGACGAGCGTCAAGGGCGTCTTCGCAGGGGGGGATGTCCAAGACTATATCTACAGGCAGGCGGTCACCGCGGCGGGAACAGGAGCGGGCGCGGCGATTGAAGCGGAGCGCTTTTTGGCGGAGCTGGAGAATCGGGCGTATCCTGGGTTGACGCGGGATTGATCTGCGCGATGGGATCATCGTATGAAGCATCTGCATTATTTGGAAATCGAAAACTTCAAGCTGTTCAGCGGCAAGATACGCATCGACCTTGACCATCCGACGACGCTCATCGGTCCAAATAACTGCGGAAAGACGACGGCGCTTCAAGCGATTGCGCTCTGGTCAATGGCTGTCAAAGAGTGGCGCCTGTCAAGGAGCGATCCGCTGGCTCAAACGCGAAGCTCGGCGCATATCAACCGCCTCAGCATGGTCTCTATTCCTGTTCGGCAGATGCGGCATTTATGGCATAACATGAATGTCCAAGAAGGCGGCAGCGACATCTTGATGAAGATCGCGGCGGGCGTCCTTCATGACGGAGAGATCGTACCCATCTCGGTGGAGTTCGTATGCCGCGACAAAGACTTTGCGTACTGCAAGCCGAGTGAGGAAACGCTGAATCGACAAGCGGCGCTGAAAACGGCGGCAGACCTGAACGTCGCCCTGCTTTATCCGATGTCGGGCATTGCCCTTGAAGAGCCGGTATTTCAACCTGGATGGATCGCCGTTCAGATGGGGCAAGGTCAAACAGCTCATATTCTGCGGAATATGTGTCTTCGAATGTATCAAAAAGACGTTGATGAATGGCGCGCCGTCGTAGAACGGATGCGGCGGCTGTTTTCGGTGGAGCTGCTGGACCCCGTAGAAGCCCCGGAGAGAGGAAGCGTTGACCTCTACTATCGCCAAAACATCGAAGAGCGCGCGGATGAGCCTTTTGAGATTTCGTTTGCGGGGCGCGGGCTTCAGCAGATGCTGTTGATCTTGATCTATCTCCATTCGCATTCGCGCAGCGTCCTGCTGATCGACGAGCCGGACGCGCATCTGGAGATTCTGCGTCAAAATCAGGCGTATGCGATTCTCAGAAGAATAGCCGACGATACCGAATCGCAAGTCATTTTGGCGACCCACTCGGAGATTCTGTTTCAAGAAGCGATGAACCGCAACCTCACGCTGCTGCAGGGAAAAAAAGCGGTGAACTTGTCCGCCGCCGCGAACGCAAGGAAGAACGTCCGCGACGCGCTCAAGTATTACGGGTCGGATCACTACATCAAGGCTCTTCAGCGCGGCTATGTGTTGTATGTTGAGGGGTTCACCGACATCGATATTCTGCGGGAATTGAGCGGCAAAATTGGACATAGGGCGTCCGAATTGTGGGATGAGCGAATCAATATTTACTATACGCAGGACAACCACCCCAAATCCGACATGGGCCTGGACGTCGATCTAGAGCGCATTGAGGAGGGGTTCGGCATGGGCATCAGACAGCATTTCTCTATATTGAGGCGTATGATTCCTGATCTGCGCGGGCTGGCGGTACTGGACAGCAACAGCCGCCATCGAGACGATTTTGAAGACGGCAATTTGCGCGCTGTCCATTGGCGGCGGTATGAGATCGAGAACTACATCGTCTCGCCAGAGACGCTTCTAAACTATGTCCGTGAAAACGGGGATTTGCCGCTCATGATGGAGCCTGCGAGAGAGATTCTAGACGGCATGACCTTGGAGCAAGTCTTCCGCGGCAGCGAACAAGATTTTTCTGACTGGAAACGTCTTGAACCGAACCTCTCTCGGCTGGTATGGAACGCTCAAGCGGCGCAGGTTAAGATGAGCGATTTTGCTGAAATATTCTTTCGGCGGGTTGCCGAGAAAACAAGCAGTCCGATGCTTCTTAGAAAGGGCGAACTCTATAAGCTGATTCCGTATGTAGATGCCGATTCCGTTGATCCAGAAATCAGCGAAAAGCTGAATCTGCTTGCCGACCTGTTTGAGAACGCTGAGCCGAACGAATAACGAGACGGACATCTGCAGACGGGAGAGACCGTCAATCTGACGAAGGCTCTTTACTGGACGCGGGAGCGGTTGATCGAGAAGGTGCGGGAGACGCCCAGCCAATACAGCTGATGGAATCCTCCCGCCGAGCAGCGCGGCGTGTGGGTTTGTACTTGGCTTTGAACTAGGATTTTTAGGATTGATTGGATTAAAGGATTTGGGATCCAGGGCGTTGTGGGTCTCCGAAGGATTTCCGCATGTCGAGGGCGGAGCGTCGGTTTTCAGCGTCATCCTGTCAATCCTTCAATCAGGATAATCCTAGTTCAGACAACGGCTAAGATTCCCGCTCCCCGTTCCCCGTTTTCACGAGGACATGCTTCACGGGGACATGTTTCGAGGGAATGACCGGAAGAGGGGCGCGGAAATGACGGGGTGAGTATCGAAGCCCCCCTGACAAGGGGGTTGGGGGGTTCACCGCGCATGAAGAGTAGCGTTCTTCTGGATTCCCGCGCGTTTTACCGCAAGGGCGGGAACAACGGGCGCGGACGCTGACGTTTGTATGCCGCTGAAATTTTGGCGACAAACCGCTCTCTACCGCATACACTTAAGAACACAAGCGACGCAAACCTGAAGGCGGGGGAAACCGGTTGACCTACGACGACGCGCGCCAATTTTTTGACACGCTCATGAACTATGAAGCGCAGCCCCTGAACGCGCGCCTGCCGCGTTTCTTCAACCTGCGCCGAATGGAGGCGTTGATGGAGCGGCTTGGAAATCCGCACATCGGGCTGCGGATCGTCCATGCCGCCGGCACGAAGGGCAAAGGCTCCATCTGCTCCTTTGCCGCGAACATCCTGCGCGCCGCCGGGCTGAATGTGTGCCTCTACACGCAGCCGCACCTTGTCTCTCCCAGAGAGCGTTTTCAGCAAAACGGCAGATGCGTCTCTAAAGAGCTGTTTGCCGACTTAACGGCGCAGGTTCGCCCCGCTGTGGAGGCGCAGCGCGATTCGGAGTTTGGCGTCATTACCTTTTTTGAGGCGTACACGGCGCTCTTTTTTCTTTTTGCGCGGGAAAATGAAGCGGACGCCGCAGTCGTCGAGACGGGCTTGGGCGGGCGCCTGGACGCGACGAACATCTGCGACCCTGTCTTGAGCGTCATCGCCCCAATCGGTTTTGACCATATGCGCGAGCTGGGCGACGCCTTAGAAGAGATCGCGCGCGAAAAGGCGGGCATCGTCAAACCGAGCCGCCCCGTTGTGTCGTCCCGCCAGCTCCCGCGCGCCGAGAGCGTCCTGCGCGAAGAGGCGGAACGTCAAGGCGCGCCGTTCATCTCGGCGTTTGAAGAGATTCAGATGGAGCGGAAGGGCGTCCAGAACGGGCTGGAGGCATGCAGCCTCAAATGGCGGGACGGCGCTCTTGAAGGGCTGCGGCTGCGCATGCTGGGGGCGCATCAGGTTGAGAACGCTGCGGCGGCGGTTGCGGCGGCGCTGGCGCTTCGGCGGGAGGGCTGGCAGATTCCGCTTGAAGCGATGCGCCGAGGGCTTGAAGAGACGCGGCTCCACGGGCGCTTTCAGACCGCGCAGGCGCTGGACGGGCGGACGCTCGTTTTAGACGCGGCGCACACGCCCGAGTCGGCGGCGGCGTTGAGCTGTCTTCTTCGGGAGCTGTATTCCGACCGGCGCGTCGGGTTGATGGTTGGAATGGCGGCGGACAAGGACGCGGCGGCGTTTGCGCGCGCGTTGTCGCCTGCCGTCTCGCATGTTGTGTTGACGCGCGCGTCGGGCGTCGGGCGGGCGGCTTCTCCGTCGGCGCTGGCAGAGGCGTGGCGCGGGTCGCATGCGTCCGTATCGGCGCGTTCCTCTTTAAAGGAGGCTTTTGAGCATGCGCAGGGCGATGTATTGTGCGTAACAGGTTCCGTTTATCTTGTCGGCGAGGCTCTTCGGACGCTCGCGCCGAGTTCGTATCAAACATTTTGTGAAGAGGCACGATTATGAGAGCGGTCATTTTCTGTTTGCTCGCGGTTGCCGCGCCGGCGGCGCTCGCGGAGGCTTCGGAGGCTTCGGCGGCGCTGCCGAGTCTTCCTGTTATATGGTGGATTGCGCCGGCGGGTTCGCTTGCGGCGCTGTTGACGGCGTATCTGTTTTACCGTTCGGTTGTGTCGCGGGAGGAAGGGACGCCCGCGATGATCGAGATTGCCGAGGCGGTGCGCCAAGGCGCCATGGCGTATCTGAAGCGGCAGTATCGGGTGGTGGCGGTCATCTTTGCGCTGCTGTTCGCGCTCTTTTTGGTGATGGCGTTCGGCTTGAAGACGCAGAACAAGGTCGTTCCGTTCGCATTTTTGACGGGCGGATTTTTCTCAGGGTTATGCGGATTTTTCGGTATGAAAACGGCGACGCAAGCCTCCGCGCGGACGGCGAACGCGGCGCGCCAGAGTCTCAACTCAGGGCTGCAGGTCGCTTTTCGGGCGGGCGCCGTGATGGGCTTTGTGGTGGTCGGTTTCGCCCTGCTGGACATCGCCGGCTGGTTCCTCATACTTTACTATGGATTCCCGGCGATCTTGCCTGATTTCTTTGACGCGAACCCGCTTCAGCAGATCACGGTCGTCATGTTGAGCTTCGGCATGGGAGCCTCGACACAGGCGCTCTTCGCGCGCGTCGGCGGCGGCATCTACACCAAGGCGGCAGATGTCGGCGCGGACATCGTCGGCAAGGTCGAAGCGGGCATACCTGAAGACGACCCGCGCAACGCCGCCGTGGTCGCCGACAATGTGGGCGACAATGTGGGCGACGTCGCCGGCATGGGCGCCGACCTTTATGAATCGTACGCCGGCTCCATCTTGGCGACGGCGGCGCTGGGCGTCTCGGCGGCGCTGCTTCAAAGCCAAGCCGATACGAGCTTTTTGGACCCTGTCGAAGGGTCGCTCATGGCGATGCAGATCAAGTTTCTGTCCGCGCCGATGATCCTTGCCGGCATCGGCATCTTTCTCTCTATCATCGGCGTCTATCTCGTGCGGACGCGCGAGGAGGCGACGATGCGCAACCTGCTCAGCGCCCTGTCGCGCAGCGTCAACTTCAGCTCCGTCGCCATCGCTCTCTTGGCGCTCGGCGCGCTCTATCTGCTCGACATGCCGTTTAAATGGAGAATCTGGGGCGCCATCGTGACAGGGCTGATCGCCGGCGTCGTCATCGGCAAGTCGACCGAGTACTACACCTCGCAAGAGTACCGTCCGACGAAGGGGCTGGCGAATCAGGCGCTGACCGGCTCCGCGACGGCGATCATCGACGGCATCGCGGTCGGCATGCAGTCGACGGGAATACCGATGATCACGATCGCCGCGGCGATCCTGTTGAGCTACTATCTGCCCGGCGGCGGAGAGAACCCGATGCTCGGCCTCTACGGCATCGGCATATCGGCGGTCGGCATGCTTTCGACGCTCGGCTTGACGCTCGCGACGGACGCCTACGGACCCATCGCCGACAACGCCGGCGGCAACGCGGAGATGTGCGGACTGGACGCCTCCGTGCGGCAGCGCACCGACCAGCTGGACGCCCTCGGCAACACGACCGCCGCGACAGGCAAGGGCTTTGCGATCGGCTCCGCCGCGCTGACGGCGCTGGCGCTGCTTGCGGCATATATCGAGGAGCTGCGGTACGCGCTGGATCATCTAGTAGGCCAAGAGGCGCTGGATATTGAAACCCACATCGGCGGCGAGCTGGTGACAAGGTCGGTGCCGATTGGAGAGGCGACGATCGCGGATTTCATGACATATTACGACATCACGCTCATGAACCCGAACGTGCTGATCGGGCTGTTTATCGGCTCGGCGATGGCGTTTTTCTTCTGCGCCTTGACGATGAAGGCGGTCGGACGGGCGGCGGGCGCGATGGTCGCCGAGGTGCGCCGTCAGTTTGACGACGACCCCGGCATCATGGAGGGGACGTCGAAGCCGGACTATGCGCGGTGCGTCGAGATTTCAACGGCGGGGGCGCAGCGGGAGATGGTCGCCCCGGCGCTGCTTGCCATCGCGGCTCCCATCGTCGTCGGCTTGTTGTTGAGCGTGCCGGGCATACTCGGTTTGCTCGCCGGCGGGCTTGCGACCGGCTTTGTTCTCGCGGTCATGATGGCGAACGCCGGCGGCGCCTGGGACAACGCCAAGAAATACATCGAAGAGGGGCATCACGGCGGCAAAGGTTCCGAAGCGCACAAGGCGGCTGTCGTCGGCGACACGGTCGGCGATCCGTTCAAGGACACCTCCGGCCCGTCGCTCAACATCCTGATCAAACTGATGGCGATGGTCTCGATTGTGTTTGCCGGGTTCATCGCCAAATTTGCCGGCGTCGGAGGGCTTCTTCAGCAGATACTGGGTTAATACAGGGACAGCGTGTTTCAGCAGACGGCGGAAAGGATGGCTGTATGAGAACGTTAGGACTGTTTTTAGCGGGCGCGGCGGCCGGCGCTCTGGTGTGTCTTGCCGCGTCGCTGTTCGACGATTCTACAGAGACGGAGCCAGAAACGCCCAAGACAGACGCTGCGCCTAAAGAAGCGGCGAGCCGTTACGCCTTCCATCAAGCCGAGTATGTCCATCCGCGGATTGTTCAAGACATGCTTGGCTGGATGTCTGACAAGCATGGGTCTGTGGTCTGCGTTGACTTGGACGCTGGCAACGACAGCAACCAGTATCACGGGGCGTATAAGGTTGTGGAGCGGGCCGGCCGTACCTTTGTTGAATGGAAGAAGGGAACGGGAAAGCAAGAAGAATCTTTCAGCTATGAGCATATCGGAACCTCTCCGTCGGGCATTCACATGATCGCCTGTTATGACAGAGGCGGCGGATCAGGCGTGTTTGGCTCGGCGGCGCTGTTTCGGATGGAGACGGACAAGACGTTAGTTGGGAACAGAAAGCGGACGCTGCTGAGGATATTGGATAAGATCGGGCTGGGCGACCGGTACAAAGGTTCCATCACATATGAAGGCGGGACGCTAAAGATCGGGGCGGACGAGGGTCCCTTTAAAGGAAGGGACGGGCCGAGAGACGGCAAACCCCTTTCCATACCTGTTCCTTGAGGCTGTTTGACGCTCATTTCCTCTTTGACGACGCCTGATCAAAGGTCAGGATGCGCCCCGTTACTCGTTCCCGCGGGGAACATACTTCGAGAGAAGGACGGGGCCGATTTTGTCTAAACAGGGAATTGTAGGATTTTTTGGAAAAATCTCCCCCCTTTTCTGAATTTCCCTTCCACGATAGCCTCTACAGGCGATGATATACGAAAGTCTTGTTCAAATCGGGCAGATCGCCATTCCCGCGAAAGCGGGAATCCAGAGTTCTCCCAGACAGCCTCCGCATTCTAAAACGGCTCTTTAAAATCAAATCATCGCCTATAGAGACTGCCCCTTCCACGGTAGTACCTGAAGGCGATGGTATTGGTATAATTTGTTTGATTTTCATTCAACA
>JAPPNK010000025.1 GCA_028818695.1 Candidatus Poribacteria bacterium
AAGATATGCAGCGGCGAGCCTGTTTGGACATCCCAGAGCCGCGCCGTCTCGTCGGCGGAGGCGGTCGCAAGCGTCTGTCCATCCGGCGAGAACTGCGCTGTCCAAACAACATCGGTATGTCCCTCAAACGCCGCTATGAGGCGCGCTGATTGGACATCCCATATCTGCGCTGTCTTGTCGCTGCAGGCGAGAGCGAGAAAATTGCCCTCCGGCGAAAAAACAGCGGAATAAACGGCATCCGCATTCGTCTCCATTACGGACCTTTCTTGGAGCGATTGGACATCCCATATGCGCGCCTTGCCGCCTTTGCCGGCGGCAGCGACCGTTTTGCCGTCAGGAGAGAACGCCGCGCTGTAAACGGCGCCTTTATGACCATGGAGCGTCCTCGGATGGGCGCCTGTTAGGACATTCCACAACTTGGCGGTTCCGTCGAAGCTTGCGCTCACAAGAGTCTGTCCATCAGGAGAAAACGCAACGCATGTTACATTGCCTGTGTGGCCGCGCATGGCGATCAGCTGAGCGCGCGTTTGGACATCCCAGAGCCGAATCGCGTTGTCCCAATGCCCAGTTGCGATCGTTCGGCTGTCGGGCGAAAACGCGGCGGACTCAACATGCGAGGTGTGACCTTCGATGGCTTGGCGGACGGCGCCGGTTCTGGCGTCCCACATGAGCAGGCGCCCGTCTTTCCGCCCTCCGCCGCTGGCAATTGTTCTGCCGTCGGGGGAATAGACAGCGCAGTCGATGTCGCCTACATATCCGATGAGCCGCTGCCGCAACTGTCCGGAGCGTACATTCCAGATGCGCGCTGTTTTGTCAAAACTGCCGCTCACAAGCGTTTCTCCCGAAGGGGAGAAGTGGACAGACATGACGCGGGCGGAATGTCCTTTGAGCGTCGCTTTGCATCTGCCTGTTTGGACATCCCAGAGCCGCGCCGTTGCGTCGTCGCTGCCGGTCGCAAGCGTCAGGCCGTCAGGGGAGAAGGCGGCGCATGTGACCGCGTCTTCGTGTCCAATGAGGGTCGTTTTCTGTTTATAGTCGGACTTCACATCCCAGAGGCGCGCCGCGCGGTCTCCGCTTCCGCTGGCGAGCAGCGCGCCGTCGGGAGAGTAGGCGACGCAATAGACGATGTCGGTATGACCTTCAAGGGTGTGGACGAGCTGTCCGCTTCGCGCGTCCCATATCCGCGCGGTATGATCATAGCATGCGCCGGCGACGAATCTTCCGTCCGGCGAATAAGCGGCGTAGATCAGCGAATCGGGCGACTCCTCAAACGTCGTTATCATCTCGCCTGTATAGGCGTCCCACAGCTCGGGTTCGTCTGGGCCGGCGAGTACGAGCGTTCTCCCGTCCGGCGCAAAGGAGGCGGCGAGCGCAGACCTGTTCAGCAAGTTCCGTTCAGCGTATGTCTTCGCGTCGTAGATCCATGCGCCGGCGTCGGCGCAGACCGCCATCAGCTCCCCGTCGGGAGAGTAGGCGATGTCGGAGAGCCACCCTTTGCCGAGACGCGCGGCGGCGCCTTCCGGCAGGTTCCATTGCGAATAAGCGTCCGTTCTAGGCACACGCCGCCCTTCAATTTACCTGTGGATTGACCATAGCAGTACGGTTCCGTCGTGGCAATCGCTGGCGAGCGTTTGTCCATCGGGGGAGAAAGCGAGATCGTTCACATCGTCAGAATGCCCCTCCAGCGTCATGACGGATTTGCCCGTATGGACATCCAACACCCGAACGACCTTGTCGTCGCCAATCGCGATGAGTCCTCCATCCGGCGCAAACGCTGCGCAGTAGAGCAGCTCGTCGGCGAAACCTTCAAAGCGCCTGACGATCTGACGCTTTCGAACATCCCATAAACATGCGGCGCGTTCGGTACCGACAACGGCAAGCAGCCGTCCGTCCGGCGACAATGCCGCTCGAAACACACGCTCCATTTCCTTGCTTTTCAACGCCGCAATTTGGGAGCCGCTAGGGACATCCCAAAGAAGGACGCCCTCGCAGGACGCGGAGAGGAGCGTTTGTCCGTCCGGCAAATAGACGGCGCTGGACACGGAGCCGTCATGTCCTTTGAGCGTTTTTTGATGCCGCCCCGTTTGGACATCCCATAGTCTAACGGTATGATCAGAGCTGGCGGTGGCGACCGTCTTTCCGCTTGGGGAAAACGCGACGTCGTTAACGAACCCGTCATGTCCTTCAATACAGCTTTTTGCCGCCCTGTTTGGACATCCCAGAGCCGCGCGGTTTGATCGTAGCTCGCGCTGGCGAGCGTTTTGCCGTCTGGAGAAAACGCGGCGCGCTCCAGATCTCGCTTGTGACCAAGCAGCGTTTTTTGAAGCGAGCGCGATTGGACATCCCACAGCCGAATCGCGTCGTCCCAATGTCCAGAAGCGATGAGCTTGCCGTCCGGCGAATAGGCGAGCGCATCCACTGTCGCCGTATGTTCTTCGATGACGCGCTTCTCGGAGAACATATGCGCGTCCCAGACGCGGAGCGTTCCGCCGTACCGCGACCCGCCCGTGACGATCATCCGTCCGTCCGGCGAATAGACGGCGGAGCCGATGGCATGGCCATGTCCATTCAGCTGGCGCCGCAGCTGTCCCGTATGGACGTTCCAGATGTGCGCTGCTTGATTGCCATAGCGGGAGGAAACGATGTATCTGCCGTCCGGCGAATAGGCGATGGAGGTAACGGAGTCGCTAGGTCCTTCCATGTCCACTTTCAGCTGTCCTGTTTGGACATCCCAAAGACGCACAGTTTCGTCGTCTTCGCCGCTGGCGAGCGTTTTGCCGTCGGGAGAAAAGGCGAGGCAATAAACATCATCGCTCTCTGAATCGATCTTTTTCAGGAGATCCCCTGTTTCGGCGTCCCAGAGATGGATCGCCCCGTCGCCGCCGTTGCTTGCGAGCATGCGGCTGTTCGGAGAAAAGGCGAGAGCGACGGCGCTATAGTCTTTGCCTCGTTTCAGCTCCGCGAACGGTTTGCCGAATCGAGTGTCCGCTAACATGACAGCGCTTTCCATGCCGACGGCGATCGTCCTTCCGTTCGGCGAATAGGCAACGCTGTAAGCGCGGCGTCCGACTTCAAACTCGGTTTGAATCCCGCCTGTTTGGACATTCCAGATTCGCGCCGTTTCGCTGCGGTGATACGCGGCGGCGATCGTCTTTCCGTTGGGCGCAAACGCCGCGGCTATAGGGCGCTCGCCATGAACGTTCAGCAGAGCCGTTTCGGCGAATGTCTTGCCGTCGTAGAGCCATATCCCAGGGCCGGCGCAGACCGCCAAGAGCTCCCCGTCCGTCGAATAGACGATGTCGGAGATCCAGCCCTTGCCGAGGCGGGCGACAGCGCCTTCGGGCAGGTTCCAGCGGGTGTAAGCGGACGTGTTGTTCATGCGCCTCGTCCCTTCTTGTTTATTCAGCGGTTGACCAGAGCAGAATGGTTCCATCATGTCCAGCGCTGGCGATGATCTTGCCGTCCGAGGAAAACTCGACCTCGTACACATAGCTTCCATGCTCAAGCGCCGCTTTAGAGGCGCCTGTTTGGACATCCCAAAGCCGTACGGTTTTGTCATTTCCGCCGCTGGCGAGAGTTTGTCCATCCGGCGAAAATGCCGCGGCAATGACGCCGTCCTCAAGATGCCCTTCTAAGATTTTCACAAGCGCGCGCTTTCGAACATCCCATAGACACACGCCGCACCCATATCCGACAGCGGCGAGAAGATGTCCGTTCGGCGAAAAAACGACGCGAAGCGCATTCTCCATTTCTTTGCGTTTCAACGCCGCTATTTCGGAACGGCTTGGAATGTCCCAAAGACGGACGGTTCCGTTGGAACCGGCGGTAGCGAGCGTTTGCCCGTCCGGCGAATAGGCTGCGCAATGGACTCTGTCGGCGCGTCCAATGAGAGTCGCTTGACGCCGACCGGTTTGGACATTCCATATGCGAACGGTACCGTCATCGCCGGCGGAGGCGAGCGTCTGTCCGCTTGGGGAAAACGCAACGCTGTAGACGAAACTTTCATGTCCTTTCAGAACAGCTTTTTGCCGTCCTGTTTGGACATCCCACAGCCTAACCGTCGCGTCGTAGCTGGCGCTGGCGATGGTCTGCCCATCCGGCGAATAAGCGACGCTGCCGATGTCGCCGGTGTGGCCGCGCAGAGTTTTAAAATGAGCGCCCGTTTGGACATCCCAAAGCCGTATCCGTATCGCGTCGTCATAATGCCCGGAAGCGATCGTCCCAGCGTTGGAACGCGCGTCGGGAGAAAAGGCAAGCCCGTCAATCATCGGCGTATGTCCTTCGATGGTTTGGCGCACAGCTCCTGTTTGCGCGTCCCAGCATCGCAGCGTTCCGTCGCCGAGCTTTCCGCCGGTAACGATGGTTCGTCCATCCGGCGAATAGACGGCGCAATCGATGCCCCCGATGTGTCCAATCAGCTGCTGCCGATGCTGGCCTGTTTGCGCGTCCCAGATGCGCGCCGTTCTATCTGCGCTGGCGCTGACAAGCCGCTTCCCATCAGGAGAAAAGGCGACCGAATGGATCGATTCGGTATGCCCCTTGAGCGTTTCTCTGCACTGACCCGTTTTGACGTCCCATAGTCTGACCGTCTCGTCGCTGCTGCCGCTGGCGAGCGTTTTTCCGTCCGGCGAGTATGCTGCGCAGGTCGCATAGGCGTCGTGTCCTTTGAGCGTCTTAAGGCGTTCCCCCGTTTCAGCGTCCCATATCCGTACGGCCCTGTCGGCGCTGTCGCAGGCAAGCGTCCGGCTGTCTGGAGAAAAAGCGAGCGCGTCCACAGACTCTTCGCCTTTCAGCGCCGTAAATGTCTTTCCAAATCGGACATCCAATAGCAAGACATCCTCTTCTCTGCCAACAGCAAGCGTCTTTCCGTTGGGCGAAAACACAACGCTCCGGCTGTCGCCGGTCTCTTCAAACTCGGTTCGAATCTCGCCTGTTCGGACATCCCACAGCCGCGCCGCGCCTTCATAGGCGGCGGCAAGCGTCTTTCCGTTGGGCGAAAACGCCGCAGCTTCAGCGCCTTCGCCGTGGACGCTCAGCAAGGACAATTCGGCGTAGGTCTTCGCGTCGTAAAGCCATATCCCAGGGCCCGCGCAGACCGCCAAAAGCTTCCTGTCGGGAGAATAGGCGATGTCAGAAATCCAGCCCTTGCCGAGACGGGCGACAGCGCCTTCGGGGAGGTTCCAGCGGGTGTAAGCGGGCGTGTTGTTCATGCGCCTCGTCCCTTCTTTTATTCAGCGGTTGACCAGAGCAGGACGGTTCCGTCGTCGCTTCCGCTGGCTAATGTTTTTCCATCCGGCGAAAACGCAAGACCGCTCACCACAAACGAATGCCCTCCCAGCTCCCTTTTGAGTTGACCTGTTTGGACATTCCAAAGCCGGACGATTTTATCTACGCCTCCCGTGGCAAGCGTCTTTCCGTCCGGCGAAAACGCGGCGCAATAAACATAATAACTGGGATGCCTGAATGTTCTATAAAGGTCGCGCGTTTGAACATCCCATAGGCAGACGTCGTTGCCCGGCCCGACGCCGGCAATCAGGCGGCCGTCCGGCGAAAAGAAAGCTTGACGCATGAATTCAACTTGCTCGTTCTGCAGCGTCGCAATTTGGGCGCCGGTTGGAATGTCCCACAGCATAACGGTCCCGTCTTCAGACGCGCTGGCGAGCGTCCGACCGTCCGGCGAGAACGCCGCATCGTTGACCTCGTCCGTGTGTCCAATGAACGCCGCCGTCTGCTGTCCGGTTTGTATATTCCATAAGCGCGCGGAATGATCGCGGCCGGCGGTTGCGGCCGTTTCTCCATCCTGCGAGAACGCGATGCCGAGAACGCCGTCCTCATGTCCATATAAAACGCTCTTTTCCTGCCCGGTTTGGACATCCCAGAGTCTCGCAGTTTTGTCGTCGGAGGCGCTGGCGACGGTTTGTCCATTCGGCGAATAGGCGACGCTGTTCACGGCGCCGCTGTGACCGCGCAAAATGTCCAACGGAACGCGCGATTGAGTATCCCACAGGCGCACCGCGGCGTCCCAATACCCGATTGCGAGCGTTTGTCCATCCGGCGAAAAGGCAAGCCCGCTAACAGCGTCGGCATGCCCTTTGATCGTTTGGCGTTCGGCTCCTGTTTGCGCGTCCCAAAGCCTGACAGCGTCGTCGGAGCCTGTCCCGCCTGAGGCGATCGTTTGTCCATCCGGCGAATAGACGGCAAACTCGATATGATCCGTATGCCCGATGAGCCGCTTTTGACATTTGCCAGTATGGGCGTTCCAGATGCGCGCTGTCGTGTCAAAGCTGGCGGTGACGATGTTCTGTCCGTCTGGCGAATAGGCGACCGACATCACAAAGTCGGTATGCCCTTTGAGTTCGCCGACGCGCCGGCCTGTTTGGACATCCCACAGCAGAACCGTCTTGCCGCCGCTGGCGAGCGTCCGGCCGTCCGGCGAAAAGGCGACCGACGCGGCGCGGCTCTCCTGTCTTAACTCCGCTTTCAGTTGGGCTGTTTGGACATCCCACAGCCGGACGATTTTATCGTCGCTTCCGCTGGCGAGCGTTCGGCCGTCCGGTGAAAAGGCGACCGCATCCACATCGTATTTTATCTTTTTCAATTCAGCGATCAATTTGCCTGATTGAACATCCAGCAGCCTGACGCTGCCATGCATGCCAAGAGCGATCGTCTTTCCGTCCGGCGAAAAGGCGGCGCTGCGAGCGTTACAGGCGTTTTCAAACGCATCTAAGATCTCTCCTGTTTGAACATCCCATAACCGCGCCATGCTGTGATCATATGCGGCGGCGATCGTCTTTCCGTTAGGAGAAAACGCGGCGGCTTTGGCTTCCTCGCTGCGTATGCTCAACAGCGCGGTTTCAGCGCAGGTCTTCGCGTCGTAGAGCCATATTCCCGTCCCGGCGCAGACCGCCAAGAGCTCCCCGTCCGGCGAATAGACGATGTCGGAGATCCAGCCCTTGCCGAGACGGGCGACAGCGCCTTTGGGGAGGTTCCAGCGGGTGTAAGCGGGCGTGTTGTTCATGCGCCTCGTCTCTTCTTGTTTATTCTGCGGTTGACCAGAGCAGGACGGTTCCGTCGTCGCTTCCGCTGGCTAATGTTTTTCCATCCGGCGAAAACGAAACCTCAAAGACAACGCTTGAATGCCCTGTCAGAACCGCTATAGACTCGCCTGTTTGGACATCCCATAAGCGAACGGTTTTATCTATGCCTCCGCTGGCAATCGTATGTCCATCTGGAGAGTAGGCGGCGCTAAAGATGTACTCGCCGGTATGTCCTTCAAAGGTCTTGTGAAGCTGGCGCTTGCGAACATCCCATAGGCAGACGACGTTTCCGTACCCGACGCCGGCAAGCAGACGTCCATTTGGCGAAAAGACGATCTGATACACCATCTTTAGTTGGTCGCTTTTCAACTCTGCGGCGGGAGCGCCGGTTGGAACGTCCCACAGCCGTATGGTTCCATCGTCGCATGCGCTGGCGAGCGTCTGTCCATTCGGGGCGTACGCGACATAGCTGACCTCCTCGGCATGTCCAACCAGCTTTGTTTTCTCCCGTCCTGTTTGGACATCCCATATTCGGATTGTTTTGTCGAAGCCGGCGGTTGCGATCGTTTTTCCGCTTGGGTTGAATGCGACTCCAAAAACGACATCTTCATGTCCTTTAAGAACCTTTTTTTGCCTCCCTGTTTGGACATCCCAGAGCCTGGCGGTGTCGTCGTCGGATGCGCTGGCGACGGTCTGTCCATCCGGCGAATAGGCGAGGCAATTCACGTCTTCTTTGTGTCCGCGCATCGTTTTCAAGTGAGCGCATGTTTGGACATCCCAGAGCCGAATCGCGTCGTCCCGATGTCCAGTAGCGAGCGTTTTGCCGTCGGGAGAAAAGGCGAGGCCGTCCACAACAGCTGTGTGTCCTGCCGCGGTTTGGCGGACGGCTCCTGTCTGGACATCCCAGAACCGCAGCGTTCCGTCGTCTCCTTTTCCGCCTGTGACGATCGTCTTGCCGTCCGGCGAATAGACGGCGCAATCGATGCCGCCGACATGTCCAATCAGCTGTCGGCTGAGCCGACCGTACTGGGCGTCCCAGATGCGCGCTGTCCTGTCTCCGCAGGCGGCAAGCAGTCCCCTTCCGTCCGGCGAGCAGGCGACCGAAGAGATTCTCCCAGTATTTCCCTTCAACTCCGCTTGGAGACGCCCGGTATGGACATCCCAGAGCCGGAACTTTTCGCCGCCGCTGAGTAACATATTGCCGTCGTCGAAAAAGGCAATGCATCTCGCCTCATCGTTCTCATGGGCGATTTTCTTGAGACGCTCCCCTGTTTCAGCGTCCCAGAGCCGCATCGTTTTATCATCTCCGCCGCTGGCGAGCAGGCCGTCCGGCGAAAAGGCGACCGCATGGACTTCGCCCCGATGCCCTTCCAGCGTTGTGAACGCCTCGCCGTGCCGGGCGTCCAACAGGTGAATCGTCCTGCCGGCGCCGAAGGCGATCGTCTTGCCGTCCCGCGAGTATGCGGCGCATCGCGCATCGAAAATCTCTTCAGCTTCGGCTTGAATTTCTCCCGTCCGAGCGTTCCATATCCGCGCCGTTCCCGCCGAATGCGCCGCGGCGAGCGCGTTGCCGGCGGGCGAAAATACGGCGGCGCGCGCGCCCTCGCCGGGGACGCTCAGCAGGGACAACTCGGCGCATGTCTTCGCGTCGTAGAGCCATATGCCTGGACCTGCGCAGACCGCTAAAAGCTCCCCGTCCGGCGAATAGGCGATGTCAGAAATCCAGCCCTTGCCGAGGCGGGCGACGGCGCCTTCGGGGAGGTTCCAATGCGCGTATGCGGGCGTTTTGTTCATTCACCGCTTCCTTTTCACAAGCGGACAAGCGCCAACGCCGCCGCTTCCGTTGTAAAATACACCGCCGGGCGCCGAATCCGCAACCTAATACCCTCTCTTTTTCAAACGCTCTTGCGCCAATTTCCGCGCCCGCCTCAAGCGAGACTGCGCTGTCTGCGGCTCCACATTTATCGCGCGCGCCATCGCCCTGGTCGACAAGCCCTCCGCTCGAAGGCGCAGCGCCTCCTCGTAGATGCGCGGCAGCTCCTTCACAACCTGCTCCGCCTCTTTCGCCAGCTCCTTCTCCAGCAGGTTCTCCAGCGCCGTATTCGCCGCTTGCGCGTCCTGTTTGCTTCGCAAGCTGAGCCGTTCTCTTCGCTGCCGCTCCGCGCGGGCGCGCCGCCAGTCGTCCACAAGCAGATTGCGCGCGATTGTCATGCATCGGCGCGCCCATCTGTCGTCATCCTCCAAATGCTCGGGCCGGGACGCCCAAGCGCGCATGAGCGTCTCCTGATACAGATCTTCGACGCGATGCTCATCAGGAACTCGACGGGCAAAGTAATGCAGCAGCGCCTCGCCTCGTTCGCGTATTTTACGTTCAAAGTCGCGCTGCGCTTCTTCAAGAGACGGCGCCTCGATGGAGCGCGGTTTCGCAGCCAGCATGGCATCCTCCTGTTTTACAAATTATTTTTGTAAAACCGTATGCGTCGTTTGACGCGGAATGACAAGGGGAAATGCTGACCTTAAGGCTCTAGTTGGAAATTGGAAGGAATAATCGCTCTATTTATGGGAAAAGGCGTCGCCAACCAGGCCGTCATTCCCGCGCAAGCGGGAATCCAGAGGCGTCGCCGAAACCGTCCGCGTTCGCCAGGCGGAATGTCCCAACTAAAGCGCTAAGGTCAGTTATTGGGGCTTGTCAAAAGAGGCGTTTTGCGGCATAATTAAGTGGAAAGGGACGCGCATTTATGGCTAACAAGTACGACGCTGACAGCATACAGGTTCTCGAAGGGTTGCAGGCTGTCCGAGAGCGGCCGGGGATGTATATCGGCAGCACGGGGACAAGCGGCCTTCACCAGCTCGTAACGGAGCTGGTCGACAACAGCATTGACGAAGCCTCCGCAGGTTACTGCAAGCGAATTGATGTCGTTCTCTATCAGGACGGCGGGGCCGCCGTGACGGACGACGGGCGCGGCATACCGGTCGACCAGCACTCCTCCGGCAAATCGGCGCTGGAGGTCGCCATGACGGTTCTGCATGCCGGCGGGAAATTTGACGAAGGCCGCGAAAGCGTCGGGTACAAGGTCGCCAGCGGGCTGCATGGCGTCGGCCTTTCCTGCGTCAACGCCCTCTCAAAAGAGCTGATCGTCGACGTGCAGCGCAATCGCAGAACCTACCGCCAAACCTACCGGCGCGGCATCCCTCAAACGGAGGTTGAAACGGTCGGACCGAGCCGTAAAACAGGGACCAAGGTGCTGTTTTACCCCGACCCGGATATCTTCACCGTTCTTGAGTTCAGTTTTGAGACGCTTTCAAAGCGCCTGCGCGAGCTTGCCTTTTTGAATCGCGGCATCCGCATTGTTCTCACCGACGAGCGCGAAGATTCCAACGGTCAAGCGCGCGACCCGCGGGAATTTTACTACAAAAACGGCATCGTCGAATTTGTCGAACATCTGAACGACGGAAAAGAAACCCTTCACAAAAAGCCGGTCTATATCTCCAGCGAGCGCGGCAACGCCGAGATTGAGGTCGCCTTTCAGTTTGACAACTCAGACAGCAGCGAGATGATCTACTCGTATGTCAACAGCGTCAACACGCGGAACGGCGGGACGCATGTCAGCGGCTTCAAAACGGCTCTCACCCGCACCTTCAACAAATACGGGCAAGACTCCGGCCTCATGAACAATGTGCAGCTGAAGATCACGGGCGACGACATTCGAGAAGGAATGACCGCCGTCGTCAGCGTGCGCGTTCCGAACCCGCAATTTGAGGGGCAGACGAAAAACGCGCTTGGCAACCCCGAAGTGGACGGACTCATGCAGAGCGTCATCAACGAAGGGTTGGGGCATAAGCTGGAAGAGGACCCGACCTTTGCCCGCAACATTGTGCGCAAGAGCATCCGCGCCGCCGAGGCGAGAGAAGCGGCAAAGCGCGCCCGCGAGATGGTGCGCAGAAAAGGCGCGCTCGACTCCGGCTCCCTGCCCGGCAAGCTGGCTGACTGTTCCGAGCGCGACCCGACCAAAACGGAGCTGTTTCTGGTGGAAGGCGACTCCGCCGGCGGACCCGCCAAACAGGGGCGCGACCGGCGGTATCAAGCCGTCCTCCCCCTGCGCGGAAAAGGCCTCAACGTCGACAAAGCATCCCGTCTCGACAAGCTGCTCAAAAACGAGTATATCGTCGCGATCATCTCCGCCATCGGAACCGGCATCGGGACGGACGACTTCGACATCAACAAGCTGCGTTACCATAAGATCGTTCTCATGGCGGACGCGGACGTCGACGGGGCGCATATTCGCTGCCTGCTTCTCACCTTCTTTTTTCGGCAGATGCCGGAGCTGGTTCTGAACGGACATCTTTATATCGCGCAGCCGCCGCTTTACCGCATCACGCGCGGGCGGCGCGCCGAGTATATGAACACCGAAGACGAGATGGCGGACTTTCTCATTGACGCCGCCATGAACAGCCTCACGGCGCAGCGGCTGCGCGAAGGGGACGAATGCTCAACCGAAGAGCTGGCTGAAATTGTGGCTGCGGCTCGCCGAATGGACAAAATACTGCGCTCAATGGAACGGCGCGGCATCGACCGAGAGCCGCTCATGCGCCTGCGTTTTCAAGACGACGATCCGCCCACGCTCTGGCGCGTCAAAATCGAAGGGCAGGACCATTACCGGTTCGAAGAGCAGGGTTACGCCGACCTGCTGCCGCTGCAGTCGCCGCTTCGGGGAATGAACGTCCCCTTAGCCGAGCTGGCGGAAAGCGGATATACGGAGGAAAAAGAGCCTGACGAGGAAGAGGAGCAGGAGGGGGGGCAAGGCGTCTTTGCCGAGATGGTTGAAGAGGAAGAGGAGACCGTCTCGGCGGAGCCGGCAGACCTGCCGGGCGTGCGCGAACTGGAGCGGCTTATCCGCAGCTTAGAGCCGCTGGGCGTGGAGCCGAGCGACCTTCTCGTCGAAGCGAACGGGAACCCGTTCATGGAGCTTCGACAGGACGGGAAAGACCCTGTGCGCGCCGCGTCCATCTGGGAGCTGGTGGACGGGCTTCTCGCGGTCGGTCGGCAGGGGATTCGCGTTCTGCGGTATAAAGGGCTTGCCGAAATGTCCTGGGAACAGCTGCGCGAGACGACGATGCAGGTCGACAAGCGCACGCTCATTCAGGTTAAACTGGAGGATCTTGTCGAAGCGGACCGCACCTTCACGACGTTTATGGGCAAGAAGGTGGAGCCGCGGCGGGCTATGATTGAGCGTTACGCGCAATACGCCGATTTAGACCTTTACGGCGCCTAATCGTCTCCGCCGAGCAAGCCCAAGCGCAGCAAAAAGTAGAGTATCGTCAGGAGCGTCTGCGCCACGGCGGCGACATAGGTCAACGCGGCAGCGTTCAGCGTCTTCCGCGCGCCCTCCATCTCCGCTCCGCCCACGATGCCGAGGCGTTCAATCTCCGACAGCGCGCGGCTGGAAGCGTTATACTCCACCGGCAGCGTGATCAGCTGAAACAGCGCGATCAACCCGAACGCGATGACGCCCACGAACAGCAGCGGGGTTAGCATCATACCGAGAAAAAAGACGGGAGTCGCGACCCATGAGCCGAGCTGGACAGCCGGGACGAGCGCGCTCCGCAACTTTAGCGGCGCGTAACCTTGCGCGTGCTGAATCGCATGTCCGACCTCATGCGCGGCGACGGCGACCGACGCCTGCGAACGTCCCTGGAACACATCCGGCGACAGGCGCAGCGTCTTGGTTCGCGGATCGTAATGGTCGGACAAAAAGCCACGGACGCCTTCCACCTTCACATCGTCGATGCCGTTGGCGCGTAAAATTTCCTGCGCAACCTGCGCCCCTGTCATTCCGGAGCGCGTCCCCGTCTGCGAATACTTATTGAACGCGCTTTTCACCTTGAATTGCGCCCAGATCGCCAACAAAAATGCCGGACCTACGATGAGGAAGTAATCGAAGTCAAAGAAAAACATCGCATCGCCTTTCTATTAGCTTTTAATCGAATCCGCCGCATGGAGCGTCTGCAACGGAATTATACCTCATGCGGCGCTATGTTAAAAACTGAATGCTCCAGACCTTAGCGTTTTAATTGAGGCGCGCCGCGCAGGAATGGCGGTCGGATGCGCGGCGCCTTTTCTCAGATTACAGGCATGATGCGCTCTCATGCGGGACATTTATTTTTTTTGGTTCTGGAGCATACCGCAGGATCGTTCCCCATTGTCCGACGATCCAGCCGTTGTGCCAGTCGGCGAAATCGATGCCTGTTAGGTCCACATCGACTCTGCTTTCCCGTTTGCGCCAACCGATTCCGCCGTCCGTCGTCTGCAGAATCAGCCCGCCGCCGCCGACCGCCCATCCGTTTCGTTCGTCTAAAAAGGCGATGTCGTAGAGCGGGACGTCAACGCCCGTCTTCTGCTCTGTCCATGTCTGTCCGCCGTCTTGCGTCGCGAAGATTCTGCCTTCGGCTGAACACGTCCATCCGTTTTGCTCATCATGAAAATAGACGCTCATCAGCCACACATCGGAGCCGATCTGCTCCGATTGGCGCGTCCATGTAACGCCGCCGTCGCTTGAGCGTATCGCGGCTCCCTCTTTTCCCACCGCCCAGCCGACCTTCGAATTCACAAAATGGACGGCAAACAGTTCTCGCTCGACAGGCGTCTTCGATTCTGTCCAATCAGCGCCTCCGTTTGTCGTCCGGTAAACCGTGCCTGCGACGCCGACCGCCCATCCGTTTCGCTTGTCCGTGAAGTAGATGTCCAACAGGTCGATGTTGCCGGGCGTCTCCTGTTTCGTCCATGTTTCGCCGCCGTCTTTGGTGTGGACGATGACGCCAAACTCTGCCGCCGCCCATCCATGCCGTTCATCTATAAAATGCGCTGAGCTGAAACATTCGTCGGTGGAGCTGTCCTGCGCCGTCCAGTTGAGTCCGCCGTCGGAGGTGCGCAGGGCTTCGCCTCTGTCGCCGACCGCCCAGCCGACCTTCGGGCTGGCGAAGCAGACGCCGTAGAGCAGCCCCGCCGTTGTAGATTGCGCCGCCCATTTATTTCCGCCGTCGTTGGTGGCGTAAATGGCGCCCCCTTCGCCCGCGACCCATCCGCTCTTCGCGTCGACAAATTCAATGGCGAGGAAAACGGGATGCGCCCCCCGCTTTCCCGTGCGGCCGCCCAGCATGTGAGTCCAAACGCGCCCTCCATCCTCCGACTTCAGCGCCGCGCCCAGATCGCCCGCGACCCATAGCCTGTTCGGCGGCTCCATGTGCAGATCGTACAGCATGTAACTGTGAAGCGGCTCGTCGCCGGGGCGGCGTTTCTGCCCGTAGATCTGAAAATGCCGCTCGTTGGAGCCGTCGGTCATATGCCGCCATGTCTCGCCCCCGTTCTCTGTCGCTAGGATCGTCCGCCGGTCGCCGACCGCAAAGCCCCTCCGCGCGTCAAAAAAACGGATGCGCTTCAACTCGGCGCCGCCGATGGAATCGGGCGTCTGCTGTTGGACCCATGTTTCTCCCCCGTCGTCTGTGCGGAAGATGCGCCCGAGCCAGCCGGCGGCCCATCCCCTCTGCGCGTCGATAAAATGAACCGCCCGCAGCGACGCTTGTCCCAGCCCCTCTCCCGCAGGTTCCCAATCGATCCCTTCGTTCAAGGAGCGGAACGCGGCTCCGCGGTCCCCGACGATCCAAACGGCTCCATGTCCGACAAAGATGTCGTAAAAGATGTTGGCGCTGTTCAGGTCAAGGCGCGTCCATGTCGCTCCTCCGTCGCGCGTCCCGACAACGATTCCCTCTTCCCCGACGATCCATCCAACCTTTTCGTTTTGAAAGGCGGCGCGGCGCAGCGGTCCTTGCGCATCCGCATGTTGAGGCGTCCATTCCGCTCCGCCGTTTGATGTATGCGCGATAAGAGCTTTCTGCGCCCCTTCCGTACTTCCGACAGCCCATCCGGTCTGCGCGTTCACAAACTCCAGATCGTAAAATGTGCCGCGCCATTTCCCCTGGCGCGCGATCTCCCATCTGCCGAGAGGCATTTTTTTAGGCTCTTTCGGTCCGCAGCCCGTCAGGGCCAGAACGCTCAGCGCCAGCGTCCAAGCCGCCAGACAGCGCGCCCTTTTACGCATGCGGCTCCCTCCTTTAGATCAATTTGTCGGTGAACTGGATCGTTTCGCCCGCCTCGTCTATCGGTATTCGAAAGGCAAATTCGCTCCCTTTGCCGAGAGCGCTTTCGACCCATATTTCGCCTCCGTGCGCCTGAATGATGCTGCGCGCGATGGCGAGTCCTAAACCGGTTCCGCCCTGCTTGCGCGTTTGAAGATTGGACGCTTGACGGAACTTGTCGAAAATCATCTCCTGGTCGTTTGGCGCGATGCCAGGGCCAGTGTCCTTGACGCTCAACCAGAGATAGCCGCCCTCTCGTCCGACGCGCGTCTCAACCCTTCCATCGTCCGGGGTGAACTTGACAGCGTTGCCGAGAAGATTCGTCACCGCCTGCCCGATGCGCTCCGCATCGCCTGTCGCAAGCGGAAGTCCAGGTTCCGCTTCAAACGAAAGATGGATGCGTTTCTCGGCGGCTTGGGGGCTGATTTCATCCATGCGCATTTTTCCGATCTCCGCGAGGTCTAGCGGCTCCAACTTCAACTCGATGCGCCCCGATTCGATGCGCGAAAGGTCTAGCAGGTCGCTGATCAAACCGGACAACCTGATAGCCTGACGTTCAACACGCTCCAGTTTGTCGCGCATCACCTCTGGCATTGCTCCTGTTTTTCCGTCTAAAATGAGCCGCGTGTAGCCGTAAATGGAGGTGAGCGGCGTGCGCAGCTCATGCGAGACCAGCGCGACAAACTCGGACTTCATCTGGTCAATCTCTTTTTCGCGGGTGATGTCGTCCAGCACATACACCGTCCCCGTCGGCGCCCCGTCTGTGTAGTAAACCGGCCCGCGCACCACTTTGAGCGCGATTTTTTGCTTGTTGCGTTCGATCTCCACCTCGTAGGCGTTCACCCGATGGCTCAGCGGGCGCATCCTGTCGGACGGGAAGAGGCGCTCCAGCAGCTGCGGGTCCAGCGCCTCGTCGACCGTCTTGCCGACCGCGTCCGACGGCAAATTCAAGAGAGCCTCCGCCGCCGGGTTCAGCAGCACAATGCGCCGCTCTAGGTCTAAATGGACGATCCCTTCGGCGATGCCGTTCAAGACCGAGTTTAGCTTCCGCTCTTCTTGGCGGATTCGCGCCAGGGCGTCCTGCAGCGTCTGCGTCATGGCGTTGAATTCTTCGCCCAGTATCCCGATCTCGTTCTGGCTCGTGATCGGTATCGCCTGCTGGTAATTTCCGAGGCGGATGGTGTGCGCGGCGTCGGTGATTTGGCGTATCGGGCGTACGATTCGGCGCACAAAGAGAAACGAAATGATGCCGAAGACGACCGCCGCTAAGCCGACCGTCCACAGGATGCGCTCCCAGAGCATCTGCTCAGAGATGAAGGCGACCGTCGTCGGCTCCGAAACGAGAGCCGACCAGAACGGTATCGGTCCGACAAAATTGTCACGCGCCCAGACGCGCTCCACATTGTTGCTGTCCGGCTCAATACTATAGAGCGGGGCGTCGGGTCTGTTGGCGAGGGTCGTCGCGTCTTCTGCCGCTTTTGAAAAGGTCTGCCCCATTTTTCGAATGGAGACCATGACGCCCAGCGGCGGATTCGGGGAGTTGGACAGCCTTTCAAACACCATGTCTGCAAATTCAGCCGCTGTCAAACCCTCCACCGCATACTCTTCTTCGCCCAGGTCGGGATGCGCAAATTTGCCGAGAGAAATGCGCTTGCTGATCATAAAGCTTTTCACAGCGCCGCTTCGCCCCGGCTCCAGCTCCACCCAAACATTGTCCTCGTTTTCAAGCCGATCCCATTCTGGCTCCGAAGAGCTCGCCAGATACGCATAGTGGTTGTCAGGACCGTGCAGATCGCGCCCTAAAATTTCAATGACGCGCGGTTCCTCCTTCTGGGCGCCGGCTCCGCTTAGATTGTTCAGCTCCGGAAAGGAAAGCGTTAAACGCATCGCGCCTACAGGCTTGCTGCTGCGGTTGGAGTTCTCGCGTATCGGCACGGCAAGGCGCGCGACGACCGATTCATGTTTGTTATGAAAACCTGTCTTGCCGATATACGGCCTGTTGTTTTGAACCGTCTCCTTCCACCAGATTTCGTTTAAAACGGTGGCGGGCCGCCTCTTCTCGTTGGACGCGAGCGTCAGTCCGCGGTGGTCGGCGATCGTGTAACCGACGACGCGCGAGCGCTCTCTGACGATATTGTTGACGATAATGCCGGCGCCGCTGCCAAGAGGAGATTCTCCGCTCCCCCATGCGCCGATGATGAGCATCGTGTCAAGGTTCTGCTTGGCGATCTCTCGTACATGCTTGCCGATGGCTCCGTCCGCCTGCTGCTCCGCCCACTCCAGCTCCTCGGTCACAAGTTGGGTTGCGTTCTCTCGGACTTCTATCGCTGTTTTGCGCAGTTCCGATTTGACCGCCTTTTGAAGCGACGCGCGACTCTGCGCATACAATCCGATTCTCGGTAAAAACACCACCGCCAGAGCCGGTATCGCCGACGCTGCCACAAACATGAGCAGCAACTGACCGCTCAAGCTCCCAAACCATCGGTACTGTATGCGCCGAAGCGTTGTTTTGCGAGTTTCCATCGTTTTGTCCAGCGCCGAATGGTCTTCAGTTTAGCGCAAAACGCCCGCGCGCTCAAAACTGCGCCAGCGCAAAACGGCGCCTTGCGTCCAAACGGGCGTCTGAGCGCCATTCTACAATCCGCGCCCCGAACTCTGCCGGAAAACGCGCTAGCGCTTCCCTTTCGTCGGCGTCGTCAAACTTATGCGCCGCAAGCCATCCGCCCGACTTCAGCATCCGCCTGCTCAATCGACCCAGCCATTCCAGCGGGCTTGTATAGCGGGACAGAATCAGATCATACGCGCCTCCGTCCGCTATGGACGCGCCGATCGTCAAGCGGGTATGCTCAACCTGAACGTTGCCGGAGCCGACCGCCGGCAGCGCCGCCATTAAAAAGGACGCCTTTTTGGACGACGACTCAAAAAGCCGAACGCGCAGGTCCGGGCGGTACGCTGCAACCGCAAGCCCCGGAAATCCCGCCCCTGAGCCGATGTCTGCAGTCAAAGCTCCAGACGGCGCATCGACATGGTCAAGAACGGCCGCCGAGTCCAAAAAATGGCGCCGCGCGATCTCGACAGGTTCCACAATCCGCGTCAAATTGTGCGTCCGATTCCAGCGCAGCATCAGCTCCGCATGCGCCGTAAACGCGCGCGCTTGACGATCCGATAGCGGAAGAGACGCCGCCGAAAACGCCTCTCGAATCGCCTCCGCTACCGAGACCGGCGGCGCAGCCGTCATGGAGGCGATACGCGCGTGAACAGATACCGCAGCGTAACATCCCCAACCGTTTTCAAACTTTGGGGGGAGCATTTGTCGGGGGTGTCCGCGATGGTGTGCCAGTACGGGTACGAGAAGTCGATGATGTCGATCGCTG
Organism: Candidatus Poribacteria bacterium; assembly: GCA_028818695.1. Lineage (GTDB taxonomy): Bacteria > Poribacteria > WGA-4E > JAPPNK01. Next base: position 18,545 of record JAPPNK010000025.1, read on the forward strand.
GGATGCCCGCCTTGATGAGCGGAATATGGTCGTCCAGCACCGCCGGCCCTATTTTGGTTGAGAAGGCGTCCGCGCCGATTTCATGCGCCGTTTCCCAGACGCCTTTCACCAGCTCCGGCGCCGCTTGCTGTGAAAACGGCTCTATCGGTATCGATAAATCGGCGTCGCCAACCATGTCGAGCAGAATCGCAAAGCGGGGCTTGGACGGGATCGGATTCTTGGCGTAGTGGGTGGAGCCGAGAAACATCTCCGCCGTCGTCCGCCCGTAATCTTCCCCGTCAAACAACACAATGACGACAGGGTACGGAAGCGGCGTCTCATGCAGTTGACGCGCAATCTCAAGAAGAATCGCGACGCCCGACGCGCCGTCGTTCGCCCCTAAAATGGGCGTCTTGCGGTTTGCCGGGGTCGGGTCATGCTCAGCGAATGGGCGCGTGTCCCAATGGGCGCACAGGAGAACGGGCTTCTCCCCCTCGCCGAAGACGGCAACGATGTTCCACATCTGGATCTTTTTGTGGGTGAACGGCTGAAGATAGGCGTCGTCCGCCCATTCTTTCAGTTCGTTTAAGAGATAATCGCGCCCCGCCGCATGTCCTTTTGAGCCTGGGTTGCGGGGACCAAGGTCCGTTTGCGCCGTCAAGTATGCCATTGCGCGGTCGGCGTCTATCTGCGGGATCCGCTGCGCGCGGGCGTCAAATCCCGCCCATAAAAGAAGCAGGAGAAACGCTGAAAGAATTTTCTTAAGGCACTTCACTGCGGCTCTCCAAGGCGCGGTTCAGCGTCACCTCGTCCACATAATCGAGCTCGCTGCCGATCGGGATGCCGTATGCGATCTGCGTCACGCGCGCGGGCAACGGCTCCAGCTGGCGCGACAGGTAGGTGACGGTTGCGTTGCCCTCTACGCTCGGATTCAGCGCCAGGATCACCTCCGCCGTCTGCTCTTTCTCCACACGCGACAACAGCTCCGGTATGCGCAAATCGTCTGGGCGGACATGGTTCAATGCGGACAGGACGCCGCCCAGCACATGGTAAAGGCCGCGGTAGCTGCCCATGCGTTCAAAGACGGCGATGTCGTCCGGCTTCTCCACAACGCAGATGGAGCTGCGGTCGCGGTTTGGACTTTCGCAGATGCGGCACGGGTTCTGCGTCTTGTCGGTGAAGCTGCCGCAGACGCCGCACTGCGTCAGATGATCATGCGCCTCTGCAATCGTTTTGCCGAGACGGCGAATATCTTCCGCAGGCTCGCGCAGCATATGAAACGCGAGTCGCTGCGCTGTTTTTTCGCCCACGCCAGGGAGCTTGCGCAGCTCCGTCAACAAACGCGCGAGACTCTCAGGGTAGTACCGCAACCGAACGCTCCTGAAATTGGACGGGAACCGAGGCGCCGCGTCTAGCGGCTCACTCGGAGCTGATCATTTCGAGATGGCGCCGCTTCATCAGCCGCGACTTGTTGCGGTTCGCCGTTCGTTTTTTGATGACGCCCTTTTTCGCCGCTTTGTCGAGAAGGCTGACGGCGCGCAGGACGCTTTCTTGGGCGTCTTCGCTCTGGGCGGCGATGTTGAACCGCGCCTTTTTGATGGCTGTCCGCAGCGCCGACATGACGCGCCGATTTCGCAGCCGCTTCTTCTCCGCATTTGCTATAATGCTCCGCTTGACGCGGTTTTTATAGGCGACGCGCTCTTCAGTGCTGGTGTATTTTTTTTCTGCCGCTCGTCGAGACATTCGCTTATTCCTATGTAGAAGTTGTCTAAAGTATAACCATGCCAACCGCCGCCTGTCAACAGCAAGCTTCTCTGACCTCATGCATAAAGTTGGGACATTTGAGCGACTGATCGCTCTATTTATAGAGAAAAGGCTCCGCCCACCAAAGCGTCATTCCCGCGAAAGCGGGAATCCAGAGGCGCCCCAGAAACCGTCCGCATCTGTCCGCCAACATGGAGGAGCGCCTGTCAACTTAGACGCGCAGCTCTTCTCCCTGATCAAGATCGTCGGCGCGGCTCTCAAGGATTGGGCGGATATGCTCCGACAAAAACGCCTCCGTCTGCTCCTCGGCGCGTCCGATATACGCATACGGATCCAGCGCCGCCTCTAGAGCCGCCCTGTCCAAGCCGAACGCCTTGTCTGAAGCGATGCGCTCTAACAGGTCGTTCCCTTCGCCCTGTTTGACGCGCCTGCCCGCCTCCTGCGCCGCCTCCCGCAGACGCTCATGCAGCTCCTGACGGTCGCCCCCCTGCTTCACCGCCTCCATCAATATATTTTCCGCCGCCATGAACGGAAGCTCCTCCCGCAGACGCTTCTCGATCATCTTCTCATGGACGACAAGCCCCCGCGCCGCGTTTTGAACAAGTATCAACACGGCGTCCGCCGCCAAAAACATCTCCGGCATGACAATGCGCTTGTTCGCCGAATCGTCCAGCGTCCGTTCAAACCATTGAGACGCCGCCGTCGCCGCCGGACTTTGCGCCGCCGTCAAAATATACCGCGACAGAGAGCCGATGCGCTCCGAACGCATCGGATTCCGTTTATACGGCATCGCCGACGACCCGACCTGTTTTGCGCCGAAAGGCTCCTCAATCTCCTTCAGATTCTGCAACAGGCGAATGTCGCCGCTGAACTTGGACGCCGACTGCGCAATGCCGGACAGAAGAGCCGCCGTTTGCGCGTCCAGTTTGCGCGGATAGGTTTGCCCCGTCACAGGAAATGTGCGCTGAAAACCCATCTTCTCGGCGACCAGACGGTCCAGCCGCGCAACCTTTTCGCCGTCGCCTTCAAACAGCTTGAGAAAGCTTGCCTGCGTTCCTGTCGCGCCCTTCGCGCCTCTAAAGGCGAAATCGTTGAGCCGGTACTGGAGATCATGCCAATCCATCAGCAGGTCATGGATCCACAGACAGGCGCGCTTGCCAACCGTCGTCGGCTGAGCGGGCTGATAATGCGTGAACCCAAGCGTTGGCAGCCCCTTGCGCGCTTCGGCAAACGACGCGAGCGCCGCCATCGCGTTCAGCAGCCGCTTTTCCACAATGCGCAGCGCTTCCCGCGTCTGTATCAGGTCGGCGTTGTCGCCGATGTACGCGCTCGTTGCGCCGAGATGGATCACCGCTTTCGCTTCCGCCGCAACCTCTCCGAAGGCGTGGATATGCGCCATGATGTCGTGGCGTATCTCGCGCTCTTTTTGGGCGATGTAGTCATGGTCGATGTTCGTTATGTTGGCGCGCATCGCCTCTATCTGCGCCGCGCTGATCTGCAAGCCGAGTTCCCGCTGCGCCTCTGCGAGCGCGACCCAGAGGCGGCGGAAGATTTCGGAACGGAATTGCGCTGAAAAAATGCGGCACATCTCCGCGCTTGCGTAACGCTCCGTCAAAGGCGATCTGTAGGCGTCCCGTATGCTCATGGCAGCAGCTCCGCGATGGATCGGATGATGCGGTCGGGCTGGATTGGGCTGTTGGGCGGTAAGCCGCGTCCTGCGTTGTCTCGCCAGACGGCGTGAATGCCGAGGCGCTGCGGTCCCGCCACCTCGTTCTCTAGGCTGTCGCCGACCATCCAAGCCTCGCTTGGCTCCGCCTCTACTGCGTTCAACGCGGTTTCATACACGATCGGCTCAGGCTTCCCGACGCCGAATTCGCCCTCTATTAAAATATACTCAAAATACGGCTCCAGCTGAAAACGGTCGATCTTTCTCCGCTGATCCTTCCCGCTTCCGTTGGTCACCATCGCCAGTCGAACGCCTTTTGAGAGCAAGCGTTTCAGCGTCTCGATGGCGCCGGGGAACGGGGCGATGCCCTCCTCCCGCGTCGCTGAGAACAGATCCGCCAGCTCTACGGCAAATTTAGGATTGTCGATGCCAAGCGACTCGAACGCCTTTTTCACGACGCGGCGGCGACTTTTGGGAAAATCGAACCGGTCGGCGGGCGTCCGTTCAGGGCTGCTCCAAAACGCGTTCGCCGTCGAACGAATCGCGTCAAACAGAGTAGGCGGAGACAACGAAAGCCGCGGTCCCGCTTCAAGGCAGATCTCGCGCCAACGGTCGGCGCCAGAGTCGGAGAACCGCAAGATCGTGTCGTCCAGGTCGAACAGGATCGCCTTAGGGAGCATCGCTCTCTCCATGTTTCTGCTGAAGCCGCCTCAACTCCTTATGATACTCTGCCGGCGCGTCCATGTCGCGCAGAATGGCGTTCTCCTCCACAGGAACGCGCTGAACCCGCCCAGGCTCCGCGCGGACGAAGTCGCGCAGCGCCTGCCTTTCAGGGTTCATCGCCAGTACCTCCTCGGCGAGGCGCATCGACATGGCGATCGGATGTCCGCGGTGCCCCTTGTATTGAGGAATCGAGACGGGCTTCGTTTTGCATCCCTCCAGCGTCTGCCGATAGACGAGCGGCGAAACGAACGGCTGATCAAGCAGCGCGAGGAGAACCGCCTCAACGCCCAGCTTCGCCGCCGCGCGCAAGCCGCATTGAACGGAAGAGAGCATGCCGAGTTTGGGTTGAGGATTCAGCGCCGCTACTACTTTTCCGCTGAACAGATCGGGGCAGGCGCGCCGTATCTCCTTTTCCCAGCAACCCAAGACGACGACGACGCGCTCAATCCCTGCCGCATGAAAGTTGCGGACGCCGCGCTCAATGACGGTCTCTCCGCCGAAGGGGAGGAGCGCCTTCGGTTTGCCCATGCGGCTTGAGGCTCCCGCCGCCAGCAACAGCCCCGCCGCGTTCATTCCAAAATCCGCTCCGCCGATTCAGACGGCTGCAGCGTCCATTTTTCCCAGCCCGACTTTCCTAACTGCCGCCATTCTATATCAAGCCGCTTTTTTGAGCCGTTGTAAAACAGGACGGCGCCGTCCGACGCGAGCGGGAGCAAGCCGTCTGGAACTCTGCCGCCGGCAAACTCATAGCGGGGCGTTACGGCGCCGAGAATTTCGCGCGTTCCCAAGAGCAACGGTCCGTAACAGCCTGTCACGGCGCCGCAGCCCCAGTTGCGTCCATGCCCCGCCGCAACGGAGCAGACCGCGCCGCCCATGTCCGCATGCTCCCGTCCGCCGCGCAGAACCCGCCTCGCCATTGCCAGCTTGCGTCCGGCGGTCTCCAGCGCGAGACGCGCATAGATCGGCTCGCGCGTCATCTGATAAGCGAGCGCATACGCGGCGGTCGTCGGCGCCTGTAAGGGACGCGCCGAGCCGTCCTCCCGCCACTCCGCCCAGTAGATCATGTCGCTGCGCTTTCCGACGCCCGGCTCCCGCCGTTTCCGCTCTTCTGGAAAGAGCATCGCCAGCGGCCGCGGCGGCTCTTTAGGAAAGCGCGCGATCTCCTCCAGCAGCGCCGCGTCAAGCGACCTGTCGCCAAACGCCTGGCGCGTGTAACACAACGCGGCCGCGCCAGGGTCGGCGAACGGGTCGTTCAATGTTGAGATCAACTGCGACGCGATTCGGTTCGCCGCCTGCGCAAACAGCGGCTCGCGGTTCAAGCTAAACAGGTCTCCAAACGCATAGACGGCGCCGGACGCCAGCAGATTTTCAACGCCGCCCAACGGATCGTTCGGGATATGATGCCCCGCGGCGGCTCGGCGCGTCTGCGGGTCAAGGCTCTCCGCCGCAACAGGCTCGCCCATCTGCGTCCAGACGACAGGGATCGTATCGCATGCGGCGATGCGCTTCGCCCAGACGCGCCCGTATTTAACCGCCCAGTCCGCATACCGCTGTTGACCCGACGCGCGGTAGGCGGCGAGCGCGATATGGAGAAAACGAATGTGATCGGTGAACTCATACGCATAGCGCGGATCGGAGCCGACATGGCGCGTTCCCAAATGAAACGAGCGGAAACAGCCTCGCCGATCATCGAACCAGTCGGGAGATTCTGGATGCCAGTTGCCGATATGCTGCGCCGCCCCTAGAAGGAGACGCTGCGCCGACTCGTCTTCGGGAAACAGGTCGATGTATCTCGGCAGAAAGAGCAGGAACGGTTCCGTCCCATGGTGCGCCTCCGCCTTCGGTTCATACCCGTCGACGCATTCGCGTTCGACCCAGCCTTTCAGAGCCGACAGCAATTTGCGGAATTGGCGCGCCGCCGCCTCTTCGCGCGTTATGAGATGGTGTTGGAACCATGCGAGCGCGTAATTTGCTTCATCTTCTCCGCCTCCGTTCGGGCCGGGGCCGTCCATGCGCGCGCTCTGCGACAGCCAGCGCGACATCTCTTTTTTTAAAAAAATAGACGCCTCATAACAACGGCGAAGCGTCTCAACGCCCCGCTCACTCATCTTTTTGATTCCGCACATGAACGAAAGAGCGCATCGTGCGTCCGCGGGCGCGCTGCTTAAACTGATTGAATTGAAGCGGCATCGGTCCCGCGACCTGCTCAACCCGCTTCACCGCCTGCTGTATAATGAATGAATTGGCGCCGGCGACGTTCTCGTTTTCGTCCGGGTCGTTTTCAAGGTCGTACACGCGCGCCGTGTCGGCGTAATTGTCTGCCGTTGCGTTCATATGAACCGCCCAGCGCTCGCCGCGGACGCAGACGTTGTTGCCCCATCCCGTGACCGCATGCTTGCGCTGCCCCTTGGACGGATCCGAGACGACCGGCCACACATCGTAGCCGTCGCATTCCTCGACGGAGACGCCCAGCAGGTTCAGCAGCGTCGGAAACATATCGTCGTTCTGCGTCCATGCGCCGCATTCGACTCCGCGCGGGCCGTCTGGATGGCGGACGATCCAATTCAGGCGCGTGTTGTAGGGGTAGAGACGGGCTCCGCTCTTTCCAAACCTGCCCTTGTCCAGCATCTCCGTTCCATGATCTGTCACAAACATGACGATGGTGTCGTCCCATAGACGCAGGCTGTCCATCGCGTCCAGCAGATGTCCGATCCAGCGGTCGACAAATGTGACGAAGCCGAAGTAAAGCGCCTTGACCCGCTCCTGTTCGTCGTCTGTCAAGCGCTCCATATTGCCGCGAAACGACCCTGGATAGATGTAATCTTTGAGACCGGGCTTGGACGGGAAGTAGGCGTCGGCGTATTGACGCGGCGGATCCCACAGCTCATGCGGGCTGAAGCTGTCGATCCAAAGGAAGAAGGGGGAGTTGGCGCGGTTCTGTTCAAGCCAGCTCGCCGCTGATCGGAACACCTGCGCCGCCTGCCAGTCCTCTTCGCTTGTCCGCCCTTGCGCGTTCAACAGGTACTGCGCCAAGGTCGGGTGCTGCTGCGGCGTCGGGTTGTCTTCCGGGGTGTGCGCGCTCAAGTCGATGCCGCTCAACGGTCCGGAACGGTAAGGGTCGTTCTCCTGCCCGCGTATGAATTGCCAGCTCAAAAAGCCGCGCGTGAAGTTCATCGTCGGCTTGAACATATGGTATGTGTCGGCGACAAGGGCGGTCAGCCAGCCGTTGTCATGCAGGATTTCGGCGAGCGCGTCATGTTCGGGCGGTATGGCGTGCCATCCGCCTCCGTGCGGTTGAAGCCCCTCGTTTGGAATGTTGTGCCGCCACGGAAAAGAGCGGCGCCCTGTGAAGAGGCAGCGGCGCACCGGTATCGTCGGCTCGCCCTCTCCGAAGCAGCGGGTGAAAGAGACGCCCTCATCGCGCAGGCGGTCGATGTTGGGCGTCTTGACGAAGCTGAGCTTGCCGCCGGAGCCTCCCATGTCGGCGCGAAAAGTGTCGACGCAGATGACGACGGCGTTGGGTTTCATGGCGCGTCTCCATTCCGTTTTGACGGCTTCAGCGGATCGTACCTAAACTTAAAATTCATTTTGAGCTGCGGATTGTCCATGTCGATGATGGAGCGGGCGAGGGCGTATCCGAGACGGCGGCGGTATCTGCCGTCTTGACGAAGCCCCTTGAACGCCGTTAAAAATACGTCATGCGTCTTCTCGCGGAGCGTTCTTAAACGCGCGTTCAACAGGTCAATGTCCGCATTCCAAGGGACGCGGACGATCGTCAGGAACCGATCGCGCGAGCTGACGAGACGCCCCTCCAGCTCTTCAGGCGGACAGAAGCGTATGGACGCCTCAACCGTGTTGTCGATGGCGATCAAGCCCAGATTCCCGTTCGGATCGTTGAAGACGATGCGGCGGTTGCGCGACAGAGGAGGCAGGTGGGCGCGCAGTCCGCCCAGCTTGCCGAGAAAGCGGTCGTTTCGCCAGACGCGCACATCTTCCCCCGCCGACGGCGCAAAGAGCGCCAAACCGACCGGATGATCCGTGTCCTCAAACATCTCCGACGGCTCCCCGCCGCCGTTCGATTCGGGCGGCGCAAAGGCGACAAGCGAGATGAAATCTGCCAGACGCTCCAAAAAGAGGCCGCTGCGGATAAACGCCTCCGGGATGATCGCCGCCGTCCAGCCGCAATGGGCGAGGCATTTTTCGAGCGCGTGCTTGTAAAGGTCGTTGTGCCGCGTTTCTTGGGGAAACGGAAGGCCGCGCCGCGTCGCCGAGTTGCGCGCGAGCCATGGCGGGTTTGTGACGCATGCGCCGTAACCGATCGGAAAATCCGCGAGCGTGTCGCGCCGCGCCACCCCCTCCGCGCTGGGTTGAATGTCAAAAAGCGACCAGTCCAGCCCGGCATAACCTGCCGATTCCAGCAGGCGCGGAATATCCTTCGCCCCTGCGAACGGCTCTACGACGCGCCGGCGCTCCAAATCCGCCTCCTTCGCCCATCTTTGGAACGGCTTCAACAGAAACGGGTTTCCGCGCGTGTAGTATCGTCCTCCCGCCCGTTTATGATCCATCGTTTAGGCTTCGCCCTGCGCTGTCATGACGTCTCCTTCGCCGGCGGGCGTTTCGGGTCGGTTAACAGAAAACGCAGCGCGCGCGTCGTCAAATTCCGCGGCGACAGACGGACGGCGAGGGCGAGAATCTTGTTGATTCTGCCGACGACAGCGACCCGTTTTCCGCGCGTCATGGCGCGGTAACCTTCTCTGGCGACGCGGGAGCTGTCCAGTATGTTCATTTTAAAAATGCGCGGCGATCCGATCTGCGCGCTTTCTATAAAACCGGTCGCCGCGGGACCGGGGCATAGGCATGTGATCGAGACGCCGCTGTCTGCCGCCTCGTTGGCGACCGCCTGTGAAAAGGACAGCACATACGCCTTCGACGCAAAGTATGCCGCCATGAGAGGTCCAGGCTGAAACGCCGCAGTTGACGCGATATTCATGATGCGTCCGCCGCCGCGCGCCGCCATCTCCGGAAGCAGCAGGCGGGTCAGCGCGGTGAGCGAGATGATGTTCAGCTGAAGCATGCCGGCGATGCGCTCTAGGTTCGTCTCATGAAAAAAGCCGTAGCAACCGATTCCCGCATTGTTGATGAGGGCGTCCACCTGAACCGCATTCTCTTTGAGCGCGTTGTGGAGCTCCGCCGGCGCGTTCGGCTGGGCTAGATCTTTCGGAAGAATGAGCGAATGCGCCCCATGCGCCTCTGCGAGTTCGTCCGCAAGAGCGTTTAATTTGTCTTCGCTGCGCGCCGTGAGAACGAGGCGGTATCCGTCTTGGGCGAACAGGCGCGCCAGCTCCATGCCGATGCCGCTAGACGCGCCTGTGATCAGCGCCGTCTTATCGTTTTCCATACGATGCTCTCCGCTCTTGGCGTTAAGCGTCGCACAGACTCGGCGGCCGCGCAAGGCGCGCTCCCGATCTCATGCCTAAAGTTGGGACATCATCGCGAAAGAACCGTTGCGCCGCCCGTCGTCAATCCGATTTGTCTAACTCCAGGGAGCGGTCCAAAAAATGCAAAATAGCGGTAAAATATCCCATCCCCGATCATCATATCAGGGAAAGGGAGGCGTGTATGGCAAACGAACGCGATCGGTTCCAATTCGACGAGGCGGCTCTCGGTCAAATTGAGAACATACGCCGCATCGGGCTGCGGAGGCTGCGCAACAGGAACGAGATCGACGATTTTGTTCAAGAAACGCTGCTGCGGGCGTTCTCAAAGCGGAGCCAGCTGCGCGACGAGGCGAAGTTTGAAGCATGGATCGCCGCCATCGCCCGCAATCTCGCGCGAGAATGGAACCGCGCCTACTGCCGCAGAAAACGCGCCGAGGCGGCCGGCAGAACGACAGAAGCGGTCGACTCAAGAAACCCGCTGGACGCCCTTGAAAAGGCGGAGGAGCGGGAGCTTCTGAAACAAGCGGTGGCGCGCCTGAACGAGAGCGACCGGGAGATCCTACGCGCCCGATATGTGGACGACGCATCCTACGCCGAGCTGCAGGAGCGTTACGGCTTGTCCTATTCGGCGGTCGGGCTGCGCCTTCACCGCGCGAAAAGGCGGCTGCGCAAGATCTATATGTCGATCGCCGCCGCGCTCTCCCTTTTCTTTGGAAGTTTCAAACAAACGGCATGGGGAGGAGCGGTACTGCTCATGAATAAAACGAAGGTTGCGGTTGGAATCGCAGCGGTTTTCGGGGTCGCGGCAACAACTGGAGTTGTTGTTGTGAAAAAACATGCCTCGATTCCGCCGTCAGATTCATTGAAAACCCATCAACAAGCGTCAACGCCTTCCAGCGCAACATCGGAGGCGGCAATGGATGAGAACGGGCATAAGGAGACAGCAATGGACGACAATGGGCATGAGAAGACGGGCGCTGCGGCAACGCCTCTTCCTCATCGGGTTTATGTTCCGAAAGCCGATGAGCCGCTTGCTTACCGCCTATTTTGGCAGGAGGTCGGGGAGCGGCTGACCGTGGAAGAGATGCAAAGCGACCCTGAACGCGCCAAGGAAACGCTGCGCGCCATCGCCGAAAAGCATGCGGACGGCAACGCGGACGCGGAAACATACTTTTTTCTCGACGCCGAATGGAAGTTGAAGGAAAAGTCCCGCCGCTTTATTTCAAGTGATAAATATCGACTGTGGCTTGAAGCAAAGAAAAACCTATACGGTCTAGACAAGTCGGAAGACGCCGATCTAGTCCATATCTATTTGTCAGATCGATATGCGAGCGACACGGAAAAGATTGACTTCTATACAAAGCCGCTTGACGACTGGGTGCGTTGGATACGAGAAAATGCGCCCTCTGAATGGGATGCCGTTGAGGAGGCATACAGCGACAATCAGTGGAAGTTTCTGGACGCGGAGCCTGGGGCGATAGACGGTCCTCCCCGTTACACCTATGAAAATTTTCCAACGGTCGAACAGCGGGCGCGCGCCTACTATATAGCTTTCTTTGAGGCTGTTGCGCTGCTGCCGGACGACGCCGCAGCGTTCACGGTTTATTTTGGCTCCGCTTCCCCGGCGTCCGAAGAACGCCATAAAATAGAGGATGCGAATCCGCGCCAAGACGCGCCTCCTCCGCCTTCTCCCTCAAAAGAGCGTCAGGCTGCTTCAGACGAAGCTGCCGCCGTTGAAGCCGCATTTGAGCAGGCGGTACAAGATTCGATACGGCGATACGGTCCTGAAGAAGGGCTTCGGCGCTTGATCGTGTCAGATCATGACTGGATAGAGCGGATTGGACGCTTGCAAGAGCGTCGGCAAGAAGAAACGCCTCCGCCGCCTGAGGATTGAACTGCATGAGGGCTGACGATCCTCCGCGCGCCGCGCTCCTTGATTCCTAGCCGCCCCTGTGTTACGCTAGCTGCGCCTTAACATCTAAAAGCGGGAGCGGATTCTTGAGCCATCGAAGCGTTCTTTTCATCATCGCGGACGACTGGAGCCGACTCAGCCGAGCCTACGGCGACCCGATCATCCAGACGCCCAACATTGACGCGCTGACGGAGCGGGGCGTCCTGTTCGACTACGCTTTCTGCACAAGCCCCTCCTGCGCCGTCAGCCGCGCCTGCATCCTCACCGGACAGCACAGCCACACGCACGGGCAGTACGGCCATTCGCACGGCATACACGGCTTCCGCACGCATACAGGCTCCCAGTCGATCCCAAAAATCCTGCGCGCTCAAGACTTTGCGACCGCATGCATTGGCAAAAAGCATGTCGATCCGCCGTCCGTCTATCCGTTTGCGTATGAGCCGGCGGTGAACGCGCGCAGCCCGCTCGACATGGCGGCGAAGGTCCGCACCTTTTTGGCGATGAACCCCGACCGCCCGTTTTACTGTCATGTCGGCTGCACATATCCGCACCGGGCGGGGCAAGGCTACGGCAACGAGCAGGTTCAGCCGGGCATTCAGCGCGTCCAGTACGACCCCGCCGACGTCCCTGTTCCAAACTTCCTGCCGGACAACGCGGCGACGCGGCGCGACCTGGCAGAGTACTACGAAAGCGTCTCGCGCTACGATCAGGTCGTCGGCGCCGTTCTAGAGGCGCTTGAAGAATCGGGGCGCGCGGACGAAACGCTCGTCTTTGTAACGACCGACCATGCGATGCCGTTCCCCGGCGCGAAGGCGTCCAGTTTCGACAGCGGACACCGCTGCCCGCTGATTGTCAGCAGCCCAGAGCAGGCGCGGCGCGGCATCGTTAATAAGGCGCTCATGAACTGGGTCGATTTCTGTCCGACGATCTTGGACTGGTGCGGCGCGGACTATCCAGACAGCGCGGCTCCTCTCCCAGGACGCTCGCTCCTGCCGATACTAGAAGACGACTCGGACCGCCCAGGCGGAGGCGAATGGGAGGAAACCTACTTTTCGCACTGCTTCCACGAGGTGACAAACTACTACCCGTACCGCGTCCTTCGCGGCCGCCGTTACAAACTGACGCGCAACTTGGCGAGCGGCTTGACGACGCCGCTTCCGAGCGATCTGTTCCGCTCCATCACATGGACGGCGGTGCGCAGCGAAAACATCGAAAACTTGGGAGATCGGCCGCGGCAACATTTTTTAAATCAACCGGCGGAGGCGTTATACGACATGGAGAACGACCCGGCGGAAGCGCGCAACCTGATTGACGAGCCGAGCCTGGCGGAGACGGTTCAGGAGATGCGCAAAAAGCTGATGGATTTCCGCATACGGACAAAGGACCCATGGCTAGAGCAGTCGTTTCAAGAAGGGGAGCCGGGCGCGCGCGTTCGTTAGTCCGTCTCCGCTTCCTGATTGCGCATCTCGTCCAGATAGGTGAGCGACTGCATGCTGCTCATGCGGTCTAGGTATAGGACGCCGTCCAGATGATCGATCTCATGGAGCAGGATGCGCGCGGTAAGCCCCTCGGCTTCGATGCGCCGGTCGCGGTCAAGCGGGTCTTTCGCCTCAACGACGATGCGGGCGGGCCGTTCCACCAGCCCTCGTATTTCGGGTATGGAGAGGCAGCCTTCCCAGTCTTCAAGCGTCTCTTTGGAGCGCTCCACAACCTTCGGGTTGATGAGTATGAGGAGTTCAGGCTCGGCGCGTTCGTCGGGCGGAGGAGGCGCAGCGAGAATGATGCGTTTGGATTCGCGCACCTGCGGGGCGGCAAGCCCGACGCCGTTATACTCTTCAAGCGTGTCGATCATGTCGTCAATGAGTCGGCGCGTCTGGGGCGAACGTATTTCTCGGCTCGGAACGGGCTGCGCCCGCCTCCGCAAAGCCGGATGCCCCATACGCGCGATTTTTAAGACAGCCATCGTCTCCTCCGTCCCGATTATATTAACGCGCGGGAGTAAAAAAAACAATGAAACCTCTTGACCCCGCCGACAATAAAAGCCATCATGTTCATGGCATGGTTTGCACACAAGGAGTTTTGTTATGGCGATTCGACTTGCGCTACTGGGAGCTGGCTTTGCGGCGCTCGTAGCCGGTTGCGACTTCTCATCGTCTCTGACCACGTCCGCGCCGCCGCTGTACGCGTTCAAAATGAAAAGCATTGACGGCAATGAGGTCCCGCTAAAATCGTTTCACAACCAAGCGCTCCTCATCGTCAACACAGCGTCCAAATGCGGCTTGACGAACCAGTACGAGGCCCTGGAGGGGCTATACGAGAAATACAAGGATTACGGCTTCTCTGTCCTGGCGTTCCCGTCCAACGAATTCGGACAGCAGGAGCCAGGATCGGACGACGAGATCAAGCAATTCTGCAAAAAGAACTACGGCGTCACCTTCCCGCTCTTTTCCAAAATCGCCGTCAAAGGTGAGCGGATCCATCCGCTTTATGCGTACCTGACGCAAGAGGTGGAAAACGAACAGCTGCGGGGCGACATCCGATGGAACTTCGATAAGTTTTTGGTGAACCGCGACGGAAAAGTGATCGCCCGCTTTGAACCGCGCGTCGCGCCTGACAGCCCAGAGCTGGTCTCACAGCTGGAGGCTGCGCTCGGTTATGAGCCGGGTCCGCCCATCTACGGCTTCACGATGAAGACAATCAGCGGAGTCGAGAAGCCGCTCAAAGCGTACCGCAATCAGACGCTTCTCATCGTCAACACGGCGTCCAACTGCGGACTCACCCCCCAATACGAGGGGCTGGAGGCTCTTTACAACAAATACAAAGACCACGGCTTTTCGGTTTTGGGCTTCCCTTCGAACGAATTCGGACAACAGGAACCTGGATCGGATGAGGAGATCAAGGAATTCTGCAAAAAGAACTACGGCGTCACCTTCCCGCTCTTCTCCAAAATCGCCGTCAAAGGCGAGCAGATTCATCCGCTTTATGCGTATCTGACGCAAAAGGTGGAAAATGAACAGCTGCGGGGCGACATCCGATGGAACTTCGACAAGTTTTTGGTGAACCGCGACGGAAAGGTGATCGCCCGCTTTGCGCCGCGCGCTCAACCGGACGATAAACAGCTGGTCGTTCAGATAGAGGAGGCGCTCGGTTACGAATCTGAAGCGCCCATCTACGGCTTCACGATGAAGACGATCGGCGGGGAGGAAGCGCCGCTCGAAACATACCGCAACCAAGCGCTTCTTATCGTCAACACGGCGTCCAAATGCGGACTCACCCCGCAATACGAAGGACTGGAAGCGCTGTATAACAAATATAAGGATCAAGGCTTTTCGGTCTTGGCGTTTCCGTCCAATGAATTCGGGCAGCAGGAGCCTGGGTCGGACGAGGAGATCAAGCAGTTCTGTAAAAAGAACTACGGCGTCACCTTCCCGCTCTTCTCCAAGATCGCCGTCAAAGGCGAGCAGATTCACCCGCTTTATGCGTATCTGACGCAAAAGGTGGAGAATGAAGCGCTGAGAGGCGACATCCGGTGGAACTTTGACAAGTTTCTGGTGAATCGAGACGGAGAAGTGATCGCCCGCTTTGCGCCGCGCGCCAAGCCGAACAGCCCGAAGCTGGTCGCCCAGCTGGAGGCGGTTTTGGCGGACGGGACTGAAGAGAAACCTGAGCCGACAGAGACGCAGTGAAGCTGGGAGCTTTAAACCCTCCGCAGCGTCTGTTGATGGGTCCCGGTCCGAGCGCCGTGCATCCGCGCGTCTTTGAAGCGATAGGCAAGCCCGTGCTGGGGCATCTAGATCCTGCCTTTCTTGAGATCATGGACGAGACGCGCAGCTTGCTTCAGGCCGTCTTCGGAACCGAGAACAAGCTGACGCTGCCGGTCTCTGGAACCGGCAGCTCCGGAATGGAGGCGGCGCTCGTCAACATTCTTGAGCCGGGCGACCATGCGGTCGTCTGCGTCAACGGCGCATTCGGCGGACGCATGGCGGACATCGTTGAGCGGTACGGCGCGCATGCGACTCGGGTGGACTCCCCCTGGGGCGAGATTGTTCCGCCTGAAAAAGTAGCCGACGCGCTCAACGAGACGCCCAATCCGAAGGTCGCCGCGATTGTGCATGTGGAAACATCGACAGGCGTTCTTCAGCCGTTGCGCGAGGTTGCGCGGCTGGCGCATGAGAGCGGCGCTTTGTTTTTGGTCGATGCGGTGACGTCGCTGGGCGGGGCGCCTGTCGATGTGGACGAGACCGGCATTGATGTCTGTTACAGCGCAACGCAAAAATGCTTGAGCTGCCCCCCAGGCTTGGCTCCGATCACCTTCAGCGAACGGGCGGTTGAGGCGATAGAGAATCGGCGCAGCAAGGTTGCTTCATGGTATTTGGACATGACGCTCATCTCCAAATACTGGGGGTCGGAGCGGATCTACCATCACACGGCTCCCATCTCCATGATCTATGCGCTGCGCGAAAGCTTGCGCATCGTCGTAGAGGAGAGACCTGGAGCGCGGTATGAGAGACACCGCCTGCATTCCGCCGCGCTGTGCGCCGGTCTCGAAGCGATCGGATTGACTCTCGGCGCTCAAGAAGGGTACCGCGCGCCGATGCTGAACATGGCGTTCATACCGGACGGGGTAGGGGACGCCTCCGCGCGCCGGCGTCTGCTTGATGAGTTCAACATTGAGATTGGAGGCGGGTTGGGCGCGTTCGCAGGAAAGGCATGGCGCATCGGCTTGATGGGAGAGTCATGCAGCCGCGCCAGCGTTATGCGGTGCCTAGACGGTCTTGAATCGATTTTGCGAAGCGAGGGGCTGCCGATACCGCAAGGCGCGGGGCTGTCGGCCGCAATGGAGCGGTATGAAAGCGGCAGTTGAATCGGCGCAGACGCAGCTGGTTAAATACTTGCGCGAGCGAGGCTTAAAAAGAACCGAGGAGCGCATGGCGGTTTTGCGCGAGGCGCTAGCCTTTGACGGGCATTTTGAGGCGGAAGACCTGCAGGTGGCTCTGCGGCGGGGCGGACAGCGCGTCTCCCGCGCGACGATCTACCGCACCATCAAGCTGCTGCTGGACGCCAATCTGCTGCGCCGATCCTTCTCGTCTGTCGGAAAGCAGACCTACTATGAAAACATGCTGGGCAGCCGGCAGCATGAGCATCTGATCTGCGTCCGCTGCGGCCGCGTCATTGAATTCACAAGCGACTTTTTAGAGGAAGCGTTGAAGAAAGAGGCGGCGGCGCACGGCTTCGAATTCAAACGCCTGCGCATAGAAATCTTTGGAGAGTGCTCCACCTGCTCAAGTGCTTCCCTCGACTGAATGAACGGCGCCAAATCGGCGGTCGCGCCCTTGGTAGGTCAAGACCGCCTCGTAAAGATCGCGCCGGCGGAAGTCGGGCCAGCAGGTTGGGGTGAAATGAAACTCGGCGTAGGCGCTTTGCCACAGCAAAAAGTTGCTTAGGCGCATCTCTCCGCTTGTGCGGATAATCAGGTCAGGGTCGGGCAGCGGCTCCGTGTCTAGCCGCCGGGCGATCGCCGCCTCGTTGATCTCTTTGGCGGAAACGCGCCCCGCTTCAACATCCCGCGCGACAGCTTGAACGGCGCGCACAATCTCCTGCCTGCCGCTGTAACTGAGCGCGAGCGTCAACGCAAGCCCGTCGTTGCCCCGCAGCCGGCGAATCGAACGGTTCAGCTCCCAGCGGACGTTGAGCGGGAGGCGCTGAAGGTCGCCGATGGCGCGCAGCGTCACGTTGTTGCGGTCAAGGCGGGGGGTCTGTTTTCGCAGCTGGCTCCGAAACAGCCCCATGAGCGCTTTCACTTCGGAGGCAGGCCGTTTCCAGTTTTCAGAGGAAAAGGCGTAAAGGGTGAGCGCTTCCGTCTGCAGCCGGCTGCTTTCATCGACCGTCTCCCAGACCGCGTCCACAGCGGCTCGGTGACCCTCAATGCGCGACAGCCCGCGCCGAGTCGCCCACCTTCCGTTCCCGTCCATGATGATGGCGATGTGGCGCGGGACTCGCTCCAAATCGACGAGAGCTTCCATGTCGTCGTCGGAAAGATAGGAAAAATCGAGCGCTTGCTTCCGCTCTGGATGAAGGTTGGGAGTGGCTTTTAGCAAAATGCGGCGTCCTAAGAGTGTGGCGTCAATGTAAAGATTACCACACGCGCCCCGCTTCGACAACACGTTCATGCAGGGCTTCCGCCTGAAGTTGGAACATCATCGCGAAAGAACGGCGGCGGTCAGCAGAAAAGTCTTCGCCGCGCCTGTCGTCATTTCCGCGTCAGATCGCCCACATCCAGAACGTACATCTGCCGCGCCCCTTCATGCGCCGAGTCGATGCACACCTTCCTTCCGTCCCGACTCCAGCGCGGATGAAGATCGCACCGTATCTCCCCTTGAAGCGCCTTCGGAGCCAAAAACCGCCCGATGTCGATCCGTCGATTCTCCGCGGGATCAAACAGCATCAACGCCCGGCGGCCGTCTTGCCCAGGGTAAGCGTCGTTCAAAATCCACCGCCCGTCCGGCGAGTATGAGCAATGCCCGTCCGCCGTCAGAACGCCCTCCCCGACAACCTCTTTTGCGTCCGACAGGTCTTCATATAAAAAGAACCGGTTGCCGATAGACGGCTCATGCGCCCACGCGAGAACATGCGCATCTCCCCGCCAGTCAAAATGGGAGGTCATTCCATGCAGGTTGAGCGGGCGGATTTCCGTCCCGTCAGGTTTTGCGGTGAATAAGCGCGTTCTCCAGGCGTTGCGCTCCTTGTTTTTCCATCGATGCAGAAAAATAAAGCGCGTTCCAGACGGGTTGAAGAGCAGGTGGTTGAACCAGTGTTCCGCCCCGCGCATGCTCTCTTCAGGTTGAATCGCGGCAATCTGCGCGAGCGAAAGGATGAGTCGATGCTCCCCTGTGTTCAGGTCCATCCAGTAGACGCCGTCGTCGTCGGGGCAGAGGTCGCCTTCGGTCGGGTCGTCCGCGCCGAGATACCCGTATCCAGGGCGCGTCCGCGCGACGCGCGCAAAGTTGAGCGACACCGCCTGCGCCCCGTCCCTGCTGACATTATAGACGGGCAGCGGATACTCGCGCTCTTCTCCTGTGAACAGGTCGCGCGCGGTGGAGACGAGCCGTCCATTGCGCAGGTCGTTGTGAATCAGCGCGCGGTCGGGCGTATGCCCCAGCCAGTGAAGCATCGTACCCTGCTGCCAGTTCCACGCGCGGGTCTGGGCGAAGGGTATCCACAGGTTCCCGCTTTGAGTGTCAATGCGGCCCAGGACAGCGGTTTCGCCCGATCGGGGCGGACGGTCCATGAAGGTTGTTTGTATGCCGAGAAGGTATCTGCCTGTTTCGTCCCACGGCGTTTTGTCGTAGTAACCGAAGAAGTGGCAATGCGGTCCGCGCGTGACGGCATGCGCTTCTCGATAGGCGTTTTCTTGAGGCACCTTCTGCTCCTATTTGCGCCTTCAAGGGATGAGGCGGCGCGGCTAATCCAGCGGAGGCGCGACCTCCCGCCCCGTCTCCGAACTCTCCACAATCGCGTCAATCAGCTGCATCTCGCGGTACCCGTCCTCCAGATTGGCTCCGCATTCCCCGTCCGTCAACACAGCGCGCGCCCATGCGGTCAGCTCTTCGCGGTAACCGGGGCGCACAACTCCGTCCGAATAGGTGATCCCGCCGTCCCAGTGAACGATCCGCGAGTCCGCATAACCGCCCCGTCCAAGCGGTATATCTCCGCCTGAATAGCGCAGCTTCGTCCAGTTTTCCGTCTCCACCCATGCCGGCCCATCCCCGACAATGAGAACGCGGTTGTGGTAGTCGGGCGAGCGCATGGCGATCGTCTGGCTTCCTGCGGCGCCGCTCGCGAAGCGGTAGTTGATGGCGGCGGCGTACTGCTCTCCCGCAGTTCGGCTGCGCATGACGCTCACCGCTTCTATTTCGCCCATGAAGAAGCGGGTCAAGTCCAGATGGTGGATGATATGGTCAAGCAGAAAAAAGCGGAACATGTCCGCGTCCGAATCGCGCTTCATGCCCCAGTCCATGCGCATGCCTGGTCCAGGGCAGATGTAATGCGCCTCATACACAATCGGGGCGCCGAACGACTCTCGGCTCATGATCTCCTTCGCCATTCGGTTGGCGGGGCAATGGCGCTGGACGGTTCCCATCAACACCTTCATGCCCGACTCGCGGGCGGCGTCTCGGAACCGCTTTGCGTCGGCGGCGTTCAGC
This sequence comes from Candidatus Poribacteria bacterium, assembly GCA_028818695.1. Taxonomy (GTDB): domain Bacteria; phylum Poribacteria; class WGA-4E; genus JAPPNK01. The sequence goes on from JAPPNK010000025.1 coordinate 38,231, forward strand.
GCCGGCGGTTTCTCCGTGAAGAGATGCAAGCCCCGCTCCATCGCGGCGATGCCCGCTTCATGATGCACAAACGGAGGCGCGGCGACCATGACGCAGTCCAGGTCTTCTTTGTCGTACATCTCAAGATAGTCGGCGTATGCGTTCTGCGCGCCCCATTTCTGCGCGGCAGCGTTCGCCCTGTCGATGTTCAGATCACAGACGGCGACCAGATCCAGCTCATTCACCAATGCCAGCGCGGGAAACAGCACGCCGCTCGGCAAGCCGCCGCATCCCACCGCTCCAAGTTTCAACCGTTCCGCCATGTTTGCCTTTCCAGCTTCAGGTGTGTTCGACCCGTTTAACATAGCGCTTTTACGGAGGGATCGCAAACGGCGAAATCCCCGCGCAAGAGCGCCGCCAACAAGCTAGCGTGGCCGTCCGCTGTTAAACGCCAGCAGCTTCGACCAGTCAATGGCTCCGTTGGACGCGCAGAAGTCCCTTGTAAATTCTTGAACATACCGATTCACTGCATGTTCCCAAGCGACGTGGTACTTTACCCTGTGTTCTTGCGTAATCTTAACCGAGATGGCGTCCATCAGCTTCAGATAGAAGTCGTCGTCGCCGGTCAGTTCTGCCCAAAATGCCTGTCCCATGCGAATGCGGTAAATGCGCTTGTCAGTTGGCTCGCCGCTTCGGCGTCCGTAGCAATGCCCCAAAAGCGGATCAAATTGCTTCTGCAGCTTCATGAGACGGCTGCGAAGCGTCCTAAACTCTTGGTCTTGTCGTTTCACTTGGCTGCTGTTGAACGGGTTTGGGCCCGATTTGACCGCGATAGCCGTATAACGCGTGTCGGTTTCAATGGCAATATCTACGCCTTCCGTAGGGGACACGACTCCTCCAGAGACCGCTTTCACAATCGGCTCAAAAAAGACGTTCCCAAAAATCGTTTCATCCGAAGAAGAAAGAAACGCGCGCAACAATCCTTCAACGATTTCCGTTGCGCTCTCCACGCCTAGAGCTTTGAACATATACGGGTTCTTTTTTCGCAGCACATCTCTCAGTTTAAGCGTATCAAGACGAGATATCCGCTGCGAATAGAAGTTGCTTAGTGAATCTGCGACAAGATTTCGTAATTCATTAGGACTGGTCATGTTTTTCTTCGATTAGCGGATCTTCAGATGCAGCTGTTCATCGTCCTTCAGCCGCTCAACGCAAAGCTTGTAATACTCTTCGTTTTGCTCAATGCCGATAAAGCGGCGGTCTAGCTGTTTGGCGGCTTGAGCGGTCGTGCCGCTGCCTAAGAACGGGTCTAACACGGTGTCGTCCGACCGCGTGAAGAGGCGTATGAACCAGGAGGGCAGCTCCAACGGAAACGCCGCGCTATGCCCTTTGTTCGTACATTCGGTCGCCATATGGAGAACGTTGGTCGGATACACCTTATCGCGCCCGACCCAGTTGGCGACGCGCTTTCCGAAGCCGCTGTCGGAGCGGGACTCGTCGCGGACGCGGTCCGTCTCGGTTAGCTTGCCGAGCCGCCGATCTGCCCAGTCGCCGACAGGTACCATCACCTCTTCTTGGTACATGTTGAATTGCCGCCGTTTTGTGAAATGGAGGCAGCGCTCCCAGGCGTCTCGGAAGCGGTTCGGCCATTTGCCAGGGTAGCAGTTTTTCTTGTGCCAACAGTACTCCTCCGTCCACAGCCACCCCTGCCGGCGCAGTGCCAAAATCAGCTCAAGCACATAGGTGTGCCGTTCGCCGTTCACCGCCAGCTCTTTGATGTTGAGTATGAACGACCCGCGCTCGTTCAGGACGCGCCGCAGCTCCTCAGCAATCGGCAAAAACCATTCAACATATTCGTCGGGATGAATGCCGCCGTAGGACCTGCGCCGCCGGTCGGCATAAGGCGGAGAGGTCACAATCAGATGGACAGATTCGTCTGGGAGACTCGGCAAAATGCGGCGGCAGTCTCCCTCATACAGCTCTCCGCGCGCCAACTCCGTCTTCTTTGTCGTCATCTGCCGCCCTGCTTTCTCTTTCTTACGAACGACTCAACAGCTCCTGCGCAAGAACCGCTTTCGCCACCTCAATTCAAGCGGTATGCAGGCGTCCTGTTTTTCTCTTTTTCATCCGCATCTTCGTCCTCGTCGGGCTTCTCGAACTGATCCGCCTGCTCACGCGCGGCAAGAACCGCCTTGCATCGGAAATTGTACCGAGCGATCTCATCGATCTCATGGGACAAGAGGCTGGAGAGGCTGTCCATGGAGAGCAGACGCTGCTTGTCGCTGCGGCGCATTGGAATCACGGCGGCGACGCTGTAAGCGAGGCCGGACGGCTCCATCGGCGGGACCGCGGTCGGTTTTTCCCACTCAGGGTCGATCTGCGCAGAGAGCCGCTCAAACGACGCCAGCTCGCGCCGAAGGTTGTTTGCCAGCTCGGTCGTCTCTTGGACCCTCTCCTGCCCTGTCAGTTCCGGCAGCATTTCCACGCGCGCTTTCATGAACGGACGCTCCTGCGTGATCTCCTCGATTCGAAAACGGGAGCCGCCGACGCAGAGCAGACCGTAGCGGCCGTCGTCAAACTGCTCAGAGCGTTCAATTTCAGCGACGGTGCCGATCGTATGAACTTTCGCAGGACCCCCCACCTCTTCGCCTTTTCGGATGAGAACGACTCCGAACGGCTGTTTTTTAGACAGGCATTCCCCGATCATGGAGATATAACGTTCTTCAAAAATATGAAGCGGGAGAGCCATGCCAGGGTAGAGGACGGTGTTCAATGGAAAAATGCTCATGTGCGTGATGGATTCCATGCTAAATCTCCCCGCGTCTAACTCCTATCGCCCTGTTCATTTTACCGCGCGGCGGCGGCTCTGTCAAAGACCGAGCGGCTTAGGCGTTCTGAGCAAGCGATGAGCTTCATTTTACGCGGGGCGTCCGGCGGCTCAACCCGTCGTTCCGGCGCCTTTCTTCGTCGTCCCGCGCAAGCCATATCCCGTGAAGCATGTCCCCGTGAAAACGGGGAACGGGGAACGGGGAACAGGAGCGGGAATCCAGAGATCGCCCAGACAGCCTCCGCATTTCAAAACGGCTCTAAACCAACATCATCGCCTATAGAGACTGCCGATCAGGCGGACATGTTGACGCGCAGCGCTGCCCCGTCTATACTTATAGCCGCGTTGACCTTCACGCGAAAGGATGATCATGGAGATGCGAGCGCTTTCACGACAGACGCCTGTTTGGCTCTTCGCCGCTTTTTTGCTGACAGCCGCCGGGTGCGGTTCCTCTTTATACGAATACCAGTTTGAGCCTGACACGGACAACTCGTACGAATATTCCCTCAGCCAAGACATGAATATCGAAATGGGCTTTTTCGGAATGGAAATGGAGATGGGGCAAAAAGCGCGGCAAAAAGCGCGCGTTCAGTTCACAAAAGAGGAGGACGGCTTGACCTCCGCCGCCTACACCTTCACCGAAGCGGAAATAGAGCCGACCATCAAATCCTCCCTGCCCATTCCCGACGATATGATCAATACCGTCAAGGAAATCTACAAGGCGATGATCGGGCAGCAGTTCACGGTCGTTCTGGATGAACGCGGTCAAGCCGTTGAGCTGAAAGGCATTAAGGAGATGATGATGGAGATGATACGCTCCATGGATATGCCCGAAGAAGCGCTCGGCGCCATCGATCCACTCATCGAATCCTCTCTCGGCGACCAGCCCATCTCCGAGATGATGTCCCAGATGTTTCCGCTCATGCCAAAAGGCGAACTGGATGTCGGCGCCGAATGGGAGTCGAACTTGAGTTTGCAGGGTTTCGCTCTCGACATTCAATGCGTCTTGACGAAACGAGAGGACGGAATGGCGCATGTCGCGGTGGAGGGCAACCTGTCCCCAGGCGAATCTCATCAGATGAACCTCCCCGGCCTCGGCAGCTTAGAAACCGAATACAAAGAACTGGAAGGTTCCTATAAGGGCGTTTACATCATTGATGAAGCGACGGGCCTCGCCGTCGATTATGCGATCGACATGACGATGAACGCCGTCCTTCAGGCGAAGATTGGAGAGGTGGAAGGAGCGCCCGCCCCGCCGACGCCGCCCATCAATATAAAGATCAGCGCCAAGACGACCGCCAGTCTCGCTGAGCAGGCGCCTTAAGATTTCCGCCCGCCTGCGCGGGAAGAAGAGGGAGGACTCTGGATTCCCGTTTGAGCGGGAATGACGGGGGATGTGCGGTCGTTATTTTGCCTGCGGTGGCGGTTAGTTGCTCCGCCCCCGCATGATCGCAATCTTGCCCGTCCGCGCCACATCCACAATGCCGTATGGGCGCAGCATATTGATGAGCGCCTCCAGCTTGCCTTCGTCGCCCGTCGTTTCGATGATGAGCGTCCCGGGCGCGACGTCCACGATGCGCGACCTAAAAATCTCCGCAATCTGAACAATTTCGCCCCGCCGCTCCGCCGTCGCCGCCAGCTTGATCAATACCAGCTCCCTGTCCACATGGTTCTTGAGCGTCAGATCGGAAACGCGCACCACATCAATCAGTTTGTTCAGCTGCTTCAGCGTCTGCTCAATCACCTGCTGATCGCCGCGCGTGACGATCGTCATGCGCGACATCTTCGGGTCTAGCGTCTCGGCGACCGTCAGGCTGTTGATGTTGAAGCCCTTTCCGCTAAACAGCCCCACGATGCGCGCCAAGACGCCGAACTGATTCTCCACCACCACTGAGATCACATGCCGGCGTTCCGACTCCATCAAGCGATGCCTCCGATCATCTCATCCAAAGCCGCCCCGGCAGGCACCATCGGATACACATTTTCGGTTTCGTCCACGAGAACATCCAGCAGAGCCGGCCCGTCGTACGCAAACGCCTCTTCCAGCGCCGGGCGCAGCTCCTCCGGGTCTTTGACCGTCATTCCCCTGACGCCGAACGCCTCCGCCACCTTCGCAAAGTCGGGGTTGTCATGCAGATCAGACGCGCTGTACCGCTCCTCGTACAGCAGCTCCTGCCATTGACGCACCATTCCGAGCCAGTTGTTGTTCATGACGATTGTTTTGACCGGCAGCTTGTGGGAGGCGATCGTCGTCAACTCCTGTATGTTCATGATGATGCCGCCGTCGCCGCTGACGCACACAACCAGCGCGTCGGGATGCGCAAACTGAGCGCCCATTGCCGCAGGGAGGCCGTAGCCCATTGTCCCAAGCCCGCCGGAGTTCAGCCACCGGCGCGGCTCTATATGCTGATAATGCTGCCCGCACCACATCTGATGCTGCCCGACATCGCTCGTCAAGATCGCCTCGCCGCGCGTCAGGTTCCAGATCTCCTCAATCAGCTGCTGCGGCATGACAACGCCCGGCTTCGGCTGATACGTAAACGGATATTTCTCCTTCCACGCCCAGCACTGATTCCGCCACGGCTCAATCGATGTTTTGTCGACCAACTCCGTCAGCTTCGGCAGAATGTTTTTCACATGTCCGACGATCGGAACGTCCACATGCACATTCTTGCTGATGGCGGACGGGTCAATGTCGATATGGATGATCTTCGCAAGCGGCGCAAAACGCTCTAGGTTGCCGGTGACTCGGTCGTCAAAGCGCGCCCCGATAGCGATGATGAGATCGCACTCCTGAAAGGCGTAATTTGCGGCGCGGGAACCATGCATTCCCGGCATCTTCAGCGCGAGCGGGTCTGTTTCAGGAAACGCGCCCAAGCCCATGAGCGTCACGGTCGTCGGAATCTGCGTCTTCCACACAAGCTCGCGGAACTCGTCCGAGGCGTCGCCGAGAACGATGCCGCCGCCGCCGTACATAAACGGCCGCTCCGCCTTCATGATCAGCTCTGCCGCCTTCTGTATCTGCTTCGGATGCCCCTCCAGCTTCGGCTTATAGCCGCGTATGTCGACCGTGTCGGGCGTCGTGAATTCGGTTTCGTCGACCTGAATGTCTTTCGGGAAATCGATGACAACCGGACCCGGACGCCCCGATTCGGCGATGTGAAACGCCTCGCGCACGATGCGGGCGACATCGTTGACATCATGTATCAGGTAGCTGTGCTTGACGATCGGGCGCGTGACGCCGATAACGTCCGTTTCTTGGAAGGCGTCGTTTCCAATCAAGCCCGACGGCACCTGTCCGCAAATCACGACCATCGGGATCGAGTCCATCTGGGCGGTGGCAATGCCGGTGACGCAGTTGGTGGCTCCCGGCCCGGAAGTGACGAGGGTGACTCCCGCCTTGCCGGTTACGCGGGCGTACCCGTCGGCGGCGTGCGTCGCGCCCTGCTCGTGGCGCGCCATGACTAGGCGCACCGGGTCGTCTGGGTTGGCGGCGTTGAACTTGTAGAGCGCGTCAAAAATATGAAGCGCGGCGCCGCCCGAGTAGCCGAAGAGCAGGTCCACGCCTTCGCGTTTAAGCGATTTGATCAGTATCTCGCAGCCTTTGAGTTTCATGTCAATGTCCTCACTGGAACGCATCCAAACAGGCGCATTTCATCATGTGAACGGCAGAAAAGCCGCATGCTTAGATTCTATCCGAAGGAGCGCGCCGCGTCAAGACGAATGCGCCGACCTCGCGTCTTAAGTTGGAGCATGTCGGCATGATGTCTTACCGCAAGGGCGGACGTCCTCTGCGGCGCCTCTGGATTCCCGCTTTCGCGGGAATGACGGCCTGGTTGGCGGCGCCTTTTTCCATAAATAGAGCGATCATTCGTTCAAATGTCCCAGCTTTACGCATGAGGTCGGGAATGCGCCGACCTGTCCGCTCAAGTTAGGACATTTTGGGAAAGGCTCCGCATACGCTTCTCAAGCGATCAGTTCCGCAATCGCTTCTCCGCCCGTTTGGGACAGTTGTTTATACCGCCCGCCGTGAAAATAGGTCAGTTGGCTGTCGTCTAAGCCGAGCAGCCGCAGGATCGTCACATGGATGTCGCGTATCGGCCGCGCCGCTTCGACGGCTGTTTCGCCGATTTCATCCGTCGCGCCGACGACCCTGCCCGCGTTGATGCCGCCGCCCGCGAGCCACATCGCCATCGCGCTTGGGTTATGGTCGCGCCCGTATGCGACGCCGCCGCGCCGCATGCCGTTGTCGGGGCTTCGCCCAAATTCGCCGCACCAGACGATAAGCGTTTCCTCCAGCATTCCGCGCCGTTTCAGGTCCTGAATGAGCGCGGCGATCGGCTTGTCGACGCTGTGGATGAGCGCGCTGTGCGACCGCTCTAAGTAGTCATGCGAGTCCCATCCGCTTGAGTATAACTGCACAAAACGAACGCCCCGCTCAACGAGGCGGCGCGCGAGCAGGCATTTTCGTCCGAAGGCGTCCGTCGCCTTCTCGCCGATTCCGTACATTTCGCGCGTCTTCTCATTTTCGCCGGAGATGTCCAGCGCGTCCGGCGCCTCCATCTGCATGCGAAACGCCAGCTCGTAGCTTTCCATGCGCGCGTTCAGGTCGGTCGCGTTCGGGCGATGCTCGGCGTGGCGGCTGTTCAGCTCTTTCAGCAGGTCCAGCCCGCGCCGCTGATGCTCAGGGTTGCCGCCGTCAGGGGGAGTCAGGTCTAAGATGGGCGAGCCTTTTGAGCGCAGCGGCGTCGCTTGGTAATGCGCCGGCAGAAAGCCGTTGGACCAGTTCCCGGCGCCGCCTTGCGGATGCGCGACCTCCGGGAGAACGATGAAAGCCGGCAGATTCTCGTTGAGCGTCCCCAGCCCGTAGGTCACCCAGGCGCCGACAGCCGGGTCGCCGCCGAATTTTGCCCCCGTGTTCATATGGTACAACGCGGTCGGATGATCGACCGACTCGCCTTGGCAGCCTCGGTAGAAGCAGATGTCGTCGGCGACAGCGGGGAGATGCGTGAATTGGTCGCACATGTCCGCGCCCGACCTGCCGACCTTACGGCTCTTGAACGGGCTTTGAACATAATACCGCTTGCCCTGCGCCATCGGCGAAAACGCCTTGCCGCGCCGTTCAAACTGCGTCATATGCAGCTCCGCCAGCTTCGGCTTCGGGTCGAACGTGTCGATATGGCTCGGTCCGCCCTCCATGGTGAGCCAGATGCATGCCTTCGCTTTGGCGGGAAACATGGGCGGCTTTGCGGCGAGCGGGCTGTCAATGGCGGCGGACGCTTCGCGCGTCAACAAGCTGCTGAACGCCGCGGCGCCGACGCTCGCTCCTAACCCAAAAAAGAACTCCCGGCGGCTCATCTCCCGTATGCCGTATCGGCTTAATTGCGCGTGCGTCCGATCTTTCATTTTGCGTTCCTTCCGATGCGCTTTCAATAGATATAGATAAACTCGTTCGCGTTCAGCAGCAGCAGGCACAGGTCGGCGAGCGCGCGCGTCTGCGGCGGCGCCTCCCACGGCTTCAAGTCCGCTTCATAGTTCTCGTAAATGTCCAGTCGTTCGACGTAGATAAACGGCTCGCCCGTCATCTCTTCAATCATCTCGCGCTCAATGCTGGTCGGATAGACGAACGGCGTCGGCATATGGGTTTCATGCCGTTTCTCCGCCGCCTTGAGATACCGCTCGGCGCTTTGCCGCTCTGCGGCGGTCGGGTTGCGTCCGAAGGCGCGTTGGAAGGCGCGCTCGATTCGCCCTGTCGGCTCAGACCGTTCCGTCTCGATCTGCGCCGCCATCGCGAGCGCGCGGTCCTGGCTGGAGCGGCTGTTCATGAGCGCCAGCGCCTGCGGCGTCACAATGGACGACTCGCGCGTTTCACATGCCTCGTTGACGTCCGGCTGGTTGAACGCCTCCATCCACGGGTCCGACAGCCCGCGGTAGCGGTACGCATACGCCGAGCGGCGATGCCGTTCATCGCGCGTTCTAGAGGGCTGATACGCCGGCCCGATGGAACCCATGATATGTCTCGGCACGAGCGCCGCCTCTAGATTCATCTCAGGGAAAATGGGCAGACCGCCTATCTCCAAGCGCAGCTCGCCCGACGCCTGCAGCATGCTGTCGCGCAGCTCCTCGGAGGTCAACCGCCGGGAGGCGAAACGCGCCAGCAGCTCATTCCGCGGGTCCAGCGCCTGCGTCTCCGCCAGATCGGGGCGCGACGCGGACTGCCGATAGGTCTCGGAACTGAGAATGAGACGATGCAGCTCTTTAAACGACCAGCCGCTATCGATGAAATACGCGGCGAGCCAGTCAAGCAGTTCGGGATGCGTAGGCTTTGCGCCGGTCGCGCCGAAGTTGTTAGAATTTGCCGCCAGCCCGCGCCCAAAATGCCACTGCCAGACGCGGTTCACAATGGATCGCGCCGCGAGCGGGTTGCCGTCGTCCGCGATCCATTCCGCCAGCGCGAGCCGCCGACCCTTCAACCCGATCGGTATCGGCGCGGCAGGCCCCTCCGCCATTTCAATGACGCTCAACGCGCCCGGATCGACCGATTCGCCCGGCGAATGAATCGATCCGCCGTCCAATATAAACGTATCGACAGGCTCCCCTTCGACCGACTCTGGCAGACGGATGCGCGTCGCCACATTGCCCGTCGGCGCCTTCGGCCCGTCGTACACGCTCAACGCGATGGGGCGGTAACGATCTAACTGCCACGCCAGAATTCGAACGCGCTTGTTGAGCGCCTTGCGCGTTCCGAGGTCTTGATAGGTTAACCCGTAGGCGAGCGGCGGTTTCTGATCTTTCGGCAGCTTCTGCCGCTCTTTGAACGGGAGATACTCCAAGCCCCGTTCCTCCATCCATTTCCGCGCCGCCTTTTCTTCTTTGGCGTTCAGGGCTGACTGCTGCGCCTTCGTTTCGCTCAACAGCGCCTCGATGCGCTGACGCCCTTCCTCAAAACGGGCGGCGTTTTCGCTTGGAAGAAACGGAACGTTCGGCTCCGCAAATTGCGCAGTCGCAAACGCCGCCTGTACCCGGTAAAAATCGCGCGTCGGGATCGGGTCTGTTTTATGGTCATGGCAGCGGGCGCAGCGCAGCGGTATCGAAAGAAACGTCGCGCCGACGCTGTTGGTCACATCGTCCAGAAAGAACTGCCGCGTCTCCGCGCTGACGCTCATGCCGGTCTGCTCCCATGGACCCATACGCAGAAAACCGACCGCGATCAGCGGCTCCAAACCGCCTTCGTCTAGGTTGTCGCCCGCAATCTGCTCCTTCACAAACTGATTGTACGGCTTGTCTTCGTTGAACGCGCGGATCACATAGTCGCGGTAGCGCCATGCGTTGGGACGCTCATAGTCGTTGGAAAATCCGCCCGTGTCGGCATACCGCGCGACATCCAGCCACCGGCGCCCCCAATGCTCGCCGTATTGAGGGCTTGCCAAAAGCCGCTCCACTAGACGCATGAAGGCGTCGTCTCCGCTGTCCTTCTCAAAAGCGGCGATCTGCTCCGCCGTCGGAGGCAGCCCTGTCAGATTATACGAGACGCGCCGGATGAGGTCTCTTCGGCTGGCTGGCGGAGCCGTTTCAAGACCCTCTTCGCGCAGCTTGCGCTGTATAAAGGCGTCGATCGGATGGTCAACCCCTTCTATCTGCGGGACGGCGGGGCGCGTCAACGGCTGAAACGCCCACAGGTCGTCAGGGCGGTAAAGCCTGTATGTCCATTCGTCTGTCAGCCCGCCGCTTGTTTGTATCGGCTTTCGCCCGTGCGCGTCCGGCGGCGCGTCCCAGCTGATTGGCTGTGGCGGGTTCAGGTTCCATTCGGCGCCTTCCAGTATCCAGAGCCGTATCGCTTTGACCTGCTCGTCGGTGAGGCGGTCGTTCTCCTTGGGAGGCATGCGCCGATGCGGGTCTTGCCATTGAACGGCGCGGTAGAGCGGGCTGTTGTCGGGGTCGCCAGGCAGAACGGCAGGCTTGCCGGATTCGCCGCCGGCTGTCATCCGCGCGCGGGTGGAAAGATCGTATCCGCCGCGCAGATCGTCAGGGTCGGCTCCGTGGCATGCCATGCATTTCGCCTGCAGGACAGGATAGATGTCGCGCTTGAAACGCATCGGGTCCTTGGCGGAAAGAGACGCAAGCATGAAGACGAAACAGAACGCCGCCGCAACTTTCTTCATATAAACTCCCGCCTTTGCGCTGCTTGAAACGCATTGTAAAGGCAAAGGCGGGAGGTGTCAAGCGAACGGGGCGCCGTAAAAGACGCCCCTCGCGTCATTTTTCTTCGCCGCTCTCACCGCAAAAATAAAGATTATCGTTAAGAAAAGGAATCAATGCTAAATTTATTCCTTGGATCTGGTTTTGTAATCTGTCAATCTCGCCATTTGTCAAAAATCCAATAGAGCCATGTTCACGCGCGTCAAAGTTATCATTGGCAAGTTCACCAATGGCGCGTCCGAACCCTTTACGGATCAAAAGGGCTTTGGATATCGCGTTGGGCAATTCATAAAGTCCGGTTGTGGCAAAACTGTCTCGATTGTGTTGATCCAAAATATAGACCACATTGGAAATAAACCGCCTATCATGCAATTGAAGAACGCCGCCTTCAATTCCGACAAAAAATGTCGCGCCGAGGTTCTGTTGGTCATTTATTCGCTTAGCGTTCTCAGCGCGATTTTTGGCGCCTTCAAATGTCTCAGCATTAGTGGGCTGCTCTGCAACACCTGAGCCAACAAGGATACCTTCGACCTCTACATGCTCAAAAAATGTTAGAAAACTTTCCCGCACGCTCTGAATCTTCACTGGGTTTTCGGACCCAACCAATACCTTCATGATAAATCCTGAATTATTTCCGTCAGTTCTTTTTGGGAGCAAGAATCTGCGCATCCGCGCACGGAGCCAACGGCAATGCAACGGCTGTCAAGCAGGCGGCAAAAGAAACGCGGCGGAGCATTATTGACTCCTTAGAGAGAGGGATATTTTTAAAATGATACACTTCCTACTCCCCTCGGTCTACTTCCCCTCGATCGCAAAGCAGGTCGTCCCTACGCCGCCCAAATAGAAACCTTGTCCGCTTCAATGTCCCGACTTAATGGCTGAGCCAGCTAGCAGGTTGAAAGAATATCCTCCGCAAGGCTCCCGCACAGCGCCTCAAACCCTTCGCGCCGAAACCGAGACGGCGGATCAATGATGTCGGGACGCCCGATGACCGCGTAATGATCGACCGCCGCGAATCCGCGCGTTTCCCCCCATAGCTGCGACAATGTCGGAGCGACGCCGTCCGTCAGCCGCGCATCCACCTCCACGCGCCCCTCCTTCGGCCAGATGCAGCCGTCCAAAACGGCAGAGCGCGGCGCGCCGCCTTTCGGCCATCGGGACGCATAGTAGTCCATGAAGGCGTATAGGCTCGCCCGGCGCGGAGCGCGGACTCCCGCCGCATAGCTGATATACCGCGCGTTTGGAGCGTCCGACATCCTTGCTGAAAGGCGGCGCATGCGCTCCGAGCTCATATCCTCCAGCGCCCCGCTCAGCTTCGAAAGGCTGCGCAAATACTGCGCAACCGCCGGCAGACGCCCCTGCGGATCCTCCGCAAGGTCTTCGAAGACGCGCAGGATGTCCCTCGGCGCGCCGTTCAGGCTCCGCTCCAGCGCATATTTCCGCGTTTCAAAAAAACGCCATGCCTGTTCAACCGCGTTCGGCTCAGCGAGCTTCAACGCCGAGCGCGAGCAGAACGCCATGAACTTGTCAAAACGAACCGCGCGTCCAAAATCTGCCAACGGCGTCCCAAAATGCGGCGCCGCAATGCAGATCACCGTCCGCAGACGCTCCTGAAGCGGAGCCGGCAGATGAACAGAAACGGCGGGCGACGCCAGCCAGCGCGCGTCCAGACCGCCCATGCTATGCCCAATCAGATGAAGCGAACGGGGAAGGGCGCGCTCCTGAGGAAACATGCGAACAATGTTGCGGCGCAGACGCTCGGCGCGCCGTTCAATCGAAGCGGCGGGGTGCGTCGGAACCGAGACAGGCTCTATGCCGCGCTTCAACAGCTCCGCCGACACCGCTCCCCAGTAGTCGAACCGAGGACCAGAACCGGCAAAGCCCATGTAGCCTGGTATCAGGACGGCAAGATGCCTCATTCTTCCGCCGAATCCTCCGTTTCTTTGTCAAACTCCTGCTTCGACTTCACGAGGTAGATGTTGTACCGCTCATTCCCGATTGCCGCCGGTCCCATGAAGGACCGCAGCAGCTCAATGCGCGGGTTTTCTTCTAAAACCTCTTCAGACAGGCTGCCGCTAAGCGCGATGAGCGTTTCATGCTCTCTGTCGAGCGCCGTCTGGGCGACCTCCCTATTGGTAGCGCTTCGGCTGCGTTCGAGGTCCCAGCGCACGAACGAGCCGAAGCGCGTTCCGCGCGTGTAGTAAAACCGCTCATTTTGAAGAAAGCCGACGATGGCGCTGGTCGGCGCGTCCTCATGCGCGATGATGTAGGCGTCCTGATAGCCCGCCTCGCGCAGATACTCCGCCGTTTCCTGCGCCCGCGAAAACACGACGCGGCGGTCCCAGCTGTGCGCCCGCAGCCCGCCGAACGCATGCAAGCCAAACAGCAGCGCCAATCCGACCGCCGCGGCGCGCTTCCAATGCGGATGAAAGCGCTCCAGAAAACGCGGAACCGCCAGCGGCGCGCTCCAATACCGCGCCGTCCAAGCGAGAACCGCCAGCGACAGATATAAAAACCCATGATGGCGGATGCTGCCAGGATACTTCATATAGAAAAATGTGAGAAGCCCGACCGTCGCCGTCCCGTACGCCAGAACCGCGGACGGACGCCGCCATAAACTAATCAGAAAAAGAGACGCCAAACCGACGCTGAACCAGAGCTTGTGCGCGTTGTAAAAGCCCCAGTCGTACAGCGCATGGGAACCCCATCCGTTCTCTTTCGGTACCATAAAATACGCCCAGTTGAGGCGTTCTAGTATGTTGCGCGCGCGGTTCGGATCCCAGCTGGTATGCCACCCGACCGCAAAGCCGTAATCGGGGGGCGGCTTCAGCTGAAGAACCGCCGTCAAAATGCCGACGCCGATGAGCGCGAAGCCGATCCAGACGCGCCGCCGTTCCAAAGGCTCCGCCTCGGCAATCTCGCGCCGGCGGATGAGCGCTTCCAACGTCAACCCAAACGCGAGCGCGATGACGACAATGAGCGCATGAACGCTCGTATGGCACGCCAGCAACAGCGCCGCCCCAATCCAGTGAAAATACTTGAACCGATGCTGAAACAGAGCCGCAAACGCAAACAGCAGCAGCATTCCGACGCCGTAGTTTCGGCAGACAACGGCGTACTCATACGAGGGAAAGTAGCCGAACGCGAACAAAGCCCGCGCCGCCGGATGAAACGGAGCGTACCGCGTGAAAAGAAAAACCGCCGCCGCCGCAATCGCCAGATGTAAAATCTGCATTCCGACAGGCGACCAGGAGAGGCGCGTCGCGAGCATCAGCAGGAGGTGCCACAAGCCTGGATGCCCCTCGTATTTGAGATGGCGATGAAGGTCGATCGGACCCGTGCTGTCTCGGGCGAGCAGCCACGCTTGTATTTCGTCGCGCCACATTTCATGCTGCCCTGCCGTCCATTCGACAAACAGGACGAACGCCGCTGTTACAACGACCGCAAACGGCAGTTCCCAGCGCTTGTAGGGCGCGTTTTCCCCTTGAAGCGAGCGCAGCATCTAGCGCTCCTTTCAGCTCTGCTCCGAGAGCGGAAGGGAGACGCGCCGCCCCTCCTGCGCCGACCTGTAAGCCCCCAAGATCATCTCGATGCAGAGTTTGCCCTCCTGCGCGGTCGCATGCGGTTTGGACGAGTCTTTCAGATAGTCGATGAACGGGCGGGCGACAGCGGCGATGCGCGCGCCATGGGACGCCGGGATCGGAAAGCCGAGGTCCTGCCAGCCGCGTTCCGCCTCCGCGCTGCGCCAGACCTTCAAGCCGATCGGATGCGGAAGCGAGGCGGCTGTGTTTGTCGAGGGACCGTCGTCATGGTTCTGGATCAGAACCGCCTCGTCCCCGTAAACCTCCGTTGTATTCTCTCCCGCCCAGACGACCGACGAGTTGAAAAGAACGCCCATCGCGCCGCTCTCAAAGCGGTAGATGGCGCAGCCCGTGTCGTCAGGGGCGGCGGAGCTGAGCAGGTTGTCGATCTCGGCGACGACGCTGACAGGCTTGCCCATCACCCAGAGCAGAAAATCTGCCGCATGGGAGGCGTCGTCCATCCACATACCCATGTTCTTGACAGGATCGACATGCCAGGAGGAGTGGAACGATTCATGGAAGAGCGCGGGGATGCAGTGCCGCCGGCGAATGACGCCGACCTTTCCGAGTTCTCCGTTTTGAACCATCTCGCGTATCTTTTGGTTCATCGGATCTTGGCGCATCTGGTAAGCCATGGAGAATTGGACGCCCGCGTTTTCGACGTCGGAGATGATCTGATCGCAGTCTTCTAGGGTGAGCGCCATCGGCTTTTGAAGAAGGATATGCTTTCCCGCCCGGGCGGCGAGCCGTACCATTTCGGCGTGTCGGTAGGTTTCGATGCCGATGATGACAGCGTCTACATCCGCGCGCTCAACCAGATCCTCCGGCGCGTCGCAAAGCGGCATGTCGTACCGCTGCGCTGCCGCCGCTCCTCGTCCGCGGTTGTCGTCCCAGCAGGCGGCTAAATGCGCGTCCTCAAAGCCGGCGATCTGCGCGCAGTAGGCGTTCACATGCCCATGCGCCAGGCTCATGATTCCGATGCCGATCGATTTCATTCGTTCTCCTCTGCTATCAACCATACGCCCCACATCATAGCGCCAATGGAGGAACGGCGCCTGCAAACGAGCTAAGATTCTCGTTTTCACGGGGCAGGCTATGAGGGCGCGGGAACGACGGAGAGGGGAGCGGGAATGACAGCAAGCAGGCGGCGGCTTTTCCGCTGATCATGGCGGATATAAGGTTGGCAGAGCGCTAAAAAAATGCCGCCGTCTATTGCCTCTGCCGCCGCTCTGCGTCGTCTTCAATGTCCCAAATCCGAATCTCGCCGTCGTAAAAGCCGCCTAGAGCGATCGCCTTGCCGTCTTGAGACCAAGCGCGGCAGTAGGGCTGCTCCGGCGTTATCAAAAGCGTTTGAAGACGCTTCCATGTCGCCGCGTCGAATATCATGCTATACGGGCTGCTGACGACAAACATTTTCTTCCGGTCCGGCGAGTACACAACGTAAGAGAGATTCTTTCCTAGATATCTGACCTTTTGAAGCAGGGCGCCTGTCTTTGCGTCCCATATCGTTAAGAAGAGGTCGGCCAGGCCCTCACTGACGACGCTCTTCCCATCTTGCGAATACTCGACCCAACCAAAATCGTACTTGCCATCTCCTTCAATCTTTTGGATCAGCGCGCCTGTTTTCAGATCCCATATCCGAATGGTTTTGTCCCAGCTTGAGCTGGCGATACTCTTTCCGTCCGGCGAATAGGCGATATGCGTTATAAGGGCGGTGTGCCCAGAGAGCGTGTGAAGCAGCGCGCCTTTGTGTGGATCCCAGACCTTGATGGAGTTGCCGGCGCCAATAGCCGCAACCGCGCCTGCAGTCAGGTTTGCGAATATGGTATACTCGGGGCCCACCTTGTTATCGCGCTGAACTCCTTTGAGCGTGTGAAGCAGCGCGCCCGTCTCAACATCCCATACGCAAAGCGAATACGTTTCATGGCCCATCCGATCGTCAACGATGGCAGCAATTTTTCGATCGTCGGGGAAAAAGCGAGGTTCGTAAAACATATCGGTGTTCGGCATCTTCAAGGTTCTGACCGCTCCGGTCGCGATATCCCAGAGACGCAACTCTCCGTAGCCGCAGACGGCGGCCGTTCGACCGTCATGCGAAACCGCCGCAATGGAGAAGTCGGGGAGGGAGGAGAAACTCTTTGTATCAAGAAGCCGTCCAGTGTAGAGGTCCCAGAGACGGACGGCGTTGTCGCCTCCGGCGCTCAAGAGCGTTTTGCCGTCCGGAAAAAAGGCGACCGTTCTAACTCCGCCTGGATGCCCCGGCAAGATTATCCTCGGTGGAACAATCTCTTCCGCGTCCTGTTGAAGCCAAATGGCCGCTGCAACTAAAGCTACCGCCGCCGCTAACGCGATGCCGACCCAATGCCATCGCTTCGTCTTGCCCATGAACGCCCTTCCTCCGCTTCCGCTTCATCGGTCTTTTGCCGCCTCTGCCGTTTATTCTGTGTCAGGTTGCCGCAGCTTTTCCAGCTCTCTCTCGCGGCGGGCGTCTTCCAGCATGAGCGTCATATCGGCGTATTGCTTGTCCATGCGTTCGCGCAGCAGCGCCATCTCTTGCTTTATCTGCTCCAGCTCCGGGTCCCGCTCTTTAGCGCCATTGCGTTGGCCGACCTTGTCAACAATAACGACGCCTATCGCGCCAAAAGAGACGAGACAGATAAATAACACAATAACTTGTAATTCAAGGGGGCCCATCGTTATGCCTCTCTATTCGTTTCAAGCTGCCGCCCCGCCGCGCTCAACGACTCCAGTTCCGCTCATTCCCTCGTCATTTGTTCTTCTTCCTTCTTAAACCTCCTCAGCCTCCGTTTTCTCTAGCGCCGCCGTCTCTTTGCGCTGGTCGTCCATCAGGATCGTCAATCGGGCGTATTGTTCATCCATGCGCCGCTGCAGTTCCGCTCTTTCTTTGCGCTCCGCTTCCAGTTCCCGCTTCAGCTCCTGGATCATTTTATTCTTCCCTTCCCGCCGCGATTGAACGAGATCGCCAATAAACTTGGTCAATAGATGCAAGCCTCCGACAAGCGCGAAGACAATCAATGCGGCGAAAATGATCTTGAATTCCCACTCTTTAACAAACTTAAAATAGTCAAAGATTCGATCAAGCATTCGTCCGCCCTTTCTTCTTCAGCCGCAGTCATTCGCGCCGCGTCTTTTTCAGTTGCAAGGTTTCCCGCTCGCGTTCGTCTTGACCGCCGGCGAGCTCGCGGGCTGCCGTCTTTTCGCTGCGCAGCTCGTCCAGCGCCAAGGTCACGTTCGCGTATTGGTCGTCAAAACGTTCGCGCAGAGTCGTTATCTCTTCCTGCATCGCCTCCAGCGTCTTCTTAAGATCGGCATTCTCCTTTTTGGATTGGAATCGGGAGCGCAGCTGTGAAAACACTATAATCCCCAAAGCCCGACGATTCCCATACCGATAATGATCAGAACAAAGAGATAACCGTTCATTTGTCCGCCTTTCCGTCTTCAACCGCAGTCATTCGCGCCGCGTCTCTTTCAGTTGCAAGGTTTCCCGCTTGCGTTGTTCGTTGGGAAGCTGGAGCTGCCCCGCCGTTTTCTTGCGCAGATCGTCCAGCGCCAGGGTTACATTCGCATATTGGCTGTCAAAGCGTTGGCGCAGCGCCGCCATCTCGTTCTGCATCGCCTCCAGCTCCT
Organism: Candidatus Poribacteria bacterium; assembly: GCA_028818695.1. Classification (GTDB taxonomy): domain Bacteria; phylum Poribacteria; class WGA-4E; genus JAPPNK01. Next base: position 56,465 of record JAPPNK010000025.1, read on the forward strand.
GTTTCAGCGCTTGATTCTCCTTTTTCCATTGGGATTTGTTGTTAAACAATTTGATCAATGCATGCCCCCAACGACTGACGATCCCCATTCCAATAATGAGTAGAACAAAGACAAAAACGTTATCCATTGTTCCCCCTTCCTTCTGCAGCCGGCGCGTCAAAGATACCCCAGCTCCTCCAACCGCGCCGCGATCTTCGCCTCATCCTCTTCAGAATACGCCGCCGCTTCCGCCTCGTCCTCTTCCAGAAGGTTGGCGCCTTGAGCGTCCGCGGGCGGCTCCACGCCTAGCAGGTCTAAAACGGTCGGCGCGACATCCAGCAGGCTCATACCCAGACGCGGCGACGGCTCATGCTCCACGCCCGGACCCGCCGCAATGAAAACGCCGCGCTCCGCATGATTCGCGTCGTCCGGCCCCGTGTCGTTCTCAAACGTGAGGACGCGCCCCGATCCGACCTGCCCGATGGAGCGCCAATGCAGCCCGCCAAACTCCGCAATCAGATCGGGCGCGGCGCCGTTCACCTGCGCATACAGGTCTTCAGGCCGGCGCACGCGCGTTCCGATCGGTTTGTCTCCATCGCCCAGCGCCTCCAGGCTCTCGATGATCTCATCCCGCAGCGTTTCGACCTGCGTCTTCGGGACGGTTCCCTGCGGCTCGCGCCCCTTGATGTTCAAGAAAATGCGCCCATAGTAGCCGCCCTCGCCCCAGACGCGCGTCTTTTCCCAGTCGATCATCGACATCGTCAGGCGCGTCGGCTCGGACGGAGCCTCTTTGAGCGTCAAATATCCGTTCTGGATGAACCACTCGTTCAGGCAGATTCCTCCGTCCATGCGCTTCGCCCCATGGTCGGAGGCGACAAGGACGGTCGTCTCGCTGCCAAGAACCTCCAGCAGCTGTCCGATTTCGGCGTCCATCTCGATGTAAAAATCGCGGACAACGTTTTCATACGGGTTGCCCGGCTCATACAGCCGGTGCCGCGGATCCACATATCGCCAGAAGGCGTGGTGAAGCCTGTCGACCGCCATGACGACCATCGCAAAGAAACGCCATGGCTTCGTCTGCGCGAGTCGGCGGGCGGCGGCGAACCGCTTCCGCATCATCTCGTAGAGCTGCGTCAGGAGCGAGTCCTTCGGCTCCATGCGGAAATTGCGGACGTCGAACACATATCCGCCGGCGGCGCGGTCGACCTCCGCGGCGAGCGAGGCGGGATGCGTGAAGACGCGGTCGGCGTCCGGCGTCAAAAAGCAGGAGACAAGATGCCCGTTCATCGGACGCGGCGGATAGCTGGGCGGAACGCCGACAACAACGCTCTGCTCCGACATGGAGCCGAGTATGTCCCACAAGGTCGGCGCCTTGATGGAACGGGACGAGGCGAACGACAAGGGGGCGTAGGAATGGTCGGCGCGGTTTCGGAAGCCGTACACGCCCAACGTTCCTGGGTCGCGGCTCGTCATCATGCACATCCAAGCGGGGACGGTGATTGGCGGCGACACGCTTTCCAGCTCGCCGCGGACGCCTCGGTCAGCCAGCGCTTTCAGGTTCGGCAAGCCGTTCAGGCTCTTGCCGAACACAAACTGCGGCGTCAAGCAGTCGATGCCGATGAGAGCGACCCGTTCCGTTTTTTTTACCATTTCACGTTCATCGCAAAGCGGGGCTGGGAGCTGACATTCATGCTGCCGCTGTGCGCCGTGAAGATGCTGTAAAAGAGAATGTCGCCGCGCTTCGGCGTCGTTTCGACCGGCGCGCCGATGTCCAACTTCCGAAACGCCTGCCCCAGCTGCCACATGAGCGCAAACTTCTCAGGCGCGCTGCGCGCGAGAGCCTGCGCCTTCAGATGCGACTTCGGCCAGATGAGCGTCCCCCCGCCATGCTTCGGCACATCGTTCAAAAACAGCATGGCCGCAAGGCGGCACGGCGTCGGAAAAGTCTTGAACCCATGCTCCTTGATGGTGTGATCAAGATGGGGGCCATGGGGGCGCCATTCGTCCTGCGTCGGAAACACGTTGATGCAGTAGGCGCTGCCGGGCGGACGGTAGGAGTCCGGTTCGGGGGGCGCGTCGCCCAGCTGCGCGACAGCCGCCATCGCTTCGGGCGTGTAGCAGGCGGTCAGGTCGGGGTCTTTAAACGACTGATGCCCTCTCGGGGCGTCCGCCCAGGTCTCTGGGTTGTCAGGGTCCAGTTTCAGGTTGCGCCACATGGCGCCGTAGGCTTTGCGGGCGATCTCGTCGGGGATTAAGCCCGAGGCGAGCAGATACCCGTTCTCCAAAAAATACTCAATCTGCTCCTGCGTGAGCGGAGCCGCCGCGGTTTGATTCATACTCGTACCCTTTCATGATGATTCTCGAACGTCATTTCGCATAACTCAGCAATCTCATCAATCTCAACCCCCCGCCAATTTTCCACATCCGGCCGATGCGGATCGTAAACATCGGTCAAGTCAACCCGCTTCAGTATCGGGAACATGCCGACTGCCGCCGCTCCTGTCAGCTCTTCGCCGCTTCCATCCCCAATATAGACGCATTCTTGCGGCTTCACATTCAACCGCCGACATGCCGTCTCATAGATCGCCCGCGCCGGCTTCTTGATCCGCTCCTCGCAAGAGAATATCGCCGCGTCTATATGTTTTGCTAAGGGCGAATGGGGAAAACATTTCAGCGTGTCCGCTGCGCAATTTGTGATCATGCCGAGAAGATGTCCGCGCGATTTCAACTGCGCGAGAGCTTTCAACGTTTCAGCGTTAGGTATAAGCGACTTTTGGGTGAATCGATACCTCAGGGCGGCCGCTTGCGCAATCTGCGAGCGGTTCGCTTTCCTGTCCAAACGTCGGCATGCCTCTACAAGGTTCTCTTCTACGGAACGGCTCGTTCCTACGGCGCGCTCATAAAACAGCCGCTTCATCGCTTCTCGGAATTCGGGATGCGGCGCATGTAAAACCGCAGCCGTTTCTTCTAAAACTTGATCATAAGCTCTGCGGCTATAGGAAGGTACCAACGTTCCGAAGAGATCGAAGATGAGCGCTTTATACCGCATTTTTCCTGATAGAAACCGTCATTTTAACCCGTCAAGGCGGAGCGTTCGACAGGTCCGGCTCGCGCCAGACGCCCGATGCTTCGTTGGTCAAGATCGCTCTCTGCGGCTCCGCTGCCGCCGACAACGTCCTCGGCGACGGCTTATAGCCCGGCCATACCGCCGCGTCCATCCGACCGAAGTTGACGATGACCGTCTTGCGCGTTTTCGTTGAAAGGTTCGGCAAGCCGTTATGGAGCAGCCCCTCATTGAAAAGGATCATGTCGCCCGCGCTCACATCGTCAAACGCATGCGGCTCCTGCTCCTCTGCGCCTGACCGGTGCGAACCCGGCACAACGGCGAATTCGCCCTCCCCGGGTCCGACATCGGTTAAGCAGTAAAAAACCTTCACCATCGGGCAGATGAACGCGCCCTGCGACACATGCCCGTTTGCATGGCTGCTCACGCCCCGATGCCAGTTGCCGCCGGCGTAGCCTGGATACGTATAGTACAGTTCATTGTCGATATGCCTGTAATCGGCGCCGAGAAAAGTCTCCAGATACGGCGCGGCGGCGGGATGGTTTAAAAAACAGGCGAAGCGCGGGTCCGCGTCAATGATGCGCGACACGGGGCGGTTCAGCTGATGCCGTATGCCGTCGGGGTTGTCCGCGTTCAGCGCTTCAATATCGGCAGACTCCGCCTCTCCCGTCCATCTGAGCGTTTCAGCGACCTCGCCGGGCGTCATTCCGTTTTTGAGATGCAGATAACCCAGCGCGTCAAACGGGCCGCCGATCTCTTTGCGGCGGTCGTTCATGGGGTCGGCCGCTCTTCTATTGGGACATCCTGATACACATCCTCCAGCGAATGGAACCCATCCTTGACGACAACTTCGTACAGGTTGCTTTTGTCCACCTGAACAGGGTCCAGCAGGACGGACGGCACATCGATTTTGCCGTTCGGGGTTGTCTGGCTTGTCGCGGGCTTTTCCCCCTTCGCCAGGGCGACTGCCAGCTCGGCGGCGCGCTCCGCAAGCGGCTTCAACGGCTTATACACCGTCATCGTCTGCAAACCGGCAGCGATGCGCTGACAGGCGGCAAGGTCGGCGTCCTGCCCGCTCACGGCTGTTTTCCCGGCAAGCCCCCGCGCGCGCAGAGCTTCCACCGCCCCGCCCGCCGTCCCGTCGTTCGAAGCGACGATCGCGTCGATCATGTTGCGCTGCGCCGTCAAGGCGTTCTCCACATGCCCAAGCGCCTCGCTCGGATCCCAGTTGTCCGTCCATTGGTCGCCGACGACGCGGATCGCTCCTTTATCCAGAAACGGTTTCAAAGCGCGCTCCTGCCCCGCCCGCAGCAGTTTCGCGTTGTTATCGGACGGCGAGCCGCCCAGCAAAAAGTAGTTGCCCTCCGGCACAACGCGCGTCAGATACTCCGCCTGCATATATCCGACCCGCTCGTTGTCGAAAGAGATGTACATGTCCAGATCGCAGTTTCGGATGATGCGGTCGTATGCAAGCACCGGAACATCCGCCTTTTTCGCCGCTTCCACAATTGCCGCGGCAGCCTCTCCGTCGCGCGGGATGACGACCAGCGCGTCAACGCCCTGCGCGAGCAGATTTTCCGCCTGCGAATTTTGCTTGTCGGGGCTGCCGTCCGCCGATTGGACCAGCGTCTCGCCGCCCAGCGCCTCAACGCGCGCCTTGAACAGGTCTCTGTCCCGTTTCCACCGCTCCACGCGCAGAGAATCCATCGACAAGCCGATGCGTATCTTCTCCGCTTTCTCCGCCTTCTCCGGCGAGGCGCACCCCGCCAGAAACGCGCACAGCGCCGCCGCCATCCATATCGTTAATCGCCGCATGTCGCCTCTCCGTTCTCTTCCTTGTCCGATTCCAGCTCCAACCTGACAATGTCGCCTCTCAACGCCTCGCCCGACACCAGAACGGCGCGCGACATTGCGGGGCGCATCGTCTCTTCGACTCGTATCGCTCCGATCTGCTTTTCGACCGCGCCGATCTTTTCGCCCGTGTCGGGGTCCAGCACCGGCTCGCCTTCTCGAAAGACGCGGAACATGTCGCCCGCTTTCACCTTGTGTTTTCCGCCTAGGTTGATGTAGATCTCTTTCTCCTGAACAAACGCGATCTTTCCGATGAGCGTCTCCCGCGCCGGCTCCTCTGCCGTCTCTTCAGGCAGCGCCGGCCCAATGCGCTCCCGCAGCTGCGCGACAGCCGAATCCAGCGTCTTCGCCGTGACGATTCCAAGCAGCGTTCGGCGGTAGTTGGGCGGCGAGCCTAGCTTTTCAGGCGCGTCCCAGCCTTTCACGCCGAATTTAACCTTGTTCAAAATGCGGTATTCCACAACAGGCGGTCGCTGTTTCGGCGCGACAGCCGCCTGAGAGCCGACCCTCGCCGACGCCCCTTGGTTGTCTAAGGAGGTTGAGAGCGGTCCCGTCTGCGCAGAGCCTATAGAATATGTCGCCGTTTCGTCAATGCGCGTGGACAGCAACTCGTCTCCCTCCGGTCCGTAGGCGGTGAAATGAAGCCGCGTCGACGCTCGATAATGCGCCGCCTCGACCCCGACCCTGCCGGTTGCCGAAATCGTCCCTCCGCCGCCCATCTGTCCGGCTGTCGTCCCGCGCAGCCTGTCCTGCTTGAACTTCTCGATCTTGCCGGTCAAGAGCGCGTCCGCGCCCAGATGCGCCGCAAGCCGTTTCCGCGCCTCCTCTTTTTTAAGATCTTTTGGATTCAGCTTGAGCTCATCCAGCGCCGCGTTCATCTCTTCTGGGGAGATCGGCTCGTATCTGTAGGCGTTCTCCAGCGTTGTCGTCAGCATGTCGCGGAAGCCTGCCGCAAGATCCCACCGCTCGCGCGCGCCGCGCGACCGTCCGAAGAGACGCTCCAACGGGCCCATCGGAATGCATCCGCACCCGCGCGGAGAATCGAACCCGGAGCTGTCTTGAAATTCAAGGACGGCAAACCGCTTATTGAACGACTCATCCTCCGACCATGCTGTCAAAAGCGAGGCGAAGAAAAACGCGCCGACGGCAAAAAGCGCGCCTGTTCGAAAAACGCGCGCGGGATATGGGCGGGCAAATTTGAAAGAGAAAAAAAGAGGCAAGGGTTGCTCCGTTCAGAGGCGCGTCATCCGCCGCCTATGGCAGGTATAAAATGTATCTCGCTGTCGGGCTGGACAGGTTGAATGAGACCCATCGTTTCCGTTTCGCCGTCGATAGAGGCGGCGACGCCCGGCATGATCTGCCCGTCCTGCATGAGCCGCTGCTTGACGCCCGGAAAACGCTCCTCAAGCGCTTCAATAATCAGCCGAAGCGTCGCGCCTTCCACCTCCACCTGTTCGACGCCGCCTGTATGCCGCCGCATCAAAGGCGGTATAAACACGGTCGCCATGTCGATCCTCCTCTGCGTTTGAGCTCTGAACAATGCGCTGCACGGCATGATACTCCGCTTTGAGTCGAAGCGCAATGGAAGCGGCCATCGCCCGCCATTTTCCGCGCCGCAGAAGCTGGACGCGCCGTCTTGACGGCAGAGCGCGTTCAGGAGGTTGCGCCGCCGCGTCGTTTTGTTCATCATGACGCTCCCGCGGGAAAGCCGTCCGACGAAAACGGCTGAGCGGGCAACGCCGCTTGCGCCTAACAGAAAGAAGAAAAATGAGCGCCGACCGCCGCCCAGCGACGACGCGAAACGCCGCCTTGTTGACGCTCGCTGCGCTTGCATGGGCGTCCGCCGCCTCCGAGATGCGTTTTGTGGACATCGCCGAAGAGGCGGGCATACATTTCCGCCACACAGACGGCAGAACCGGCGAACGCCGCTTCATAGAGACGATCGGCTCCGGCGCCGCCCTTTTCGATTACAACAACGACGGACGGCTCGACATCTATCTCGTCAACGCTGGCGGAGCGCCCAACCGACTCTACCGAAACGAAGGCGCGCGATTCATCGACGCGACCGACGAAACAGGAACCGGACACACAGGTTACGGCGTCGGCGTCTGCGCCGCGGATGTGAACGGCGACGGATGGCAAGACCTGTTCATCGCCAACTGCGGCGAAAACGTCCTCTACATGAACCGAAACGGAACGCATTTTGAAAATGTGACCGAAGAATCAGGCGTCGCCGACAATCGATGGAGCGCCGCAGCCGCCTTTGGAGATGTCGACAAGGACGGCGACCTTGACCTGTATGTCGCTTACTACTGCGTCTGGGACCCTGACAATCAGCCTCGATGCGCGCAGCAGGGCGTTCCGATCTACTGCGGTCCCGAAGAGATGACCGGAGAGCCGGACAAACTTTTTTTGAACGATGGAACGGGGCGTTTTGAAGACGCGACGGAACGCGCCGGCCTCTCCGGCGCAAGAGGGAAGGGACTCGCCGCCGTCTTCTCCGACCTAGACGGCGACGGCGATCTAGACCTCTACGTCGCCAACGACGCGATGCCCAACTTTCTTTATATAAACGACGGAAGCGGAACATTTGAAGAGACCGCATGGATGGCGGGAACCGACGGCGACAGCGGCGGCAATCCGCAAGGCAGCATGGGCATTGCCGTCGGGGATATGAACCGAGACGGCCGGTTCGACCTGTTTGTTACAAACTACCAACGGCAGTACAACGCGCTCTACCGCAACGACGGAAGCGGCTTTTTCAGCGACATTTCCTATGCGGCGGGAATGGGCGGCAGCTTGCCGCTTGTCAGCTGGGGTACGGCTTTCGTCGACTTTGACCAGGACGGCTGGCTCGATCTGTTTGCGGCGAACGGGCATATCCAAGACCGCATTGAGGCGTATGATCCCTCCTCCACATACGCCCAGCGCAACAGCCTTTACCGGAACGAGGGCGGCGCGCGGTTTGTTGAGGCGGCGGGATTGCCGCCGGCGGCGGATGTGAGCCGAGGCGCGGCGTTCGGCGACATCGACAACGACGGAGACATCGATATTTTGGTGAACAACGCGAACGGGCCGCCGCAGCTCTTGCGCAACGATACGGACGGCGGGAACTGGCTAACGGTGATTCTGGAGGGTCGGAGCGTCGGGGCGGCGGCGAAGGCGCAGGCAGGCGGGGCGGCGCTTCTTCGAGAGGCGCGGGCGGGCGGCAGCTATGGATCCAGCGGCGACATGCGGCTTCATTTCGGGCTGGGAACGGCAGAGAAGGCGGAGCTGGTGGAGGTCCGCTGGCTCTACGGCGGCGTCTCAAGGGCGGAGAATGTGAAGGCGAACCAGTTTCTGCTGATGCGCGAACCGACGCGCTGATCTTCTTGAGGGACGCCTGCGTCTAGAGATTTGAGACCTCCCAAAGCAGAACAGTTCCATCACTGCTGGCGCTGGCGAGCGTCTTCCCGTCCGATGAATATCCGACCCAATTCACATTCCCCGTATGCCCCTCAAGCGTCTCAAGAAGCGTCCCTGTCTCCGCGTCCCAGATGCGAACCGCGTTGTCGTTTCCGCCGCTGGCGATTTTTTTGCCGTTCGGAGAATACGCCGCGCAATTGATTCCGTCGGTATGTCCTGTTAGCGTCTTGAGACGCGCCCCCGTTTCCGCGTCCCAGATGCGAACAGTCTTATCCATGCTTCCGCTAACAATTTTCTTCCCGTCCGGCGAATACTCCGCCCACTTGACCTGATCCAAATGCCCCTTAAGCGTTTTGAGAAGCGCTCCCTTCTCCGCATCCCAGATGCAAACGTCGCCGTCCGCGCTGGCGCTGACAACCGCTGTTCCGTTCGGCGAAAATTTCGCTGAATAGACCCGCATTTCATGCCCCTTCAACGTATGAATAAGCGCTCCCCTGTCGGCGTCCCAAACCCGTATTGTCTTGTCGTTGCCTGCGGATGCGACCGTCTTTCCGTCGGGGGAAAACGCCGCAGCATGAACATACTCCGTGTGTCCCTTTAGCGCATGGACAGGCGTCCCAGTCTTCGCGTCCGCGATACGTATCGTTAAGTTGTTGTCCCCCACCCCGGCGATCCGCTTTCCGTCCGGCGAATACGCAGCCCTCCACAAACGGGCGTTGTCTTCTCCAAACGTATGGAGAACTGTTCCGGTGTCTGCGTTCCAGATATGCGGATGTCCTAAGCGTCGATTTTCGACGGCAATCTTCGCCCCGTCCGGCGAGAACGCCGCGATTTTAACTTCCTCCGTATGCCCGCCAAACGAACGAATATGCGCGCCAAACTTGATCACCCAAATACGAATAGTCCCGTTGCATTCGGCGACGGCGATGTAATGTCCGTCCGGCGAAAAGGCAAGCGACGACCCTTCATCAGGCTCTCCAACATTGAACGGAGGAAGAGGCGACATGAAAGGAACTTTCCACATGCGAAACCCCCAAACCCCACGCCTGCGAGAATTCTTCCGTCCGGCGAATATGCCAACGATTCGAGCCAATCCGCGCCAAGGGTTTTGAGAAGCGCGCCAGTTTTCGCGTCCCATATCCGAACCTTATTCCAGTCGCAGCTGGCGATTGTTTTTCCGTCCGGCGAATAAATCGCCCTATAGACTTTCGCATAGCCTGTAAGGCCTTCAAGGGTTTTGAGAAGCGCGCCGGTTTCCGCGTCCCATATCCGAATATTCCCGCCAATGCTTTTGCTAGCGATTCGTTTCCCGTCCGGCGAATACGCCGCTGAATACACTTCGCGCGTATGCCCCGTTAGCGTTTTGAGCTCCTTGCCCGAGCCGGCGTCCCAGATTCGAACCGTTTTATCCAAGCTGCCGCTAACGATTCGTTTTCCGTTCGGCGAATACGCTGCTGAATATACTTCGCGCGTATGCCCGTTAGCGTTTTGAGCTCCTTGCCCGAGCCGGCGTCCCAGATTCGAACCGTTTTGTCTCCGCTGCCGCTAACGATTCGCTTTCCGTCCGGCGAATACTCCGCCGACAGCACCAGCTCCGTATGTCCCCGAAGTAGCGCAATCTCCCTGCCAAAAAGCGCGTCGTATATCCACACGCCAATGCTCCCCGCAACGGCGAGGCGGCGTCCGTACGGGGAATATGCAAGCGAATTGATACGCCCCCTCCCGATGCGCAGCTTAGCTCCGTCGGGAAGCCCAAGCTGCGAAATAAACGGGGAGGGTGTAGGATCAGCCGAAGCCTCGAAGACGCAGCATACTATGAAGAAGAATGCGCAGATATAATAAGAAAAACGCCGTTTCGCGCCGCGGGGGTAGCGCATTAACTGCCTCCTGCTATAACCGCTCTGCTTTAGTTTAAGGAACGCCGGGCAGCGCGTCAAGCCGGCGGGCGCCTTCCGTTCACTTTTATTCTAAAAGGCGCTAACATACAGGATGGCGATTTTAAACAATCCAACCCGTAAAGCGTCTAACAACATACGCAAACGCTCATGCGCCCGACCATGACACGACCGAAAAGGTGGATATGGACATACGAAGATTGACGCGGTTGACATGCTGCTGGATCGCGGCGGCATGCGCTCTTGCCGCAAACGCGCAAAACGGCGCCGCCCCCGAGCCGCCCGACAACCTGAACGAAATACTCGGCATTGAGGAATGCATAGAGATCGGCCTCGAATACGCGGCGGCGATACGCGCTGCGAAGCTGTCGGAGAGCGCCAGCCGCCTCAGCCTACAAGACGCGCAATCCGCTTACATGCCGACGATCCAGACGCAAGGAGCCTACTTCGCCAACGACCGCATCGATTTCGACATCGAACGCGAAAATCTGGACTGGAGAATCACCGCCAACTACACCCTCTGGGACCATGGCCGTCGGCGCATTCAGCTGAACCAAGCGCGCAACAGCCTCGAAAGCGCCCAAACAGACCTAGAACGCAACCGGCAAGACCTTGTGCTAGCCGTCGTCCAGGCATACTACAGGCAGCTCGAAGCGCAAAAGCTGGTGGAGCTGGACAAGTCGCTCCTAGAAGCGTCCCAGGAGAACGCTGAAAAGGTGCGCGCCTTCATGCTGATCGGAAAAACGGCGGTCGAAGCGGACGTCGCCGCCGCCGAAGTGCGCGTCGCCGCGGATGAGCTCGCCCTCCTGAACGATGAAAACGCGCTCTCCATCGCCCAAGCTCAACTCCCAAGAACGCTCGGCCTCCCTCCCGAACAGCCGATACAGATCGCGGACGACCCCGGTTTCACCCTTTACCAAGAAACAGGGCAATTTGAACGGTACGCCAAAACGCTTGAAGAGACGGTCGCCGAGGCGATCCAAAAGCGGCCTGCCGTCAAGACGTCCGAGCTGGACCTGCGCTTCTTTGAGCTGGGCCTAAAACGCGCGGCGCGCGAACGCCTGCCGCAACTGACCGCGCAAGCCAACTACGGCGTCGACCTACACAACTTTTTGCGCGAACGGGAAAACTTCAAGCAATTTCGATCCTGGGACGCCGCGGCGCGCCTCTCCTTTCCGATCTTCGATGCGGGTTACAGCCGCCGGCAGCTGGACCGCGCCAACATCAATCTGCTGCGGGCGCGAGAGCTGCATGACGACCTGAAACGCGGCATATCGCTGGACGCGACGCAAGCGTACTACAATCTCAAGCAGGCTGAAAAACGGCTCGACATCTCTGCGGTGCAGGTTCGAAACGCGCAGCTGAATCTGGACGTAACCGCCGAACAGTACGCGCAGGGGCTGGTGATTTTGCTTGAGCTGCTGGACGCGCAGACGCAATTTGGGCAGGCAAAAACAAATCAGGTCCGCGCCTACTACGACTACAAGATCGCGCAGCGTTCGCTGGAACGCTCCGTCGGAAAAGCGGCTCCTTAACAAAAACAGAAGCGGAACCTATCGGTAGACAGATCAACCGTCAACACAGATAAGGCTTATGAACCGCAAGAAATGGATACTCATCGGAACGGCGGCGCTCATCGTTCTGAGCGCATGCGGAGGTTACTTCTTCTTAAAGCCCTCCAAAAGCGAAGAGGAGAAGCCGCGCACCGAGATTGTCCGCTCGGCTCCATTCATCGTCAAAATACGCGAAACGGGCAAGCTGCAGCCGCTCATCTCTGTCAACGTGAAATCGAACGTTGAGGGTGAAATTGCGCGCATCTTCGTCCGTGAAGGCGACAAGGTTCAGCAGGGCGACGCGCTCATCAAACTGGACGACGAACGCATACGGGAGGAGCAGATTCAGGCGAACGCGAACCTGGAGGCGGCTAAGGCGCAGCTTGATCAGTCGAAGCAGTCGGTTGAGTTGACGCGCATTCGTCAGAACGCGCAGCTGAAGTCGGCGGAAGACGGGGCGAGCATTGCAAAAGCGTCTCTGGACGCCGCCAAAAAATCGACCATTCAGCAGATACGTTCAGCGGAGCTGGAGCTGGCAAACGCCCGCGCCTATCTTGACCAGGACCTGATCGCGTTGAACCAGGCGCGCATCACGGAGCGGCAGAGTCATCTGAGTTTGAGCCGCGCGAAGTCGCGCCTCGCCTCAACGCGCGTCAATCTCACGAACGCCGAGTCGGAGCTGACTCGTTCTAAAGAGCTGTATGAAAAAAAATATATCTCGCTGAGCGCGCTGGAAAACGCGCAAGCCGCCGAAGCCTCTGCCAGAACAACCTACGAGCAGACGGAGCAGGATGTGTCCGCCGCCGAGGAGTCGGTCAAATCTGCCGCGGAGTCGATCGCGTCGCGCGAGACCGGCATCGCCAGCCGGCGCGAGGCGATACGGGTTCAAGAAGCGAATCTGGAAACGCTCAAAGAATCGCGCAAGGCGATCGAGTATCAAGCGGAGCTGCAGCTTCAAACGGCGGAAACGGAGCTGAAACGTGTGCGCGATTCGGCGGAGGCTGAAGTGAAAAACAGCGAATCGGCGCTGGCAATTGCGAACGCGAACTACATCCGCGCCGAAAGCGGACTCAAAAACGCGGAGGAGCGGCTTGAGTGGACGGAGATCACCGCGCCGCTCGCCGGCTCCATCATCGCGCTTGTAGTGGAGGAGGGGGAGATTGTCCAATCGGGCCGCTCCGCCTTCGCCCAGGGACCCGCCATCATGACGATCGCCGATCTGTCTCAGATGGTCATCAACACTTACATCAACGAGGTCGACATTCCGCGCATACAGGTTGACCAGAAGGCGGAGATACATCTCGGCGCCTATCCCGAAAAGGTGTTTGAAGGGCGCGTCAAGGAAATCTCGCCTCAAGGCATACCGCTGGAAAATGTCACCAAGTTTGAGGTTGTCATCGAAGCGCTTGGCTCCCCCGAAGAGCTGAAGCCTGGAATGAACGCCGATGTTGACATCATTGTCGCCGACCGGCAAGATGTGACGCAGCTGCCGATCGAGACGCTTATCGAAAAAACAAAGATGATTGTTCAGCTAGGGGTCGCCGGCTCCGACATGCAACAGCTGAGCATGGATCAAAGCGTTGATGTAGAGTCGCGTTCCGGCAAGCGTTACGGCGGGCGCATCGTCGCGTTCAACGAATCGGCAGAATACGCGGCGACGGTGTTTATCGATGAGACGGCGCCGGCGGGTCTTCGCGCCGGGATTCAGACCATGTCGCTGATTCTGAAAACGGACAGCGGCAAGAAGGAAGACGAGACCAAAATTGAAGACCTGCGCTGCCTCGTTGAGCGAGAACGAAAACAGCTGGTGCTGCTGCCGGTTGAAACGGAAGACAAGGACGAATCAAGCGACCGAGAAACCGCCATAAAAGTCGGATTGCGCAACGATATGTCCTTTAAAATACTAGAAGGACTCAGCGTCGGAGACTCGGTTCTCGTGCCGGACCTCTCCAGGCTTATTGAAAGGTAGATTATGCTTAGATACCGCAAACAATCGGCTGAAGAAGGCGGCGGATCGTCCAACGGCTCCCCGCCCGTCATTCAAGTGAGCGACCTGCATAAAACCTATGTGATGGGCGATGTGCAGGTGCATGCCCTTCGCGGCGTCAGCCTCAGCATCAGCCAAGGCGAGATGGTCGCCATCATGGGTCCGTCCGGCTCCGGCAAATCCACCTTTATGGACATACTCGGCTGCCTTTCCAAGCCGACACAGGGAAAATATGTACTGGAAGGCTCTCCCGTTGAAACGCTCAACGACAACCGCCTCGCCGAGATACGCAACCGCAAAATCGGCTTTGTGTTTCAATCGTTCAACCTGCTGCCGCGCATGTCGGCGCTCCATAACGTTGAACTGCCGCTTATCTATGCCGGCGTCGGGAGGCGGGCGCGCCGGCGGCGCTCCATGGAGGCGCTGAAGTCGGTCAACCTAGAAGACAGGGCGCACCACCGCTCCAACGAACTCTCCGGCGGGCAGATACAGCGCGTCGCCATCGCCAGGGCGCTCGTGACAAACCCGTCCATCATCTTCGCCGACGAGCCGACCGGCAATCTCGACACCAAAACGAGCGCCGAAATCATGAGCGTCTTCACCGACCTGCATGAGCGGGGCAACACGCTCCTGCTGGTGACGCATGAGCCTGAAATCGCGTCTTACTGCCAGCGGATCATACGGCTGCGGGACGGGCTGGTGGAGGCGGACGAATGGATCAAAGAGAAATGCGATGCGCCGGAGTTCGAGGCGGTAGGCAATGAGCGCATGTGAGCTTCGCTTTGGAGCGGCGCGCCCCGGCGACATTGACGAGATGCGCCGCATTGAACGGCAGTCGTTTGCGTCGCCGTGGCCGCGCGCGTTTTTTGAAAAGGAACTGTCGGGCGAATTGCCGCAGTCCAGAACAACCGCTGCCTGGCTCAACGGCAAGCTCGCCGCGTACTGCATCGCATGGACGGCCGCGGACGAAACGCACATCGTCAACTTTGCCGTCCACCCAAACCTGCGCCGTCAAGGAATCGGCAAGGCGCTTGTGCGGAATCTCTTCGCCGAAGCGCGCCGAAGCAAAGCCCCCCGCGTCACCCTAGAAGTCCGCGTCAGCAACCTTCCCGCAATCCGCCTCTATGAAAGCATGGGGTTCCAAATTGTCGCCGTACGCAAAGGCTACTATCTGGACAACGGGGAGAACGCCTACATCATGTGGGCAGACGCGCGCCATGAATCAACCTCAACAGAAAGCGTCAACGATGAATCCCAGAGAAGTCCGATGGGAGCGCATGTTCCCCGATGAACTGGAAGCCGCCTTTCAAAACTGCCCTGTTCTCTATTTCGCCTACGGGCTGTGCGAGCCTCACGGACCGCAAAACGCCGTCGGGCTGGATGCGCTGAAGGCGCATGCGGTCGTATGCAAAGCGGCGCGGAAATACGGAGGGATCGCCGCGCCGCCGGACTACTGGCATATCCACGAACTGGGCGGATACGCCTATTGGGCGCACAGCTCCGTCGGAGAGGTCGAACGGCACTGGATGACCTCCGTTCCGCCATGGATCCATTTTAAAAACATCTGCTACCAGATACGGACGGCGGACGCGCTCGGATTTCGGGCGGCCGTTCTCCTGACAGGGCATTACGGGCCGAACTGGGAAGATCTCAAAACGTTGACCCAGTTGATTCAACCGTACGCAGCCGTCCGCCTCTACTCGCTGCCCGACTTTGAGGCGAATCTGCCCGGTATGGACGGCGCGACCGGCGACCACGCCGGGAAAGTCGAAACCTCGTTGCTGTGGGCGTTGGAGCCTGATTGCGTCGACATGTCCAGGATGCCTGACAGAGACGACCATGGTCCCCACTTCGCTATGGGCGCGAACGCCTTCGAGGCTGACCGGCGCGTCGGGGAGCGCATGGCGGAGGATGAGGCGCGGTTCTTGGGCGAAAAGGCGCGCGAGCTGCTCGAAGCGTATGAAGAGGCGCATCAGGGCAGGGAACCTGCAAACAGGCTGCGAACCTTCGACGATGCCGAGCGGGTCTGGGAAGAGGCGGTCCTGCCGGCGTTGGGCGAATTCAAGACGATGAACGGGCCGCCCGGTCAAGAGCCGCTGCCGTCTTCCTCCGTCTGGTCGGCGAATTCGCCCATACCCAAGCGCGGATAGCGGCTTAGCCGCCCGAAGCCCAGCGCGTTCCGTTGACGACCAGCTTCGCAAACATTGGATGCTCGCAGGCGGACGGGTCATGCCCAAGCGCAATGTAGCAGACGCGCCCATCTCCGTGCGGCTTTGTCCAGACGACAGGGTGCGCCTCGCCCTTATGCAGCGCGCTTGCCAGCACCTGCACCCGCGAGTCGTAGTTCAGAATGTACTGCTCGTCCGTCACAAAAAATTCAGCGTCCACGCCGTTTGTGACGGGATGCTCAACGTTGGTCAGGCTCACCTGATACTGCCGGTAACGCGGGTGCGTCACAAAGTATCCGCCGACGATGTTGCGGTAGTCGGGGTCGCCGCGGAATGAATCGGCGGCGCTGTGGATGCCGACATACCCTTTTCCAGAGGCGAGCCAGTTGGAGAGGCCCTCCCGCTGCGCCGGGGAGATATCGCCGACCGTGTAATGAAACACGAGCGCGTCGTACGGCTTCAGGTTGTCTCCTTCGAAAACCGACAGATCCTCCTGCGCGGTTTCGATTTCGAAGCCGCCGTCCGCTTCCAACGCCGCGACCAGATGCGGCTGAATGCCCTTCCAGTCGTGTATGCCTCCGCCGCCGAACACTAGCGTTTTGATGCTCATCCGTATCGCTCCATATTCTGTTCATGAAGAATGTTGATTGACGCGCTATGTATAGCGCTTTCAGCCCTGCGCGTCAACGCCCTCATCCCCCATTCCAGCATAAAATGAGTACAGAAGCTGTCCGCGCGCCGTTCTTGCGCGGAGAATGACGGCAAGAAGGCGGGGCGGGTCCGAAACGCCGATATAGACGCGCAGCCAGATTGGCGTTATAATTCCCCATGTTGGAATCAGCTCATTTCGGGCGATCTACTGCTGGCTGAGAGGATGTCTCATGAAGCGAACTGAATTATGGAAATGTGTCTTATGGACGGCGGCGTTCGCGTCATTGCTCTTTGGCGCAGCTCTTCAAGCCGACCAGCATGAAGAAGAGGAACCAGCCGAAGAAACAGAATCTTCAACAGAAATGGAGCTAGACCCTGTCGTCACGGTAGGGACGCGCGCTCCTGAACGCAGCCGACTCAACTCGCCCGCCCCTGTCGATGTCATCACCGAAGCGCAGATGCGGCAAACGGGGCATACCGAACTGGGGCGCATCCTGCAAACGCTTGCGCCGTCTTTTAACTTCTCCAGCTCCTCCATCTCCGACGGAACGGACGCGCTCCGTCCGGCGACGCTGCGCGGGCTTGGGCCTGACCAGGCGCTGGTTCTTGTGAACGGAAAACGGCGCCACGGAAGCGCGCTCATCCATGTCAATACCTCCGTCGGACGCGGAACCGCCGGCGTCGATATGAACGCCATACCGGCAGCCGCCATCAAGCGCGTGGAGATTCTGCGCGACGGCGCCTCCGCTCAGTACGGCACCGACGCCATCGCCGGCGTCATGAACATCGTCCTGAAAGACGACTTTACGGGCGGCTTTTCAACCTCTTACGGAATCACCCATGAAGGCGACGGCGCGACGACGCTTCTGAACGCCTACCACAGCCTGCGGCTTGGAAAAGAAGGTTCGCTGCATATCGCGGCGGAATTCCGCGACCGAGAAGCGACCAACCGCGCCGGACTCACCGGAAACGTTCAATTTCCAAGCACAACGCTTGTGGAAGGCAGCGATCCGCCGATGATCGAATCGGACCCCGGCAGCAAAGAGGCGAAATTTGACCGGCTCAACTTCCGACTGGGCGACGCCGCCTCGACGCAATACGCGCTCATGTTGAACGGCTCTATGCCTGTCAGCGGGTACGATGTGTACGGGTTCGTTGATATTTCCTCCCGAAACAACGAGAGCGCGGGCTTCTATCGGCGCGCCAACCAGCTCGATAGAAATCCTGAAGGCTCGCTCTATCCAGACGGCTTTCTTCCGCTCATCAATACGGACATCTTCGATTATTCGATCGGTGTCGGGGCTAAAAAAGAGCTGGACAACGGCATGCGAATCGACGCAAGCCTTGTAACGGGGCTGAATACGTTCGACTTCAACATCAGCAATTCGCACAACGCCTCGCGCGTCGCCGCCAACGGCGCGAACGCGGACGAAACCTCGGCGGACGCGGGCGGTCTTAGCCTAGCGCTGTCGACAGCGAATCTCGATTTCGCGTATCCGTTCATAGAAGCAGGGCATCTGGCTTGGGGCGCCGAATTCCGCCTCGATAGGTACCAAATTCAAGAGGGCGAGGAGCTGTCCTATGAAGATTACGACGGCCCAGGCGGAGCCGCCGCCGGCATTCAGGTCTTCCCAGGGTTCCAACCCTCTAACATCGTGGACGAAAGCCGCACGGCAATCTCCGGATACGCCGACCTTGAGCTGAATTTGAGCGAGGCGTTTCTAATTAGCCCTGCCGTCCGCGTTGAAAATTACAGCGACTTCGGCGCGACCGCCAACGGCAAGATCGCCGCGCGGCTGGAGCTCACGGAGGAGCTTGCGTTCCGATCCTCTATCAGCACCGGCTTTCGGGCGCCGTCTATGCAGCAGCTGTACTTCAACAATGTCAGCACGCAGTTCAACATTGACCCTGTGACGGGCGAAAACATTCCGCAGGAGATTGGCACCTTCCGCAACGACAGCGACATCGCAAAGGCGATCGGAATACCGGAGCTGAGCGAAGAGACCGCCGTCAACATTGGCGGGGGCGTCATCATGCGTCCGCATGCGCAATTCACCGTGACGGCGGATGTGTACCGCATCGCCATTGAAGACCGCATCATCATCAGCGGCCGGGTTCAGGGCGGCGACGAGGCGGTACCCGCCAATGTGCGAACCGCGCTTGCGTCCGCCGGCGTCGCCGGGGCGCAGTTCTTCATGAACGCTGCGGACACCGAAACGAACGGCATGGATGTGGTGGCGACCTACATGCAGCCGGTCGGCGACAGCGGCGTTCTGACGTTGAGCGTCGCGGGCAATGTGACGGAGACGGAGATCACCGATGTGAACCTGCCCGCCGATCTGCCCGAATCGCTCTTTTCGGAGCAGGACCGCTCCATCATTGAAACGTGGCAGCCGAAAGATCGGTTCTCATGGTCGGCGCGGTATAGAGGCGCCGGGCTTGACATCGATCTTGCCGCGCACCGCTACGGCGAATACACTGTCATTGACGGCGGAAGGAGCCAGACCTATTCGCCCAAGATCGTTACGGACGCCCAGATCGCCTTCAACATCAGCGATACGGCTCGGTTGAAATTCGGGGCGAACAACCTTTTCAACGCGACGCCGGACGCGAACAAGATCGGGCAGGCGCGGGGCGGAACGATCCTTGACGCCAACGGCAATGCGATCGTCGATTCGCCGGGCGTTTTTGCGTATTCGCGCAGAGCCGCCCCGTTTGGTTTCAACGGCGCGCTTTACTATGTCGGCTGGGAGCTGGCATACTAAAGACGGGCATCAACATTGGGAGGAAGAAATGAGCGCGAGCATCTTTGAAGAAGCGGCCTCTGAGTTTCTGTCCATCTTGCCGGAAGAGTTTGTCACACATCTCACGAACGCCAAGCGGGAGATCCTGTTGGGCGTGAAATCCTGCGTTGACGAGTGCGTCAACGAGGCGGTCCAGACCCTGGACGCTTGTGTCGAACTCTCTAAACAGAAACGCGCCCGCCGGTCGAAATCGTCCGAGGGAGAGCGGGTCGACATCGAAGAAGAGGGAGAAGAGGAAGCAGACGGCGAAACCGCCGAAACAGTCGCGTGAGTTCACATCGGAAGATCTACACCAAGCGCGGCGACAGCGGACAGACCGATCTCTTCGGCGCGGGGCGAATCTCTAAAAGCTCGCCCCGCATGGAAGCGATTGGAGCCGTTGACGAGCTGAACGCCTTTCTTGGAGCGGCAGACGCGGAGCTGGACGCGCGAAACAGCGACCTGCTGGACATCCTGGCGGTTTCGCAAGCGCGCCTCTTTGAGCTGGGAGCCGACCTTGCCGCGCCGAAAAACGACTCGCCCATGATGGATGAGGACGCGGCGAGCGCCCTTGAGCGCGGCATAGACCTGCTTGAAAAGGAGCTTCCGCCGCTGAAGCAGTTCATTCTGCCGAGGGGGAACCGCGCCGCGGCGGCGTTTCATACAGCGCGGGCGGTCTGCCGGCGGGCGGAACGGCGCGTCGCGGCTCTTGTCGAAAAGGAGCCTGTCAACCCTACCGCGCTCATCTTCCTGAACCGCCTGTCCGATCTGCTTTTTGTTGCGGCGCGCGCTGTCGTTCTCCGAGACGGAAAAGATGAAACGGTATGGACGCCAAAGGAGAATCAATGACCGAAAGCAAAGGCAAACTGCTCATCATCGCGGACCTGTTCTTCTTTGCCAAACTGCTGGAAGGCGCCAAAGTCCTCGGATATGAGGCGACTGGGGCGGGAAATCTAGAGATTGCGCGGCGGCGCCTTAAAGAAAACGAATTCATCGCCGCGCTCGTCTCAATGGACAAGGACGGGTTTGACTGGGTCGGGTTCATCCAAGAGGTGAAGTCGGGACCGCTTGCCGACACGCTGCCGCTGCTCGCCTTCGGAAGCCATATGAACGTTGAAGCGTTTCGAAGAGCGGAGGAGCTTGGAGTCGACATCGTCGCTTCCAACTCGCGCGTCGCCTCCGAATTGCCGTATCTGATCGGAGCGTTGACCGACTACGCCTGAATCATGCCGCCTTAATGACGGGCGCCGCCTCGCCCGCCTCAACCATGCGCCGAATGAGACGTTCGCGCATCTCCTCAGCCGCCGAACGCCAAGCGGGGCGGCCAATCAGATTCGTCAGCTCATACGGGTCGGCGTCCAGATCGTAAAGGTACTGCTCAACATACCTGTCGGAGCCTGAATCTCTGCCGCCGCTCTTGTCGGGCGCGTCCACGCCGTATTTCCAGCGATGCGTCCGCACGGCGCGCCCAACCTGCGCCTCGCTGATCTGGACGAACATCTCCTCATGCCAGCTGTCAACCGCCTCCGCCTCTCCCCGCAGCAGCGGCAGAATCGACCGCCCCTGCATCGCGTCGGGAACGGGTATGCCGGCCCCGTCCAGCAGCGTCGGCGGAAGATCGATCAGGCTGACAAGCTGCGGAAGGCGCCCTCCGCCTTGAAAACCGGGTCCATGAAACGCCGTTGGGACGCGAATGGAGCTTTCATGGCAGGACCGCTTATACTCGCCGTTGCGCGTCTTAAAATGGCAGCCGTGATCCGATGTGAAGAGGAGAATCGTGTTGTCTAAAATGCCGAGGCTTTTGAGAGCGTCCAGCAAACGCCCCAGCGCTTCGTCCAACCGCTTCACCATGCCGTAATACCCGGCGAGATGCTGATGCGTTGAACCGCCCAGCGCCGCCAGATCGGGCGGCGTCCACCTGCCGGCGTAACGCTCCCGATACCCGTCCGGCGGCGGGTAGTCGTCCACCTGATTTTGATGATGCGGCTCCAGGTATGAGGTGAAGAGAAAGAACGGGCGGTCTCCCTGAACCGCGTCAATGTATCGAATCGCGGCGTCGGTCTGCGCGTCCACGCGGTATCCCGGCAGGCGGACCGGCTGATCGTCGTTGTCGTACATGACCGTTTCATACGGCCAAGAGGTGAACTCCAGCACATTGGAGGCGAGCCAGTAATCGTATCCGAATCGTTTTGAGGCGGGAACGGGACCCGCCCCTCCGCGGTCGTTTAGGTGCCATTTGCCGATGTAGCCCGTGTTGTAGCCGGCGTCTTTGAAGAGCGTCCCGAGCGTGACGGAGCCGTCCGGCAGAGGGATCCCGTTTCGGAAGCATCCCGTCGTTGTCGCGTAGAGGCCCGTTTGGAGGCATGAGCGGGCGGGACCGCACACCGGCTGGCATGTGAACGAACGGGCGACATGCGTTCCGCGCGTCGCCATTCGGTCGAAATTCGGGGTGAGGTCTAGAGGGTTGCCATGCAGTCCTGAAGTGTCCCACCGCTGCTGGTCTGTAAAAAAGACGATGACGTTCGGGCGCTCGCTCATCCGTTTCTCCTTAGGGGTTGGCAGCGCATTCTATCGCATACGGACGCAGGGATCAAACGCTGTATGATAAAGGCATTCTTTACAAACGATGATATGCGAAAATCCTGTTCAAATCGGATACATCGTCACTCCTCGAAAGCCATGTCCTCGTGAAAACGGGGAACGAGGAGGGAATCCAGAGTTCTTCCAGACAGACTCCACATTACAAACGGCTCTAAAATCAAATCATCGTATGTAGAGACTGCCGCTTCGCCGCTCTCCTTGCAAAAACGCTTTCAATAGAGAATAATATAGAGGCGCGTCGTTAGCTCAATGGTAGAGCCGCGGACTCTTAATCCGTTGGTTGAAGGTTCGAGTCCTTCACGGCGCACCAACCAAACGCAGGCAGTAAAGAGCCATGAACAACGACACGTTCCAGATCGCCGGCCAAGAATATGAATCGCGGCTGCTTCTCGGCTCCGCGCAGTATCCGAGCCAGCAGATCGCGCTGGACGCCATCGACGCGAGCGGAGCCGAGATCGTCACCGCCGCCGTTCGCCGAGTCGACCTAAACGACGCGAGCGGACAGGGTCTGATCGCCGCTCTGCGCGAACGCGGGAAGACGATACTTCCCAACACCGCCGGATGCTACACCGCAAAAGACGCCGTCCTGACCGCCCAGCTCGCCCGCGAGGCGCTGGAAACAGACCTCATCAAGCTGGAGGTGGTCGGAGACGAGCGGACGCTTTTTCCAGACATTGAACAGCTGCTCAAAGCGGCTGAGGAGTTGGTTGCGGACGGATTTACCGTGCTGCCCTACACGAACGACGACCCGATCGCCGCGCAGAGGTTGGAGGACATCGGGTGCGCCGCCGTGATGCCTCTTGGGGCGCCGATCGGCTCTGGGCTTGGGATACGCAACCCGCACAATATCTCCATCATCCGCGAGATGATCTCCGTCCCAATGATTGTGGACGCGGGGGTCGGCGCCGCCTCGGACGCGGCGGTCGCAATGGAACTCGGCTGCGACGCCGTTTTGACGAACACCGCAGTGGCGGGCGCGCGCCTCCCCATTCAGATGGCGCAGGCGATGAAACTCGCCATTGAAGCGGGCCGTCTCTCCTATCTTTCGGGGCGCATACCGAAGCGGCTTTACGCCCAGGCGTCCAGCCCGCTTAAAGGCCTTGTCGGCGAATGAGCGGCGGCAAGCGGAGGGGCGCCGTTCAGCTGCGCCCAAGAGACCGCGTCTGCTTCATTGCGGCGCCTGAGCAGGCGCGCTGTCCGTTGACGCAGACGGTCCGCCAAACGGCGCAGGGAGGAGCTGGACTGATTCAGCTGCGCGATAAAACGTCTCCCGCCGATGCGCTCAAGCTCCTTGCCGAAAATCTGCGCGCCGCCCTCCGTCCGACAGGCGCGCGCCTCATCGTGAACGGAAACATTGAGGTCGCCGAGGCGGTTGAAGCGGATGGGGCGCATCTGCCGGAGCGCGCGTCTATAGAGCAAGCGCGGGCGCGGCTTGGCAAAACGGCTCTCATCGGTTATTCCGCCCATTCCGTCGATGGACTGCGCCGAGCCGAAGACGCGGGCGCCGATTACGCCTTTCTTTCCCCCGTTTTTCCGACGCGCAGCAAGCCGGGCGCCGCTCCGCTTGGATTGAAACGGTTTGAGCGCGCCGCGTCCCAAACCGCCCTGCCGGTGTACGCCCTTGGCGGAATTCAGCCCGACAACGCGCGCTTGTGCCTTGAAGCGGGGGCGTTTGGCGTCGCGGCGTTGTCCGCTTTTTCTGACTCGAACGACGCCGCCGACGCCGCCCGCCGATTTCTGAACGTCTTAGAAGCCTACGACCAAAGCGCATCAACAAAAGAAGGATGACCTAGATGAACCGTCAAAATCGAGACGCCGAATACACAATGGGCAGAACCGAATCCGAAACGGAACGACTCATTAAGCAATCGCACCTGTACGACGACATCACGCGCCGCTTTCTTCTCCGCTGCGGAATCGAGAACGGAATGCATGTGTTGGACATCGGCAGCGGGGCGGGGGATGTCGCGCTTGCGCTGGCTGACGCTGTCGGGCAGGAAGGCAGCGTGACAGGCGTCGATGTGAACGGGGATATTCTGGAAACTGCCCAGCAGCGCGCCCAGGAGGCGGGACATGAAAATGTGCAGTTCATCGCCGGGGACGCGCGGGAGGTCAACCTGCCGGGCGGTTATGACGCGATTGTCGGCCGGCTGGTGCTGATGTACATGGGCGACCCGACCGAAGCGCTGCGGCAGCTAAAAGATCTTCTGCGCCCGAACGGGACGGCAGCGTTTCAGGAGGTCGATTTTCGACCCTACAACGCTTTCCTTCACCCTTCGACCCCTCTTACGAACAATCTGATCGAGTGGGCGCGCAGCGTGTTTGACCGCTCCGGCGCGCGGCTTGAAATGGGCAGAGAGCTGTACCAGACATTCGTAGACGCAGGTTTGCCGGAGCCTGTCATGCATTTTGAAGCGCCGATGGGCGGATCAGCCGACTGGCCAGGATACGATTTCGTCGCCAGCAGCTTCCGCAGCCTGTCCCCCCTGCTCGACTCGTACGGCATCGTTTCGCCTGAAGAGCTGGATGTCGACACGCTCGCCGATCGGCTGCGCGCCGAAGTGGGGCGCTCAAAACGCCCGTTCGTACTTCCTCCGCACATCACCGCGCACGCGAGAATGAAAGCGTAAAATGGGACGGCGCGGCATCGACTACGCCCTAGGGCGCGGCGCGCATGAGACCTCCCGCCTGATCGAGCAGTCGCGCATATACAACGGCTCAACGCGGCGGATGCTTCAAGAGGCGGGCATCTCCGAAGGCATGCGCGTCCTTGAGATCGGAAGCGGCGCAGGCGATGTCGCGCTCATGCTCGCCGAGATGGTCGGACCGGAAGGGCATGTTGTCGGCGTCGATATGAACGCTTCGATACTGGAAACAGCGCGCGCCCGCGTCCGAGAATTGGGGCTGCTGAACGTCGAGTTCATCGCCGAGGATGCCCTCGCGTTGACAGCGAAGCGCGGGGTTTTCGATAGCCCGTTCGACGCTGTCGCCGGTCGATTCGTGTTAATGTACACGCCCGACCCGGCGGAGACGCTAGCCCGACTGGCAACACATTTGAAGCCTGGCGGAATCGCCGCGTTTCAGGAGCCGGAATACACCTTATACAAGGCGCTGTCGAGCGAGGGCGCGCCGTTGATGCGCCAGCTCATCGAGTGGATTGTGAGCGCATTTGAGCGTTCGGGCGCGCATCTGGACGCCGGGCTGGCTCTCCTGCGCGCCTTTGTGGAGGCGGGCTTCTCTCCGCCTTCAATGCGCCTTGAAGCGCCGATCGGAGCCGCAAAAGAGTGGGCGGGGTATCAGTATATGTCGACGATCTTCCAGAGCCTATTGCCGCGCTTGGAGCGGTACGGCGTCGCGTCGGCGCGGAAAGTGGACGCCGAGACGCTTGCCGAGAGGCTGCGCGCCGAGGTCCTGTCGTCCAAACGCCCTTTCTTCTTGCCGCCGCACATCTTGGCGCATGCCGCTCTCAAAAAACAACCCGCATGAATGGACTTACGATGAAACCCCCCTCTGCCAAAAATCAAAAAGGCGTCTCGCAGCTGATCAGCTTCGTTTTATGCTGCGCCATGTGGACGGCAGCCCATTTCGCCGGCGCCAAGCCGACCTACCGCGTCGTCCATGACGAGAAGGGGCCGTGGGCGGTTCATATCGTCGAGATCGACCGCGCGGATGCGTCGTATCAGCTCGCGGCGGCTTTGGGCGGCGAGACGGTTTACGGGCGGGAGCCGCTTGACGCGACCGTTCAACGGCTGACGCAACAGGGGCGTTCCGTCGCCGCAGCTCTGAACGCTGATTTTTTTGAAAGGCGCAACCGCCCCTTCGACGGAGACCCGGACGGCTTGTGCGTCATTAACGGAGAGCTGGTGAGCGAACCGATGGAGCGCGCCGCTTTTCTTATTTTAAAAGACGGCAGCTTCCGCATTGCGCAGGCGCGCTTTTCGGCGTCGCTGCATCTTGACGGACGCTCGCGCCGCATCGACGGCGTCAACGAAGCATGCGGCGAAAACGGCGTCGTTCTCTACACCTCCCGCTTCGACGACTCCTCGCGTCCGTATGCGTCGGGGGTTCAGCTGCTGGCGGGACCGTTGGGGGAGCCGCTTCAGCTGGGCGACTCGCCTGCATTAAAAGTGGAGGCGGTTCTGACGGGGACGGGCGCCTTCGCGCTGACGGACGGCTCAATTGCGCTGGCAGGAAGGGGAGAGGGCGCCGCCTTTCTAAAACAAGCGGCGGTCGGCGACTCGATACGATGGGAGTGCGCGTTGAACCCGCCTGTTGAGGGCGTCGCGCATGCGGTCGGCGGGGCGTTCGTTCTGGCGAAGGAGGGGCGGTCTGCGGACGTCTTACAGGAAGGGAGCGCGCCCGGCTTCAGCGACAGCTTTGTGAAGGCGCGCCATCCGCGTTCGGCGGTCGGGTATAACGCCGAGACGGTCTTTCTTGTCGCGGTGGACGGACGGCAGCCCGGTTACAGCGTCGGGATGAGCCTGCCGGAGCTGGCGGAGCTGATGATCAGCCTCGGCGCGTCGGAGGCGCTGAATCTAGACGGCGGCGGCTCCACAACGCTCTGGGCGGAAGGGAAGGTTCAAAACCGCCCGTCGGACGGCTTTCCGCGCCCCATCGCCAACTCGCTCGTACTTTACCGCGCGCCTTCTTCCCCTTAAGGCGCCGTCCCTTTGACCGTTCCGCGTCTGTCAAGGGCGCAGGCGTTGCATCCGCCCGCTCGCGCTGTTACCTTAAAGCGCGGGGAGGCGTCCATGAGGCATGTTTAAACGATTGATCATCGGTTCGGCGATCGTTTTGATTGCCGTTGCCGCTTCTTTTCTGTTAATGCGCGGCGCTAAGACGCAGGCGGTTAAGCCTCGCATCGTCTTGCCTGGGCATGCCGTCCGCGCCTGGTCTGCCGCTTTTTTCCCTGACGGCAGCAGGATCGCCACTGCGGGCGATGACGGCGTTCATATCTGGGACATCTACTCTGGTCGGCTTCTCCATACGATGAATTACAGCGGCGCCCACTGCGCGGCGGTTTCGCACGACGGGAAAACGATCGCGGTCGCCGGGGGCAGCCCAGGTTTATACCTGTGGAATGTTGAGAACGGACAAACTTTCACACAGGTCGCCCGACCGTACAGATCAAGCGCGGCGCTTTCGTCGGACGGACAGAAAGTCGCCGCGGCGAATGGGCTTCCCGCAAATTCGATCTCTATTTGGGATGTTAAAACAAGCGCGCTGCTTCATACGCTCCATGGAGTTGCAGAATACGGCGATCGTCAAATTCAGGTCGCATTTTCTCCGGATGGAACGACGATCGCAGCCGTAGACGGCTCCCGCTCGGTCAAGATATGGGATGTCAAAACTGGCGCGCCGCTTCATACGCTCCAGAACCCTTTCTTCGTCGCTTTTTCGGCGGCGTATTCGCCGGACGGAACGAAACTTGCCAGCGCATCCTTTGATGAGGCAGTCTGGATATGGGATGTCAAAACAGGCGCGCTGCTTCAGAAGTTTGACCCGCATCAAGAATATCTCCATTCTGCCTCATATTTGCCGGACGGAAAGAGACTCGTCAGCGGAGGAGAGAAAACCATTAAGATATGGGATGTCAAAACAGGCGCGCTGCTTCAAACGCTTCATAATCCATTGGGTACCATCAGCTTCATTCCGATTGCGGTTTCCCCTGACGGCAGGGCGGTCGCCGCATTTTCCAATAACGAGGTTCTGATTTGGGACATTAATGACGCCGCGCCGGCGCCTTGACGCTTGCCCCCGCCGTTGTTAGCATAAAGCGCAGGGAGGCGTCCATGAGCAAACTTGAGCATAAGATCGCGATCGGCATAGCGGCGGTTTTGATAGCGGGCGCCGCAGCGCTGTTCTTGGCGCTTAGAGCGAACGACGAGGGGCGGCCTCGGCTAGTCTTGCGGGGCTATCCAGGCCATGTCAGATCGCTCGCCTTTTTTCCCGACAGCAAGACGATCGCCGCAACGGGAAACGCCGGCGTCGGTCTCTGGGACGCCGAATCTGGACAGCTTCTCAATATAGAAGCCTCTCTCAACAAATATGCGGGAGCGGTCGCGGTTTCGCCGGACGGCAAAAAGATCGCTCTCGGAGGTTCTAGAAGCGATTTTGTCCTGTGGACCATCTCAACAGGCATGATGGAAACGTACCATGTGTCGAGAGGCGAGTCGTTCTATAAAGCCGCGTTCTCGCCCGACGGTAAAACGGTCGCCGCAAGCGTCTTAGAAAACGCCGCATGTTCAATCCGTATCTGGGATATGGAGACGGCTGCGCTTCTTCATACGCTGGATGAAAAGGCTCCGATTCCAATTCCGTTCGCGTATTCCCCGGACTCCAGCCAGATCGCCGGCGGCGGCTTGGAGGTCAAGATCTGGGATGTGAAAACAGGCGCCCTGCTTCATACGCTCAAAGGGCATCGATACAGCGTCCATTCTGTCGCGTATTCGCCGGACGGAAAGAGGCTTGCCAGCGCCAGCGGTGACAGGACCGTCAAGATATGGGACGCGCATACAGGCTCCCTGCTTCAAACGCTGAAGGAGCATCGGGAGCGTCTCCGCTTTGCCGCATATTTGCCGGACGGAGAGCGGGTGGCAAGCGGCGGCGCAGACGAGATCAAGATATGGGATGTGAAAACGGGCGCGCTGCTTCAAACGCTTAAAAATCGGCATGGATATATCATGGACGCTGCCACAGCTGTCTCCTCAGACGGACGTTTTGCCGCCGCCGCGGCTGTCGTCAGCGCCACTGGTACCGCCGTCCTGGTTTGGGACATTGACGAGGCGCCGCCCGCGCCTTGACGCTTGCCCCCGCCTTTGTTAACATTCGACCTCATGCCTAAAGTTGGGATGTTCGAATGAACAAAGCCTTTATGGATGGGAAAAAAGCGTCGCCGACCGGATCGTCATTCCCGCGCAAGCGGGAATCTAGAGGCGCCGCAGACGACGTCCGCGTTCACATTCAGCGTTGTCCCAGCTCTAAGGGTAAGATCAGATGAACAAGCTTGAAAAATGGCTGCTGATCAGTTTTGCGGCGGCGTTGGCTGCGGTTGGCGCTGTGTGGCTTCTGTCGCGCAGAGGGGCGGAGGGGGCGGAGGTTCAGCTGCGCACGGTCTTGCCAGGGCATACCGGCCGCGTCATCTCACTCGCTTTTTTTCCAGACGGAAAAACGATCGTCAGCGCAGGGATGGATGACCACTCCATTCATCTCTGGGACGCCGAATCTGGACAGCTGCTTTTCCAAATAAAGACCGTCCCCATCGGCTCCGTTGCGGTATCGCCCAATGGTCAAAAGGTCTTTGTAGGCGGCCGCGGCGGCGATTATCGTCTGTGGGATGTTTCGACAGGGGAATTGAAAACCCTCGTATCAAGTCCACAAACAGGCTATACAGGCGTTGAGTTTTCTCCCAATGGTCAAACGGTCGCCGCGCTCATTGGTTCTCCCTCCCGTTCGATTTCTATTTGGGATGTCAAGACGGGAGATCGCATTCTAACAACAAACGGAATCTCGTTCATGTATTCGCCAGACGGAAAACAGTTTGCCAGCTCCAGCATGGACGGGGCTGTCAAGGTATGGAACGCCGAGACAGGCGCTTTGATTCATACGCTCCGAGGGCATGGCGGCAAGGCGAACCTTGCAGCGTTTTCGCCGGATGGCAAACGAATCGTCAGCGCCGGCGATGACAATACCGTCAAGATATGGAACGCCGACAACGGCTCGCTGATCCATACGCTCAAAGAACATCGCGGCAAGGTCAGGGGAGCTGCATATTCGCCGGACGGCAAAACGATCTCCAGCGTCGGAGAGTACGATGTCAAGATATGGGACGCAGAAACGGCAGTCCAGATTCACACCATCAACGAGCAGATCAACTTTTATCTGTTGCATCTGTTTTCGCCCGGCGGCAAATATATCGTCAAGAGCGTCCCGAACGCTGTCAAGATATGGGACGCGGCAACAGGCGAGCCTCTTTATACCCTTCGCCATTCGTCTGAACATATCTACAGGATCGCGCATTCTCCAGACGGAAGCGCAACCGAAGGGACGATTGCCGCCGCCGATGAAAAAGGCGAGATTTTGATTTGGAACCTCAACGACGCCGCGCCTTGACGCCTACTTTCCGTCTCGATGCGGGAGGCGTCTAATACGGCAGACCCAGCCGCGCCCATAGCCGCATGCCCCGCCCGCCGTCTTCGTCCGCGGATGTGAGCGGATACGCCGCTTCCAGCCGTATCGTCTCCGGAATCAAGTCCCCGCTCAACAGCCCCGCTCCAACCAACCCTGGCTCTTTCATCCGCCAGCCGAACGACATGCCCGCCGCCCGTTCCGAACGTCTGTAGTCGCCGCCTCCCGCCGACCAGACGCTTCCGCTGTCCACAAAGGCGCCCGCCATGAAATCGCCAAACTGCGCCCGCAGCTCCGCCGACGCGGCAAATCCGTTGTCGCCCGTCAGGTCGTT
Organism: Candidatus Poribacteria bacterium; assembly: GCA_028818695.1. Taxonomy (GTDB): domain Bacteria; phylum Poribacteria; class WGA-4E; genus JAPPNK01. The sequence continues at coordinate 86,863 of JAPPNK010000025.1, forward strand.
GCGCGATCGGCTTCGCAGAAGCGAGTCAGGCCCAATGGACGCCTGGAGCTGCGCAGGCAGCGCGCCTCCCGTCCACTGACCGACCGCGCGCGCCGACAGATGCAAAACGGAGCCGAGAGGCATATACGCCCGCGCGTCCGCCCAAACGCGCCCGTACGTCCAGTCGCCTCGGCGCTTCAGGCTGACGCCTTCAAGGGCGTCAAAGCGTCCGCGTTCAAGCGACAGCGAAACCCAAACGCCCCGCCGCGCCAGCAACGACGGACGCGGCGCAAGATACATCCCCCGCCGAAGGTACAACGGCGCCTCGCTGCGCAGGTCCAGGCTGAACGACGCGCGCGCGTAGAGGCGGCGTCCGTCTGTCATGGGGCGGTTGGGCGGCGCCATGATCCATGCGTCTGCGTCTGTCCAGTATGCCTGCGCCAGAGCCGAATCATGCGCCGATCCGATACGCGCCTCCGACGCGAAACGTTTTCCAAAACGTTTTTGAAAAAAAAGCAGCCCCTCCTCCGTGTGGAAGTAGTCGGCGGCGAGGGACGGCGGCGACCCGCTTTCCTGCCAAGCATGAGCGCGCGTCCGTTTAGACCATTCCGCGCCGATGCGCAGCCCGTCCACCGACGGGAAAAAACCCGCCGCGCCGAGGCGGTAATGTATCGGGGACGGATCGGCGCGCAAGGCTCGCGTTCGGGCGGCATACGACAGGTCTAAAAAAATCTGCGCGTTTGTTTGGCGTCCGCGGTGCGTGAAAACCGAGCCGCCCAGCGCAAACCCATGGATATGCGACACATGAACCGCCGGCGCAAACGCAAACTGCAGCGGGGGGCGCTCCACCACATGCGCCGTCCAGACGCGCAGCGGTCCCTGCCGTTCCGTTCCTCCATCCTCAAGCCGTTCAAAGCTGCGGTACCGCTCCGACAGCGTTTTGGATGCCGCCTCCAGCGCCTCGGCGACGCGTTCCGTTTGATAGGCGCGCCCGACCTGCCGCATCAACAGCTTGGACACCTCCTCCTCCGGTATCGTTTCGATGCCCGTTACGACTAGCTTGGCGACAAAGCCCTCGTCCACGCGTACGATGGCGTTTCCGCTGTCATGCAGGACGCGCGCGGAGGCGTAGCGATATCCAAGCCCGCGGTAAATGTTTTCGGTCAACAGGCGCCGCCGTTCCAGCTGCGCTTCGGATGTCCACCCTGCCGCCCATCCGATTCGTTCGATCAGTTCCTGTTTCGGTATAGAGCTGGCGCCGACGATGTCGACCGCTTTGAGTTCAAACGCGGACGGTTCGGTCAGGCGCGCTGCCGCCTGCGGAACGCCGCCTTCGGTCAACGGCTCCTCCAGCGCGACCTCCGCCTTCTGGAACCAGCCCAGCATGCGCAGCCGTTTCTCAACGGCGGCTAGATTCTCCACCCGTACGCCGCCCTGCAACGGCAAACCGGCCGCTTCCAGAACAACCGCCTCGGGGATGCCGCCTAAACCGACAAAAGAGAGCGGAACGCGCGGCGAAACGGCGGCGTCCAAACGCGGAAGAAGACGCGCTATGCCCCCTTCAACCGCCCATTCGATCCAGCGCTGTTGCGCCGGCCGCCCGCGGGAAGCGAACAGGCGTACCGCCTCTCCATTGTTGTCCATGTCCCATCCCAGCGACTCCAGCGGAATCGCCGCCTCCGCCGTCCATGCGTTCGGGTAGAGGGCTGTTTTGACCAGCGCCCCGCTCTCCCAGCTCAGGTCGTCCGATCCGTCCGGCAGAACCCGCGCGTCCAGAAGAGCGCCCGTTAGATTGAACGCGATGCGGAAACTGCTCGCGTCCAGCTCCGCCGCCAGTTGAAAGATGTCGTCCTCGTCGATGAGCGGGTCGTCCTTTTCGCGCGCTCGCGCGCGCAGCGATTCCCAGTCGCTTTCATTCAACAGGAGGCTGATGTAAAGCCGTTGATCGTCGCGCATGAGCCGCATTTCGAACCCGTCCGCTTCCTCAAAATCGATGGAGCGATGAACAGGCGCCTCCAGCCATTGCGCTTCCAGAACGCCGTCGATATGGGGCGGGAGCGCGGCGTACGCGATGAGCGCCGTTGTGTCCGATTGCTGCGCCGGCGCGAACTCTTCTAGCGAGGCAATGTAGATGTTGCCGTTCCCCGCCTCCATCGACAGCGGCGGGCCGCCTCCGCCGAGAGAGCCTTCCAGCGCGGAGCCTTTTTCAAAACGAGAGCCGGTTGAACGCGCCTCAAGCGGAAGCTGGCTCTGGACGACGCCATCGGGCGCGCGGGCGGTCAACGCGGCGCCGTAATAGGGCGAGAAAGCGGCGCGGATGTCCCCCTCGTCTGCAATCAGGGTGAGCGGTTTGGAAAGGTTGTCTAAGACGAAGACGCGCAGGTCGCCGCGCCCCACTTTAAAGGAGCTGGCTCCGTTCAAAAAAATGTTCGCGTCGATGGAGCCAACCTCCACCGACGCTTGAAACGCGCCCCGCGCCCCTTCCAGACGGACGCTTCCGTTCTGAACGCGGACGCGCGCGTCGCCGTAGGTGCGGCTGAAACGGCAGACGCCTTCTTCAAGCGCGATCTCGACGCGCATGTCTTCGGGGACGGCGATCTCAATCGGGGAACCGTCTGAATCAGCAGAGCGGACGAAGCGAACGACGCCCCCCTCCGACGACGCCTCCACTTGCAATCCGCGCGCCACGATTTCGCTCGGCGGTCCTGAGACAACGTGGACATCGCCGCGCTGGGCGGTGTAATGGACTGCGCGGACGCCGGCGGCAGAAATGCGAAGGGAGCCTTCAGCGTCGGCGTCCGAGACGAATGCCGTCCACAGCAGAAGAGCCGCCGACAAAAACAACAAACCCGTACCTTGACGCCGCAATCGGCGGAATCTCAACCGCGCGGCGCCAGCGGCGGAACGTTGCGCGTCTTCTCCACAAAGAGCGGATCGACCCGTTTGCCGCGCGGCGTGTGTCCGTCGTCGATGAACTTCTGAATGTAACGCACCGCGTCGATCAGGTCTTCGGGGCGCGGCGGGCAGCCTGGAATGTACACATCAACGGGGATGAACTGATCGACGCCCTGAACGAGCGTGTAGGTGTCGAAGACGCCGCCGGTGGACGCGCAGGCTCCCATCGAAATAACCCATTTCGGTTCGGGCATCTGGTCGTAGATGCGTTTGAGAACGGGCATCATTTTGATGGAGATGCGCCCCGATACGATGAGCAGGTCGGACTGTCGGGGGGAGAAGCGTATCGCCTCGGCTCCGAACCGCGCGAGGTCGTATTTGGTAGCGAGCGTCGCCATCATTTCGATGGCGCAGCATGCCGTTCCGAACGGCATCGGCCAGAGGGCGTTTCGCCGGCTCCAGCGCACAAACCGGTCGATCTTGGTCGTGATAAAGTCGAATGTTCCGCTTTTTTCAGGCTGCATGGCGTAGCCTCCCTTCGCGCATATAAAAGTATAGCGCGATGCTACGGAGCTTACAACATAAATCTCCGCCTGCGACATCGTCATTCCCGAGGAAGCGGACGCGGTAACTTCAGGAATCTTCCCTTTTTTCAGCGCTTCCGCTTCAATCCGATTGCTCAGACGGTCGAGGAACAAGTTTCAGCGTTGGAAGAACGCCTTCGCCGACAAACTCGGCGTCGTCAATGTAGGGCGGGGCAGACAGGACCTCCACATCTTCCCCCTTCTCAGAACGAACGATGGAATCCCGCCATTTCTTGTATGCATTGCCTAAAAGATCAAACCGCGCCTCAAACCAAACATGCTTTGGGAACCAGTAAACCTTATTGGAAATCTTATTGGCATACTTAATGCCAAATTTTTTCTGGAGCTCTTGCTGCGTCATGTGCTTCCAAAGCGGATGTCCTGTAAGTCCGGGATTCTGAATCATTTTTCGCGTCGCTTTCCTTAAACTCTCTTCCATCGCATCATCGAGGTCGGAGGGCCGCTTACCAGGGTACCGTTGTTTAAACAGAGTCGCGCAGTAAGCCTTGCGAAAATCACGGAGTTGTTTGGAAAACGCAACGCATTCAGCGATGTTGACTCTCCCTTCAACGCTTACGCCGAGCGGATCGAAGAAAGGGGATAGGAAACATGTCACTTGCAATTCGAAGCAGCCCCCCGTTGACGACGCAATCCCTAAACTATGAGACGCCCGCACTCTGAAACTTATTCCTCCTCTGATGAAATCGCCGCCCATAAAGACGTCAGAGCGCCATGGTTCTTCTACAAGTTGAGCGACATGGGAGTCCAGAAATTCGGAAAGCTGGACCAACCCACCGGATGGAGCTATAAACGGCGCGGCTATTGGCGTCGGCTCCAGTAGTTGCCGTCCGCCAACCTCTTTGGCGCGATCCGCTGCCTTTAAAGCCCACCCTGCCGGATCGCAGCCAAGGGGGGGCCGCTCAACGTTTTCAGCTCGCCTTTCAGCGTCCAGCGCCGCAATAGACATGCTGCCATGAATGCACGGATAGCCGTCCAGACTCAACCTTTCGAATCGAAGAATCCATTCAAAACGGTGCGCTTGAAGAGCGACCTTATAGGGCGGCGCAATATCAAAATCGAGATTGTCTTTTTGCGTTCTCAAACTGCGGCTCCTTGAAGCCTAAGCCATTTTGTATACACCTTCTTTATGACGTCTTTGTCAACGCTGAACCATGCAGCGCAATCCTCAGAGGAAAGAAAGCTGCCATGACATATTGCCATGACCCCGTTGAGCGCTCCCGCGACACACGGATTCGAATCGTCAATCTCCGGCCATTTTTCAATGAGTTTATAAAGCATGTCTCGCTCCATACTTGCTCGGTACCTGAGTCCTCCCGTGTGAATAAAAGGGCCCTTAGCGATTGCGCACAAGCAAGCGAAAACGATCTTCTTTTCCTGGTGGGTCAGTTGTTCAAGGTACATCGTTCCTCCTTATGGACATAAACCAAAAGCTAAATAATCGTCGAGTCCACTGCGACACAAGCGCCTCCCGCATCGCAGATTAGCGAAAAGGTTGGGGTTTTATGCCATTCTGTTATGGCTGCGCCACGTCGTTTCAGGCTGCCCGACAGCTTTTGTGTTTCGGTATTGCGGATGGTCGCTTGCCGCGTCAAATCGTCCAGTTTCATATCAATCTTAACCCGTCGCTCGTCAGGCGTCAAGGTAAGATCTTTGGCCTCATGCCTAAAGTAGGGACATCGTCGCGAAAAAGAACCGCTATGGCTAGGGGAAAGGCCGCCGCGCCCCCTTTTCGTCATTCTCGCGCCCCCTTTTCGTCATTCCCGCGCAAGCGGGAATCTAAGGCGTTGCGGACGCCGTACGCATTCGCCAAGCGGAATGTCCCAATTAAAGCGGTAAGGTCAGAGACGGGCGGCTTGACTTATGCGCGAATTCAAACTATCATCACCCTTAGAGTTAAACAACGCTGCATACGCGCCGAGGATAGACATTTCAGATGGAGACGGGAGACGAGACGTGAAACGCACCTATCAACCGCACAATCGGAAGCGGCGAAACAAGCACGGGTTCCGCCGACGTATGAGAACCTCTAAAGGACGGCAAACGATCCAGCGGCGCCGCCGCAAAGGGCGAGTCAGCCTCTCTGTTTCCCGCGGTCTGAAATAGGAATGAACATGCGCGCTCTTGAAAATTTATCGCGGCTCGTTCGGCGCAATTGCCTCGCTTCCACCACAAAGGCAGGCTCTGGACATCCCACAACAGCCCTTTCAGCGACCGACCTGATGGTGAATCTCATGTTCGGGGGGCATTTCAAAGCGGACCTGGACAATCCAGCCCATCCCAACAACGACCGCCTCGTCTTCTCAAAGGGGCATGCCGCGCCGCTGCTCTACGCCCTTTACCATGCCGCCGGCAAACTGACCGACGACGAACTCATGAGCCTGCGCGAGTTCGGCAGCCCGCTGGAAGGACATCCGACGCTCGCCTTTCCCTACACCGAAGCTCCCACCGGCTCGCTAGGGCAGGGTCTCTCAATCGGTTTCGGCATCGCGCTGAACGCGAAAATTGACCAGTTGCCCTACCGCTCCTTTGTGCTGATGGGCGACAGCGAAACGGCGGAAGGCGCCGTCTGGGAAGCAATGGCTCTCGCCTCACATTACAAACTGGACAATCTCACCGCCGTTCTCGATGTCAACCGGTTTGGGCAGTGCGGCCCGACGATGCTCGAACGTGACCTGGAAACCTATCGGCAACGCGCCGAGGCGTTCGGTTGGAGAACGTTTTTGCTGGACGGGCATTGCCATGAGGAGATCAACGCCGCCTATCAAGCCGCTTTAGAGGTTGAGGGCGGGCCCTCCATGCTCATCGCCAAAACGTTCAAGGGCAAGGGCGCTTCGCTTGTTGAAAACGAGGACAACTGGCACGGCAAGCCGCTGTCGCAAGAGCAGTGCGAGCAGGCGATTCAAGAGCTGGGGAAGATTGACGACGCAGCCCGCGGCTCTGTACCGCTCCCCGCGGCTCTGGACGCGCCGAAGAGCGCGCCGAAGCCTGTAGAAACCGTCCAGTACCAGCTCGGAGACAGGGCGGCGACGCGGCAGGCGTACGGCAACGCGCTCGCCCGCATCTATCCCGACCATCCGAATATCGTCGCGCTGGACGCCGAGACGAGCAACTCGACCTATGCGCAAACCTTCCAAAAAGGGTATCCCGACCGGTTTTTTGAAATGTATATCGCCGAGCAGAACATGGTCGGCGCGGCGATCGGTCTCTCTCGGCGCGGAAAGACGCCGTTTGTGTCCACCTTCGCCGCCTTTTTCTCCCGCGCGTTCGACCAGATACGCATGAGCCAGTACTCTGGCTGCAACATTAAGTACGTCGGCTCGCACGCGGGCGTCTCCATCGGCGAGGACGGAGCGTCGCAGATGGGTCTGGAAGACATTGCGATGTTTAGAACGCTGCTCGACTCGGTCGTATTATACCCGTCCGATCCCGTTCAGACCGATCAGTTGGTGGAGCTGGCGGCGCGGCATGAGGGCAACGTGTATATGCGGACGACGCGGATGTCGACGCCTGTTCTCTACGATCCGAGCGAGACGTTCCGCATCGGCGGGAGCAAGACGCTGCGGAAGTCGGACGAGGACGCGGCGGCGCTCGTCGGGGCGGGCGTGACGCTCCATGAGGCGCTGAAGGCGGCGGACGCGCTCGCCGAGGAAGGCGTCCGCGTTCGCGTTATCGACCTTTACAGCGTCAAGCCGCTTGACAGGGAAACGCTGCTGAAAGCCGCGCGCGAGACGAAAGCGGTCATCGTGGCGGAGGACCATTTTGCGGAGGGCGGCATCGGCGAAGCGGTGCGCAGCGCTCTCGGCGAAGAGCTGGGAGCGGATTCCTGCCGCGTGATCTCGCTCGCTGTGCGCAAAATGCCGCAAAGCGGACCGCCCGACGAGCTGCTGGACTATGAAGGCATCTCGGCAGGGGCGATTGCCGCAACGGTGAGAGAGGCGGTTCTTTGAACGCATTAGAAAGCGAGTTATGGCGTCAGACTATGAGTTGATTCGTAAAGATCATCAGGATCGGTATGGGTGGGATATAAAGTCGCGCCGCATCTATAAGCGGCTTTACAGTGACAAGACGCATTTTGTTGATGAGCTCATCCAGAACGCCGACGACAGCGACAGCCTCGAGCTTGTGCTGCATCTGGATTCAGACGCGCTAACGGTTTGGAATAACGGCCGACTGTTCGATGAAAAGGATGTACGCGGGATTTGCTCGCTTGGTTTAAGCGATAAGGATCTGACGCATATCGGCACATTTGGCATCGGCTTCAAATCGGTTTATAATTACACAGACTGCCCTGAAATTTATTCTGACGATGAGCGTTTTCGCATCCGCGATTTCGTTAAACCTGAGGGAATTCAAGAGACGCCGCCCGAAGTAGAGCAGTTGATTAAGGCCGGCAATACTGTCTTTCGGCTGCCTTTCAAAAACAGTCTTAAGTCGGGCGATGTTGACGGCTTGAAAAATCGGCTCTGCAATTTATCAAAAGAGCGGACTCTGTTGTTCCTTCGCCATCTTGAAAAGGTGGAATGGCTGGACAAGCGCAATGGGCAAAAAGGCGTTTATTCCTGTCACCGCCGTCCGTATGACAACATCCAGGATGTTCCAAAGAATGTGTCGGTTGAGCGCGTAGAATTGACCGCTTCGCTCAACGGCGGCGATCCGTCGTCCGAGAAATTCCTCGTTTTTTCTAAGAAAGCTCGCCCTCCAAAAGCCGTAATAGACTGGGCTTTGGAACAAGCAGAGGATAACGATGACCGACAACGTGTACAAAGGTCTAAGAAGGAGCCGCAGACGATTGAGGTCGCGTTCAAATTGGAGGAGGGCAAAATCGCCGCGATGGACGACGACAGCGCGCTCTTCGCCTACCTTCCTACCCAGATGGTCACGCGCCTAAGATTCTTGATTCAGGCGCGGTATCAGACGACGCCCCCCCGCGACAATATTGCAAAACCGAAGGACAGCCGATGGAACGAATGGCTGATTCAAGAAACCGCCGATCTTCTGCCCGAAACGCTGGAAATGTTAAAGACGGGCGGGTTGCTTGAGCCGGCATTCTTTAATGCGTTGCCTCTTCAGAAGGGGGATAATGAGGGGGATAATGTGCCTGAGGAGTTTGAGCGTATTGTCTGGGTGCTGGAAAAGGCGATGAAAGAGAGGGAGCTGGTCCCGACGCACCGCAAGGAGTATATGAAGGCGGAGAATGTGTTTTATCCCGACAGCCAGGGGTTGTGGGAGCTGTTAAATGACGCCGGTTGGCTGCCTCCAGAATGCGGTTGGCTTCATCCGGACATACAAGATAACAAAGCGTATCGACGAAGCTTCGAAACGATGCAGGCGGCCGGCGTCAAAACAGTCGGAATTGACAATGCGTTGAGTTGGCTGAAGGAGCAGGACGCTGAATGGTTTGAAAAAAGACAGGATGACTGGATCCGCCGCTTATACGCCTATTTGGAAAAAAACGAATCCAAAATTGAGCGCGTTAAAACGCTCCCGCTGATTCGGCTTAAAAACGGGAAGCATGTATGCGCTGACAAAAAACTTGCGTTTTTTCTGCCGGACGCCGAAGAAGAGCGCGAAGGACTTAAGCCGTTCCTGAACGAACTGCCCATTTTACAAGCGTCTCTGCTGGACGGCGACCAGCATGGGAGGGTCAAGCTCTTTCTGAAGAATCTAGGGGTCCGGGAGCTGAAGCCCGAAAATGTGATCCGCGAATGGATTCTTCCCCTATATCCACAGTACAGCCAAGAGAAACCTTCCATAGAGCGAAACCGCCTACATATCCGGTATCTACGGGAGTTCTGGGATAAACTTTCCGGATATGAACATGGACAATTGAGGACAAAAGTCAGCGATACTCCGATCTTGCGCGCCTACAAGGGCGTCCAGCCGGAAGCCTTTGATTTTGTAAAGCCGTACAGCGTCTACTTGCCTGAGGCATATACGGGCGCCGCCGATTTGGAAACCTATTTTGCGGCGGCGAACGACGATGTCTGGTTTGTAGACAGCTCATATATGAAGGGCGATTCCGAGCGGAAATCTTGGCTCTCGTTTTTGAAAAAGATGGGCGCAACTGACGCGCCTCGCGTGATAATAAAGCGGATCTATACAAGCGTTGGCAGAACGGATTTTGACAAAGAGCTTGCGAAGAGAAGCCTTAAATGGGCGGAAACTAATCGGCCAGATGAAGTGTTTATTGCGGACCGCGATATCCGCGCACTACAAACCATATTGTCTCATATTAAGGCGAACAAGGACATAAATCTCGCGCACGCCTTATGGAGCCTCTTAATAAACGCTTCTTCAAGATCGAATAATTACTTTCAAGGCACATATCATTGGCGGCCCCCTCATCATAGGTCTTTGGTCTTTACGGGATTTGAGGCAGACTTCTATAGTCAATTGAAAGAGACGCCATGGCTCCCTGACAAGCAGGACAATTTCCGTTGTCCATCCGAGCTCTTTGCGCCGACTTCGGAGAATAGCGATGTGTTGGGGGACAGCGTCGCTTATCTACACCCGGATTTTGACGTTAGCACAGGCAATGAAGACGCGCGTCGGCTAGCTGAAAAACTAGGGGCGCATTTGAATGCCCACACAGACAGCGTCCTCAAATACCTTGAATCCTTGAGCAAGAAGGACGCGGCGGAATCAAGCGTGGAGAAGGTTGAGCCAATCTACCGTTTTCTTGCCGAGGCCGTGCAGGACGAACCCCAAATCTATGAATTCTTCAAGGAAAATCGGCTCATCTTCACTTCCGACCCTGAGCCGCGCTGGTGGACATCTGATCAGGCGTTTTGGGAGGATCAAAGCGTCGTCTTCGGCAACCGCCGCGGTTATCTCAAAAATAATTACGCCCGTTATGAGCAAACGCTAAAGCCATTTTTCTTGGCCCTGGAAGTTTCGGATCGCGCCGAGTTCTCGGACTACGCCAGAGTCATTCGAGAGATTGCGTCTAAGGAACGAGCCGAGGACGATGAGGTTCGCGGTCGCGTTGAGACTCTTTACCGCCATATCATGCCGAACCTGCATAAAGGCAGCGAATCGATGGAGGATGAATGGGAACAAATGCGCAGCGGCAAATGCTGGCTTGGCAAGAAAGGCGATACTTGGGACTTTTTCTCTTCGCAAGAATTGGTTTGGGAAGACGATAAGCATCGCTCGGAACTTTTTGCGGGCAAAGTTCCGTTTTGGGCGTTTAACGACGATTTGTTGGTACTCGCAAAACGTCTGGAGATAAAAGGCTGCCGTCAGGCGTCGGTTGCCAAATTTGACAAGGTCGGACCGCGACCAGAAGTCGAGACATGGTCTGAGGAGGCGCGCCTCCTGTACCCATACATCTATGACTTCCTCAATTCGCCGTGGCGGCGCCAAAGATACGATGAGGAAAAATCTGCTGAATTTCTAAAGCGGCTCTCGGTCTTCCGCGCCGAAAAGATAACGGCGAAATATGAACTGAACGGACTGAACAAAGTTTCCGTTGACGACCCAAATCCGCGCCAAAGTTTCCTGGATAAAGAAAATAAGAGGCTCTGGTTAGGCGGCGCGAATGAGAGAGCGTATCTCGACCTCATCGGCGACGCCTTGCAAGACTACTTCGGTGTCAGCGGACTCCGCGAGTTCGTCAAAGACTTGCTGACATCAGGCGGCGATGCTGTCCTGCCGAGATGGGAACAGCGCGGCTTTGTGCCTAAACGTTGTTTGTCGTCTCCAGCCCCCACGCCAGACCCAGATACTGTGCCAGAACCGGATCCCACGCCAATACCTGTCCCCACACCTGAACTGGATCCCACGCCAATTCCTGTCCCCACACCTGAACTGGATCCCACGCCAATTCCTATCCCCATCCCGTCTAATGGAGGCAAACGGAATGGCGGCGGGACAGGACATGGCAGCGGACGATGGCATCAACATCAGCATGTAGGTGGAAGCGGCAGTGGTGGCGGTGGCGGCGGAGAAGGCGATGACCATTGGAATTTAAAGATTTATCTGGCAAATAATCCCGCTCTACTTGGCCCAGGGTTAGTACGAGCCGGCATTGAGTATGAATTTGGGTCGGGCGACCACGTGGATATTTTACTGAAGGATCGTTTTGGAAATCCTGTGACCGTGGAAGTAAAAGCGTATCGTATTCCATCTACAAACCGTGATGAGATGTGGCAAGCCGTAAAATATAAGCATCTTGCCGCTGTTCAATTTGGTCGGGTGTGTAAAGATGTCCGCAGCATTCTTGCGGCGCCGTCGATTCCTGACGGTGTTAAGAGAGAATGCAAGCGACGCGGAGTTGAGCCTTTCGAGATTCCTGAATCGATCATGAAGGAGGCATTAGGTTGAGCGCAGCCGACACAAGCTTGTCGCATGAGGGGCGGGCAGTCGTTGTTTCCGGCGGATTGCGCGGCATCGGGCGCGTCTTGACGGAGGCGTTTATAAAGGCGGGGGCGCGGGCGTACGCCTTCCACCGCGGACATTCAGACCAGGCGCGCGCGGCGGAACAAGAGATGCGCAGCCTATACCCCCCAGAACAGCTCCGCATGTCGCGCGCCGATCTCGTCAACCCTGAAGACAGAGCGCGCGTTCTGCGCGAAACGGCAGACGCCTTCGGACGAATCGACATACTCATCAACAACGCGGGCGTCTGTTACCGCGACGAGCTGACGCCGGAGCGGATTGCCGAGCAGCAGGCGATCAACGCGGACGCCCCGCTGCAGTTTGCCCGCGAAGCGGCGCCGTATCTCCGCCAAAACGCCCATGCGTCCGACGAAACGCCGACGCGCGGCTCCGTCGTCGGAATCTCATCGTATGTGACGGAGTGGGAAGAGTTGAGCTCGGAGTATCTTCGGCATTACGCGGAATCGAAGCGGCGCATGGAGCGCGGGATGCTTACGCTGGCGCGGGAGCTGCGCCCCGACAACATCAACGTGAATGTCATCGCCGTCGGGGTGGTTTATGCCGGCATGGGCATGGCGACCATCGAACGCAAGGAGGAGGCGCTGCGCAGAGGGGAATTGCCTGTCGCCAAGTTTGCGTCGGCAGACGCGGTCGCGTTTGAGGCGCTGTGCTTGACGCATCCGCGCGCGCATTACAAAACGGGGCGGATTGAAGTCCTGGACGGCGGGTGGAACCTGTTTTAACCCGCTCTTGACGCTCAAACGACGAATGCGTCGGCGCGTTATGATTGAAGCGCCGCCGTATGCCCAGAGCGCGCGCCGACGCGCCCCAGCTTGACAGAACCCGACGCGTACGGCATCATGAAAACGTTGAATTTAGGCGAATGAACAGCAGGATGGTACGGCTTAGCGCGTTTTATTTCTCATTTAGAGGGAGCATCGGCTGGGCGCAGTGGCTCCTAGGCTGCGTTTCGCTTTGCGCCGGCTATGTGGGTCTTGGGATCGTCTCGGCGTTAGCCGACGATTATCCATCGACAAAAGACCTGTGGGTCGCCGCCCTTATTGTCGGAGCGGTTCTCTGTCTCTGGTCGGCAACAGCCCTGACGCTGAAGGGGCTGCGCGGGCTATGGAACGGACGGATCCTGCGCTTTTTCTTTTCATTTGAAAGGCGCATCGGCTGGGGGAGTCTGCTCTTGGGCTGCGTCTCGATCTGCGCCGGTTACGCCGCGCTTCTCAACATCTCCAGCTGGGGCCGCAACATCTGGTGGATTCATGCGCTCTGGATAATTATTTTGACGGGCGCGGGTCTGCTCGCTCTCTGGTCAGCCGCCGCCTTGACGGTCAAACGCCGGCGCGGTATGCGCTCTCGGACGCGCCCATGAAACGTCGACCTCAACCCGAACGGAAACAGAACCGTATGCCTACAAAACGACCGCTCTATTGGATATACTTCGCCGCTTGGACCGCTCTTCTCGCCTTCGCGCTGCCAGCGGCTCCCGCATTTGCCGACACTCATAACGAGATGGACGCCCCCTGGCCGCACTGGCGCGGACATGCCCAGAACGGCTCTTCAACCGAGACGGGACTCCCGGATTCTTGGGAGATGAACGGCAAGAACCATCTTTGGACAGCCGACATCGTTCTCCGATCGACGCCTGTCGTCATGAACGGGCGCGTCTATGTGATCGGGCGAACGGGGATGGACATCTCCGAGCAGGAGCGCGTCGCCTGCTTTGACGCGAAAACGGGCGATCTCGTCTGGGAGGACACATTTAACATCTATCTGACGACGATACCTTTCACGCGCGGCGGATGGGCAAATCCCGCCGGCGATCCTGAAACGGGAAACATCTATACGCACGGCGTCGGCGGCGTCTTCCGCGCATATGACAAGGACGGCAACATTCTCTGGTCAAAGTCGCTCACAGAGCTCTACGGGCGCATCTCCGGTTACGGCGGGCGCACGAACACTCCAGTCATCGTCGACGATCTCGTCGTCCTTAGTTATCTGAACTCCAGCTGGGGCGGACAGATTCCGCGGCATCGGTTCTGGGCGTTTGACAAAAAAACGGGAAGCCTTGCCTGGATAACGACCCTGCCCAACCCCCCGTATGACACGACCTACAGCGTTCCCGTCGTCGCGGACATCAATGGGCAGCGGCTGATTGTCACCGGCGGAGCGGACGGCTCCATTTACGCGCTTCAGGCTTCGACCGGCAAGATCGTCTGGTCATTCGCGCTCAGCAAACGCGGGATCAACGCCTCCGTCGTCGTCGACGGCGATAAGGTGTATGCCGCGCACAGCGAAGAAAACATCGGCTCCAGCGAGATGGGATCGGTCGTCTGCATCGATGGAACGGGCGAAGGGGACATCACCCAAAGCGGCGCTCTCTGGCGGCGCGACGGTTTCAGCGCCGGTTACGCCAGTCTTGCGGTTCACAACGGCGTCGTCTATGCGGTTGAAAACGCTTCAAACCTGATCGCGATGGACGGCGAGACAGGGGACCCGCTCTGGACGCACAGCCTCGGGACGGTCGGCAAAGGCTCGCCCGTCATCGCCGACGGCAAAATCTACGCCCCCGAAGTGAACGGGCTGATCCATATCCTGAAATTGACCGAAAACGGCGTTGAAACGCTGGATGTCGACAAGCTCCTGCTAGGCGACCGACCCGCTGAAATCTACGGCTCCCCCGCTGTCGGGTATCGGCGCGTCTATATTCCGACCGAGACGGGGCTTTACTGCATTGGAACGGACGCGGACGCTTCAACGAAGGTTTCGTCGCCTCCGATGCTGGGTCCGCGTCCTGAATCGGCGGATGAGAAGGTTGCGCAGCTGCAGATTCGTCCGGCGGAGGTTCTGTTGAAGCCGGGCGAATCGGTTCAGTTTACCGCTTACGCCTTCGCGGCGAACGGGCGGCTCATCGGCGCAAAAGAGGTTATATGGTCGGTCACAGGCGCGCAAGGCTCCGTCAACTACGCCGGCATGTTTCAAACGCATTCGGCGGCGGCAGCAAGCGCAGGCATCGTCACCGCGGAAGAGGTGGCACCGCCCGGCCTTGACCGTCCGCTCCGTTCCCCGTCCGATTTTCAGCGGGCGATCGGGTACGCTGTCAGCCTGCTCCGCCGAAAAGCGGGCAGCCCCGACGCGGAGCTCGTCAAAGGCTTCGTCGAGTCGGTTGATGAGAACGCCCTGACACTCGAGGACAGAAACGGGCAGCTCATTTCAACAAATATGAAAGCGGTCATCGGCGGCAAGTTCGACGGAATGCAGGCGGTCGGCCGCATCCGAATTTCGCCCAACCTGCCGTACTATGAGGATTTGACCGATGTTGCGGACGGACAGGCTCCAGGCTTCTGGATCGGCTCCGCCGGCAAATTCAAAACAATAGAGAGGGGCGGCGAACGGGTCTTGCATAAAGGGCGAGTCGCTCGAGGGCTTGACCGCTCCTACGTTTATATCGGCGCGCCGGACGCATCGGGCTATACCGTTCAAGCCGACCTGATGGGAACGCGGCCCCGACGCAGCATGCCCGATATGGGGCTGATTGCCAACCGGTATGTGCTGACCCTGGAAGGGAACCATCAGGCGCTGCATATCTTCTCGTGGGCGTCCGACCTGCGCATGGCAAAACAGGTGCCGTTCAAATGGGAACCGGATGTCTGGTACCGCATGGAGCTGCGAGTCGACATAGAGGACGGCGAAGCGGTCGTTCGAGGCAAGGTGTGGAAACGCGTCAACCCTAAACCGGACGCCTGGACCATTGAAGCGGTCGACCCGTATCCGAACCTTGAAGGAAGCGCCGGCATCTACGGATTCTCCTATGCCGACATCTACTACGACAACATTACCGTTAGGAAAAGCGAATAATGCGAACCGCACATTTAAGTTGGATCGCCGTCATCATCTTTAGCGCCGGCGTCTTGGCGCATGGCTCCTCTCACTTGCCCAGCGAACAAGACGCGACGATGTGGGGATTCACCCTCGGACGCAACATGGTCTCGCACGAAAAGAACCTCCCCGCCGAATGGGACCCCGCGACCGGCATGAACATCAAATGGACGGCAGAACTCGGCTCTCAAAGTTACGCTGGACCAGTTCTGCATGGAGGAAAGGTGTTTGTCGGCACCAACAACGAATCGTTCAAACAGCCCGTTCTGACCGGCGACCGCGGGAACATCATGGCGTTCCGTGAAGAAGACGGCGAATTTCTATGGCAGACGACGCACACCAAACTGACGGCGGGGCGCGTGAACGACTGGCCCTACCAGGGCGTCTGCTCCGCGCCGTATATTGAAGGCGACCGGCTCTACTATGTCTCCAACCGCTGCACCGTCGTCTGCGTCGATACCGAAGGCTTTTACGACAGCCAAAACGACGGTCCCTACATTGGCGAAACCGACGTCACGATGCAGCATGGCGACATCGTCTGGGAATACGACATGATTGAGCAGCTGGAAGTGTTTCCGCACAACCTCGCTGTCTGCAGTCCGATCGCGGTCGGCGACCTGCTGTTTATCGTGACAGGAAACGGCGTGGACGAGGGGCATATCAACATTCCGTCCCCCTTTGCGCCGAGTTTCATTGCGCTCAACAAGAAGACGGGCGCGCTCGTTTGGGAAGACGCTTCGCCCGGGCAGAATATTCTTCACGGGCAATGGTCGAACCCGGCATACGGCGAAGCGGGCGGACGCGGACAGGTCATCTTCCCCGGCGGCGACGGATGGATCTATGCGCTGGATCCGAAAACGGGCGAACTGATCTGGAAATTCGACTGCAATCCGAAAGACTCGATCTGGGAGCTGGGCGGCGGAGGGACGCGCAACAACATCGTTTCAACCCCCGTTTTCCATGACGGCGTCGTCTATATCGGCGTCGGTCAAGACCCTGAACA
Organism: Candidatus Poribacteria bacterium; assembly: GCA_028818695.1. Lineage (GTDB taxonomy): Bacteria > Poribacteria > WGA-4E > JAPPNK01. The sequence continues at coordinate 103,612 of JAPPNK010000025.1, forward strand.
CGGCGAGGGCGAAGGGCATCTCTACGCCATCGACGCGACGAAGACGGGCGACATCACCGAAACGGGCGCCATATGGCATGTGTTCGGCGACGACGAAACGGCGAAAAGCGACAATCCGTTTGTGAAGAAAAAGAAATTCTACCGCACCATCTCCACCGTCTCCATCCATGACGGGCTTGTCTACGCCGCCGATCTGAACGGATATGTGTACTGCTTCGATGCGAAGACAGGCGAGAAAAAATGGAAGCATGACATGGAGGCGGCTGTCTGGGGTTCCACGCTCGTGGCGGACGGAAAGGTGTATATCGGCGACGAGGACGGAGATATGGTTGTCCTGAAGGAGGGGCCGGAGCTGGAGGTTCTGTTTGAGGTGAACATGGGCAGCAGCATGTACACGACGCCTGTGCCGAAGGACGGAACGATCTATCTCGTCAGCCGAAATCGGCTCTTTGCGGTGGAAGCAGCCGCCGAATGAGCTTAGAGGCAAAAGTTGCGGAGGCGCAGCGGCGTCTAGACGCGCATGTGCGCGAGATGATTCAGTGGCATTTTAGCCCCGAAACGGGCGCGCCGTTCTGGATCGACTACGCGCGCCGTCTCGACTTCGATCCGCGCAAGGAGATTGGCGGCTTCGACGACCTGCATGCGCTCGGACCGTTCCAAGACGAATGGCTGCGCGGCGGACCGGTGCGCCGGTGGGTGCCGAAAGCGTACGAAAACAGCCCAGTCTATGTGTTTGAAACGGGCGGATCAACAGGGCTGCCGAAAAACCGCATCAGCGTCCGCGATTTTCAAATCGACTATGAGATGTTCAGCGACTCGCTCTCGGAGGAGGGCTTCCCGCGCGGGGCAGACTGGCTCATGCTCGGCCCGACGGGACCGCGCCGGCTGCGCCTTGCGGTTGAGCATCTGGCGCAAACGCGCGGCGGCGTCTGTTTCCATGTCGACATGGACCCGCGCTGGGTGAACCAGCTGATACGCGACGGCAAGCGCATGGAGATGGAGGCGTATAAACGGCATGTGGTTGATCAGGGGCTGAAGATACTGCGCGCCCATGAGAGCGTCGCCTGCCTCTTCACAACGCCGAAACTGCTGGAGGCGCTGTGCGAAAAAATATCGCTGCAGCAGGCGGGCGTCAAGGGCATCTTCTGCGGCGGAACGGAGATGAACGCGCAGTTCAACCGCTTCGCGCGCGAGGAGCTGATCGCCGGCATTGAGTTTGTGCCGACCTACGGCAACACGCTCATGGGCTTGGCGATGTCGAAGCCGTTCGATCCCGCCGACGAGTATGCGATCACCTACTATCCGCCGCTGCCGCGCGCCTATATTGAGCTGCTTGATCCGTCCGACACGACGCGGCGAGTAGATTACGGCGAGACGGGGCGCGTCGCGCTGACGACGCTCACCAAAGAGTTCTTTATGCCGCGCTTTCTGGAGCGGGACGAGGCGGAACGCGCCGAGCCGATCGATCTATACCCTTGGGACGGCGTCGAGAATCTGCGGCTGTTGACGGAGCTGCATGATACGGTGGTGGTGGGGGTGTATTGAGCAGGCGCGTTCGGAATTGCCATGCCTATTCGCCTTTTCTGTATTCATCTCTGAAATAATTCACACCGCCATGCCTCTTCCATCTACCTTTATGATGCTCAATGTCTATGGGTTCGAACCCTAGAGCTTCCAGATCCGGAGGCGGACTCACCTTAAATGTCTCCGATTTGCCGTTTTTAAAGTTCAAGAATACTTTGCGCGTAAGGGAGCCGTCTTTCTCTCGATAATAGAAGATTTCAAAATTCTCGGTCATGTAACCGACGGATCCGCCGCCGGTGTATGCAATGGTCGGCTCCTCTCGCATTCCGCCTTTATTCAGCAGAATATCCTCCGCCAACAAGACGTCAAAGCGGGCGACAAAGCTCCTCGCCACATAGGCGACATCGTCGCCTTCGCCAAATTCCCGCTTGACATATCCTTCTCTAGGCTCGCCAATAATCAACCCTTTTTCGATGGCGGCGTTCTGCTCATTCTCAATTTCTTTGCTCCGTTGGCGCGTCTCTTCAGAGGGTCTGTAAACGAGGGCTGTAGCGCCTTTAACCCGCTCCATGATTCCGACTTCTTCCAAAGGTCTGTGCCAATGCCATGTGTCCCAATGGGAGTAATCGGGCTTCCATCCTTCTGGAGGCTCGCCGATCTGCCCGTTGTCGTCGTATTCTCGGGCGGCGGCGTCCAAATCGTTGACAGAAGCCTCCGCGCCGACGGACGCCCGCCCGTTTTCATTGCCAGATCCGCCTTCCATATCGGCTGCTTTGGACGTCTGCCCAGTTTCAGACGCCGCGCCGTTCGCTGCCTTGGAGAAGGAGCGCAAGCGCGGAGATTGCTCGGCTTCATCCAAAGAGAAGACTGTCTCGACATCTTTGCCTGTATCGAAGACGCCGCGATGAAAGAGAAATGCGACCGCAACGATCGCAAGCGCCGTGAGTCCTGCGATGATCCAAAAGATTTGCTTGGTCTGTTTCACTCTTCCAATCTCCTTATCATCCGCTGTCTCACTTGGCATACGCATCATAACGCAGAATTGTGTTGAGCGCAAGCTTCGCTTAATGCGCGGCTAAGATTTCCGCATGCGCGGGAGTATCGGTGTCCAAATGCTGCCATAAGGCGTTTGCATCCGCCGCCCATTGAATGTATGATGCGTCCGTATGGAAACGGAGAGGTATATGATAGGCAATCGGTTCGTTCGCTTCGCCGCCCCGCTGATCTCCGCATGCGTCGCCTTGTGCTTGACCGCCTCGGCGCAAAACCTAGAGGAGCGGGTCGTCGAACACACGCTCGACAACGGAATGAAACTGCTCCTGATGCGCCGAGCGCAGTCGCCGACCGTCGCGCTGCATATTTGGGTCAAAGCAGGCTCCGTCGACGAACCGATCGACCGAACGGGCATTGCGCATATGCTGGAACATATGCTCTTTAAAGGAACCCGCCAGCTCGGCGCTCTCAACTACGAAGCGGAGAAGCCGCTGCTTGACAAACTGGACGAGCTCCATGCCCAGTACGATCCGCTCAAAGTCGCCGACGATCTCTCTGAGGAGCAAGCCGCCCTGCGCGACAGCCTCAAGGCGGAAATCGAGCGGGTTCAGGAGCAGGCGCGGGAGCTGGTTGTTCCAAGCCAAGTTTCAGAACTCTACGAATACGAAGGCGCCATTGGGCTGAACGCCGGCACCGGAACCGACTTCACGAACTATGTCGTCTCCCTTCCCGCCAACAAGATTGAGCTGTGGATGCGCATCGAAGCGGAGCGGATGCGCGACCCTGTGCTGCGCGAATTCTACACGGAGCGCGATGTTGTCATGGAGGAGCGGAAGCAGCGGTATGAAGCGAGCTCGTTTGGACGTTTGAGCGACGCGCTGCTCACAACCGCGTTCAAGGCGCACCCCTACGGAACGCCTATCATCGGCTGGGAATCGGACATTGAACGGCTCAAACGGCCGGAAGCGGAGCTTTTCTTTAAGACGTATTACGCGCCGAACAACGCCGTCGTGACGATCGTCGGCGACATTGACATCGAGTGGGTCATTGAGCGTATGACGCAGTATTTTAGCGACATACCCGCCCAGGAGATACCGCCGCGCATCGGCACAAAAGAGCCGAAACAGATTGGCGAACGGCGCGTCTATGTGAAATTTGCCGCGGAGCCGCGCCTGCAGGTCGCCTACCATAAACCGACCATTCCGTCCTACGACGATTTTGTCTTTGACGTTATCAACAGTCTGCTCACATCGGGGCGCACCGCGCGTCTGTATAAGGCTCTGGTTGAAGAGCGGCAGGTCGCCTCGAGCGTCCGTTCGGTGAACGGATATCCAGGCGCGCGTTTTCCGAACCTGTTCATGATCGACATTGTTCCGCGCAGCCCGCACACGCCGACGCAGGTTGAGCGGGCTTTGTACGCCGAACTGGAACGGCTTAAAAATGAGCCGGTCAGCGATCGGGAACTGCAAAAAGTGCGCAACCAGTTTCAAGCCGACTTCATCCGCGGGCTTAATTCGAACGCGGGGATGGCGAGTCAGCTGGGCTACTATGAGCTGATCGCCGGGTCGTGGCGTTATACGCAGACGCTTTTAGACACGGTGAACCGCATCGATGCGGAGGATATTCAGCGGGTCGCGCGGGAGTATTTAACATGGGAAAATCGGACGGTCGCTGTTCTGGTTCGAGAGGCGCCGGCAGCGCAGGAGGAGGCGGGCAAATGAATCGACATCAACGATGGACGGGAGCGCGCGCGCTTCTCGTTGCGTTCGCAGGTTTCATGGCGGGGCTGGCGCACGGGCAGCTGCCGATTTTGGAGGGGCTTGAGTATCCGCCGCTGAACGCGAATCCGCCGAAAGCGGAAAAGGTTGTCCTGAAAAACGGGATGCGCCTCTTTCTGCTGGAAGACCATGAGCTCCCGATCTTGAACATCACCGCCTACATCAAGACGGGCGAAATATACGACCCGCCCGGCAAAACGGGACTCGCCGGCATGACCGCAGCCGTCATGCGCAACGGAGGCGCCGCGGCGCGTACGCCCGACGAGATCAACGAGGCGCTGGAGTTCATCGCCGGCTCCATTGAGGTCGGCATGTCCGATGAGTACGGAACGGCAAGCCTGAACGTTCTCGTCAAAGACGCGGATATGGGCGTTCAGCTGTTTGCGGACATACTGATGAACCCCGCCTTTCAAGAGGAGAAAGTGGAGCTTCAGCGCGGGCAGCTCATCGAAGCGATACGGCGGCGGAACGACAGCCCGCTGCAGACCGCGTTTCGAGAGATGCAGGTTCGCCTCTACGGCGATCATCCGTATGCGCGGTATTCGACGATGGAGTCTGCCATGGCGATTGGCCGGGAGGATATGATCGCGTTCCATCGGGAGCATTTTCACCCTGAAGGAATCTGGATGGCCGTTTCAGGCGATTTTCAAACAGACGATATTGTTCAGAAAATTGAGAAGGCGTTTGAAGGATGGAACCCGCCGGCGGTTGAGCGTCCTGAAACGCCCGCCCCGCAGTTCAAACCGGGCGGCATTTACCACATTGAGAAAGAGATTGGGCAAACCTTCATCGTCTTTGGACATGCGGGCATTCAACGGACAAACCCCGATTGGCACTCGATACTTGTCATGAACGACATTCTCGGCGGTTCCGGCTTTTCCTCAAGGCTGATGCGGAAGATACGGGTGGAGCGCGGGTTGACTTACGGCATTTCGACCAACTTTTTCCGTAAGAACCTGGACGGCTTCTTTTTCGGGTATGCGAGTACGCAGCATCAAAATGTCGTTGAGCTGATTGAGCTGGCGAAGGAGACCATGGCGGGGATGCGCGCCAACCCGGTGAACGATCTGGAGCTGGCTTTGGTGAAAAATCAGAACATCAACTCGTTCGTTTTTCTGTACACATCCAGCGCGCAGATCGCCGCGCAGAGCCTCGTTTACCAGTTTCTCGGTTATCCGGAGGAGTATCTTGAGAACTGGACGAGCAACATCGCCGCCGTGACAAAGGAGTCGGTACTTGCCGCCGCGCAGAAGTATCTGAACCCGGACGAAATGGTTATTGTCACCGTTGGTCAACGGGAGAAGTTCGGCCGTCCGCTTGAGGAGTTGGGGGAGGTGAAAGAGATTCGGCTTGAATCTCCAGAAAAATAACCTGTTTCGCTTCGTTGTGCGCATTTTTTCCACTTTGTGTTTGACATCGTTTATGTCCTATGTTAGAATATGGCATAGACAGGTTCGATAATCGATAGATGGAGCGATTGATGCGTTTGAAAACACGACCCGAAACCTCTTCATGTTTTTCCTGCGGCGGCGAGCTGGTAATTCGGCAGTATGAATGCCCCGACTGCGGCGTTTCGATCGCCGGCTCTTTTGAGCGGAACCGTTTCACAAAGCTCTCCTCAGACGCGCAGAGTTTTCTGCTGCTGTTTATCAAGAACCGCGGAAATCTCCGCGAGGTGGAGCGCGAACTCGACATCTCTTATCCGACGGTGCGGAATCGGTTGAACCGCATCATTCGGGATCTGGGTCTGGCGGTCGATCAAAAATGGTCTCCCAGCGAGATCGCTTCGGAGCGCTCTGCCATCGTACAGGAGCTGAACGACGGAAAATTGACGCCCGACGAAGCCGAAGAACTTCTGAATGCGCTCAACAAGGTTCAATCTGACGAAGGAGAAGAAGCATGACCCAAGAACGAATTCTGATTTTGAAAATGGTGAGCGAGGGCAAGTTGACGCCCGAAGAGGGCGAGCGGCTGATTGCGGCGCTGGAAGGCGGCGGCGGAGCCAACGGCCAAGCCGCCCGAATCAACTCCATTCAAAACCTGTTGAGCCAAGCGTCCAGAGATGTGCAGAAAGGCCTCAAAAAAGCGGGCGAAATCCTGCGCAATCGGCAGCGCGATCTGCGTAAGCATATCGAAAATCTGACGCGCAAAAAAGGCGAGACGGAATCGAACGTCCATCGAACCATCACCATCGAAGTGGAAGAAGAAGGGACGGATCATGACTCCAAATGAACGCATTCTTGTCCTTGAGCTTCTCAAAGAAGGCAAAATATCGACTGAAGCGGCAGAAAAACTGCTTTCAGCGTTGAGCCGAGAAAATGACGGCGGACGGGGCATGAACCCCCGCAAGCGATTTGAAGAGGCGTTTCAGCGGGTGGAGCGCGAATTTCGCGCCATCGACCTGAGCGACTTTGAAAAGAAAATGAACGGGTTTTTTGAAGAGATGCGCAGGCGGTTTCCCGATATGCAGGGGAAAACGAAGCGCGGCGGCGCATCCGAAAAGAGCGAAAGCGGCGGCCTTTACCATGTTTCCAAAAACGCCTCGCTCAATATAGCGCAAAAAGGCGGCTCGATTCGGCTCTTCGGCGCCAATGGCGACCAGATCCGCGTCGACAGCCCCGGCGCAAGCGTTGAGACCTCGCAGGACGGCGCGCGCATTGAGATCGAGTCGATCGGCGGAACGCTAGAGATCGGGATACCGAACGGCTTGCGGCGCGTTTACATTGATGCGTCAGGGGCGCAGATTGAAGCGGTTGACGCGGCGCCGAAGGAGTTCACCGCCCGTTCCTCCGGCGCCGGCATCCGCGTCAAGGGCGTTGGAGGAATCCTGCGGCTCAGCGTTGTCGGCGGCGGCATTCACATTGAGCGTCCGACATCGGAAAACATTGACGCTGAAACGAACGGGGGCGGCGTCAAGGCGCGCCTCGGCAACCGGACGCAGGGCGTTTACAAGTTCCGATCTGCCGGCGGGAGCGTCGAGATGGAGCTTGGCTCCGATTCCGAGTTTGAGCTGGAGTACGACGTCGCAGGCGGCATGTTTGAATCGAACTGGGAGGCGGAGGCGGTCGGCGACAATCGGCTGCGCGTCGGACAGGGCGGCGCGACATTGAGAGCGTCCGCTATCGGCGGCTCCGTCGCGCTGCTCCGCGCGGACAGCGCGAATCAACAGGAAGGGGGCGGCGATGCTTAAGAAAATCAGCGGCAGCGTTCTCATTCTTCTTCTGGGCTGCATTGGGCTGCTTCTGCTTGAGCAGGCGCTCATCGCGGCGGCCGGGGTGATTCCAGCGGCGCTTCCGTTTCTGTTTTACGGCGGCGCCGTTGCGGGAGCCGTCTTTGCCGGGACTCTCGTCTATCAAAAAATGCTCGCGCATCCGAAGGAGCCGAAAAAAATCCTACAAGGAAAGGAAGACACATGAACGGCTTTAAAAAAATACTTCTCTGGGCTGCAATTCTCATTCTGGGATATTTCGCGCTCCAGAAAGTCGCCGCAATCATTTTTGGGACGTTGACGCTTCTCTGGTATCTAGCGCTTCTGATCTTTTGGGCGGCGGTACTTCTGGGCGTTGTCAGCCTAATCCGCGTTCTCTACCGCAAGACGCAAGAGAAGTAGCGGACGCATGCAATGGGCGTTGGGCGCGGCGTTCAGCCTTGCGTTTGGGCTGGCTGCGCTCGCGCTCAAAGCGGTCGACAAACGCGGCATGGCGGCGGGAGTTTGCGTCGGAACGGCGGCGTATGCAGGCTTTGGATTCAGCGGTTTTGCGCTGTTGATTCTCTTTGTCGCTCTCGGTTCGCTGCGTTGGAAGCGGGGGAAGAAGCGCGTACGCCGTTCCGCGCGCCACGCTTTGGCGAACGGGGCGGTCGGCGCGTTGTTAGGTTTGACAGCGGCCGCGCTGCCGACTCCGCCTTCGGCGTTAACGGCCGCTTTTGCGGGTTCGTTCGCCGCGGCCGCGGCAGACACCGTCTCTGGCGAGGTTGGACAGGCTTGGGGCGGATGCCCCGTTCTGATCTCCACATTTCGCCCCGTCGCGAAAGGGGAAAACGGCGGGGTCACATGGGTCGGTTTTATAGCGGGGGCGGCGGCGGCGGGAGTCATGGGGCTGACAGCGGCCGCGCTGGGTATGAACGTTTCATTTGAGGCGGTTTTGGCGGGCGGCGCCGCTGGGAATATCGCCGACAGCCTCCTCGGCGCGACCCTTGAACGGCGGGGACTCATCGGCAACAGCGCTGTGAACTTCGCATGCGCGGGCGTTGGCGCCGCCGTCTCCGCCTTATTGTCCATGAGCATGTTAGGTTAATGGGGACAGCTCCTGTGGATTCTCGACCTGCCGGGCGGCGGTTGACCTGTCGCCCGCAACGCGTTACCATCCTTTGAATGAGCGCATCCATCTTACCGCCTTTATCGGACCTTGCCGCTGTGAGCGCCGTCTTTTTGATAGCGTCGCTGCTGCAGGGAACGACAGGCTTCGGCTTCGGCATGCTTCCGATGGCGCTGCTGCCGTTCTTGATGTCCGTTAGGTACGCCAGCGTTCTCGTCGCGATGCTCGCCGTCTTCAACGCGGCTTATCTCGTATGGTCGCTTCGAAAGTCGATACCATGGGGCGTTTTGTTTCGCCTGCTGATTGGCTCTGTTGTCGGGCTTCCGCTCGGCGTGTATCTGCTGAAAGCGGCGCCTGAGTCGTTTATCAAGCGAATCGTCGGCGTCATGGTGATTGTTTATTCCGTTTACCATGTCGTCAACCAGCGCAGGCGAGACAAAAAGGCTAAATTGCTGCCTCTGTGGTGGAGCTATCCGACGGGGGCGGTTGCCGGGTCGTTGGCTGGGGCGGCGAATGTCGCCGGTCCGCCGCTCATCTTCTACCTGTATAGTCAACCGTTGGGGCGGGATGTTCTCCGCTCCGCCTTGGCGAGCTACTTTCTCGTCGCCTCTTTCGCCAAAAGCGGATTGTCGATTGCTGTCGGCCTCGCAGAATGGAGTATGATTGCGTATGCTGTCGTTTTGCCGTTTATCTGGATCGGGGCTAAAATAGGGTTGGAGTTGGGAACGCGCTTGAATAGGGATATGTTTGCGAACGTAGTTCTGGTAACATTAGCCATACTCGGAATCATTCTGGTGGTGAAAGGTTAGAAAGGTTCACATGAAATCAGCCCTTCTCGGTTGCGGCGGACGCGCCCGCGGACACGCCGACGCCTATCAACATGTAACAAAAGGGGAGCTGGCGGCAGTCTGCGACCTCGACGAACAGCGGCTCCATGGACTGGCCGACCATTTCGGCATCGAGACGCGCTACACGGACGTTCATAAGATGCTGGACGAGGTGAAGCCGGATCTGCTGCACATCGTCACGCAGCCGCATCTGCGCGTTCAGCTTCTGACGCTCGCGCATGAGCATAACGTTCCCGCCGTTCTTGTGGAGAAGCCGATCGCGCTTCAAGGCGAGGATTACAATCAGCTGGTGAAACTGGAAGCTGAATCGGACACGAAGTTTGCGGTCAACCATCAGCTCCATTTCCACAAAAAATCGCTGGAGCTCCAAGAAGCGGCGGAGAGCGGCGCCATCGGCGAGCGACGGTTCATTGACGCCAGCGCGCGGCTGAACCTGGCTGGGCAGGGGACGCACGTTTTGGAGCTGGTCTCCGCTTTCAACTCCAACTCGGCGCCGACATCGGTCTTTGGGCAGGTTTCGGGTGGGGGAGGCATCGGCGGCGGCGGACATTCCGCCCCCGAGCAGTGCGTCGCGATCATCAACTATGAAAACGGAACGCAGGCGCAGCTGTTGTGCGGCACAAACGCGCGCCCCATCAACGACGACGGGACGCAGCACATGCACAAGCGCATCGCTGTTTACGGCACAAAAGGCGTCGTCCACTGGACAATGGCGTACTGGGAACGGACGCTTTCGAACGGCGATCTCGAGCGCGGCGACCACAGCTACTGGGCGGAAGATGTGATCGGCCAGGCGGGGCTGACGGACGCCATGTTTGAATGGGCGGCAGACGACGACAAGCCTTGCCCGACAAACCTGTCCAACTCGCTGAGTCAATTCAACATCATTCTCGGCATCTACATGAGCGCGCTGCAGCATCGGCCGATCGATCTGCCGGTTGAGCCGGACGAGAATCTGCTGAACCAGCTCAAAGAGCGTCTGTAGATCGAAAGGAGAGCGGAATGAGCGGAAGCCCTGTCCGAGACGCCCTGCGCAATCGGCGCACCGTCTTTCAGTTTAAGAAGGAATCGATCCCCAGGGACGATCTGCTCAAAATACTGGAGGCAGGCACCTGGGGACCGAACCATCATCTGACGCAGCCTTGGCGGTTCACCGTCGTCGGTCCGAAGACGAATGAGATTCTCGCTGAACGGTACCGCGAGATTCAGATGGCGAAGGTGAGGGGGAAGGTTCCTGTCGATATACTGGCAATCGCGGGGCAAAAAGGGGTGGATAAATGGAAATCGAAACCGACCGTCGTGTTCGTTTCGTGCCGTCAAGAAGGGGACGAGCAGGAGAAGCGGGAAGATTACGCGGCTGCATGCTGCGCGATGCTTGGGATACAGCTCGCCGCAGCGGAGATTGGCGTCGGCCTTCAGTGGAGCACCGGCCCGATCACGATGGAAGACGCCGCCTACAAGCTGCTGGGCATCGATCCTGAAAATGAGTACATCATCGGGTTGCTTTACATGGGCTACCCTGAAGAGTTCAAAGAGCCGACGCCGCGCATGGGCGTTGAAGAGGTGACGCGCTGGACGGATTGAAGATTGAGATGACGATTCTGCGCCTTTTGGCATGCGCGGTTCTCTCGGCGGGCGTCAGCGGAGGGGCTGAAGAAAGTCGAGTCGCCGAGCCGGCGATTCAGCTGCTCCACGCGGACGAGTCGGGCGTTACGTTTCGGGTTGAGTTTCCCGCCGTTGAAGCCGCGCCGCTGGACGAATCGGGGAGCGTTCTGCTCTCTTTCTCAGGGAGTTATCCTATCGGGCGGGTTGGGGAGCCGCAGCTGCCGGCGTCGTCGGTCGCCCTCGGCGCGCCTCATGACGCGCAGATTCACGTTCGGGCGTCTCCTGGGCATGTGACCGAGCTGAGCGGATGGCGTCCCGCGCCGGTTCCGCTCGCCGTCAATGAGCGGCCTGTTTATCGAGAAAATGCGGAGGCGTACCGTTCGAACAAGTATCTCCCCGCCCAGTGGGCTGAAATCGTCTCGGACGGGCTGATCCGAGATCGGCGCGTCGTTCAGATTGAGATGCGCCCCGTGCGCTTTCAAGCCTCAACAGGGCGGGCGCGGCAATGCGCATCGATGACGGTGCGCGTCGATTTTATGCGTCCGCCTTCCGCTTCGTTCTCTTTTTCTGGCTCCGCCGCCCCGAAGGCGAGGTATGAATCGCCGACGTTTCAACGCTACTTTGAACGGCATCTTCTGAACGAAGAGGCGTCTCGCGCTTGGCGCGCGCCGGCGGCTCCGAACAGCGATGAGGGCGGCGACTCTGAAACGCGGCGATTCGCTGTCAAGATGCATGTCGCCGAAGAGGGCGTTTGCCGAATCACAGGGGCGCAGCTGCAAGCGTTGGGCGTTGATCTTGACGCGGCGCTGCCGAGCCGTCTCCGCATAGAATGGAACGGCAAGGAGCTGCCTGCGTATGTGTCCGGCGCGCAGGACGGGCGTTTTGACCCTGAAGATTATGTCGATTTTTTGGCAACGACGCCCGAATCGCATTACTCGCGTTACAATGTGTATTGGCTCATTGCGGGCGAGAGGCGCGGTCTGCGGCCCGCGGAGCTGGAAGGCGCCGTTCAAACCTCGCTAGCGGCGACGGCTCCGGCGTTTCGCTCCAAGATCAAGCTGGAGGAAAATCTGCTCCATACGCGGCTTCAAGAATCGCCGCCAAAAGCGGAACCGCCCGAAGACCCGCATACATGGTACGACAACCGCAACCATTGGCTATGGTTCGGCGTCCAAAACGGCTCGATTAACACCATCCCAAATAAAGCGTCGCGCGAGTTTCCGATTTACGATCCCGCCAAATCGCTCGATTTTGCCCGTGTAGATGTCGCGTTGCAGGGCGGAACGCCTGTTGAGCATGAAGCGATTGTCATGTTCAACGGCCTCCTCATCGGGCGGGCGCTGGAGGACTGGTATGATCAGGAGCCGCTTCAAATGGGCAGGACGATCCGCATGGAGCATCTGATCGATCCTGTGGACGGGTTGAACACGCTGGAAATCACGCGCGTGGACGACAACGGAGACAGCGGACAGGACGGAGATGTGAGCAACATCGACCTTTACCCCTACCATATGTATGTCGACAGCCTTGAGATCGAATACACGCGGCTATACCGCGCTGTATCCGACTCTCTCTTTGCGTCGTCGCCTCCTTCTAAGGCGCCTCTTGCAGATCGGCAGCTGCGGACGCTTCAATACGACGTCTCCGATTTTTTGAACCCGAACATTGCGGTGTATGAACATGACGGGCTTGGGCTGACGGCGCGGCTTCGGAATGTTGAGACGCGCTCGGCGCCGCTGGATCAGGAGGCGCGGGAGCGTCTGTTGGCGATTCAAGCCGCGCAGGGAAAAACGGAGCCGCTGCCCGACGCGACCTACGCCGCCCGTTTTCAGATGCGCGACAACAGGGATTGGAGCTTCATCGCTGTGTCGGACGACGGCGTCATTCAACCCGACCGGCTGGAGTTGGACACACCCTCCAATCTGAAAGATCCGGCGAACGGCGCCGACTGGATCGTCATCTACCATTCGCGGTATGAGGAGAACGCGCGTCGTCTGCGCGATTGGCGGACGACCGCGAAGGGAGGCGGACACCGCGCCTTCATGGCGAATATCGACGACATCTACGACGAATTTTCGCATGGCGCCGTCTCGCCGTGGGCGGTCAAGGCGTTTTTGACGCATGCCTATGTTCACTGGAGCGGCGCGCCTGTCACGCATGTTGTCATTCTGGGAGACGGCACATACGATTTATACGGCGTTGACACGGAACGTTACCCTGAAGCGCCGGAGTTTTTGGGTTATATTCCGACGCATTATGTGTGGTCGTATTACGGGGAGACGGGGATTGATCACTGGTATGCGACGGTGAGCGGCATTGACGCGCTGCCCGATCTGTTTCTTGGGCGGATACCGGTTGAAAATCCCGACGAGGCGCGCGCCGCCGTTGAGAAGATCGTCCGCTACGAGGAGCGGCCGCCCAACGGAACATGGCGGCGGCAGATCATCTCCATCGCGGACGACGATACGACGAATTCGGGCGATTTCATCTTTAAAAAAAGCCTGACCGAGATCAGCCAGAACCACACCCTGCTCGGTTATGTGACGAACAAAATTTTTCTGTCCGACTATTTGGAAGAACACAACGACAACATACCGCAGGCGTCTAGGGCAGCGCGGCGGGCGATCATGGACGCGCTCAACCAAGGCGCCGTTATCTCGCAATACGCCGGGCATGGCGGACGGCTTGTCTGGGCGCATGAGATTATCTTTGACAACATCGGCATTCGCGGGCTTTCCGAGACGGACCGGCTCTCGCTCATGTTTGTCTTGAGCTGCAACAACGCCTACTTCGACGCGCCCGCCGAGCCGAGCATGGGCGAATTGCTGATGCGCATCGAAAACAGGGGCATCGTCGGCATGATCGCGGCGACGCGGTACACCTTCGGCGCCGGAAATGATGCGCTCGCCAAGATCATCTTCGACGACATCTTCAAGCGCAATGTGCGGGGCTTTGGCGAAATCGCCTTCAATCCGAAGACGCAGCTGCTGTTGGAACGCAGCCTCGGACATCTGGACGTCATGCAGCAGTACCTGCTCTTCGGCGATCCAGCGACCCAGCTGTATACGGCGAAATACGAGGCGCATCCGATACTGGAAGCTCGGTCTATTGAGCCGGGCGGAACGCTGCGCATTCAGCCTGGCAGCGTTCTGAAATCGACCTACGACCCGAAAACGCGCGAGAAAACCTACGCGCCTGTGTCGAGTTTCAACGGGCGGCTCTTTGCGACAGCGCAATTTGTCGACAAAGAAAGCGGATCGATGATTGAAAAAACGGCGGAAGCGGACGCTGTGAACGGGCGGTACCCCGCCTTGACGCTTCCCGTGCCGATGAACGCGCAGAAAGGGCGCGCGCAGGTGGAGCTGTACATTCAATCCAGCTCCGATCTAGCCGTTGGAGGCAGCGGATTTGCGGTTTCAGAGCCGGTCATTGAGGAGATCGACATCGCCGAGAAGGACGGAAATGTTGAGATCGCGCTGAAAGTGACGGACGACGGGGCGGTAGAGAGCGTCGTGTTGGAATGGCAGCAATATGATGACGAGGATCGCTCAGAGTGGCTCTCGGCGCCGATGGTTCCCGACGCAGAGAAAGGCGCTGGATGGTACCGGCAGAGCCAGACGATACCGGCTCCGGACGCGGGCGATCGATTTCGTTACAGCGCGGTCGTAACGGACGCGGACGGAAACGAAACGAAGACAGAGACGTTCTCCATCGCGTTCCATTCCGCTCCCGACTGGAGCGTCGCTATCGATCATGAAACAGGCGATCCGATGATCCGATACGGGTACGACAGCGCGCGCGGATGGGGGTTCCATTTGCGCATTGAAAACGAGAATGAAGCGCAGGCTGAAACGCCCGTGAAAGTCGTTCTGTATCTTGGAAACCCTGACCTGAACGGGGACGACGCGTCGGACGAGGACGCCAAAACGATTGGAGAGGCGGTTGTAAAGCCGTCTGAATGGACGCGCCTCAATCCGCTTCTTGACAGCACGGACGGCGAGAATCGGCTCCGCGATCCGAATACGCCCCTGAATCTGAACTGGACGGCGGAGGCGTTTGCGCCGTACCGGCTGGAGGACGGCGCCTACTGGATCGCCGCATGGACCGACCCGGACGGCGAGACGGCGGAGACGGAGAACCTGCGTAGGGACAACCTGTCGCATCGGCGTATACAGGTGAACGAAACGCGCCCCGGCGCCTCTCCCGTCGATCTTCAGACGCGGGACGGGGCGATAACCGCCACTCTGAGTCGTCAGACGCTGGGCGGCGCCTACACCGCGCGTCTCTCGGCCGAGGAGGCGTCTCTGCCTGCGCAGGCGTCGCTGACTCCGCTTCCTTGGCTGAATACGGACGCGGCGGCGCTGACTATAGCGGCTGACGGACTCCCTTCCGACGGCTCGTTGAACGAACCGGCGCCCATTCAGGTACGCTTCGACCTGGACGCCGTTCGCAGAGCGATTGAGCAGGCGAATAAAGACAAGGAAGATGAAGAGGAGAATGATCTGGACGCGTCTTTGATTAACTTGCTGACTTCGGCAGGCGTCTATGAATGGCGCCCGCAGTTGGAGCGGTGGAGGCGTCTACGCGACAGCGGCTTCGCCAAAAACGCGCAGCGGCAACCGCAAACGTTCGCCGTGTTGGCCGAGCCAACCGCGCCAAAATTTCGAGCTGACGCCAGATGGGTGTTCGACCCCGCCTCCGTGGAGCGCGGGCGGTATTTCGCTTTCGTTGTGGACGCGAGAACCTACGATCTATACCGCCTAGACCAGAGCAGCAGAACGCTCGAGCGCGTGCTGGAAAGCCAGCAATCGCGCCCCGTCTATGAGCCGCTGCCGGCCGAGGCGGACCTGCGCTACCCGTATCTTCGAAACGGGCTGTCGGCGCTGCAGTTTGGAGAAGTATGGGAAGCGAACCTGAACTTCACTCAGACAGGCGAGACGGGGGTTGTGAACGCATATCTTGGAAACTCCGGCGGCGGAGTCGTCCAACCTTCTCTGACGGGGGATGAGATTGAGGAGGATGCGTGGACGGTTATGTTCATCAGCCGGCGCGAATTTGAGGTGCGCCGCCGATCCCGCCCCGGCGAATCGCCCCGTCTCGGCTCCATTGTTGACGGATGGACAAGCGCAGATGGAACGCTGCGCATTGAAGCGTTGTCAGGAAAGAAACCGTTTGAGCCGGGCGACGCGATACGGTTTGAGACGCGCCATGTCGGAGCTCTGAACGGGACAACGCCGCGGCTTGGAACCTTCGCCGCCTTTTACACCAACGACGAGAGCGCTCCCGAAATCAGCTTTGCGGTTGAGGGACAGGACTTTGCGGACGGGGACGCCGTCTCTCCGAAGCCGGCAATTGCGCTCGTCGTGTCGGACGACAGCGGGGTTGACCCGTTGGATGTGTCGCTCTCCTTGACCCGCGACGGGCAGCCCGCCCCGCCGATTGACGCCTCCGATCTGCGGGTTCATGCCGCGCCCGGTTCTAACAAACTTCTCATCAACTACGCGCCGGAGCTGGAGCCTGGAAGCTACCGACTCAAGGCGTCCGCAGCCGATCTGGACGGGAACGAAGCGAGCAGAGAAATCCGCTTCAACGTTTCGCAGTCTGTCGAGCTCATCAGCGTATTGAACTATCCGAACCCGTTTCGAACGGAGACGGACATCGCCGTTGAAGCGGCTGGCGAAATTGAGACGTTGGACATCGCCGTTTATTCGCTTCAGGGGCGTGTCGTTCGGCGGCTCCAGCATCCGCCGTCGGCAGGTTTTGTTCGCGTCCGCTGGGACGGACGGGACGCGGACGGGCGCGAGGTTGCCAACGGAGTTTATTACGCTGTCGTCAAAATGACCGCGCGCGGGGAGACGCGGTCGCAAACCTTGAAGCTGTTGAAACTGAAATAACGTGAAGATACGCATCGCCCTTGCTGTCATGGCTTTCTTGATTTTGCCCCTGCGCCCCTGCGCTGCGGAGCCGTTTGCGGGCGAGTTTTTGACCCTTGGGGCGGGCGCGCGCGCGATCGGGATGGGGGGCGCCTATTCCGCGCTCGCGGACGACGCCTCCGCCGCATACTGGAACCCCGCCGGCCTCGCCCAAGTGGATCGAACGCAGGCAGCCTTCATGCACTCGACGCTCCATGGGCTGGACGCCTACGATTATTTCAACGCGGCGCATCCTGTCGGCGGCGGCGTATGGAGCCTCTCATGGCTGCGCGTCGCTATTGACGATATTCGGCTCACCTCGACGCCGAATTCGCAGCCTGTCAGCTCGGTCAACCGGCCGACGGTTCGGGCGGAAGGGTCCGTGTCGAACAACGCCTTCACGCTTGCATGGGGGACGCGCGCCTTTGAGAAAGATCGGCTCGCCGCGTATGTCGGTCTTGCCGGGAAGTTCATTTTCATCGCGGCGCCGGAAGGCAACAACGCGTTTGGCGTCGGGGCGGACGCTGCGGCTCTGGGCGCGTATCGTCTTTCTGACGAAGCCCAGCTGCGCGCCGCCGCGAACCTGCAGGACGCGACCGAGACGAAAATTTATTGGAACACCGTCCCGAAGAGCGGCGAATCGTCTCACCGAGACGTTATTGATCAGAACCTGAAACTTGGACTTGCGCTCGCGCATTCCGTTCCGCCGGGGGAGAATTCGTCCTTTACGATCGCCGCTGAAGTGAACTCAAAATACGATTTTGAGAAAAACTTTGGCGCGGAATGGAACCTCGGCAACGCGCTTGCGCTGCGCGTCGGATTGATGGAGCGCAAATCTGCCGCCGAGACGCTGCGCGACATCTCCGCCGGCGCCGGCTTCAGGCTTGGATTCACCGGCGGGCAGTCGTTTGCGGTCGATTACGCCTTCACGAACGGCGAGATCGGCGGCAGCCACAGGCTATCGATCGCCGTCGGGCTGTAAACTTAAGACGCGCGATTTCAACAGGGCGAGAATGCGCGCTTCGTCCGCTTCAAACGCGGCGCGCGCGTTCGGAGTTCCGCCCGCCTCATGGTAGGTTCTCCCTAAAGACGCTCCCTCCGCCGTCTCCACCCGCGCGCAGACATGCTCCAACCGAAACAGGCTCTCGTCTAGGAGATAGGCGATGACGAGAGCGTCATGGACGTGCATGCCGTTGACGCCCGCCGCTTTTTGTGTGAACGCCAGCAGTTGAGCCGAGATGTCGCGCGTGAAGCGTCCCAGAGAGCCGCGCGCTTCCGCCAGCGTTTGCGGGGTCAGCAGAACAGAGCTTGTCGCGTCCAGCGGAATGAAGGTCAGCTGCAAGCCCGCCGCCAAAACCTCTTGAAGCGCATGCGGGTCGGCATATACGTTAAATTCTGCCTGCGGCGTGACGTTGCCCGATGTCCGAAACGCCCCGCCCATGACGACCAGCTCTGCGTATCGGCGCATCTTGCGGGCGTCGGCGCGTACGGCGAGCGCGACGTTGGTGAGCGGGCCGAGCGCCGCGAGGACGGTCTCTTCGTCTGCCGCGTCTAAGATGAGATCGACCGCATGGCGCTGGTCGAGCGGCGTCTCGGAGGGCGGATAACGCAGGCTTCCGTTTTGACCGCGCAGCTCGGTCGCGCCGCCGAGGCCGTCTCCGCCATGCACATGTTCCGCTCCGACGCGCGGGCGGGAGAGCGGCTGATCCGCCCCCTTCGCTACGGGCGGACGGGGCGACGGGTTCAACACATCCAGGATGCGAAGCGCGTTCGCGGCGGCTTTTTCGACAGAGGCGTTGCCGTTCACTGCGCAGACAGCGACAGGGGAGAGTTCCGGGGAACGAAGCGCCAGCGCGAGAGCTAGGGCGTCGTCCACGCCTGGGTCGGCGTCTATGAGGATGCGGCGGGGCATGTGTTATCTTCCACCTTACCGCCAGCGCGTCGCGCTTAGAGGTCTTTTTCCAGGTTCTGCAGCATTGCGTCAAATTCGGGTTGGCTTCGTAAGTCGTCCCAAAGGGCTTCAGATTCCCGCTCAGCCTGCATAATCGGCTCAAAGATTTCTATGTAGAAGTCGGGATTGAGGGAAATAGCCCAGTAAATGTCCTCGTGCGCGTCGTCTGACTCGCCTCTTTCTCGGTGAAGAAGTCCTTTTAAGAGATATGCTTCGGCGTATTTAGGGCTTATCTCAATTGCTTTCTCAAAACTCTGAATTGCCTCATCCGACGCGCCGACTCGCCAATACGCGCCTCCCAAGAGTACATAGATCTCCGCGAGCGGCGACAAGTCGTTTCCTTTCCGTGTATGGAGCGCACTCAAGAAGCCGCGCCCTTCCCATTCGCCTTCAGTGACCATATCATACCGCCAGCCTTTCGATAACTGCAACGCGGTTTCCGTTTTATTTTATGTCGCCCGGAATAGACTCCTTTTGACGCGATCCGGTCCGCGTAGATCAACGGCTTGCCGACCATGCGCAGACAGCGGCTGGTCTAAGAGTTCAGGGAACGAAACGCCAGCGCGAGAGCTAGGGCGTCGTCCACGCCTGGGCCGGCGTCTATGAGGATGCGGCGGGGCATGGGTCTATCTCCTGAGCCATTCTAGCAATTCTTGCAGGCTGGGTTCAACGCGGTCATATGAGATGCCGTTTTCTCTGCAAAACTCGCGTATGATTGGCAAAAACCTGTTAGCATATCGTTCCGTTTTCCAGGGCCCGATCCTATCGATTTCTAAAAATTCTTCTTCTGTTTGCGGGAGATAAATCGCCATCTGCTTCAGTGTTCTGTCCCAAAAAACTTGAAACGCATCGACCTTCTCCTCAGCGGCAATCCGATTGCGCTCATCCTTTAGCAGTTCGTACAGCCTGGGAGCGTACTCGCTTGGGTCTGCGTACTGCTGCCCTTTGGCGACGGAGATAGCAGGCGGATGTCCTTGCTTCTCACAGTAGTCTTTAATAATTTTCAGAAATATATCGGCGTACCTTTCAGTTTTCACTGGACCAATGCCATGAATTTGTCTGAATTCTGCTTCGGTTTGCGGTAGCAGGCTGGACATTTCTCTCAGTATTCTGTGAGTAAATATCCCTCCCCCCTCCTTTTTTGCCAACTCACGATTCTTTTCGAGAAGGAGGTCGTAAAGTTTGGGATGTTTCATATTCTGATCTCCAAAGGTCTGTTTGTTGCTTATGATATTGCGCTCCTCACAGTATTGGCGAATCGCGTCTAAAAACTCATCAACATACCGCTCCGCCATTGGGGCGGAGGTACCCCAAATCCGCAGAAACTCTTCTCTGTCTCGGGGTCTATTTTCCGCCATCTCCTGCAGCGCGCGGTCTAAGAATACCTGAT
The DNA here is from genome assembly GCA_028818695.1 of Candidatus Poribacteria bacterium. GTDB lineage: Bacteria > Poribacteria > WGA-4E > JAPPNK01. The sequence continues at coordinate 123,929 of JAPPNK010000025.1, forward strand.
ATTGCATAATCCCGTCTCTCTCGGCGATTGCTCTCCGCATTTCTCTCAGATATTCATACAGCTCTGCAGACATATTAGGCATAAACCGCGCTCTCTATTCGCGCTTGCGCGCTTGCGGCAGTTTCCGCCTCAATCTCATAACCGATAAAGGCGCGCCCTTCGCGCTTCGCCGCCACTCCCGTAGAGCCTGACCCCGCAAATGCGTCCAACACCAGCGACCCTGGCGCCGAAAAGATGCGTATGAGATGCTGAAGCAGCGCGACAGGTTTCGGCGTCAGATGCCCATGCCGCTTCTTCGGCTTAGAAACCGGTATGACGGAGCCAGGAAACTGATCAGGGTTGATGAGCGGCGAGCTGACATCGATCAAGCCGGTCTCCCAGCGGTCCCAGTTGTCGACCAGCGTACCCTCGACCGGCGCCTGCCCTAGAATAATCATCTCCCCCTGCGGTTTCAGCTGCGCCGTTTTGCGTCCGCCCAGTTTGCGTATCAGCCGCCTCTTTTCGGCGTCCGGCAGCTTCCGTTTCCGCACCCAATGCTCCTGCGAAAACGCCTTCGCCTGCCCCTCATACCGCCAGAGCAGGACGTCGCGTATCTCAAAGCGCGCTTCTTCCAGCGCAACCGCCGTCCGATGCGCCAAGCGGTTCTGGCTAAACACGAGGCAGAAGCCGCCGGGGCGAATGACGCGCATCCACTCGCAAGCGACGGGCGTCAAGAACCGCTGCAGATCAAGCCCCTGCTGCGCCGAAAACTTCATTCCCGCCGGCAAGGAGCCGACGACGCCTTTTTTGACGCGCCGCTTCAACTTTGCCGCGTCCCAGTCGTCGCCCATGCCGTCCATGAAATAGGGCGGGTCGGTCAAAATGAGCGAGACGGAATTGTCAGCCAGACGCTTCATCCCGACGCGGCAATCCTCGTTCTCGATATGGACGTTCGATCTGCTCATCCGTTTCCGTTCATACAGCGTTTCGGCGCGGCGCGCTCCACGTAGACGCCCTCCGCCAGGACGCTCTCCATCTCTTGGGGGCTGCCGGCGACGCGCATCTGCAGCCGCCCCGCTTCAAACGCCAGCACATGAACGCTCCTGCCGGGAAACAGCCCCAGATCGCCAAAACGGCGCAGACGGCATGAATCGCGGTCGGAGACGCGGCGGACGACGGCGCGTTCCCCCGCTTCGATCTGGTCTAAAGGGGTGTAGAGCGCGTTGTCGCGTATATGCCCCTCGCGGGACGGAATCGGATGCCCGTGCGGGTCGGTGTCGGGGTAGCCGAGCAGGGCATCAATGCGCGCCTCAAACGCCTCCGAGATCACATGCTCCAGCGCCTCCGCTTCGGCGTCCACCTCGTCCCACGAATAACCCATCCGCTCCGCCAGATACAGCTCCAGGAGCCGATGATGGCGGATGATTTCCAGCGCGATGCATCGCCCCGTCTCGGTCAGCTCCGCGCCCTGATACGGTTCATAGAGCGCCAGATCGAACCGCGCCAGGCGTTTTAGCATTTTTGTTACAGACGCCGCGGAGACCTGCATTCGATTCGCGATCAGAACCGTTGTCGCCCTGCCATGACGACGCTGCGCCTTGTAGATCGCTTTGATGTAATCCTCCATCGATGTTGTCAAGATGGGGGACATCGCTTGGCGGGCTGCGGACATGTCCGATGAGCGCATCAGTAGCTCCACGCTTCTTTGCTTAATTCGCCTGTGAAAACGACGCGGGCGTCTCCTTCCAAGCGAATATCGCTCGCCGCCCCGTCGTTCAGTTCAAAATGGACGATGAGATCGAATCCGCCCCGGACGCGCACCGTGACGGGCGGACGCGCCTTTCCGCGCAGGGCTGCCGTCACCGCCGAGGCGACGGCTCCCGTGCCGCACGCTAAGGTTTCATCTTCGACGCCGCGCTCATAGGTTCGCGTCCGCAGGAGCTGTTCGCTCTCGACGCGGACAAAGTTGGCGTTGGCGCCCGCCTGTCCGAACGCTTCATGGTAACGCATCTCGCGTCCCGCCGCCGGCACATCAACAGAATCGATCTCGTCCATGAAACGCACAGCATGCGGAACGCCTGTGTTGGCAAACGAGGCGACCGCCTCCCCCTCCGCCAGTTCCAACGGAAAATCTAGGCGTATGTCGCGCGGATCGCCGAGGCCGAGAAGCACATTGTCGCCTGCCATCTCCGCCGAATAGACGCCGGCAAGCGTCTCAAAATGCATTTTTTCGTCTGCGACGCCGTTCAAAAAGGCAAAGCGGGCGATGCATCGGGCGCCGTTGCCGCAGGTTTCCGCTTCGCCGCCGTCCGCGTTGAAATAGCGCATTCGAAAATCAGCTTCAGACGGATCCTCCGGCGATTCTACCAGCAGGAGGCCGTCCGCGCCGACCGACACGCGGCGGGAGCATATCTTCGCCACAAACTCGGCGGACGCTTCGATTTGACCGGCGCGGTTGTCAATGACGACAAAATCGTTGCCCGCGCCGCTCATCTTTGTGAATGAAATGGACATATCAGCTCTCTTTTCCGTCTAGTAAGATTTCAGGGATTCGTTCGCCTCTCGTCAGATCGTCCAGCGTTTCGCGCTCGCGTATGAGCAGCGCCTCGCCGCCGATCGTCATCGCTTCTGCCGCTCTCGGTCTGGAATTGTAGTTGGAGGACATGACGAATCCGTATGCCCCCGCGCTGAAGATGGCGAGCGTTTCGCCCGCTTCCATGCGCGGTAGGGATCTGTCTTTCGCCAAAAAATCGCCCGATTCGCAGATCGGACCGACGACGTCCACCGTTTCGATCTCCCGTTCGCGCAGCTCCACCGGGCGTATCTCATGCCAGCTGCCGTAAAACGAGGGGCGGATCAGGTCGTTCATCGCGCCGTCGACGATGATGAATGTCTTATGGCCAGTCTCTTTTCGGTAAAGGACGCGGGCGCAGAGTATCCCAGAATTGCCGCTGATATACCGCCCTGGCTCCAGCGCCAGCCGGCATCCGACCTTCGCCGCGCCGTCCATCATGACCCGCGCGTATTCGTTCAGGTCCAGCTCCGTTTCGTCTTTATAGACGATGGGCAGCCCGCCTCCCATATTCAGCAGGCGGAGCGAGCGCGACCCGTTATCCCGCAGCTTCGCAATGAGCGCGACCGCCTTGTCCATTGCGGATTCGTACGCCTCGATTGTTGTGACGGGGGAACCGAGATGGATATGCGCCCCGCATACGTCCAGATGCGCATGGTTTTCCAGCTCCTTGAAGAGGCGCGGCGCGGCGTCTATGTCCACGCCGAATTTGACGCCTTTTTTTCCCGTCGTTGTGTGGCGGTGCGTCTTCGCGTCAACGTCGGGGTTGATGCGCAGCGTGATGGGAGCGCGCTTGCCCGCCTTTTCAGCGGCGCGTCCGACCGCATATGCTTCTGGAGCCGACTCGACCGCGAACGCCAAGATGCCGGCGTCAAGCGCCTCTGCGATCTCCGCCTCCGTTTTGCCGACGCCTGCGAAGACGATCTTTTGCGGATCGACGCCGGCGGATAAGGCGCGGCGCAGCTCGCCGACGGAGACGATGTCGGCGCCCGCGCCCTCCTGCGCCAACGCCCGTATGACCGCTATGTTCGAGTTCGACTTGACCGAGTAGCAGATGGTCGCGTCCACGCCTGAAAACGCCTCCCGCAGCCGTCGAAACCGACCTGTCAGCGCCGCATGGCTATAGATGTAAAGCGGGGTGCCGTACCGCTCGCATATCTCGGCGACCGGCGCGTCGTCGCAGTACAGCTCGCCGTTGCGGTAGGCAAAACCTTCGAACGCTTCTTTCATATAAACTCCTCCCAGATAACTTTGTAGCGCGCCATGCGGCTTAAAGTCAACCCTATCGGCTGCGCCTCCTACATCAAACTCATGAGACCTTCGGCGCCGGGCGGCGGGTTCTTTTCAAACGCCTCGCCGATCCAACGCGCGCCGGAAGGGCGCCCTGGATTGCGGTATGCATAGACGGCCGTCCAGCGGGTGGGACTGCCTTGCCGGCGCGGACTCACCGCATGGGCGGCGTGCGTCCACATAAGCGCGACCGTTCCCGCCGGCGCCGACAGCTCCTGAATCGACAGCGGTTCGCCCGTCTTCAGATGCGTTTTTCCCGCCAGCCAGCCGTTACGCAGGTCGTCGTCGTCGCGTCCATGGATGCGCGCGTCCCGAAACAGATGGCTCCCCGCCGACACCTTCAATCCCCCGTCCCCCGGCTCAAAGCCGTTCACATAAAAGAAGATGCGCACAAAGCCGAGGGACGGGTCGTCGTCGCTGTAAGCATGGCTGTGCCAGCCGATGCCGCCGTTGCCGCCGGGTCGGTTCAGCGCGACGCAATGATCGTAGCGGATGTTTTTGCCGAGGATGCGCCGCGCCAGTTCGAGCATCTGCGGATGAGCGATCAGGCTCGCAAGATACTCATTCCATTCGGCTGAATACCGCTGTGGATGGCGTTTTTCTTCGGGTCCCGTTTGCGCGCTCAGCTCTTGGACGCTGCGCAGCGCTTCTGTCATTTTCTCCTGCGCCGTCTTCGTCATGACGCCCGGCAGCAGATAATGGCCGTCATGATCCATCATCCGCTGTTCCCGTTCGCCAAACGCATACTGGTGAAAGATGCGCTCCATCGCTTTCGCTCCAATGCCGATTTTTGTTATTGTAAAACTCTTTTGGACAGAGCGCGAGTCCTTCCGTTGTCGGCGTCGTATCGAAAGAACCCATGCTGTCCAAATTCTATTCGCGCGATGCCATCGCCTTCAGGCGCTGCCTTTTCTTGACTCCTGCATCGGCATGCCGCATGATATTTACGCTCATAAAGGCTGCCCCCGTGGCGGAATTGGTATACGCGGCAGGATGAGGACCTGTGCTTCTTTAAGCGTGTTGGTTCGAATCCAACCGGGGGCATCCATCCTTCTCCCTAGACAACCCCCTCCGCTTTGCGCTTCTTCAATGCATACGAGGCTGCGCGCCCGTGTCTTGACAACCTTAAAGAGAGAGCCGCGATCTATTCTTGACTCTTGCATCGGCATGCCGTATGATACTTACGCTCGCAACGGCTGCCCCCGTGGCGGAATTGGCATACGCGGCAGGTTGAGGGCCTGTGCTCTCTGAGCGTGTTGGTTCGAATCCAACCGGGGGCATCCATCTTTCCGCCCTAGCCCCGCCCTTCGCCTTGCGTCTCTTCAATGCGTACGAAATGCGTATGAGGCTATGCGCGCTCTTGTGTTGATCGTCTTTCTCGTCTGCTTGTTGAACGGCTGCGCTGTGTTTGCGCCATCGCCGCTGAGCGCGAACTATGCGCTCGAAAAGGGAGCCGCCGCCGAATGGCATTGGAAAGACACGGTTCAACCTGCGCCGGCGCTGATCGACGGCGACTTAAAAACGGAAGGCGAAACCTCGCGCGAAATACAGATACGCCTCCCCTCGCCGCGCTCCATCCATAAAGTGCGCGTTCTCGGCTCCAACTACAAAGACGCCGTTCTTTACATCGGCGGACGCGGGGACGGCGATTGGAAGATGGTCGGCAGGGTCGATGAGAACCGCAGCGGCGTCATCGAGTGGACATTCAAATCGTCCCGCGCCGACCGCATACGGCTCCGCATCAGCAACACCGCAGACGACCGGCTCAGCGCAGGGAAATTGATACCCGGCAAGCCGATCGCGGCAGAAATCGAAATCTACGGCTTTCAGAGCGGAAAATAGATGGGAATCTACGACGACCTTAAACTCAAAACAGTGATCAATGGAGACGCGACGCTCACAACGCTCGGCGGTTCGCTCATGCCGATGCCCGTCATCCGCGCGATGATGGAGGCGGCGCGCTCCTATGTGGATCTGCGGGAGATGCAGGCGCGCGTCGGGGAGCAAATCGCGCAGATGACAGGCAACGAGGCAGCCTTTGTGACGACAGGGGCGGCGGCAGGCATCTATCTCGCCGCTGCCGCATGCATGGCGGGCGAGGACCCTGAAAAAGCGTCTCGGCTGCCGGATACAGCCGGCATGAAAAACGAATTTATCGTTCAAAAACCGGCTGTCACGGAGCATGACCATCTATTGAGGCGCGCCGGCGGAAAAATCGTCTCCGTTGGAACTCCCGAAAAGGCAGATCTGAGCGACCTTCAAGACGCTTTCACGCGGAAGACGGCAGCCCTTTTCCTTGCGCCTAAAGGCGACGGACCCCCTGGAACGGCGCCGATAAAAGAAGCGATTGAAGCGGCGAAAGAAGCGGGCATACGTGTCATTGTGGACGCGGCGGCGCAGCTTCCGCCGTACGCGAACCTGTGGAGATTCACCGTCGATTACGGCGCGGACGCCGCCATCTTCAGCGGAGGAAAAGGGCTGCGCGGACCGCAATCGACCGGCGTTCTTCTCGGCAAACCGGACATCATGCGGGCGTGCGCCTTTCACTCAAGCCCAAACCCGCGCATCGGGCGGACGCTCAAGGTCGGCAAAGAGGAGCTGGCGGGCATCTGGGCGGCTGTGCGCGAGTATATCCTGATGGATCACGATCAGCTCGAGCAGCAGTACGAAGAGCAGGTGAGGCGCGTCGTTGAAGCGTTTCAGGATGTTGAAGGCGTTGAGGCGGAGCGCGATTTCCCGTCCGAAGCGGGTCAGCCGATGCCGCGCGCGCTCATCCGCATTGATCAGGCGGCGCTGGGTCTTTCAAATCGGGATGTGTTGGCGGAGCTGCGCAGCGAGTCGCCGCCGATCATGCTCGCGGCAGGACCGGGCAACGGCGTCTATGTGAACCCGCAAACGCTCCGCGTCGGCGAAGAGCAGATCGTGGCGAACAGGCTGCGGCGGATACTGCTGACGCGGCGCATCCGCCGACTGACGCAATCGCGCTCAGATGACGATATTCCGGTTATCTGAACCGAAGCGGAGAGCGGACTGCGCGGACGCCGTCGACGCCGTGGACTTGACCGGGCCGCCGCGAATCGCGCTCGTGCGCCGCGTCCGTCAGGAGCCGCCGAAGCGGATTGGAGCGCTCGCGGCGTCGTTCAATCCTCCCACCAAGGCGCATTTGAAAATGGCTGAAATTGCGCACACGGAGAGCGGATGCGGCGAGATCCTCATGGAGCTCGCTAAGGCGAACGTCGACAAAAAAACGGAGCATGCGCCTCTCCACGAACGGCTCATGATGCTTGACCTGATGGCGCAGGGGCGCGACTGGATGTCGATCGGCGTCGGATCGCATGGGCGGTTCATCGACAAAACCGCCGCCATACGCGAGCTGTATCCGGCGTCGGACATCGTGTTCATCGTCGGGTACGACACCTTCATCCGCGTGTTTGACGAGAAGTATTACGACGATCGGGACGCCGAGCTGGACGCTCTCTTTAGCGCGGCGGCTTTTCTATGCGCAAACAGGCTGGACGACGGGGTTGAAGCGGTTGAAACGCTGCTCAGCCGGCCGGAGAACAGGCGTTTTCGCGGCGCCGTCCAGACGATGCGCCTGCCCCAGAAATACGCCGATATGTCCTCCAGTTCGGCGAGGCTGCACGCGGGCAGCCGCAAGGCGATGGAGGAACTGACGCCGAAGGTGGCGGACTATATCCGCCGGCGGAATTTATACCGTTAGGTTATGAAAGTCGGCGCAAAGCGGTGAACCGCCGCCGCATTCGGCGCGAATCGCGCGATGTCGGTATGCGCGGATTTTCGATCGTTCTGTCTTCGGGGCGCGCAAAGATCTTGAAAAAATCGAAGCGCGTGATCGTTGGGGACATGTTGCCCGGACACAACGCATGCAGACCGACAAAGACCGTTTCGGGCATGCTCATGAACCTTGACCCGCAGCTGATCCAGTCGACGCCGTTGGAGCTTGCGGAGGCGCGGAATTCGTTGCCGGAGCGTTCTAAGCGTAGATACACATGGCTGGAGCCTCGAAGCCCCTCGCTGCGCCCGATGAGTCCAGCGCCCCGAAACGAATGCTGCTCAAAACGTACATCTCCTTTGAAGTCATGGTCGTCCGCTGTCCGCTCAAGGGCTAGAAAGTTGCCGTCGTCATACCAGACGAGGAGGCCTCCGTGCGGTCTGCTGTCGCGCGTGACCTGGATGCGCGTTTCAATCGAAAAATCGCCTGCGACGGGCTGAATCAGTCGGGGCGCGTCAAAGTTTTCTCCGCGCCGCAGGTCTTGCCCCGCCTGAGCGCGCAGGATGAGCCACCCTTGCCGTTCTTTCCATTCTCCGTCTTCGCGCGGGTCGACCCATTCCCAGTTTTCATGCAGGCGCGTTCCGTCAAATTCGTCCTGAAACACGACGCTCGTAAACTCCGTCGAGCTTGTCCAGCCCTCGATTTTCATGGAGCCGACCGATTGTACGGCGGTTTGCGGAAGCGCGCGCATGTCCGGTATCTCATAGACCGAATCGCGCTGCGACAGCTCCACCGAGACAGGTTCTCCCTCAAAGTCGACGGCTGGATACAGCTGGATGCGGCAGCCGATGGGGGGGCAGTCAGGACCTTTCATGATGCGCATGGAGCGAACCTCGTTAGCGAATCGCGCCGTCATCTGCGGCTCATCGCGCACGACGACCGTCTTTCGTCCGCCGAAGTTCAACTCCGAGTAAAGCTCAATCACCGCCGGCGCGCCGCCCCATACGGGACCGTCCGAGCGGCTCTCGGAGCGCACCGCGATGGAGGAGATCACATTTCCGAAGTTGTAAGAGAACTGATGAAGCGACTGGTAGTAGCCCGGTCCTAAGGCGAGGCGCCTGCCCTTGAAATCGCGGTCCTCAAAGAAGAGCGCTTTTTGGCTTGCGCCAGGGGCGTAGCCCGGACCTTTGTAGATTCGGACGGAGGAGATGTTGTCGTTGAATCCGATGGCGCGCGTGTCCGGTATGTCTTCAATGACGACGCCGCGCAGCCCCCGGTACCATGAATACTGAAACACCTCAATCACTAAGCGAGGCATGTTAAAACGCATTCGCCCGCTCCTTGTCCGTTATGCTCTGACCTTAGCGCTTTAGTTGGGACATTCGCCTGGGCGAACGCAGACGGCTTCTGCGGCGCCTCTGGATTCCCGCTTTCGCGGGAATGACGGCCTGGTTGGCGGCGCCTTTTTCCCATAAATAAAGCGATCATTCGTTCAAATGTCCCAACTTACGCATGAGGTCGGTTATGCTCCGTTGACGTTCATTTGGAGAGCTGCCGCGCCGCCGCTTCGCGCGCGTGTTCGACCGCCTCTTCCAGTTTTGAAAGGTCGCGTCCGCCCGCTTGCGCCATGTCGGGCCGTCCTCCGCCGCCTCCTTTTGCGACCGCCGCCACCTCTTTAATGAGCGCCCCTGCGTGTATGCCGTCCTGCTCCACGGCCGTTTTGGACGCTCCCGCGACGAAGATCGGTTTGCCGTCCGCCTCGGCGCCGAGGACGACGACGCTTCTGCCGCCCAGACGCTTCAACGCCGCTTCCATCAGCTGCCGCAGGGCGTCCCGATCCTCCACAGGGGCGACGCCCGACGCGACCTTCACGCCGCCGACATCCTGCGCCGCCGACACAATCTCTTCCACATTGCCGAGAGCCGATTGACGGCGCAACTCCGCCATCTCCCGCTCCAGCCGTTCCGTCTTCTCGACCGCTTTTTCGATGCGCTGGACGATTTCGGAACGCTGCCGCGCGCCGACAGCGTCCGCCGCCGCGTTCAGCAGAGCCTCCGCCGCGACTGCCTGGCGGTACGCCGTTTCGCCGGCGGAAGCCTCGACTCGCCGGACGCCCGCCGCGACGCTCTGTTCGCGCAGTATTTTAAAGAGGCCTATCTCCGCCGTCGCCCCGACGTGGCATCCGCCGCACAGCTCGAAGCTGACCTCTCCCATGCGCACCGTCCGCGCCGTTTCGTCATACTTTTCGCCGAAGAGCGCCAACGCTCCAGCCTCCCGCGCTGCGTCTAAGTTCATGAGAGCCGTCTCGACAGGATAGTTTTTGAGCGCATGCTCATTGACAAACGCCTCCACTTCGCGCAGGCTGTCCGCGCTCACCGCCTCATAATGAGAGATGTCAAAACGAACGCGGTCGGGCGCGACAAGAGACCCCGCCTGCGACACATGATCGCCCAAAACCTTCCGCAAACCCGCGTGCAGCAGATGCGTCGCCGAATGCGCCCTTGAAACGGAGCGGCGCCAATCGACATCCGCCTGCGCCAGAACGGCGCCGTCAGGATTCTCCGGCAGCCGGTCGACGGTATGCGCGATGGAGCCGTCCCCGCCGCGCTGTGTGTCGAGAACTTTTACCGTCTCTCCGTCCACATTCAGTATGCCGCGGTCGCCGACCTGCCCGCCCGCCTCGGCGTAAAACGGCGTCTTGTCCAGCGTCAGCTGAACGACGGGACCGCCGCCCTCGGACGCGCTCTCCATGAGGCGAATGCGGCGAATGCGCGCCTCCGCTTCCAACGAATCGTACCCGACAAACAGAGATTCCTCCCCCTCCGAGACGGTCTGCCAGACAGCCGCCGCGTTCGGATCGACCGTGAATTTTTGGGACGCCCTCGCCCGCTCCCGTTGTTCAGACATGCGTTCGTTGAAGGCGTCTGTATCGACCGACATGCCGCGCTCCGCCGCCATCAGTTGCGTCAGATCCAGCGGAAATCCGTAGGTGTCGTAGAGTTTGAAGGCGTCGTCTCCGGAGAGGGTTTTGGCTCCGTCGGCTTCGCTTTTCTGCGCCGCTTCTTCAAACCGCTCAATGCCTCTGTCGAGCGTTCGTCCGAACGACTCCTCCTCCGCTCGAATCACCCGTTCAATGTGGGTTTGGCGCTCGGCGATCTCCGGAAATTCGCCTCCCATCATTTCAGCCAAGACGGGCGTCAAGCGGTGAATGAAAGGCTCCTCCATGCCGAGCGAGCGCCCGTAACGCGCCGCGCGCCGCAGCACTCGACGCAGCACGTATCCGCGCCCGTCGTTGCTTGGAAGCGCCCCGTCCGCGACGGCAAAGGTGAGCATGCGCGCGTGGTCGGCGATGACGCGCATCGGCGCGCCGTCCTCGCCAGAATCGTAGGCATGTCCAGACAGCTCGCTGACCCGCTCAATCAACGGGGCGAACAGGTCGGTTTCGTAGTTGGAAGGTTTCTTCTGCAAGATTGCGCAGAGCCGCTCAAAGCCCATGCCTGTGTCCACATGTTGGGCGGGAAGCGGATCCAATGAGCCGTCCGCCTTGCGGTTGAACTGAATAAAGACGAGATTCCATATCTCGACGACGCCGTCTCCCTCCGGATCAAACTCCTGCGGGTTGACAGGCTCAGGGTTCAGATCGATCAGTATCTCTGAACACGGACCGCAGGGACCGGTGTCGCCCATTTCCCAAAAATTGTCCTTTTTGCCTAAACGCATGATGCGGTTTTCGCTGATGTCGGTGACGGCGGTCCATAGGTCTGCCGCTTCGTTGTCGGGGGGGACGCCGTCCTCCTCGTCGCCCGCAAAGACGGTCGCATAAAGCCGCTCCTTCGGCAGACTCCAGACCTCCGTCAGCAGCTCCCATGCCCATAGAATCGCTTCTTTTTTGAAGTAGTCGCCGAACGACCAGTTTCCAAGCATTTCAAAAAAAGTATGGTGGCTGCGCGAATAGCCGACCTCGTCCAGGTCGTTGTGTTTGCCGTGAACGCGGATGCATTTTTGGGTGTCCGCCGCCCTTGAGTATGCGCGCGAGCCTGCGCCTAAGAACACATCTTTGAACTGGTTCATGCCGGCGTTTGTGAAAAGCAGCGTTGGGTCGTTGCGCGGTATCAGCGGCGCGCTTGGGACAATCTCATGCCCGCGCTCTTTAAAATACTGCAGAAAGCTGTCGCGCGTTTCGTTGGCTGTCATCATCGCAGCGATTCTCCCAACTGCGGTTGTATTCCCCAAGCAACCTTATGATACCTTATTTGAGCCGCTTTTCTTTAAACGATCTGTCCATCGCGTATGAACCGCCGGAAGACTGTTCATTCAGAGGCGGCGGCGCCGTACTCCTCATCCTCCACAATCTCGGTGATGGTCGGCTTGCGTTCGCCGTCAAATCCGATCTGCTCCATATGGTCTGTCATGCTTTCGCCGGCCTGGTGAATCGCCGTCCGCAATTGATCCAGAACTCCGTCGACGCCCTCAAAGACCGCTTCAACCTCCATGAACTGCCGGTAAAGCTCGGCGGCGTTCTTGCGGGTCATTCCGCTCAATTCGATTTCCGCCAACTGCCGGTATGAAACGATCGCCTTCTCCAGCTGTTCTCGAATCGTTTCGCTCTGACGTTCAAACTCTGCTACCGAAGACGACATGGCCACTCCCTACATCAAATTGCGCAACTGCTGCGCGCGCAATTATTGAGCTCTATGCGCAAATTATGACGTTCGCCGCTGCTTTTTTCTGAGGCGCGCTTGTATTAAGTATAGCGCCGTTGTCTCCGTCTGTCCTGCTAAAATTGCGTTGATGGCGCCGATTAACCCGCTTACAGCCTTTCTTTACGGCAATAAAGGGGCGCGGCGGGCTTTCTTTAGCAAAAAAACAGCGGCTCCGCCTCGATTCCGGTCGCGCGTGAAAGCTTGGCACAATCCTTGCTTTAAAGGCGGCGCTGCGATAGGAACGTTAGGAAAGGCGGAAGACGATAAAATCGACAACTCTCTCGTTTATGCCGGTTCGCGAGTATGTGACCATCAGCCAAGACCCGAACGAACGGGAAACGCAGGACGTCTGGATCGAAATGGCTCAGGCGCACCCGCTTTTGACGCGCCAGGAGGAGATTGAGTTGACTCAGCGCATTCAAGCGGGCGACGAAAAAGCGCAGGAACGGCTCATCATGTGCAACCTGCGGCTGGTTCTCAAGCTCGCGCTGCGATACCGGCGGCACAATGTCCCCTTGGTTGACCTGCTCCAAGAGGGCATCGGAGGACTTTTGCAGGCGATACGGCGCTTTGATGAGCGGCGCGGTTTCAAGTTCAGCACCTACTCCGTTCACTGGATACGGCAGGCAATTTCGCGCCATATCGACCGCACCGCGCGGACGATTCGGCTGCCGTCGTACATACTCGCCTTGATGGGAAATCAGAAGCGAATCAGCGCCGAGTTGGAGCGTTCGTTTGAGCGCATGCCGACGCCGGAAGAGCTGGCGGCAAACCTCGGAGAGACTGCCGCGCGCATCAGCTCGATTGAGACGCTGCCGGAGGAGCCGATCCCGCTTGAAACGCCGGTCGGCAACCCGGACGGGAACACCACTCTGTCCGATGTTGTTGAGGACACCTCGAACGAGACGCATAAGCGTCTTGAGCAGTGGATGCGCCGCGACGAGGTGAATCGGCTGATGGAGGTTTTGACGAGCCGAGAGCGCACCGTCATCAATCTGCGCTTTGGACTCTCTACAGGCGAGGGCGAAACGCTGCGCGCCATTGCGCAAAAGCTGGATGTCACCAAAGAGCGCGTGCGCCAGATCGAAACGCAGGCGATGGAAAAGATGACCCAGCGCGCCATGAAGAATGGACGCGGCAGACGCTCCGCCGCTTAAACCGAAAGAACGGAGCCGACATGGCGAGCATCTCGCTTGAAGATGTGGAATACGCCGCTGAACTCGCCCGACTTGATCTACAACCTGCCGAAAAAGAGGCTCTTGTGGATCAACTCGGGCGCATTCTACAATACATCGGAAAACTGAATGAGCTGGACACCGAGGGCGTGGAGCCTACGTCTCATGTACTGACGATTCAGAACGTTTTTCGAAAAGACCGCGCCGATGAGCCGATGGACAGGGACGACGCCCTGCGGTTGGCGCCAGACGCAAGCGGCGCGTTCTTTCAGGCGCCCAAGGTGATCGAATAACAAGACAACGCGCGAGCCGAATAACATGTCCACATGCTTTCTGCCGGCGCATGAGATTGCGCGGCGCCTTCGGCAGGGCGAACTCACCGCCGTACAGACCGCCGAAGACCTGTTTGAACAGATACGCCGATTCGACCCGCAGATAAAGGCATACCTGTCGCTGAACGAGGAGCAGGCGCTCCGAACCGCCCAAGAGGTGGACGCGGCGCTCCAGCGCGGAGAGGAGCTGCCCCCTCTGGCGGGGATGCCTGTCGGCGTCAAGGATGTGATCTGCTCCAAAGGCGAGCAGGTTACCTGCGGCTCGAAGATACTAGAGAATTTCATCTCCCCCTACGATGCGACCGTTATCCGTAAGCTGCGCGAGCAGAAGGCGCTTCTCATCGGCAAGCTGAATATGGACGAGTTTGCGATGGGTTCTTCGACCGAAAATTCGGCTTATATGAAGACGCGAAACCCTTGGGATTTGGAACGCGCTCCCGGCGGGTCGAGCGGAGGCTCTGCGGCAGCGGCAGCCGCCGGCATGGCCGCCGTCGCTCTCGGCTCCGACACGGGAGGCTCCGTGCGGCAGCCGGCGGCATTTTGCGGAACGGTCGGGTTCAAGCCCACTTACGGGCGCATCTCGCGTTTTGGGCTGGTCGCGTTCGCCTCTTCGCTTGATCAGATCGGGCTTCTGACGCGGAATGTTCGGGACGCGGCGCTGGTTCTGAGCTCCGTCTGCGGCAACGATCCGCTGGATTCGACTTCCGCCGATATTCCCGTTCCTGACTTCACGGACTCGCTGCAGAGCGGTCTGGAAGGCATGCGGGTTGGCGTTCCGCGCGAGTATTTTATTGATGGGCTGGATCCTGAAGTGGAGGCGGCTGTTCAGGCGGCGATTCAGACGCTGAAAAATCTGGGCGCGCAGACGGACGAGCTCTCGCTCCCGCACACCGAATACGGCGTCGCCACCTACTACATCATCGCGCCCGCCGAGGCGAGCTCCAACCTCGCCCGATACGACGGCATACGGTACGGCTACCGCTCCAGCAACGGCGGCGGCCTCCTTGACACCTACCGCAAAACGCGGGGCGAAGGTTTTGGCGATGAAGTGAAGCGGCGCATCATGATCGGCGCCTACGCCCTGAGCGCCGGCTACTACGACGCATATTATCTGAAAGCGATGAAGGCGCGGACGCTCGTGAAACAGGATTTTGACCGCGCTTTTGAGAACTTTGACCTGATTGTGTCGCCGACGGCTCCGACGCCTGCGTTCAAGCTGGGCGAGATGACGGACGATCCGCTTCAGATGTATCTTTCGGACGTCTTCACGATACCGGCGAGCCTTGCAGGTTTGCCGGGCGTTTCCATTCCGTGCGGATTTAGCGGCGGCGGGCTGCCGATCGGCTTGCAGCTGCTTGGAAAACCGTTTGACGAAGAATCGGTCCTGCGGGCAGCCTACGCCTTTGAGCAGTCCGCCGGGCTTCATGATCTCCGCCCGCCGCTCATGGAAGGCTCATGATGAATCGTCCGTCAAAACCGTCGCTGGGACTGGCGGCTGCGTTCACGCCAGCTGTTCTCGGTTCGTTCTTGCTTGCATATGCGCTTCCGCGCGGAATGGGGGCGCATTATTCCGTCGCGATTGGGATGGGGGCGGTCGTCGGAATTACGACGTTAGGCGTTGGGCGGACGCGCGCATGGGGCGCCGCCGCGGGGGCGGCTCTCGTTGCGGCCGTCGGCGTCTGGATCGGACTGCTTCTTGATGTTCGATTGAACAGTTTGACCTACGTTGCGCGGGAGTTTGCAGAGACGTATGGTCTTGACATGGCAACCGCAGAAGCCCAAGCCGAGGGGATCTTGATCGGAAGCAGCTTTATGGATCTGGCAAAGGAGCGCTTCTTGAGATACGATACGCTGATCATGTCGTTTTTAGCCGCTCTCGGCGCCTTTTTAGCCATGCGCAGCCGTTTGACGGCTCGGCTCCTGCGCGTTCAACCTATGCAGAATAAGGATGCGTTCGACGATGAAATATGAAACGGTCATCGGTCTCGAAATACATGCCGAACTGAACACGAACGCGAAGCTGTTCACCTGGACAGAAAACCGCTTCGGCGGCGAGCCGAACACGCGCATCGATCCGATCACGCTTGGAATGCCGGGCGTTCTGCCTGTACTTAACAAAAAAGCGGTCGATTATACGATACTCGCGGGCCTCGCCATGGAGTGCGCGATTCAGCCTTACAGCAAATTCGACCGCAAGCATTACTTTTACCCCGACCTGCCGAAAGGGTATCAGATTTCGCAATACGACCTGCCAATCGCCAAAAACGGCATGGTGGAGTATGAGCTGAACGGGGAGACGCGCTCCTGCCGCATACGGCGCATTCATCTTGAAGAGGATGCGGGCAAGCTGATACATGCCGAGGGAGGCGCCAACGTCAGCTGGGTCGATTACAACCGCTCATGCGTTCCGCTGATTGAGATTGTTGGGGAGCCGGATCTGCGCTCTTCGGACGAGGCGGTCGCTTACTGGCGCGCTGTCAAGGAGATACTGGAATACGCAGAAGTCAGCGACTGCAACATGGAGGAGGGCAGTTTTCGCTGCGACGCGAACATCTCTCTGCGCCCCGTCGGCTCCAAAACGCTCGGCTCGCGCGCCGAGTTGAAGAACATGAACTCCTTCAAGTTTGTGCAGACCGCGCTGGAGTATGAGATACGGCGCCAGACGCGCATTTTGGACGGCGGCGGAACCGTCGACCAAGAAACGCGCCTCTTCGATCCCGCCAAAGGAACGACGCGCGCGATGCGTTCTAAAGAGGAAGCGAGCGACTACCGCTACTTTCCAGAGCCGGACCTTGTGCCGCTCGTCATTGACGATTCCTGGGTGGAGGATGCGCGGGGGCTTTTGCCTGAATTGCCGCGCGCGAGGCGGAAGCGTTTAGAAGACGAATACGGCGTGAACGCGCAGACGGCGAAGGCGTTGACGGCTGAAAAGGCGTTTGCCGATTACTATGAAAAGACGGCGAAAACATGCGGCGATCCGACCGGCGCCGCCAACTGGGTTCAGGGCGATCTGATCGGGATGCTGCGGGCGGAGAACCGATCGATTCACGATTCGCCCGTCAAGCCTGAGCAGCTTGGGGCGCTCATTAAGATGATCAACGACGGCTCTATCAGCGGGCGCATGGCGAAAGAGGCTCTAGACGAGATGATGAAAACGGGCAAGCCCGCGCAGCAGGTCGTCCAAGAGCGCGGTTTTATTCAGGTCTCCGACGAATCGGCCATTGACGAGTGGGCGCGTCAGGTTATAGAGGAGAACCCGGACGCCGCCGAAAAAATACGCGCCGGGAACGACCGCGCCATCGGCTTTCTGGTCGGGCAGATGATGAAGCTGTCGCGCGGCAAAGCGAACCCGAAGCTGGCGAACGCGGCGCTGCGAAAGGCGCTGGAAGACTAGATCCCGCGCGCTGCTTTGCGAGTGGAAACCCCGCTGTCCGCCTAGAATTGTAACGCTTTCAAATTCTCATCCAAGAGCTCAAGAAGCGGACGATCTCCTCCCCATGGGACAGCTTCTTCAAGCGGGGAAGAACTGTATTGCTCGCAAAACGCGAGAATAGCGTAGGCTGCAAACGCGGCGTAAAAGTGGAGCCTCCAACTTGGAAACTCGCTTAATTTCAGCAATTCATCCAGGATCGGCGTACCGTGATAATGAATCATCGCATCTCCATACGGCACAGCCGGATCGCCATGCTGTATATTCGGCATATGTATTTGGCGCAGGCGATTGGATGGAGAAACGACAAGATAATTGCGCGCATTGGGATCCGCGTTGATGACATGCGGAACCGGCGTCTCCTCATCCAGTTTATTGCGCAGAGATTCAAAGCGCTCCCGCAGCTGTTCGAACCGCATCGCCGCCATACGAAGCGCTTTGTCGCGCTGTCGATTCAGATACTGATCCAAATAATCGGTCCATGAAGCGAATTCGGGAGACCTCGTGAGCGTTGGGCGCCCAAAGCCTTCGGCTGGAACGGTCAGCAAATATTGAAACGTCCGATGCAGATCGCTCGCCCACATCTTCGCTTGTTCCTGTGAGAATGCGCCCTTGCGGATGACCGAATCCAATGAAGAGCCGTCGATATACGGCCGAATCACCAAGGATCCTTCAGATTCCTTCAACCGTTGAACATGCGAAATCGGACAGAAGAGGTCGTTGGGGGCGAGCTTATCAATAACCGCTTTCTCAATAAAGGGGCGCATTGTCGGATCTAGAATCTCTTTCACAACATGCCGCCCTGACGCAGTTTCAGCCAAATAAACGCGGCGGTGCGTTTGGCTGATGAGCTCTAACGCTTCGATGGAACCCGCGATCTGCTGAATGATGGTCAGCGCTTCGCTGGAAAGCATTGGCAATCTTTCTGATAGAACCGTCTCTAGAGCGCTGGGAGCCGCGCCGATTTAATTGGTCGCTTATATCCCGTCCCTCGCCCAGCTTGCCAGCGCCTTGGAGGGATCGCCGATCTCCTCCACCGATTCATACCAGTGGTCGCGCCAGCTGTCCTTCGGCAAGCCCGCAAACGCCATCAGGTTGAGCGGGTATTCTTCGCTGTCAGCGCAGTGGCGGAAGTCGTCTCGGAAGAGAAACGCAGGCTTCTCCCAGGCGAACGCCATTCCGAGCTCCACCATGACCCCCTCGTCGGGCGGGCATCCGTTGACGACGGCGAAGATGGCGTCGGCGTCCCGCACATCGCGCATATCGGCGAGCGCGACCTGATAAGCCCATCCCGCCTTCGCTTTGTCGATCTGGTTGTTGCGCGCAAACGGCTCCCATACCTCCAGCCCCAGCGCGGACAAGGCAGCCTCCAGTTCCGCCAGCGGTCCCTCGCGCTGCTGCTTTGAAAAGCCGTACGGGTTTGCGAGATAGATCGTCTTTTTTGCCGCGCCCATTGATTGCCGCGTCCCTTTCAGGTTTCCGCTTTCATGCCTATATCATCCCTCTATTCCTGCCCGCTTGCAAGCAGACCTTTCCGCGGGCAGCGCATGAAGACGGCGGCATTGTGGGGAAACGAAATTTGAATTGCCATTCCCGCATCAGAACGCCGAGCAATTTGACAATCCGCTTCTGTCAGCATACATTATAGATGCGCAGACGGGCGCGTTTCCTATGGAGAACCTGTTATGCATGAGCTCAGTAAGAGACGCTTTGAAGAAGCGGTTGAGCAGATGAATGAAACCCTTGAACGCGATCCATATTTTGCCGGGGCAGGCGTCAAGTCTCATGCTTTAGGCGAGCATCGACAAGCTGCGGAAACGTTGGCTGGATCGGTTAAAGCGGATCCTACAGCGAAAACGTTTGCGTCTTTGGGCTTTGCGCATCTCAAAATTGGCGAATTTGACAAGGCAATTGAACATTGCGCTAGCGCGATCCAGCTGGATCCGTATCTCGCAGACGCTTTTTTGTGCCGCGGATGCGCCTATTCGCATAAAGGCGAATTCATGGACGCTTACGAAGATTTTTTTGCCGCCGTCTCTCTTGATCCTGATCGGCATCCGGCGCTTACGGAGCAGGTACAGGAAATTGAGCGGGAGCAGCGGGAGCGTTGGGATGAACTGCTAAACAGCCCTGAATCGGATGAGCTGCTGAGCCGATGGTCAAATAAGATCTCGAAAGATCTCAAAGCAGGGGAAACGACGTCTTTGGAGATTGAGGATATGTAATGCGCTCCCGCGCGACGATAGCCTCTACAGGCGATGATATACGAAAATCCTGTTCAAATCGGGAAGATCGTCATTCCCGCGAAAGCGGGAATCTAGAGTTCTCCCAGACAGCCTCCCCATTCTAAAACGGCTCTTTAAAATCAAAATCATCGCCTATAGAGACTGCCCGAGCGACAGCGTCGTTGATGCGCTCAGGAGGCGGTAGCGGAAGCTACTCCATTTCCGCGGACGGTTCAGACGCCTGTCGATCTAGTATGTCTTCTAGGGCGCCGCGCATCGATTCGTATGTGTGGAAAGGATCCAGCATCTTCACCAGCTGTCCTGTTTCTAGATAGATTGTGTCCCAGTCGACCGCGCTCATGATCGGGCGCTCCGAGAGCATGCGCATGATGAGGGAACGGCCGTAGGCGCGCGTGTCGCGCGGGGCGTCGTACATCGCGTCTTCCACCTCGCGGTCGCTCACCAGCTCCCGCATCAAGCCCTCCTCCACAAGATCGGCGTAAAGGCTCCTGTCAGGGTCGATCTTATGGTATTCCAGATCGACGCTTTGAAGCCATGGGTCGTCCCAAGACAGCTTCTCCTCCTCCACAAACGTCTCCAGAAGCCACTTCTTCGCCACCCAGTCGATCCGATCCTTCAACAGCTCAGGGTCCTGCGACAGCCCTTCCAGCGCGCTGCGCCATTCTCGAAGGATCGCGTCCATCTCGATCGACTCTCCCAGAAGGTAACGCTCCGCCATTTCCAGATATGTTTCCTGGATCTCCATCGCGCTTGTGTATCCGCCCTGCGCGAGCGCGATCGGCCAAGGGCTTTTCACCGCGCGCGAGACAATGCGCAGCGACCGTATCGGATTCGCAATATCCATCTCCGGAAAATTGACCCCCGCTTCAATCATCTGCAGAACCGCCGCCGTCGATCCGATCTTCAGCATATGGGCGTACTCCGACATGTTCGTGTCGCCCAGCAGCAGATGCAAACGCCGAAAGCGGTTCGAATCTGCCAGCGGTTCGTCGCGCGTGTTGATGATGGCGCGGCTGAACTGAACCCACTGGTACTGCTCCGTCACGATATGGTCGCTGCGCTGCGAGATCTGATACGGCGAGTCGAGATCGATGCGCGTCGCGCGCCGATGCCGCCGCGGCGAGTCTGCCTCCCACATATCCTCTTCATGGCAGCCGATGCGTCCGGCGCCTGCGTAAATCTGCCGCGTGATCAAAAACGGTATCAGAGCTGGAATGACGCGCTGATAAAAATCTATATCTCGGCTCATCAGATAATTTTCGTGGTATCCGAAGGTCGCGCCCGTCACATGGTCGATGTTGTTGCGCACAAAAGAGGCTTGATCCCGCAAGCCCAGCCCGTCTAGCGCGTCCACAATCAGGTTGTCCATCGCCCGCTCATACACAATCAGGTCGCGCACCGAGCGGCACTCCGGGGTCGCATATTCGATATGCCCCATGTCGATATAGAGGCGTCCGCCGTTGAACATGAAGCCGCCGTTGCCGGGAGGCTCCCCCCAGTCGCGGTAATGCTCGTCCAGCATTCCGACATCCATTTCGCGGAACATGTAATCTTTCACGCGGAGCGCTAGGGCTTCAGGCGTGATCTCCATCGCCAGATCGTCGTCTTCAATGAGGCAGCCGTATTCGATCTCCGTGCCAAATAGACGCGGGTTCATCTGTCTTGCCCGTTCTCCTTTGGACGCAGCTTTTCGGCCGCTTCTTCGACGACGCGCAGCTCCTCTTTCGTCAACTTGCGGTATTTCGCCTTGCCGCTCAATGTATGGTCTAGGACTGCCGCTTCAGGCAGAAGCCGCTCCGCCGCTTTTGCGAGAGCCGCTCCGACTGCGTCGTCCGACGGCGGGGGCCGCTCCTCAATTCGGTCGTCGTCCGCCTCGTTGAACGCCGCGTCGAAGGAGGCTCCCCATGCGTAAACGGCGCAGCGCAGCGATTCTTCAAGACCTGGCGATTCGGACAGGCGCGACTCCATCGCATGCAGGGCTGTTTCTTCCGCGTCCTGCGTTCCGGCTGCGGCTCCGAAGCGGTCATGCGAGCTGAAGTTGCCGTCAAAATTGACGGTGAAAAACTGCGTCTGCTCCGCTTTCGGCGCCAGCTCCGCCATTAAGCATTTGGCGATGAACGGGGAACGGTAGATTTCGTCGAACGCCTGCTTGATCTGGGGAGCTATAGTGAAATGGAGCAGCCGCTGGAGCGTCACATCGTCCGCGGAGCGCGCAAACCCCTCCACATGCGCCAGGTTAACGGCGATCATGCGCAGCCGCTCCACATCGGCGGGATGCCCCAACGCGCCCATCGCCAGCCGATCGTACACCTCATAGACTTTCTGCTGCCCGCGCGGGCGCATTGTGAAGAGCAGAGCGCCGTTGTTGTAGGGCAAGCCGACTACGGGGCTGCCGCTGCGCAGACGTTTTTCGACGTACTGAACGCGGTTTTCTAGCGCCTGAATCCATCGGCGCGGCTCGTCATACATCGGACCCGCCGATCGCTGTCAGCGTCTCTTCAGAGAGCGTCTCGACGCCGTCTTCGGTCAAGCATTTGACGGTGGGCGTTCCGCCTCCTGTCGCGGAGTCGAAGTGCGCCGCGGCTTGAAGCATGCGCTGGGTCAGCTGGATTGCCGCCCGTCTGTCCAGATCGGCGATTCGCTGCCGCCAGCGGTTTTCATAATACAACGCGCCGCGTATCCATACCGATCCGGAGCCTGCCGCGGCGAAGTCGGTCATTTCAAACTGGGCGCCGAGCGCGTCGTAGAAGTAGAGCCGCGTTTCGCCTGCGAGGTTGTCGTACGCCGCAAAAATGGGCAGCACCCCGCCGATGCCCTGCAGCGCCATCCCAAGATTTTCTTTGATCAATTGCGAAAGGGCGCGCAATTTCCCTTCTAGGCTCATCTCCTGAAGTTGACTGCGCTTGTAGTACCTAAAGGAGTATTCCAGAACGCGCGCCATCTCATATGCGGCGGCGGGGGAGCCTGAGATCGCCATCACCGAGCGTTCGTCGATCTCAAGGACCTTGTCGGCGCGGTCGTACATAATGGCGGAGCCGGCTACGGCGCGCCGGTCGCCGGCGATGAGAGCGCCGTCTTTGTAACGCAGCGCCAGCACGGTTGTGCTTTCGGTATGTTGAAGCGCGCCGTCGGCGCCGTCGGCGTTGAGAGCGGGCATCGGGGACATTCCCTGCGCGCGCAGGAGCGACAGAAAATCGCCGCGGAAGCCCGCGCCGTATAACGCCCATTGGCTGGATGTGTCGTCCACTCTTGCGGCTCCTATTCGCCTGTCCGCTGCCGATACCGGCGCGCCTGGTCTTTGTCGACCTGGCGCATTCGCCGCAGCAGTCGTTTTCGGCTCGGCTCTTCTATGTCGGGGCGCGTCGGGCCGGCGTCGTCTCCGCCGCCTTCCTTGCGCCAGGGTTCTTTAGTTCGCTGCGGGCGTTCTTTGCGCGTCGCGTCTTCCATTTTCATTGCGCTCTCCTTCTTTATCGCTTGGAAGGAGATTACCAAACATGGAGCCGTTTGTCAAACGCATTCTATCCATAAGCGGATAGGCGGCAGCTTTTCCGCTGGTCATGGCAGATCTTTTGTTATGACGTCTCAACTTCACGCATGATGTCAGAGAGAATCTAGCCTCATGCATGAAGTTGGGACATTTAAACGAATGATCGCTCTATTTATAGGGAAAAGGCTCCGCCCACCAAAGCGTCATTCCCGCGAAAGCGGGAATCTAGAGGCGCCGCAGATACCGCCTGCGTTCGCATGTCGACATGTCCCAACTAAAGACGTAAGTCAAAGAATCTCCTTGACTTTGCTCTAGGCGCGGGTTAGGATAATTCTTGCCGTCAACAATGCGGCGGACGAATACTTAGAAACGGGCATTCTCGATGTTGAACGATCGTTTTGCGATGAAGGACGGAACGCACAGGAGAGAGCGGAGCTACGTCAGCCCGCCGCAAAAGGAGCGTCAATGGGCGGTCGTTGATGCGTCCAATCAGACGCTCGGGCGACTCGCTTCGCAGGTAGCGGCGATGATACGCGGGAAGCATAAACCCGATTTCACCCCGCATATCGACACGGGCGACAATGTGATTGTCATCAACGCCGCGCATATTCGAGTCACAGGGCGCCGTCTTGATCAGAAAATTTACTACCGGCATACGGGGTATATCGGCGGGCTTAAGAGCGAGAAGCTGCGCGATGTGATGGAGCGGGACCCTTCGGAAGCCGTTCGGCGCGCTATCAACGGAATGTTGCCGCATACGCGGTTGGGGCGCGTCTTGCGAAAGCGGCTGCGCGTCTATAACGGGCCTGACCATCCGCATGAAGCGCAAAAACCGTCGGAAGTGAAGCTGCAGTACTAGATTCGAATTGCTGACGAAGAAGGAGCCGAGCATGGCTGAGTATGTTTGGGGAACAGGGAGACGAAAGACATCGGTCGCCCGCGTCCGCATTTCCCCGTCCGGGAGCGGTCAATTCATTGTGAACGGGCGCGAACTGGACGCTTATTTCAACCGAGACGTCCACAGCACAACCGCCCAAGAGCCGATCAAAGCGACTGAAACGGAAGGCATGGACGTCTTTGTCAATGTAAAAGGCGGCGGACAAACAGGACAAGCAGGCGCCATACGGCACGGACTCTCCCGCGCGCTCGTGAAACACAACGAAGCGCTGCGCCCGACGCTCAAGCAGCGCGGTTTTCTCACGCGCGACGCTCGGATGGTCGAGCGTAAAAAGCCGGGGCGCCCCGGCGCGCGCAAGCGATTCCAATTCTCTAAGCGTTAAACAGGCCGCGTCTCCGCTGAAAGGTCGGGAGGAAGGCAGCATGTTACTTAAAGGCAACACGTTTGTGGCGGGCAGCCAGTGGGGCGATGAAAGCAAGGGCAAGATCGCCGACTGCCTCGCCGCCGAAGCCGACATCGTCGCCCGCGCGCAGGGCGGACCGAACGCCGGACACACCGTCTGGATCGGCGAGAAGAAGTATGTGTTCCATCTGCTTCCCTGCGGCATTCTCCATGACCATTGCGTCAACATCGTTGGCAACGGCGTCGTCATCGGGGTCGAAGGAATCGTCCATGAGATCGAAAGCCTGCAGGAACGGGGCTGGCGCGTTGACGGGAAGAACCTGCTCATCAGCGACCGGGCGCATTTGATCCTGCCCCGCCATCTCGCCGCCGACAACGCAAACGAGGATTCCGAAGGCAACAAGCTCGGCACAACGCGCCGCGGCGTCGGTCCGGCGTACTCCGACAAAGCCGCCCGAATCTCCGCCATGCGCATGTGCGACCTGATGGAGTTTGACCTGTTCCGCGAAAAATACGCGCGCATTTGCGACATGTCCGACATCCCCGAAGAGGAGATGAACGCGACGCTAGACGCATACGCCGACCATGCGGAATTTCTGCGTCCGCATGTGACGGACACAACCGCGGTTCTCCATGACGCGCTGGAAGCGGGCAAGCGAATCGTCTTTGAAGGCGCTCAAGGGACGCTGCTTGACATCGACTTCGGCACCTATCCCTATGTCACCTCCTCCAGCACGACTGCGGGCGGCGTCTGCACCGGCCTCGGAATTCCGCCCAGCGCGGTTCAGGAAACGATGGCGGTCGTCAAGGCGTACACGACGCGGGTCGGCCTCGGCCCGTTTCCCAGCGAGATGGACGACGTATTCGGCGCGAAGGTGCGCGAGGCGGGCGACGAATACGGAGCCACCACAGGACGCCCGCGCCGCTGCGGATGGCTCGACATGGTCGGCTTGCGCTACTCAAGCCGCATCAACGGCTTCACGCAGCTTGCGGTCTCTAAGATGGATGTGCTGGACGGGCTTGAGACGCTGCGCATCTGCGTCGGCTATCGGCGCAACGGCGAGGCGGTCGACCGCTTCCCTGCGCTGCTCTCGGTTTTGGAAGAATGCGAACCTGTTTATGAAGAGATGCCCGGCTGGTCGGAGGACACCTCCGCCGTTCGGGAGTATGATCAACTGCCGGCGAACGCGCGCGCCTATCTGGAGCGGATTGAGGCGCTGCTGGATACGCCCGTGACATGCGTCTCGGTCGGCAAGGAACGCTCGGCGACGATGGCGCGTATGTGACCCGCTAGCTCAGTGGGAGAGCAACGGACTTTTAATCCGTAGGTCCTGGGTTCAAGTCCCAGGCGGGTCACCATCCTCCTCGCCGCGACAGAAAGCGGAAATGAAAGCGCCCCCGATACCGCTCTTGCTTGCGCTCAACATTGTTTTGACGGTCGCCGCGCAGTCGATGCTCCGCGCCGGCATGAAACATATCCATATGGACGACAGCGCGCTGCGCTTTATCTGGCGCGCCGCGACGAACGGCATGGTCGTCGGCGGGATCGTCATGTTCGGCGTCTCGCTGCTGCTCTGGCTCGCGCTTCTCTCCAAAATGAAACTGAGCATACTCTATCCGATGCAGCAAGGGCTTGTGTTCGTCGGCATTCAAATTGTCGCGTGGAAATGGCTCGGCGAAGGCGTCTCGCTCCTGCGGTGGGCGGGCGTCGCCGTCATCTGCCTCGGCGTTTATCTCGTATCTAGGGGTTAAGATGCGCGCTCATCAGTTTTTTGCTTTGGTTAAAAAGAACGACGCGGATGCGGTCAGCGCCGCCCTGGATTCCGACCCTTCCCTGATAGAAGCGTTTGACGGCGATCATCAGGCGATTCACGAGGCGGCGCTGCGCGGGAACGCCGACGTCTTGGACGCGCTCATGGAGCGCGGAGCCGACATCAATCGAAAAAACGGCTGGGGATGGACGCCCATCGTTTTAGCCGCCTACCATAACCGCATCGAAGCGGCGCGTCGGCTGATTGCGGCGGGGGCGGAAGTCGGCGAAAACGGCGGGAATCCGATCCATTACGCAGGTCAGAATCGGCATCGAGAAGTGTGCCGCCTCTTGGTTGAACATGGCGCCGTCGATTCGATGGTTCCCGACGGCGACCCTGACGCGCTGTCCGTTTTCCGCGCCGCTTACGCTTACGACGCGCACGCGCTTCGGCAGCTCTTGAACCGCAGGCAGGAGCTGGCAAATGCGCGCGACGAATGCGAACGTACGCCGATGCATGAAGCGGCAACGGCGGGCGCGTTAGAGATCGTGGAAACGCTCATCGAAGCGGGGGGAGATGTGAACGCGCGGGACGAAGACGATGAAACGCCCCTGACGCGCGCCGCGGCGCATCGTCAAGAGGAGGTTGTGAACGCGCTCATCGCCGCGGGGGCGCGCGTCGACCTGTTCTCCGCTGTACAGTTTAATATATTGGAAGAGGCGCGCCGTTTGTTAGAAGCGAACCCCTCAAGCGTCCACTCAACCCGCAACGGACACGCGCTCATCGAATGGGCGGCTGAAGCCGGTTTTGTTGAAATGGGGCGTCTTTTAGCCGAATTCGGCGCGAATATCGATATCCATGCGGCAGCCAGCTTCGGATTGACGGGACGCGCCGAGCAGCTGCTGGACGACGACCCAGACCTTGTCCATGCGCGGCGCCGTATGGGCGGGTACGCCCCGCTCCACGCAGCCGCCGAATGCGGACAGGCGGAAACCGCCGCGCTTCTTATCCAACGCGGAGCCGACCTGAACCAGAAAAACGACTGGGGATTTCGTCCGCTGCATCTGAGCGTTCTGGCAGCGCGGGGGCATGCTCCGACCGAGGCGCATCTGCGCATTTCGACCGCCCTGATTGAAAACGGCGCCGATCTTGAACCCGAAGACGATTACGGACGAACGCCGCTCTCCCTGGCGGAAGGACACTGGACGAAAGGAGAGATCGAAAACGCGCTTATCCAACTGCTCCGAAACTCCATTAACCCGCAGAGTCGACGCAATGAGAATTCATAACAGCATTTTAGAGGCGGTCGGCGCGACGCCGCTCATCGCGCTTGACCGCATACGCTCAAAGGACGGCGCCCGCCTGCTCCTGAAGATGGAGCTGCTGAACCCCGGCGCGAGCATGAAGGACCGCATCGCCCTGCAAATCATCGAAGACGCGGAGAACTCTGGGCTTCTGAAGCCGGGCGGCGACGTTGTGGAGCTGACAAGCGGCAACACGGGCATCGGCTTGGCGATGGCATGCGCCGTGATGGGGTATCGGATGACGGCGGTCATGTCGGAAGGGAACTCGGTGGAGCGGCGGAGCATTCTGTCGGCGCTGGGCGCGCGCGTGGAGCTGGTTGCGCAGGCGGGCAGGTCGGCGCCGGGTCTGGTTTCAAAAGAGGATATGGAGCTGGTTGAAGAGCGGACGCAGGAGCTTGTACGGGAGCTGGCAGCGTTTCGGCCTGACCAGTTCAACAATGAGAGCAATCCGCGGGCGCATGAACTCGGGACGGGGCGCGAAATCTGGGAGCAGACGGGCGGACAGGTGGACGCCTTTGCCGCGGCGGTTGGGACGGGCGGGACGTTCGTCGGGGTGTCGCGGGCGTTGAAATCGCGCAATCCGCGCGTGAAATGTTACGCGGTGGAGCCGGCGGGGGCGCCGTATCTGGCGGGCAGGGAGGTGACAAATACCCGCCATCAGATACAGGGCGCGGGATACGCCATGATGCCCGGTTTCTGGGACGAGTCGCTGGCGGACGGGTATCTCGCCGTTTCGGACGAAGAGGCGGCGGAGGCGGCGCGCCGCTTAGCGCGTCAGGAGGGGGTCTTGGCTGGCTATTCGACGGGGGCGAATCTGGCAGCGGCAGAACGCATCGCGCGTTCGATGCCGTCCAGCGCCGTTGTTGTCACGGCGGCGTGCGATTCAGGGATGCGGTATTTGAGCGGGGAGCTTTACCGCTTTTCTGGTTGATAGAGCGGCGCGCCGTTCAAAGGCAGTTATGGACGATGATTTTGATTTTAAAGAGCCGTTTTAGAAGCGGAGGCTGTCTGGGAGAACTCTGGATTCCCGCTTTCGCGGGAATGACGATCTGCCCGATTTGAACGGGATTTTCGTATATCAATCATCGCCTGTAGAGGCACCCGTTCAAAGAACCCCCTGCCTTTTCAACTCTGCCAGCATGAACTCCTGCGGGCGGCCTCCTTTCAGGCTGTTGCATGCGGCGCACAACAGCTGCAGGTTCTCCTCATGGTCCGAGCCGCCCCTGCTGCGCGGAACGATATGGTCTATCGTGAAGTTGCGGAACGGGAACATCGCCCGGCAGCCGGCGCAAAGCCCCTCCTGTTTGCCGAACAACAGATGCTTATGCGTCCTGTAATTCGGCAGCTTGCCTAGGTCGGTTCGCTTTGGAATGTCGGTGCGGTGCGTGATCGCATATTTCGTTCCGCCCATGGAGGAAAGCAAGCCTGTCAGCTCCTTTTCCGCGCGGATTTTGACCAGCTCCGCCGCCTTAGGGCTTAAGTCGATGGCGACCCACTGCCGCCCCATTTTTTCCGCCGCGACGCAAGCCGCCGCGCATCCCGCAAACGGATCCAACACCATATCGCCTTCATTGGAGGACGCCTTCACAATCCGCTTCAGCAGCGCGATCGGCTTCTGCGTTGGATAACCAATCTTCTCTGGAGACTTCGGATCGACGACCTTAACATATTGTACGGTTCCAATGCGGCTTCCAGTCAATCGATGCACAACATCGTTCTCTTCCGGTTCTCTGCCATGCTCCTTACGGAACCGCTTGAGGTAGGAGGCGAATCTCTTGTCATGGCTTGGCATGTTTCGCCCGTAGATGCAGTTGTCCGCCTCAATGTATTTCCGCCAACGCTTGTAATTGACCTGCTCCTGCGCGTTGTCTTCATACTGAATGTTGAAAGTGAGCTTCTCAGACTTGCTATAGTAAAGAATCGTATCGTGGCGTCTGGGGTAACGTTTTCCCGGCTGAATCCATGACCCTTGATGGCTCCAGACAATTTCATTTCTAAAGTTCGCTTGTCCAAAGACGGCGTCCATCGCCAGTTTCAGATAATGGCTCGCGGTCGGGTCGCAGTGGAGATAGATGGAGCCGGTCGGTTTCAGAATGCGCCGCATCTCCAGCAGCCGTACGGTCATCATGACCGCGTACGCTTTCATGCTTTTGCTGTGGGCGGTTCCAGCGGCGTCGATGACCGCATAGAGCGCCGGCTCTCGATCGGCGATTTCGCCGTGCCATGCGAGATCGATCTCGTCCAGCGTCCATGAGTCCTTGAACGCCGCGCCCGCCGCCTCGGAGCCGATCGGCGCCTCGTAGGCGCGGCTGGAGTTGAACGGCGGGTCTAGATAGATCAGGTCGACGCTGTCGGAGTTCATGCCGCGCATGACATCCAGATTGTCGCCTGTCCACATCGTTCGGTTTGTCCAGTTCGCGCTCATGCCTACACCTCGCAGCCTGGCGCCGCTTTAGACGCCAGCGCCTCGGCGAAGCCGCCCAACTTCTGCGTGTTGCGAACCTGTATCAGCTGCGCCGCGATGCTGACGGCGATCTCCGGAACCGTCTTGGAGGCGATGTCTATCCCGATGGGCGCATGAACCCGCGTCATCCTGTCAGGGTTGACGCCCATCTCGATCAGGTCGTCGAAGATCAGCTTGATCTTGCGCCGGCTGCCGATCATGCCGATATAGCCCGCGTTGGAGTTGATAACCGCATGCAGGCACTCTTCATCATGGTGATGCCCGCGCGTGACGATGACGACGAAGGTCATCGGGTCGATGTTCCGTTCCCGCAGCGCTTCAGCCAGGTCCTGAACGACGATCTCGTCCGCGTCGGGAATGTTCTGCGCGTTGGCGAATTCAGGGCGGTCGTCAATGACGCACACATGGAAGCCGCAGAAATTGGCGAGGCGCGCCAGCGCAGAGCCGACATGCCCCGCGCCCGCGATGACGAGCCGAATCTTCGGCAGCGCCGCCTCCACATACACCGCCTCCGTCTTGTCGTCCGATTGGAGCAGCTGCGGCTGATGCGTCTCCAGCGCTTTGACGGCGAAGGGCAGCAGCGACGCCTCGTCCAGCGAGCCGACGCGCGTTCCGTCCAGTCCGATCAGCAGCTTTTGTCCAAGCTTCCCGCGGTCGGGCGATTCTACGACGGTCGCTGTGACGGCGGGGATGTCGGCGTCCAGCAGCGCGTTCATTTTTTCAAACAGCTCCGCGTCTTCAGGGCGGTCGGTCAGGTCGATAAAGATGTTCATGCGTCCGCCGCAGATGAGTCCGTCGTCCCATCCGTAGTCGTTGTCGAGCTGGAACTGGAGCAGTTTGCGCTGTCCCGTTTGCATGAGTTGAGCTGCCTGTTTTCGCGCTTCCGCTTCGACGCAGCCGCCGCCGAGCGTGCCGACGCTTTGGAAGGTCGGCAGGATGAGCAGTTTGGCGCCCGCCTTTTGGGGGGTGGAGCCGACCGTTTTCACAACGGAGCAGTAGGCGGCGCGCTGCCCTGAACGTATGATCTGCGGGAGCTGGCGGAGGATGCGGCTCATTTGTCTTGTCTCCTTTTCATTGCCATGAGTTTACCCGATATAAACGGCGATGAGGCCAAAAACGGCGCTTGTTTTGAGCGTCCGCTGCGTCTGCCGCGCCGAGCCTCCGCGCCAAAACCGCGCGAACGTCCAGCATATCGGCAAGTTGACGCCAAGCGCCGCCGCGGCGAGATAGAGGGGTCCAAAACCGCGCCATTCTAGCAGAAACGGAACGGGGCTCCATAGAACGCCGCCGGCGGCAAACGCGGAAGCGGCGGCTTGAGCTGCCGTTTTTCCCCAGACAACCGGCGCCGTTCTCGCCCCGTGGAGCGCGTCCCCCTCCATGTCTTCGATGTCTTTCACCAGTTCCCTCGCCGCCGTGAAGAGGAAGATGAAGACGATAGGGGCGTATGTATGGCGCGCGCCTTCTACCGCGACACCCCCGGCGTAAAACGCGGCAGATGTGAGCAGGGCGACCGTCAGATTGCCTGCCAGCGGCATGCGTTTCAAAAATCCCGCATACGCCGCCAAAGCTCCCGCGGCGCCGGCCGCAATCAGAAACGCTTCTAAGCTGACAAGCGCGGCAAAAATGAGACCCGTCAAGACGCATGCCGCCGCAAAACGCCTCGCCTGTTGAACCGTAACGCGTCCGGACGGTATCGGGCGTTTTGGACGGTTGATGCGGTCGATTTCAGCGTCTGCGGCGTCGTTCAGCGCGTTTCCAGCGGAGAGGGTGAGAGCTGTCGCCAGCGCGGCGGCCAGGGTACTCCAAGCGCGGCCGTATGTCCATTCCAGCGCGCTCCCCTGCAGCCCGAACTGCGCACCGACAAAAACGCCCAGAGCCGCAATCAAGGCGTTGACGGGGCGGGCAAGCTGGATATACGGGAATCGTCTCACCGGTCAACTTTCAGGAGCATCGATCCAGATCGGGTTTGTCATCGCCAGTCCGCTCTCCGTTTCACACTCGACGCGCAGGTAGGAGTCGGCGTCCAGGGCGAGGCGCGTATGGAACTTCCGCTCGTACCCGACATGTTCGCCCAGAACAATAGAGCGCTCCTCTTCCGCGCCGATGCGTCCGACCATGAGCGACGTTCGGCGTACCGCCCCAAACTCCTCGGTTGAGACGGCATGTATCTGCGCGGCGATGTTGCGTCCTACGGCTGTTTCTCCCATTTCGACGCGCTTTGCTCCGTCCGCCTCAATTTCAAAGTGGACGAAGGGTCCGTTCGTCATAACCGCCTTGCCCGTTTTGAGCGCGTTGAACAGTTCGGCGCGCGTTCCGCCTGGGGCGTAGAGAGCCGTTCTCGGCCGTCCGAACCCCTCATTGAAATCTTCCGTGACGCTGATGAAAGGAACCTTGACGCGGCGCGAGCGGTTGAAGTCGCCATGCGCGTCGCTGCCGGCAATGCCGGGCTTGCGGTATCCGTTCAGCAGCATTTTGATCCAGCGCGCCCTCGACTCTTCCATCCGTTCAGGGATGTTGCGGTTCCACACCTCTATGCCGTCCAGCGCCTGCGCTAGATCGCTTTCGCCCCATGAGGAACGGTTGAGCGCGATCCGTTCGCCCAGCGAGAGACGATGCATGGGATGCGCCGCAAAGGCGGCGGCGCCGTTTTGGCGGGCTGTCTGCAGCGCCTGCTCAAGTGTGATGTCGGGGTCGTTGCGCCATATCTTCCACCCTTTGCCGGCGTCTCCTGAACCAGGTATCAGCTCCGGCGAGCCGTACACGAGCAGATGCAGATTTTTTTGATCTGCCGATCCGCATGAGACCTCTTCGCCGCGGATGAGTCGGGCGCCTGTGTTGGATTCATTGACCGCCTCGATTTCGCGTTCCAGCTGTTTCCATCGTTCGCCGTCCGGGTCGATGCCGAACCATCGTCCGACAGGGGTTACAAGATCGAACGAGTGGTCGGTCACAAACACCCACTCTAGCCCGACGGCGCCGCCGAATAGAGAAATGAGCGCCGGCGGAGCGCCAAACTCAATCTGATCAGACGTATGCCAAGAGTGGGTGTGCATTTCGGCGTATGTCCATCCGGGCAGACGGGGAAGCTCGTTCTGCGCCGCATAAACGCGCAGCGGTTCCTTTGAGAAGGCGGGATGGCTTGAGACGCCGACCGTCCGCTCTTTTGATCCAATCTGAACGCGCATTTTGGGCGAGACGAGAACGGGACCGGCAGCCTCTTCTGGAAAATCGACCTCCATGACCGCATAGAAAAACGGCACGTCCGCCTTCGCGGGGAACTTCAGATTCGATCGTACGTTGAGCCTGTAGGTTTTTCCGCCGCATGTTGCGTTGATGACAGGTTCATGGAGAACGGCTGGAAACTGGCGCGCGTCCTTCACAATCATCGCCATCGGAAGCGGTCTGCCGCGCATGAAACGCCATGGGCAGTCCCAGTAGATTTCCGGCTCCCGCCTATAGAGCCGGCTTGCCCACGGCGCGATATTGAAATGCGTTTCGGCGTATGAAGGCGCGGCGACGAGAGCCGCCGCTCCGAGAAGCAGCAAGAGCGCCGTTATTTCCGTCGTTGGTATGTTTGCCCTTTCCACACTACTTTTTTGGAGAAGATCGTCGCCAGTCCAATCAGCCCGCCGTAGAGCGTGTAATAGACCGCAAACGGGATGTAAGGCATTAAGATGTCGCGCCGGTTAAATTGACGGGCGGCTTGCCATACAAGGTAGAAGTCTGCCGCCAGTTTTGACGCGATCGCCGCGGCCGTTACGATGAGCAGCTCTGGAACGAGAAACGCGACGATTGGGGAAAAGACCAGATACCAGCAATAGAACATCATGACGCGCATAAAATAGACTGGAAGCGAACGCATCTCAAAGCCGCCGAGAAACCATCGCAGGCGCTGGCGATAAAACTCGCGCCATGTACGCGCCGGCTCGGTGATCATGATCGATTCTGGCTCTAGGGCGGCTGCGATCTTCCAGTCGGTCTCTCGATGTATCATTCTAACGAGCTCCCCGTCTTCGGTGAGAGCCTGCCTCATCGCTTCGTATCCGCCCACTTCGTCGAACGCGGCTTTTCTGTAAGCGAAGTTGTTGCCGATGCAGCTGATTGGGAGGCTCCATCCTGCAGCTCCTGCCGCCATGGTGAGGAGCGCAGCCATGTCGAGCGTTTGAATGCGCGCCACCAGCGGCGCCTTCTTCTCTTTTACATGGGTCAGCGTGATTCCGATGACCAGCCCCGCGTCTTCTGAAAAACGGCTGATCATGGAGCGCGCCCAATGCGGGGGAGCCTCGCAGTCGGCGTCCGTATTCAGCACAAATTCATCGTCGCACAGCTGGACGCCATGGCGCAGGGCGTTCTGCTTCCCTGTTAACCCGACAGGGTCTTTATCGATGCGCAGCGTTGTTAAGTTTGGGTACTTCTCCGCATATTTCTGGATCAATTCAGGCGTTCGGTCGGTTGAGCGGTCGTCCACGATGACGACTTTGTACCTGTCGGACGGGTAATCCTGCGTCATGAGCGATTCTAGGCACGCCTCAATGTTCCGCTCCTCGTCTTTAGCCGCCACCAGCACCGAGACGGACGGCAGCGGTTTGTCAGGATCGCGCTTTTTCCAACGGACGATGCGCCTTGCGCCGGCGGCAGTCCAGAATACGTTGAAGGCATGGAATGCGGCCAGCGCTCCGATCAGGACGATAAAGACGGTCAGCATGATAGCGGCGCCCAATGCCAAAGTACACGCAACCGCGGACCTTCGCCTTAAGCATAGCGGGGAAGCGCTGTTAATTCAATGGCGAATGCTGGAAGTCAACGCTTGAGTTGGGACATGTCAGCGGCTGAACGCGGTCGGTTTTGCGGCGCCTAAGATTCCCTCCTCGTTCCCGTTTCACGGGGACATGCTTCACGGAGAAATGGCTTGCGCGGGAATCTTAAGCGTCGCAGACGCCGTCAAAGCTCGCATTTAGAATTGTGCCAACTCAAGGGATCATGTCGGGGAGGCGCCATTGACATCAACCTGCGCCAACGCATATAATATACTGTAAGCAAACGAAAGGACGCGCGCATGCCTGAATTTAGGACATCGGAGGACGGTCGGTTGTCGGTTCATTTCGGCGATTTTGACGAAAGCGTGAGGAAGATTGCCGAAGCGACGAATACGTTCACCGGTCATATGGGTCCTACTGCCGAAGTTACCGAGCTGTTGATAGCTGTGTTAAACATAAAAAGAACGTTTGATAAAATCAAAGAGAATATTGCCCAAAGAGATATGCTCTGTCGCCTGTTTAAAAAGGCGCATGAACATTTAAGCGAAGTGATTCGTTTGACAGCGGAGGTAGACATGGGGGAGGCTGCGCATTCCTCGTCGGCGCGTTTCTACACTTATCGCGGCATTTTCTCTTTGAACCTGTACCGGTTGGGGGACGATTTGGCGGACGCGCTTAGCTCCGCAACTGCGGACCTTGTCAAATCGATTGAACTGAACCCCGCCGCCGAAACGTACACGTTCTTGGCATATGCGTATGTCGAAGCGGACAAACTGGACGACGCTATGGAAAGTCTTGAGAAAGCGATTGAGCTGGACCCAGAGCATGCCCATGCGTACCTTTTAAAGGGGCGCATCCACCAAGCAAACGGCGAGACCGATGCCGCTTATGACAACATCTACGAGGCAATCCTGCTTGATCCTGAACTTTACAGGGATGAGTTCAAGCCTATAGTGGAAGACGCAGAAAAATGGGACGCCGTCCGGGATGAAACGCTCCGAAGCCCTGATTCGGTTGCCATGCTGCAAGAAATGGTCGAGAAATCGCGAAGAGCCGGCGGTAAGAATAAATAGTACGGAAGACAGCGCTCTGACGCCCTCCTTGCCGTCTAAACTCCCCCCTTAGAATCTGTGAAGCGGGCAGAGAAGATTCAACGCGCGTCCGCTATACTTAATTAAAATGAAACGCAGCCCAAGCTCAAACCGCGCCAGGAGCCTATGAACTCAGCCCCAAACCGCAAATGGTCAATACCGCGCCTGTCGGTCGAAAACCCTGTCTTTGCGAACCTTCTCATGGCCGCCATTGTGATCGCGGGAAGCTACGCCTACCTGACGCTCCCCCGCGAACTCACCCCTGACGTCTCCTTCCAGCTCGCGCAGATCCGAACCGTTTATCCTGCCGCTTCTCCAGAAGAGGTCGAATCGCTCGTCACGGTACCCATCGAAGAGGCGGTACAGGCGGACGTCAGCAACATCGACCTCATGACATCCTTCTCGTCCGAGGGCTTGTCGGTCGTTACGATACAGTTTGAGGAGATGAGCGACCGCGACTTCGACCGCGAAATGCGGCTCATGCGCGACGCTGTCGCCAACATTGACGACCTGCCCGAAGAGGTTGTGGACGCCCCGAAGATTATAGAAATCAACAGCTCCTTTGAAGCGGTCGCGACGGTTGTTGTCGGCGGCGCCGCGTCCGAATCGGAGACGATAGAGCTCGCCGAAGAGATCGAAGCCGACCTGATGAAAATACAGGGCGTCTCCGACGTCCGAACCTCCGGGCTGCGCGAACGCGAAATCTGGGTTGCCGTCGATCCTGAGCGGCTGTCGGCATACCGCCTGTCGCTTCAAGACATCTCGCTCGCGCTGCGCCGGCAGAACCTGAACGTCCCGGCGGGACCGCTGGAGGTCGGGGCTCTTGAGTATTCGGTCCGCGCGCTCGCGCAGTTTCAGTCGATACAGGACATCGAAAACGCGGTTGTGCGGTCGCTGCCGTCGGGGGAGCCGCTGCGCGTCGGCGACGTCGCCAAGGTTTCCGACGCCTTTGAAAAACCGCGCACGCTGTCCCGCCTCAACGGCAAACGCGCCGTCAGCCTCGACATTCTCAAAACAAACGACGGCAACACGATACGCCTCGTCAAACTGGTACGCGAATACGCCGCAAACCGACAGGCGGACCTGCCCAAAAATGTGGAGATGAGCGTCGTCAACGATTCCTCCGTTATCCTGAGAGAGCGTCTTGGAATCTTGCAGAACAACGCGCTCTTCGGACTCGCGCTCGTCGCCCTGCTGCTCTACGCGCTGCTCGGTTGGAGAAACGCGCTTTTCGCTTGCTTAGGCATACCGGTCGCGTTCATGGCGGCGTTTCTGTTCCTCTACTGGTCGGGCGGAACGATCAACGCGGTCGCGCTGTTCGGGCTGATCCTTGTCGTCGGCATCGTCGTGGACGACGCGATCGTCGTCATCGAGAACATCTTTCGATATGTCCAAGAGGGTCTGCCGCCGAAAGAAGCGGCGATACGCGGCGCCGAAGAGATCGGTTCGCCCGTCCTTGCCGCCAGCTTGACGACCATCGCCGCGTTTGCTCCGCTGATGCTCCTGTCGGGGGTGACGGGTCAATTCATGCGCATCGTTCCGACGGTCGCCATCATCGTTTTGAGCGCGTCGCTGCTGGAGGTGTTTGTCATTTTGCCGTCCCATGCGGCGGAATGGGGCAGGCCGCCGCGCCTCGACTCAAGCGGGCGCCCCCGCCGGCAGCGCTGGTTCGACGCGCTGCGGCGCGGCTACACGCGAATCTTGGCGCGCGTCATACGGCATCGCTACGCCGCCTTGGGCGTAACGCTGCTGGTCGGCGCGGCGGCGACGGCGGCGGCGTTCAGCATACTTCCGCGCGAACTGTTCCCCGGCGAAGACTTCCCGCAGGTGAATATACGCATCGAAACGCCGACATCGTACAGCCTTCAACAGACCGGCAAGACGATTTCCGCCATCGAAGCGGTTGCGATGGAGCTGTCCGAGGAGGAGCGGCTGGCGGTGACGAGCCGCGTCGGGCTGCATTCGGCGAGGTCCAATCTCGACTCGCCGCCCGTGCGTCCGAATGTCGGGGAGGTGTCGGTTGAGTTGACGCCGAAGAACGAGCGGCGCCGTTCGGTGGATGAGATCGTTGACGACCTGCGCGGGAAGATTGCGCTCATCGCCGAAATTGAAACGCTGTCGGTCGACAAAGCTCTCGGCGGACCGCCCTCCGGCAAAGATGTCGATGTGAAGGTGATCGGAAGCGATTTTGAGCAGATGCGCGCCGTTTCAAAACGGCTCCAAGACGCTCTGCGCGAAATGCCCGGCGTCTATGAGATTCAGGACGATTACCTGGTCGGGCGAAATGAGCTGCAGATCGATGTGAACAAGGAAAAGGCGCGCGCTCTGGGTTTAGACGCGGCGCTCATCGCCCAGACGGCGCGCGCCGCGCTCGCCGGCGTCGTCTCAACAACCTACCGGGACGCGGACGAATCGCCCGACATCGTCGTCAAATACGCGCCTGAGGCTCTCAATTCGCCCGAAGACCTCGGCAACATCATGATCGGAGCGTCGCCGTTGAGAGACGTCGCCGAGATACGCATGACGCAGGGGCTGGCAGAGATACGCCGTTTTGAGGGGGAGCGCTCCATCGCCGTCACCGCCTCCATCGTGGACGGAATGAACGACCCTGTCTCTGTCAACAAGGCGCTGCAGGCGTCGTTTGCGGAATTCAGCGGGCTGTACCCTGATGTTTCGCTCGATTTTCGCGGCGTCTTTGACCAGATCAACGAGTCGTTTTCGGAGATCGGAAAGCTGTTTATTGTCGGCATCATCGCCATCTATGTGATCCTTGGGGCGCAGCTGAAGTCGTTCATTGAGCCGTTTGTCGTGATGTTTGCGGCGCCGTTCGGCATCATTGGAGCGATGCTCGGATTGCTGGCGATACAGGCGACGCTTAGCATTGTGGCGCTGTTTGGAGTGGTCGCGCTGTCAGGCATTGTGGTGAACGATTCGATTGTGCTGATGGACTTCATCAAGAAAGGGGGCGAGCGGGGGATGGGCAAGTTCCGCGCCGCGCTCGCCGGGGGGAAGGCGCGTTTTCGTCCTGTGCTGCTCACATCGGTCACGACGATCGCCGGGCTGACCCCGATGGCGATGGGCATCGGCGGCAAATCGCCCATCTGGATACCGATTGCGAGCGTCATCATCTTCGGCTTGGCGGCGTCGACGCTGCTGACTCTCTTTTTGATACCGGCGCTGCATGTGATGACGGTCGATCTGCGCGAGTTTATGAAGAAGCGCGCCTGAATAAGCGGCGCAACGATCAACAGGCTAATTTTTTGGGTAGCCCCTAACAGGCGATGATGTACGAAAATCCTGTTCAAATTGGGCAGATCGTCATTCCCGCGCAAGCGGGAATCCAGAGAGCTCCCAGACAGTCTTCGCATTCTAAAACGGCTCTTTAAAATCAAAATCATCGCCTATAGAGACTGCCATTTTTGGGTAGTACCTGAAGGCGATGGTATTGGTATAATTTGTTTGATTTTCATTCAAC
>JAPPNK010000001.1 GCA_028818695.1 Candidatus Poribacteria bacterium
CGCGACCCCTTAAGTATGCGCATACCTGAGGGGTAAAGTAATCATGTAAATGACAATCTGGTTGGCGAAGCCCTTTTTCGGATCGGCGCGGGTTGACACAGCGCGCCGTTTTGCGTATGCTAGCCCGCGTCGGTCAAGCGGTATCTGTATGAGGAGAGAGGAACGATGCCAACCATCTACGTCGGGTCGGTCGGTCAAAGCGTGTGGCGCAGCAGGGACGGCGGCGCCTCGTTTCATAGGGCGTCCAAAGGCATGTGGTCGGAGAGCGACATCCGAGCGCTGACGCTCAGCCCGCACGACAGCCAGACGCTGTATGCCGGGACGGAGGACGGCGTTTTTAAAACGGAGAACGGGGGGGACGAATGGACCCGTCTCGGCGGAGAGCTCGCCGGGAAGGAGATCTGGAGCGTCGGAGCGTCGCCCCATGATCCGAACCTGCTCATTGCGGGAACCTGTCCGGCGGCGTTGTATGCGTCCGAGGACGGCGGCGGCAGCTGGTTTTTAGGCAAGCAGGAGATTGCGCAGGACTGCTTCGGCGGATCGATGAAAACGCGCGTTACCTCCATACTGCCGCATCCGACGAAGCAGGACATCCTGTTTGCCGGCATTGAGGTGGACGGTCCCCGCGTCTCCGACGATCGAGGCAAGACATGGCGCCGACTCGGGCTGCCCGATGTGGACGTTCACGACATGAAGATGCTCAGCTGCGGAACGCTGTTCGCTTCAGCCAACAACGAAGTGTACCGCAGCGGCGACGAAGGGCAAAACTGGGAATCGCTCAACATCAAAGAGCATTTTGAAAAAACCTACTGCCGAGGGATGGGAGCCGCGCCGGACGGCTCGGACGCGCTCTATGTCGGCAACGGCGACGGGCCGCCCGGGAGCGTCGGCGCCGTGTACCGCACGCGCGACAAGGGCGGATCATGGGAGCGCGTTCCGCTCAACGCCCCGGCGAACAGCACCGTCTGGCAGTTTGCCTCCGCCGGCGGATGGATGGCTGCAACGACCGTACTCGGACAGGCTTTTCGAAGCGTCGACAGCGGCGAAAACTGGGCGAAACTGGCATGGGAATTCGGCGAAGTGCGCGGGCTGGCGCTGGCGGAGCAATGAGAACGCAGACGCTCGGACGCACAGGCATTGAGGTCGGAATCGTCGGGCTTGGCGCCGCATGGCTTGGACATCAGCGCGGCTCCCGGCAGATAGACGAAACGCTCGGCGCGGCGACCGTACACGCGGCGCTGGAAGCCGGAAGTACGCTGATCGACACGGCGCAGCTCTACGGCGGCGGAGCCAGCGAACGCATCATCGGCCGCGCGTTGCGGGAACGGCCCGACCTGGCGCAGAGTGCCGTTGTGACAACGAAATGCGGACGGCAGCCGCGCGGATACAACTATGAAGCGGACGCGATACGCCGCAGCATCGAAGTGAGCCTAGAAAAGCTGGGCTTGGAGCGCATCGAAATCGTCTTTATCCACGACGCGATGGGCGTTCCAAAAGAGAAGGTTTTGGGAGAGCAGTACGCCCTCGGCGCGCTGCGCCGGCTTCAGAAGGATGGGATCGTGCGGCATGTCGGCTGCGCGTTGAACGATCCGGATCCGAATGCGGAGTATATTGCGACCGGCGAATTTGACGCCGCCGTTGTGCCGGAAGCGTGGAGTTTGCTGAACCAGTACGCCGAGGAACGCATTCTCCCCGCCGCCGAAAAACACAATGTCGGGCTGATCTGCGCGACGCCTCTTGAGCGCGGCATTCTCGCCGCAGGGCTGGTTGAGGGCGAAGATTATATGGCGCGCAATTTTTCCGAACGCTGCATTGAGCAGGTGAGAAAAATACAGCGGCTCTGCCAGCGGTATGAGATTCCGCTGGCGGCGGCTTCGCTGCAGTGGTGCGTCCGGCGCCCGCCCTTTGCCGCGGCAATACCGGGCGCGCGGAATCCTGAAGAGGCGCGCTCCAACAGCCTCGCCGGACAGGCAGCCGTCCCGGACGACTTCTGGGACGATCTAGAGCCGCTTATCCAGCATTTTGAAGCGGGGGTTGATCGCTAGCTGTCGGAAAAGAAGGCGTCAATCACCGCAAAAAGGATGAACGCGAGCGCCACTAACCCAACGATGGTCCAAACTTCAAGCATACGCGCTTTCTATGAATCGCTTTCAAGCTGTTTCTTAAGCTTCCCGTCTGCGCGGAACGACGCTGTTCAGCGTTGCGTTTTTGTTTAAATCAAAACGTGCGCTGAATCATATAATCCGCCCAAAAATGAAGCAGGTCGCGGTATTCGGAGGGCGGAAGCGCCTCTAGCCTTCCCAACGCCCGCTCAATATGCCGCTTTGCCAAGTTTGCCGTGTAGTCGATGCCGCCAAGCTCGCGCATCAGCTCAGCGGCTTTTTTCAGTTGCTTCGCGTCCGCGTTCGGATTTCCGAGGACCGACATGAGAAGTTCGCGCTGCTCGCGGTTGCCGTTTCGGTACGCTTGGAGCGCGATGGTGGTGCGTTTGCCCTCGCGTATGTCGGAGCCGACCGGCTTTCCGAGCGCCTCCTCGTCCCCGACGACGCCCAGTATGTCGTCCTGAAGCTGAAACGCGGCGCCGCAGTCAGCCGCAAAGGCGCTCACCGCCGCCGCAAGCGGATGGTCAGGGTCGGGCGTGTTGAGACCGATCATGGCGCCCGCTTTTCCCGCAAATTCATAAAGAACGCCTGTCTTTTTGGACAGCATATCCAGGACATCTTCCTCGGACACATCGTGAATGTTCGTTTTGGAAAATTGAACGTCGCGCATCTCGCCGTCGATCAGCAGGCTCAATACGCGCATCTCCGCGTCCTTGATGAGATAAAGCGGTATGCGCGGATCAATGCCCTCCTGCTCCGCCAGCTTTGTTAAAATGGAGACCGCCCATCCCTGCTGCATGTCGCCCGCAAGAATGGCGATGGAGAGGCCGTAGTGGGCGGCGTCCTCTTCGCTGTATCCGAATTCGCGTATCGCGCGTTGACGAAACGCTTCATGGACGGTGGGACCGCCGCGGCGTTTTGAGTCGCGGTCGATGATGTCGTCATGCACCAGCGTCCATGTGTGGAAGATTTCGATGGCAGCCGCGGCAGGAACCGCCTTGCGTTCGTCCCCGCCGACGGCGCCGCATGCGAACATCAACGCAGCGGGGCGCAGCGATTTTCCGCCGTTGTCCATATAGGCGTAGATGGCGTCCCGAATATGCTGCGGATGAAAGCGGCTCGAAAACTCCTCCCTGTACAGATACTTGTACACGATCTTTTTACGCTCCGCGAGCGCGCGCATAAAGTCGTCGTACTGGATCATTCGGGTTCGTCCCTCTCTCCGCCGCCCGTGTTCAGCTCCTGCGGCTCAATCGGCGTCCGCAGGACCTCCCCCTCCTCGCTGACGGTCAGCTGTTCAATGCGCAGCTGCATGTTGTTGAGCGCATGCGAGCATTGGCGCACCAGTTCGATTCCGCGTTCAAAATCGCGCAGCGACTCTTCGAGCGGCTGATCGGCGCCCTCCAGTCGGTTCACGATCGCTTCCAGTTCCTTCAAGTTCTCTTCAAACCCGTTCTCATTCTCCGTCATCTTCTTCCTTTCGTACGGCGGCGGCATTTGCCAGAATCTCGCCCCGCCGCAACTTGATGCGCAGCGCGTCGCCCGGCTTCACCGTCTCGGCGCTGCGTATCGGCTTTCCGTTTTCATCGAAGCAGACGCTGTACCCGCGCTCCAAGACGGCAAGCGGACTCAGCGCGTTCAAGGTTCCCGCCAGCGCCTGCAGTCTGTTCTGCTTTTGGAGCGCCTGCGCCTTGACCGCCGATTCCAGCCGCCACGCGAGCTCGTCCACGCGCTGCATGCGGTTCCGCAGGGCGTCGCGCTGACGCTTCGGCGAGACGGCGCGCTTCAGCTCCGCCAGCTTCTGCCGCGAAGATTCGATCCGCCTGTTCATCGCCTTCGCCATACGCCCCGCGCAGACGCCCAGTTCGTTGAGAAGCGCTTCCTTGTCGGGGACGACCCGCTCCGCCGCCGCGGAAGGCGTAGGCGCGCGCGCGTCCGCGGCAAGATCCGCCAGCGTCACATCCGTCTCATGACCCACCGCCGAAACGACCGGCAGCCTCGACTCGGCGACAGCGCGGACGACCGCCTCGTCGTTAAAAGCGGACAGGTCCTCTGATGAACCGCCCCCCCGCCCGATGACGACCACATCCGCGGCGTCCAAAAGGTTCAGCATCCGCAGCGCATGGACGATTTCGCGCGGAGCGTTCGCCCCTTGAACGACGACCGGATAGAGAACGATGCGCGCGATCGGGTAACGTTCGCCGACGACGGCTAAGATGTCCTGAACGGCGGCGCCTCTGGGCGAGGTGACGACGCCGACAACGGACGGAAAGGGGGGCAGCGGACGCTTGCGTTTCTCGCTGAACAACCCCTCCTTGCGCAGCGCCTCACGCAGATGTTCCAGCGCGGAGACGACGGCGCCTTTTCCGACCGGCAGAACCCGCTCCGCCTGCAGCTGATAGTTGCCGCCCTGTTGATAGACGGTCAGCTCGCCGCGCGCGCGTATGAGAGCGCCGTCTTCTGGACGGACATGCTGATTTCGCATCGCCGCGAGACGCCACATGACGACCGGCAGCTGCGCGTGGGCGTCTATGAGCGTGAAATACCAATGCCCGGCGCGCGAGGCGCGGAAGTTGGAAACCTCCCCCTCCACCCAGAGCGGCGGAACCGCCTCTTCGAGCAGCTCTTGGAGCGCCTGCGTGACCTGGCGAACGGAGTAGATCGGGTCGTCCATGCGTCAGCTCGGCGCCGGCGCGCTTAGCCGTTCAATGCGGGAGGCGCGGCCCGTTTCAGGGTCGATCTCCACATAAACGGCGGACAGGCGCGCGTCGTTTTTTGCGGGGGTGTAGTTTGGAGGAAGCTGCGTCAAAAACCGCTCCACGCCGTTATACGGATTGACGCCGATCACGCTGTCATGCGGTCCCGTCATGCCGACATCGGTGATGTAGGCGGTTCCTGCTGGGAGTATCGTTTCGTCGGCGGTCTGCACATGCGTGTGCGTCCCGACGACGAGCGAGGCGATCCCGTCCAGATGCAGCCCCATGGCGATTTTTTCTGAAGTCGCTTCGGCGTGGATGTCGACGATCAGGACGGGCGTTTCTTGGAGCAGCCGTTCAGCCATCGGCTTGGCAATTGCGAATGGGCAGTCGTAAGGCATGAACACCTTGCCGCACAGGTTCAAGACGGCGACCTTCGTTCC
Organism: Candidatus Poribacteria bacterium; assembly: GCA_028818695.1. Classification (GTDB taxonomy): domain Bacteria; phylum Poribacteria; class WGA-4E; genus JAPPNK01. Next base: position 5,242 of record JAPPNK010000001.1, read on the forward strand.
GTCCCTTGCTTGCGCGATAGCGCATCCGCGCCCTGGGGTTCCTTTTGGGACATTGGCAGGTCGAACGATGTTTGGAACGTTTTCGATTTCGTTTAGAAATTGGCGTTGATCCCAGACATGGTTGCCGGTTGTCATGAAGTCAACGCCGGCGTTCGTCATCTGCTGGGCGATTTTTTGTGTGACGCCGCGCCCCGCAGCCGCGTTTTCAGCGTTGGCGATGACAATGTCCAGGTTGTACTCATGGCGCAGCTGCGGAACCAGCGCCTCAACGGCGCGCCGCCCTGGTTTCGCAAAGATGTCGCCAATGAAAAGCGTCTTGAGCATCTCTTCTCCGTTTGATTCAACCGGCGCTGAAGATGATAGCGCGCCCGCGCATGATTAGCAACGTCGCAAACGCGCCGTCATGGAAAGCGGGCAAGCCGCCGCCCGACAGATCGCTGTCGGCATAAGATGTTAACTTGAAACCTGCTTAGAGGATGATCGTAATGCAGCGGAGGTTCGTTTGCGCTGGCAGTCTCTACAGGCGATGAAATTCATTTTTGCGCGACAGCCCGCTGCCCAGACCGCCATTCTCGCGCAAGCGGGAATCCAGAGTCCCGGCAGAAATCGTCCAAACCCCTTTGACAGCGGCGCCAGCTAAACTCCCCCTTGAAAAGGGGGCAGGGGGTTTGGCGCGGGGAAACTAAGGCGTCTCTATCGGCGGGAGCGCGTTCACGATCTCAACCGTCTTGAGGCTAACGGAAACGACGCGCTTCATGATCAGCGCCATAGATGCCGCCTCGGTTCACCAGTTGAACAATTTCGCCTTCTCTGGACTGAGCTGGTAGAGCGTTGGCCGGGAAAACCCCACTCGCGACTCTCTCAATCTCGGGTCTGGTTGCCACCGCACTTTCCGAAGGTTGCAACCCCAAGTTTGGCCTAATGCCCCTTCGTCATAGTAGGCGTCTCCCTGGAATTCACCCAGCCCCGCGTACTTGCGCAAACCGGCCCGGGCAACAACAAGGTCGCCATCCTCAATCTCAAAATAGAACCGCTCTACCATCCTGCGGCCTCTTTCTGACCATGCCGGGTCCGCGCGTTCTGCCCAGAGACGCCTCAAATGCTCAGGGGATTCCGGGGCCTCTTCCAAGTTCCAACCAATGGCAATCACCCCGTTGGCATGGTCGTACTGCCAGCAAGTGTCATACCAATCCGCCTTGCTCCCACTGGAGCTGTATTCCGCAGGGGCGATTACCCAATATTTTGCCATCGTTCACTCCTAACTCAGACTTCAAATGCTTTATGCGTCGTGCAGGTTCCGTTTCGGCATGGGCGTGTTTATAGCGCCTTTCGCGGGCGGGCGCAAGTTGAAGGCCGTTTTGAGCCGTATGTTTGAACTAGGATGAAGGGATGATTAAGATTGCCAAGAGCGCCGGATCACGGGAATTCTCTTGGCAATCCTAGTTCAGAAGGCAACAGCGACGCGCCAGCTAAACTCCCCTTGAAAGGGGGCTGGGGGGTTTTGGCGCGGGAAACTAAGGCGTCTCTAGCGGCGGGAGCGCGTTCACGATCGCAACCGTCTTGAGGCTAACGGAAACGACGCGCTTTATGATCAGCGCCATAGATGCCGCCTCGGTTCACCAGTTGAACAATCTCGCCTTCTCTGGACTGAGCTGGTAGAGCGTTGGCTGGGAAAACCTCACTGGCGAGCGTCTCAAGCTCCGGTCTGGTTGCCACCGCACTTTCCGAAGGTTGCCGCCCCATGTTTGGTCTGAAGCCTCCTCCTCATAGTAGGCGTCTCCCTGGAATTCACCCAGCCCCGCGTACTTGAGCAAACCGGCCCGGGCAACAACAAAGTCGCCATCCTCAATCTCAAAATAGAACCGCTCTACCATCCTGCGGCCTCTTTCTGACCATGCCGGGTCCGCGCGTTCTGCCCAGAGACGCCTCAAATGCTCAGGGGATTCCGGGGCCTCTTCCAAGTTCCAACCAATGGCAATCACCCCGTTGGCATGGTCGTACTGCCAGCAAGTGTCATACCAATCCGCCTTGCTCCCACTGGAGCTGTATTCCGCAGGGGCGATTACCCAATATTTTGCCATCGTTCACTCCTAACTCAGACTTCAAATGCTTTATGCGTCGGCTGCAGGTTCCGTTTCGGCATGGGATGTTTATAACGCCTTTCGCATGCGTGCGCAAGTTGAAGGCCGTTTTGAGCCGTATGTTTTGAACTAGGATGGAGAGATGATTAAGATTGCTAAGAGCGTCGGATCACAGGAATTCTCTTGGCAATCCTAGTTCAGACAGCGGCTAAGATTCCCGCTTGCGCGGGAATGACGGGGAGGGGCGAGAAAACGACGGGAAGGGGCGCGGGAACGACGGGGAGGGGAGCGGGAGTAACGGCTGCCGTTCTGTCATGATAGAATCGCGCAAACCTGCATCGGCAAAACAGGAGGAACCGATGAAATACGCGCGATGGACATTCGCTCTGCTAGCCGCCTTGACCGCCGTTTCAGCCTACGCCGAAGGCGTCATTGACAACAACGTGATCGCTTACTGGGCATTCGATGAAGGCGAGGGGGATTCCGCCGAAGACTCTTCGCAGTTCGATAGCGACGGCGAAATTGAAAAAGGCGAATGGACGGCGGGCATTTCCGGAACGGCCCTGCTCTTCAACGGCTCCGACGCCCGCGTCGTCGTCCAAAACAACGACAATCTTCACCCCGACACCGGCGACATCACCATCGAAGCATGGATACGCGCCGACTCCTCGCCCGACAAATGGACAGGCGCCGGCGCGATCGTCTTTAAAGGAGGCGCCTACCAATGGGTCGTCCACGGCGCCAACAAAGGCGCGCTCTGGTTCGGCATCTGGGGCGCCCGCCTCGAGTCGACGAACAACTACCATTTCATCGACCATGTCGGCGAATGGCGCCATACCGCGCTCACTTTTGAAGGCGACAGCCGGGAAGCGAAAATCTATGTGGACGGCGAACTGAACACCGAAGGAGTCGTCAACGAAGCGGTCGACCCCACCGCCAACGTCCTTTACATCGGCTTCAAGGGCGACGGCAACGGATACTTCCACGGCGCCATTGACGAGGTGCGCATCTCCGACGTCGTCCGAACGCAGAACGAAATACAGGATCAGATGAATACGACGCTGTCGGTGGAACCTGCCGGCAAACTTCCGCTTCAATGGGGAAGGCTCAAACGGCAATGAAAACGCGGACGGAACCGACTCTCCCAGACTCGCGCAACGCCGACATTCAGGTGTGGATCGACGGACGGCTTTACCATCGGGACGACGCCAAAATCTCCGTCTTCGACAGCCTCGTTCAAGGAGGAGACGGCGTCTGGGAAGGGCTGCGCGTCTACGACGGGCGCATCTTCGCCTTTGACGAGCATCTTGACCGGCTCATCGACTCCGCCAAAGCGATGGCGTTTGAGGACATCCCCGACCGCGGCGTGATACGGAACGCTGTCTTCGCCGCCCTTGAAGCGAACGGAATGCGCGACGGCTGCCATGTGCGCCTGACGCTCAGCCGAGGGTTGAAGATCACCTCCAGCATGGACCCGCGCCGAAACCAGTACGGCTCCAGTCTCATCGTTCTGCCTGAATGGAAGCAGCCGATCTACAACCCGGCGGGCGTCTCGCTCATCACGTCCTCGGTGCGGCGCAACTCGCCCTCCACGCTCGACTCGAAAATCCATCACAACAACCTTATCAACAACATTCTGGCGAAGATTGAGGCGAACCTTGCGGGCGCAGACGACGCGGTCATGCTGGACTTGTACGGTTATGTGTCCGAGACAAACGCGACGAACATTTTTATGGTGAAGCGCGGGCGGCTGCTGACGCCGCGGGCAGACAGCTGCCTGCCGGGCATCACGCGCGGGTTTGTGATTCAGATTGCGCGGCAGGCGGACATCCCTGTCGAGGAGCGGAACATTTCGATGGCTGAAGTGTACGCCGCCGATGAGATGTTCACGACCGGGACGATGGGAGAGCTCAGCCCCGTGTTGAATGTGGACGGACGGGTCATCGGAAGCGGCGGGATCGGCGAGACGACGCGGCGGCTTCAAGACCTGTATGCGGAAAGGACCGCCTCAATGGGCGAGCCGCTGCCGTTCTAGCAATGAATGACATCGTCTGTAGGCGCTGCTGAAAAAAGGAAACAACCTGCCATGAACTCCAAAATCCCCATCCTGTTTGACACGGACATCGGCTCCGACATTGACGACGCCGTCTGCCTCGCCTATCTGCTGCGTCAGGAGCGGTGCGAGCTGCTTGGCGTCACGACCGCAACCGGCGACACGCAGCAGCGCGCCGCCTTAGCCGCGCTCATCTGCGAAGCCGCCGAAGCCCCTGAAACGCCCATCCATGCAGGCGCCCCTGGGCCGCTCCTCACAGGGCCGGGGCAGCCCCAGGTCCCGCAATACGAAGCGGTCCGAGACCGACCCCATCGTACCGACTTCCCGCCGCATTCGGCTGTCTCGTTTCTCCAAGAAACGATACGCGCCCGCCCCGGCGAGATCACGCTCCTAGCTGTCGGTCCCTTAACCAACATCGCGCTGCTCTTCGCTGTCGATCCTGAAATACCGGCGCTCCTGAAAGAGCTTGTTCTCATGTGCGGCGTCTTCACCTCCAACAACGGAGCAGGACCCGGCGCCCGCGAATGGAACGCCCGAAGCGACCCGACAGCGACCGCTATCGTTTACCGCGCCCGACCGCCCCGTTTCATCTCCATTGGGCTTGAAGTTACGACCAAATGCCAGCTCTCCGCCGACGAATGCAGACGCCGCTTCCAAAAAGCGGGAGGACCGCTCAGCGTCGTCGTCGACATGGCGGAGATATGGTTCCGCGGACGCAGCGGCATCACCTTCCATGACCCGCTCGCCGCCGCGGCGGTCTTCAAGCCCGACCTCTGCGACTATGCCGACGGACTTGTCTCGGTTGAAACGGTCAGCCCCGCGCTGGAAGGAACAACTCTCTTCTCAAGCGCCAGCGGCGAGAAACCGCACCGCATCGCCGTCCATGTGGACGCGGACGCCTTTTTTGAGGAGTATTTTGGCGTCGTCGGAGGTTAACCGCTCCCCGCTTTCTCGCGCTGAAGCGGATACGCATCGATCGGCTCTCCCGGCTCCGGACGCGGATCTAACGGGGGCATGCGCCGCTCCGCCGCCTCTACGGCAGACGCCAGACGTTCCCGTTTCCGCGCCTCAATGCCGGCTCGGCGCTCCTGAAACGCCGGCATCGTCTCCTCGGCGAAGGTTTGAAGCGACTCGCAGATATGCTCATGCCGATTCTTGCCCGCCTGCTGCAAAAACACGACCTGGTCGACGCCCGCCTCCTCCATCTGGAAAAGGCGCTCCCCAACCTGCTCAGGCGTTCCGATGCCGACTCCTCCGCTCTTGAAAACGCTCCCTCCGACCTGTTCAGGCATTTCCATGCCGACTTCGCCTCTTCCAGGCTTGGAATCCTGCTCTTTGAACCGCTTCCAAACGTCGGTGCGCCCAGGCTGATGCGATCCGTTCACATAAAAATGCGCAAGCGCAAACTGAAAGAAACGAAACCCTTCAAAGCCGCGTTCGAACGCCGTCCGCTCATCCGTATGGCACGAAAAGCTGGCGACCATCGCCACATTCGGATTCACCGCCCGTCCAATCGGATTGCATTCCGCTTCAAAGACGCGGTAGTACTCGTCCACCCACATCTTCGCATCCTCCGGGCTGACAAACGCAAACGCCAACGCGCCCATCCCCAGACGCGCCGCCCGGCGTATCGTCTCCCGACTTGAACAAGCGACCCACAACGGCGGATGCGGCTTCTGAACAGGCTTCGGGATCACATTCCGCGCGGGCATTGAAAAATGCTCGCCTTCATAACCCGCGTACGGCGTCTGCGCCATCATCTTTGCCGTCTCGCGCACCGACTCCTCCCACATGCCGCGCTTCTCTCCCGGCGCGATGCCAAAACCCTCCAGCTCCATGCGGGACGCCGACTCGCCCGTTCCCCATTCAACGCGCCCGTTCGACACAAGGTCTAGCGCGGCGATGCGCTCCGCAATGCGGGCGGGATGGTTATACGCCGGCGGATGCTGCACGATTCCATGACCCAAGCGTATTCGGCTCGTCCGCTGACTGCATGCCGCTAAAAACACCTCCGGCGCCGACGAATGCGAATACTCGTCTAAAAAATGATGTTCCACCTCCCAGATGCAATCGTAACCGAGGCGGTCTGCCAGCTCCGCCTGATCAAGCGACTCATGGTAGAGGCGCAGCTCGGAGCCTTCGTCCCAAGGACGCGGCAGCTGATGCTCATAAAACAGACCAAACTTCAACCCAACGATCCTTTCTATTCTTTTAAAGCGGAAAAGGGGCGCCGTCTAAACAACGCCCCTTCCGCTCATGATGAATTGCCGCATGCGCAGGCTGCGGCGCGGGCGGATCATTCTGATCCGGACTTCGCCTCGCGAGCTGCCCGAACAGAATTCACATAGCGCTGAATGTCCACAATTTTTCGGTTTGCGTAGGTCAGCGCGCGTTCCATGCTCGGGTCGGCCGGCGTCATCTCAACGCCCTGAGCGTCTACATAGCGCCTCCGCACATTGGTGAAAAACTGCAGAGATTTTTCATAATACTCGATCTCGCTATCGGTATCGCCATCGGCGGCAGCCTGCTCTGCAAAGATCATATTGCCGTCGCCAAGGCGCGTCCAAGCGATGACCGCCTGTTTCGTGTCCGTATACTCGGACGCGAACTTCTCCAGAGCAGCCATCGCAGGGGTGAGAGCCTCAGCGCTGCGGCCCGCCCTGCTGTACGCTTCGTCCAGCGGAACGATGCGAATAGAAGCGATGTACTCCTCGGTGTCTTTGACGAAGCTCTTCGCGCGGTTCGCCTGGTCGGCTTCCGACAGCTCCGACTCCGCCACCTTACGGTACATCGACAACGCGCTTTCCAGCTTCTCCAGTTTCGCATTCCGCTGCTCCGGATCCGCTTCATTCAAGTCCAGCGATTCGTTGAACCTATGGTTTGCAAGCGTGATGTAAGCGTCCAGCGAACGTCTATGGTTCGGGTATCGCGTCACGAGGAGGTCGTACGCCTCCATCATGCCGTCCTCCTGGCTCAGCTTGTCATGGCAAGCCGCCGCCGAGTAGAGAGCCTCCGGCGCGTTCTCATGATTCGGATAGCGTTCAGCCGTCTGAATATATGATTTCAGCGCCTCGTCAAAAAGCTGCGCCGCGTAATGCGCTTCTCCCACCTGATACTGCCACAGACCCGCCTCCTCGTGGCTCGGATACCGGTCGACCAGCGATTGAAGCGCTGCCGCCGATTGCGCAAACAGATCGGGGTCCATCTCGTTCGCGCTGGCGAGGTCGTAGTAGGCGACGCCGAGGTAGTAGAGCGCGTTCTGCAGCTCCGACAGCTGCTCCGAGTTTTCAGCATTGCTGAGATCCCTGAGCTCCACCTTAACTTCGGCTCGGATTTTATCACCTTCCTCAAGATCAAACTCATAACTTTCCAGATCGGTACCCAAAATTATGTTGACCTTGAGATTCTCTTTGTCATCCCAAACAATGAAGTTACCTTGGTTTGTGGCAGTCACCCGATAACGTCCAGGACGTGGCGCACTGGAATCTTTTCCAACAGTGTATTGTCCCGCGCTGAGTTCACTGGACTTCTCGCTGCTCGTCACCTCACCGCTGTCCACCATCTTGCCGCTGTCGACCAGGGCAACAAAGCGCGGCAAAGCTTCCACCGTTATTGGAAGATCGCGCGGACCGCGCAGCGAATATGAAATGACGCCCGCCTGATACAGCGCATAACCGACAAACGTTATCGACTGGTCGGGAGCCGAATCGAGCGGCTCCGCAAACTCAACCGCCTTCAGATAGTCCTGCGCGGACAGGCGCGCCACCGTCTTATACGACAGCTCCACATCCGAAATCTCGCTTCGGGAGATCGGGCTGAAGCTCAGCTGGCCGGTTCCCTCTTGCAGGGCGCCCAGCGACAGCGACCCGTTGCTGTAGATGCCGCCGCCTGAAACGTCAATGTAGCCCTGACGGCGTCCGCCGTTGGAGAGGATGACGACATCCAGCGCGTTCGGGTCTGCCGACGCGCGCAGCTGACGCGCATAACGGTCGCGCAGGGTCGCCACCTGGTATTGCGCCTGAACCTTCTGCGCCACATCGCCCGCTTCTACGGCGCGGTCGCGCGCCGCCAGCGCTTCGTCAATGGCGCCTGATAGATCGCGCCCCGCCAGCGTGTACAGATCGGAGGCGCGCACGCCTGCGTCCGCCACCATCAGTTTCACCTGGCTGTTCTCGCTCCGCTCATAATTGGAGCTCAACCGTTCGAAGGTGACGATCGCCTGCTCCGCATACGCTTTCGCCGCCTCGTCGTCTCCGCCGCTTTGCGCGCTTGCCTTCTCGGACAGGATGAGACCCGCCCGGTAGAGCGCCTGCGCGATGAAATCGCTTTCGATCTCGACAGACGCCGCCGCTTGGTAATTCTCTAGCGCGCCTGCGGGATCGTTCAGATTGTTCTCAAGAATGTCCGCCCTCGCCATGAACGACTGCAGACGAATGAGCGGATTGGAAGACGTCGCGGCAAGGCGCTGATACTCCGCCGACGCCTCCTGATGCTGCCCAAGGCTGCGGTACATCTGCGCCAGCTTCGTGTAAGCCGCCTCAACCAGAGCCTGGTCTTCGACGCTGTCCTTCAACGCCGCAACCGCTTGGAGCGCTTGTATCGCCTCCTGCGGCTGACCCGTCTCCTGTAAAGCCGACCCGCGCGTGTAGTTGATCTTGACAAGCATCTCGTTGTCCAGCTTGTCGGCGTACGACAGCGCCTGCGCCGTCAACTCCGCAGCCTGCTGGTACATGGAGGCAGCCTTCGGATCTTCCTTTTCGCTCAGCGATTCGCCGCTTTTGAAGGCGCTCACCGCCGCCTGATACAGCCCAAGCGGAGCCTGATCGCTGTCGGGGAACATCTCGCCGAGAGCGCGGTATTCGCGCACCGCATCTTCCAAGCGCCCGTTCTCAAACAGCAGGTTCCCGATCTTCAACTGCGCCGTGACGCGCGTCGGAGCGTCTGCCGTTTCGCTCTGCGTCACCTGACGCAAGCTCGCGACAATCTCATCGATCGAGACTTCTCCAAGCTCCTCCAGCGCCAGAACGCGCAGCAGGTTGCCCGAATTGATCGCCTTCAGCGAGCGCTCGTCTGTCCGAGAGCCGTACATGTTTGTCAGCTGATTGACCGACGCCAGCACATCTTCCCACGAGCCGCTCTTCGACTCAGCCAGCGCCTTCTGCGACAGGGCGACGCCGTACAGCGCGTCCGGAGCGTTTGCATCGTCCGGCCACTGCGCGACGACCGCTTGGAACGCCGTCACAGACGCTTTCAAGTTCTCATCTGTCCGCGGCTCAATCGAGTAAAGGCTGATGCCCTGCAGATATTGCGACGCCCCCGCATACTCGCTGGAAGGGTACCGCTCAACGACATTTCCGTACGCTGTCGCCGCTTCCGCCCACCGCTTCTGATCGCGCAGCAGGTCCGCCAAGCGGATCGCGCCGAGCGACTGCCATGTTTCGTCCAGGGTTCCGTCCTCGCTGACGGCGCGGTACAGGTTGATCGCCTCGTCAATGTTGCCTTCTTTTTCATAGCTTTCCGCCGACAGGACCCGCGCCCTGCCGTAGTTTTCGCTCGGCGGCGGGATGAGCGCATACGCCGCGCGCGCTTCCGCCCACTGCTCAAGCTTCTCATGCGCCTCCGCCTTGCTCAAAATAGAGTTTTCCAGCAGGGCGATCCGCTCTGGGAATTCGTAGTTCAGATCAAAGCCGGAGTTGTCCGGATCAGGATCTTTCGCCGTGAACTTCTCGATCGCTTCGTTCAGCGCCGGGAGAGCCTTTTCAAAGAAGCTCTTGTCGCCCGACTTGTCCGCGTGCTGGAAATAACAGACGCCAATCTGGTAGAGAGAGCGCAGCCTCGTCGCATAAAACTTCGGCAGGTGGGGATACGCGGCGGCGCGTTCATACTCGCCCGCGGCGACAAGAAACTCGTTCTGCTCAAACATGATGTCGCCCAGTTTCGTCTGAATCTCGGCGGCTTGAATGTCAAAGTCCTCGTTGTCCGCGTTCGCCTCAATGAACGAACGCCCGCGCGCCAACACCTCCTCAAAACGCCCCAGTTCGGTCAAGCACCACAGCTCGGCGTAAAGAGAATGCGGGGCGAGCGGATCGTCCGGAAAATCTTCCTGCGTCCGCCGGAACCAGACGAGAGCGTCTTCGTAACGTTTCATCTCGTAGTTCGCTTCCCCGATCTGATAGGTGGAGTGGGACCTGTAGTCGGAGTCTGGATGCTCGCTCAGGACGCTCATGTACCCCTGAATGGCGAGTTCGAAATTCTGCGTGTCGGGTTCGCCGCTCGATTTGGTGTTGTCGCCTGCCTCGCTCATGTGCGCTTCCCCGGCGCCGAAACGCGCCGCGTCCACATAAGGGGAGTTCGGGTAGGTTGTGACAACCATCTGGTACGCCTCGGCGGCGCTCAGGTAGTTTTCCGCGTCCATGTAGTTGTCGCCGATCTCGTACTGAATCTCGGCTTTCAGGTCCATGTTGTCGGTGTTTTCAATCGCCAACTGGTAGTTCTGAATGGCGTTGTCAAAGTCGCTCTGGCGCGTGTAGATCGTCCCAAGGTCAAAGTGCGCGCCCGTGCGGAAGATCGAATCGGGGTAATCCGCCACAAAGCGGTTATACCGGTCGATCGCCTCTTCAAGCCTGTCCAGCTGCAGCAGCGAGTAAGCCGCCTTGTAGCTTGCTTCGGGCAGCAGCGGCGAGCCTGGGAAATCTTCCGGGGTCATCGCGTCGAATTCGCGGAACGACTGGTCGTAGTTCTGTTCTTCAAAGTAGGTCACCGCAATGCGGTACTGGGAGTCGTCGCGGAAGTCGGAGTTTGGGAATCTGTCGACGATCTGGCGGTAGGCGTCCCTCGCCTTATCGAAGTCCTGCAGATCGTAGTTCAGCTGCGCGATGGAGTACCATGCGTTTTCATGGAACAGGCTGTTGGGGAAGTTTTGGATCAGCTCCCGAAACTTCGGCTCCGCCTCCTCCAGCCGCTCCGTCTTCATGAGAACGTATCCCCACAGGAAGACGATGCCTTCCCGGTGCTTGTCGATGGTCGCGGTTTGGTAGATCTCCTCCAGGATGTTCAGCGCCTCGTCGTATTCCGCCACATTGCCGGTTTTTTCCGCCTGCTGCGCGTATGCGTGGGCGATCTTGTATTTCGCCAGCGTCTGGTAGTCCGGGTCGATCACCTCGGTTTTGACGAAGCCTTTTTCCGCTTCCTCGAGCGATTCTTCATATTTTTGAATCGCTTCGGGGTAGCGTTCGTTCACTAAGAACTGCTCCGCCTCTTCGTAGAGAGTCTGCACCTTCTGCGAACTGCCGCTCGGGAAAAACAGCACCCCAAGCAGCGCCGCAATGCCAACGCCGATGAGAACTTTGTCGTTCATTGCCAATGCCCTTTCATTTCCAATTCGAACGGACCGCGCCCGTTACGTCTGTATGATACGTCCTTTCGACCTAAATTTCATGTCCATTGCTAAATATTCAATTGCGGAAGCCTTACCTCATCGGTCGGCGATGCGATCATCCTAAACGGCGCGAACGACGAATCGCTTGCGTCCCGCGTCAAAAGCATGCTGCGCCGTCCGGGAACGAAGGAAGCCTGCCGCCGTTCCAGCAGCGCAACCAGCCGCTCCGCCGCGGCAGGCGGCTCCGACGGCCATTCGAGAGGCGCGACGCCGTTCAGCTCCGCCGCGGCTGGGCTGGCGCGTTCCATGCCCTCCACGACGACGCCTTCCAGCGCGCGCGGGCGCGCTGGCGCCGACTCGGCGTGCGTCAAGGCGCGCTCCTTTCCGCCGCTCTCCAGGAGACGCGGCGACGCCTTCGCCGGCAAGCGGCCCACCTGTTCGGCGGACAGGCTCTCCGCATGCGCCGGCATGCTCTCGGCGAGAGTCGCCTCCCCGCCGCGCTCCCCGCCATTAAACAGACTCCCGTACATCCAAACGCCCATCAGCAGCAGAGCCGCCGACAAACCGGCTCCGATATGCCGGCGCCGGCGAACGCGCCGTTCCCGCTCAACCCGCTCCAGCACGCGCATCGGAAGCGACTCCAGATAACCTGGCGGAGGGGGCGACACCGTCGCGATGCGCGCCATGCGCGCCGCATTCTCCGCCGACAAACTCAACTGTTCCCCGCGTCGACTCATGACGTCCCTTTCCATGTTTTGCCAAGCGCATACGGAGCCAAGTGCCGGCGCAACTTTTCACGCGCATGATGGCGGCGGGAGCGCACCGTTCCAACCGGTATCTTCAAAACCTCGGCCGTCTTGACGCAGCTCATTCCTTCCAGCTCGGTCAACACAATGACGGCGCGTTGACCCGCCGGCAACGCCGCGACCGCCGCCTGAACCTGCTCGCGAGCCTCCATCGCCTCCAGCCGCTCCAGAGGCGTCGCCGGCGAGCGCGGACAGGACCGCGCGCGAAACCTTTCCAAAAACTGCGACAGACGCTTCTCCTTGCGAGAATGGCTGATTGCAACATTGATGACGATGCGCACCAACCATGTCTCCACCGAAGATTTGCGTCGAAAACGGCGCAGCGAACGGAACGCGCGCAGGAACGCCTCCTGAACAATATCGTCCGCTTCCTCATGGCTGGAGCTCATTCGCCGCGCGATGCGGTACACCCGTTCGCGCCGCTTCTCCACAAATTCAAGCAGCTCCAGCGCCGTCTCCGACGCCGCGTCCTGCTCCGAATCGGTCATTTCAGCGGGTATGCCTTCAGCCCAAGCCACGCCGTTCCTCTCTTACGCAGTTTCTCCGCTTTCTGTTATATTAGACGCCTTTGCGCCCAAAGCGTTCATTTTTTCTACAGAGCCGACCGCCCGCCACAGCGCCGGCAGCGTCCGCCGATGCCCGCCCTGAACGTAAACGCCTTCGCCCCGCCCCGCTACCGTGCGCGACAGCAGCGTCTTCCACGGTCGAAAATAGTAGCGCGGATCGCTCTTCGGCGCTTCGGACGAAACATCCTCCTCCAAGGGCAGAAGGTCGCACACAAGCGTTGTGAACCGCTCGATGCGCCGATTCTCCTGCGCCGCCGCGTTGCGAGCCATCGCCAGCGCCTTCAAAAACACCTCCGGACCCATCACCGCCGTTCCAAAGTTCAGCAGCGCGCCGCCTTCAAGGTTCTCCACCGAACGCGCCGCGATCAAAAAATCCGCATAGGAGGACGCGCCGAGAGCCGCTCCGTCCGCGTTCGGATGCTCATGGATAATGTCGTATCCGACGCCGATATGAACGGTCGCCGGAACGCCGAGCCGATACGCCGCCGCCAGAACGCTGATCTCCTTATGCGGATACGCGCCTTCCGCGATCTCGCGTCCGACCGCCTCGCCGAGACCGACTCCTTCTTCTGCCGCTTTTGCCGCGATCTCGTTGATGCGCCCCGTTTCGCGCCATAGCCCGAATTCTCCCGTCCGGATATACCGGGCGACGCTCTCGGTCGTCGCGCCGACAAGCGCCAATTCAAAGTCGTGGATCGGACCGGCGCCGTTCATGGCGATATGCGTCAACAGCCCGCGCTCCATCAGGTCGATCAGATACCGCTGAACGCCCGCCCGCAGAACATGCGCGCCCATCATGAGCATCGACGCGGCGCTCGACTCGCGCGCTTGAATCATCCGCCGGGCGACGCGCTCCATCTTCGCCTCGGACGCCGCTTCCAGCTTCTCCGTCAACGCTCCTAAAGGCGCCACCGCCGACAGGTCTAGGTCATGCGCCCGCTCGTTCAACGGCTTCAACACAAGGCGCGAACGGTCAAATTTGGGGTAAGGAGTCATCTCTCCCCGTCCAGTAGATACGCCAGCATCCGCTCCATCTCCGCATAGCCGGGGGCGATCAGATCGGCGCCCGCCTGTATGAGCCTGTTGCGCTTCCATTCGTTCACATTCACTTTTCCGACCTCGTCCGAAGCGACGCCGACCGCTATTCCGCCAGCCTCCTTCGCGTTCAGTATTTCCACATAGCCGTCGCCGAAGGAGAGCAGCTCCGGCCCGCTCAATTCATGTTCGCGCAGCATCTGCCGTATGACCTGCGCTTTTGAAAAGTCCTCGACGCGCTCCTGCGCCGCGTAGATGCCGCCGTCAAAATAGTCTGCGACGCCAAGCATCTCCGCCTCCTCGCAAACGTACTCGTAATCGGTGCCGCTTGCAAGGTACAGGGAGAGGCCCCGCTCTCTCAACCGTTCCAGCAGTTCGGCGGCGCGCGGCATCGTCAGGTCTTCTGGACGCGCCGTTCCGTCTTTCAGCGCCTCGCGCCGTTTTCCGATGCGCGCCATGAGCAGGTCGTTATACCGGCGTTTATACTCCAACGGCTCTAGAGGTTGTCCGCCGCGTTTTTTCACCTCTTCGGCGAGCTGCATCATCTGAAAAATGGTCTGCTTGCCGGTCAGTTTGTCGACAAACTCGCGCGTGAGCCGCTCCAGCGCGTCGGGCGGTTCGGCGCCGCTCGCCTCTTGGAGCGTCTCGACCATCATTGGAATCATCACATCCTGCCAGCCGGAGCGTATGAGCGAGATAGTTCCGTCAAAATCGAACAGCGCCGAGCGCGCCTTCCCCAGAGCGGCAGCTTCGCCGCGTATTTCGATCCGCGTCCCCGGCAAAAAACGGCCGCGCGGATAGGTGTGAAACTGGTCTAGGTCCATTTAACCTGCGCCGTCCATTCAGTTGCCATTTTAATCGAGGCGCCCGCCGCCCCAACCCGTCTTTTCCGCGCATGAACGCAGAGCGGAAACTGCGCTCACTTGATCAACCCCTGCAGCTCCTTAAACCGCGGATGGCGAGCATCTTGCAGCAGTTCAAACAGCGCCGTCTCGGTCGACACAAGGACGGCTCCGCTCTGGCGCATCCGCTCCAGTCCGAGGCTCTTGTTTCGAGCGGAGCGGGAGTCGACCGCGTCCACAAGCGCAAACGCATGATAGCCCGCGTCAATCAGATCTAGCGCCGTCTGCAAGACGCACACATGCGCTTCGATTCCGCACAGAAGAACGCTTTCAATTTCACCGCCCCACATGTCGGTTCCCGCCGAGAAGCGCGTTTTTTCGATGGGCTGATACGCCTCGCCGAGCGCCTCGATCAGCGGCGGCATCGTCCGTCCAAGCCCTTTCGGGTATTGCTCCGTCACGCGCACAGGCAGATCAAGCGCCAACGCCGCAAGAACCGCAACCCGCATTCCGTTCAGGGCGCGTTCGGGGTCATGCATCGCGGGCATGATCCGCTCCTGCGCGTCTATGAGCAGAAGGGCGGCAGATTTGGGTTTCAGACGTTTTGTCTTCATACGTTTAATTAATATAGCGCGCGTCTTCCTTGCGCGCAACCATGCCCTTGAGCTGGCGGTACGCTCAAACGGAGTTCTTGGCGGCGATGGCGTTTGAGACGCTTTGGGTCAAAAAATGAAATCTCCATATAAGGCGCTGCCCCAGGCGTTGAAGGTTGACTGCTCATCCAACTTTAGATAACATATCTCAAGAGAGCGTTCTACTCGTCCGAAGGAGAGGTGTATGGCGAACATATTCGTTCGATTCTGGCGGTATATGACCGGCTGGATGCATGACGGCCTGTCGAAGGCGGAGGCGGAACGGCCAGATATTGTGTACAAGCAGGCCATCGAAGATCAGACGCAGCGGTATCAGCAGATGGAAGAGGCGGTGTCCGGCTTGGTGGCGAACCGGGCGCGGCTCGATGAAGACCTGAAAAAGGCGGAGAACAGCCTCATAGAGGTGCGTTCGACGATGGAACATGCGATCATCAACGCGCAGGGCAGCGACAAAGAGGCTGCCGAAGAAGCGATCCTGGTCGGCTCCATGCTTCAAGAGGAAGAAGAAAAACTTGTCCAGCGCATCTACCAACTTACCGAAAGCAGAGATTCGGTGCGCGCTCAAGTGGAAAACTATCAAGAAAAACTGGTAGAGTTCCGACACAGCATTAACCAGCTCCAGACCGAAAGGGATGAAGCGGTTGCGCAAGCCCGCGTCGACAAGCAGACCATTGAGCTGAACCGGCAGCTGCAGGGCATGTCCACCGAAAGCGATATGCAGTCGCTGAACGAGTTGCGCAACAACCTCGGACGGCTGCGCGCCCAGGCGACCATGAGCGAGGAAATGCAAAGCGAATCGCTGGACGCGCGCGTACGCAAATATAAGAATGCGGTCCGATCCGACGCCGCAAAGGCAAAATTCCTGCAGCGGGTCGAAGAATCCAAAGCGCTTGAGGCTGGAACCGCCGGCGAAAATGAGAGCGGAAGCGCCGGCGAAAGCGCGTCCTTGTCGGCGAGGGAGCGCTTTCTTGAACGCGTCGAAGGCTCCTCAAAAGACTCCGAAAAAGGCTCCGATCTGCCCGCTAAGGAGTAAAGCCGACCGCCCGCAGCTTCGCCTCCGCCGCGCGCCAGACACGCTCTGCCGTGAGAAGCTGCAGGCAGGCGTTGTTGCGGCAATGGTTGCGAAACTGCTTGCAGGGGCTGCATGCGATCGGTTCCCATAGATTCGTATGCCGATCGTTCAGTAGGCGGAACCGATCCCTGTTTCCAGGTCCGAAGAGCGCGATGGTCGGCGTTTGGACGGCCGCGGACAGGTGCATCGGTCCCGAATCGCACGCAATGAACAGGTCGCACTGCCGGATGAGCGCGGCAAGCGTCCCAAGCGGCAGGTTCACATATGTCCGCGCGCGCCCCTTCGTCAGCGCGGCGATGCGTTCGGTTCGCGCCCGTTCGTTCGTTCCGCCTACGACGACCGCGCCGCCGCCGAATCTGTCCATGACGCGGTTTGCGATCTCGGCAAACCTGTCCGGCATCCACATGCGCATCTCCCAGCTGGCGCCAGGGAAAAACCCTGTCAGCGGACGGTCGGCGCCTTCCAAGAGACGGCGCGCCTTCCGCTCCTGCTTTTCTGTTGTGAAAAATTCCATGTCGTCCTCTTCGCTCGCGACGCCGAGAGGCGCCAAAGCGTTCAGCGCTTCATGGGATGCATGCGTCGTTCGCTCATGCGTTCGATCCCGCATGAGGCGGCGCGGTATGCCTGCCGCCCGCGCCAGCAAAACCGTCTTGCGCTTGCCATGCAGGTCGACCGACATATCAAACCGCTCCGCTCGAATCCGCTTCAAGGCGTCCAGCGTTCCCTTCGCCCCCCTTTCAAGAGGGATGACAGCGTCCACGCGCGGGTTGTGCGCATAAAGCGGCGCGTATTGCGCATAGGTCATAAAGACGATGCGTGCGTTAGGAAAGGCGCGGCGCGCGGCTCTCACCGCGGGGGAGGTTAAGAGGACATCCCCAAGCGAGCTAAGCCGCATAAAAAGAATGCGTTCAGCCATCAGAACGAAAACGCGAGAACGGCAGAATCGCGTCTCAACACAACCCGCGCGGACGACATCCCCAAGAGCGCGCCCCCAAGCGTGTCGCTCGGATAATGCCGTCCAAGATAAATGCGGGAAAACCCAACCCCAGCCGCAAGCCCGTAAAAAAGCGGCGCCCAGCGCGGATACTCATGCGACAACCCCGCCGCCGCCGCAAAGGCGTTCGTCGTATGTCCAGACGGCATGGAGCGCCTGTCTTCTGGATTGAGGGGGCGCGGCCGTCCGATGATCCGTTTCAACGTTTCCGAGGCGAGGCTCCCCGCGGCGACGCTCGCAAAGACAAACCGCCCCGCCCGCCGCCCTTTAGGCGTCCCCCACTCCGCCGCCGCCAGCGATCCGATCAGCAGAACGCGCCCGTCTCCGAGCTCGTTCACAACCGACACAACCCCGCTCAGCAGGGGAGAGCGCATCCCTTCATGGACGGCGATGAACATGCGCCTGTCGAGCGGCGCCGCTTCTGGGTTCAGGTCGCGCAGAATGAGCGCGCGCGTTCCCAAACCGACGCCGAGCAGCGTTCCCGCAAACAGCGCTTTTTCTTCGTTTTTGGAAAGCGCGTCGGCTGTCGGCGCGGCGCATGCCGCCGCCATTAAGACAGCCAACGCGCGCAAGGTCGCCGTCACGCTGCCTATTTCAGTATGAGCAGCCTGCGCAGGGGCGTTCGCCGGCTGCCGGCGACAATCTCCACAAAGTAAAGCCCGCTCGCCGCGAGTTCGCCGAGGTCGTTTCTGCCGTCCCAGCGCGCCGCCCGGTTCTTGGTCTTATAAACGCCCGCCGGAAGACGCCCCATATCCAGCGTCCTGACAGGGCGGCCGCGCGAGTCGTAGATGTGGACGCTCAACTCGTTCTCCTCGCCCAGCGCGAACGGTATCCATGCCTCCGGGTTGGACGGGTTCGGAAAGATCGGGAAGCTTTCCAGCGCTTTCACCCGTCCCCATTGCGTCAGCAGGTCCTGCTCCTCCGCCGATTTCACCTCAATCGTCTCGCTCATGGAGCCGCGGTTCATCGTGCCGATATTTTCCAGCCTGTAGTAGTACGTTTTTTGAGGGTCTGCCGTCGCGTCCGATGTTTGATAATCGATCGGATTGTTGGAGTAGGGTCGATAGGAGGCGCGCATCTTATCGGAGACGGGAGCGAAGGGTCCGTCCGGCGATTCGGAGCGCAGGAGCCTCCATCCGATATTGCCGCGCTCCTGCGTCGATGTCCATTTTGCGATCATATCGCCGGATACTCTCCATCGAATCGTCAGATCTTCGATGACGCTGGGAGGCGGCAACTGGAACGGCGCGATGCCGCTTCTCATTGCGTCGCCGAGGCCTGTTGTCCAGTCGGCGCGGTGAATCGTGTAAGGCGTGTCCCACACAAAAAGCCGTCCGCCGATCTCAGGGAAGGCGATCGGATCGTCGGGGTCAGCCTCTTGGCGGTAGGTGGCAACAATGAGCTCGGCGGTATCGTCTCCGTCCAGATCGGCAAGCGTCGGGCTTCCGAAGACGCCGACGGGCAGTGTGACGAAGTCGAAGACGGAGCCGTCTCCGTCGATGAAATAGACGACGCTGCCGTAGTTTCGCCCGTAATTTCCAACGGCTATGATTTCAGACGCCCCGTCTCCGTCCAGATCGGCGAGAAGCGGAGTCGACTGCGCATAGGAGGAGAGCGGAATCGGAAACGGCTCCATTTCCGTCCCGTCGGCGTTCCAAACGTAGAGGTAGCTGTCCCTGTCGACCGCGGCAATTTCAGCTTGTCCGTCTCCGTCAATGTCTCCGACGCTGACGGGCGAGTTGATGTTGTTGACAATCGGCGCGGGAAATCCGTCTTCGATCTGCGAAATCGCGCTGATTGCGGAGATTCCTCTAAAGGAGCCGTTGCTGAGAAAGGTGAAGAGAAGCGACAGGTCTTTGTCGTCCAGCATGGCGAGCATGGGAGCCGCTTGCGAATTTGGGCCGCTGTCGTATTCGAACGGGTATCCGTCGCGCAGCTCAAGATTTTCATCCCAGCTCCATACGGGTCCTCCGTACGAGGTCTGGTAGATTTCAACTTTGCCGTCTAGATTGATGTCGCCGGCAATCGGCGCTGTGTACACATATTCGTCCGCTCCAAGCTCAATCGGGAAGCCTTGGAGCAGGTTTCCGTCGGCTCCAAAAGCGTACACGCCGGGCGCCGTATCGGAGGCGGAGACAAGGATTTCCAGACCTGGGTCATCGTCGATACTGGCAAGAGTTGGATTGGATCGAATGGCGCTGGCCGTTTCGGCGGGGAAGCCTGGTCGGACGATTCCGTTGGACGACCATACATGAACTTTTCGATCAGCGGCCGCAACAATTTCCATCGTCCCGTCTCGATCTATATCGCCGACAGCGACGGAGCCGACAATCGGCGCGCCGACCGTCTGCGGCCAACCCGGCAGCATGTTGCCGTTCGCATCGAATCCGTAAACATTTCGGTCGTATCCGCCGACAAAGATTTCGAGCCGGCCGTCCCCGTCAATATCGACCGCGGCGGGCGATGTGATGATATCGTCTCCTGTTTCAAAGGGAAACCCTTCGCGTACGACAAGGCTGCTTTGAGGCTGGTTGGGCGTTGGACGGGGGCGCGCGAGAACAGGGGCGGAATAGGGGCCGATCAATCCGTCAGCGAAAATAGGGGCGACGGCAAAATAGTAGTCGACCCCGTTTTCCATCTCTCGAATTCGGACCTCATTATTTGGAGTCGCAAAGCTAGGCTCCATGTTTTCAGGGTCGTCCCCCCCAAGAACGCTGTACCCCGCCGCGCCTTCGATGGGGTCCCAGTACAGATCAACGCCCTCGTTCAGGTTCGTCACTTCAATTTCTTGGATTGGTCCTGCGGCGGCTCCGCCTTCGAGCAGGGTAATCGCCTGGGAGGGCGGGCTTGCTTGCCCAGAGCTGTTGACGGCGCGCACCCGATAGACGCGCGCGCTGTCGTCCAAATCTGTGATCTGATACGGTGGTTCAGAAGCGGATCCAACCGTCTCGCCGTCCGCCTCAATGCGGTAGGTCAATCCGCTCTCTTCGTTCGGCGTCCATGTAAGAGAGGCGGAGCTGCCGTCCACCTCCGCGGCGACGCCGGTCGGCGGACGAGGCACGTCTAGAAACTGGTAAGCGTCAATGATGCCGTTGCCGTATTCGGGCGACCATGCGGCGTCTCTTCCGGCGCCGCGCGCTCGTTCGAGAGCCTCTATTTGGGTAGTCCCCGAATTTTTTTGAAGCAGCATGGCGGCAAGTCCGCTCACATGCGCGGCGGCGAGGCTGGTTCCCCCATTAATCGAGTTGCGTCCGTCAGCCGTCTGCAGAAAGGGATGGAGATTGTCAACCGCATACTGCGAAAAAGGAGCGACAATGATTCTTCCCGGCGCCATGATGTCCGGCTTCTCTCCGCCGTCGGTTCGCGGCCCGATGCTGGAAAAGTAGGTGCGCGTTCCAAAATCCTCCTGACGCGGGTGAATCACATAAAAACCTTCAAGCGTCTGCCAAACGTTTCGCGTCGAGACCGACCCGACAGCGATGATCTCATCGGCGTCGGCAGGCCCGATGACGGAATAATTGCCGTCAGGGACAACTGACAGCGGATCGTTCGGAACATGGATGAATCTTGCGCGCGCGGCGTATGCATGCATGACGCCTTCGCCGTGTAGCTCAATCATATAGGGTTTTTGGCTGATGGGTACGCCGAGGTTTCCGAATTGACGGAAGTAGATGAACATGTTGTTGAGATCCACATAATCCCCGCTTGGAGCGTCGTAAATAAAGTTGACAAGCAGGTTTTGTACGGGCCCGTCGGGGACAAAGAAAACATTGTTCTGACCTGGCTCCGCCACCTCAAATCCGAAAGGATCATGGCCTCCGTCATCGGTCGGAAAGAACATCTGGGCGGATATGTTGTCGTTGGCGGATGTCCATGCGTCCACATAGAAGAAGTCGGAGCCGAAATAAGGTTGCACATAAAGCCGTTTCGGCGGGTCGCCTTCTTTCAGTTCGATGAGCGCATGGGCGTTGTCGTCGCCGCTGTTGCCTGCCGCAGCGACCATGATTCGCCCGGGGCGCTCGCGCGCGAGGGTCTGGAGCGCCTCTTGCAGGAACCCGCGTCCGTCATGAGGTCCTCTGATGGTTCCGAAGCTGATATTGAGAACGCAAGGCATGTTGAGCTGTTGCGCTTTCGCCGCGATGAAGTTGGCGGCGTCTAGAATGTCGGCGGTGAAATAGCTGGTTCGCACCGCGATGATGCCCGCCTTGGGAGCGACGCCGACATACCGCGGCGATGAATTCCCCTCAGGCGTCTCGCCGTCATCAACGCGGCCGTTGCCGGCTGCGATGCCGACAAGCGAGGTGCCATGCCCCGACCTGTCGACCAGATCGGCGATCCCGGCGTTGATGTCCGCCGGCGTCCATTCCGTGCCGTAGGTGAAGCCTTCGGGCATTCGCCCCGTCCGCGTGTTGATCTGGTCCCATGCGGCGAGGACGCGCGTTTCGCCTGTCTCCGTTTTAAAACCTGGATGCCCCAGATCAAGCCCGGTGTCGATAAATCCGATGACCGCGCTCTCGCCGGTGAGAGCGGGGTCGGCAAGATGAAGCTGGTCGGCGCCGATGGCGGGAACGCTGATGTCCAGCGACGGAGCCAGCGGCACAGCTTTCCGCGGCCCTTCGAGATAGATCAGCTCCGGCGCAGACGCAAGCGCCGACAGATGATGCGGCTCTATCTCTAGCGTTGCGATGTTGCCGATGATCGAGTTGATGCGAACGCCGTAGCGCTGCAGCGATCGCGGGTCGCCCATCGTTTTGACAATCACAGGCATCCGCCCGTTCCGCGTCATTCCCTTTAAAAGCTGAGCGCGGTCAAAGCGCGAATCGCGCTCCGCATGCAGAAGCATATGCAGCTGCGGATCGATTTTACGCCTTTCGTCGATGGTCAGCGGAGCCGCAGCAACGGTCAATGTGAATACGCATAAGGTTGCAGTCAACAAAGCGGTCGATCGTGTTCGCATGAGGTCTCTCAATCATGTTCGATGTTCAGAGCGGAAACGCTCCCGTCGTTAACATACATCATACACGATTCGCTGTCGAATTGCGACATGGATCTACGCCTTTATCCTCCAAAACCGGCAAGCGCCAACCCGCGCGCGCTGTATAATAAAAGATATGCGAACAACAGAGATCGACGAGCAAACGGCGCGCGCCGCCCTCGCCTCAACGCCGGGCGTCAACCTGCGCCTGTTCAACCGCCTCATGCGCCGCTTCGGAAGCGCCGCCGAGGTTCTGCGAGCCGCCTCGGCCGACCTGCTCTACACAGACGGCGTCTCCAATATACTGGCGCCGCGCATTGCCGGACGCTTGCGGAGCGCCCGCGCCATCTCGGCGCGCGCCGCATATCTTCAAAGCACCGGATTTCAACTCATCACCGGCGCCGACCACGCCTACCCAGACGCGCTGCGCGATCTATCGGACGCCCCCGCGATGCTCGCTGCGCGCGGACGACTGCATTTTCCCGACCGATCGGTCGCCGTCGTCGGGCAGCGAAATCCATCCAAACGCGGACGCGAAGCCGCCCGGTTCGCCGCCGAAACCGCCCGAAACCTCGGATGGTGCGTCGTGAGCGGCCTTGCGCTCGGCGTCGACACCGAGGCGCACCGAACTGCGCTCCGCATCGGCGCAAACGCGTCCCCCGAACCTGCCACCATCGCCGTACTTCCGTCCGAGCCGATCTCGATCTACCCGCCCCGGCGGAGGCTCTTAGCCGAGAAAATCGCCGAAAAGGGGCTGCTCGTCTCCGAGCATTTATGGGGCGAACTTCAACGCTGGATGTTCGTTCAGCGCAACCGCATCATCAGCGGTCTGTGCCGCGGAGCGCTCATTATTGAAGCGGGAGAGAGGGACGGCGCGCTCCACACAGCCCGCTTCGCCGCGAAACAGGGGCGCTCCGTCGCCGTGTGGGACTGGTCAAGCGCTCCGAATCGTTCTTTAGGCACTGCCGCCCTTGAACGCTCCGGCATTTCCGCATATCATAAAAAAACGCTGCATCGTTGGTTTAGCCGTTTGGAGCAGGGAGGTCCGTATTCCGAAATGGCGCTGTTTGAAAAAACGCTTGCATTCGACATCCAGTTGCGGTAGGCTATGCTTGTTTACAATGCCGGGCGAAACGTGTAAAATACGCTTTACACCGCCCGCTCGCTTTGGTATAGTGTCGGGGCAGCCGGCGTTGCGCAGCGTCAAAACGTTGCGGTTGCGTTTTGTTTTGAGTTTGTGTAAAGTAGCGGCGTTGCGGTTCATCAGTTGACGCGGCGCGAAAAGACAGGCAGGGTATTGTTTGCGGGGCGCGGCGTCTCGCATAGAGATGGATAGGTTTTATGAGAAGTTGCTTTCTTTCAGCGTCAACGAAAGGAGGCTCATCTTTAGAATAAGGCGGCTTCGTTCGGTTGCCTGCTGAGGCTTCTTGGCGAAGCGGACGCCTGTTGGATGACATCACCTGAAAGATTCGGTAGAATCGTCATGTTCAACCCATCAGTAGATGGCAAACGGAAACAACCAAAGGAGTTGAGGATCATCATGAACAAATCATTGCGTTGGCTCTTCCCGATTGCGGCGCCGATCTTGGCCATTTCCATGACGGCCTTCTTGGCAGCCTGCGGCGGCGACGACGAACCCGATAACACGCCCGCCGTTCTCGAATCAAGCACCCCGGCGGACGGCGCGACAGCCGCTGAAGGCTCAACCGTCACGCTCAGATTCGACAAAGATCCAGGGACGGTCACCGTCAACGGAAACGCCACTGAAGGTTCCGGCAGAAACCGCACCTTTACGCTAATGCAGGCGACCAACAACATCGCTTGGGACAACGGCGGAACGGCGACGCTCACCTTCACGCTGACGGCGCCTGATGAGACGGCGCCGATGCTTGTGTCGTCAGACCCAGACGACGGGGAGACCGGTGTCGACCCGGCTCCGATCAATGACCCTGACGGCGGGATCACATTGACGTTTGACGAGGTCATCTCCAAGCAGGATCTCGTGCTCTCCAGGGGCGACACCGAAGTCGGATCGTTCCCTTCCATTGGCGAGGGCGACGAGGCCAACACTGTGACGCTAAAGCCCCAGGATCCGTTGGTGAACGAAACGACCTACATGGTGTCCGGTTCGGTGGAGGACGCCTCCGGCAACTCGGCTGACGTGAGCATCTCCTTCACAACGAAAGCCAAAGAGTAACCGCAAGCGGCGTAGAGCGTCAGCTCCGCCGCCTATACAACTCAACTGCTCGGCGCGTTCATCCTCTGGGTGGACGCGCCTTTCTTCTTTAAAACGCCTTTTGAAACGGCGCGCTCAAAAGCGGTTCGCCAACCGAATGTCCAACGCCGCAAAACGCCCCCGCGCCAGCCGCACATAGAAGCCGTCTTCCAACGCAAACCCGTATCCGCCCGACAACTTCAACCCGACCTCCGGAGCCGCCGCTGCGTCCATAAAAAAGAGCGCGTAAAGGTTCAGCGGAAACCGCTCAAAAATGCGCAGTCGGTACTCCCCGTTGAATAAAATGCCGCGGTCGGAACGGAATTCATGCAGCTCATACCCCAGCAGCGAACCGGAGCCGCCGAAGATGAAACGCCGTTGGACAATCGCCTCCCCAAACGCCGCCTCTCCTTTGAGCCGAAGCAGCAAGATGTCTCTGTCAAAATCGCGCCGAAGACGCGCCCCCGCCGCCGCCCTCGACGCCGCAAAATCGGAGCCGAGCGGCGGAAGCCCCTGCTCAATCTCAACAAAAGCAGCCCATTCAGGATGCAGATCGTAATCGTAACGCAGGCGCAAGCCGATATAGCGCCCCTCGTCTATGGGCGTGATCGGAAATTTGCGGGAGCGCCATCGAAAAAGGCTCCAGTCGGTCGTCTTCGGCAGGCTTAGATGCCGCTCCGCCGAGACGTTGAGCCGCGCGGCGTGGATGCCGTCGTCCAGCAGCGTCTCCACTCCGATGTCGGAGCCTGTGCGCTCATAAAAGTCCCGAAACTCATGCCCGAATAACAGCGCCATCGCCCCCTGCTCAATCGGATTGGGCGCTTCTCCGCTGTCGCGCAGGTCGGCAATGCGGCGTTTCTCCACGGTCGCGTTCAGCTCAACGCCGACTCTCCGCAGCAGGTTCACTCGTCCGCCCCATCGATGGAGCCACCGCTTGCTTGAGAAGCCGTATGCCACTTCGGCGTAAAGCGCGCCGTACGGCTCTTCTCGATGCGAGCGCCGGCGCGTCCATTCCAGGCGCGCGCCGAGATGATAGCCATGCGCCCGGTTGAACCCGTTCGCTTCCAACAGGTTCAGCTTGTTGATAGGGAGCTCTTTCACCGTCACAACCGCGACGCGCCGCCCGTCCTCCTCGGTCTTGATCTCCCATTTCACCTCATCGAACGGCAGGATCGATTCCATCACGCCGACGGCCGTCTCAAAATGGTCAGGTCCGAGGCCGATGGCGTTCCGTATTTCAAAGGAGGAGATGAGACGGTTGCCCTCAATGCGTATTTCATCGATCGGGTTGCCTGCATCGTCCACAAACCGCGTCTGCCCCGACGCGCTCATCAGCGTCAAAGCGGTCGCGGCAAACATGGCGGCCGTCAGTCGCATGCGATTTCCAAAGAAGACGTTCTCATTCTGCGGTATGATATTCTATCACATGAAGGAGATCGAATATGAGAGCGTTGGTTACGGGCGGGTCCGGTTTTATCGGCTCCGAGGTCGTGAAACTGCTGATAGAGCGCGGAGACGCCGAAGTGTCCATATTTCAGCGCAGCGGACTGCCGCGCAAACTGGAGCCGTACGCCGACAAGATACGATGTTACCGCGGCTCGGTCGGCAACTACTCGCATGTGCTGAACGCCGTTCAACAGAGCCGCCCCGACATTCTTTTTCACATGAGCGCGATGCTCTCCGTCCCTTCCGAGGCGGACCACTCAACCTCCATTCAGACAAACGCGGTCGGCACATTTTATGTACTGGAGGCGGCGCGTCTGTTCAATGTGAAAAAGACGATCTTCGCCAGCACCTTGGCAACCTTTGGGCTGGACATTCAGGAGCCTGTCATCGGGGACGCCTCCGTCCAACGCCCGACGCTCATCTACGGCGCTACAAAAGTGTTCGGCGAGCTGCTTGGACATTTCTACCGCCGAAAATTCGACATGGATGTGCGCGGGCTGCGCTACCCGTCCGTCGTCGGACCTGGCGTTACGAACCCTGGGATCGTCCAGTACACCTCCTGGGTCATCGAAGAGTCGGCGAAGGGCAACCCGTTTTCGATCTGGCTCAAACCGGAAACGCGCCAGCCGATCGTGTATTATAAAGACGCCGCGCTTGGAACGATCCAACTCTCCGAGGCGCCGCGCGAGGCGATTCAGACCGTCTATTACCTGATCGACGGCGCGAAGCCGACCCCAAGCGCCCAGCAGATCGCCGACGCCGTCCGCAAACGACTGCCCAGCGCCGACATACGCTTCAAGGTGGACGAAACGCTCCAAGCGACCATTGACCAGTTCCTGCGCCCCATCGACGACAGCCGAGCGCGCGAGGAATGGGGATGGAACCCAAAATACGGCTTGGACGGCATGGTGGACGACTTTATCGCCGAATGCAGACGCGCAGCGGAAACGGACTAACCCTTGGACCATCTCGACCAGTACGAAGAGCATGAACTGACGAAGGTCTATGACCGCGCGATCGTCAAGCGGCTCATCAGTTATATGAAGCCGTATAAGGGGTCGCTCATCCTGGCGCTGGCGTTGATTCTGGCAGGCGAAGCGGCGCGCAACTCAACCCCTATCATCGCTAAATACGCCATTGACCAGTTCATCAAGGGCGTTCGGCTAGAGGGGCTGGACCCTGCGGGCGTCTTTTTGGCGATGCGCTGGGTTTTGCTGCTCTACTTCGGCCTTTTGGCGGCGGACCTCTCCTGCTCCTTTCTGCGCGCCTATGTGACAAAGATCATGGGGCAGCGGATCATGCGCGACATGCGCCGTCAAATCTTCCGCCATATCCACCGCCTCCACAACGCCTTTTTCGACAATACCGCTGTCGGAAAACTGCTGACGCGGGTCATGAACGATGTCGCGGCGCTGGACGAACTATTCTCGGAAGGGCTGGTGGACGCCATCGGAAGCCTCGCCGGGCTGATCTTCGTCGTCGCGGCGATGCTCATTGTGAACTGGAAGCTGGCGATTGCGGCGCTGTGCGTCCTTCCGATCATCGCTGTCGGGACGGCTGTCTATCAGGTCTTGTCTAGAAAAGTGTTCCGCGAATGGCGCCGCCAACTGTCGCAGCTGAACGCTTTCATGAACGAGCGCATCGGCGGACTCACAACGGTGCAACTTTTTAACCAAGAAAAAGCGACCAACGAACGGTTCCAAAATGTGAACCGCGGTTATCTCTCCGCCGCCTTGCGCGTCGTCACGGCGATGGCGATGTTCGGTCCGATGGTGGAGCTGGCGGGCGGACTCGCCACAGCCGCTATCATCTGGCATGGAGGCGGACAGGTGCTTCAAAATATAACGACGCCGGGCGAGCTGTATGCGTTTTTGATCTGGGGACAGCGGCTCTTTTGGCCCCTGCGCCGGCTCAGCGCCCAATACACAACGCTGCTCGTCGCAATGGCTTCCTCCGAGCGCATCTTCACGCTCCTGGACGCCGAGCCTGAAATACAGACGCCGGCTGAAGCCGCCCCCGTCCCAACGTTTCAACATGCCGTGGAGTTCAAAAACGTCGCCTTCGCCTATAAAGAGGGCGTTGACGTCTTAAAAAACGTCAACCTGACGATACGCAAGGGAGAGCGCATCGCCGTCGTCGGCGCGACAGGCTCCGGCAAGACGACGCTCATCAACCTCATGTGCCGCTTCTACGACATACAACAGGGCGAAATTCTTTTTGACGGCAAGGACATTCGGACGCTGAACCTGGAAGACCTGCGGCGGCGCGTCGGGATCGTTCAGCAGGATGTGTTTCTGTTTTCAGGCAGCGTCAAAGAAAATATCCGCCTCGGCTCCAAAGAGATTTCGGACGAAGAGGTGGAGCGCGCCGCCGAGGTCGTTCAGGCGGACCGATTCATCCGCTCGCTGCCGGGCGGCTACGACGCGCAGGTGAACGAGGGCGGACTCTCCTTCTCAAGCGGACAGAAGCAGCTGATCGCCTTCGCGCGCGCTCTCGCGTTCAACCCTGACATACTCATTTTAGACGAAGCGACCTCGTCTATCGACACCGAAACGGAGGCGCATATCCAGACGGGGCTGAAACGGCTGCTCGAAGGGCGCACCTCCATCATCATCGCGCACCGCCTCTCGACGACGCAGGATGTGGACCGCATCGTCGTTCTCCATAGAGGCGAAATACGCGAAATCGGAACCCATTCGGAACTGATGCGCCAAAAAGGCATCTACTACCGCCTGACGCAGCTGCAATACCAGGACTGCCATGACTGGCATTGACATTCCGCGCCGTCCGTTTCATGATAGGCGGAGGTCTTAGAGAGAGGGACATATGGCGAACACAACGCCGCTCATAGAGCTGTTTAGCATCGGCACCGAGCTCGTTTACGGGCAGATCCATGACACGAACTCATTCTGGATGGCGAAGGAGATTGTGGGACTCGGCGCGCGGGTGCGCCGTATCACGCAGCTGATCGACGACCGCGAGGAGATCAAGCAGGCGTTTCAAACGGCCGTCGACCGCGAAACGGACCTGGCAATCTGCTCAGGCGGGCTGGGACCGACGCCGGACGATCTCACCTCTGAAATACTGGCGGAGATTGCAGGCGTCACATCCATTCCGCATGAAAATGTGATTGAGGATTATATGAAGCGGCGCGGCTCGCACAACCGGGAGGAGATGAACCCGAACCTGGTGCGGATGGCGACCGCGCCGACAACCGCGCGCTGTCTGCTGAATCCGGTCGGCTGGGCGCCATGCATTGCGCTGGATGTAGAGCAAACAACCTTTTTGGCGCTGCCCGGCCCGCCCCGCGAAATGGAGGCGGTGTTTCGGCGGCATGTCGCGCCGTATATCTCGGACCGGTACGAGCAGCGCTCCGCGACGCAGCGGGTGCTTATCAACACGCATGAGTCGTCCGTTGCGCCCTTTTTTGAGGAGCTGAAGGCGGAGTTCCCAGGCTCCTATATGAAAGGGTATATCGCGGATCAGTCGACCCCCGGTTGGCTGCCTGTCGACATCGTCGCGGTCGGGGAAACCTCGCAGGAGGCGCATGAGACGCTTCAAGCGATCATCGACGCGCTGCGCAAAAAGGTGGAGCAGATCGGAAAGACGGTGACCGTCTCCCCCGGTTCAATAGAGGAGATGGGATAGGAAGGTTGAGCTGGGGGATACGCTGTCCCCCAGCTCGCCGCTTCCTTGCGTCTCATTCGTCGTCGCTGTCGTCCTCGTCGTTTGGCGGCTGCCTTTTGAGACGCTCCCGCTCGTCAAAGCGGCGGAAGACCTGCTCAACCTCCTCGCGCGAATGGCGTTTGCGGACGGCGTTGTAAGCGTCCTGGGCGCGCTGGGCATCTCCCGCCCTGGCGAAGGCGCGCGCCATGCCCAGCAGCGCATTCATGTAACCTTCGGGCGTCGCCTCGGAGAGACCGTACTCCATCTCAAACACATCCTGGTATGCCTTCGCAAAGTCGGCGTATGCCGCCGCCATGTCCATCGCTGCGCCAGGCGGAGGGGGCGGGGGTTCCACGCCGCGCGGGGCGTCTGGATGGTCATGCGAATGCGACGGCTCAAAGTCCCGCGGATCGAATGGACCTTCAAAGCCGGGCGCAACAGATTCTGCAGAGGGAGCCGCCTGTTGCGCCGCTTCAGCCGCCGCGGCCGCCCGCTCCTCCCAGATGGACGGGAACCGCCGGCGCTCCGGCGAAAAATTCCATGCAGGATATATAGACGGCGATCTCCCGTGCATTTTAGGAATTGGAATGAAACCGTTGTGGTAAACCGCTTTGTCCATCATGTCCAAACGCTCATAGGCGAAACTGAGATACATGTGCGCCCATACTGGAGTCTCCTTCGAAGCGAACAGCGGCTCTATTGCTGCGATCGTTTCCTCCGGGAAATCGCGCCAAAGCGCACTTGTCGCTTGGTTTACAGCCCATGTGTCGTTTGGATACAACTCAATAAGGCGGCGGGCGACATCTCCTTTCTCCTCTCTTGGACTCATGATGATCTTTAAGGCAAGGCCGTCGCGCGAGGTCGGGTCTTTTGCGAGCGCGCGCTCCAGATACATCTTCCCGTATTCACGCTCTGGTCTCCATCCCCATCCCCGAGTGGGGTCATAAAGTTTCTGGGCAGCGGTCAGATCGTCCATTCCCTCCACCAAAACCTCAATGATCTCCGGCGGCGTGATCTCGGAGCCTTTTGGGTAGCGCGTGGAGCCGGTCGTCGCAAGAAGCGTTTGAAAAATCCGATTCTGTCGATCTGAAAGATGGGGGTTCCATGCCCATGTGGAATGTCCCGCATTGGCGAGATACTGCTCCCACTCGGAGGGGTCCCTGATTTCCAGCTCTTTGCGTCTTTCTTCGAGACGCTTTTCAAGCTCTTCGCCTTGGACGCCCTTTGCTTCCAGTTGCTTCCGCGCAATACGAAGCCATCGTTCGATATCGGGTCCAAGCGCACCCAGGAGCGTCTTTGGTTGGGACTGTTTAGGCGTCCCTTGAACGCTGTTTGGACTTGTCTGAGAAGGAGGCTCAACCGCCTGATCGCTTGAAGGCGGGGCAGGGAGGGCGGTCTCTTCAGCCTGTTCTGCCCTGTCCTTGCTTGCATGGCTACCCTTGTTCCCGTCGCCGCTGACCGGCAACGAGTCGGAGACATTCTCCTCGGCAGAATCGGAGGCGAAGTGCCGCGCCGCATTAAAGACCAGCGCGACGGTCAATGCCGCCAAGCCGGCAATCAGAGCGAATCGAATCTTTTTAGTATTGGTCATAGGTCAGTTGCCCTTCATGGTTGCTGTGCAGCTTGTATTTTGAATGATGGTTTTCCCAGTCGTCCGCATCGGGAGGATCTCCGCCGGGAGGCGTGTTGTGAGTGTGCGCGTAACCCATGCCAGCCCATCTTATGTACGTAGCTGCATCGACAGGGTTAACCATCACGCAAACGTCCGAGTCTGCGACTGGGAAAGCGACATCACCTACATCATTGAAAACGAGTGAATGATGCTCCAAGTTGACAGCATGACCGGCCTCATGAGCAATGATGATCGGCAGGATTGCATCAGCGTCGTTATTATAAAACGCTGCAATCCGAACAGTGTAGATCACGCAGTCCGAATTATTTGGAGTGTATGGTTCAGGCCAACCCGGTCCTGGTGTTTCTCCGAAAACTACCCAAAGTACACCTTCTGGAATTGGAGAGCGGTCTTCTTCGATAATAATAGGTCTCTGGAGAAAGCCGACGATGCCTCCTTGACAGAAATTCACGTGGACGCCATCCCACTCGGCTTCGTCAATGAAATGCATCGACATTGGGAGACTGCTGGCGTAACCTGTTTCTCCCTCAGAAATGTTCGGGAACTCGTCGCTCGGGCCAACCTCTGAGCGAATGAAGACGTCTTTGTATTCTGGATGGAGGCGGGTGTAGCTCCCTCCGACCATGAAGCCGCGGTACTCTTCTAAAACCGTGAACCCGTCGCCGGAATTCGCGCCAAACTGACGCCATTCGCCTGCTTGATCCCGGTCGCGCCAAGTCTGCTCTTCAGTAAACCGATCAGCTGTCTGTGTGTCCATAATAGTGGAGCTCCCGTACCAATAAAGATGGTCACGGTCCCATTCGTCGGCAAGCTTGTTGCCCGCGACGCCTTCCAACAATGTGCCGGACCCCCTGTGTATTTCATAGGAGCCGTCGTCCTTCGGGATCGTTTGGGGTTCAGTCACCTTTGGCAAAGTATAAGTAGGAACGTAGAGCGACGCACGAATTTTGCCGTAGGCGGCGTAGTCGTTGCAGACGATGTTCACAGGGATCACAATCCCGTCATGTGAGGGCTTCCTCTGCCAGC
Organism: Candidatus Poribacteria bacterium; assembly: GCA_028818695.1. GTDB lineage: Bacteria > Poribacteria > WGA-4E > JAPPNK01. Next base: position 37,683 of record JAPPNK010000001.1, read on the forward strand.
TGGCTGTGATTAATGTCGAATTCTCGCCGCCTCCCGTCCATGTGATTTGACCGTCGTATAGGGTCTGTTGCTGCTCGGCCGCCGCAAAGTAAAGATCCGGTGTGGTGATTCCTGTCTGTAACAGATCGTTCATGTAGCGGCCTTCGTAGCTCGTCACCTCAGACAGGTGAAATGAAACGGAGGCAAATCCGGGGTGGGAGAGGTCCGTTTCTGCGGTGAAGACGATGGTTTCTGTGGCGGTCGGTATCCAACCTTCCCATCCGTCTGGATGCGAGAGCGTGAGCGGGTAGGGCGGCGGAATGAGCACACCACCGATCGGAATGAATATGGCGTGTCCGCGCATCAGCGCGACGCTTGCGAGAGCAAGCACGAGGAAGAGAGCGGTCAGCGCAGATTTAGCGCGGTTGGAGCGAAAATTGTGGGGGGGGGGAGGGGACTTGACATTCGTTATGAAGCATCATAGTTTGCCCTTTCTCGGCAATTGTCGTTTTGGCATTCGGCAGTCGATAACATACCGACCCAAACGCCTGCATTGATCATAGCGAAGATTCTTTTGCGCGACAACATCTTTTTACAGCGCAACAAACTCCGCCGCATTTGTATCATAGAAGCGATTCGCCGGCGCGTCAACAACTTTTTGCCGCGCAACAAATTCCTATCATAACATACCCTAGCAAAAAATCTTATGCGCGTCAACAATTTAATCAACGCTCACGAATTGCGTCCATAGCATCATGGCGTTTCATTTTGCGTCAACAACGGGAGAGTTGCGCGGCTCCTCAATATGCGGCATTCTAAACGCCCAACAGAAGGGCGGAGACCTATGCCGAAGCAGCCAAACATCTTGCTCATCCAAACTGACCAGCAGCGCGCCGACACCGTGCGCGCCCTCGGAAACCCGATCATTCAGACCCCCGCGCTTGACAGGCTTGCCAACGAAGGCGCCGCGTTTTTATCGGCGTACTGTCCGTCGCCCGTCTGCGTCGCCTCGCGCTGCAGCCTCCTGCTGGGGCAATGGCCGCACCGCACCGGCTGCCACTCCAACAACCCGATGCCCCACGACCGCGTCTCGCTCATGCAGACGCTCAACGAGGCGGGCTACCAGACGCACGGCATCGGAAAGATGCACTTCTCGCCGAAGCCGCGCAACCTATGGGGGTTCGAATCGCGCGACTACTCCGAAGAAGGCTCCGGGATGGACGACTTCCGGCAGCTCATCGATGAAAACGGGTACGACTATATCGCCGCGCCGCAGGGCGAGCGCAGCGAGTACTACTACATTCCGCAGCCCTCCCAGCTTCCCGCCCGCCTTCATCAGACGCAGTGGGTCGGCGACAAGACGCTGGAGTTCTTGGAGCGGCGCGAACCTGACCGCCCCTTTTTCTGCTGGTCAAGTTTCATCAAGCCGCATCCGCCGTTTGAAAACCCTGTCCCGTGGAACCGGCTCTACCGGCTCGTCGAGATGCCGCCGCCGTATATGCCGGGCGGGTATGAGTCGCTGCTCACCTACTGGAACCGAAACCAGAACCGGTATAAATACCGCGATCAAGGGTTCGACATGAACCTGATACGGCTCACCGCGGCGGCGTATTACGGGACGATCTCGTTCATTGATTACAATGTCGGGCGCATTTTGAACGACCTAGAGCGGCGCGGGCTGTTGGACGAGACGCTCATTCTTTTCACCTCCGACCATGGCGAGCTGCTGGGAGATTACGGCTCCGTCGGAAAGCGGTCGATGCTGGACGCGGCGTTCCGCGTGCCGCTGCTGGCGCGTTATCCTGCGCGGTTCGCCGCCGGGGCGCGCGTTGAGACGCCGGCGAGCCTTGTCGACATCTTCCCGACATGCGCCGCCGCGGCGGGCTTGCCCTTCGACCGAGACGACCGCGACGGAGAAGACCTTGCCGACCTCGCAAGCGGCGCGGTACAGCAGCGCGAAGTGACGGGGCAATTCAGCCGCGCCGAGACGGGCCTCTATGCGCTTGTCAACAACCATTTCAAGTATGTGTATTCGGCGGCAGACCGGCGCGAGTGGCTTTTTCAGCGGCATATCGGCATGCCCGACTTCCGCAGCGTGGACGGGAACCCCGCCTTTGGGCGGCAGCTGAACGCGATGCGCTCTCGGCTCATGGAGCGGTTCCGCAGCGACGGGTACGACGAGCCGCTGGACGGCAACCGCTGGCGAGAGTTCCCGCAGCCCGCGATGCCGAACAACCCGGACGCATGGCAGCTGTTCCAGGACGGGCGCTCCGTCTCCGACCGGTTCCCGGAAGGCTACGCGCCCGCCGTTGACACGATCAAGCCGCCTCCGCTGAAGCAGTATCATCTTGACTGACAATGCGGGTTTAGGGTCTTCGATCTCATTTCTGCGCATGACGGTCTTTCGAGACGCCCTAACTTATGTGGACTGGTCAGCATGGTGGTACGCTCATGCGATGGCATTCATAAAAACCCTTTTACGACAGCGACGAGA
>JAPPNK010000008.1 GCA_028818695.1 Candidatus Poribacteria bacterium
AACCCCCCCCCCTTATCTCCCCCGGGGGGCGGGCATTGTCCCCCCAAAATCTCCACCCCCCCGGGCGGCCCCCGGGTTTTTTTTTTTTTTAATTTTTCCCCCCCCCCCCCCCCCCCCCCCGCGTAATCTGCGCCGATGTTCTGCCTGCGAGGGATGTCCGTCGGAGAGAAATGGAACGGAACTTTTGCATGTTGATTCTCCTTTAAGATTGCCATTGATTGATTTCAATTAATTCTAGCATTGATTGTTTGCGCGCGCAACATACGCCTGCAGGCGGCGTTTTAGCAAACAATGAGATTCACATGCGTCTCTTGTTTAAGGAATTTAAGATTTTCGCTTGCGCGGGAATGAGGGCGTGTGCGCTGCGTTTAAAGTCAGAACGCCGGGCGAATCTTCGGCGTGAACCCTTCCGAAAGATACGGCGCCGAGGCGATGTAAAACACGCCGCCTCCGTCCATATATTCCACTTCAATGAACGCGGCAAGCTGCTCAGGGCGCGCCGCCGAGACGGAGATGCGCAGCTCTCCCGTCTCCGGCAGGGACGGGTCTAGGAGCTCCACTCGTTGAAATGTGTAAGCGCCGTCCAGGCTGTAGATGAAACGCGCCGCCCGAACCGGCGCCGACTGATCCACCGCCGCCGAAAAATCGATCCGCCGCTCATGCATTTCAACGCTCAGCTCCGGCGTCTGCGGCAGGACGCCTTCCTCGTGAAGAACGCTCCGAATTGCCTTGCGCAAGCTGGACCCGATGCGCGGACCGATGCCGGGGTTCAGATAGCTGTCGTACAGCCCCGTTTCCGTGCCGAAGTAGCCATGGTCGGCGTCGTAGATGAGGGCAAGGCGGCTCTTGGCGTTGAGTCGCTGCGCGAAGGCGGCTGTTGAGGTGATCGGAAAATACTCGTCTTGCGCGCCGTTCACGATCCAGACTGCCGCCCGAATTTGGTCTAAATAATGGAGCGGGTCGTAGTTTGTTTTGAAGCGGATCCATTCCATCGATTCGGTTGTTAAGTTAAGCGGGTTCAGGATATGAGATACGATCCAGTTGTGTTCATATTTCTCTGTGCTGCCAAAGTCGCCGGTAGCGGCGATCGGGACGCAGAGCCGTATGCGCCGGTCAACGGCGGCGGCGAGCAGGGAGCATAACCCGCCCCTTGACCAGCCCGACACGCCGACCGCGTTCGGATTCACCTCTTCAAGCGTGTGGAGATAGGTAACGGCGCGCGTCGCCGACATCGCATAGTGGCGCATCCAGCTGTTGCGTATGTCGGTTTCTTCCGACAGGTCTAGCCAGTTTGCGTACATATCGTTCGGTCCGGTGGAGTTTCCTTCGCCGACTCGGTCGATAGCGAGGATCACTGCGCCGGCGGATGCGGCGGTTCGGGCGGCTTCTTCGGCGTTTCCAGTGACGAGTATCATTGCCGGGAGCGGCTTCTCCGACGGCGGAACCGCTAGATGGCCCGCGATGCGTATCTCCTGACCGTTCCAGACGTGGGACAGGTAGCGTATCTCGCGCAGGTTGATCTGAATCCCGTCCTTTTCTACGGTCTGTTCCGAGATGATTTCGGCGAAAAGCGGGTCGTTTTTGATCGCGTCCATGTCCCATAGATCGGACAGGGGCGCTTGGGCGATGGCGGCGAGTAAAAGCGCGATGGCGGCTTGCATATGGGTTTCTCCAAAACAGCTAGGAGGTCGGGGGGCGCCGTCGCTGCTGCGATAAGCGGCGGATATGTTCCTGTATACGTTGTTTTGCGACGCGCCCGTTGTCAAGAACGATTTGCGCCAGCGGCGGGTCGATGTCGTCCGGAAGATGGGAACGCGCTGTCGCCATCAGGGCGGCTTGGAGAGTGATGAGATGCGCGTCGTTCGGCGGGAGGCCTGGAGAATAATCGACCAGCTCATGTTCCAGGTCCTCTTTTTCAATCGGGTTTCGCCGTAACATGTTGGCGCGTTCGATGGCTTTCTGCAGTTCATTGGAGCTGATGAGCGCCGAGACGCGGCCGCGTTCTTTTTCGCGCGCGCGTTCCCCCGCCCTTGAGACGATCGCCGCGATGTCGCCGCCTGTGAGTCCGTTCGCTTCGGGCCGCCTAGCGATCTCTTCGAACGGTATTTTTTCGTCGTAGGAGAGGCCTTGTTGGCGCATGACGCCTAGCATGACGGCGGCGCGGTGTTTTGCGGCAGGGGGGAAAAAGGCGAGCGCGTCCATGTCGGACATGGTGAGGCGGCTAAAGGAGATCAGGGACGGGTTGGAAACTCGCGCGATGAGGAAGAGCCGCCCCCGCGAGACCTGATCGCGCACCGTTTCCAGTATCGCCGCGAGCGACTGCGCATTGGAAGAGCGCAGCCACCGTTCCACGCTGTCCAGCTCTAGAATGGCGGGGGCGACCGAATAGGCGTAACGGAGCGCGTGGCGCAGCGCGGACGGATACGTTCCAATTATTTCCTGATCGCCGGAGACGTACCGATCGATCAGCTCCGCCGGCCGGCGGACGCGAAAGACAGGCAGCCCATGCTCAGTGGCGAGACGGCGCACCGCCGTGTATTTTCCGGAGCCTTGCGCGCCCGCGAGCCAGGCGCCGGCGGGCATGCCAGGGTCGCCTTCATAAAGCCGCGCCGCGATAGAGGCAAAATATCTCTCGGCATGCTCAAGGCCGGCTGCATGGTCGTCCGGCATGTCGCCCAAGGTCAACTCAAACACATCTTGCGTGTGGAATCCCGTCCACATGAGGCGGGCGTCGTCCAGCTCCTCTTGGCTGATCGGCTCCGAAGTCATGGCGAGCTTCAGATGCGTGTCGTGTACGTCGATGATCCGCAAGCCCGCGCAGCGTTCGGCTGCAGTCTGCCTGTCCATGCCTCCCTCAAACTGCATGGCGTCCGGTATCTGCGTCGAATCGTACTGGTCGGGCCATTCGCGCGCCATTTTTTGATATTCGGGCGAGTTTTTCTCCTTGTCGTCTTTCGGCGGCGGCAGCGGTTTCCAATGGCGCGGCATCACGGAAAGGTGGCGAATGAAATGGCGCAGCTCATTTGCATTCGGCAGCGGCGCCTGCACATGGCAAACGCTCCGCGCGTTGCGGAACGATATATCGATCATTTCGATGTCTTCGGTCATGAGAATCAGCATGTTGCGTTTCCGACGCACATGGTCGCTGGACGCCCATGAAATAAGCGCGTCGCTGAACAGGTCTTTTGAGCTGCGGGGCCGGAGCGGCAGCAGCATCTCTGCGCGGCTGATGACCCCTCCAACGCGGCGCCCGTGCGGATTTTCTTTAATCAGTTCCCAAAGACGTTTGAGCAGTTCGCCCGGCTCTATGTTTCCGCCGATGCCTGTTTCCTTCGTCTCTAAGCCGTCGTTGATCTGTTTGTGGAGGATGCTGGGTTTTGTGTTGAGCAGCGCCTCAAATTCGTCGTTGCCTTTTAAGGAAGCGAACGCCTTTCGCCCCCCCGTGTCCGATTTGATGAGATCGACAAAACCTGGAACCTGGACAAGAAGCCTCAGGGAGCGTATCGCCGCTTTATGGTTTCTGTTCACCGCCATGCCCTGCGCATATTTATAGAGGGAGGCGTTCAAGCCGTGATACATCTGCCAGTTGGAGCGTCCGTTCCCGCGCAGTTGCATCCGTTCCGGGAAGCGCGCGCCGTTGATGGGGTCGAATTCAAAGACGAGCCAGGGCTGATTCGCGCCGCCCATCTGCGCGATGTTCCATAGGAGCGCGTCCGAAAGAGGCATATATCCATATGCGCCGTTGGCGGTCAGGTCGTTCACATTGTAGTGTACGAGGAAGATGTGCGACCGTTCCTTTTCATATGCTTCCAGTATTTGCGGCCAGATGCGTTGTATCATGAGGAGACCTTCTCCATGAGCGGTCGAAGGGCGGCGATGGTGCGGTCGGCGGCACCGAGGTTGGCGAGTATGAATTCGCGCCCCTTCCGTCCCGCCTTCGCGGCGAGAGACGGATGATCGGCGTAATGTAGGAGCGCGTCCGCCAGCGCGTTTTCATCGGCAGCTTTCACAGCCGCCCCCGCTTTCAACAACGCGGCAGCTTCCGGCGAGTTGTCCATCTTCGGCCCAAACAGAACAGGTTTTCCAAAAACGGCAGGCTCCATGACGTTATGTACCCGCGCTCTATAACTTCCGCCGACAAATGCGATGTCGCCGAAGCGGTACAATCCCGCCAGCAAACCGACGCTGTCCACCGCGACAACATCCGCCCCGCGCCAATGAGACCCCAGCGCCGAAAGACGGCCGAACGAGAATCCATGCGCTTTCAAACGCCGTTCCAAAGCGCGCAGGTTCGACTCGGTCGGTTCATGCGGAACGGCGCACAAGCCGCTGTCCGGATGCCGCTCTTTGAGACGCGCGAAGGCGGGCAGGAGTACGTTCTCATCCTCGGCGTAGACGCTGCCGGCGACGACGGTCAAACCGCGCCGATCCGGCGGGTCGCCCTCCGCGCTCTCGCTTCTGGCGAACACCTGATCATACCGCGTGTCGCCCGCGACGAGAATGCGCGGTCCGCCGCCTGACGTCTTGCCGCACAACTTGCGCAACCGTTCGGCGTCCTCTTCCGTCACGGCGCACTGCAGCCGCAGCTCCTTATAGACGGATCGGAACAGACCGCGCGCCAGCGGACGCAGACGCTTGGAGCCTTCATGCAGCGTTCCGGCGATGAGCGCGCACGGGATGCCGCGCCGAGACGCTTCCCAGACGCAATTCGGCCAGACGTCGAACTTGGAAAAAACAGCCGCCGCCGGCTGAACGATGTCTAGAAACGCGCGGATGTTGCGGCGGTAATCGAGCGGGAGATAGACGACAGCGTCTTGAGAATGGAAGCGCGACGCCATGCCGTAAACGGACGGGGAGAAGCAGCTGACGACGCACTCATACTGCGGATACAGCGTCTCCAGCAGCGGCTTCGCCTGCTCAAATTCGCCGACCGACGCCGCATGAATCCAGACGCGCCGTCCGTCCGTCATCCGCCGCGTTTTCAGCTGCTCCGCGAGCGACTTTTTCCATCCTTTTCGCCCTTTGAGCGCCTCGCGCGCCTTTTCGTTGAAGCCTGCGGCGAGGCGCATCCCGATCCCCATAAGAGGCGCCGCCGCGTTGTATGCCCATCGCCATGCCGCGCCGTTCATGCGCCCGTTTCTCCGTTTATTTCTTCGATGGCGACAACGCGGCAGGGGGAGCCGTCCCCGCCATCGATTTTTAAGGGCAATGCCGCGATCCAAGGGCGGCGCGTCGACAGCGCGTCCAGGTTCGCCAGCCCTTCCACGATGACGACGCCGGCGTCCAGCAGAATGCGGTGAATGCGCGTCAGCTCCTCTCGATCCTGGACGCGCGCGACGGAGGGCGGCTCCACGCCGAGAAAATGAACCCCGCGCTCTGCGATCCACCGCGCCAGCTCTTCTCCGATGCGAGGCAGCTCCTCCCTGTAAGACGGCTCTTCAGCCCGCGCCGACCAGCCCGTTTTGAGCAGCAGGCGCGCTCCGTTTTTAATCAGATCAGCCGCCGCCCCGAGACGCTCAACCGTCAAAATCTCTTTCGGCTGAACATTCGGGATGTCAATGAGCAGCGCCGTTCCGACGCACCGGCGCAGATCAATTGCGTCGATGGTGCCGGCGTCCGGCTCGTCGCTGAAATGGCGCGGCGCGTCCATATGCGTCCCGGCGTGTGAATAGAGGCTTAGCGTTCGGGCGTTCCATCCGTTTTCGGGGATGGTTCTGGCGGGCGTCCATGAGACCCCGCGCATGTCCGCCTTGCAGGTGAGAGTCAGATCGATGATGCGCCGCATACCGTTTCGCTCCCTACTCGGTGATGAGCGGATAAGGCTCTCGTTTTGCCGTCGGCGGTTTCAGCTGATAGAGGCGGGCGGCGTTTCCGCCGAGGAACCCGTCCTTTTCAGCGGCGGTGAAAAACGCGCATTCATACCGCGCAAAATCGAGCAGCTGCCTGTAGGTGAAATCGACCATTGTGCGCGGCAGATCGCTTCCCCACATCAGCTTGTCGGCTCCGACCTCATTTCGCGCCGTCTCGATCGCCTTCTGGGCGCCGGGAAAAGGCGGTCCCTCGTCCCGAAACAGCCAGCAGATGCCGCCCGATTCTACATAGACGTTCGGCAGGCGGGCAAGCCGCAGCTGGTCAAGCCATTCGGGCCGATTCGCCATCGCAAAATGCCCAAGCGCGATCTTTAGATCGGGGAAGGTTTGGGCGATGCCGCACGTCTCTTCGACCTGCGCGCTCCCTTCGGCGAGATCCACTGCGAGAACCATGCCTTCCGCTTCCATCGCTTCATAGACGCGCATCATGTCGGGGCGGTTGAGAGGGACGCGCGGCTTCGCGGCGAAGAGATGCCCGGCGGGCAGCTTGACGCCCTTGAATCCCTGCGCCTTGACCTTTTCAAATTCGGCGGCGCATGCTTCGGGGCTGTAAAAATCGATAAGCGCGTGGCAGAAGAACCTGTCGGGAAAGCGCTGTTGGACGTCCAGCAGGTATTCGTTCTGGGAGCCGTCCATATACTCTTGGACGACGACGCCGACATCGACGCCGGCTCCGTCAAAATAGGCGGCGGCGCGCTCGGCGGTGACGAGGCTGTCGGTGAATCCTGGGGGCGTCATCTGTATTTCTCGGTCGCCGATGAAGACCCGCCCGTCTTTTGAGGCGCGGGTGCGATCCTCTCCGATGCGCCCGTCAATATGGTTCCAGATATGCATATGCGCGTCAACGATCATTGGGTAGGCTCCGCGTCTCTTGTTGTGTCGTTCATGTCGGCTCTGGACATCTCTTTACGTTACGTTATACCGTAAAAGGCGGGCGATTGGAATCGTCCTGCGTTCATTTTAGACGGGCGGCTTTGCCATGAGAGGTTCCCGCGCCGAGGTTGTCCATTTTTGGTACAGCAGTGTTCAAATTATGGACAGCAGCGCGCCCGCATGTTTCCGAATTGGACATATAGGCCGCCTTTAGCATTGGCGCGATTTTTGCTATACTGGCTTCATACTCAAACTTGGAGGAGACATCGCGATGATATGCGCTGTGTCGCCTTGCATTAAGCGGCGCGGGCGGTCTCAACCAAGAGGAGACGGAATGAATCTGCTCAACCTTCGGCTTGTTTTGACCATTGCAGTTCTGATGTTCGCTTCTCAATCGAAGGTTGACGCTGCTCCTGGTTTCCTCCCTCAGCCTGAGAAGGACATCCGACAGATTCAAAAACCAACCATACTGTATAGCGGAGATCCAGTGAACGGCGCTATGGGTCTCCGCTTGGTTGATTGGGATGGGAAGAACGACCGGTCCTATATGTGGGACCCGTCCATGCAGTTCATTCTGGTGGAATCGAGTTTTGACGGCAGACGCTTTGCGGCAGTCGCTTACACAAGAGACGAGTACCGTACCTTTGTTTTTGATGTCAGCACGCGGCGCGCTGTTGAGGTGACGTCCGACTTCGACCCTGCAATCTCTTTTAACCATCCGAAATGGTCAAGGGACGGAAAATGGCTCGTTCTTGAAGGGTTGGCGTGGAAAGAAGCCATCGCCGGGATTGATGTGTATAAGCTGGAGGTCTCGACGGGTCGACTGGTCAACCTGACAAAGTCTAAAAAAATGAGGAACCAAATGCCCTCTTGGTCTCCAGTTGAGGACAGGATCGCGTTTGTCGCGGCGTCGAAGGCGGACACAATCAGCGACATCTATGTGATGGACGCGGACGGAAAGAACCGCGTCAACCTGACAAACAGCCCTGAATTCCATGATCGGTTTCCCGTCTGGTCTCCGGACGGGAAGCGTATCGCGTTCACATCGGACATGGGCACAGAATTTCCGCATTACGATCTGTTTGTGATGGACGCGGACGGCTCCAACATGGAGCGCTTGACGCGCAGCGCCGAGTGGGATTATAGGCCGTCATGGTCTCCGGACGGCAAATGGATTGCGTTCACAGCGGGGCTGTATGATTCGGGTATTCCTTGGGATCTTTACCGCATCCATGTGGAGACGAAGGAGATCGTGCGCATGACGCATGGGCAGCCGGGCGGGAACAGCGCGACCTGGGTTTTGGCGGGTAAGGGCCGCTGGCTGTCGGTGAGTCCGGCTGATCAGCTTTCGTCTTTCTGGGCTACGCTGAAGGAGCTGCCCGTCGGCGCGGGTGGTCTTTCTCCTCCAAAATAGGAGGTTGAGACGCCCGTCTCCCGCTTGTCTTTTCTCCAGTTTTTTGCGATGATGCGCTTGACCGCAACGCAAACGCATAGGAGAAGGCATGGCGAACGATTTCAATGTCCCGCGCCGGCGATGGGGCAAAAGCGAGCTGAGCATTCCTGTCGTCCCGTTCGGAACGCAGGGGTTCGGGAACAATTTCGGCAAGGTGACGGACGAGGAGGCATGCGAGCTGATCCGGCGGGCTGTCGATATTGGGGTCAACCACTTTGACTGCGCGCGGTGTTACGGCGACTCGCTCCGCAAGCTCGGCGTCGCCATCAAAACAGGCGTCATTGATCGGGAAGAGGCGGTCATCAGCGGTCGGCTCTGCTGCCACAGCGCCGCGCAGTGGGGCGGCTACGGCTCCGGACGCCCCGACTATTCCGCCCAGCGCGCCAAAGACGATGTTCGAGACCAGCTTGAAATACTCGGAACCGACTACTTCGACGCCATGCTCATCCATGACCCAGGCGAGATTGACGCGACGCTCGCGGACGGAGGAACGCTGGACGGGCTTAAGGAGCTGAAAGAGGAGGGGCTGATCCGGAACGTCGGATACGGCATGAACCCGCACCATTTTCACCTGAAAGTCATCGAAGAGGGGGATGTGGATGTCCTGCTCTGCTTCAACGATTACAACCTGCTGCGCCAGTCGGCGGCGGACGAGGTTCTGCCGGCGGCGGCAGAGAAGGACATCGGCATGCTGAACGGCTGGTCGATCATGCGCGGCATTTTGACCGGCATTGATCTGAGCGAACGCGACCAGAACAATCAGGACATTGCCCGCGCAACGAAAATGCGCGCCTGGTGCATCGAAAACGATGTGAGCCTGTTGACGATGGCTCTGCAGTTTTGTCTGCGGGAGGAGACGATCCACGGCAACCCGCTTGGCAGCCTGAACATAGAGCAGCTGGAGACGAACGCGCGCGCCGCCGCCGAGACGCTCCCTGACTCGGTCATTGACGACTTCATTGCGCAGGAGTTTTGAACCGCCATGTCTGTCTGGATTGCGCTGCTGTGCGTTGCGGGGTTGCCGTCCCTTCCGCTTCCAGAAGAGGTACCCGACCCTCCGTCGATAGCGCGGCATGAGCGCGCAGGCGGCTCCGTTTTGATCCGCTTTCACCGCGCCTTCATCACAAAGCAGGACGGGCATACATGCGTGTTTGACCCGACCTGTTCGTCGTATGCGCAGCTGGCGCTGGATCGATACGGGGCGCTGCTGGGCTGGGTCGCGGCGTCGGAGCGTCTGTTGCGCTGCCATTCGGGCAATGCGCCTCCCGCCTCATCGATACGCCTTCGGACTCCGGACCCGTTTCCAGACGAGACGCGCTGGAACGCATGGGGCGGCGTTCTCTCGGCGGCGGTACCTGGTTTGGGGCAAACGGCGGGCGGAAAATGGCGCGACGGGCTGTCCGCCTTCATTCGAGTCGCCGCTTTCAGCTTTGGCGCGGTCTATTACGCCCGGCGCAAACAGACGGTACCCGCTGCGGCGGCCGGCGGGGCGGCTCTCTTTTTTTACGCTGGAAACCTGTTTGGAGGGGCGAAGGCGCTTGCGCGATGACAACATGGGTATGCTGCGCGCTCTGGCTGTCGGTCGGCTGCGCGTCGGACGCCGAGTCGTTCCGCTTGGGCGAGGAGCTGCTGTTTGAGGGGGATTACGCCGCCGCGCGCGCGGCGTTTTTGAAGCTGTCGCAACAGGAGTCGCTTCTCAAAGACCGAGCCGCGTATATGTCCGCGCTGTCGATTTACCGCGCCGGGCAGTATGAAGCGGCGGCGCGCGAATGGGCAGATTTAACGCGCCGAACGGAGGATGAATACGCCGGCGCAAGGGCGCAATACGGACGCGCATGGGCGGCGATACGCCTGCGCGACTGGGCTGGCGCCGGCATGCATTTAGACCGCCTCCCGATCCTGTTTCCAGAGTCGGACCTGCTGCATCGGGGGGCTTTTCTTCGGGCTAGGCTTGGAGACGGGCCGGAGTTTTGGCGGCGCTCGCCCTCGACGGCGCGTTGGCTCTCCACCTTTCTGCCGGGCGCTGGACAGATCTACGCGGGAAGGTATGGGAACGGCGCGGTTTCGGCGCTTTTGAACGGCGCGTTTTTTTACTTTTTGGGAAAAGCCGTCTCCGACGAACGCTGGGTTGATGCGGCGTTCATCTATTTTCTTGGGGCGCGGTTTTACTGGGGCGGAAGGCAGAACGCGGCGCGGTTTGCCAATGAATATAACGAGCGCGAAACGGAGCGGTTTATCGAACGGCTGGGCAGGATGGGGCGTTAACCCTCAAACGAGCGCTTTGGCGGCGAACGTCAAAGCGCCGGCAACGCCTAAAACGGCAACCCAAGGCGCGCGCCGCAAAACGGCCGCCCAAGCCGAGGCGAACGCTCCGACAACGGCTTGAACTCCAGCGGCGGCAAGCGCCGGTTGCATGTCGTAAGCCAGAACCAAAACAGGGAAGCAGAGCAGCGCGAAGAGCCATGACGCATAGGCGCGCCTTCTCCATTCCCAAAAAAAAGATCGCTCGGACGGTTCCCAGGCGACAGCGAACAGAGCGGCGAGAGCAGCTCCGATGAGCGTCGGCGCATGGGCGGGCAGGTTTTGATAAAGGGAAAAGGGCGCATGAACAGCCGATGCCGCGGCGAGAGCGGCGCAGAGCGTACGGGCTGTCTTACGGTCGTCAAGGCGGAGCGGCGCCTGCCTCATTCGTCAATGTAGCCGCGCAGGCTCCTACTGCGTATGGGGTGCTGTAGCTTGCGCAGCGCTTTCGCTTCGATCTGCCGTATGCGCTCGCGCGTCACATTGAAGACGGCTCCGACCTCTTCCAGCGTGCGGGGGCATCCGTCGCCGATGCCGAAGCGCAGACGTATCACCTGCGCCTCTCTGGGGTCAAGGCATTTGTTGAGCGCGTCGGCGACCTGCTTGCGCAGCAGGGCGGTGTCCGCCTCCTGGTCGGGCGCTTTGGCGGTCTTGTCTTCAATGAAGTCGCGCAAACAGCTGTCTTCCTCTTCGCCGATGGGCGTTTCCAGAGAGATTGGCTCCAGCGAGACGCGCATGATCTGATGGATTTTTTCTGGGGGCAGGTCCATTTGGTCGCTCAGCTCGTCGACGGTCGGCTCGCGTCCATTTTCTTGCACAAACTGGCGGGTCGTTCTGGAGAGGCGGTTGATGGTCTCGGTCATATGAACGGGGACGCGGATGGTGCGCGACTGATCGGCGATGGCGCGGCTGATGGCTTGACGTATCCACCAGGTGGCGTAGGTGCTAAATTTAAAATTGCGCTTGTATTCGAATTTGTCGACCGCTTTCATCAGCCCCATGTTGCCTTCCTGGATCAGGTCCAGAATGGTCAGGTTGGGCGTTCGAACGGCGTATTTTTTGGCGATGCTGACGACAAGGCGCAGGTTCGCTTCCGTCATGTGGCGTTTGGCGTCGGCTGCCAATTTTTCGCCCTGCATGATTCGATATCGAATCTGTTTCAGTACATGGACGTTGAATCCGAGCTGCTTTTCCAGATGGCGTACGGCGCGTTCCGCTTGGACGATCTGGGGCGCTGCGGGCGCGCCCTGTTCGTTTGCGGGAAGCGCGTTGGTTCCCCGGCGTTGGTTGAGCAGGTCTTGCCGCATGCTTTCGGCTCGTATGGCGGCGTTTTTCACTTTGGCGCTGATTTCGGCGATGCGCTCGCGGTTGAAGTTGATCTTCCGCATGCGCTCGGCGAAGGCGCGCCGGGCGGCGGTATGCTCCGCTTGGAGAGCGTCCGCCTCGCCGTTCTTGCTCGATTTGAGATAATTGATTCGCGTTTCAAGAAGAGTCCGTTCCATTTTGTTCAGGTCGTCCAGCGCGGCGCGCGCCGTCTTGATGTGGGCGGCGTCCTTGCCGGAGCGGCTCTGCGTCGGCAGCTCCAGTATGTCGGCAGGCTTCGCCTTGCCGCGTATCAGGGAGGCAAGCATCTTGCGCGCCTCCGCCGCGGCGATGGGCGTTTCAAAAACGGCGTCGCGGATGATCTCCAGGCCGCGCTCAATCTTCTTAGCCAACACCACCTCCTGCGCCTTGGTGAGAAGCGGGACCTTGCCCATTTCGCGCAGATACACCTTGGTCGGATCTTCGGAGCCGGTTTCTATGCGCGCCTTTGCGCTCTGCGCGGCGATGAGCGCGGATTTGGCGTCTGTTTCGTCCGTCATTTCCTCTTCGGAGAACGCATCCTCTTCCTGCTCCGCGTCGTCTGCCGGGTCTATGCTGTCTGGATCGTCGTCAATCCCCGCGATGGCGCCTAGCTTCCGCACAGGCAAAGAATTGTCTAAAAACGCTCCATCCTCCTCCTGATACCCGCCTTCTTGCCCGATGGGCAGTTTCTCCTGACGGTCGGCTCGAGAGCGTCTCGTTCGCGATCGGCGCGTCTGCGGTTGATTCTGAAGAGTCATCATTCAGCCTCCTAGGCGTCGCGTTGTGTTGAAGTTGTGGACGGTTGCCGCGTCGCGCGGCGCTGTTTCGAATGTTCAGTAAGGTATTTTGCCATTTGGAGATCGTCGGCTTCGGACTGCTCCATTTCGGTGAGGCGTTGACGTTCCATTTTTTTAAGCGCGTCATGAACGAGGCGATCGACCGCCGCGTTGATCTCCGCCTCAATATGCGGGAGCGGCTTCGCCTCAATCATCACGGAGCTGAGCAGCTCGCGCGCGTCGTCGTCGCAGCTTCTGTCGATGAGCGCGTAGACGTCCTCTTGACCTTCGCGCGCCGCCTCCCATAGGATGCGCGCCAGCTCCTGATGCGTTTCCTTTTGAAAATCGCCCGGCGCTATCTTGTCGAAGACATCCAGTATCTTGTCGGGTTTGGCAGCCATATAGCCAAGCAATTTTCGTTCAAGGGTAAATCGGCGGTCTGCGTTTAACGCGCTTGGTCCCGCTGTTTCGTCCGGCGCGCTTACAAGGCGCACGCGCCGACGGCGCAGTTCCGCCCATACCTCCTTCGGCGGCGACTCAAGCTCCTTTGCGAGCCGCTCGGCGTAATCCCGCGTCAGTATCGGGCTTTGAACATGCCGGATCAGCTCCGCCGCTTTGTCGATCGCTTCCAGCTTCGCCTCAGGCTGCGACAGGTCCAGCTTCTCGCCCAGACGCCGTATCAAAAACTCAACGACCGGGACGGCGTTCTCAAGCAGCGCTTTCACCGCCTCCGCTCCGTCCGACTGGATGATGTCGTCAGGGTCTTTGCCTTCAGGCATGACGGCCGCTTCGACGCGCAGCCCCTCTTCCAAGAAGACGCCCGCGCCGCGTTCCACAGCCCGCGCGCCCGCCTCGTCCCCGTCCAATATAAAGGTAACGGCGTCGCACCGCCGCTTCAGCAGCCGCGCATGGTATTTAGACAACGCCGCGCCCAACGGCGCAACCGCATTCAGAACGCCCGCCTGCCGCAGCGCGATCACATCCATATACCCCTCGGCGACGACAGCGCGCCGCTCCTCATACACCTCCCGATACGCTCTGTCCAGCATATACAGGATCTGGCTTTTTTGGTAGAGGGGGGTTTCGGGCGAGTTCAGGTATTTCGGTCCTGCGTCGTCGTCTAAGGCGCGTCCGCCGAATCCCGCGACGTTGCCGTCCATATCGTTGATCGGAAAGACGATGCGGTTTCGGAAGTAGTCGTACCGCCTGCCTTTTTCGTTCTGGCGTATCAGCCCCGCCGAGACGAGAAAATCGGCGTCGTAGCCCGAACCGATCATCTCGTTCATGAGCGCGTCCCATGAATCTGGAGCGTATCCGATCTGCAGCTCCTCTTGAGTTTCAGATGTCACGCCGCGCCGTTCAAGGTATTCCATCGCCGCGCGGTTTTTTTGAAGCCAGCGGCGGAACAGCTTTTGCGCATACAGGTTCGCTTTGGCGAGCCGCTGCATTTCATCGGTCGGCTTCCGCTCGTCGATTCCGTCCAAAGAAACGCCGGCGCGATCCGCCAGCTTTTTGACCGCCTCTTCAAAGGTGAGACCCTCGCGCTCAACAACATAGGTGAAGGCGGTTCCCGACTTTCCGCATCCGAAGCAGTGGAAGAGACCCTTGTCGGCGCTGACGGAGAAGGAGGGGTCTGTGTCTTGATGGAACGGGCATCGCCCCGCATAGCGGTTGCCGCGCCGGCGCAGCGGGACGCCCGACTCTTCGATGAGACGCGCCAGATCAATGCGGCTGCGTATCGTCTCAAGCGTCGCATGCGGAATTCGCGCCATGGTTTTCCTTCTAAAGCGGTTATTCGTTGAGCGTTACAATCGTGACTCCAGCTCCGCCCTCTTCAAGGGTTCCGAGACGGTATCGGAGCGCGTTCGGGTTGTGTTGAAACGCTTCATGCAGCGCCTTTCGCAGCGCCCCGGCTCCTTTTCCGTGGATGATGGACACCTGCTCAAGTCCAGCCAGCGCGGCGTCGTCTAAGTATTTGTCCGCTTCGTCCAGCGCTTCAAACACGCGGCATCCGCGCAGGTCCAGCTCAATGGAAACGTTAGCGCGTTTTTCCGCGGCGAGCCTGCGGAACGGCTTCGGCATCTCCATGATCTTTGCTTGATCTTCTTCCCTCAGCTCCATATCGGCGGCGGAAACCGAAACGGTCATATTTCCGACGCGGGCGCGCGCCGTCCCCGACTCGTTGGGCGGATCCACAATGACGCCCTTTGCTTTCATCGCCTTAATGTAGACGAGCGTACCTTCGGGCAGGTTGCGCATCGCTTCCGCCGCTTTTTGCCGTTCGCTGCGCCGCGCCTGCTCGATTTTGCGCTCTGTGTCCTGAATCTGCCGGCGGGCGGAAGCGATCGATTCTTTGGAGGCTTGCGACGCGCGTATCTCGGCGACGGTTCGCTCCACGACAGAGCGGGCGCCTTTCACAATCGCCTGCGCCTGCGCTTCTGCCTGCCGTTTCAACTCGTCCCGCTGCATCCGCAGCTGATCAACTCTGTTTTTATATTCCATCTCGCGCGCTCTCGCCCGTTTCAGGCGCGTTTCCAGCTCGGCGCTCTCCGTTTCCATCTTGCGTCGGAGCCGCTCCACATCCTGTATGAGCGTTTCCATCTCCATCGCCCCGTCTCCGACCGACTTTTCAGCCGCCTTTAGCGTCTCCTCCGGCATGCCAAGCCGCCGCGCGATCTGAATCGCATGGCTGCTTCCAGGGGCGCCCATGTTCAGTTGATAGGTTGGGGAGAGGTCCTGTTCGTTGAAAGCCATGGAGGCGTTTGCCGCGTTGGGCCGGTCGTGGGCGTATAGCTTTAAGGCGCCGTGGTGCGTCGTGATGAGTATTTTGGCGCCTTTGCGCATCAGTTCGTCCAGGACGGCGGCGGCTAAGGCGGCGCCTTCGGTCGGATCGGTTCCTGCGGCGACCTCGTCCAGCGCAACCAGCGTGCGCGGCGTCGCCTGTCCAAGGATGCGTATCACCCGCGTCATGTGAGAAGAGAAAGTGGAGAGGCTTTGCTCGATGCTCTGCTCGTCGCCGATGTCGGCGCAGACCGCGTCGAACAGCCCGAGTCGGCTGCCGGCGTCCGCCGGTATCGGGACGCCCGATTGACACATGAGCGCGAGCAGCCCGACCGTTTTGAGCGCGATCGTTTTGCCGCCGGTGTTCGGGCCGGTGATGACAACCGCCTGCGTCTGATCGTCTAGGCTTATGGAGGTTGGGACAACCTGCCGCGGCGGTTCGTCGGATTTGGCGCGTCGATTTTGGGCAGCCTCTCGGCGGAAATGGCGCATGAGAAGCGGATGGCGCGCGTTTTTCAGGTCGACGATCGGCTCATCGGCGACGACCGGTTCGGAGCAGCCGTATTCGATTCCGAAAACCGCTTTGGCGGATATAAAATCGAACTCTGCCAGCGTTTCGATGTTGAGGCGGATGTCGTCCAGACGCTCGCGCGCGCGGTCGCTCAGCTCGGCGAGGATGCGCCGTATCTCCCGTACCTCTTCGGCGAGCAGGTTGTCCAGATCGTTGTTCGCCTCCATGACCGACAGCGGTTCAATATAGACGGTGGCGCCGGAGGCGGACTGCCCCTGCGCCGCGCCTTTGACAGCCCCCCTGAAGTTATGCTTGACCGGTATCGCATACCGCCCGTTTCGGATGACGACGATGCGCTCTTGAAGGGCGTCTTGATAGGTCGGGTTTTGGAGAATGTTGTCAAGGCGGGTTTGGATTTTGAGGCGGGCGCCTCGGAGTTTGGAGCGTATGGTTCGGAGGGCTGGGCTGGCGTCATCAACGATGTCGCCTTCGTCGTTGAAGACCTGCTCAATGCGCTGTATCAATTCGGGCATTCGCCGAAGTTTTTGGGCTAATCGGTCGAGTATGGGCGCGTCCGCTTCGTCCATTTTTTCAAAATAGAGGCGGACGCGGCGGGCGACGCGCAGATGGTCTGCCAGCTCAAGAATTTCGGAGGCGTCCAGGGGGGAGGTTCGCAGTCGACGGGCGGCTTGGCGGATGTCGCGCAACCCTTGGAGCGGTATGGGCCGCTCGGAGTGAAGGCGGACGGCTTCGGAGACGGCGCGGTGCTGTTGACGCAGGGCTGGCGCGCCTCGGTAGACAGGCTGCAGTTTTTCAATGCGCTCTTTTCCGGGCGCCGAGACGGCGTATTCCATGAGACATTCTTTGAGCTGGTCGTACTCTAATACATCCAGATCGCTCAATATCATCGCTCCGCCCTGTTAGATTTTCTCCACAAGCGCGAAAACTGCCCGCCGGTCAATGCCTCTCTTTGTTGGGTTCCGGCGTCAAGCGCGGGAGCGGCGAAGAGAGGTGAACCTTCCGTTAACATGGCTCTATTAGTATAGTCTGCCGCTGAGTTGATGTCAACATGAGTTGCGTTTGTTAGCAATTCCTTCCGATCGGCTTGACATTAAGGCGGGGGTATATGGATCCAGTCCATCAATACCATGTCGGACAGAATGGTGAATTGGGCGCCTGGGCGCAAAAAAGGCATCAGCCGCTTCATGTCCTCGTCCGCCAAACGTATTTCGGGCGATAGGTTTGGGTCGCGCAGCCCTTCCTCCGTTGCGCCGCCTAGGATGACAAGCCCTCCCGACAGTTCAATGCGCCCCGCGCCGCTGTGCTGGGACGCATGCTTGTCAATGCGCTCCGTCCTGTAGATTCCGAGCGCCGCCGCCTGCGGGTTTAGCCCGACGGTCGGAAACGGGCAGACGAGGCGGTTGTTTCGCACCAGAAAAAGCGCGCGGTCGGACAGGCTCAACAGGGCGGACATGGTTCCGCTATGGCTCGGAATCGTCAACTGCTGTCCAACCCGTATCAGGTTCGGTTGAACATTCGGATTGGCTCTGATCAGCAGATTGAGTCCGACGCCGAATCGGCGGGCGATGCGCGTCAAGCTTTCGCCTTGCCTCACCGCATAGAAGAGATCTCTGGGGTTGACGTCCTGGACAGCGGAGAGCGTTCGTTCTTGCAGAAGCCTGCTTGCGCGAATCCGTTGGTTGACGGCGGAGGGCTGGCTCCACAGCCCGCGCAGATACTCAAGCGCCTCGCCGTGGTAATCGAGCGCATGCGCGGCTTCTCCTGCGCGGAGCATTGCGGCGGTGGAATGTTCGTTGATGACGCCGTATGAGAGGGCGGTTTGGTAATGTCCATAGGCGGTCTCGAGGTCGGACTCAAGCCTGGCGCAGTCGCCCAGCCGCCGCGACGCCTCGATTTTTCGGGAGAGATTGGGGCTGTTTAAGACCTTTTGCCATGCGTCTTTTGCGTTGAGAGAGGATCCGTTTTGATGGGCAAGTTTCGCCGTATAATATGCCGCGTCGTCCAGGTGCTTCCCTTCTGGGTACTTGTTTTGGTAACGCTTCAGGGCGGCGATGCCGTTTGCGTCTCCGGAGAGATAAAGCGTTTTGCATGTTTCCCATAGACTCTCTTCGGTGCGCAGCAGGGAGTGAAAAATCGTCATGAGGAGAACGGCAATCAGAGCGGCGGCAGGCAGGCGGCGCGCTTTGAGTTTTCTAGCTCTCCAGCTGGCAAATCGTACGCGCGCGCGCGTTCGCCGCGTACGCCGACGCCGCCGATAGCGGCTTCGAGAACGCTGCCGATAGACCGTTGATCCATAGGGTGACCGATACGCCATAGAGTTAATCCCGCCGCTCTTAATATACAGCATACGCTGTTTGGAGCGTCAGGTCAACCAGACAGGTTGAGGGCAGTCTCTACAGACGATCATTTGATTTTTGAGCCGTTTGGAATGCGGAAGCCGTATAGGAAAACTCTGGATTCCGCTTCCCGTTCCCCGTTTTCACGGGGACATGTTTCACGGGGACATGCTTCGAGAGAACGGCGACGGGCGGCAGCGTACTGCCTGGCTATGGGAGCGCTTGACAGAAAAGACGGCGTTTGTTATCTTGTATGGGAAGCGGCGAGGGCGCCCTTTCATTTGAGCGCGGAACATCTCGGTCGTTTCGGCAATTAGGTTGGCGGGCAGACAGATGGACATCTTCAAGACGCCGATCGGGCGGTATGCTCCCGGTATCATCAACGTGGTGATCGAAATACCGAAAGGAGACCGCAAACGTTTTCGTTACCATCGCAAGCGGCGCACCTTTGTGGTGGACTACCGCCTCATGACGCCGCCTCCAGGCGAATTTGGCTGGATTCCGCAAACTTGGACAAAAGGCGGAAAACGGCTCAACGCGCTCGTCCTAGCGCAAAAACCGACCTGGGCGGGACATGTCTGCGAAGCGCGCCCGATAGGAGGATTGCGCAGACAGGACGGAGACCACCAAATCGTCTGCGTACTTTTAAGCGATCCGTCGGCGGGAAACTGCCAAGACGTTTCCGACCTAGACGACGCGACCATGCGGCGCGTGATCCAGTTTTACGAACCGTTCTTCCCCCTGAAGGGCTGGATGAACAGAGCCGAAGCGCTTGAACATGTGCGCGAAGCAAACGAACTTTACAAGACGCAGGCGAAAGCGTCCAATCAAAAGAAAGAGGAAACGGCGCCTAAAGCCTCCCCCAAAGAACAGCCTGAAGAGCAGGAAGAGCAGGAAGAGCGGGAGGAACCAGCCGAAAGCGAAACGGAACCCGAAACGGAGGAGAACGATCCCGACCATGTCTGAAAAAACCATCCGTCCCGTGTCATGGGGAGAAAACGGAACGGTACGAATCCTTGACCAAACGCGCCTCCCGTTAGAGACGGTCTATAAGGAATGCGCGCAGGTCGGCGATGTGTGGGAAGCGATTAAAAGCCTGCGCGTACGGGGCGCGCCCGCCATCGGCGTCGCTGCGGCGTTTGGAATCGCTCTTGTTGCGAACAGGTCCAACGCGCAGTCGACCGACGCGCTCCTAGGCGAACTGGACCGCGCCGCCGACTATCTCGCCTCCTCCCGTCCTACCGCGGTGAATCTTTTCTGGGCGTTAGACCGTATGCGCGCCCGCGCCGCCGAACTCGCGCAAAAACCGATCGAAGAGATGAAGCGCGGGTTGACGGAAGAGGCGCAGGCGATCCTAGACGAGGACGACCAGCTCTGCAGGGCGATCGGCGAACATGGCGCGGCGTTGATCCAAAGCGGAGAGGCTGTCCTGACGCACTGTAACGCGGGCGGCCTGGCGACAAGCGGATACGGAACGGCTCTCGCCGTCATGTTCACCGCCCACAGCCAAGGCAAGCGCCTTGAGGTGTATGCGAATGAGACGCGCCCGTTGCTGCAGGGATCGCGGTTGACGACATGGGAGCTCATGCGCGCGAATATACCGGTTACTCTCATTTGCGACAGCATGGCGGCGCATCTGATGCAGTCGGGGAAGGTTCAGCGCGTCGTCACCGGCGCGGACCGCATCGCCGCAAACGGGGACGCGGCAAACAAGATTGGGACATACGGCTTGGCGGTTTTGGCGAAGGCGCATGACATACCGTTTCATGTGGCTGCGCCGACAACGACCATCGATCTGTCGACGCCGACAGGGGGCGATATACCGATTGAGGAGCGGGCGGCTGAGGAGGTCACGGAAGGATTTGGCAGGCGAACGGCTCCCCCCGGCGTTCAGGTGTACTCCCCGGCGTTTGACGTCACCCCGGCGGAGTTGATCGCCTCGATCATCACCGAAAAGGGGGAGCATAAGGCTCCCTACGGACCAGCATTAAAGGAGGCGGTACAGTCATGAAAAAGAAGCGGAACATGAACAGGCGCGATTTTCTCGCCTACGGCGGAATCGGAACGCTCGGCGCCGCGGGGGCGTTCAATCTGGCGAAGCCCCTCTCGGCGGAGACGCCCCCAGACGGGATGACGCTCGTAGAGGTGGACGGCGTCGTGGATATGGAGGATTTCCATTCGATTCTGATCTTAAAGGACCCCGCCGCCGACCGGTATCTGCAGGTCTGGGTCTCATTCTATCAGGCGAGTATGATTCGCATTGCGATGTCGGATAGGGAGCCGAACCGCCCTTTAACCTATGAATTGATGGAGAGCCTGCTGGACGCCGGGGGCGTGAAGGTTCTATATACGTCGGTCACGGAGCTGCGTTATATGACCTACCACGCGGAGATCGCTGTCAAAACGGGCGGCAAAGTTCTGAAGCTTGATTGCCGGCCGAGCGACGGGATTGCGCTGGCGGTTCAGACAGGCGCGGATGTCTACGTCTCCACCAAGACGATGGAAGAGGAAGCGCGCTCCAAGAGGGAAATCGAAGAGCGGATGCGAAGAATTGAGCCGCTTAAAATGGCATGAAGAAAGGCGGTGTGCGCTATGAAGCGGTCTGAACAGGCAATTCTGCGCGGCTGGAAAAACAGAGCGCCGACCGCGTCCGTCCGCCGTATGAAGCTTGTGGCGGCAGCTTTTCTCATCTTCTGTATCTGCGGCTCCGCTTTCAGCTTGGAGTTTGCGGCAGCCTGGCTTTTTGATGAGCGCACGGGCAAGGTCTCTAAAGATCTTGTTGCTGGAAACGACGCCGTCCTTGAAGGTTCAGCGTCCTGGGACACCGGACGGCTCGGCGGCGCGATGGAACTGCCGGGCAAAGGCGACAGTTTCGCCCGCGTCGCATACGGCGAATGGCTGGACGCGCCGGAATACACCTTCGTCGCATGGGTGCGGCTCGAAAACGCCAGCTGGCAGTATATCGCCTGGGCGGACGGGGAGGTGTGGCCAGAACCGCGCAACGCCCGCCATATCGATATCTGGGTGCATCAGGACGGGTATGTCGTTTTTATCTGCCACACGGAGGAGGGAGGCGATGTGCGCCTTGACGGCAGCGCGGTCATCGCGGACGGAGACTGGCATCATGTCGCCAAGGTGTTTGGAGGCGGTCGGCTGCAGCTGTATATTGACGGCAAGCTGGACGGCGAGATCGAAAGCGCTCCGCTTGTCGTCAACGGCAAGGACGATCTCTGGATCGGAGCGCGCCCTGGCGACATCGCCGCGACGGGTCTTTTGACGAGGTTGCGTTTCTCACGGAGCCGCTGTCAAGAGATGGGGTTCAATCTTTAATGGAGGATGGTTTGCTCATGGCGCTGAGCGTATCGCCTGAAGGCTCGCTGGCTCTTCAGTGGGCGGAATTACGGACATTATGATCAAGCGGACGCTTCTTGCGGCGGCTCTCATCGTTTGCGTCGGGTGCGGCGATACGGATCGCGGCGAATGGGACATCGTTCGTCTTCCCGATGAAACGCATTTGTCGCATGTGGACTTTGTGACAGAGAAGATGGGATGGGCGGTCGGCGACGAGGACGCAGTCTTTGCCACAACGGACGGCGGCGCAACATGGAAACGGCAGGCGACCGGCTCGGAAGGGGGCGAAACGCGCGTTTTGAATTGCGTTCAGTTTGTGGACGAGAAGATCGGCTGGGCGGGCGGGTCGCTCGGCGTCCTGTATGTAACGACGGACGGGGGAGAGCGCTGGCGCCGGCAAGAGACGGGCGTCGACAAAGGCATTTTAGACATCCACTTTGTGGATAAGGCGGTCGGCTGGGCGGTCGGAGGATACGGCACTATCTTAAGAACGCAGAACGGCGGAGGGACATGGGAGACGCAGCGGCAGCATGACACGCATCTTTGGAGCGTCTTTTTTATAGACGCGCAGGTTGGCTGGGCAGTCGGAGATAAAGCGGGCTTGGTCGTCACAAACAACGGCGGAGAACGGTGGGCGAAGATACCGCTTTCAATAGACGCCGACATATATGACGTGTATTTTGTGGACGCCAAGAAAGGGTGGATGGTCGGCAGCGAAGGTACGATTATGATGACGACAAACGGCGGGCTGAAATGGAGCGCGCTGAAGTCGCCGGAGAGCGGGGCTTTGCGTTCCATCAAGTTCGACAAGAACGGCGTCGGCTGGATCGTCGGGGAAAGCGGTTTGATTCTGCGCTCAAGCCCCGGCGGCGAAGCATGGGAGGTTGAGCCGTACCCTGAACCGGACGCGGACGCTTACCCGAATCTGCTGGATGTGGAGATACGGGACGGCCGCGTGTATGCGGTCGGGGGAGGAGGAATCACGCTGAAACGATGAAAACGCGCCGAGAATTTATCAAAACTGCCTGTCTGGGAATCGCCGCCGGCGCCGCTTGGGGGAGCGCATGGGGGCAATCGGTCGGCCGCGCCTATGTGTCCGAAGCGGCGTTTGCCGACGACCCAAGCCGCGAGCAGCTGCGCGAGGCGCTGGACATCGCGGTTCAACAAGCTCTTCTCGCTCGGACTCCTGAATCGGCTTGGAGAAGCCTCGTCGAACCGCACGATGTGGTCGCCGTGAAAATATGCGCCGACGCGCCGCTCATTTCGACAACCCATCGGCTTCTCGACGAGATCGTTCTCCGTATGATTTCGGTGGATGTTCTGCCGGAGAACATTCTCATCTGGGACAAGCGCAGCGACGATCTCTACAGATACGATTACGCGCCGCCGGACGCGGGAGAGCGCAGACCGCAGATTTTGGCGTCCGAGGGGGTTGAGGGTACGATTCGGCGCGTCGGCTATGATGAAGCTGTTTACATTGAGGATGAGGAAGATCTGGCGGCGAGGCGGAGCGAAGACGGCGCGTTCTCCTTCTTTTCGCGCATTGTGACCCAGCTGGCGACAAAGATTATCTCCGTTCCGACGCTGCGCTACCATCCCATCACCGGCATCTACGGCGGAATGGCGAGCCTGGCGCTGGGGTCGTTGAGCAACACATTTCGGTTTCATCCGACCGGCAGCGAAGGCATTCCTGTCATCGCGGACGCTTGGAGAAACACGCCGTTGAGCGAGAAACATGCGCTGACGATCATTGATGGGCTGGTGGGGGCGTACCACACAGGGCCGGGTTACGCGCCTGAATGGTTTTGGGACGCGCGGCGCCTTTTTGTGAGCGAAGACCCTGTCGCTTTGGACTCGATACTGGTGGGCGTTGTGAACGAGATGCGCAAGTCGCCGCTGCGCCCTGTGTACCGCGAGGCGGATTATCTGCGCCAAGCCGCCTCGGTGGAGATCGGCATCAACGATACGAACGACATTGTCCATGAAAAGAACGAGATTCCTTAGGACTCGGTCTTGCCATCCTCCAGCGCGTCCAGGACTGCCGCGGCAAACAGCGGGAGCATGATTTCGTGATGTCCCGTGATGAGATAGCCTTTTCCGCCTAGGCTGGTCGGTCGGCGGACCAGGTTTTCGGCGGGTCTATAGCTGCGGATCATGTCGAAGTCGGCGGCGGCGAACCGCTCCACTCGGTTTCCGAGGTTCCGCGCAAGCGCCAGCGCTTTTAAAAAAACTTCCGGCATGATGACGGCAGAGCCGAAATTGAGAACGGCTCCCCCTTCCAGTTGAGCAACGACAGAGGCAAATTTGAGAAAATCGGCGTACGAGGCGGCGCCGATATGCGCCCCGTTCGCGTGCGGGCTTTGATGAACGATGTCTGTTCCAACAGCGACATGGACGGAGGCGGGAATATCGAGGCGGTAGGCGGCGGCGAGAACGCTTGCGTCGGCGAAGGTCCAGCCCGATTCGGCGATCATGCGTCCGACGGCGCGTCCCATACCCTCTTCTGGGCGGCGTTCGATGGCTTTGTTCAGACAGCGGCCAGTTTCTTCGGTCATGCCGAATTCGCCGGTTTCCAGCGCCGCATCGACATCTTCGGAGGTTTTTCCGCAATACGCGAGTTCGAAGTCATGGACGCTGGCGGCGCCGTTCATCGCAACGGCTGAGACGACGCCTTTTTCCATGAGCTGAATGAGCAGCGGTCCGAGACCGAGCTTGACGACATGGCCCCCGAAAGCGGCGATGACCGTTTTGTTGCCGCGCGCCGCTTGGGCGACATCGTCCGCCAGCTCGCGCAGTTGGCGCGCCGCCAGCTGATCGGGCATCGCGTTCAGCAGCTCTCGAACCGTCATGCCGCGCCGGATCGGTTTGACGCCCTTGCTTGCGTTCTCCTTGCTCTTTCGTTTATGAATGGAAACAAGCCGCGCCTTAGAAAGATCAAGCGGCGGGTACCGCGTCATATCATACCTCCCGCTCTGCGGTTTCGCCCTTGAACCCGTCCGCCGCCCCGCGCATGATGAGCCATCGAATTGAGCGTTTCATCGCCCTTATAGAATACCGAGAGCGGCTGTTGTTGGCAAGCGCATTGAATTTGCGCTAAACTTATAGACGCGCATGTCAACGAAATCGGACATGCGCGCGTTCATAAATGATAACGGCATCGGTATTGTGAAACGCATGGGGGCGGTCGGTTGATAAAAAAAACGTTTGCGCTGGCATTGGCGCTGCTGTTCGGCGCGCTGGCTTGGTCTCAAGAAGGGGCTGATGAACCTGAAGCGGAGCCGCCTGTTTCAAGCGAAGAGGCGTCCGAGGCGGAATCGGATGCGGCTCCTGTCATCACCGGCGTCACGATACGGCAGGTGAAGGTTGAAGGCAGCGAGAATGTGGATGAGCTCCTTGAGACTATTTTTGCGGAAAAGGGTTATTTTCAAACGAAAGAGGGGGGCGAGGCGGACTTAGAAGCGATCTCAAACGACATACGGCGGCTCCATGCCGACTACGGTCCCTTTAAAGACATTCAGGTCAATTCGTCGCCGGCGGAGGGGGGCGGCCTTGTCATCACCTTTATATTGACCGAGTATCCAAAACTCGCCGGTCCGATTGAGACGATCGGAAACGAGCAGCTGAGCTATAAAAAGCTGGCTAAGAAATTCACCATCGAAGACGGGGAGTTCTTCAGCGAGTATGAGCTGTGGAAAACGCAGCAGGCGGTCCTGGCAGAGTATCAAAAGGAGGGGTACTATTTCGCTGTCGTCAAGACATCGACCGAAATGACGACGAATGAGGAGGGCAACGAGGAGATCGTCGCGCGCCTGGAGATCGAAGAGGGGGAGAAGATCAAGGTCGAAAAGATTGTGTTTGAAGGCGCCGAGCTGATGGAGGAGAAGACGCTGCTGAAGTACTGCCGCATTCGCAAGGGCAAACGTTTTCAAGACGAGGCTTTTGAGAACGATCCGATGCAGATCGTAGGCGTTTACCAAGAGAACGGCTTTCTGAACGCAAAGGTGACCGGCAAGCGCAAGGAGCTGGACGAAACCGGCGAAGGAATGACGGTTGTCTATCAGATTGAGGAGGGACCGCAGTTTCTTTTTGAAGGGTATGAGGTTCAATTCACCGAAGACAGCCCCGAAGTGAGCGAAGAGAAGCTGCTCAATCAGTTGAAACTGAAGCCGGGCGATGTGTTCAATTCAACCGTCTATCAAGCGGATTACGGGCGCATTCAGCAGTATTACGGAGATCGCGGGAACATACTTGTGCGCGTCATTGACGATTTGGACATCGACACGGAGGCGGAGACGGCGCGCGCCACCTTGACGATCACCGAGGGAAGCATGGTGAAGATCGGAAAGGTGGAGGTATCGGGCTTGTCAAAGACAAAGGAGTACGTCATTCGGCGGGAATTGGATCGCATGGGCGTGGAGACGGGCGAGCCGTTTTTGACGTCCAACCTTCGTAAAGCGGAGCAGAACATCATTCAGCTCGGTCCGTTCATTCAGGGGCTGCGTTTTGTGCCTCGCTCCTCCGAAACGGGCGATGTGAGCGATCTGACGGTGGAGCTGCGCGAGAATGTGCGGACGGGCTTGTTCACGATTGGCGGCGGGTACGGTTCTGAAAGCGGGTTGTTTGGGATTGCGGAGATTGGGGATGGAAATCTGCTTGGGCGCGCCTATCGGCTCAATGTGAAAGGCGAGCTGGGCCAGCGGGAGCGGCGCGTCGGCGAGATCTCCTTTGCGACGCCTTGGATTTTGGGGGCGCCGGTATCGTTCCGTTCCGCGCTATACAGCGTCAACCGCCAGCGCCCGAATTACAGAGCCTCGAGAGAAGAAGACAGCTACTATGAGGATTTTCGGCGCGGCTTCACGTTGTCGCTTGGGATGCCGTTCACGCGCGACATGCGCGCCTTCACCTCATTTCGAAATGAAGCGGTGACGGTCGACTATCAGCTGATCGACATTGAAGAGGAGCAGGACGGCATAGCGGATTACGCCCGCCGGACAAGGAGCATTACGGCAGGGGTGACGCGCGACACGCGCCGTTACAGGACAAGCATTTTTGATCCGATCGGCGGGGGCGAAGAAACTTTTTCGTTTGAGCATTCAGGGGGGGTCTTGGGCGGTCAGAACGCTTTTCGCAAGTACACATTGGACGCCTCCCGTTTTATCCCTTCATGGTCGAAGTTTGTGTTGGCGCTGCATGGTCAGGCGGGTTATCTGGAGGATCGCAGTGGCGACCATCCCTACTATCTCGTCTATGAGCGTTACTGGCTGGGCGGTATCGACCGTGTGCGCGGTTATCCAGATTTCAGTTTGACGCCCGCGAAGGTGAAGGGGGATATTGATCCCAGATACGGCGGCAATAAGATGTATTATCTGCAAGCGGAGTACCGGTATCCCATCAACCAGATGGTGCGCGCCTTCGCTTTCTTCGACATGGGGCAGGTTTGGAACGAAGGGACGTCGAACCTCTTTCAGGAGATGGACCCGGCGATGAGCGTCGGGGGCGGAGTTCGTCTTGAGCTGGTGGCGGGCTTTCTGCTTCGTCTTGAGTACGGCTTCCCGCTTCGAAGCATTCCGATTGTGGACGATACAGGGAATGTGACGGAGCGCAGGTCGTTTGGCGGGCGGCTGCATTTTTCAATGGGTCCATCCTTTTAAGATCGTTTTTGGACGATGTGTGGTATGCTATCAGAGAAGCGGCAAATGTTGGAATGGAGCGTAAGTCGATGAAATTGCGAACAGGGTTGTTAGCGGCTGGAGCGGTTGGAGTTGTTATGGCGGTTGCGTTGGCGTCTCAGACGGCTGTGACGCAGCAAAAGCCGTTGAAGCTTGGGGTTGTGGACCTTGGCTTGCTTGTTCAGAAGTATGACGGAACGAAGGCGTCCCAAAAACTGATTAACGCCGAGGGGGACAAGTGGAATACGCGGATCAAGGCTCTTGAGAGCGAGCATCAGGAGATGCGGGGGACTTTATCGAAGCAGATGGCCTTTTTGGAGGATGCGGAGATTCGGCGCCGGCAGCGGGACATTGAAGACAAGGCGCGCGATGTAGAAGCGGCGCGAACCGACGCGAATGAGGCGATACTGAAAATGCGGGCGGATCTGCTGGATCCGATTTTGCTGACCTCCGAGAAGGCGATTCAGAAATACGCCGAGGAGCATGATTACGACATGCTGTTTGAGCGGCGTTCGGCGCTGGTGTACCATAAGCCTGAATATGATGTGACCGATTTGATTCTTCAGATGATGAACGATGAACTGAAAGCGACGGCCGGGGCGACCGGAGAGAACGCCGAGACGACAGGCGCCGAGGGCGGAGAGAGCAGCGAAACGACAGGGACGGAGGGCGGAGAGAACGCTGAGACGAAAGGCGCCGAGGGCGGAGAGAACGGCGAAACGACCGCCGAAAGCGCCGAAACGCCGCCGGAAGAGAATCAGTGAGCGCGGACGGCGGCCCCTACACCCTTGCGGAGATCGCGGAGGTTATCGAAGCCGAGCTGAGCGGGCGTGGCGATCTGGTGATTCATGGCATCGCCGACATACGCGACGCGAAGCCTGGCGAGATCGCCTTTGTCGCAAATCCAAAGTATCTCAAAGAGGCTGCGCAAACGAAAGCCTCGGCGGTCATCGTGTCAAAGTCGGTTCAGGCGGAGCGCATCTCTCCCGGGACGGCGGCGCTGTACGTTGACGATCCATATCTCGCGTTTGCTGCCGTTCTATCGCTGCTTGCGCCGAAACGTGAAAAGCGGGTCGGAGTTGACAGCCGAGCCGTCTTGGGCGATACGGCAGCGATCGGCGAGGCTGTTTGGGTACAGCCGTATGCCGTGATTGCGGACGGGGCGCGGATCGGGCGGGGAACCGTCGTCGGCTCGTTCGCGTATATCGGCGAGGACGCGGTGATCGGGGAGGATTGCCTCATTTACCCGCATGTTACGATACGCGAAGGGTCGCGCATCGGTTCGCGCGTCATTCTTCACAGCGGCGTTGTCATCGGGAGCGACGGGTTCGGTTTCGCCAGAGAGGGCGCTTCATACCGCAAGATACCGCAGGTTGGTACTGTCCTAATCGGCGACGATGTTGAGATTGGCGCGAACGCCGCTATCGACAGGGCGGCGATGCCGAACGACGCGACGGTGATTGGGAACGGCGTCAAGATCGACAATCTGGTTCAGGTGGGTCATAACGTCAAGATTGGCGACAACAGTCTGATTGTGGCGTTGGTCGGTTTGAGCGGGAGCGTGGAGCTTGGTCAAAATGTGACGATCGCGGGTCAAACGGGCTTGGCGGGTCATCTGCGGATTGGGGACAATACGGTCATTGCGGCGCGTTCCGGCGTTACTAAAGATGTTCCGAGCAATTCGTACTATTCGGGCTTTCCTGCAATCAAGCATTCGGACGACCTGAAACATCAGGCGTATCTGCGGCGAATGCCCCGGATGGCGGAAGAGATCCGCGCCCTTCGTAAGCGAGTCGAGGAGCTGGAAGCGGATCGCGGGGTTTCGCATTCAGCGCAAAAATGAGCGCCTGGAGAGAGCGCGTTGTTGCGCGTCTTGGCATACCATCGGATCGACTGGCGGCGCGAACTGGGGCTAAACACCATTTCCCCGCGGCGTTTTCGGTCGCATCTTCATTTTTTAGAGAGCGCCGGTTTGAAAGAAGGGTCGCTCTGGCCGCCGGAGCCTGGCGTCTGTTTCACCTTTGACGACGGGTACGCCAATTTTGCTGAATATGCCTGGCCCGCTCTTCAGGAGTATGGCTGGGGCGCGGCGCTTTTTCCGGTCGCGGCGTATATAGGCAAGGAAAGCCGATGGGACTCTACATGGCCGAGGGCGCGCCATTTGAGTTGGCGGCAGCTGCGGAAGTTGGCGGAGGAGGGGGTTGAGATCGGGGCGCACACGATGACGCATCCGTTTTTAACGCGGTTGCCGCCCGCGGAGGCGCGGGAGGAGATTGCCGACTCAAAAAAGGCGCTTGAAGACGGGACGGGCAAAGCGGTTCGTCTGTTTGCGTATCCATATGGGGATGTCTCCGAAACGGTCGCGCGGCTGGCGGAGGAGGCGGGCTTTGAGGCGGCTTATACGATGAACCCGTTCGCCCCGAGCGGAGCCGTCGATCGTTTTGGGCTGCCGCGCACAGGGGTTTATTCTATTGACGGTCGGCGCCGTTTTGCCGCGAAGGCTGGGACGCGCGGCTTCCGCGCCTGGAAACGCGCCGCCCGCTTCAACCAATTCATCAACCGCTGCTCCTATGCGAACCGTCTCCTTCCGCGTTTGGGTTGAGCGGGCGGGGGACGCGGTCGCCCTCGCGCGTCCGACGCTGCTGATTCCGCTCTGGACGATGCATCTCATGGGCGCGCTGCGGGCGGCGGATTGGCCGCGTTTCTGGTCGCCCGACGCCGAATTTCTGCTTTTGAGCGGATCGCATACGCTGCTCGCCGCCGCGGCGCATATCCTGAATCAGATTGCGGATATGGAGTCGGACAGGGCGAACGGGAAGCTGTTTTTGCTTGCGGACGGGCTTGCGCCTCTTCGTTTTGCGTATGCGGAGATGTGCGCATTGGCGGCGTCGGCGGTCGGTTTGGCGCTCTTGCGCGGGGCGTTTGACGTTCCGTTTTGTCTGCTGATGTTGAGCGGAGCGATGGGAGCCGCGTATTCGGCTGCGCCGTTTCGGTTGAAGTGCAGGGCTGGATGGGATTTGCTGTCGAACAGCGTCGGGTACGGATGCGTTGCGTTTGCGTTGACGGGGTATAGCGGGCTTGGATCGGAAATATGGCTTGCGTCCGCGCCGTATGTTTTGAGCGTCGGCGCCGTTTTTTTGTTCACGGCGGTTGTGGATATGGAGGGGGACGGGGCGGTCGGTTGCCGCACGAGCGCTGTCGCGTTGGGGCGTCGGCGGTCGGCGCTGTTGGGCGCGGCGCTCATGTTGTGCGCGTGCGGTTTGGGATTTTGGGCGGGCGATCTGCCTGTCGGCGTCGCGGCGGCTATAGCGTCGCCGTTGTATCTGCGCTCTGCCGTCCGCGTTTGGCGCGGCGGGTTTGATCGGCAGATGACTCGGGCGTCTCAATGGGCGATACTGGCGCTGTCGGGCGCCGCTGTTTTTCATGCGCCATGGTATGCGCTCGTTCTTGGGTTGACGGTTCTCTGGGCGCGCGTCTATTACGCTTGGCGGTTCGAAATGCGGTATCCTTAAACCGAAACGCATACGCAGGCAGGCTATTTTGGAAGGGATCGGAGATGGGGCGAGAGAGCGTTCGCGCGGCGGTTGTTCAAATGGATGTGATTCTAGGCGATCTTGCGGGCAACCATGCGCGCGCGTTGGAGCGGCTTGAGGCGGCGGCGGAGAACGGGGCGGAGTTCATCGTGTTTCCGGAGTGCGCCAATTCGGGCTACTGCTTTGACAGCATAGAGGAGGCGCACCCCTTCGCCGAGCCGGCCGATGGAGCGGCGCTTGCCCGTTTCAGCCAAAGATGCGGAGAGCTGGGCGTTACAGGCATACTCGGTTTTTTGGAGCGGGACGGCGGGGAAGTGTATAACAGCGCGGCTCTTGCCGTCCCCGGCAAGGCGCCCGCTGTCTATCGAAAGACGCATCTGCCGACTCTCGGAATCGATCGGTTTGTAAACAAGGGCGCCCGCCTGCCGGTGTTTGAGGCGCCGTTTGGGCGGGTTGGGATACTGATCTGTTACGACGTCCGTTTTCCGGAGGCGGCTCGGTCGATAGGGTTGGGCGGCGCAGACGTGATTGCTGTGCCGACGAACTGGCCCGTCGGGGCGGAGAGCGCGCCTGAATTCATCACCCGTTCGAGAGCGTGGGAGAGCCGCGCGTATTTGACAGCGGCAAACCGCGTCGGCGTTGAGCGCGGGCGGCGGTTTATCGGGCGCAGCCAGATTGCGTCGCCGGGCGGAGAGATTCTCTGCGAGGCGGGGGGCGTAGAAGAAACGATCCTTTACGCCGACCTAGACCTCTCACAAGCGCGGCAAAAAGCGATTGTGCATGAGCCGGGCGAATGGGAGCTGGACATCACGAACGACCGGCGGCCGGAGCTGTACGGCGTTTTGACCCGCTGACAACGCCGTTATCCGAGGGCGGCGTCCACCTTGTTCACCGCCTGCGCGATGAGCGCTCCATGTTCAGGCTCCATATTCACATTCAGACTGAAACGCACGGCGCGGCTCAGGATGTCCAGCGTTTTTGGACACATATCGGGGCTGTACTCGACGTCCCCTTTATATAATGTATGCGTCCACGGGTTCATGCCTGGGTGCTGGGCGCGTTTCTGCAGGATGGAGTCCCAGTATTTGTAGATGTGCCGGTCGGGAAAGCCGTCGTTGTGCGCCGTTCCGCAGCCGACGCCTTCCGCCGAGAGCGCGCGGGTGAATTGATGCGCTTTTTCAACCGTCTCCACAATGAGCGCCATGCTGATGCCGCAGTCGCCTTCAGGGTCGTCTTGACGCTGCCGGACATAGCCGATGGGCGGCGCAAGGTTTTCCAACAGGGCGCGTTTGACGGCGCGCGTCCGCGTCAAGGCGGTCTCAATTTTTCTCAGTTGAACGCGCATGACAGCGGCGGGCATCTCGCTGGAACGCAGCCCTAAAGCGCTGAACGGCTCCGATTCCCACTTCGGCGGATCGCCGTCTTGCCGTTTCATCCACATCGGCAGCCCAGGTTCATGGAAGAAGCAGGCGCGCTCATAGACGCCGTAATCGTCCGTGAAAACGAAGCCGCCCTCGCCGCATGTGATCACTTTGAAGTAGTTGAAGCTCCATGCGCCGACTTGTCCGACGGTTCCGGTAATCTGTCCGTTATACCGCGCGCCGACCGCTTGACAGCAATCCTCTAATAGGAAGACGCCATGCGCGTCGGCGATCTGTTTCAGCTCAAGCAGCCGCGCTGGGACGCCCTGCATATGAACAGGCAGGATGCACTTCGTATGCGGCGTGATTTTCCGTTCAACGTCTTCAGGGTCCATTCCCAGCGATTCGTCGATTTCGGCGATGACGGGGACGGCTCCCGCCGCGACAACGGCCGCCGCCGTCGCGATGTAGGTGTAGCCCGGCACGATCACTTCGTCGCCGGGCCCGACGCCTAAACCGACCAGCCCCGCCAAGATCGCGTTCGTGCCGGAGTTCACCATCAACCCGTATTTGCATCCGATATACTCGCATGCTTCCCGTTCAAACAGGGAGCATTCGGAGTTTTGATGGTCGCTGAACCGAAACAGCTTGCGCGATCGGATCACGCGGGCGGCGGCTTCAATCTCCTCGTCGTCCATGAGGCTCAAGGCGGCCGCGCCGCCGGGCAGCCCTTCCGCGATGACAGGCGTTCCCCCGTCGATTGCCAGTTTATCAGCGTTTGTCATGTCGGTTCCTTTCATATCTCGGCGCGTTGGCGGCGTACTATAATGTATCCTCTGAGGGGAGGGCGCTTGGGCATAAGGAGCGGAGCTGGCATTCCGCGCATTGAGGCCGGCGGGCGATGCAGACAGCGCGGCCGTGGTCAATCAGTTGCATGGAGAAGCGTATCCAGTGTTCGCGCGGGACGACCGCTTCCAGCTCGGAGGCGATTTTGTCCGCGCTTTTTCCAGAGGCAAGCCCGAGCAGGCGGCTGATGCGCCCCACATGCGTGTCGACGACGATGCCGCTCGCTTCGTTATGCCAGACATTCATGACGACATTCGCCGTCTTGCGCGCGACGCCCGGCAGGCTCATCAGGTCGGGCAGGTTGTCTGGTATTTCGCCGTTGAACTGGTTGACGACTTTTTGCGCCATGCCTTTTAGATGCTTCGACTTGTTTCTGTAGAACCCAGTTCGGTAGATAATCCGCTCCAGCTCCTTCAGCTCCGCCTCCGCAAGGTCATGAACAGAGGGATACCGTTCAAACAGCGTGGGCGTCACCTGATTGACCATCTTGTCGGTGCATTGCGCGGACAGGATAACGGCGGAAATCAGCTCATAGACGTTGTTGAAATGGAGCGCGCACTCGGAGTCGGGGTAAGCGTCGTCCAGCGCGTTGAGTATGGCGGGCAGGTTGCGGAGATTCGTTTGTGTCATATTGGGCGGCCGCTTTCGAAGTGTTGAAAAAAAGAGAGCTGCGTGTCGCCGTAAGTTTCCATACGGGCGCGCGTCAAGGCGCCGTATTGGCTGTCGGGGGCGTTGTTGGCGCTGTGTTCCGCGGCGACAACGCCGTCAGGCGCGCAGATCAGCGCCGATTGTCCAAGCGTCTGAAGCGTTTCATGCAGCAGGTTGGAGTTGTACGGCGGGTCTAGGAAGACGATTTGGAAGAGGCGGTTTTGTCGGAAGAGTCGGCGCGCCGCCGAGGATGCGCCTGCGCGGAGCGTATGCGCGGCGGAGCGGGGCGTTGAGAGCGCGGCGAGGTTTCGGCGGATGCATCGGCATGCGTTTGGGTTGGCGTCCACAAAGACGCAGCTGCGCGCTCCTCGACTCAGCGCTTCGATGCCGACCGCGCCGGAGCCGGCGCAGATGTCGATGGCGTCTGCGCCTTGGATGCGCCCGCGCAGGATCGCAAAGAGCGATTCTTTGACGCGCCCGCTGGTGGGGCGCGTTCCGCGGATTTTTGGAACCGCCAGCCGCGCGCCCTTATACTTCCCCGCCGTTATTCTCATGAGAACGCGCCGTCTTCGTAATGGATGACAACCTTGACGGCTCCGTCCCTGCGCTCCGCGAAGAGATCGAACGCCGTTTGGACGCCTTCTTCAGTGAACGGAAAGTCATGCGTCAAGATGGGCGAGACGTCAATGCGCCCCTGATGGATGAAGTCCATTGCAAGCGAAAAATCGGGCTGTACCTCCGGCCCGACCGAGTGAATCAACGTTATGTTTTTGGAGTACATCTCGCGGAACGGCATCGGATAGATGTCGTCGTCCGGCACGCCGAAGGCAAGCAGCGTTCCGCCCCTTTTTAAAAGGCGGACGCATTCGAGCATGGTGTCGGTTTGATGCCCGACCGCTTCGACGACAAGGTCTGCCATGCGTCCGTCGGTGATCTGTTTCACTTGCTCACCAGGGTTTTCTTTGCTGGAGTTAACGGCGCTTGTCGCCATCATGCGCTTGGAGAGGGCGAGCCGTTCCGGTATCAGATCGATTCCGACGACGTTCTTGGCTCCGAGGTTGCTGAGCGCCGCGTTGATGAGGAGTCCCATTGGACCCTGCCCTAGGACGACGGCGTCTAGGTTCAGGATGTTCGGCAACTTTCGGCATGCCCAGACGACGGTTCCGAGCGGCTGCGCCATGAGTATTTCGCTTGAGAAGCCGTCTGGGAGCGGGACGGTTCGGTCTTCAGTTGCGATGAACTTTTCGGCGAGTCCTCGGTGATGCGGCGGGAGGGCGAGGACTTTGTCGCCGGGTTTGAACCGCTCGCTGGTCGATTCCTCGACCGTTCCGACGCATTCGTGTATGGAGAGGCCGAGGTCGGCGGGAAAGGTCAAGTTTGGGGCGGTTCCGAGGTAATAAGGGGTGTCGCTTCCGCAGATGCATGCTCGATTCACGCGGACGACAACGCTCGGCGCCGCTTGATTCTTCAGCGTCGGCTCCTTTGTTTGGGTGAATCGGAAGGTTTTTGGGGCAGTGAGTTGCGCGATTCGCACGTATTGGCTCCGTTTGGTCTTTGTACGGGTCGCTTGCATGGTATGCTGGGCGGTTGAAATGCGCAAGATGCGGTTTTTTTTGGGTTTGGGGCAAAAAACTTGCTCAAAAGGCGCGTTTCGAGTTGACACGCCTTATCGCTTTAGGTTACTATACTTGCACGCCGTTGAGGGGAGTGGACGAAGTTAGTTCTCCGACGCGGCGGAGGTGATCTTTGACAAATGAGCCTGAGTACGATTGAGTGGATGTTTGGCTTTGGTCTGGCGTACGGATTTCGACGCTAGTAAGTTAGCCAAGCATCGGTCAAGCGAAGAACTCATGAATCGCTGGTATCGATGACTTGAAGAGTTTCTTCGGTCGGCGCAAGTTGACTGGAGAGTCGTTTTGCAATGGAGAGCATGATACCGGCTCAGAGCGAACGCTGGCGGCGTGGATGAGATCATGCAAGTTGAACGAGCCTATCGGAGCTTGCTCCGTGACGGCTAGTAGCGAACGGGTGAGTAACGCGTGAGCAACCTACCCTAAGGCTGGGAATAATGTCGGGAAACTGACGCTAATACCGAATGTGGTTGCTTTCCTGCATGGGGAAGCATCTAAAGGGTTTACCGTCTTAGGATGGGCTCGCGTCCTATTAGCTTGTTGGTGAGGTAACGGCTCACCAAGGCAACGATGGGTAGCCGGTCTGAGAGGATGTTCGGCCACATTGGGACTGAGACACTGCCCAGACGCTTACGGGCGGCTGCAGTCGAGAATATTTGGCAATGGGGGCAACCCTGACCATGCGACGCCGCGTGGAGGATGAAGGCTTTCGAGTTGTAAACTCCTGTGGCAGGGGAAGAAACCTGGGACTTTGGTTTCAGCTGACGGTACCCTGCTAGAAAGCGCCAGCTAACTACGTGCCAGCAGCTGCGGTAAGACGTAGGGCGCAAGCGTTGCTCGGATTTACTGGGCGTAAAGGGCGTCTAGGCGGCCCTTCAAGTCGCGCGTGAAATTTCTACGGCTTAACCGAGAAACGGCGCGCGATACTGTTGGGCTTGAATGCGGTAGAGGAAAGTGGAATTCAAGGTGGAGCGGTGGAATGCTCAGAGATCTTGGAGAACACCAATGGCGAAGGCAGCTTTCTGGGCCAGCATTGACGCTGAAGCGCGAAAGATTGGGTAGCAAACAGGATTAGATACCCTGGTAGTCCTTTCTGTAAACGATGGGTGTTAAGTGTGGGGAACATCGGATTCCCTGTGCTGCCGCTAACGCATTAAACACCCCGCCTGGGGAGTACGGTCGCAAGGCTAAAACTCAAGGTAATTGACGGGGCCCCGCACAAGCGGTGGAGCATGTCGGTCAATTCGATGCTACGCGAAGAACCTTACCAGGGATTGACATCGTTCGGCCCGCCCTCGAAAGAGGGTTTTCCCTTCGGGGACTGAATGACAGGTACTGCATGGCTGTCGTCAGCTCGTGTCGTGAGATGTTGGGTTAAGTCCCGCAACGAGCGCAACCCTTGCTCTTAGTTGCCAGCGGATAATGCCGGGGACTCTAAGAGGACTGCCAGTGACAAACTGGAGGAAGGTGAGGATGACGTCAAGTCCGCATGGTCTATATTCCTGGGCTGCACACGTGCTACAATGGTCGGTACAAAGGGTCGCCAAGCCGCGAGGTGGAGCCAATCCCAAAAAGCCGGCCCTCAGTTCGGATTGCAGTCTGCAACTCGACTGCATGAAGTTGGAATCGCTAGTAATCGCGGAACAGCATGCCGCGGTGAATACGTTCCCGGGGCTTGTACACACTGCCCGTCAAGCGAGGAAAGTCGGGAGCATCCGAAGTCGGCGAGCCAACCCTCTGGGAGGCAGCCGCCTAAGGTGAGTTCGGCAATCAACGCTAAGTCGTAACAAGGTAGCCGTACCGGAAGGTGCGGCTGGACTACCTCCTTTCTAGGGAGCATCGGTTTCCGTTTCAGACCCAGAACGTCTGCTTATCGTCTCAGGCTCGATCGCCTCGTATGTCGGCAGGGTCCGTAGCTCAGTCGGTTAGAGCGTACGCCTGATAAGCGTGAGGTCGGTGGTTCGACTCCACCCGGGCCCACCATCGGCAGCGCCCGCCGTCGGCAACGGACGCATGGCATGGTTTCGGGGATGTAGCTCAGTTGGGAGAGCGTCTGCTTTGCAAGCAGGAAGTCAGCGGTTCAAGCCCGCTCATCTCCACCATTACGAGTTTCCCCGCGAGCAGCGGGGTATGATCTTTGACAATTGAATTGTGGAACGCAATTTTGCAGTAGAGCGCAAAATTGGGACTCAACGTAGGAAAGGCGAGAAGCCAAGCTACTAAGGGTCTACGGTGGATGCCTTGGCGCTAGGAGGCGATGAAGGACGCGACAAACGGCGATACGCTTCGGGGAGGTGTTAATGACTTAGGATCCGGAGATTTCCGAATGGGGCAACCTGGCCAGATAGGCCGTTGACACGCCAACCGGGGGAAGTGAAACATCTCAGTACCCCGAGGAAAAGAAAGAGAATTCGATTCCCGTAGTAGTGGCGAGCGAACTGGGAGGAGCCTAAACCGGGCGGTATATCCGCGCGGGGTTGTGGGGCTCTGCTGGGCATATGCCGAGAAGTTATCAATCAACTGTTTAGCGGAACGTTTCAGGAATGGGCGGCCATAGAGGGTGACAGCCCCGTATGCGAAAAGCGGTTGACTTCTTGAGCGGAGAACCCGAGTACGGTGGGATAAGCATGACTGCCGGAATCTAGGCACACCACTGCCTAAGGCTAAATACTCCCTAGCGACCGATAGTGAACCAGTACCGTGAGGGAAAGGTGAAAAGTCCCCCTGAAGGGGAGTGAAATAGTACCTGAAACCGTAGACTTACAATCTGTGGGAGCCCTACGCTTCTTTGAAGCACGGGTGACCGCGTGCCTTTTGCATAATGAGCCGGTGACTTATGTTGTGTGGCAGGTTAAGCGTCTCTGACGCGGAGCCTCAGCGAAAGCGAGTCTGAATAGGGCGTAGGTCGCATGACATAGACCCGAAACCAAGTGATCTATCCATGGCCAGGATGAAGCGCATGTAACAGTGAGTGGAGGTCCGAACCCACCAAGGCTGAAAACTTGGGGGATGAGCTGTGGATCGGAGTGAAAGGCTAATCAAACTTGGTGATAGCTGGTTCTCCCCGAAATAGCTTTAGGGCTAGCCTT
>JAPPNK010000009.1 GCA_028818695.1 Candidatus Poribacteria bacterium
CTCGTCTTGGTCAAAAATATGCCCTAATGAATTCCATCGCCTTCAGGTACTACCCTCGTCATTCGCTACAGCCCACATTCTAAAACGGCTCTCTAAAATCAAAACCATCGCCTATAGAGGCTGCCGTCCGTCTATGCCCGTTGTCTAAGGCGGCGTTTTTCAGTATTTTAGGGTCGGCGCGCCGCAAACGGGGGAGTCCAACGCAAGTATGTGTAACGGAATGCGCGGCGCCTATCGTCAACTAAAGATGTAGATGTTCATGGATTCCAGGCTTAGAGAAAGGCTTCATCATGTTTGTACGCGCTCAAAGGGTTGCGGCGGCTTTGGCGCTCGCCTTTGCGTTCGTCTTTACGGTTGTATCCGGCGCGAAAGCGGCAAAACAGGCTCCCCCAATGGCGTCTATCGTCATAGAGGCGGAAACAGGACAGGTAATCTCCGAAACGCGCAGCGACGAGCTCAGACCCCAAGCTTCCCTTGTCAAAATGATGCTGGCGCTTGTCGTCTTCGACCGCGTCGAAAAGGGAGAGGCGCAGATGGACGCGCTCATACGAACCTCGGCGTATGCGAGCCAGACGGGCGGTTCGCAGGTGTATCTAGCGCACGGCGAAACGTTCACGCTCGGCGAACTCATGAAAGCGATTGAGATCGCGTCCGCCAACGACGCATGCGTCGCCGTCGCCGAAGGGCTTGTCGGAAGCGTTGAAGCGATGACGGTTCTCATGAACGAGCGG
The DNA here is from genome assembly GCA_028818695.1 of Candidatus Poribacteria bacterium. Classification (GTDB taxonomy): domain Bacteria; phylum Poribacteria; class WGA-4E; genus JAPPNK01. The sequence continues at coordinate 732 of JAPPNK010000009.1, forward strand.
GCGCGCGAACTCGGCATGAAAAACACGAACTATGTAAATGTCCATGGACTGCCCGGAAATCCGGACAGCATGTCGACCGCCCGCGAGATGGCGATGCTGGCGCGGGAACTGATTGCGAAGCATCCAGGAGCGCTCAAATGGAGCTCAACGGTCAAGGACACATTCCGAAACGGCCACTTCGACCTTTACAACACGAACAAGCGTTTCTTGGAAAATTTCCCAGGCGCGGACGGCCTCAAGACGGGCTACCACAGCAAGGCGGGGTTCAATCTCGTCGCGACGGCGGAGCGCAACGGCATTCGCCTCATCTCGGCGGTGATGGGCGCATCCTCCGACCGCGAAAGAGCGCGCGAATCGGCGCGCCTTCTCGGAACCGCCTTTGCGACGCATGACCGCCGCGTCGTCGCAAAGGCGGGCGATCTCCTGCCCAATCTGGTCTATGTGAAGGGAAGCGCCCACGCATACGCCCCCGTCCGCATTGCGCAGGACATTGAGGTGTTTGCAAAACGCTCCGACTTTGAGAAGATCGTCCTAGAAATGGCGTCGCCTCCAAAATTGGAAGCGCCCGTCAAAAAAGGCGAATCGGCGGGACTCGTCGCGGCGAAACTGAACGGCAAGACGCTCGCGACCGCCCCGATTGAGGTGAATGCCAACATCAAAAAAGCGTCAATCATCTGGCGCTTCTGGAACTGGCGCACCCCCCGCCCGACAAAGGGCGATCTGATGCCTCGCGAAACGGCGAAAGCATCGAAATAAGCGGCAAAACAAGGCGGGGGAGGAAACCTCTCTCCCGCCTTAACCTTCCCACCGTTTCATCAGATCAAAATCCAGATCGAACTGATCAAACAGCTTTGCCAAAACAAAGTGGATCTGATCGTCCAGCGTTTTCGGTTGATGGTAAAAGCCGGGCATCGCCGGCAAAACCGTCGCGCCCATGCGCGCGAGCCGCGCCATGTTCTCCAGATGAATCGCGCTCAACGGCGTCTCGCGCGGCACAATGACCAGCTTCCGCCGCTCCTTGAGACACACATCCGCCGCGCGGTGAATCAAATTCAACGACAAACCCGCCGCCAGAGCGCCGACCGTACCCATGCTGCACGGCAAAACGGTCATCCCCATCGTCCTGAAGCTGCCGCTGGCAATCGAGGCGCCGATATTCCGCGTGTCATGGACGACGATGTTCGGCGCGGGCGCCCCGATCATCTGCTCAATGTCGAGACGGTCCGGATCGATAACCCGCCCGCGCTCCTTTAAGAAGGTCAACCGCGCGGCGGACGAGACCGCCAAATGCGTCTCGATCTCCGTCTTCGCCAGAATCTGCAGGGCGCGCTCGGCATAGACCGCTCCGCTCGCCCCGGTGACGCCCACGATGAGCCGTCTCGGCCCGCTCATGCCTTCACCCCGATATGCGCCGCGGCGATGCCGAACGTCCGCAGATAATACCGCGTCTCCGGCAGACCGGCGGCGCGCATGATCTCCGCCAGCCCCTCCGCATCTGGAAACGCCGCCACAGACGCCGGCAGATACGAATACGCTTTCATATCGCTTTTGGAGACCGCGTTGCCGATGCGCGGCAGCGCCTGCGTGAAATACAACATATACAGCTTCCGCAAAAAAGCCCTCTTCGGCTGTGTAAATTCTAAAACGGCGACGCGCCCGCCGGGTTTCGTCACGCGCGCCATCTCGGCGATCCCGCGCTCTAAATTCGCCACATTGCGAATGCCAAAGCCGACCGTCACGCCGTCAAACGACTCGTCCTCGAAGGGCAGCTGAAGCGTGTCCGCCAGGAGAGGCGCGAACCCGTTCCCGCGCCGCTTTCCCGACTTCGCCTGCCCCCGCTCGACCATCTCCATCACAAAGTCGGAGCCGACAACGGACGCCTCAGGGGCGCGTTTCCGCACCGCCAGCGCCAGATCGCCCGTCCCGCAGCAGACGTCCAGATAACGCCCGCGCGGGTCGTCAACCGCCATCTTTGCCGTGAAATCCCGCCACCGCCGGTCGATGCCCAGACTCAACAGCCGATTCAGAAGATCGTACCGCGGCGCGATGCCGGCAAACATGCGCCGAATATACCGGCTCTTCTCCTCCTCGGTCGGCATCTCTTGCGTCAAAATCCGTACTCTTTCCAGCGCTCGTCCACCTTGCGCTTGATCTCCTCCGTCATCTCGATCTCGTCCGGCCATTCGCGGTGGAACCCTTCCGACTCCCATTTTTTCGTCGCGTCGATGCCCATCTTGGAGCCGTAGCCGAGACCGACGGAGGCATGGTCTAAAATATCGATCGGGCCGTCCACAAACATGATATCGCGCTTCGGATCCACATTGCTGCCGACATAGAACCACACCTCGTCCGTATTCTGGACATTCACATGCTTGTCGACGACGACGATGATCTTGGAGAACATCATCTGCCCCAAGCCCCAGACGGAGCTCATCGCTTTGCGGGCGTGCCACGGATACTGTTTGTCGATGGCGATGAAGACAAAGTTATGAAAGATGCCGAAGATGGGCAGGTTCATGTCGACAATCTCCGGAACCTGCGTCCGCAGCAGCGGCAAAAAGATGCGCTCCGTCGCCTTGCCGAGATAAAGATCCTCCTGCGGCGGCTTTCCGACGATGATCGTTTGGTAGATCGGTTTTTTGCGCCGTGTGACCGCCGTAATGTGGAACTTCGGGTAAAGGTCCGCCAGCGAGTAAAAGCCGGTGTGGTCGCCAAACGGCCCCTCCATGACCAGCTCGTCCGGCTCCAGATAGCCTTCAATGACGAAGTCGGCTTCGGCGGGAACCTCAATGTCATGGTCGTATCCGTGTTCGGTTGTCAGCGTCTTCGCTTTCACGAGCGTCACATGGTCTTTTTTTAAAAAACCGGCGAACAGCAGCTCGTCGATCGCATGCGGCAGCGGAGCCGTCGCGGCGTACGGCAGAACGGGATCGCCCCCGACAGCGACGGCAAGCGGCATGCGTTTTCCCGCGGCGGCGTATTCGCGGTAATGCCCGGCGCCGTCATGGTGCATATGCCAGTGCATCGCCGCTTCATTTTTGGAAAAAATCTGAACGCGGTAGAGGCCGACATTGCGCGAGCCGGTATGCAGGCTCTTCGTGAAGACCTGCCCGAAGGTGATATACGGGCCGGCGTCCAGCGGCCAGCAGGTGATGATTGGGAGCGCGTTCAGATCCACATCCTCTCCTGTGGAGACGACCTCTTGACACGGGCCGGAGCGGACGGTTTTGGGGGGAAACTTTGCCACTTTAGCGAGCCTTGCCGCCGTTTTCACCTTGTCCATCAGCCCTTCGGGCGGCGCCATGTGGATCATCTCGGCGATCTCGTCTGCAATCTCCTCAATGTCCGAGACGCCCAGCGCCATGCAGACCCGCTCCATCGTTCCGTATGTGTTGATGATCAGGGGAAACTCGGAGCCGCGCACATTTTCAAAAAGGAGCGCCGGACCGCCCGCTTTCGTCGTCCTGTCGGCGATTTCAGAAATTTCAAGATAGGGGGAAACCTCCGCCTGTATCCGCATCAGCCCCCCGTTTTTTTCAAGACCTGCCGCAAAGTCGCTCAGATTTTGATACCGCATTCATCCACCCGTTTATGATAAAAACCGCCGCGCATACAACATCATGCTACGCAGTTCGCCCCCTGTCAAGCCTATCGCAAAAAGGAGCCTAGAAAGCCTACGAAGCCCCCCTGTCAAGGGGGGTTGGGGGGTTCGGTGGATTCCCGCGGAATGACGGGGAAAGGGAAAACCCCCCTGCCCCCTTACAAAGGGGGGAGTCTAAGCGCCCCCTGTCAAGGGGGGTTTGTGAGTTTCTGCGCGCGGGCATGACGGCTTAACGAAGCGTCTAGCCTGTGTAGGGAACCGTCCCATGCGCGTTCACTTGATACCCCCACTCCTCCAGATACGCCTGACCGGGCAAAAAGGCGTCGCCGCGCGCCTCCAAACGCCGGGACAGCCAAGCGTCCAGCTCGCCTTGAACCTCCGCAACTTCGGGCGATCCGATCAGGTTGTTCAGTTGATGCGGGTCGTTCTCCAGGTCGTAAAGCAGCCACGGCCCGTCCAGCGAACGAACATACGAGTAGCGCGGCGTTCGCAGCCCGCGGTATTCGCGCCCTGCTTTCCGCTTCAGGATGTCCGCGCGCCGCTCCTCGTCCAGACGCCGCAGATACTCGCCCAAAGAGGGGCAGCCGTCGTCGGCGCGCCACTGCCCGAAGGGATGGTAACAAGCTGTGACGACCGCGCCGTCGGTCGGGGGCGCGCCGCCCTGGACGCAGGCGGAGAAGTCGGCGCCTTCCATCGTGTTCGGTATGTCCGCTTCCGCCAGCCCCAGCAGCGTCGGCATCGCGTCCAGCAGGTCGATTGCCGCGTCGTCGACAATGCGCCCTTCGCGCCCCAGCTTGGCGGGGTACCGCAGCAGAAACGGGACGCGAATCGACTCCTCCCACGGGCATTGCTTTTTCCAAAGCCCCTGCGAGCCGAGCATGTCGCCGTGGTCGGAGGTGAAGAGGAGCAGCGTGTTTTCGTCCTGCCCCGTCTCGCGCAGCGTCTGTAAAAGGGAGCCGACGCAGTCGTCCAGCGCGGCGCAGTGGGCGTAGTAGCCGGCGAGGTCGCGCCGCGCCGCCGCTTCAACCTCCGCCGGAACATTCGGCGGAAGCTGTATCTCGTCAGGGTTGAAGCGGGCGCGGTATTCGTCCGGCGCGGTGTGGTACGGCGCGTGCGGCGGTCCCCACGCGAGCGTCAAGAAAAACGGCGCGGAGCCGGCGCGTTCGCGGAGATACCGCTCGGCGTCTTTTGTCTGGGCGAAGGCGTCGTACCCGTCCCAGACGCGCCGCTCGGTTGAATCGCCCTCGTAGTAGAAGGAGCTGTTGTAGTTGTGCGTACATTCCAGCGCCTTCCAGTAATCGAAGCCGAGGCGCCTGTCGGGCGGGACGGGGTTGGAGCGGCCGTGGTTGTTGATGTGCCACTTGCCGATATAGGCCGTCTGGTAGCCTGCGGCTTTGAACGCTTCGGCGGCGCTCGTTCCGCGCATGTTGAGCGGGACGTCGTTCACAATGAGGCCGTGCGTCAGCGCCGTCTGCCCAGTGAGAAAGCATGCGCGGGAGGGCGTGCAGACAGGAACGCCGGCGATTGCATGTTTGAACTGGACGCTTTCGTCGGCGAGCGCGTCCAGATGCGGCGTTTCGACCTGGGCGTTTCCGTCGAAGCCGGTCGCACGGGCGCGCCACTGGTCTGCAAACAGGACAAGGACGTTCGGGCGTTTCATCGTCTCTCCGCTTCAAGCCGTTTGGTTGAAGCAGGATAAACGAGGCGGGGCGGCGGCGCAAGCAGGATCGCTTTTCGGCAGTCTCTATAGGCGATGGCGCTATATTATCCGAAGAGTTCCGAGAAAAGGCAGTTGCGATCTACTCCAGCGTGAGCGCGGCAGCAAGGTTATGTTCCAGATTGTGGACGGAAAGCGTACGGATGCGTTTCTCGTTGTCCCAATGCTCAAACGCCGCCGCCAGCGGATGTTATTCCTCAGGACCTCCGAGCGTCACAGCTTTAGAACGGTCTGGAGGCATCTTGATGGTCGGAGCGGTTAGCTTGAGCGGTTCCCATGACAGCAGCCCCGCTAGACCGGGCGCCTCTATTTTCCCGACCCAGTACGCTCTTGAAGGCGTATAGGACGCTATCTGCCATTTTCCGTCGCGCAAACGTCGATTCGATGCGGAAACCGCCTGCACATAGATGTCCTGCCCGATCGGCACATCCTTGAAGCGGTAAAATCCGTTTCGGTCGGTGTTCACAGCCATTGTTTTACCGCCGGCGGAGTATTGCACAACGCATGCGTTTTTCCAACGCCCCCATGAGGATTGACGCTCTCCAGTGTCAAGCGGGACGTCGTCGGACGCGCATACAACCGAACCGACCAGCTCGCCGGTTAGAACAATGTCGCGCAAACCTGCAGCCGCAGCCGTCAAAGCCAGAATCGCCAAACCGGCTGCAGCCGCCGCCAAAAACCATTTTTCAGCAGAAGACAGCTTTTGAAACCAAACGCGAATTTCAATGCGCATCGGTTGAATCCCTTCGAATTGCTACAGCGCTGGAAGCGTCATGACGGTTGGAGCCGCGACCTTACCGCGCCTCTAGCAATCTTAACGGATGCATATCTCTGTGTCAAACGCGCCGCGCCGTTCTTAAACAGGAAGGAAGATCGGGTAAGCGGAGAAAGCGGCGGCTCTGGCGCATGGCTCAAAGCCGCCGCATTTCCCATGACTCGTTATCCCCGCGCGGCGGGGAATCGTTTAGTCTTCAGGAGCTTCGGCGATCGCCGCTTCCGTCGTCAAGACGGTTCCTGCGACGCTCGCTGCGTTTTGAAGCGCCGTACGCGCCACCTTCGTCGGATCGATGATGCCCGCCTCGATCATATCCACATACTCAAGCGCCGCGACATCGTACCCGTCGTTCGGGTTGTCGCTGCTGAGGATATTCGCCGCGACGACGGACGCCTCCACGCCGGCGTTGGACGCGAGCTGGATCAGCGGCGCGGAAAGCGATTTCTGCAGAATCGCCATCCCGATCCGTTCATCGTCGTTGTCGCCGGCGCCGCTTTTGATGAGCGCGTCCACCGCCGCCTGTGCGCGCAACAGCGCGACTCCGCCGCCGGGAATGATCCCTTCTTCAATGGCTGCCCGCGTCGCGCTCAAGGCGTCTTCAACCCGCTGCTTCCGCTCCTTCATCTCCACCTCTGTCGGCGCCCCGACCTCAATGACGGTGATGCCGCCCGACAGCTTCGCAAGCCGCTCCTGCAGCTTCTCGCGGTCGTATTCAGAGGAGCTGTTCTCGATCTCAAGCCGTATCTGCCGCTTCCGCTCTTCGATCTTGTCCGCGCCGCCCTTCCCGCGCACGATCGTCGTGTTGTCCTTGTCGATGCGGACGCTTTCCGCTTCGCCCAGCATGCCCAGCACGACGCGCTCAAGCCGTATGCCGAGCTCCTCGGCGATCACCTGCCCGCGCGTCATGACGGCGATGTCCCCAAGGATCGCCTTGCGCCGGTCGCCGAACGCGGGCGCCTTCACGGCGCAGGCAGAGATGACGCCCCGCAGCTGATTCACAACCAGCGTCGACAGCGCCTCCCCCTCCACATCTTCCGCGATGATGAGCAGCGGGCGCCCGACCTTCGCCGTGTTTTGAAGCAGCGGCAGCAGGTCCTGCGCCGAGCTCAACTTCGACTGATGCAGCAGAATGTAAGGGTTCTCAAGGACGCACTCGTTGCCGTCTTCAGAATTGGCAAACCGAGCCGACAAGAAGCCGCGGTCAAACTGCATCCCTTCAACCACATTCGAGACGATTTCAGCCGACTTGCCTTCATCGATGGTGACGACGCCCTCATGTCCGACAAGGTCCAGCGCGTCGGCAATCGTCTTCGCCGTTTCGGCGTCATGGTTAGAAGAGACCAGCGCAATCCGCTCATATTCGTTCCTGCCTTCGACAGGGCGGCTGCGCTCTGCCAGATCGGAGACGGCGGCTGCGCATGCTTGGTCAATGCCGCGTTTGAGCGACATCGGATCGGAACCTGCCGCGACCGCTTTCATGCCTTCTACAAGCATCTGGTGGGCGAGGGTGACAGCGGTGGTTGTGCCGTCGCCGGCGTCGTCGTTTGTTTTCGAGGCGGCCGCTTTCAGCAGCTGCGCGCCCATGTTCTGGTAATGATCGGGCAGCTCAATCTCTTTGGCGACTGAGACGCCGTCTTTGGTGACAGACGGCGCGCCCCAAGACTTGCTAAGTATGACATTTCGGCCTCTCGGGCCGAGGGTGGTTTTGACCGCTTTAGACAGCATGGCCGCGCCTTCTTGGAGGCCGGCGCGCGCTTCGGCGTCAAAGGCGATCCGTTTGGCTGGCATTGTTCGCTCCTTCGCTTGAAAGCGGCTTAGTCAATGACAGCGAGTATGTCCGACTCGCGCATCACCTTATACTCTTCGCCGTCCATGTCAAATTCGGTTCCGCCGAATTTTGAGAAGATCACCTTGTCGCCCGCTTTAACTGAAAGCGGAGTCCGAACGCCCTCGTCGTTGCGGCGTCCAGGGCCGACGGCAATCACAGAGCCGATCTGCGGCTGCTCTTTAGCCGTGTCAGGCACGATGATGGCGCCAACCTTTGTTTCTTCTTCTTCGGCTGGCTTCACCACTACATGGTCCGAAAGAGGTTCTAAATTCATCGTTTTGCTCCTCCAAAGCAAAATGCGTTCATCAAGATGCGTTAGCGCTCGAATGGCTAGAGCGCTAACGCATATGGTATGGAATCGAATTGCGGATCGTCAAGTCGAATCGCTGACCTTAGCGTTAGTTGGGACATTCGCCTGAGCGAATGCAGACGGTTTTTGCGGCGCCTCTGGATTCCCGCTTTCGCGGGAATGACGGTCTGGTTGGCGGCGCCTTTTTCCCATCAATAGAGCGATCGTTCGTTCAAATGTCCCAACTTTATGCATGAGGTCGGGAACCGCCGAAGCGGAACTCTTGAACGCCTATTTGATATCGACGCCTGCGCCGACCGCTTCCAGCGCCTCTTTGATCTTGTCCGCTTCCTCCTGAGAAACGCCTTCCTTGATGACATTCGGAGCCGCCTCAACCGCCTCTTTCGCCTCGCGCAAGCCGAGACCGGTAAAGGCGCGCACCTCCTTGATGACCTTGATCTTCTGATCGCCGATTTCGGTCAGATGGACGTCAAACTCGGTCTTCTCCTCGGCGGCGGGAGCTTCCTCTGCGCCTCCTGGAGCCGCCGCAACAGCGCCCGCCACCGCGACCGGCGGCGCGGCGCTCACCCCGAATTCTTCCTCAATCATCTTGACAAGCTTCGACAAGTCCATCACGGACAGCTCTTTGATCGCTCCGAGAATTTCTTCAACCGACATGTTCCGTTTCCTTTCTGTTCGCGGTTGGGTTTATTCGGCGGCTTGACCGGACTGCTCCGCCACTTGACGCAGCGCAATCGAAAGCCCGCCGAGTATCTGATTAAGCGCGACCGCCAGACCGCTCGAGATCTGGTTGAGCGCGACTGCAAGCCCGCGCGTCGGCGACTGAAGCAAACCAGCCAGCTGCGCGATCGATTCCTCGCGCGACGGCAGCTCCGCAAGCGCCGCGGCGTCCGCTTCGTTGAGCGTTTGAAGCCCTAGAAGGCCCGCCTTGACGCGCACCTTCTCGTTCGTTTTCATATATTCGCGCAGCGTTTTCATCGCGGCAGACGGATCTGCCGCGGTCGCCAGCGCGGTGGGTCCTTTAAGATGCTCCTCTATGCCCTCAATGCCGAGATTGGACGCCGCGATTCGAATGAAAGTGTTTTTATACACTTTATAACGGACATCCCGCTCCCGAAACTGATGGCGCAGTTCAACCGCCTCCGCGACGGTCATGCCGCTCATTTCAACAAGCAGCGTCGAAGCGGCTTCCTTCAAGACGATCTCAATCTCTTGAACCTTTGCCGCCTTTTCAGGTCTTGGCTCTCCCTGCGTCCTTGCCATGCGCGCTCCTTTCCTTATCCAATAAAAAAGCCCTCCAGTCGAATAGAGGGCAATTCAAGCGCTCCGAACTCGGCAGGACATTAAGCGCGGCGCGCCCCTGCTGTCTTCGACCAGAGATGACGTTCTCTAAATGTTAGGTTCCCGCTAGAGAATTCTCCTTATACTGCGGCAAACGCCGAAGCGTCCACCTTGACGCCCGGCCCCATCGTGGAAGAGACGGAGACCGCCTGAATAAAGCGGCCCTTTACAGCGGCCGGACGCGCCCGCGTCAGCGCGTTCACAAAGCTGCGCACATTCTCTTCCAACTTATCCTGCTCAAACGACGCCTTCCCGACGGGAGCGTGAACGACCCCCTCCTTGTAGGCGCGAAAACTGATGCGGCCTCCTTGAAAAGCGCTCACCATCTCGGCGATGTTCTCCCCGACGGTGCCGGACTTCGGATTCGGCATGAGACCGCGCGGACCGAGTATGCGCCCAAGACGCGCGATCTGGCGCATCAGGCTCGGCAAGGCGACCGCGGCGTCAAACTCAAGCCAGCCGCCGCTGATTTCCTCAATCAGATCGTCCGCCCCCGCTTTGACGGCGCCGGCGTCCAATGCCTCTTGCGCTTGACCGCCCTCGGCGAAGGCGATGACGCGCGTGACGCTGCCGGTGCCGTGAGGAAGGTCGACCGTTCCGCGCGGAAGCTGGTCGGCTTGGCGCGGGTCGACTCCGAGCCGGACGGCGATGTCGACCGTCTCGTCAAACGACGCTGAGGCGCAGCCTTTGACGGTCTCAATCGCTTCGGTCAGGTTGTACAGTTTCGTTCGGTCGATTTTAGCGCGTTCGTTTCGATACCGTTTGCTCATCTTTTATCCGTCTATGTTGATGCCCATGCTGCGCGCCGTGCCTTCGACGATGCGCGCGGCCGCTTCGATGTCTTTTGTGTTTAAGTCGGGCAGCTTCACCTGCGCGATTTCCAGTATCTGCTGCCGCGTTACGGAGCCGACCGATTCCCTGCCAGGTTCAGCCGCAGCTGATTCGATCTGCGCCGCCTTTTTCAACAGACCGGTCACAAGCGGCGTTTTGATTTGCATATCAAAGGAGCGGTCGGCGTAAACCGTGACGACCGCGCTGACAACGGTTCCCGCCTGAGACGCCGTCTGCGCATTGAAGTTTTTGATGAATTCGCCCATGTTGATGCCGGTCGGCGCAAGGCTCGGTCCGACGGGCGGGGCGGGAGTCGCCGCGCCGCAGGGCAGCTGAAGGTTCACAGTCGTAAGGATCTTTTTAGCCATCGCGTTCTCCTAGGTTCCGCTCCACCTGCAGGAAATCCAGATCAACAGGCGTTTCGCGCCCAAAGATGGAGATGGTCAGTTTCAACTTTTGCTTCGTCATGTCGACGTCGTTCACTTTTCCGATAAAGCCGGAGAAGGGACCGTCAATGACGCGCACCATATCGCCGACGCCGTACTCAATGTGCGCAATCGGCTCCGGCTCAAGCGATTCTTCCGATTCGTACAAGCCCGGAACCTCATGCTCCTGCAGCGGAGACGGATCGCTGCGGTTCGGAAGAAAGCCCATCACGCCCGGCGTCTGTTTCAGATACGGAAGCAGCCAGCGCGCGCTTGGATTTTCAGGGTCTTCCGCGACGTTCGCTTCCTCGGCGACATGCAAAAACAGATAGCCTGGATACACGGTGCGCTCCGTGGTGCGCCGCTTCCCGTCCCGCACCTCGGTCACTTTCTGCGTCGGTATGCGCACCTCTTTCAGATGCTCTTGACGCCCTTCGGAGCGCATGATCTCCTCAAGGTGAAGCCGCACCTTTTTTTCGTGTCCTGAATAGGTTTGGATGACGTACCAAGGCATGAGATTTCCGCGGTTTAGAACGGCAGCGTAAAGTTGTACAGAAATTTCGAGACGCTATCCAGCACAAAATCGGCGGCAAACAGGTAGAGCGCCGTCAGACCGACGCCCACGAGAACGACCCAGGTATGCGCCGTCACCTCTTCCCGTTTTGGGACGGAGACGCGCGCCCACTCTTGACGGGCGTCCCGCACATACGCGGCGAGCTTTTGGCGGGACGCCAGCGCCGCGATCGCCCCAATCAGCGTGAAAAGGCCGGCGATGATCCAGGAGATGTTCTCAAGAACCCATCCAAAAAAATTCTCAAACACGCTCGCCCCGCTCCGTTCATCGTGAATAGGCCGACGGCCGGGTTTGAACCGGCGACCTCGTCCTTACCAAGGACGCGCTCTACCGCCTGAGCTACGTCGGCGCACCTAACGGCTGAATAGATCATAACCCGCGTTTGAGTTGAAGGCAAGAAAAAACGGCGCATTCTTCTTTAACCAAAAGAGCGGCGTCTGAAGTCGCCCGCGTTCATCATACCCAGAGCGCTCCGACCTTAGCTTTAGTTGGGACATTCGCCCTGGGCGAACGCAGACGGTTTCTGCGATGCCTCTGGATTCCCGCTTGCGCGGGAATGGCGGCCTGGTTGGCGGCGCCTTTTCCCATCAATAGAGCGATCATTCGTTCAAATGTCCCAACTTTACGCATGGGGTCAGAGAGCGCTTGTTTGCCGCTCGTTCAAAAAACGGCTACAATAAACGCAGGCGCAGGTTCCACCGCAAACGCAAGAGGCGCGCGCATGCTGCGACATCAAAAAACGCCTGAAGAGCGTCAACGAGCCGCCAAAAGAGCGACCATACGCGCTATCGTGTACCTTGTCGTAGCTGCGGCGCTGCTTTATCTCATCCTCAACCCGTCTCTCATCTCTCGAATGCGCTCCATATTACAATGAAGAAAGACGCTTCCATGCACAGACTTTTTCAGCCTGCCGTTCTGCTGGCGCTCTTTGCCGGCGCCCTGCTCTCCGCAAACGCCCAAGAAACCTTGCGAGGCGTCTCGCCCCACCCAGAAGCGATGCTGAACGAGTTCGAGCGCAGCTTCGCCGCATGGATGAGCGAGGCGCATGACCGCTCCGTCAAGATCGAATGGCTTGACCAGGGCGGCACCTCCAACATCAAGCGGTTCATTCAGTCCGAATTTCAGCGGTCGCCGGACGGCATCAACGTCGACCTGTTCTTCGGCGGCGGCGTCGACTCCTACATCGAATTTGCTGAAAAGGAGCTCTTTGAGCCGCATGTTCTTCCGAAAGAGCTTTTAGAGCAGATCGGGGAAAAGATCGCCGGCGTGCCTGTCTATGATGAAAAAGGGCGGTGGTACGGCGTCGCCCTCTCCGGCTTCGGCATGATGTATAACAATCTGATGGTGCGGCGGTTCAAGTTGCCGACCGTCGCCACCTGGGAAGATATGACGGACCCGCGTCTGGTTGGGCGCATCGCCGCCGCCGACCCGCGCAACAGCGGAAGCGCTCATATGGTGTACGAAATCATCCTGCAGGCGTACGGCTGGAAACGCGGCTGGCAGATACTCCACGAAATCGGCGGCAACGTCAAACAATTCACCGAAGGCGCCAGCGACGTCCCCGGCGAAGTCGCCCGCGGCAGCGTTTTCTACGGTCCCGTCATCGACTTCTACGCCTACGCCCAGATCGCCAAAGCCGGCGAAGACAAGCTCACCTACATCATGCCGGAGGGCCTCTCCGTCATCAATCCCGACCCGATCGCGATCCTGAAAGGCGCTCCGAATATGGAGCTGGCAAAGCTGTTTGTGGAGCATTGCCTCTCGCCGGAAGGGCAAAAGTTGCTGATACTGCCGAAGGGCGATCCTGAAGGTCCGCGCAACGAAACGCTCGCCCGATTGAGCGTCCTGCCGAAGCTGTACGCCGAGACGGACGGCAGAGCCGTCGTGAAAAGCAACCCGTTTGAAATTCAAAACGCCATCGAATACAACCCGGATATCGGCGGCGCGCGCTGGACGCTGGTGAACGATCTGTTCGGCGCTCTCATCATCGACGCGCACAAAGACCTCTCCTCAAGCTGGAAAGCTGTCGGCAAAGGGACGCAGACCGCGCGGCTCAAATTGGGCGAAATGCCGATCAACGAAGAGGAAGCGGCGGAGCTCGCCAAGTCATGGAACGATCCCGATTACGCCCTGACGCGCAAGCGAACCGTTTCGGAATGGCGCCAATTCGCCCGCGAGAAATACAACGCGGCAAAGCGGCTCAACAAAAGGACGCCATGATGAACGCGAATCGGGAGCCGCGATGGAAATGACAGAGCCGAGAGCGGACGGCGCCGAGGACGCGCGGTGAAGAAACCGCTTCAACGGCGGCGGTGGGAACGATGGCTGCGCCAGCGCGGTTTGACAATGCCGACGCTCGCGCTTCTCATCAGCGTCGTTCTTTTCTTCCTGCTCTTTCTCGTTTACCCGATCGGGTATATTCTGCGCGAGGCGTTTTTCTTGGGCGGAAGCCTGAACGTCGGCTTCTTTCTGCTAGACCAGCAGGAAACGCGGGAGATTGTCAACAGCGTTCTGCTCGCCCTTGCGACAACCGCGGCGACAACGCTCATCAGCCTTCCCCTCGCGCGCCTCATGACGCGCTGGTCGTTCCCCGGCAAAAGCGTCATACAGGGCGTCCTACTCGTGCCGCTGATCATGCCGCCGTTTGTCGGCGCGGTCGGCGTCCAGCAGCTGTTCTCGGAGTTCGGCTCCGTCAACATGATCCTCATCAAGATGGGGCTGATGGACTGGTCAACAACCATCGACTGGTTCGGCGGAAGCGACGTCAGCAAATTCTGGGGCGTCGTCTTTCTCGGCACGCTCCATCTGTACCCGATCATGTACTTAAATGTTGCCGCCTCCATGTCGAACGTCGACCCGACGCTTGAAGACGCGGCGCGCAACCTTGGCGCGGACAGGTTCACCCTCTTTCGAACCGTCACGCTGCCGCTCATGATGCCTGGATACTTCGCCGGCGCCATCCTCGTCTTTATCTGGTCGTTCACCGACCTCGGAACGCCGCTCATGTTCGATTACAGAGACGTTGTCGCCGTGCGGATCTTTGACGCGAGCAAGGAGCTCGCGACCTCGCAGAGCGCCTACGCCCTTGTGGTGATTGTGATCGTCCTGACCGTCTTTTTCTTTTACCTTGCAAAAAAGCTGACAGGCTCCAAATCGAGAGCGGGGCTTCCGCGCGGACACACAGGTTCCCGCGAACGGCCGGCGCGCGGCTGGCAGCTTCCGCTCATCTACAGCGCCATACTCGGCATAACGTTCATTGCGACGCTTCCGCATATCAGCGTCGGACTCACCTCCGCCGCCGAAGCGGGGACCTGGTCAGGCTCGCTTTATGAAGAGATCGAGTGGAAAGGCAGCATTCTTCCGCGCAACTTCACCGGCGAACATTACAAAGCCGTCTTCGCGGCGGACGAAGGCGGCCAGGCGTTCCAATCGGAAGGGTTTCAGAGCGTCCAAAACAGCTTCAAATACTCGGTCGCCAGCACCGCCGTCGACCTGATTCTCGGCGTCGCCTTGGCGTGGCTGTTGACGCGGCGCAACATCCCGTTTCGAAACCTGCTGGACGCGACCGCCATGCTCCCGCTCGCGCTGCCGGGCATCGTCATAGCGTTCGGTTATGTCGGCAGTTTCGGCGTCGGTCCGTTCCGCGAGGACGCGATTTTTGGGTTCATGAATCCGCGCGTGAACCCGTCTTGGCTGCTCATCATCGCCTACGCGGTCCGCCGTCTGCCGTATATGATGCGCTCCGCTTACGCCGGCTTTGAACAGACAAGCGTCACGCTGGAGGAGGCGTCGCAAAATCTCGGCGCCAGCCCGGCGCGGACGCTCTGGAAGATCACGATGCCGCTTGTGACGGCGAACCTGATTGCGGGAGCCATTCTCGCTTTCTCGTTCGCCATGCTGGAGGTGTCCGACAGCCTTATCATCGCCGGTCTGCGCTCCGGCTACGATCCGATCACGAAGGTGATCTACCGCCTCTCGACGCGGCTGGGCGACGGCCCGTATGTGGCGAGCGCGATGGGCGTCTTTGCGATGGGGCTGCTGGCGGTTAGCCTGCTTGTCGCGGCAAAGGTACTCGGCAAACGCATGGGCGACCTGTTCCGCGCCTAACGGCGATACGCTCATGCGATGGTATTCATAAAAACCCTTTTACGACAGCGATGAGCGCGGCGGGTGCCTCAAGCGTCCAGAGGCTCCTCGTAGGACCCTTGGTATGCCGACGGAGTGTGCCGTGTCTCGCATTGCCGGCAAAGCGCGGTCTGCTTTCCGCGGTCTTTCCCGCAGTTTATGATCCAGTTGGATCCGCAGTGGATGCAACGAATGTCATGACGGTATGAGCGTGGGCGAGGCATACGCGATGCTCCTGTTGAACCAATTTAAATCCGATTCTACCATCGCATGAGCATACCGCCGTCCGTTTTACGCCTGCGCAATTCCGGGCGATACATGGTAACCTGAAAAGGTCAATCGCGCTTTCTGCAGGAGAGGGCAGATGAACGAGAAACGCCCGCCGCTTAATTTCGCCTCGCAAACAATCTGGACGGGCGACAACCTGGACATCATGCGCGGCATGAACTCCGACAGCGTCGACCTGATCTACTTAGACCCCCCGTTCAACAGCAAGGCGAATTACGCCGCCCCCGTCGGAAGCAAAGCCGCCGGCGCCGCCTTCAAGGACGCCTGGGGACTGGACGATGTGAAGCTGGTCTGGCACGGCGAAATCAAGCATGAATACCCTAGCCTCTACGCCCTCTTGACCGTGACGCGCGGCATACACGGCGATTCCATGATGAGCTACCTGATCTACATGGCGATCCGCGTCATGGAGATGCGCAGGCTGCTGAAACCGGACGGCTCCATCTACCTCCATTGCGATCCGACGGCGAGCCATTATCTGAAACTGCTGATGGACGCCGTTTTCGGGAAGGAGAATTATAGAAACGAGATCGTCTGGGCGTACACAGGTCCAGGGTCGCCCAGAATCCGCCAATTCAACCGCAAACACGATGTGATCCATTGGTACTCCAACAGCAAGACAACATGGACATTTAACCGCGAGGAAATGCGTGTTCCTTACAAAGATCCGAATCAAAGACCCCGAAAAGCCTTTGACACCGGCGGCGCCTTCAAGCCAGAAAACATTGAAAAAATGAGGCAGCGGGGAAAGGTCTTGGAAGATTGGTGGCCAGGCATCGCCCTCGCCGTCCGAAGCTCGAAAGAGCGGACAGGCTATCCGACGCAGAAGCCGTTGGCTCTTTTGCGCCGCATTATCCAAGCGTCCTCGAACGAGGGCGGTATGGTTTTGGATCCGTTCTGCGGCTGCGCGACGACATGCATTGCCGCCGAGCAGCTCGGCCGCCGTTGGGTCGGCATTGACATCTCGGAGAAGGCGGCGGATCTTGTAAAGTTGCGGCGGCAGGAGGTCGCGCCGATGTTTCAAAGCGCGCATCGAACCGACATACCGAAGCGCACCGACCTAGGCAAGATCCCCAGATACAACTGCGCCGAAAACCGCCTCTCTCTTTACGGGGAGCAGGGCGGTTACTGCAACGGGTGCGCGGCGCATTTTGAGCCGAGGGATCTGCGGGTGGATCGTATCGTTGCGAAGGCGAAGGGCGGGAACGACCATATCAGCAACCTGCAGCTGCTGTGCGCGTCATGCAAAGCGGCGAAGGGGCAAAAGTCGCGCGAGGAGCTGATCATGCTGTTGACCGACAAGGGCTGGATCAAGCGGCGGCAGGAGATCATCGCCAACGGAAATCGCCGTTTCAAACAGGCGCCGCCCAACCGATAACTCCTTTTTAGAGCAACAAAAAGCGCGCTCTCTTCGTATCATTAAACAGGCGCGCAGGCGTCGTATGACGAAGAACGGCGAAGGCAGAGAAGGGTACGCATGGACAAGTTGGCGATACGCGGCGGAAAAGCGCTTGAAGGCTCCATACAGATCAGCGGCTCCAAAAACGCAAGCCTGCCAATAGCGGTCGCGGCGGGCATCCTCGGCGCGTCCGAAAGCCGCATCCATAATGTGCCGAACCTGCAGGATATACACACGCTCATGGGCGTGCTGCGCCATCTAGGCGTCGAGATCGAATATGCGGACGGGACGCTGCATGTGGGGGCGTCGCCGCGGCTGAGCGTAGAGGCTCCGTACGACCTCGTGCGGCGTATGCGCGCGTCGGTGTATGTTCTGGGTCCGCTGCTGGCGCGGTTTGGCAGGGCGCGGGTGTCGTTTCCCGGCGGCTGCGCGATCGGCGCCCGTCCGGTCGACCTGCACCTGCGCGGGATGGAGGCGCTCGGCGCGTCGATACGGATTGAGCATGGGTATATTCTCGCCGAGGCGGATCGTCTGCGCGGGGCGCGGTTCAACCTCGAAGGTCCGCGCGGAGCCTCGGTCGGCGCGACGGCAAACACGCTCATGGCGGCCGTCCTGGCGGAGGGTCATACAGAAATAGAGTGCGCGGCGATGGAACCGGAGATCGCCGACCTAGCCGATTTTTTGACGCAGATGGGCGCCAAGATCGACGGCGCGGGAACGCCCGTCATATCGGTCGAAGGCGTGAGCAAACTGCGCGGAACCGAATACAAAGCCCCGCCCGACCGCATCGAGGCGGCGTCGTACCTTGCCGCCGGAGCCATCACGCGCGGAAATGTGCGCATACTCGGCGCCGAGCGGAAGCATATGGGCGCCGTTCTCGGCAAATTAACGGAAGCGGACATCTGGATCGACTGGACGGGCAACGACGCGCAGGTGACGGTTCCGAACGGCATCCGCTCCGTCGATGTGGAGACCGCCACATACCCCGGCTTTCCGACCGACGCGCAGGCGCAGTATATGGCGCTGATGTGCCTTGCGGAGGGGCGGTGCGAAATCGCTGAGAACATTTTCACGGAGCGTTTCATGCATGCGCTGGAGCTGCAGCGCATGGGGGCGCAGATTGCGGTGACAGGCAGCCGAGCGGTTGTGACAGGCGTTGAGAGCCTCACGGGCGCGCCCGTCATGGCGTCCGATCTGCGGGCGGGGATGGCGCTTGTGCTGGCGGGGCTTGCCGCTAAAGGCGAAACGGTCGTCTCAAGGGTGTACCATATCGACCGAGGGTATGAGCGGATTGAAGAGAAGCTGGCGGCAGTCGGCGCCGACATTCGCCGCATCCGAGAGTAAGAGAGCGGCGATGCGTCCGTCATGCTGTCATTCGCGCGTTTCTCTCCGCGTCATTCCCGCGAAAGTGGGAATCCAGAAACCTCCCAGACATCCTCCACATTCCAAAACAGCTCTAAAATCAAAACCGTCGTCTGTAGAGACCGCCATCCTGTAAATCCTAGTTCAGAACCTTCTATATCTCCGCTCCCGCCTTTGTGGAAATGACAGTCAGGCTGGCAAAGCTTTTTCCACAGACCTATGTCTTTAGTTGGGACATATCGGCGGGAGGATGCGGACGGTTTATGCGGAGCCTCTAGATTCCCGCTTGCGCGGGAATGACGAGGAGGGGCGTGGAAATGACGAGGTATGGGCGCGGGAATGGCGATCTTGGCAAGCGGCGCCTTTTCCAAAATAGAAAAGCCCGTCTCTAGGGTGTATCATATGGAGCGGGATGAGCGGATTGACAAGGCGCTCATGAGAGAAAGGCGCTTTATGGAAGCGGAAACCGCGCAGATTGTCCAGTATCCGAGCGAAGAGGCGCAGGCAGTTTTGCGCCGATTGTCGCTGCGGGGGCGCATTGAGGACGACGAAATCCTAACGACCGTGCGCGAAATTATACGGCAGGTGCGCAAGAACGGCGACGCCGCCGTCCTGGAGCTGACGAACCGCCTCGACTGCCCAGGCGCCCCCATCCGCCGGCTGCGCGTCTCCGACGCCGAGATAGACGCCGCCTATGAGTCGATTTCGGACGAGCTGCGGTCGGCGATGCGGCTCGCCGCGGAGAACATCCGCCGTTTTCATGAGCGTCAAAAGGCGTCCTCATGGTTTGTGGAAGAAGCGGACGGCGTTGTTTTGGGGCAGTATGTGCGCCCTCATCGGCGGGTCGGCGTTCTGGTTCCGTCGGCGAGCGCGCCGCTGTTTTCATCGCTCATGATGGCGGCAGTGACGGCGAAGGCGGCGGGAGTTGAGCAAGTAGCGGCGGCGGCCGCCCCGCGCCGATGCGGAACGCTTCATCCAACGATTCTGGCGGCGGCGCGCGTGTCGGGCGTGGACGAGCTCTACGCATGCGGCGGGGCGCAGGCGGTCGCCGCAATGGCTTACGGCATCGACTCGATTCCGCGCGTCGACAAGATCGTGGGCGCCGGAAATCTGTACTCTCAACTGGCAAAAAAAGAGGTATTCGGCGCGGTGGATGTCGACAAAATCGCAGGACCGAGCGAAGTGCTGATCATCGCCGACGAGACGGCAGACCCCCGTTACGCCGCCGCCGATCTCATCTCTCAAGCGGAGCATCTAGACGACTGCTCTGCCGTTCTGGCGACCGATTCGGCGGAGCTGGCGCAGGCGGTGAAAACGGAGCTGGCGCGTCAAACGGCGCGCCTGCCGAGGCGCAAAACCATTGAGGCGGCGCTGAAAAACTGGGGCGTCCTGTTCGTCGTTCCGAGCATGGACGCCGCCGCGGAGCTGTCCGACGAGATCGCGCCTGAGCATGTTGAAATACACGCCGCAAACGCGCATGAGATCGCGGGTCGGCTGCGCCATGCAGGAGCCGTTTTCATCGGAGAGTACACCCCAGAGGCGGTGGGCGACTACGCCGCCGGACCGAACCATATTCTGCCGACGGGCGGCGCGGCGCGTTTCTCCTCCTCCATGACCGTCTTCGACTTCATCAAACGCTCCAACTTTTTGTCTTATACCAAAACGGCGCTGCGCGGCATGGTTAAACCTGTCGAAACGCTCGCCAGGGCGGAGGGGCTGGAAGGGCATGCCGCCGCCATGCGCGTCCGCTTCTTAGACGACCTTTCGGAGGATGTATGAACGCCGCGCCGTTGCCTAAAGCGATGCGGGACGACCTGCGCGGCTTGCGCCCTTACCATGTGGAGAAGCCGCCGGGAGCCGTCCGATTAGACGCGAACGAAAGCCCGTTCGACCTCCCGCCGACGCTCAAGGCGGAGCTGGCGCAGGCGCTCATGGACGCGCCGTTGAACCGCTACCCCGACGGACAGGCGCTGGAGCTGAAACGCGCGCTCGCCGAGAGCCTGAATGTGGACGCCGCCCAGATTGCGGTCGGCAACGGCTCCGACGAGCTGATTGCCGCGCTCATCACGGCGCTGGCGCGGAGCGGCATGCGCGTCGTGTCGCCGACGCCCTCCTTTTCGATGTACCGCATCTCGGCGCAGGTCGCCGGCGCGGAGTATGTCGGCGTTCCGCTTTTAGACAACTTTGAGCTGGACGAGGAAGCGGCGCATGCCGCCGTCTCGCATGACGGATGGAGCCTTGTTTTTTTGAGCTATCCGAACAATCCGACCGGCAACTGCTGGGACAGGGAAGCGATCCTGCGCCTCGCGGAGCGGGAGCGGACGATCGTCGCGGCGGACGAGGCGTATGCGGAGTTTTCGGGCAAGACCTTTTTAGACAGCCTAAGCCCCAACCTGCTCATCCTGCGGACGTTTTCAAAGGCGTTCGGGCTGGCGGCTCTGCGCGTCGGATTCATGGTCGGCGGGGCGGAGTGGGTTGAGTGCATCGACCGCGTTCGCTTGCCGTATAATGTGAACGCTTTTTCGCAGTTGGCGGCGGCGGCTCTCTGGCGCCGGCGCGGGTATGCCGCGAGCCGCGTCGAGGCGATCCTGCATGAGCGGGGGCGCGTATTTAAGGCGCTGGAGGCGTCGCCGCTGTATGAACCGTTTCCGACGGAGGCGAATTTTATCCTGTTCCGCGCGTTGAAAGGCGGACAGGCGGCGTTTGAACAGGCGCTGGAACGGGGCGTCCTGCTGCGCAATTTAAACAAGCCAGGACCGCTCCAAGACTGTCTACGCGCGACGATTGGGTCGCCCGCCGAGAACCGGCTGTTGATGGAAGCGCTGGACATCGCATGATTGTTGAAAGGACGCGGGGCGGACGTTGATGAACGAAAATGAACGAGAGAAGCGAATGAGCTCAAGAACGGGGCGCATCGAACGGCAAACGCGCGAAACAAAGATCGTCCTGCAGATCGACATGGACGGAACGGGCAAAAGCGGCGTCTCAACCGGCGTCGGATTTTTAGACCATATGCTGGAGCTGTTCGCCGCGCATGGCTTCTTCGACCTGCATATCGAAGCGGAGGGCGACACGCATGTGGACGATCATCACACGGTGGAGGATGTCGGCATCTGCCTCGGTCTAGCGGTTGTGGAGGCGCTGGGCGACAAGGCGGGCATCCGCCGTTTTGGCGGAGAGACGGTTCCGATGTACGAGGCGCTCGGCTCTGTTTATGTGGACATCTGCGGGCGTCCATTTTTAGATTTTCGCGCGCCGCTTGAAGGCGGAAAGGTCGGAACCTTCGATGTGGAACTGACGGAAGAGTTTTTCCACGGCTTTGTCAACAACAGCGGCTCCACCATGCATGTCGATGTTCCCCGCGGACGCAACGCCCACCATATCATCGAGTGCATTTTCAAGGCGTTTGGTCGCGCGTTGAATCAGGCGTCCCGCATCGACCCGCGCGTTCAGGGCGTCTTGTCGACGAAAGGGAGCTTGTGATGATCGCTGTCATCGATTACGGAATGGGCAATTTGCGCAGCGTTCAGAAAGGCTTCGAGCATATCGGCGCGCAGGCGGAGATTGTGCGCGATCCGAACCGAACAAAGGACGCCTCGGCTCTTGTCCTGCCGGGGCAGGGCGAATTCGGCAGCGCCATGCGCGAACTGCGCGCCGGCGGAATGGACGAGGCGGTTCTAGACTTTATACGCGCCGGGAAGCCGTTCATGGGCGTCTGCATCGGCTTGCAGGCGCTGTTCGAATCGAGCGAGGAGGCGCCGGAGACGCCGGGGCTGGGCGTCCTGCCCGGCGTCGTGAAGCGGTTTCAGCCAGGCTTGAAGATACCGCATATGGGCTGGAACCAGCTGGAGCTGCGCTCGCGCCCCCCGCATTTACGGGATGTGAAGGAGGGCGACTATGTCTATTTTGTCCATTCATACTACGCCGCTCCCGCTCAAGAATCGGATGTCGCCGCGGCGACGGAGTACGGGGAGCGGTTCGCGTCGGCGGTGTATCGGGAGAACATCTTTGCGTCGCAGTTTCATCCTGAAAAAAGCCAGTCGGTCGGGTTGAACATCCTGCGCGCTTTTGCGGAGCTGGCAGAATGAAGCGGAGGGCGGCGTTGGCGGCATGGTTCTGCGTCTGTTGCGCGGCGGGCTGCGGCGGAGATCTCGGACCGGAGGAGACCGCTATCGCTTTTATAGAAACCTATGTGTACGAGGCGAATCAGGAGAAGGCGCTGCTCCTGTCTGATGCGCTGGCGGCTGAAAAACTGCGCAAAGAGCTCGCCGAAGTCGCGCCGCACCGCCAGGACGGCTTTGAGGAAGCGGCGCAAAGACCGCCCATTCATCGAACGCTTGTCGACAAAACGCAAGAGGACGACAAAACGATTCTCTACACCTACCGCGTCGAGACGCGTCCAAAGTCCGGCGGCGTTTTCTCCCGCATGATGCTCATCCACCTAAAGCGGAGCGAGAAAGGCTGGCGAGTGATCAACTACGACTTCTGGAACGACTAAGGAACCTCCGCCGTCCGCTCAATCGACCCGCCGTCTGTAAGATGGACGACCGCCTTCCACACATCGCCCCTGCGCGACGGCGCCGACCCCTGCAGCCATGTCGTCTTGTAATTCGTCAAGTACGGCTCCACATAGGCGCGGTCGTAGAGACCGCCGTTGCGGTAAAACTCCACATAGTCGACCGTCTCCGGATAAAGGCTGGCGAGGCGAACCCACCGCCGTCCGTCATACTCGGCGCCCGGCTCCAGCCCCTGCAGATAGTACCGCTCCTCTTCGGGCAGCGGCGGCAGATCGATGCCGATCCCTTCCGCCATTCGCCGCGCAAAAAACTGATCTTCGCCGCGCGTGATCGTCCAGTCTGTCGGCGGTTCCTGTTTCGTGTTGTTGTTGTAGTAGCCCCATGAGGCGCGCTCGTTGTAGGTCACTTTCATGTTTCCGATCGCCTGCGAATCCTCGTTGAAGACGATCGGTTTGCTCAGCTCCCAGCTGCGCATTTCCTGTATCATCTGGTGGATGCGCTGGCGCGTGCAGCCGTTGCCATGGACGAGTATGACGTCGCTCGCGTCCGCGACGGTTCGGTTGGTGTAGCTTCCGCCGCCGCTGCATCCGACAGGGATTCCCGCCGATTCTTCCCGAGCCAGACGCAGCAGCGACGCCATCCCCTCCGCTGTCTGAACGACTGGGCGGGCGCTGTACGGCTGCAGGTTGTGTTCATTTGCCGGCTCGATGATGACGTTGCTTCCGCCGACGGCGTGGAGCCATCTGGACGCCGTAACGACCGCGTTTCGGACGGCGTCGTCGTCTCGGAGGCGCCGTATCTGCGCCGGGTAGAAGCAGCTGACGATGACAACCATGCCGAGCTTGTCAGCCGCCCGAATGAGCCGCTCCATGCGGTTCGCCGCCGCTTCCTCCAGACGCTTCCCGTCTGCGCCGAACGGGTTGACATCCATGGCGCTTCTGTTCTGCACCGTCGCGCACGGTCCGCCGCCTTGAAATCCGACCGTGAAGGCGCGCAGCCCATGCGCATGCCACTCTGGGAGCGCCGCTATCAGATTGTCCGTGTTCGTTTCAGGGTCGAAGTCGCCGCGCCCCCACTTCGAATAACGGGACGGGTCCGATTTGTCGTCCAGGACGCCCTGTATGAACCGCGCGTTCATGAGAAGCCCATGCGCTTCCGACCGGCTTCCGTCGATCTCGGCGTAGGTCGGTTTTCCGTTGATGAGAAACGATTCGCCCTGTATGGAGAGGTTCGTGTTGTCCATGCGCGTCCGCCGCTTTCGGTTAAGCTGTTATGTGGGTTTGGTTAAAATCGATCCAGTCGCCGCGCGCTTCGCCCCACTCTTTGAGGCGGGCGTGAAGATCGTCTAAAACGCCCCTTGCGGACGGATCGCCCGCTCGGTTTTGCGTCTCCAGCGGGTCGTTTTGAAGGTCGTATAATTCGGGGATGTCGTCCGGGTCGTATACATATTTCCATCTCCCGCTGACGACGGCGCGCCGTATGTCGCCAATAGCGGGATTCCCTGAATAGCAGATGTAAGCGGGCTGCGCATCCAGAGTCTCCCCGCGCTGAACGCAGCCCCAAAGCGAGCGCCCGTCCAGCCCGTTCGGAATGGGCAGCCCCGCCGCCTCCAGCAGCGTCGGCATGATGTCCAGATGCGAGACAACCTCCTCAACGGCGCGGGGCGTCTGACCGGGAACCTTAACCAAAAAAGGAACCCGAACCGCCTGCTCATACATCTCCATCTTTTGATACATCGCATGCTGCCCAAGATGGTCGCCATGGTCGGACATGAAGAAGACCGCCGCCTCGTCCGCATGACCCGACTCGTCCAGCGCGTTCAGGACGCCGCCGACCGCGTCGTCCGCGAGGCGAACCAGCCCAAGATGCGCCGCCCATGCGCGTCTCCATGCGTCTAAAGAAACCCCCTCAGCCATCCGCGCGGCGATGCCTCGGCGCCGGTTGAGCGGCTCGCCGATAGCGGGTACGCCGACATTTTCAGGCAGCTGAATCTCGCGCGGATTGAACATGGAGGCGTACGGCTCCGGCAGAACAAGCGGCGGATGCGGCGCCCACAGATATAAAAACAGGGCGAAGGGGCGCTCGCGCGGCTCCCGTAAAAACGCCTCCGCCTGCCGACCCCAGTAGGCGTCTTTGAAATGGCGCGCCTCATACGGAAAGACGCCCGTTTGCGCGTTCGAATATGCCCGCTCAACCGGCTTCCCGCCATGGTTTTCAATGGAATGGCTTTTATACCGCTCGCGTCCGCCGGGGTACGGATTGTCAAGCGCGTTCTCCTGGGCGTAGCGCTTATAGGAGCCGTTGTCGTTCCAGAGCGCGAAACGGACGCGCTCGCGCAGGGACGGACGAACGCGGATATGGTCGACGCCGATGTGGGCGACATCGTAGCCGGCGTTGTACAGCGCCTCGTGGATCGGGGTATGGTCGCCGGCGCGCTCCCCGCGCCAGTCGTTCGTGACGATGCCGTTGGCGGTCGGGTAAAGCCCTGTCGCAAGCGCCGTTCTAGCGGGCGCGCAGAGCGGGGCGGCGTTGTAAGCGCGCGTGAAACGAACCGACTCGGCGGCGAGACGGTTGAGCGCGGGGACTGCTTCAACGCCCGCCTGCGTCATGCCGAGGCTGTCATGGCGCTGATGGTCGGTCATGATGAAAAGCAGGCTGCGGCGCGTTGACATAGGGGGAGTGTAGGGGAGCGCGGCGCGTTTTGCAAGAGCGGTTGAAAAAGGCAGCGCCTATAGGCGATGACATTCGTTTTTATGCGAGAGCCCGTCGACCCATGCCGTCATTCTCGCGAAAGCGGGAATCTTAGCCTTTGTCTGAACTAGGTTATAGGATTGAAAAGATTGGCAGGAGGATTGCCGAAAACCGATGCGCCGCCCGCGCCATGCCCGCATCCCCGCTTTCATCCAGCGTCCCGCATCGTCAAGATACTTCCGCGAAGCATGTCCCCGTGAAAACGGGGAGCGGGAATCCAGAGTCCAGCAGACGATGTTTCGCATTCGCATGCCGACATGTCTCAACTAAAGCCTTAAAGTCAGAGTTTGCCGTTTGCTAAAACATCGCAACAGCGCTACGATTGCTGTACGCGAAAGATTACGGTAGAAGCGCCGAAGCAGAAAACGGCGACAGCTCCTGATGTTGCGCAAGCCTGCGGGAAAGCGTCTTGAAGTCGGAGATCGATGATGACACAAAAATGCTGGTCAATCTTTTTTAAACTCACCCCTGGCTCTATCAGATTCTCACGCAAGAGGGACAAAGACGGCAAGATCAAGCAGGATTTCCAATGGAAAGCTCCAACCGTCTCCGCAGGAAAAAAAGACGGAGCCGGCAATATCATACGGGAGTGGCGATGGGGACCTCCCCCCGCCTCTGCAGGGAAAAAACGCGCTTGAAGCGACGGTAAAGAGGGATCCACAATGGCTTCCAAACGGTTCAAACTGATCATCATTGGCTTGTTCTTGGCCGTTCTCATCTATGTAGGCACAGCCATTTTGAACAACTTTATCGAGAACAAGCTGCTTGCCTCGCTGATTGTCTACGCTGTCATCGGCGCATACCCGCTCATATCGTTCTTACGGTGGCTGTTTTCCTATGAAGCGCGCGAAGCGCGGCTTAGACAAAAACCCATCGAAAATACGCTGCGGTGGGCGCTTGCCAACTCCCCTTCGGAATACAAATATCTAAAAGATCGGTATTTTAATGCCGACAGGCATGGTACGCCGGAATCCTCCGCCTCGTCGTCAAACATTGAGAAAAATACGGATGTAGACAATCGGGTAGAGCGCGCCTACAAACGCTTCTACGATGCGTTGAGCGGGCTGCCGTCCGATTCAAAAGGTACGGGGCGTTCATTGAGAATCTTGCCAAGGGGGCGTCCGCGTCGCCGCGCGTTAATATGTCTCTTCTGGCTGCGCCGTCTGACGATCCCGCCGAGTTTGAGGCGGCGGTGTCCGCGTCCGTCCGGCGGTACGGCGTTCAGGAGGGTATGCTCCGCCTGGCGGAGTCGCATCCAGAATGGAGAATGCGACTTTATGAATGGCTGCGGGCGCGTCAGAAGCGCCTGCAACCTCAACGCTGAAGCTGCATAGATACAAACGGAGACTGAACATGACAGACCAACGAGCGGAGCGGAATCGAGCGGCAAGGAGAACGCTGAAGAAAGCGCTGGACGAGGCGCATGAAGCGTTGAAAGAAGCGGCTCCCGCCGAATGGAACGCGTACAAAGAGGCGGCGGATGCGGCAACTGCGGCGTCAAAAAAGGGAGAGCCGTCTATAAAGCCGTTTCGGACGATGTGGGCGGCAAAGAAGGAACTGTGGACAGTGATGAAAGCGCTGCGAACGCTGAAAAAAGCGGCGCCTGCAGAATGGAAGGCGTACGAAGAGGCGGGGAATGCGTTAGGAGCGGCGCCTGCGTTAGAGGCGGTACTAGATGCGGCGGACGAGAAGAAAGCGGTAGAGATATCGATGGCGTTATTAAAAATAAAGAACGGATGGTCTATCAAGGGGCTTCGATCGGAGCGGGCGGCGAAGAAGGCGGAGAAGACGCTGAAAGAAGCGGAGAAGGAGCTGAAAGAAGCGGCGCCTCTGGCATGGAAAGCGTATGAAAAGGCGGCTGAATGATAGACGGAGCGGCAGGATCGGTCTCAACGTTCCGCTGGAAGACGGCTCTCTTTTGAAAAAAGCGATCAGCCGCTAGGCGATGCCGATGATGTGCGAGGCGTTGTAGCCGTTCTTCGGCAGCTTCGGATTCTTTTTCAGGTCGTTTTTCTGGGCGGAGACGCGCAGCTTTTTCAGGTCGTCCCTGCGCAGGACGCCGTCCCGCCGTTCGTCGGTCGGGTTCTGTCCCCGCGCCTTATACGGCTCCAGCGCGTAGATCTCCTTCACAATCTTTTCTGGGAAGTAGAGCTGCGATGTGACGACCGTCCGCTCGTCCAGATGCACCTTGAAGTGGATATGCGTCAACCTGCCTCGATACCAGCCTGGGAACAGCGTCTCAAACTCGACCTGCCCGTTTTTGTCGGCGACCTGTATGCCGCGCAGGAAATCCTCTCCCCGCGCGTCGATGCGCCCTCTGTCGCCCTGCCGCGCATAGCCCGAATAGACGCCCCTCGGATCCGTATGCCATATCTCCACCCATGCGCCCGGAACCGGCTCGCATTGAGAGACGCGCACAATCTCCAGCTTGAGCAGCAGCGGAACGCCCTCCCGCTTTTCAGTGATGTCTTTGCGAAACTGCTTCGGGTTGAAGTAGAACGGTCCGGCGGTTTGGGACGGCGTCAAGACGCAGTCGGGACTCTTTTCGGAGTCGCTTTCAGGGTCGCTCTCTGCCGCCGCGCGCAACCGCGCGGAGACGCCGGTCAGCCCGAAAGCGGCGGCCGCTTTTTGAAACCATTCGCGTCGTTTCATGTCCCTCTCCTAGACGTTAGATTGGGCAGGCGGCGCGTTCCCGCGGCCGTCTCGGTTCGTTTAATAGACGACCGCGGGCGCGGCTCGGTTTATTCTAGGACAGTGAAGCTATAGTCGGTTTCAGCCGCCGCCATGTGGCATCCGATGCATCCTTCGCCGCCAGGGGGACCTTCGCCCACTTTCATGAAGTCGGCGTCAGCCGATTCGCGGGCGTATTTCACAAAGATCCAGTCGTTGGCTTCCTCAACGGCGCCAGCCTTTTTCGTCATGATCGCGACGAAGCTGAGAAAGTCGAGACCCTCGCCGGTTCCCGCCTTGACGATGATCGTTCCGTCCGGATACGGAAAGACCTGCTCGCCGTTCGGCGCAAGAGTTTCCCGCGTCTGGTTCACGTACACCTCTTTGGTTCCTTTGTGCGGAACCTCCTCTTTGAGCGGAATCGTCTCGGCGTTCATTTTGAGCCACGTATCAAACCCGTTGATCGACGCGGGGAGTCCCATGACGCCAACAGGATCGGGATCGGGGTCAGGTTCTTCATCTTCGCCGCATCCGATGAAGAGGAAGGCGGCGGCTAGCGCTAACAGCAGCGTTTTGTTCAATTTGTTCATGTTTGTTGCGTCCTTTCTGGTTTCGCAGTTCCGCGTTGGTTGTTTATATCATAGGCGAATTTTGAATGCAAGCGTTCTGAACAGGCGAAAATGGCAAGCCCGTTGTCCGCCGTCCGCAGCCCGTCATTCTAGGACGGTGAAGCTGTAGTCGGTGTCGGCGGCTTTGACGTGGCAGTTTTCGCACAGCCGCCCCTCGAACGCTTTCCGAAACGAGCTGTCGGCATTGTCGCGCAGGTACTCGATGAACTCCCAGTCGTTATGGTTCGGGTTCGTTCCCTTCTTTTTCGTCATGACCGCGACGAGGCCGACGAAGTCCTTGCCGGGGGGAACGGCAGACTTGACGATGATCGTTCCGTCGGGGTACGGATATTGGTTCTCCCCGCCAGGCGCGATCGCCTCCCGCGTCTGGTTGATGAACACATCTTTCGTTCCTCGATGCGGGTCGGCCGGCTTGGGCGGTATCGGCTCCGCGTTCATTTTGAGCCAGGAATCGAACCCAGCGGTCGACTCAGGGAGGCCCGGCAGCGGTTCCGACGGCTGGACGACGGGACCGTTCGGATCGGTCGGCTCCCCGCCGTTCGGCTCAACCTGCGGCTCGTTGGAGCCGCATGCATTAAACAGGAGAAACAGAGCAGCCAAAAGGGCAGTTCGTTTCATCATCGAATCCTTGCGTTGAAATGTCAAATCAGATTATGATTTTATGCTCTTTTAATGCATAGCGCAACTCAAAAATGCGGGCGCCGGCGCATCTGTATTCCCGTCTGCGCGGGAACGACGATCGAAAGGATCCGAAAATGGACGCGAAATGAAGCGGACTGAAAGGGAGCCAAAGCGCGGCGTAACCTTCCGCGCCGTTCTTCTCGGCATTCTCCTCATGCCGGGGATGATCTACTGGCTTATCGAGATGGAGGTTGTCCGCTACACCCACCCGACGATGGCGCACCCGCTCTCCAATGTGGTCTTCACCGTCTTTTGCGTCATGGGCGTCAACGCCGTTGTGAAGCGGTTCTGGCCGAGGGCGGCGCTCTCATCGACGGAGCTGCTGACCGTCTATCTCATCCTCGGCGTCGTCTCGACGCTCTGCACGCATGACCTGCTGGAAATACTAGTGACGCTGCTGCCGTACCCGTTTCAGTTTGCGACCCCTGAAAACGAGTGGCGCGACTCCTTCATTCCGCTTCTGCCCGACTGGCTTGTCATTTCCGACCCTGACGTCCGCGCGCCGTTCTATGAGGGGGAGAGCTCCTTCTTCACGCGCCGGCATCTTTCGGCGTGGATCGGACCGTATCTGTGGTGGACAGGCTTTGTGTTCGCCCTGTTTTTGACGCTGCTGTGCATCAACACCTTCCTGCGCAAGCAGTGGATTGAACGGGAGCGGCTCTCCTATCCGATCATCCAGCTGCCGCTGGAAATGACAGAGCCAAGAGGCGGTTTTTTTTTAAAACGGCTCATGTGGCTCGGCTTTGGCATCGCCGGCTTCATCAGCGTCGTGAACCTGCTGAACTCTATCTTCCCGGAGGTTCCGTATATCCCTGTGAAGCGGCAGAACATTCACCGCATGCTCGGCTTGCGCAATTTTGGCGCGATTCGCGTCGCGTTTTACCCGTTTGCGATCGGCGTCTCGTTTTTAATGCCGCTGGATCTGCTGTTTTCATGCTGGGTTTTTTACTGGGTTTACAAACTGGAAATATGGGTCGGGCGCGTGCTCGGTTTAAATCAGATCAGCGGATACCCGTTTGCCGATCAGCAGGGGTTCGGCGCCTATATGGCGGTGTTGGCGTTTGCGTTATGGACGGCGCGGCGACATCTGGCAGACGCGTTTCGTACCGTTTTTCGAGGCGGAGGCGGCGATTCTGAAGAGGCGATGCCGTACCGCGCGGCGTTTGTCGGGCTGCTGTTTTCGGGCGCGTTTCTGGCGCTGTTTTCGGTTCGGGCGGGAATGTCGCTCTGGATATTCGTTCTCTTTTTTGCGATCTATTTTGCGCTGGGGACGATCATCGCGCGCATGCGGGCGGAGCTCGGATTCATCGTACATGACCTGCATAACATTGATCCGCATGGCGTGTTGATCGATTTTTTTGGGACGCGCCGCCTCGGTCCGCGCAACTTAACGATCTTCGCGCTGTATAACTTTTTTAACCGAGCGTATCGGGCGCACCCGTCCCCGGCGCAGCTGGAGGCGTTCAAAATAGCGGAGCGGGAGCGGGCGTCCCCGCGCCGTTTTGCGCTGGCGCTGATGGTCGCAACGCTGGTCGGAACCGTCTTGACCCTGACGATGTTGACGCACCATTACTACACGCATGGCGCGGACACGGGGCATTACGGACCATGGGCGCTCGGTTTCGGCCGCGGGACGTTTCGGGGGCTTGACCGATGGCTCTCATTCCCGACGGAGACGGACCAATTCGCCGTCGGAATGACCGGCTTTGGGGCGGCGCTGGGGAGCCTTATGATGTGGCTTCGGATGCGTTTTTTATGGTGGCCGCTGCATCCGCTTGGGTATGCGATGTCGGGCAGCTGGGGCATGTTTAATTTATGGTGTCCGCTGTTTGTCGCGTGGGCGTTGAAAGCGCTCATCTTGAAGCAGGGCGGCTTGGGGGCATACCGCAAGGCGGTTCCGTTCTTCTTAGGTCTCGCGCTAGGCGATTACGTCTTCGGCTACGCATGGAGCATGGCGGATGTCGCCTTCGACCGCTCGCTCTACCAGTTCTGGCCATGAGGCGCGGCGTTTCTAAACTCCCCCTTGAAAAGGGGGACAGGGGGGTTTACGCGCGGCAGAGCGGTCATTCTACTAGTCAGCTATTGCGTCCAGGAGCTTCTTCTCGGCGGCGAGAGCCTTTTGCTTCGCCTCCAATGAGGAGGCTAGCCACCACAACCGCACCCCCTGGCGCTTGAAAAGCATATGCGCCTCGTAGTCGATTCGCATTGCATTCTCGCTAAGCGGCCACCCCTGCTCCAGATCCGCAGTCGTTAACTCCTCTCCGCGCCTTACCTTTGCCAGCAGCCCTTCTTTATAAGACACCGCTTTCTGCCCAGCGGCAAGAAGGCGGGCGGCGGCGGCGCGCTGTTGGTCGTTCTCGGCGGCGGCGGATAAGTTCTCAGCGCTTTCTATCCAGTTGCTGCGCGCCTCTACAACATCGCGAACCCTGTCATACTCTGTTTCTGCGGAGAGCATTTCTTTGAGGGCTGCGGACGCTTCTTTGAACATCTGGGAACGCTTTGTTCGCGCGGCCGCCCTCGCCTCGGCTCGTTTGAAGGGCCCTTTGACTTTGAGGACTGGCAACTTGTCTGCGGTTGCGTCCAAGCGCTTCTTCTCGGCGGCGAGATACTTTTGCGCCGCTTGGAGATACTTTTGCGCTGCCGCCGCCAGCTCCTCGGAGCCGATTTGCGCCGCTTTTTCTACAGCGGCTTGGGCGTATGGCATATAGACATTCTCTACGCTTTGGATCGAAGAAGCGATAGATCTCATGTCGCTTAGAATGGATTCCGCTTCTTCGGCGTCTCTCGATCTTTTGCCTTCAGAGGTGAGCTCCCGCAGCCACTGCTCGAGAGTTCCAGGACTGCCGGGGTAGAGCGCCGCGTCGATTTCCCCCATTCGAGCGTAATCGGCTTCTGTAAGAGAGCCGTCCTCCATGCGCTGCAAAATTTCAGGCAACTCCATATACAGCACCGCGGTCGCCGCGGCGTCCTGCGCTGGGTCGCTGACGCCTGTCCCTGCTTCCGATTCGGCGCTTGTGTCAGAATTCAAAGGGGCGGCGGCTGTCTCCTGCGGCGGAGCCGGCTCATCCTTTCGCATTAATTGCAACAAGAAGAAGAGGCAAACGGCGGCGCACAAGGCTGCCAAAACTCTGACGATGTGCGAGGTTTTCATATCTTCGCTCCCGCCAAGCAAGCCTTAAACTGAGCCCATGCAACCCTTTAAGATACGCCTTTATCGTAGCGCAACGATTTCCGCGGCGCAACCTTTTTATTTAAACAGGAAACTCTAACTCCGCCTCCCGAAACACATGGCTCACCGACTCGCCCTTGTAGATGCGTCGAATCACCTCCGCCAGCAGCGGCGCTATCGACAGGACGCGCAACTTCGGCAGCTGGGCGCGCTTCTCGTCCGAGATCGGAACCGTGTTCGTCACAATCACCTCGCGGATGCTTTCATGGTTCAGGTTCTCCAGCGCGTTGCCGACCAGAACGCCATGCGTCGCCGCGATGTAACACGGGTTCGCGCCCTCCTCCATCAGCGCCTTCGCCGAGTTGGAGATGGTCCCGCCCGTCGAGATCATGTCGTCCACGATGATCGGCGTCTTGCCGCGCACATCGCCCACCAGCGCGACCACCTCCGGCGCCGTCCCGCCGGGACCGCGCCGGCGCTTATGCATGAGCGCCATCGGAAGGTCCAGCAAACCGGCGTATTTTTCGGCAAACTTCGCCCGCCCGACATCCGGCGCGACGACCACCGCGTTCGATAAATCTTTCCCGCGCAGATATTTCACAAGCGTCGTCAAAGCGGTCAGATGATCCATCGGTATGGAGAAGAAGCCCTGTATCTGCGCAACATGAAGATCGATAGAGACGACCCTGTCCGTCCCCGCGCGGATGAGAATGTCCGCTACCATGCGCGCGCTGATCGGCTCCCGCCCCGTCGATTTGCGGTCCTGCTTCGCATAGCCGAAGTAGGGAATTACCGTCGTTACGGACGCCGCGGACGCCCGCTTGAAAGCGTCCAGCATGACAAGCAGCTCCATCAGGTTGTCGTTGACGGGCGGACCGGTCGGCTGAAGAATGAACACATCCGACTCGCGGACGCTCTCCTCCACCTGAACCCATGTCTCTGTGTCGGGAAAGGAATGGATCTGTATTTTGCCGAGTGTGACGCCGAGTATGTCGGCGATCTCTTTGCCTAAGCCTGGGTGCGCCCTTCCGGTGAAGAGGCGCAGCTGGTTTTCGTCTCCGTTCACGGCGTTGGATGCGTACATGGGCGTCCCCCTGTGTGTGCCGTTCCCTGAAGCAATTAAATTATACCCCCGCGCATGGCGAAAAGCGAAAATGTTTCACTCGCGCCTTGAAGTTGGACATTTGACAGATCAGGCGCTGTTCGCTTCAACCGAACGCCGTACCCAACTTCAGCGCGAAGGCAGCGTCTCAGCTTTTATACGTTACAAGCCGCCTTTGCGGTACGGATAAACGCCGCCGTTTTCTCATGGTCTTTGACGCCGGGCGAGGCCTCCACGCCGCTGCTCACATCCACCGCATGCGGCTGAACCGTCTGAATCGCCCGCTCCACATTTTCTGGGGTCAAGCCGCCGGCGAGAATAACGCGCCGGAGCCGGCATGCCTCCCGCGCCAACTCCCACCGAAAGGAGCGCCCTGTTCCGCCCGGCTCCCCCTTGACGTAGGCGTCCAGCAGAAACGCGGCGCAGCCCCGATACGCCTCAAACGGAAAGTCGACCGAATCGCGCACGCGAAACGCCTTCACCGCAGGGACGCCCAGATCGGCGCAGTATGCAGGCGGCTCGTTCCCATGCAGCTGAACGGCGCGCAGCCCGACCCGCTCCGCTGTACGGCGCACATGCTCCATCGGCGCGTCCACAAAAACGCCGACGGACGACGCAAACGGCGGCAGCGCCTCCGCGATCTCCCGCGCCGTTTCAACCGAGACGCAGCGCGGACTTTTCGGATAAAACACGAAGCCGAGAGCGTCCGCCCCCGCCTCATACGCCGCCAGCGCGTCCTCCAAGCGCGTGATTCCGCATATCTTGACGCGGACGCTCACCGCCCCCTCCCCCGCAGCTCGGCGATCTTCTCGGAGACCGACTCAGCGCGCATGAGCGACTCTCCAATCAGAACCGCGTCGACTCGATGCGCTTCCAGCTGGCGCATATCGGCGCGCGCGCGGATGCCGCTTTCGCTCACAAAGACGATCTCTTTAGGGACGCGCGGGCGCAGCGCGAAGGTTGTCTCCAGCGTCGTCTCAAAGGTGCGCAGATCGCGGTTGTTGACGCCGATCATGCGCGGCTCCGCCGACAAGGCGCGCTCCAGCTCCGCTTCGTCATGAACCTCGATGAGCGCGGTCATCCCAAGCCGTTCCGTCAACCGTTTGAGGCTGCGCAGCTCCGCGTCGTCCAAGACGGCGGCGATCAGCAGAACGGCGTCCGCGCCCGCCGCCCGCGCCTCCCATACATGGTAAGGTTCTAAGGTGAAGTCTTTGCGGAGTATCGGCAGGCGGACGGCTCCGCGTATTTTGGTCAAATAGCGCAGCGAGCCTTGAAAAAAATGTTCGTCGGTCAAAACGGAGAGCGCGTCCGCCCCGGCGGCTTCATACTCCCGCGCGATCTGAACGGGGCGAAAATCGGCGCGGAGAACGCCTTTGGAGGGGGACGCTTTTTTCACCTCGGCAATGAGCCTCGGCGCGCCGTTGAAGCGCAGCGCGTCGGCGAAAGGGCGCGGCGCGGGAGCCGCCTCGGCGGCAGACTGCAGCTCTCTCAACGGCGTATCGGCGCGGCGCTGTTCCGTCTCCTGACGCTTATGCTGAACGATGCGTTTTAGCGCGCTCATTCTATTTGCGGCTCATTCCATTTGTGCCAGCGCGTGATCAAGACTCCTCCAAACGCTGTGTTGACGATCAAGGTTAGAATCTGGTTTTCAGCGTCCCATGCATAACCCGCAACGACCATGTGAAACATGGGGCTTTGTCCATGTCCCAAGAGTTCGAAAAGCGGCTGCGCTGGATAGTTGAGCGTCAGGAGTATCAATCGCTTCTGCCTCAAATCCACTGACAGCAGCAGATACTCTATAGGGTCCCAATCTCGCAAGACCAAGGCGCGGCGGATTGTCAGAGTATGGTACTCATTTGGACCTTCTTTTTTCGGGGCAATATCCAGCCAGTCGCGATCTAGCAGTATGACGCTGCGCGCATTGTCGGCCCAGTCCATGTGCGCCCAGTCCGCTTCCACCCAGCCTTCCGCAACATCTGTGCTAAACTGGGCTATCATCCGATAACGCCCTGAAAACGCGGCAATCCAATCGTCCATCGCCTGCTGGTGAATGTTAGACGCAGGAGCCGCGCTGGGAGCCGCGCCATCCGTATCAATGTCTAACGGCGAGCCGCTTTCGCAGCCGCTCCAACACAACGCAGACAGCGCAGCGACAATCAACATGCGTCTCAAACCGCGCTTCAAAGGCTCTCCTTCGAGGTTGCTGGACGTCAACGGAAAAACCTATCCATACTAGCGACAGCATAACCTATAACGCATCATAACAGCAACCTATTTGCCGACTTTGCCGCGCCATGCGATATTCGGTTCCCATGTTCTTCTAGGCGCCAGACCATTTTACAGGCTTCAAGTCCTTGCGCAGGCGCAAAGGATGGCTTGGCTCGCCGCTTTTGTTGAAGCGCAGAACGCGGATATTCGGATGCCATGACAGGAGTTTTCGTACCTTCTCTCCCCGTCCCATCAAGCGCCCACTGTCGCCCCAGGCGGCGACAACGCATTTCGATCTTTTTGCCATCTCCAGAATAGCGGCGTCGTTCTCCTGCCCCACCGGATCCATATCCGAACGGCGAAGCTCCCGAGGATCTGTAGCCCGCCAAGCAAAGAGGTTGCCCACGCAAAGAGCGCCGTAACCCCATCGCTGAGCGTAACCCAAACAGCGTTTTATCGTCTGGTCGTCCCGTTCGGCGTCCGCAGTGGAGGGGTTCAGCATGAGGAACATGAGAACGGCGCCGGAACCCCATCGGCGGCCGAGCTGATAGCGGTACTGTCCGCATTCTGAAAACCTTGCCGACCCCTGAATGTTCATGCCGCGCATGATGTCCTGGCTGTCGCCGTCCAGATTGTCTGCGAGGCGAAGTTAGCGGCGCGCGTTTCTTGTTTCATTTTTCTTTAAACAGCTCCCTCTGTTCGTCTCGCTGTTTTCCAACAACGCGCGCGCTCAGGAGCTTCCGTTTGCCGTCAGTTTGTTCAAGGATGCCGCTCAACGTAATCTGCGCTTCCTTATCATGCGCTTGAACCGCCTTCGAGTAATCGCCTTCTTCTAAAACCGCGCTGACCCGCCGACTCTCCCCTTCGAGCGTTGTTTTCAGAGTGATCGTGCCTTTCTTTTTATTTTCGGGGCGATGAAGACGCTCCACAATGCCGGTCAGTATTTTGTCCGGCATCTCCTTTTGCTGTTTCAGTTCGGCAGCCGCCTCTTTCAAGATCCCGACATCGCCTTTGAAAAAGCGGGCTTCGGAGAAGTCTGTTTTCATCGGCAGCGTCTTCGCCCAGGTGGTTTCAATACGGAGCGAAGGAAACGGCTTTGCCATCTTGACAAGCGCTTTGCAAAGGTTAGAGCTGACCCCCTTTTTAATCGCGCGCTCAAACGCCCCTCTTTCGCCCTCCGCCGTCTGGTCAACAGCGGCTCTGGCGGCATCAAGCGCTTCCATCAAGCGGTAGTACCTGAAGGCGATGGAATTCATTAGGGCATATTTTTGACCAAGACGAGC
>JAPPNK010000029.1:0-89477 GCA_028818695.1 Candidatus Poribacteria bacterium
CTGTTGAACCAATTTAAATCCGATTCTACCATCACCATCGCATGAGCGTACCACCTCATTATGCGTTGAGTTGACGCGCGCGCCTCTTTCAAGTACGCTGCTCAAAAATGAATTGAAAGGACGATCATGATACGTCAAATTGGTCTAGCGGCGTTTGGATGTTTCATCGCGGCGTCGCTTCTGGTTTCGCTTCACGGCTGCGGAGAAGACACGCACGACCATGAACCGCACCCCGAATCCCCCTTCGAAGAGATCGCAAGCGCGGTCGCTGTTATTCATCCGACTGAAGGCAACACGGCGTCAGGCGTTGTAAAATTCATGGCGATAGAGGGCGGCGTCCATGTTACAGCGCAGGTCACAGGTCTCATGCCCAACTCGATGCACGGGTTCCATATCCACCAGTACGGCGACTGCTCCGCCGCGGACGGGACCAGCGCCGGCGGGCATTACGATCCTGAAATGACCGGCCGCCATGGCTTGCCGAACAGCGAGGAGCCAATACACGCCGGCGACCTCGGCAACCTG
Source organism: Candidatus Poribacteria bacterium (assembly GCA_028818695.1). Taxonomy (GTDB): domain Bacteria; phylum Poribacteria; class WGA-4E; genus JAPPNK01. The sequence continues at coordinate 526 of JAPPNK010000029.1, forward strand.
AACGCCGACGAAAACGGCGAAGCGTCATACGACGCAATGATCACGGGAATCAGCATCGGCGGAAGCGCAAACCCGATTCTGGGGCGAGTAGTCATTGTGCATGCGCTGCCGGACGACGGCGGTCAGCCCACTGGCAATGCGGGCGCGCGCATCGGGTGCGGCGTCATCGGAGTCGCCAACCCAGGCAACTGACGCCGCTTTTAAACCGGCGAACGCCAGCCAGCTGACGATCGTCATGGGCGACGGCGGAGACGGCGTCGGCTGCGACCACTCCTCTATCGGAGACGCGAAACTGCTCACATCTGCCGCTCTCTCGGTCGACCCGAACGGCAAAGCCTCCGCGCTGTGGGGAACGCTCAAATCGATCCGATAAAACGGGTCCGATTCAACTCAATGCGGCGGATTCGCTCAACCTGCGCATCCGCCGCCCTTCTTCTCTCCCATCCTCATTCCTGCTTGCGAATTCAACGCTTTCGGCGTATGATACGTTAAGTCAGAACGGCAAAGTTATCGATACATTTCATACGATGAAGGGCGCGCTTGTGCGGAAAATTGTTGCAGGGTTGAGCGTTTTACTGTTGGCAGGCTGGGCGGCGTTTGCCGGCAGCCAAGAGAAGAGCGAGGTTCGCGTTCACCGCTCGCATGCGATCGCAATGCATGGATCGCCCAAATACCCGGCCGACTTCACCCATTTTGACTACGTGAATCCAAACGCGCCGATCGGCGGCAGCGTCACGCGAAGCGTGTACGGCTCCTACAAGAGCTTCAACCAGTATATTTTGAAAGGCAGACCGCCTGCCGCCGGCATCGGCATGCTGATTGAATCGCTCACCGTCTCATCAGGCGACGAGCCGTTCACCGAATACGGGCTGCTGGCGGAAACGATTGAATGGCCTGAAGACCGCTCCTGGGTTGCCTACACGCTCCGCCCCGAAGCGCGCTGGCATGACGGCAAGCCTATTACGGTTGAGGATGTGGTCTGGACGCTGGAGACGCTCAAAACAAAGGGGCATCCGTTCTTTCGATCCTATTATGCCGCGATCGCTTCAGCCGAAAAAACGGGCGAACGCAAGGTTCTTTTCAAGTTCCAAGGACCGCCGAACCCCGAACTCCCGCTCATCGTCGGGCAGATGCCGATTCTGCCGAAGCATTACTGGGAGGGGCGCAACTTTGAAGAGCCGATGCTGGAGCCGCCCCTCGGAAGCGGGCCGTATATGGTGAAGCGGTTTGACTTCGGCTCCTCCGTCTCCTACGAGCGCGTCGACAATTACTGGGGATGGAACGTCCCCGCGCAAGTGGGGCAACACAACTTCGAAGAGATTCAGTATGTGTACTTTAACGAAGACAATGTGATGCGGGAGAGCCTCAAAGCCGGCAACATCGACTTCTTCTTAGAAAACATCTCGAAGGAGTGGTCGACAGGGTACGACATCCCCGCCGTGAAGGAGGGCAGGCTCATCAAGCGGCTCATTCCGAACGATCTGCCGCAGGGAATGCAGTCGTATGCGTTCAACACGCGCCGGGAGATCTTCGCGGACGCAAAGACGCGGGAAGCGCTCGCCTACGCCTTCGATTTTGAATGGACGAACGCGAACCTGTTTTACGGCGCCTACACCCGCACGCGCAGCTATTTTTCCAACACGGAGCTGGCGAGCAGCGGCTTGCCGACCGGCGAGGAGCTGGAGATCTTGGAGAGCTTGAGAGACAAGATACCGCCGCGCGTCTTCACAGAGACCTACGCGCCGCCTGTCACGGACGGATCGGGCAACCTGCGCGCCAATCTGCGGACGGCGCTGCGCCTGCTGCGCGAAGCGGGATGGGAGATCGTGGACGGCGTCTTGACGCATCCGGAGAAAGGGCTGGAGATGGAGTTTGAAATCTTGCTGGTGAGCGCGGGGTTTGAGCGCATCACCGCTGCGTTTATAGCAAATTTGAACAAGCTGGGCGTCAAAGCGACCATGCGGACGGTCGACACTGCGCAATACCAGAATCGCCTAAACGAGTTCGACTATGACATGGTGGTCGGCTCTTGGAGGCAGTCTCTGTCGCCGGGAAATGAGCAGCATTCGATGTGGCATTCGTCGCAGGCGGATGTGCCGGGGTCGCGCAATCTGGTCGGCATACGCAATCCGGCGGTGGACGAGCTGGTGGAGCTGGTGATCACAGCTCCGAATCGGGAGAGCCTGGTCGCGCGGACGCGCGCCTTAGACCGCGTTCTGTTGTGGAACCACTATGTGATCCCGCAGTGGCATTTCACGGCGTTTCGAGTGTTGTATTGGGACAAGTTCGGCATGCCGGAGACGCGCCCGAAATACGCCCTCGGCTTCGAGGCGTGGTGGATTGACGAGGCGAGAGAGACAGCCCTGAAAAACGGAAAAACCGCGCCGACTGAGCAATAAGAAGCCGCATGGAAAACGTTTGGAATTCGCTGAAAACGCTGCTTCAGTACCAGATACCGCTGGGCGGCGAAAAGGGCGTCGGCGTACTGAACTTGCTTGGCGCTGTTTTCGTTCTGCTCTTGGCGTATCTGTTGTCCCGTCTGGCGCGGCGGGCGATTCGGCGCGGGCTGGGGCGCGTTGAGGAGCACCGCCGGTTTCTGATAGTGCGCATGGCGCACTGGGCGATACTGGCGCTGGGCGCGTTGGTCGCGTTCAACGCGCTTGGTTTGAATCTGAGAAACCTGCTGGTGGTACTCGGCGGGTTGAGCCTCGGCATCGGCCTCGGTTTACAGAACGCCGCTTCAAACCTGGTCGGAGGCGTCATCTTGATTCTGGAGCGCCCTTTCAAGATCGGCGACCTGGTGGAGGCGGAGCTGCCGAACGGAAGCGTCTTCGGCCGCGTCACGCATATCGGACTGCGGTCGACGGTGATTGCGGCGCTGGACGCGAAGGAGCTGATCATTCCAAACTCGAAGCTGCTGTCGGAGACGATCCACAACCTGACGCATGCGGATCGGTATTTTCGCGTTCGGATACTGGTCGGGACGGCGTACGGCTCCGACGTTCTGCTGGTGAAGCAGACGCTGCTGGAGGCGGCGGCCGAGCATCCGGACGTCGTTCAAGAAAAGCCTGCGAACGTGGAAAACAATCAAATCGCTCCGCCGCTCGTGCGGTTCGCGGAGTTTGGGGAGTCGTCTCTTCAGTTTGAGCTGCTTGTCTGGATCGCCGATTCGTTCAAGCGTTTTGACATTGCGAGCGACCTGCATTTTTCGATACTGGATCGGTTTCGAGAGCGGGGCATTGAGATCCCGTTTCCGCAGCGCGTTGTGCATCTGCCTTCAACAGACAGAGCTGCGCAAACGATAGAAGAAACGGTCTCGGCCGATTACGGCAACGATATATTTGAAAGGCGGCGCCTCAGACGCGATGAAATTGCGAGAGAATATGCGAACTCAAACGACTATGATCAAGAGCTTTTTGAAAGGCTGCGCGCCAGGCGGTTACAGCTCGCCGGCGGTAACCCTGCTTTTACCGTGTTCCATGACACCAGTTTGAGAGAGATGGCGTCTCGATTTCCGATGACGGAGGCGGAGTTTCTTGAGATTTCAGGCGTCGGACCGGCGAGGCTTGAACAATACGGCGAAGCCTTCTTGCAGATCATCCGCGATTATTTACAAGAGAACTAGGGCGGGGATAGCGCCTAAGGGCGACGCAGACGGCATCAGCTAGACTCTGGATTCCCGCTTGCGCGGGAATGACGGTTTGAAGGGCGCGGAAACGACAGGATGTGGGCGCGGAAATGACGATCTGTTAGGCGGAAACGTTGCGCTCAAGCCTTTCATGCAGTATCGTTACATCGTTACCGCCGGGCGCGGCGCTAAAATCGCATGAGCGCAACGTAAACGGACATGCGCGCGTTCTCTTAACGAGCGGAGAATACATCCACTTCAAGCGGGGAACCACCATGAGAAGCGAAGGCAAAATGATCTTTGTAACGGGCGGCGTCATGTCCTCCATCGGAAAAGGCATTGCAACCGCCTCGCTCGGACGCGCCTTAACCAGCAGAGGATACCGAGTCAACGCGCTCAAAATCGACCCTTACGTCAATGTCGACGCGGGAACCATGAACCCGTTCCAACACGGCGAGGTGTTCGTCACAAACGACGGAGCCGAAACCGACCTGGACCTCGGCAACTACGAGCGGTTTCTCGGCGTCGACTGCAGGCAGTACTCCAACTTCACCAGCGGAGCCGTGTACCAGGCGGTCATCGAAAAAGAACGCGCAGGAGAGTACCTCGGCGAAACGGTACAACTCATCCCCCACATCACCAACGAGATCAAGGAGCGCATCTATTACGCCCTCAGCGAGACGTGCTCCGACATTCTGATTGTTGAAATTGGCGGGACCATCGGCGACTTTGAAACGCCCCCCTTCGTTGAAGCGATACGCGAAATACGCATTGAGCGGGGCGTCGAAAACACGCTCTTCATGCATGTGATTCCGATCGCGCAAGCCTCGCCATGGGGCGAAATGAAAACGAAACCGACGCAGCACAGCGTCCGCGCCCTGCTCACCCTCGGCATACAGCCCGACGTTCTCATCTGCAGAACCTCGGTCGACCTGCCGAAGGAGATCCGCCGCAAGATCGCCTCCACATGCGGCGTCCCAGTGGAAGCGGTCATCGAAGCCTCCGACGTCGAGGAGATCGAAGAGGCGCCGCTGCTCTTTGAACGCGAGGGCGTCGGCGACCTTGTTGTCAAACGCATGCGCCTGCCGAAACAGGAGCAGGTTGAATGCGGCAAATGGGAGGAGATGACGCATCGGCTCAAAAATCCGAAGCGAACCGTCGAGATCGCTGTCGTCGGAAAATACACCGAGCATGGCGACGCCTACCTGAGCGTCAAAGAGGCGCTCAAGCATGGCGGAATCGCCAACGAAGCGCGCGTCCAAATACGTTGGATCGAGTCGGACGAACTGACCGAAGCGGAAAATCTGTCGAGCCGATTTGAAGGCGTCGGCGGAATGCTCGTCCCCGGCGGATACGGCTACCGCGGCATCGAAGGCATGATCTGCGCCATCCGCTACGCGCGCGAAAACCGCGTTCCGTACCTCGGCTTGTGCCTCGGCATGCAGTGCATGGTCATTGAGCGGGCGCGGTACGCCGGCCTCGCGGGCGCGAACAGCTCCGAGTTTGACGAAAACGCGCCGCACCCCGTCATCCACCTCATGGATACGCAGGACCGCGAAGGCGACAAAGGCGGAACGCAGCGGCTGGGGCTGTATCCGTGCGTTCTCAAGCCCGATACGCGGGCGCATGCCGCCTACGGACAGGCGCGCATCGAAGAGCGGCACCGGCACCGGTACGAGGTCAACAACGCCTATCGCGCGCGGCTTGAAGAGGCAGGGCTTGTGTGGAGCGGTCTCTCGCCGGACGAATCGCTTGTTGAGATCGCCGAGGCGTCCGACCACCCCTGGATGGTCGGGTCGCAGTTCCACCCTGAATTCCGTTCGCGCCCTCTCACGCCGCATCCGCTGTTTGTCAAGTTCATCGAGGCGTCTCTGGAATGGATGACTGTTGCGCCGTGACGTTCGTCTTGCGCCTGTAAAAGCCGCCGCGCTTCTTTTATGCGCATTATGCGTATGCGCGGAGGCGTCCGCCCCGCCGGACACGCTCCCAGCGGCGGGACCGACAGACGTTCTGCGCAGTCCGGACGCCCTGTTTGAATGGGCGGGAATGCCCGACCGGCTCGACCAGCCCGTCGCCGCATACCGCGTTCGCATCGACGGCGGAAAGCCGTTTTTAACCTTCCAAAACCGCATCGCGCTCTACGGAATAAAGCCCGGCAGCCATGCCGTTTCGGTCGCGGCGGTCGATGTGAATGCGCGGGAGGACCCGACGCCCGCTGTGTGGAACTTCCGCGCCGAGTACGACGATCTTCAAGAGACGGCGCAGCCCGGCGCAACGCCGCAGGAAGCCCAGCTTTTACAAAACGGGATTGCGTCCGCCGTCCCCGCGGACGATTCAGGCGGCTCCGACTGGTTCCGCATCGAAACGGGAAGAGCGCGCGCTGTCGTTCATGTCGTCTATCGACAGGAGGACGGGCCGCCGGGGCGCGTCCGCATCTACGCAGGCTCCGCTCCGTTGGACGAGGAGTTCTGGGTTCCCGCTGTTGAGGGGACGGCAGAAAACAGCGGAGCGCTCGCTTTTGCGTTTGCATCCAGGCGAAGCGGCTGGCATGTGCGCGTCGAAGGCGCCGCCGCATATCGTCTCACAGCGTCTGTCATGGAGCTGCCCGCCGGGATCTACCGGGCGGACGAGGACAGCGCGCCCGTTCGGCTGAGCGGACAGGAGTCGTCGGCTCTCATTTTGGGCGATTCGGACGCGGCTGTTCGCGCGGCTCTGGACATTCCTTCGCCCCGCCGTCTGCATATCGGTTTTTACAGGCTCGGCGCGTCGGGCGGAGCGGCTATGGACGCCTACGCGGGCGGATCCGCCGATCCGTCGCGCCTTGCAGCCCGTCTCTCGGCGGCGCCGGCGAACCGACAGGCGGAAGCGGCGCAAACGGGCGCGGCGTTCGGAGAATGGTTGCTCCGCGTTCAGCATCCGCCGGAAGAAGCGCCCGCGCCGTATCTGATCGCGCTCCGGCTTGAGACGCCGGCAAACGATGAAACGCTTGAGATGGAGCCGAACGGAACGCCCGCCTCAGCCGGCGAGGTTCGAGTCGGCGGGTCGGCGCGCGGGACGTTCAGCTTCCCTGGCGATGTTGACGTTTACCGCTTCGAAGCGCCGTCGAACGGAATCTTGGCGCTCTCTTTTAAAGGTCCGTTGTCGGCGCCGGCTTCGCTGCGGCTGATGGACAGGTCGGGGAGCGTTCTGACAGAGTCGACCGGCGGCAACCTGCAGGCAGACCTGGCGCGGGGCGAGTACTGGATCGCCGCCGAGTCGACCGGCGCGGCGTATGAGCCGTATGCGTTGACCCCGTTTTTTCTATACGAGATGCGCGTTGACGCAGACCGCCCTGCGCGGGAGACGCTCCCCGCCGGCGCCGTTCTCCGCCCGTATTTGAAATGGCGTTCTGGAGGGCGCGTTTGGGTTGAAATAGACGGCATCGCCATGCCCGCCGTTCCGATGACAGACGCCGGCGGCGGAGCGTATGAGGCTGCGCTTGCGATACCTGAAGGCGCCGCAGGGAAGAACCTTCGGCTCCAAGCGCGTCTTGAAATGGACGGCGCCGCAGCCTCTGTCGTCTTCCCAGGGCAATTCTCGGCGGACGGCATACCCCCGCGCCTAGACCGCGTCTGGCACAACGCTTCCAAGCCGCTCAAAGCGGGCGCCGTCTTGACGCTGCGCGCCGAAGGCGAACCGAACCTCGCCCTAGAGGCGGACCTGACACGGAAAGACGGCTCCCTCATTCGAGGCGGGTTCCTCTTTAACCAAAACGAAATGGAACCCGGCGTCTACGAAGCTCTCATAACCGTTCAGCCGCACGATCAAACCGACGAAGGGTATCTTCGCGTCTCCGCCAAAGACGCCGCGGGAAACGCCGCCGTTTACGCCATCGAACAGCCGCTGCGCATCGACACGGTTCCGCCGCGCATCGACTCGGTTCAGGCGTCGGTCGACGGCGAAACAGTGCGCGTCGAAGCGCGGGGCGAATCGGGCGCCTTCGGCCTGTTCTCCATCCTTCTTCCCGATGGGCCGTTTCGGACCGGCTTGCCGCTGTTTGAAGAGCCTGCCGGCAGCGGGGTTTATGTCGGAGAATACGCCGCCGCGCCGGGAGAAGCTGTTGAAAACGCCGCCGCCCGCGCGGTATTGACCGACGCCGCAGGGAACGCCGCCGAGGCGCAGACGCCCTACGACCTTGCATTCGATGCCGCTTATCCGTTCATTGAACGGTTGACTCATAACGCGCCCGCCCATCCGATGCGCGTCGGCGACGAGCTGAGTGTCGCGCTGGAAGGCAGCCCAAACGCCGACGCCGCCTTCTCGCTCATAGACGCCGACGGAGAGACATACCGCGGCCCCATTCCAATGCTGGAGACGGAGCCGGGCGTTTACACAGGGACATACGCGCCGGCGGACGGCGACCTGCTTGAAGACGGGCGCGTCAAGGCGGAGCTGCGCCTCTCCAACGGCAAGACGGCGGAGCGAACCTCGGAGCGGCCTGCGCGTCTCGACGCGGAGCCTCCGTCCGCCGTTCTGGGCGTTTCGGTTGAAGACGCGCCGGGCGATGAGGGCGGAGCGCTGCTTCTCAACTGGCAGGCTTCCGCCGGCGCGTCTCGATACCGCATTTATCTGTCGCTGGATCCGATCACAGACATAAGTTTGGCGGAAGAGGCGGAACGGACGGACAGTCCTCCCGCTCTTGTGTTGACCGAGTCGCCTGGACCGTTTTATGCGGCGGTCGTTGCGGAGGATGATGCGGGCAACCTTTCCGCGCTGCGTTTTGACGAGGGCGGTTCTGTCGCCGGCCCGGCGTCGCCTTTAGACAACCTGCCTCCGCCGCCCGTTCGCCTTTCCCGCGCCCTTGACCGACCGGGCGACGACGGCGGCTATCTGACGGCCGCCTGGGAAGCGTCCCCCGCGCCCGATTTTCTGGAATACCGCGTTTATCTGTCGCGGACGCCGTTCGACCTGTTAAAAACGGCCGCAGAGCAGAGCGCCGCCGCCGCACAGTTGCCCGACCGGCGCCTCACCGCAGCGAGCGTCCCGACTCCCATCGACGGAGCGGACCTGTACGCCGCCGTCACAGCGGTCGACCGCGCCGGCAACGAGTCGCGCCTCGCGCTGGAGAGCGTTGTCGGTCCGACGCGCTCCGTCTCCAACCCGCCCCCTGTCGACAGCGGAGGTCTGCGCATCTTGTCGGGACCTTTCGGCGCTGTACATACAGGCTCTGCAGCGTTTCGCTGGTCGCGTTTTGCGGACGGGAAACCGATTCGAGGCTTTCGTTTTAAGGTGGATGAAGGAGCCTATCAATACACGGCTTCCAATGAGGCGCTGCTGGTTGACCTGCCCCCTGGCGAGCGTCTTTTTTCGGTGGAGCCTGCGGACGGGAGCCTTCCGCCGGCTGTGCGCCGTTTCACATTTGATCCGATACAGACGCGGGAGCGGGAACCGAACAGCTCCCCCGCCGGCGCGCAGCCCGCTCCGTTCGGCGCTGAGATCGCCGGCGATCTGGAAGAAGGCGGCGCCGACTGGTTCCGCTTTCATCTTTCGGAAGCGGGACCGGCGGGCGTACGGCTCACGCGGCGCGCCGCCGGACAGACGCGCGCGACGCTCTTTTTGCCTTTTTCGTTGGCTGAAGAGGACGCCGCGGCGCAGATATTCGCCGACGGAGGCGCCGATCCGCATGCCTACGCCTCCGCTGGACTTCCCCCCGGCGAGCTGCTTGTCCGCGTCGACGGCGACCCTGGGCCGTATGAGCTTGCCCTTTCCCAAAGCCGGCCGACGCCTGGAGCCGTATGGGAGACGGAGCCGAACGGAACGCCTCTGCGGGCGAACGCCGTTTCAGGCGGCGCCGTAGAAATTTCAGGCGCGGCAAATCTGCCGAACGACGAGGATTGGTTCCGATGGGAAGAAACGGACGGCGGGGAGCGCGTATGGACGGTCGCCGCCGCCTCAGGACAGGTGGAATTTTACCAAGAAATAGACGGACAGCTTGAGCTGTTTGGCGAGTTGAACGGAACCGCGCAAACGCCGCCGTCCAGCCTTGCCGCGGGCGCGTACTACATCAAGGCGGTTGGAACAGGCGTATCGCCCTACCAGATTCGCATTGAACAGCGTCCCGCGCCCGACGGCCAACGGCGCGAAAAAGAGCCGAACGGCAGTCCCCAAACCGCCCTCTCCCTGCCGCTGAACGCCGAAACTCAGGGCGCCGTATGGGGCAAATCCGACGAGGACTGGTTCAGCCTTTCGGTCGATGCGTCGGCGGGCGCAGGAGTTCTCGCGGTATTGGAGGGGGCGCAGACGACGCGGCTTGAGGCGCTGTCGGAGGAAAACGCGCCGGTCGGCCTCCTGTTGAACGCGCATGCCGTATGGATTTCCGCCGACGCGCGCTCTCTCTACCTGCGCGTCTCCTCCAGTCAGCCTGAACCGTATCGACTCGCCGCCTACTGGATCGAACGCGCCGACCATGACGGATTCAAGCCGATCGGGCTGGGCGGAACCTTGAGCGCCGCCATGACCGCCCCGTCCGGATGGAGCGTATCCGCCTTCATAGAAGGAACTGCCGTTCAGTTTCCGCTTCTGGGGGACGGAGCCGGGAATTACGCCGGCTCCTACGAGGTTCAACAGGGCGATGATGCCGAAAACGCTTCGCTCATCGTGCGCGTTTCGTCCGACTCCCCCGCGCTGCGCTTCGCGGCGGAACGGCCGATGGATCGGCGCGTTACAATCGACACGAAGCCGCCCGCCATTTTCGGCGCCCGGCACAACGCCGACAAGCCGCTCCGCGCAGGCGAGCGCGTCGACATCTCCGTCCGCTCCGAGACGGGCGCGGCGGCGTATGCAATTCTCACCGACGGCATTTTTGAAGCGGTCGTTATCCTTACAGAAAACGAAGAGCAGCCAGGGTTATACGAAGGCTCCTACGAAGCGCGCCCCGGCGACGCCATGACAAACGGAACCGCAACCGCCTATGTGGAGGACGCTGTCGGAAACTTGGCGAGCCGAGAGACGCCCGCCCCGATCGACATCGACACGACTCCCCCCGCTGTATACAGCGTTCGGCATGACGCCGACTCGGCTCTTGGGGCAGGGAGCGTTTTGACCGTCGAGGCGGAGGGGGAACCAGGCGCCGACGCCCGCTTTCATATCGAAGGCGTCCGAGAAGACGTCCCGATGACGGAGATGGCGGAGGGTTTTTACACAGGCTCCGCGGCGATCTTTCCAAACGACAACGCGGAGGCCGCCGTCGTCACGGTCGTTCTTGTCGACGCTGCAGGCAATGAAGCGTCGTTGGCGGCTCCGTTCCCCGCAGCCATCGACACGGTTCCGCCTCGTATCGACTCTGTATCGCATGACGCCGACCAGCCGCTCGCCAAAGGCGCCCTATTGACGGTTCAACTTCAAGGGGAGCCGGGGGGCAAGGCGTCCTTCGACATCGGAACGGCAAGGCTCGGCATTCCGATGTTTGACGACGGAGCCGGCGCCGATCTGGAGCCGTTTGACGGGCTGTATGTCGGCGAATACGCCGTTCAGGACGCCGATCATCTCATTGATCAAACGGTGACAGGGCGCCTTGAAGACGCGAACGGCAACCGCGCCTCATTGACGGCGGCGCGCCGCGTTACGCTAGACGCTGTCGCGCCTGCGCCCGTCATGGCTCTGCGCATCGCGGACGCTCCGAACGATCAGGGGAACGTTTTGACCTTGACATGGGAATGGAGCGGCGACGCGCGCGACATTCACCGATTTTATGTGTACCGCGAAACATATCCGATTCTCAGCGTCCGAGGGCTGATACCTGCGGCGAAGTGGGCGGCGGAAAGCGGCGGAAGCTCCTACACGCTGGATCTGGACGCGCCCATCAACAACGCGGACTACTACGCCGCGGTCATCGCGGTCGACTCGGCGCGGAACGAGAGCGCGCTTCTCGCCGGCGAATCGTCCGCCGGACCGGCCGCCGCGGTCGACAATATCCGCCCCGCCGGACCGTCAAACGCCGCCGCCGAGGACGCGCCGAACGACCAGGGCGGACGCCTGCTGGCGACATGGACGCCCGGTCCCCCGGAGCCGGACTTTGAGGCGTATGTTCTTTATGTGACGGAGGCTCCGCTTTCCGATCCGCTTCCGCCTGATCTTCGCCCCGCCGCCGTTGTCGGCGACAGCTCCGCCGCGCAGGCGTTCGTCCCGACGCCCATCAACGCCCCCGGCGAGTCGAATCGGCAGGGACCGTTCTATGTGACCATTCTGACGCGGGATGTGAACGGGAATCTGTCCCCCGCGCGTCCAGAGCAGGCGGCGGGACCCGTCTATTCAACGGACGACATCCCGCCCGAAGCGGTGGCAGGCGTCGCCGCCGAGGACGCGCCGAGCGACAGGGGAGGCATTCTGATTGTCTCGTGGAACGACAACGACGACCCGACGATCTACGAATACCGCGTTTATCTGACGAAAAGCCCCGCGCGGAACGGCGCGTCTTTAGAAGGCGTTCAACCTGCGCTCGCGGTTCCGCGCCTGCCGAACGCGCCGCGTCCATCGGTTGTTGTCGAGACGCCCGCCAACGATGTTCCGTTTTATGTGACGGTCGCCGCCTCGGACGGCTCCGCCGGGCCGCCGGCGGTCGGCGTCGGCTCCACCGCGGGACCGGTGCGCTCCGTCGTCAACGAGGCGTCAACAGACCGCGCCGTTTTGATACGCGCCGGGTTTGACGCGCGCGCGGCGGCGCTGATTCCAGCAGGAGCCGCCCCAGAAGGCGCATGGGTCAACATCGTTCAACCTGTCGGCGACTCGCTGCTTCAAGCGATGAAAGAGGCGAACGCGAACCTCGCCCGCGCCAACATTGACGACGCCTTTGAAGAGGAGTTGCGCGGCACGGCGCGCCTGTTCGTCTCCAACGTCCCGCGCCTATTCCGCCCCGCGACCGTCACGCTCGGCTTCCCCGCCCTGCCGGTCTCCGGCGACTCTGCGGAGGCGCCGATCATGATCTTCCGTCTGAACGCGGACGCCGTCCCCGCCCGCTGGGAGCTGCTGTCGGACAAGCAGGAGGCGGACATGTCGGCGGGTACCGTTTCCGCCGAAACGCGCGAGTTTGGGCTTTTCCGCGCCGCGCGTCTAAAGCTGCCCGCCTCGTTCGACCGAGTTGTTGTGTATCCGAATCCGTTCCGCTTGGGCGGTTTGCCGCTTCGTTTTGAAAATCTGCCGCGCGGCGCCGAGGTTGCGATCTACACGTTGGACGGGCGTCTCGTTCGGCGCCTTGAAAAAAGCCTAGCCGGGGCGGCAGAATGGGACGGCAGAACGCGCGGGGGAGACCTCGCCGCCACGGGCTTGTATCTATACTCGGCGTCGACAGCGACCGGTCGCCGAGTCGGCCAAATCTTTGTGATACGGTGAGGGAAACGATGCGTTTGTCCGCGCTGGGCGCCTGCTGCGCAATATGGCTCGCTTTTCCATGCTGGCTCTTGGCGGGCGGCTTGACGGGGCCGGCCGCGCTGAACATGGAGGGAGGGGCGCGCGCCGCCGCGATGGGCGGAGCGTTCACCGCTGTCGCGGACGACGTCTCGGCGCTGTACTGGAATCCGGCGGGGCTGGGGCAGATTTCGGAGCCGCGTTTTTTGGGAGAGCATCTGGAGTGGGTCGGCGGGATACGGCGCGAATGGGCGGGGTTCGTCCAGCCTGTTCAAAAAATCGCCAGCGTCGCCGCCGCGGCGTCCATCTTGACCGGCGGGGATGCGCCGCACACAACGCGCAGCTTAGGCGGTTATGAGGAGATAGGATCGTTTCAGTATTCCTCACGGCATGCGCAGTTTGCCGCGGCGTCGAGGCGGATGGGCGATGTGCGCGTCGGCGGTTCGTTAGAGATTTTTCAGCAGGGGCTTGATTTTTCATTGAGCGAGACGGCGGGGTCGTCCGATTTTTCTGAGGCGCGTTCGGACGGGTATGCGGTTCATCTCGGCGGAATCTGGCATCCGCCGGTTCTTGGGTTGAAGGTCGGGGGAACCGTGCGCGGTTTGGGATCGGACACTCTTTTTTACGACGATTCGATACCGCTGCCGCGTCAGTTGCGTCTGGGCGCGGCGTATGAACGGCAGATCGAGTCGGCGCCGCCGGAGGAGATACCGATAGAGCTGGCGGCGGCTCCCGCGCGCGTTTCGAAGGTGGAATTTTTGACGGTTGCGGCGGATGTGTCGTTTGAACGGGGAGCGTCGGCTCGACTGCATGCGGGAGCGGAATATGTGTTTCAAAACGGCTTTGCGATTCGGGCGGGCTACCGCACCGGCGCGCCGTTGACAGGCGGGTTCGGCTTCGCAGGCAGGTCGTATGAGATCGATTACGCCTTCACGCCGGCGGCGGAGCTCGGGAGCGCGCACAGGATTTCGTTCACGCTCCTTTTTCGCTGAAGTTTCGTCTGCATAGCCCCATTTAAATCCATTCTATTATGATCGCCGCATTGGCGTACTGCCTGGACGCCTTACAGACCTAATGCATAAAGTTGGGACATCTGAACAAATAAACCCTTTATTGATGGAAAAGCGTCGCCAACCAGACCGCCATTCCCGCGCAGCATGTCCCTGTGAAAACGGGGAGCGGGAATCCAGAGGCGTCGCAGAAGCTGCCCGCGTTCGCATTCCGATTTGTCCCAACTAACGCCTTACGGTCAGGGTTTACACCTTGACCAAATTGAAAGCGATGGGTTATAATCTGGAAGAGTTGGGCATCAATCCGGAATGAGAAGGGGTTCTGATGAAAAAAGTCGGCGACGATACAGCGGAAACGGCTGGCGAAAATGAGACCGATGTCCAGAACGCAGCGGCGCCCGCCCAAAGCGGCGATGACGAAAAGCCCGCGCTCACCCCGCTACAGCAGGCGAGGTATGACTATTTCGCGAAATGGGACCGGTATGGGCAGAGAATAGGATAGAAGCGTCGCGGTTTCAACATGAGCGGGATTACGCTACAAAAGTTCTCAACGAGCGGTGGGCATATGATTCAGCTCATCCCGACCACCAAAAATTTGAAGCCGAGCAGGCAAGAGCTTGGGATAAGCTGCGAGAAACAAGGGAGGCCATCGCTCGTTTTTTTGCGCCGGAAGTGATTTTTGATGCCAACGGAAATTTGGAAACTCTTAAAGTGATGGAATTGGTCGGCGGCGAGTTTCCTCCAGAATATCTAGAGGGTCGTCAACGCGCGCATGACAGAGAGATGGAGATATTAAAGAAGTTCCTTGTGCCTACCCATCTCCGATACGGCATGCTTAGTCCCCAAGGATGGGAGCCTTTCACTCCAAGCGAATTGGAAAAGCAGGGCTATAATCTGGAAGATCTGGGCATCGATCCAGAATGAGGCGGTGCGACTTCGCCGCGTTTCATTTTAAAGGTACCTTCTCATAGGAGCGGGGGCAGGTATGCCGACCTGGGTGCCGCTTTGAAAAGAAACTCCATGCGAATCCGCTTATAATACAAGCGCTGCCAGAAGCCAAAACCTGAAGCGGAGAAACATGAACCCGAAAAACTTGAACTATATCTGTGAAGAAGGGCGCTGGATCGCCCACGACGGAAACCGCGTCTATGCCGCCTATCTCATGAACGGAGCCGCCTTGAAGCCGTACATCTCCGTCCTGCCGGCGCCGAGCGGACGCAACCTGCTCGCGGACGCTCCGCACGACCATATCCATCACCACGGCGTCTGGTGGGGGCATGGCGACGTCAACGGAGTCACCTTCTACCTAGAGCTGCCAAGCCATCGCCCCGGACGCATTCTCCACCGCGAATACGCCAACCTCGACCTGAAAAAAGACGCGGTCGGATTCGCGCAAATACTGGACTGGAACGCCCCGACAGGCGAGACGCTCCTTCAAGAAACGCGCCAGATCGCGCTGCTCTTCAACCGAAACGACGGCTACACGCTCAACCTTGAATCGGCCTACGAGGCGCAGACCGACATCGCGTTCGGAACCACCAAAGAGTCGGCGATGCCGATCATACGCATGGGGGACGCCTTCAACGGAAAAGCGGGCGGGGCGATTCTCAACAGCGAAGGCGGACGCGGCGAAAAAGAGACCTTTGGACAGCCCGCCCGCTGGGTCGATTACAGCGCGCCCGTCCCCGAACGATACGGGCGGCACAAGCGCGAAGGGCTAGCCTGCCTAGACCATCCAAGCAACCCGCATCACCCGAACCGATGGTTCACGCGCGAATACGGACCGCTCTCGCCGCGCGAGGGGCATCTCTTCACAGGCGCCGAAACGCTGCCAAAAGGGGATGTCCTGCGCCTGAAACACCGCGTCGTCGTCCACAAAGGCGGACCCGAAGAGGCGGATATCGAAGCCGCGTGGCAAGCCTACGCCGACGAATAGCGTTCTAAAACGCTTACTCCGCAAACTGCGCGTCAAAGGCAATGGCGGACGGTTCAAAGTCGAGCCGCTTCAAAAAGGCGGCCGCTTCCGCCGCGCCATGTTCGCGGTCCATTCCGCTGTCTTCCCACTCGACCGAGAGGGGGCCGTCATGGCCGATCTCGTTGAGCGCGCGGATGATCTCCTCAAAATCGATGCTGCCGCGCCCGATGGATCGGAAGTCCCAAAACCGCCGGCTGTCGCCGAAATCGATATGCCCGCCAAAGACGCCCGCCTCTTTCGGCGTCGGCGACCACCATACATCTTTCATATGCGCGTGGTAGATGCGGTCGGCGAAACGGCGGATGAACAGCGTATAGTCGACGCCCTGATACCCCAGATGGCTCGGATCGTAGTTGAAGCCGAACGCCTCGCGCCGTCCGACCGCCTCCAACGCCTTTTCGGCGCTGACGATGTCGAAAGCGATCTCGGTTGGATGGACCTCTAGCCCAAACTTGACGCCCGCTTCGTCAAAGACGTCCAAGATCGGGTTCCATCTGTCCGCGAAGTCTTGGTATCCCGCTTCGATCTGGTTGGGCAGGTTTGGGGGAAAGGAGTAGGCGAGCGGCCAGATGCGGCTGCCGGTGAATCCGCAGACGACGTCGACGCCCAGTTTGGCGGCGGCTCTGGCGGTGTTTTTCATCTCTTCTGCGGCGCGTTCTTGGACGCCGTCCGGGTCGCCGTCGCCCCAGACGCGGGGGGGCAAAATCTGCTCGTGCCGCGCGTCAATGCGGTCGCACACCGCCTGCCCCGCTAGATGGTTGCTAATCGCAAAACATTTCAGCCCATGTTTTTCAAGGATGTCCCAGCGCGTTTGGCAGTATCCGTCGTCTTCCAGCGCCTGCTCCACATCGAAGTGGTCGCCCCAGCAGGCGAGCTCCAGCCCGTCGTATCCGAACTGCTTCGCCTTTTCCGCCATCGTTTCCAGCGGAAGGTCCGCCCATTGCCCCGTAAACAAGGTGATCGGCCGCGCCATGTTGCGCTCCTTTCTTTTTCTAAAAACCGGTCAACTAGACGCTGGGCGCACTATACAGCTGCGCTCTCGAAATGTCAACGGCTCAAGCTCTGAGGCAGTCTCTATAGGCGATGATTGTGATTTTAAAGAGCCGTTTTAGAATGCGGAGGCTGCCTGGGAAAATTCTGGATTCCCGCTTTCGCGGGAATGACGACCTGCCCGATTTGAACAGGATTTTCGTATATCGTCGCCTGCAGAGGCTACCAGCTCTGAGCTTGACGCTTGAGTCGGGGCATGCCTCAATGCGGACGCGGGAATGAGATCAGTCAGGCCGGCTTGAAAGCGGAGTCCAGCCCCGCCCCGGCATATACGCGCGCTGCGCAAAAAAGCGTTCCCGAATCTCCAAAAACTGCTCCGCCGTGCGGCATTCGCGCGTTGGATCGGACGGGTCTCGTATCACAAAGTCTGCCTCCGGCGGATGGCATGCCATCGTCACAGGGTCGCGCTCCGGCGTGTAGCTGGACGGGTCTTCGTCCACATTGTTTGGAACCGCCGCGTTCTGGTAACGCAGGTCCAGACTCCAGCGCGTCGCGTCGCTGCGGTTCTCGAAAGAGGCGTGCGCCGTCAGGTTTGTCAAAAACAGAACGTCTCCCCGCTTCATCTCCACGCAGACGCTCTCGCCGCCGGGCAGATCGCCGCCCGCGATCTCAAGATAGCCGCCATGCCCGCCGGTGTAATGTCGGACGACGCCCTCTTTGTGGCTTCTCGGCGCGACCCACAGGCAGCCGTTCTCTGCGTCGGCGTCCGTCAGCGGAACCCAGCATGTGAGTATGAGCATATCGTCGCAATGCGGCAAAAAGTAGCCCGAATCCTGATGCCATGGGACTTCGCCCCGCTCCCATCGCGGCAGCTTTGGACGGACGCGGTAAGCGGACGAGCCGACGATCGTTTCGCCCACAAAATCCTTCACGATCGCCAGCAGCTTCGGATGAACAATCGTTGTAAACATTTCAGGTCCGGAGAACCGCCCGCTGTAGATCGGAGCGAGTATGCGCATGATCTGGTCGGGGAACCGCTCCGCCAGCAGGGCGGGCAGCCGCTCAAACGACGCGGTCGGAAACGTCTCGTCAATGGCGCCTTCCTCCCGCGCCCGCTCCGCTTCCCCCCTCACCGCCTGATGCAACGCGTTTCGGATTGGCTCTAGGTCGCCGGCGCTGTCAAACACGCCCCGCTTGATTAAATACCCTTCCTCTTCGAAATGCCGCCGCTCTTGGTCGGTTAATGCCACTTTGCGCTCCTTCCGCCGGCATTGTACGCCGTTTTGCCCTTGTTGTCATATGAAACGGGCAGGCTGCGCGGCTGCATGCCTGATAGACCGCGCTTCAGATGTAACTTCAATACAAGATGTAGCCAATCCTGAACCCAAAAGAATAGACAGTTGATTCACCTTCAATTTTATAATAAGGATCGATTTCATGCGACCCAAGGGTGATGAGTGTAAGGATCGCGTCTCCCAAATTAGCGCTAGAGGAGGAATCATAAAAGCTGTAAGTACCAAAACTGAAGTCGCCTTTGATGACCCAATTTCTTTTGAATTCATACCCAATACCGACACTCCCGCCGTCGCCTGTAGCGAACTTATCTACAACAATATTATCTGGGAACCTATTTGGCAAGCTAATTAAATAATACCATGATAATCCATAATTCATATCGAAAATTAGGGATGGAGCTGTTTTTTTCGTAAAAAACATGATTCCGACACCGCCTCTACCGAGTGGACCAGATAGGATCGACATTGAACAGAGGAACTGTTCAGTAAAGCCGTAGCCAATTTTAGAGTTGATTGCTGGAAGCGCTCTCATGGCGACAGCGTCATGACGCTGCACATCTCCGTCGGTTCCGTCGTCGAATCCATGTTTAGAAACTGTCCATTTCTCATCGGCAGCTGCTGCATCGATACCTGCGTTGAGTTCCATGAAGAGACCTTGACGACCAGGAGCGGCGCATCCAGCAATCAATGCCGATGCCGCAACAAGGAATGCCAGAGCGGCTTTATTCATCCGACTCCCGCGGAGGAGGGTCGCTTTCATGGCGGACAAATCAAAGGGCTTTCGCGGAATCTTCATTGCTTGCTTTCTTTTAGCGTTGTTTTCTGCAGACAGCCGAGACGATCCCGACCGCATTCAAATCAATAACATCGGCTTCGCCGCAACTTATTTCAACGCAGCGAACTCCGATGAGCCGCTATCATAATCTAGGTCGGTTTTCGAATCAACATCTTTCTCTGACCGGCGGTCTCTATAGGCGATGATTTTGATTTTAAAGAGCCGTTTTAGAATGCAGAGGCTGTCTGGGAGAACTCTGGATTCTCGCACGTTTTACCGCAAGGGCGGGAATGACAATCTGCCCGATTTGAACAGGATTTTCGTATCATGCGTGAAGGACAGCAGAGAGGAACTCTATTCGGACAGCGCAGGCATCTTCAACAAAATCTGCGCAGCCTGCAGGCTGGGATTCAATTTCAAAGCGTCGCTCGCCCGCCGAAAAGCGGCTGCCGAATCTCCCGCGTGATAAAGCCGCCAAGCGTCCAAAGCGGCAATGTCCGCCTCAGACGAGTAATCATGCCGATACAGCGATCCCCCGCCCGTCCGCAGCGCCGCCGCCAAAGCCTCCCCCGCCTCGTTCAGATCCTGCGCGTCCGCCCGCCGAACATACAGCGCCATCCCAAGCCCGACCCAGGCGTCGCTCAGCGCCTCGTCGTTCTGGATAGCCCGCCTGAAAGAATCCACCGCAAGATCGACCGCCGACTCGGACGGCTCTCCCTGCGCCAGCGACAGATGCGCCCAGCCCGCTCCGTTGTGCGCGTCCGCCAGCTCCGCGTCCAGGTTGACAGCGCGCTCAAACTCAAGCAGCGCGTCCGAAAAGGCGCCCTTCGTATACGCAGCCCATCCGCGTTTTAGGGCGGCATGCGCGTTCGCCGGCTCCGCAGTATCGTCCCCGCCGCAGCCCGCAGCCGCCAACACAACGCAGCATAGAACCCAAATGCGCGTCCAGTTCATCCATCAACCTCCTACAGCGGAAGCGGCACAAAGCTGCGCGTCTCCGCCGACCTGTAGATCGCGTGGATGATCTCAACCGCCTTGCGCGCTTCCGTTCCGTCCAGCCCGCTTGACCTGCCCGTCTCGATCTGGTCGATGAACGCCTCAAACTGTCGGCGGTGTCCTTCAAAGCTGATTGCGGACGGGTCGCTTGCGCCGCCGCCCGTCTGCGTTTGATCGGCAAACTCGGCGCGTATCCGTTCGTCCTCGTCCGTCTCGTCGGCGAACTGCCAGAACGCGATGTTCTCCTCCTCCATGACGACGCTGCCCCTGTCGCCGGAGATCTCTATTTTTTTAAAAAAGCCTGGATGCACCGACGTCGCGCCCTGAATGACGCCCAAAGCCCCGTTCTGAAAGCGGACGCACGCTGCCGCCGTGTCTTCAACATCGATGCGCTCATGCGCGAGCGTGTCCTTGAACGCGGCAACTTCCGCCGCAGGTCCCATGAGCCACTGCAGAAGGTCGATGGCGTGGATCGACTGGTTCATGAGCGCGCCGCCGCCG
This sequence comes from Candidatus Poribacteria bacterium, assembly GCA_028818695.1. Lineage (GTDB taxonomy): Bacteria > Poribacteria > WGA-4E > JAPPNK01. The sequence goes on from JAPPNK010000029.1 coordinate 21,077, forward strand.
TCCAGCGCCTTCGTGCCTTTCCATCCGCCTTCGTCGTAATACTCCTGCGAGCGCCACCACTTGACGGTCGCTTCCGCAAGCGTGAGACGCCCAAACCGCCCGCTTTCGACCGCCTTTTTCAGCAGCTGGCTTGTCGGATGAAACCGAGATTGAAAGACGCCGCTCAGCTGAACGCCCGCCTCCGCGCACGCCTCAATCATGGCGTCAATGCGCTCCAGCGAGATGTCGAGCGGCTTTTCAACGATGACATGCTTGCCGGCTTTAGCGGCGGCGACGGTCGGATCGGCATGCGCGCCGCTCGCGGAGCAGACGCTCACGATGTCGATGTCGCTTCGGTTGAGCAGACGGTCCAGGTCGGTCGTCCAGTCGGCGTTGAACTGCTCGCCGCGCCGTTTTGCATTCGCTTCGCTTCTGGAGTACACGGCGCGCAGCTGGGCGTTTGGAAGCGCCTCAATGGCTCTGGCGTGGAACTCCGAGATCATACCGCATCCGACGATACCGAAACCGCGCATTCGACCGCCTTCCCGTCCGTTTGACTTTCACATACGCCTGTCGCTATTATACCTTTTTTGACGCCCCGCGCCAAGCGGGATTGCGCGAAGGCGCTCTCTACAGAAGACGGAGAGGCGACATGCGCCAAAACCGAATGCGCGGCTTCGCGCTGATGGCCGCCTCGTCGATGCTGATCTCGCTCATGAGCATCTTGGCGCGTTTGACGCGCGGGATGGAAGGTTTGAGCGCTTTTTCAACCTCTTTTTTTAGATTCGCAATCGGCGGCGCGGCGGTCGCCGCATGGCTCTTTTTGTCGGGGCGTTCGCTGAGTCCGCGGCGTCCGCTGCTGCTGTTGATACGCGGTCTGCTCGGCTCCTCGGCGATGGTCGTCTATTTTCATGCCATCGTGACGATCGGGCTGGCGAAGGCGTCTATCTTGATCTACACCGCCCCAATCTGGGCGGCTGCATTCGCGCCCTTTGCGACAAGGGAAAGCCCATCGATACGGCTATGGGTATGCGTCCTGTCGGCGTTTGGCGGGTTGTATCTGCTGCTGTTTCCGTCGGGCGGGTTCGGCGGCGTATCGACGATCGACGCAGCGGCGCTCGGCGCGGGCGTCTTGGGCGGGTTGGCGATCCTTGTCGTGAAGCGGTTGAGCGCGGTCGAGTCGGCGCCGATGATCTTCTTAGGTCTCGCTGCGGTCGGCGCATTGACGACCAGCGTACCGGCGCTGAGCGAGGGCGCCGCGTATTCAACGCCGGCGTGGGGGCTGCTGATTGGAATCGGCATCTGCGGCGCGGCTGCGAAAATTCTGGACGCCGCAGCGTTCAGACACATCAGCGGAACAGAAGGCGCATTGTGGTCAATGCTGGCGCCGGCGGCGAACTGCGCGGCGGGCGCGCTCGCGTTCCAAGAGACGTTCACGGCGCGGATGACGTTCGGCAGCGCGGTTGTGCTGGCAGCATGCGGCGCGGCGGCCGTTTTTGGGCGCGCAAAACAGGACGCTCAATAAGCCGTCTTCTCGGCGGTTGTTCTTCGAGGAAGTCTCCTGCGGCGCTTCCGCCTTTTCATCTCTCTCACAGCGTATGCTTCCTGACCGCATGGTCGGCAAACGGATCACATACGCGCAAATGAATTGCCGGCATTGGCAGTCTCAGTGTATGCTATTGGAGGCGCCGGAAAGTTGGGAGAGTACAAAGATGGCGATGGAAGCAAGGACATCGGAAGACGGTTTTTTTCTGAAAGGGCTTTTCTCGTCGAAGCCGTCTCTTGATATTCTGGCGCAAAAGTTATCAAAAAGCAGAGCCGACGCAAAAATTGTGGCAGAGTCGAAAAGCGCAATAGCCGCCTTTTTTCAGGCAATCGTGCATGGTTTCAGCGACAATTTACAGGACTCTAAGACTGATATCCAAAAAACGATTGAGCATTTTAATTCCGCAATTCAACTAGCGGAGCAAGCGAACACTGAATCTAAAGAAGAAACGGACGCCCTGTCGTGTCTTTATTACTGCCGCGGCATTGTTGCGTTGGCGCTGAGCAGTATGGAGAGCGGCGCTGTCGCTCTAAATAAAGCGATTGCCGATTTTAAAAAGTCGGCGGAGCTGTCTCCCCTCGCGGATACCTATTTCCACTTGGGCGAAGCATATGCGCTCGCGGGCTGTCAAGAGAAGGCGATTGAAAATTTTGAACAAGCGACCGAGCTGAACATCCATTACGCCGAGGCGTACCTCTCAAAAGGACTCATCCATCGAGAAAGAGGCGAAGAGGATGACGCTCACGAAGACATTTATTATGCGATCACCATCAACCCAGAACTTTATAGAGAAGAGTTTGAGCCGATCATGCAAGCTGAGAGAGAATCGGAGACGGTCTGGGATGAACTGCTCAGTCGGCCCGAATCGGAAGCGATGCTAACAGAATGGGATGAGCAAGCTTTAGAAGCGTTGAAGACGGGCAAAACGAAACCCGCCGTTGATGTAGATGAGGAATCCTAATGCGGTCAAAGCGGTGTCCCCGCTTTGAAAAAGAATACAACCGCATGCCCAAACAAATACAAAAAAGATCGATAAAGCCTTGCGTTTGTTTGACGCAGAACCAAGACTACATAGCAGGCGGGTCTGAATCAAAATCGGCGGTCTATACGCGCAGGCCATAAGTACAGGATTCTTGGGATTTTGCATGGAAGTCCAGAAAGCGGAACGATAGTATGGTACTGGGTCGGTCGGCATGGAGGTCCGTACGAAAGGGAACTGCAAAAGCGTTAAACGCCGTTGGCGCAGCGGCATTCATTTTTGAACAAATCTCCCGACTGCCCATGACGCGAGAATCTTAAGAAGCAGAGCGAGAGCGGCTGAACGGAAACTGAAACGGGCTGGAACGGCGCCATATCTCGTCCAGCGAAGGCGGATACGGCTCTTCCAGCAGGCTCCCTTCCTCCACAAAATCGTACAACTCCGCATAGGACTTCACCGACGACGGCGTGACGCTGCGGCATATGTGACTGGGAGCGATCTCATCGGGGCTGGACATCCCGGCGGCGCCGAGCAGCCCAAGGACGCTCTGAACCGTCGCCCGATGGTAATTCGCCGCCCGATGCGCCTTGTCGGTTGGATCCAGCGCTTTGTACAGCCCAGGATTCTGCGTCGCCACGCCGACAGGGCAATGGTTTGTGTTGCATTTCAACGCCTGGATGCAGCCGATGGCAAACATCATCCCGCGCGCCGAGTTGCATAGATCCGCCCCCAGCGCGATCTTCGACACGATATGGAAGCCTGTAACGACGCGCCCGGCGGCAATCAACCGCGCGCTGCCGCGCAAACCGGCGCCTGTCAAGCCGTTCTGCGCAAGCAGCAAGCCCATGTTGAGCGGCATTCCGACGGAGCTGGAAAACTCATGCGGCGCCGCCCCCGTGCCGCCCTCCGCCCCGTCGACGGCGATGAAGTCGGGCATGATCTCCGTCTCCAGCATCGCCTTTACGACGCTCAAAAACTCGCTGCGGTGGCCGACGCACAGCTTGAACCCAACAGGTTTTCCGCCTGACAAACGGCGCAGCTGGTCGATAAACTCCAGCAGACCGATCGGGGTGTCAAAGGCGGTATGCGCCGGCGGCGACAGAATGTTCTGACCCATCGGAATGCCGCGGATCGCCGCGATCTCCTTCGTCACCTTCGCCGCGGGGAGAATTCCGCCATGCCCCGGCTTCGCTCCCTGCGACAATTTCAGCTCAATCATCTTGACAGCGGGATGCGCCGCCTGATCTCGGAACTGGTCGGGACAGAAACGGCCGTCCGGCGTTCTGCACCCAAAATAGCCCGTTCCAATCTGCCAGACAAGATCGCCCCCTCCTTCAAGATGGTAGGGGCTGACGCCGCCCTCTCCTGTGTTGTGAAAAAAACCGCCCATCTTTGCAGCCCTGCTCAACGCGAGAACGGCGGTCTTGCTGAGGGACCCGTAGCTCATTGCGGAGATATTGAACAGGGAGGCGGAATAGGGCTGACTGCACTGGTCGTTTCCGACGAGAACGCGCGGCTCCTCCTCCGGCGGCTCCACAGCGGCGATGGAATGGGTGATCCATTCATATCCGCCTTCGTAAACATTCTCCTTTGTGCCGAAAGGGAGCGTGTCCATGTCGCCCTTGGCGCGCTGGTACACGAGCGATCGTTTTTCGCGGCTAAACGGCTTTTCTTCAGTGTCCGATTCGATGAAATACTGCCGTATCTCTGGGCGAATCATCTCCAGCAGGTAGCGAAAATGTCCCAGAACAGGAAAATTGCGCAGCGCCGCATGCTTTTTTTGGAATATGTCCCAGAGGCCGAGCGCAATGACCGGGAGCGCAACCGCGTAGAGCAGCAAAGCCCACCGGCTCCAGAAGCTAAGCGCGCCGATGCCGACCATGAGAGCCGCCGACAGCCCAAACACAATCGGGCGCAGGCTAAGATGTACCCGCAGCGGCGCCAGCGCGAGAAGACCGATCAACCCCAAGACAAGAACCGCCGCGACGCCCGCCAACGCGATCGCAACGTAGTCGCCGACATATTCCCACATGACGCGCCTCCTCCGCCTTTAACCAAAACGAAACGCGCCGGCCTGCCCTACGCAGAACGGCCGACCGTCTCCTCAATGCGCTCAAACAGCCGCTTCACCTCAGGCTTCATGACCTTCCCCATCGCGTTGCGCGGAAGCGCCTTGACGACGAGCAGACGGGACGGCGCCTTATAGACGGCGAGCCGCTCCTTCGCCAAGTTCCGCAGCGTCTTTAGATTCAGCTCCGCGCCGTTTTTCAAGACGGCCGCCGCGCAGATCCGTTCGCCCCACTCCTCGTCCGGCAAGCCGACGACGGCGCACTCTTGGATCTGGGGCAGCTCCATCAGGGCGTTCTCCACCTCCAACGCCGAGACCTTGTATCCGCCTGTCTTGACAATGTCGACCGAGCGGCGGCCGAGGATGCGGAAGCGTCCGCTTTCGTCTTTGACAGCGATGTCGCCCGTGCGGAACCAGCCGTCTTGGAACGCTTCTGCCGTCTCCTTCGGTCGATTCCAGTACTCCAAAAAAACGGCTTCGCCGCGCGTTTCGATCTCTCCCGCCGGCGTCAGGCGCGCCTCCATGTCTGGGAGCGGGAAGCCGACCGTCCCTGGAAGCCGCTCGCCTCGGTACGGGTTTGAAAGCGCCATGCCGAATTCGGTCATTCCATACCGTTCCAGCAGCGCCTGTCCGGAAAGGGCGCGCCATTTTTCAAACAACGAGACGGGCAGCGCCGCCGAACCGGAGACCGCCAAACGCAGACGCCCCGCCGCTTTAGACCAGACGGCGCGCTTCTCCATCGGCGCCGCTTCCCATGCCTGTATCAACCGAGAGTACATCGTCGGGACGCCCATGAAGACGGAGACGCCTCCCTCGGCGAGGCGTTCCCAGACGGCGTCGGCGTCAAAGCGCGGCAGGAACTCGCACGCCGCGCCCGAATAGAGCGCGCAGGTCAAGCCGTTCACGATGCCATGGATATGGTGAAGGGGCAGTGCGTGGAGCATCCTGTCCGCCGGCGACCATTCCCACGCTTCCACAAGGCAGCGCGTCTGCGCGTCTAGGTTGCCATGAGTCGAGACGACGCCTTTCGGCCGTCCGGTCGTGCCGCTTGTGTAGAGAATCATGGCGCGTCGTTCGGGCGGAAGGCGGGGCAGGCTCCCAGGCGGCGCGTCCGGCAGAGGGGCGGTCAACAGCGGGCGGTTGATGTTTTGAGCGGCGCTGTTGAGGCGAGCCGCCTCTTCAACCCCTGCAATCAGCGCCGACGCCTGCGAATCGCGCGCCGCATACTCCAGCTCCGCCGGCGGATGCGTCAACCCAAGCGGAACGGCGACCCCGCCCCCGCGCCAGATTCCCCACTGAACCGCGGCATACTGCGCGCCGGGCGGACATAAAAAGGCGACGCGCCGCTCCGCAAGGTCGGAACATTCAAAAAAACGAAGCAGAAAACGCGCGGCAAACGCGGAACGTTCCAGCAGCTCGGCATAGGTTGCGCGTCCGTCCGCGTCTTCAACGGCGAGAGCGTCGGACGGAAAAGCGGCGGCGTTTTCAAACAGGCGGCTCATCGGGTTAATACCGGTGCATCGTCCCGTCGGAACGGCGGACGATGGGCATATAGGCGCGTTTGTAAGGATATTTGGCGGCTTCGTTTTCGTCGATGTCCATACCGAGGCCGGGCTTCTCATGCGGATAGGCGTACCCGTCTCTCCAGGCGCATGGCTCTCCGATCAAATCGCGCAGCTTCTCATGTCCAGGGGCGTTGAAGTCGATCCACTCCTGGACGCCGAAGTTATGGATAGCGGTCTGGAGATGGAGCGAGGCGGCTTGCCCGACGGGTCCGATGTCCGCGGCGCCATGGAATGCGGAGCGTATCTGCGCCGGCTCGGCGAGCGTCATGATCTTGCGCGCCTCGGTGATTCCGCCGACATGAATCGGCTTGATGCGTATGTAATCGATCAGCTGCTCTTGGAAGAGGCGGATGCAGTCCCACTTGGAGGTGAAGATTTCGCCGATGGCAAGCGGCGTCGTTGAAGCGGCGCGGACGACGCGGAAGCTCTCGTAATGCTCAGGCGGCAGCGCGTCTTCTAGAAAGAAAAGGCGGTACGGTTCCAGCTGTTTCGCCAGCCATGCGGCTTGAATCGGCGTCAGCTGTTCGTGTACGTCGTGGAGAAGTTCGACCTCGCCGCCCAGCTCCTTGCGCAGATGCTCAAACAGCTTCGGAACCTCGGCGAGATACGGCGCGGGTTCAAAGTAGGAGGCGCCCGGCACGCCTGGGCGGGGAGACGGATCGCTGCGAACGTTGCCGCTTCCGCCGTAGGGTCCCATCTGCGCGCGGATGACGCGGTAGCCGCGCTCTTGGAAGGAGCGGACGCTGTCGGCGACCTGTTCAGGCGAGCTGCCGCCGGCGTGTCCGTAGGTGAGAACGCCGTCGCGCGATTTTCCGCCGAGGAGCTGGTAAACGGGCATATTCGCCGCCTTGCCCTTGAGGTCCCACAGGGCGGTGTCGATGGCGCCGAGAGCTGCCATGAAGACAGGTCCCCCGCGCCAGTAGCTCCAGTTGTAGATCAGCTGCCACAGGTCTTCGGTCTTGAGCGGATCTTGTCCGATGAGCAGCTCGGCGGCGTGCTGCGCGGCGGTTGCGACGGCGAGCTCGCTGCCGCTCAACGTCCCTTCGCCGACGCCGTAGAGTCCGTTGTCCGCGACGATTTTGACAAACAGGTAGTTGCGCGTTGGACATGTGAGTATGACGCGGACCTCTGCGATCTTCATCGCCGCTCCCTTGCGCGCGGGCTGCTTGCCGTTCGTTTTTCGTTAAAGGTAACGTAGCGTACGGCTGCCTCCCGCGCAACGGGCGCTTGATGGAGAGACGCTGTCGAGCCTTCGGCTTACGGCTCTTCGTCTTCTTCCCCGTCCTCCGCATTTGACGGCTGCCGTTCCAGACGCTCCTGTTCGTCAAAGCGGCGGAATGCCTGCTGAACCTCCTCGCGCGAATGGCGTTTGCGGACGGCGTTGTAAGCGTCCTGGGCATGCTGGGCGTCGCCCGCCTTGGCGAAGGCGCGCGCCATTCCAAGCAGCGCGTTCATGTAGCCTTCAGGCGTCGCCTCGGAGAGTCCGTACTCCATCTCAAACGCACTCTGGTATGCCTTCGCAAAGTCGGCGTATGCCGCCGCCATGTCCATCGCCGCGCCGGACGGCGGGGGCGGCGCGCCTTCAGAGCGCGGAGCGTCTGGATGGTCAGGCGGCGGGGGGGCGCCATGCGGCTCGTCCGGGGCAGCTCCATGGAGATGACCATGAGACGGCGCGCTCGGCGCAGGCGGCGTCTGCTTTGGCGCCGCGTCCGGCCTCCGTTCCTCCCAGATGGACGGATAGTTCCGCTCTCCCCTGGACATCAAACTCATATACATGAAAACATTCCGTTCACGCGGACCATGCCCATGCGGGTGTCTCAGCTCATTCGGCGGCGCAGACACCATCTCCCCAAAATGGCTCTCGTTATACCCGGCGCCGAGAAGATAATGCATCGCCGCGATATCCGGCATATCCAGCCGTTCGTAGGATATTCCGATCAGTTCATGCACCCTTGGATTTGAATGGGCGCCCTTATCCGGGATAAAACGCTCCAATGCCGCGATGACCTCCTCAGGATAATTCCGCACGAAGCCGCCCTTAGTTGCAAGTACCATCGTGTCCACATCGTCCGGGTACAGCTCCATGAGTCTCCGGCGAACCTCAAGACGCGATTCGGTCCTAGCGAAAAGCTTCACAAGGAGGGCGTCGCGCGAGGTCGGGTCTTTTGCCAGAACGCGGTCGGCGTATTCCGCAGCATACTTCCGCTCTGGAATCCAAGGCCAGTCGGAGGAAAGCGGGAAGAAATTGCCGTATCTGAGCAGATGCTTCGCGGCGGTCAAGTCGTCCATTCCCTCCACCAGTATCTCGATCACTTCTGCCGGAGTTTCTTTATCAAGCGTGACGGAAGTGGATCCGGTCAGCTCAAGAAGCTTCTCCATCGCGCGTCTTTCTTTATCTATAAAGTCGCGATTCATGGAGCTTTCCGCGTTGAATCCCGACTCATGGACATGCGCCCCGCTGTCGGTCGCAGCGCCTTCCGCCGGAGAGATCCCATGTGGATCGTCCGCGCCGCGTATTTTGGGATCGCCGGCGGAGACCCCGCCCTCGGAGGAATGTTCGCCCGACTCTGCGATTGGCGCCGACGCTGTCGGCGGCTCCGCCGCGCGGCGGGCGGCAAAAAACGCCAGCGCCGCCAGAACCAGAACCGCGCCGCCCAGAAAAACGAATTGCGTTTTCTTGCTTGCATGGAATCGTTTCATGGTGAGTATCCTTCGTGATCTGAGTGGTTGTCATGCAGCCAGTATTGGGGCCAGTGATCCTCCCATTTCGGGTCTGCTGCGCCCTCCGCTGGGACAAGTCCAGCTGGCACAGGGGAATGGAAATCCCGGTAGACGTATGCATACCAAAGCAGGTTAGGCATTGCGTAGCTCATCACACAGGAGTCGTCGAACGGGTCTGCTGGGTAAAACAGCTGTTTATCAGGGTCCGTCGGATCGTTCATCTCTACAGAAGTATGATGATCCAGCCCGACCGCATGGCCGATCTCATGGGCGAAGGAGACTTCAAGTCCTAGCTTCGGACGGGCGAAGTCGTCGATTAAACCAAGGTCTATTACGCATACTTGCCCATGATTGAGCGCTGCGTAATGCCCAGGATCTGTCAATCCCATCATGTCATTCGCAGGACCATCAACGATTGGGATTCCGTATTGACGGTTCCCGACGACTCCTCCCCGGGTATAGTTCACCCAGTAATGTGAGCCATGAGCTCCTCCAGGCACCTGTTTCCATTCGGTTTTAAGATCGCCAATCTGGTAGACAGTCATGCCCGAAACTCCATGCCATCCGATATACCCAGCCCCGATTTTCAGGTTGCCGTCGAATGAGGGCAACAAGGAGCCGATGAAGACCTCCTTGACAAACGGATCAAGGCGCGTATAACCGCCTCCAATGACGAAGCCGCGGTATTCTTCCAGTACGGAGAACCCGTCGCCGTTGTTTCTGCCATGCGGGTCAGTAGTAATTGTGTGCGAATTTGTCGCATTTCCCCCAAAATCTTGATCGTCCCCGGGATTGAAAATTGGGAAATTTCCGCTTTGGGGGTCGGAGCTGTATTCTTCCTGGTCCTCCCAGGCATCGGCAATCGTGTTGCCTTCCAGCATCAGAGTAATGCCGCCCCCGGAAGTACGATACACGGGTTGGTCGTCTTTCGGAATCTTGTGAGTCTTAGACTCGCTTTCCACGCCGTCGACGGTCAGCGTCGCCTTGATTGTGCCGTAGGCGGCAAAGTCGTTGCAGACGATCTTCACAGGAATCACAATCTTGTCGTCAGCGTTTGTCGCCGGCCTCTCCGTCCAGCGGGCTGTGATGGAGGTTGAGTCTTCGCCGCCGCCTTTCCATGTACCTACTTTTTTTCCGTTGGCGTCTGTGATCTCCACCTGGTCTTTGCACTTCGCAAAATAAAGATCGGTTGAGTAGTCGTCTACCTTTTCGGCGTCGTTCATGTAGCGGCCTTCGTAGCTCGTCACATAGGGCAGTTCAAATTCAATGGATCCTGTGTCGGAAGCGTCCACCGTTGCGGTGAAGGCAATCGTTACAGGATCTTCCTCTCCGAGGGCCGCGGTCGGGATCCAGCTTTCCCAGCCGGGAGGAGGCGTGAGCATGTCGTCGGGCGCTTCTTGATCATTGTTCTCGCCGTTGTCATTCGGCGCAGGATCCTCGAGGTTGGCATGTCCGCGCATCAGAAATGCGCTTGTGAGGGCGAGGGAAAGAAAGAGGAGAGCGGTCAGCGCAGATTTAGCGAGGTTGGCGCGAAAATTGCGGGGGGGGGTATCTTGATTCTCTTCAGAAAACATCATAGTTTGCCTTTCTCGGCAATTGTCGTTTTGACATTCGGCAGTCGAGACAGGTCCCGACCCGAACGCCTCCATTGATCATAGCGAAGATTCTTTTGCGCATCAACAACTTTTTTCGCAGCGCAACAAACTCCGCTGCATTTTTATCCTAGCGACAATTCGCCGGCGCGTCAACAACTTTCTGCCGCGCAACGAATTCGATTAGGTTTATGGAGCGATCTTGCTGGCGAAGTATGCCGATAGGATCGCCTCCTGGTATTGCCGTTCCCAATGCTCCAGGTCTTCGGCGGCGGAAGGCTCCAGCGAGCGCGCCTCTTTCACCATCTCGCCCGGCGACAGGTCGTATAGCCAGCAGTTGCGTATCTTCGGCAAAATCTCAACCGCCGAGCCGCGCACATCCACCGACAAATTCAACGCGCGCGTCCCCGGCAGCCCGAAGGCAGGCAGCGTCCCGTGAAGGCGGGCGGAGACGACAACTTTCGCCTGCGCGTAGGCGCGCAGAAGCGCGTAACTGTCGCCCTGATACCAGAGGTCGCTCGTAGCGACGGCGCCCTGCAGCGCGAGATACTCCTCATACCCATGACACAAAACCTTTGTACGCGGCTCAGCCGACTTGAAGGTGAGATAAATCTCTGCCCATTGCCGCGCAAACTCGCGCTTGTCCGAAGAAGGACCGTAGCGCGGATTCGGCGGCACAAGAAACAGATACGGCCGTTCCGCGTCCGGCTCAATGCGCCACATTTTAGCTGCCCAGACAGCGGAGCATGGCAGCTGTACGCTCCGTATATTGAGCGCGCTCAGAAGCGCCTGCGCATACGGATCGCGCGTCGTGAAACAGAGGCTCGGATCGACGCGCTGCTGAATGATGCGGCGCGTTCGGCGGCTTGCGACGCAGTCGGCGACATACTCTTCGATGGTCGGCAATTCGGATTTGGAGCCGGCGCCGCCCGCCATGGTGAAGATTTTCAAGTTCCATCCGATGATATACCGGCGCCACATCTTGTCGTCGTACCAGTGAACCCACTTGTCGTAGTTGTTGTATTGCGGCATGCCTCCATAAACGATGAAGGGCGCCGACTGGAGCAGGCGCCTCTGCCGGCGAAACGCTTTCGAGTCGAACCTGTCGATGAGCGCCCAGCGCATTGTGGTTCCAAAGGCGCGTTCAAACAGGTGTTGAAGCCCCGCGCCGATGAAGGTGTCGCCAGGGTTCCGCTCGGTGCGCTGCGCGGTGGTGATCATCGGGACGACATGGTTCATTTATGGAGGAGCCTTCGCTGCAGTGTTTCTAACCATGGGCGCAGCCTTTCGATCTGAGCGGAGCCGGCGCCATCGTAGAGCTGTACGGCGGCGTCTCGGAGCCGCTGCGTTTGAGGCAGGCGCGCGTCAACGAGCGAAATCTGCGCGGCGATTGTCCAGACAGGGAGCGACGCTGTCCGCGCGTCAATCTCTTCCTTCTGCGGCAAGATGTCGGGACGCGTACTATGATGAAAGAAACCGCGCCAAAGTTCAACTCGATCGCGCGACAGATACGGCATGCCTTCGGCGCGTTCTGGGGGGAGGCTTTCCGCGGCGGCAAGCGCATATTCTGCCGCTTCCAGCGCCGCGCTTGGGTTCCATGCCTGCGCTCCGAGCGTTTTGAGCGCCTTTTCATAAAGCGGCTCGTCCGCCTTCCGCAAATTCGCCAGCAGATGTCGATGCGCGGGCGGACAGCCCAGAAGTAAAGCGGCCGCCTGCGCGCTCCAGAACAGGGCGCATCGTATGTTCCAGAGCGGAAAGGCGGCATCGGCGGCTTCTTTCGCCTGTTGAAGCGCGGCGTTCAGAAGCGTCTGCGCCCGCGCATGCAGGGTTGCTCTCCGCGCTGGGTCTTGCGCCGCCTGTATGAGCGGGCGCAGCTTGCCCTGCGGGTCGTAGAGGGGAACGGCGTCCGCGATTTCTTCCGAAAAAAAGGGGCGTTGAAAGGCGCGTTCGATCTCCTGAAATTCATCCCACAGCAGAAACTTCCACTCAAGAGGCGCCGCGCCGCGCATTTCAAATCGAGGCGGCGGCAGGGGTCCTTCAACCAAAAAAATGCGCAGATCGACGTCTGAGAAAGAGTCCGCTTCGCCGCGGGCGACGGAACCTCCAACAAAGGCGGCATCAACGCGCGAATCTGCGTCCGCATACTCCAGGACAGCGGCGCGCGCCGCCTGAAGCAGAGCGCGTCTGTTCAGTTTTGAGCGCGGTTGGCTTGACGCGATTCGCGCAGGCGCGTTAAGATTGAAGCGTAACGCCTTGTATATTTGGAGCGTCGGCATGGCAGTTCCCGTTTCGCTGCGGTCGATCACTAAACGTTTCGGCGACATCGCAGCAGTCGACCGTTTGGACTTAGAGATACCGGAGGGGGAGCTGTTTTTTCTGCTCGGTCCGTCCGGTTGCGGCAAGACGACTCTTCTGCGCGCTGTCGCCGGATTTTACCACCCTGACGAGGGGGAAATCTACTTTGGGGAACGGCGCGTCACAGCGGAACCGCCGCATCGGCGCAACGCCGCAATGGTGTTTCAAAATTACGCCCTTTGGCCGCATATGAGCGTGTATCAAAACGTGGAGTACGGACTGAATATACGGAAGGTTGCGGCGGACGATAAAAAGCGGCGCGTCGAAGAAGCGCTCGACATTGTTCAGATGCTTCCATACGCCAAGCGCAGCCCGAATCAGCTCTCCGGCGGTCAACAGCAGCGGATTGCTCTCGCGCGGGCGATCGTCATTGAGCCTGATGTGCTGCTGCTGGACGAGCCGCTTAGCAATCTGGACGCAAAACTGCGCGACGAGATGCGCCAGGAGATCAAGCGCATTCACAACGAGCTGCGTGTGACGGCGATCTATGTCACGCATGACCAGAAGGAGGCGCTGTCGCTTGCCGACCGCATCGCGCTCATGAGAGAGGGGCGTCTTGTGCAGGTCGGCTCACCGCGCGAGATTTACACAGAGCCGGCGAATGTTTTTGCGGCGCATTTTGTGGGCGAGACGAACTTCATTGAGGGGGTTGTGCAGGACAGATCGGAGCGCGGTTTGAAGGTAGAGACCGACATCGGGCAGGTGCGGACGGAGCGGACAGGCGATTTTCAGCCTGGGGAGAGGGCGGTTCTGTCGCTTCGCCCTGAGTCGATCGTCACGGATGCGGTTGCGGACGGGGAGGCGAATCGTTTTGAGGCGGTTGTGAAGAGTTCGGCGTATTTGGGTCATGTCGCGGAGCTGCTGCTGGCGGGGCCGGGCGGGGCGGAGTTGCGCGCGGCGGTGTTCAACCCAGGCGCAGGCGTCTTTCGCCCTGGCAAGCAAACCAACGCCTCTTTCAGCCCAAAAGACGCCATTCCGCTTCGCCCTGACGAGAAAAAGGCGGCGGAAAATGAAGCGGAGAGCGGCAGTGAGTAGCGGACAGAGCGCCTTAACCAAAAAAGAGAACGGAAAAGAAGCTCTGCTGCTGGAGATATACGGCAAGGAGGAATGCCCGCTGTGCGACAAGGCGGAGCGGGCGGTCAACGAAACGCTGCGGAAGCTGGACGGGATACCGATACGGCTGGTGAAGCATGACATTGAACGGGACGCGGCGCTCTTTGAGCGGTATCAGTGGCTCATTCCCGTTGTGCATCTGAACGGGGAGCAGGCGGCGCTGTACCGCGTCAACAAGCGCGCCCTGACGAAGCGGATACGGCGCGCATGGAAAAGCGTCCGCTGAAAAGGCGGAACGCGGCACGAAAGGAAATACAATGGCTCAGTTTGAATACACGCGCATCGTGGATTTGTCCTATCCGGTGGACGCGGACGCTCCGCGCGAGATGCCGATCGGTCCGCCGAAGTTGTACCATACGGCGACGATGCAAAAGGACGGCTATTTTGAGTCGCGGATCGATCTGTCGGGGCATTGTTCGACGCATATCGACACGCCGTCGTTGATGTACCGGGACGGTTACTCGGCTGAAGGGATCGACGTGGAGCGGCTGGCGGGAGAGGCGGCTCTTGTGGATGTGTCGGGCAGGGCGCTGGGGAGCGTCCTCGACACGGAAGCGTTTCAGGCGTGGGAGGACGCGGGGGGAGATCTCGGCGGGCGGCGCATCGCGTTTGTGAAGACCGGCATGGAGGCGCATTTTGGGGAGAAGGCGTATAACCATAACTGGATCGGCTTGAACGGAGACGGGGCGCAGTGGCTGGTGGACAGGGAGATTCAGCTGGTCGGGATCGATTCGTGCGCCATTGAGAGCGTTTGGGGTCCGCGGGACAACTTTCCCGCGCACCATACGTTTTTGCGCAACGGAATTCCGATTGTGGAGAATTTGCGCGGCTTGGACGCTCTGCCGGATCGCTTTTTTACGGTGGTTTCGCCGATGAAGTTGTCGAATTCGTCAGGATCTCCCGCACGCGTTTTTGCGTTTTTGTGAGGTTGCCGGAGCGGAATGGCGAATCTAACGAACGACTGCCAGCTTTCCGAACCGCCGCTTTCCGTTCCATTCAACCGCAAAAATATAGACGCCGGGGGCGACAGGTTCCGAGCGCGCGTTCCGAAGGCTCCACTCCCAAAACGAAACGCCCGGCGCGGGAGAGCCGTCTGCCGCGCGTTGTCCGTCTGCGCCGTAGATGGAAACCTGCGCGCCCGGCGGCAGTCTGTCAAAACGAACGCGCGCCGGCCCGCGCGAAACCGACGCTGGATTCGGATAAACGCGCGCGCGGCTCAAATCGGAATAGACAAGCGGCTCCGGCGGAGCGTAATGAAACGAAACGGAAGAACGGGACGAGTCTAACGGCATCCCCGCCTGACTGCGCGACAGACGCGGCGTTGACGCGCGAACCGTATAATCGCCCGCTTCCAACGGCCTGTCGAGCGTCAAGATGAGGCGGCGGGAGCCGAACGAGCTCAACGCGGAGCGCGCCTCCCATAAAACTCCCTCCTGCGACGAAACGGCGTAGCGGCCGCCTCCGCCCATCGGCTCCGTAAACAGCAGGCGCAAGCGGTCGGCGGCGACCGCCTCTGCCGATTCCAGCCCCGGCTGCCGCGACACGACTGCCGCCGCCCTGTTTGAACGCGAAAAGCCGGACACTGCCTGATACACATAGGTCGACCCGACCGAGACGCCGCCGTCCAGATACTCGCCGCCGGCGACGCCCGACGCGATGCGCCGCATCGCCCCGCCGTTGTCCGCCCTGAAGATGTCCGCTTTGTCGTTCGGTTCCGGTTGAATCCATGTCAAGCGCGCCGTCTGTTCATCGATCGGCTCCGCTTTGAGAAAAAACGGCGCGTCGGCGCGCATCGGGTCTGGCTCCGGCAGCGTCATGCGCAGCCCTGCGCTTGTGTCAAAAACAAGCGTCGACTCCGCGCCGAAATCTTCCAAAAACACGGGAGACGCGCCCAGCCGAATCGGCGACGACCAGACCAGCGCGCCCTCTTTTAAGACATACGCCCATCCGCCCGCCGCAACCGCCACCTCTCCCGACGGCGACGCCGTCAAACGGGATTCGGTCCTGTTGCCCGCCGCCCAGAGCGGTTCAAACGACTCATCCTGCGCAAAAGCGCCGTTCCGCCAGCGGTATAAAACGACCGCGGCGAGCGGTCCCATCCGTTCATCCTCGCCCAGGATGACCGCCCCGTCCTGCCCCGCTGTCGCCGCCGCCCAAACGCGCGTGAACGGAAGCCGCTGCGTCTGCGCCTGGCGCAGCTGTCCGCCTTCATACTCAAAACTGACAAGATCGCCGTCCAGATCGGCGACCGTCAAGCGGGGCGCGCCGTCCGCCTCCAGCGCGATAAGCCCGCGCGCGATCCAGTTCTCCCCCTCCGTCTCAATGCGAAGAATCGATGTGAACGCAAAATCGTTCCCCGCCGGCGCCGCGACCGCAATCTCCGATGAGCCGCGCCTTGCGGCGATCTCCGGGCGTCCGTCCCCGTCCAGGTCCACATAACGCGCCCCGTAGACGTTGTCTCCAACCTCGCGCCGGACGGACGGAAACGCCCCCTTCTCCGCCGCTTCATACGCAACGAGCGCGCCTTCCTCCAAACCGACGACCTCCAAAAGCCCGTCCCCGTCCGCGTCGCCGATGTCCAACGGCGTGAACGCGGTTGGAAATTGATGCGCAGAACGCAAGCCGAGTATCTCGTTCAGCTCATAAATCTGCGTCATCCGAAGGCCGCCGGGGGCGCCGCCGACAATCTCCGGGACGCCGTTGCCGTTGAAGTCGACGACGCGGCGCGCGATGTCGAGCGACGGAAGCCGTCTTGTGAATCGATCCGTTCTGCTGTACGGATTTGGAACATGCGGCGACAGGTTTGCCGCGCCCGACCGTTTCAGCTCCAGACCTGCCAGGTTGCGGGCGCGGAACGTGTAAGAAACGGTTCCCTCCGCCTCCACCGACGAAAGAAGCTGACGGGTTGGAGCCGCGTTTCGCAGCGCCGGCCCCCCTTCAAATGCATACTCAATGAACGACTCGTCGTCCAGAACGCACCAAGCGATGCGCCTCAACAGCCCGCCCGACAGCGCCGACGCAAAGAGCGGCTCTTCCGCCCCGTCCCTGATAAAAGGAGAACTTTGCAGGCGCGGCGGCGTCCTATCGACAACAATGAGGCGGTGGTCGCGCGCGGTTCGCCCCTCTGCGTCCATAGCCTCTAGACGCAGCAGATACTCGCCTTCCGGCAGGTTGGAGGTTGACCAGAGATGCTCAACGCGCCTGTCTCCGCCCCGTTTTTCGATCAGCTGTTCAAAAACTTCAGGCGCTCGTCCGCTTCCATACAGAAGGCGCCAGCCTGCGTATCTCGGTCCGCCCGTCCATCCTGTCACGCGCAGCGACTCGGCGGCTCCGGGCGGCGTACGCGGGTCGATCTCGGCGACAAGCGACTCGCTGGCAAGCAGCGCCTGATACACATTCAGCTTTCGGACGCCTAGAAGCGCCCGCTCCTCAACGAGCGCGTCCGCGGACGCTTTCAAAATCGACGCGATTTCGGCGGCGCGCAGCGCGGGGCGCTTCGCCTTCATCAACGCCGCCGCGCCGGACACATGCGCCGCCGACATGGAGGTGCCGCTCAAACGGCGCAGCCCCTCGTTCAGATGCAGGCTAACAATGTTGGAGCCGGGAGCCGCCAGATCCGCCGCCGCATAGCCGCTTGTGAACGACGCGGCGGAGCCTTCAATGTCCGAAGCGGCGACCGCAAATGTTTCAGGAAATGCGGCGGGGTAACGTATGCCTAAATCGCCCCTGTTTCCGACAGCGGCGGACATGAAAACATCCAGCGAATGCGCGTAACGTATCGCGTCCAGCAGCACAAATGAGCTGCCTTCGCTTCCCCAGCTCATATTGATGATGTCCGCGCCGTTCTCGGCGGCATAGACGATCGCCTCAGCCGAATCGTCCGACTGCAGGCCGACGCCGGAAACCGCCCCGGCAAAACCCGACCGCAGCGCCATCAACTTACAGCGCCATGCGACGCCGGCAATGTGCTTCCCGTTGTCCGGACGCGCGAGAACGATCCCCGACACATGCGTACCATGCCCCGTCTCGTCCTGCGGCTCCGGGTCGGGGTTTTGAAAATCGCCCCTTGCCAAGACCGTCGGCGCGTGCGTGAAATCCCACCCGACGATGTCGTCCACATACCCGTTTCTGTCGTCGTCCAGCCCGTTTCCATCGATCTCATCGGCGTTTGTCCAAAACTGCCCCTGAAGATCGGGATGCTTCAAATCCGAGCCTGAATCGATGACGGCGACGACAACGGAACTCTCCCCCTTCTCAACGCTCCACGCCCTTGGCATCTGTATGTCGCGCAGGTTCCACAGGTTTTCCCACTCCGGGTCGTTCGGGATCGTCTCATCCTCGCAGGGCCGCAGTATCCAGTTCGGTTCCACCCAGACCGTCCATGTCTGCCTTTCATAATACTGCCGCGCTTGGTCAAGATCAACGCTCTTTTTTGTCGGTTTAAATCGGAGCCGCCAGGTGCGCTCAAGCCGTTTTCGAAGCGAGGCGCTGCGCCGCGGAAGATTTCTGCTTTTATTTGAATTGAAAGGCAACAGCCGCTCCGCCGACTCGATCGTCCATCCAGGCGGCGAGTGCGAAGCGGGGTTGCGGTCGTCCGCCGTCTGTATCAGAAGCTCCCAAGGCGCCGACTCTTGGAGCGAAACGGAGGCGGCGTATGCGGACGCCGTTAAAAAAAACGCCAACAGAGCCGCCGCGCAGCTTTTCACCACCAGCCGATCAGCTTCCACCATAAACCTCCAACGCCGAGCCAGACCGCCATATGCATGAGCGAGACGGCGAAGCCTGTTTTGAACCAGCGTGGAGCCGGCACATATCTGAAGCTGAAATAGATCACGAACGGGCCGGTGGAGTAGTTGGTCAGGCAGCCGCACAGGTTAGAGAAGTAGGCGATGAGCGCGACGGACGCCATCGCAGGGGCGCCGGCGCCTGCCGCCGCCGAAAGGAAAACGCCCGCCAGCGCCATGATATGCCCCGTCAACATCGAGAAGCCGTACATCGAGTAAAAATAGACGACCGCCAAGACGACAATCGCCGCCGTTGCGCCGAAACCGGACGCCCATCCGCCGACCTGATCGCCGAACCAGCTCGCGACGCCTTTTTCGCGCAGCAGGGTCGCCATCGACAGCAGCCCGCCGAGCCATACCACCGCGTCCCATGCCGAGCTGTTCTTGATGACGGCGCTCCAATCTTCAAAGCCCGTCAACAGAAGCGCCGCGACGCCGAGCCATGCGACCTCCGTTGAACCCAGCCCATGCAGGTATTTATGCGTCGCCCATAGAAAAATCATTCCCGCGAAAATGACGCCGATTCCGATCTCCCGCCGCGACCAGGGACCCATCTCTTCCAGCTGGAGGCGGGCGGCTTTTTGGGCGGGGCGCGTGTCCTCAACCGTCGGCTTTGTGAGCCAGCGTATGAACCATGGCAAAATCCCAAGCCCGAACAGACCTGGCATCAACGCCCCCCATGCCCATGTCGCCCATGTGAATTCGACGTTCAAAACATCCTTTGCCGCGTCTTGAACGAGAGGGTTCGCCGCCATGCCGGTTAGAAACATCGCGGCGGCGATCAGGTTTGCGTGGGCGCCGAGCTGGATCAGATACTGCCCCGCCCGCTCCGAATTTTTGTCAGGATGCGAGTCCAGCGCCTCCGCGAGAGAGCGCACAATCGGCGACAGGACGCCGCCGCCCCGCGCCGTGTTGGAGGGTATCGCCGGACCGAGAATCAGTTCCGCGCCGCAGACCGCATACCCAAGTCCGATCATGGAGCCGCCCCACTTGTCGACGAGCGTCAGCGCGATGCGTTTGCCTAAGCCCGATGTGACGACCGCGTTCGCAAACAGAAACGCCGCCGCGACGAGCCAGACGACCGAGTCGCCGTACCCGGCGAGCGCTTCCTTTTTGTCTACCGTTTGCGTCGTCATCAGCGCGGCGAGGCCGAAAACGACCGCCGCTCCCATCGGAAACGGGCGCAGTATGAGCGCCGCGATGACGCCCGCGAAGACGCCGAGTATGCGCCACGCCTGCGTTTCAAGCCCCATCGGCGTCGGCATGAACCAGATCAAAAGCGTCAACAAGACGCAAGCCGCCAGCCCCGCCCATCGTCTCGATTGTTCGTTCACAGCCTCTCCCGCCATCGCCTCTGTTGAGGGAGAGTATCGCACACTTCCGCGCGCTTGACAAACAACCTGGCGAGCCGCATAATGAACATACCAATCGCGGATCATGGACGCCAAGCAGCAGCGGATGGTTTTTAATTTGCGGGAGAATTAAGATGCCGATAAGGGCGTCGGGCAAATGAACAACCCTAGACGATTTCCGCCTGTTCCATTCAATCCGGAGGTGTTGCGTTGGGCGCGCGAAAGCCTAAACCTCTCGTTGGAGGAAGTGGCGCGGCGCATGAAAAAGACTGCCAACGATGTCGAGGCTTGGGAACGCGGGGAGGCGTCCCCTACATATGTTCAACTTGAGAAGTTGGCGTATAAAATTTACAAGCGTCCGCTCGCGCTCTTTTTCTTTCCTGAGGTACCAGATGAGGAGCCGATTCAGCAGTCGTTCAGAACCTTGCCGGAGGCGGAGCTGAAGCGTCTGTCGCCAAGAATGATTGAACTCATGCGGAAGGCGAAAACGCTGCAGATGAATCTTTCGGAGCTCTACAAAGGGAGGAATCCGTCCGCGCGTCCTATTTGGCGGAGTCTTCGTTTCGGGCGTTCAGACAATCCAGACGACAGGGCAAAAGCGGCGCGAAACGATCTTGGAATTGATCTCTCCGAGCAGCAGAGCTGGATGGATAACGACATTGCGCTCAAGCGCTGGAGACGGTCGCTAGAAGAGCGCGGCGTCTTCGTATTCAAAGATTCGTTCAGATCTCCTGGCAGGAAGTTGGGGGAAGACGCTGAAAGCGGCGAGAGCGTTTTTTCGGGCTTCTGCCTGCACGACGATGAGTTTCCGGTCATCTACGTCAACAACAACGATGCCAAAACGCGGCAGATATTCACGCTCTTTCATGAGCTGGCGCATCTGTTGATGGGCGTCAACGGGGTACTTCCCGACTACGGCAACAAGATCGCCTATTCAAACAACGCCGAATGGATTGAGCCGTTGTGCAACCGCTTTGCCGCTGAGTTTCTTGTCCCGGCGCAAGACTTTAAAGCGCGCTCCGAGGGGCATGCTGTCAATAAAGACAAGGTAGAGAAATGGGCTGCGTTATACAGCGTCAGCCGCGAGACGATCCTGCGCCGCTTACTTGATTGGGGTCGCGTAAGCCCGCAAGATTACGCTCAACAATCGCGGATATGGATAAATCAAAAGAAAAAAAGCGGGAAAGGCGGCTCATATTATAACAATATCATTGCATATCTAGGAGAGCGGTATATTGAGACCGTTTTCGATCGGTATGATGACGGGGCTATTTCTATGGAAGAAACCGCAGATTATTTGAATCTGAAGGCGTCCCAAATTGTTGCATTAGAAGAAAAGATAGCGGACAGAAGCAGAGGCTAGACTTGACCGTTTATGTTTTTGATACCGGCCTGTTCATTACCTTCTTCAGTTACTATTATCCAAACATATTCCCTTCTCTCTGGGAACGCTTTAATGAAACGTTAGCGAGAGGCCGCATAACCTCGACGCGCGAGGTGTTCAACGAGCTGGGAAGACATGGCGATTCCGATATGGACTGGTGTCGAGAGCATAAGGAACTATTTCCAACGCCAACCGTTAGCGAGGGCGCATTCGTCAGTGAAATTTTCAAAGTTTCGCGTTTTAAGGAGATGGTGACCAAAAAGAATGTCATTGACGGCAGACCAATCGCAGATCCATTCGTCATTGCGCGGGCAAAACATCTCTCTGACAGAGGAATATCTTCTTGCGTCGTTACAACTGAAAAGAAAAGGACGCCGACCGGGTCTAAAATTCCGAATGTATGCGAACATTTCGGTATAGACTGCGTAAACCCAGAAGGCTTTATGGAGCGCGAAAACTGGCGTTTCTGAGGCTAAGCCTTCTCCAAAAAAACCGAATCCTCATGTATCGTCGCCTTAAAGTTCAGCAGCGGCCGATTTGCAGGTCCGACGATCACCTGTCCGTCCAATCCAAACTGCGACCCGTGGCAGGGGCATTCTAGCCGTTCTCGGTTCGCGTTGTAGGCGCTGACGCACTGCGCGTGGGTGCAGAGCGCCGTGTTCGCCGCGACCTCCTCCTCCGAGACGCGCGCGAGAAGGATCGTCTCGTTGCCGCGCCCGTTGTTGTCGGTTCCGAGCTCCATGAGAACGGCGGCGTCCTTCACCTCCTGCGTCCCTCCGACCTGTTTCAGCTGCGCCGACATCTTCACCTCAACGCCTGGGGGCGTCTCGCCGGTTGTCGGGGGGTCGGGGTCTATCGGAGGCGGTGTAGGCGTCGGGTCGGGGTCTGTCGGCGAGGCGCCGTCTCCGCATCCAACCCAGCCCAAGATCGCCAAGACCGCTCCGCTCTGAAGAAACCGCCGCCGCGTCGTCTCGTTTCTGTTTTCGCTCATGTACTTGTTTCCGCTCCTGTCTTTCTGATCTTTCAAAAGGTTTAGAGGCTCAAATTTTTGATTGGAATCCATATGCCGCCCGTCTGCGCCGCCAGCGAACGCTGAAACGGTTCATCGATCCCGATCACATCGACCGTGATGCGCGACCGGTACAAAGCCCCCATGACCGCCGAGCTCTTGTAGTCGCCGCCCGCCGCCTCGTCCGTCACAAACACAAAACGGCGCGACGACCCCTTCCGAAACTTCACCTCGCCAATCGACTTCATGATCGCGTTCAAACTTTTTTCGCCGCCGCTGCACTGCACCTTGCGCAGCTCCTTGCGCACCTTCTCCACATCTGAGGTCAATTTCATAAATTTCATCGATTCCTTCATCAGCGGCTGGCGCGTATGGAAGGTCACGATACCGATCTGAAAGTCGAGGCTGCCCCTCTCCAAAACGGACGCCATCTCTTCAAGGCGGCGCGCGACCGCATAGATGTTGTCCTGCATGCTTCGGCTGATGTCCAGCAGAAAGATGACGTCAACCGGCCCGTCTCCATCGCTTTTTTTGATCATCTCCTCGGCGATCATGCGAAGGGGGCTTTTCGGCGCTTCGATTTCCGTGTTTTCGTCCGACAAGCCGTTGGACTGGATCAGCTGCCCAAGACCGCTGCCGGTTCCTTTTCCAGGGCGCCGCCCCGCTCCTTCTCCGCGTCCGCTGGTTGCGGCTCCCCTTGAGGCGCTGCGCGTTCCAGACGGCGCCTTATTCACATCGGCAGAAAGAGCCGACAGTTGAAATTCGGTCGACTTCGCGTCCGGCAGCGCCGCGTCGGTGCGCATCTTCATCGGGCGGGACGGGGTCGGCGTCGGAGGCGCGAGCGTCGGCGCATGCAGGGAGGCTCCTGCTATGTTTTCTTTGCGGAATTTGGGCCGCGCCGTCTCTTTGCGCATCTTCAGTCGGCGCGCCGCCGGCGTCAGAGAACGTTTTTCGGGCTGAATCAGCTCTGCGGCGATTCCGCCCTCCGTTTTGATATGCTCGTGGACCTGCAGACTCGCCAGACCGATTAGCAGCAGCGCATGAAAGACAAACGACGCCATTAACGCGACGCGCCCCGCTGACGGATTCTTTTGCGTTTCACTCCGCATACGATATCCTCCGAACATTTATGCTGTACCCTATTACAGGATACAGCTCAAAGCGGGCAAACGCAACCAGAGCTTTGAAGGCAAGCGCCTTAGCTGGGACAACGCTGGACGTAAACGCCTCCCCGCCAAAGCGTCGTCTGCCGCCGCTCAACATGTTGACGTGCGCCTCCATAAACGGTATTCTTTTGGCGCGCATCGGAAATCATCATAGCGGGAAGGGCGCGCGTGGCTAAAAAATACACTCGTCAACAAATGCTTGACCGCCTACATGCCCAACTGAGCGCCGGCAAGGCTCTCATCGGCGCAGGCGCAGGAACAGGCATCTCTGCCAAATTCATTGAGCGCGGCGGAGCCGATTTTATCATCATCTACAACTCAGGGCGGTTTCGTATGGCGGGCGTCGCTTCGCCTGCCGGGCTGCTTGCATACGGCAACGCAAACGACATCATGATGGAGATGGGCGAGCGGGAAGTGCTGCCTGTCGCGCGCGAAATACCGGTCATCGCCGGCGTGAATGGCTCCGATCCAACGCGCGAAATGGAACCGTTTTTGCGCAAGGTGAACGCTCTCAACTTCACCGGCGTCAACAACTTCCCAACCGTCGGCGCCTTCGACGGCGAATTCCGCGTCACCCTAGAGGAAGTCGGCCTCGGATACTACACCGAAGTGGAAATGATACGACTGGCGCATGAGCAGGACATGTTCACCATCCCCTATGTTTACGATGAACAGCAGGCGCGCGATATGACAAACGCGGGCGCGGACGCGCTCATCGCCCATGTCGGCACCACGACCGGCGGAAGCATCGGCGCCCGCACGGCTGTAACGCATGACGAGGCGGCTGACATCACGCGCCGAATCTTGGAAGCTGCGCGCGGGATTCGAGAATCGGTTCTGATCCTGACCCACGGCGGTCCGACCGAAACCCCCGACGACGTCCAGTATATCGTCGAGAAATCAGGCGCGGACGGGTTTGTCGGCGCCTCCACGATTGAGCGCTTAGCGACCGAACCGGCGATCAAGGCGCGGACCGAAGAGCTGAAACAGGTTCGCGTTTCCTCTTGAAATTGATGAGGCTTGCGCTCGCTCTCTTCTGTTGCGCGTTCTTGCCCGCGGCGGCTCTTGCCGAGACGGACGAATCTTTAGAGCCGATTGAGCTGGTCGTTTGGGGGCTTGGAGAAGGCGAATCGCAGATTGGGCGAGTCGCCGCGATGGACGAATTTGAACGCCGCTGGAACGCCGACTCGTCGCGCCCGCCGTTGAAGATCGTCAAGTCGGTTCAAGGCGGACGCATGAATCCGCAGCGTCTCATGACCGCCATCGCGGGCGGCGCGCCGCCGGATGTTGTCAATCAAGACCGCTTTTCTATCGGCGGATGGGCGTCGCGCGGCGCCTTTCTTCCGCTCAACCCGTTTATGGAAGCGGACGACAAAACGGACCCGCTTTCTGTTCGCAGAGAGGATTACTTCAAAGCGTGCTGGGAGGAGGCGGTTTATGAAGGAAACGTCTATGCCGTCCCGAACAGCTCGGACGCGCGCGTTCTTTTTTACAACATGGACCTCCTTGAGGCGGCGGGTTATGTGGACGAACAGGGAAGGGCGAAGCCGCCGAAAACATGGGCGGAGTTGAAAGAGTATGCCGTTCGGTTGACCGTAGAAGACGCGGACGGCAGCTATGAGCGGATCGGGTTTATTCCAAACTACGGAAACAGCTGGCTGTATCTCTACGGATGGCAGAACGAGGGCAGGTTCATGAGCGCGGACGGGGAGACCTGCACATTGGACGATCCGCGCATCGTGGAGGCGCTGGAGTATATGAAGGAGGTTTACGAGGCGCTGGGGGGGCGGGCGGCGGTTGAATCGTTCATCTCCGTTTTTCAAGCGGGGGCTTTGGATCCGTTTTTGAACGGCAAGGTGGCTATGAAGATCGACACGAACGGGTTTATGGGAACCGT
The DNA here is from genome assembly GCA_028818695.1 of Candidatus Poribacteria bacterium. Lineage (GTDB taxonomy): Bacteria > Poribacteria > WGA-4E > JAPPNK01. The sequence goes on from JAPPNK010000029.1 coordinate 46,587, forward strand.
CGCGCGCTGGCGCCCCGATCTGCGTTTTGGCGTCGCGCCGGCTCCGCGCCCCGAAGCGTACGCCGATGAGCCTCTCACCTGGTCGGGCGGTTTTTCATGGGCAATTCCGCGCGGAGCGAAGCATCCGGACGCCGCCTGGCAGTTTATACGATGGATGAGCGGCGTTGAGGCGGCTAAGATCGAAAATCTGGCGCTTCAGCGGTACAACAAGGCGCGCGGCCGCCTCTATGTCCCCGGCATATCCGCCAACGCGCGCGTCAATGAATGGACGCTCGGCAACATTGTCGAAAACAGCCGCGAGCTAGAGCTGCACGGATTCGCCGAACATTACAAAACATGCGTACGGCTGATGCGCTACAGCCGCTTCCGCCCTGTGACGCCGGTCGGACAGCTGCTTTGGGATGAACATCGCCGCGCCTTCGACCGCGCCACGCTCTCCCCGCGGCAGTTCACGCCGCAGAAGGCTCTCGAAATCGGCGCAAATGAAACGCAGCGCGAACTGATACGACTAAAACAGAGCAGAGAACGCAATCCGATGTATTGGACAATCGCCGTGCCGCTCCTGCTGCTCGCCGTCGGAATCGGCGCGGCGCTCGTCTTCGCAAGAGGGCATGCCGCTCGACAACAGGCGCTGCGCCCAGACGCCAAACGGGAGGCGTTCGCTGGCTATCTCTTCGCGTCGCCATGGATCTTCGGCTTCCTGCTGTTGACGGTCGGGCCCGTCAGCGCGTCGATACTTCTCAGCTTCACCGAATACGACGCCCTGAACCCAGCCAAGTTTGCGGGTTTGGATAACTACGTCTATTTGACAACCAAAGACCCTGTCTTTTGGAAATCGCTCGGAAACACGGCGTATATGGCGCTGGCGGTTCCGTTGGGAATGGCGGTCGGGCTTGCGCTGGCAATGCTGTTGAGCGCAGAAACGCGCGGCTCCGCGGCGTATCGAACCTTTTTCTACCTGCCCGCTGTCGTCCCTGTCGTCGCCAGCTCCATTCTCTGGGTGTGGGTCCTGAATCCGAATAGCGGGCTGCTCAACACGGCGCTTCAGTTTGTCGGCCTTGACGGCATGGCGGAATCGGCGGCGAGACGGTTCGGCGCGGACGGGCTGTTCTGGCTTCAAGAAGAATCGCTCGCCAAACCGGCGATCGTGCTGATGGGACTATGGAGCGCCGGTTCCAGCATGGTGATCTGGCTCGCAGGTTTGAAAAGCGTTCCGAAGCAGCTGTACGAGGCGGCGGAGATCGACGGCGCGGGGCGCATCGCCCGATTCATTCGAATCACATTGCCGATGCTGACCCCGTATATCTTCTTCAACCTTGTCATGGGAATCATCGGCGCCTTTCAGATTTTCACACAGGCATATGTAATGACAGAAGGCGGGCCGGCGGACTCGACGCTCTTCTATGTGTACTATCTCTTCAACAACGCCTTCCGTTACTTTCGAATGGGGTACGCTTCTGCGATGGCGTGGATCCTGTTCGGCATTATTCTCATTTTGACGCTCATTCAGTTCAAGCTCGCCCCGCGCTGGGTTCACTATGGATCGAGCGACTCTTCATGAACAGGGCAAGGTTGAAACGCGCGGCGCAGCATGCGGTTCTCATCTTCGGATCGGTTCTTTTTGCGCTTCCGTTTATCTGGCTTGTCTCGACCAGCTTGAAATGGGACAGGGAGCTGTTCATGGAGCCGTCCAGCTGGTTCGACAGGCTGCGCCCGCGTCTGCCGTACCGCGTCTTGAGGACGCCTTACATCGCTGAACGCGACACGCTGCCGTTTCAAAAACCATCGTCGATGGATGAAAGAAAATGGCAGGCGCTGAGAGGAAGCCTTGAGTCGCTGCTGTGGGAAGAGGCGCAGCAGGTTCTGACGCGGCGCGACTATCCCGACGCGGCGCGCAACGCTCTTCGAACGCATATCGCCCGCGACCTGTGGAGACAAATTGCCGCCGAAAAGCCGAAAGCGCTCTGGAACAAATCGGAGGAGCGGATCAAGGCGGAGATTGCGAACAGCGTCTCTTATGAAAAGATTGAAAGCGCATGGAACCGATTGTACCGGTCGATTCGTCTTGGAACGCCTTCGGTTCAGAGCATCGACCGAAGCGAGTATAAAGCGGAGGACGGAAAATGGAGCGCGTCTCGGGGCGGTTCGCTCATTTCTCCGCGCGAAACGCTCAGGTCCGCCCAAGAAATATGGACAGACTATCAACGCGCCCCTGCGCCTCCGTACGCCTCATACTATGCATATGAGATCGACTCGCCTGTTCAGTCGAGCGATCTGCGGGCGGTCATTGTCCCGATACGCGCGGATGAATCGTACCATCATTTCACCGCCGAGGTTGTGGCGGGCGGCGAGACCTACGTCAGCAAGAAGCCGTTCATACTCCAAAACTACGGCTGGAACGAGACGCTGTTTCAGCTGCAGGGAGAGCCGTCGGACAGGGAGGCGATACCCCTTGAAAAGGCTGACAGGGCTTCTTCGGTTGGGAAGTCTGGGCGCGCGAAGATTGTGTTGACGCTGCACCGAGCTCCGTATCTGCTGGCGGCGTACCGCAAATTTTCCCGCAACTACTCTGAGGCGTCGTCGTTTGTCAGCTTTTGGCGTTATGTGTTGAACACGGCAATTGTGACGGCGTTGAGCGTCGCAGCGCAACTGCTGTCCTGTTCGTTGGCAGCGTATGCGTTTGCGCGTCTGCGCTGGCCGGGGCGCGACAAGCTCTTTTTCCTGCTCATCTGTACCATGATGCTTCCGCCGCAGGTGACGATGGTTCCGCTGTTTATTCTGGCGCGGAATCTGGGGCTGTATGACACGCTGCATCCGCTGTGGGGGACATCGCTGTTTGGGAGCGCGTTTTTTATTTTTCTGATGCGGCAATTTTTACTGGGCGCGCCGCGCGACCTTGAAGACGCCGCAAAGCTGGACGGATGCGGCTTCTTCGGGCTGTATTGGCGCGTCATACTTCCGCTGGTGAAACCGGCGCTTGCCGCCGTCGCCGTCCTGCAGTTCATGGGCGCGTGGAACGACTTTTTATCCCCGCTCATCTATATCAGCAGCGAAAGCAAAATGACCTTGTCGCTGGGTCTTCAACTGTTCGAATCGACGCACGGAGCCGAGTATGGAATGCTCATGGCAGCTTCGACGGTCATGACGCTGCCGGTTGCGGCGCTCTTCTTCTTTGCGCAGCGGTATTTCATTCAAGGCATCGCGCTAACAGGCATCCGCGGCTAAATTCAAATCCCACCTGCAAGGCAGCGGACGAAGCGAAGGTTTGAGGAGATTGGCGGGCAGACTATACTAATTACGGCGCGGACAAATGAACGGACGGGGACAGGAAAGGGGCGGGCGAGGAGATGCGGAGCAAAACAGGCGCCTATCTGGAGCTGATACGGTACCCGCTGCTGGCGATACCGATTGCGGCGTCGCTGCCGGGGATCGTTCTGGCGGCGGCGGAGGTCGGAATCAATTGGCGCGTCTTTGCGGCGCCGGCGACGGCGCTGTGCGGCTATTTCGCCGGTATGATCAAGAACGACTACTTCCACCGCGAACATGACCGCGCCGCGAACCCCGACCGACCGCTTCCCTCCGGACGCGCCCGCCCCAAGACGGCGCATCGACTCGCCTCCGGGATGTATATCGCGTGCGTCCTGAGCGGCTTTGCGATGGGCTGGCGCGCCGGGCTGCTGACGATGTGCCTCGTCGCCGTGTCGCATTCGTATAACGCCTATCTGAAAATGCGCGGCGTCTGGGGCAGCGTTGCGCTTCCGTTCGGCATCGCGCTGTTGAGCGTGTACGGGTCGGTGTGCGTGTCGGGGGGCGTCTCGCCGGGCGTCTGGTTCTGCTTTGCGACCATTTTTTTATACGACGCGGGCGTTCATATTATCAGCGCGTTTAAAGACATGGAGCGGGACAAAGCGCTGGGCGTTGTGACGACGCCGCTGCAGATTGGAGCGCGGCGCGCGATGGCTGTTTCGTGGATCTTGACGGCGGGGGCGTTTGCGGCCGCATTGACGTTCGCGCTGCGCGTCGGGTCGGCGGCGCAGGGGGCATGCGTCGGTTTGGCGTTTGCGGTCGCGGTTTGGACGCGGCTGCCGCTCCTGCGCGAGGCGTCGGAGAAGAACGGGTATGCGGCGCTCAAAGGCTCCATGATCGGGGCGGCGCTGCTGTTTCCGTCGCCGATTGCGGGCGTCCTGCCGTTCTGGTGGGCGGCGGGGACGGTCGCTGCGCTGGCAGGGCTGACAGCGGTTCTGCTGGGGCGCAGCCGTCAGGAGGTGTGAGGGCGGCGCAAGCGGCTCACTTTTCAAAGCGGACGGCAAGCCCGGCAACGGTCGGCGCGGCGCGCATCAAACAGACCGCCACCGCAACATAGGCGAAAGCCCGCCCCGCAGAGACCATCTCCAGCGCAAGAAAAGAGACCGCCAAAGCCTTGACGAGACCGTACCCGCCGCGGCTCCATACAGGATCGCATAGCGCGCGGCTCCATTCTGAATGAGAATGTTTGCGAAAGAGACCGGTTCCCAATGTGCGTATTATGACAACGCCAGCGACCCAGAACGGCAGCGCGCCTTTAATGCCGAAATATATCCAGAATGTCCACTCAACGGCGCGGTCGGTTAACACATCTAGGCGCGCTCCATACGAAGAAGTCTCGCCAGAACAACGAGCGGCTTTCCCGTCCAGCGCGTCCGATAGAAACATGAGCGCGATCAACACAGCGGCGGCGATGCGCATCTCCAACTCCAGCAGCCAAACAGCGAACGGAATCGCCGCCATGCGAAACAATGTCAGCGCATTCGCGGTCGCGCGCCCATGACGCTCCATCCAAGAGGAAAAGCGCGCTTTCATACGCTCATTCCCCTCCCATCCAGACGCGCCGCAGCTCTGGGTCTGGGAAGTCGGGGGCCGTCCATGCTTCGTAGAGTTCCGGCGGCACGGTCAGATCCGGCGGATAATGGATGCGGAATATCTTCGCTTCCTCGTTCTCGAAGACCAGCTCAAACGCCTCGGAGCCGCCCTGTTCCCACATGCGCCGGGAAAAACCGATGCTGCGGTCGATCTCCGCCCCCGAACCTAACCATTCTATGCGTTGCGCAGGTCCGTCGATCAGGTCGCGGAGCTGGAGAAACCAATAGTCCGCGTTGCGCGTTTTCAGGAACTGCAGCGCTTCCGTCTCGCTTTCAGCGCAATACAGATGACGCGCCGAAAGATAGATCCAGTAATGCTTCCATAGATCTTGATCTTCAATAGTCCGCGCGTTCGCATGGACATTCAGCTGGCTGCCGACGCCCCAGCGCGCCGCCACAATAGGACGGTCCTCGTTGCCGCTTGACGCATGTTCGCCTATCCAGCGGTACGCCTCTAAGGTTTTTTGTGTCGGCCTTGAAAACCGCAAAGCGGCGGCCTCAGCGGCTTGCGGCGCGATTCTTCCCGCCGGACCCCAGTATAATATCGCCATCGGTATGAGCGTCACATACAGATACCGCAAAGCCTCTCTCGCGGCGAATCTGTATTTCTTGGGTTCCTTACCGTCCGGCTTCGTTTCATCTTCGCTCTCTATCGAGCGGGAAGGAGTCTTCTGTTGAATCGCGCGTCCTATCCAAACGAGAAAGACAGCGCTCACTGCCGCAATGGCGGGCGCCAGCATGACAGCGTATCGTACCGAGCCTGTTGTCAGATACCCCCAGATGCCGACCCACCCCGCCGCGAACAGGGAGGTCTCCATGGACGCGCTGATGTCAAGCCGCCGCGCATAAAGATACAACAGGCGAAGCCACGAGCCGACAACGCCCAGCGCCGCGATGATTGGCAGACCGCTAAAATGTACCTTCCATCCCTCTGCGTCCATATCGCGCAGCTCCCCTACAGATTGCATGAGGCGGCTGTCGCTGAACGGAACGGCGAACGCGGCGGCTGCCTCACCAGATAACAGCGCGCGTTGAATCAGAAAGCCGACCAGAAGCAAGGCGGGCAGAAACGACGCCAATTTCAGACCGATATGCTGACGCCCCCGCAACGTCTGTCGGACGAAGACAAGCGACGCAGCAAGCAGCGGGGGAAATGCCGCTATCAAACCGACAGGATGCGCAGGCTCCGTTGGAACAACCCAAAAGCGGTGCGATGAAGAGAAGACGAAGAGCGGGAGCGTCAAACAAGCGCAGAAAACATAAAACTCTAAGATACGCTCCTTTTGACGCCATGCGCTCACCGATGCGGGTATCAGAACGCAGAGAGCGAATGTGCCAAACCCCTCCCATGCGAGGCAGCCGACGCATGCCGTGAAACCGCATGCCGCCGCCAGTGCTATGCGGCTTCGCCGTTTTGACGCATGGATCTGCCAAAGATACAGCGAGCCCGTCAGGACCGCGAGAAAAAGGCAAAAGGCGTCCCTGTCCGCAAAGCCGAGAGGGGTACGAGACGCAACAGGCGGAGACAATACAAAAAACAGGCTGCCTAAACCTGCAGATTCCCAACCGTATAGGGATAAGAGGGCCGCTGTGAACAGCGCAGCTGTCATCGCAAAGAGGACAGGAGGCGCGTAGCAACTAAACTTGTGAAGCGTCAGGTCTGGAACAAAGACTCGCGCTGCGAGGTAGGAGTAAGCGATAACGTAGGAATACAGGTTATGAAGGAGCGTTTGATCGCGGCCCATCGGTTGCCAACGCTCCATATCGCGCTTCGGCAATCGCCCCTCTTCAAGGATGCGCTCCGATTGGCGGTAATAGAGGTAGGCGTCGTTGCCGGTAAAGCGTCCGTCCAACGCTTCGTAGTTAACGCGCGTCCGGTGCCACAAGCTGAACGCAAAGGACGCGACCATTGCGACGACAAGCAACGCGACTCTGCGTTGACGCCGGGAGTCTTCTCGTTCATTCATTCGTTGCCACGGGCGACGCAGGCACCTGCGCCTCGCGTATCTCCAAAAAGATTCGTTGAGAGGCAATCAACGCTGTCAGCATCAGCAGAACCAACGCAACGGCGCGGAAGAAAACGATAAGTTGACGATCCATCAGATTTTACTGGTGCGGCTCCTCTGAGAAAGGAGGCGCGCCTTGGCTGCGACGAAGACGACGCTGTTGCTCCATTTCTTGCCAACGGAGAAACGCTTCTCGGCGCTCTTTTAGCGCATTCCGCTCAGATTCAGTTAGATTCTTATCGTTCATAGCGCGTTTCATCTCTTCTAGAAGCTGATTGAGTTCTTCTTCAGAAGGCGGTCTGAAAAGATGCGTTTCTGAAAGCGATGGCTTTTCTAGACTTTCTGGTCCCTCGTCTAGACTTTCTGGTCCCTCGTACGAATCATCCAGCGAAAAACTACCATCATCTCCCGCTATTTTGGGCAACGGCGTTTGAGGTACCGCTAGCGGAGAGTCGGCAGCGATCGAAGCATATTGCTTACGCGAAGCGTCGCTTCGTTCAGCCCAAACTTCATTGATGACGCTAACAGCGTCTTCACATTTCATCCAATCAATGGGACTCATTTCATAATGAGGTGTCCAGCTCGCTATCGTTTCGACCATATGCGCCAGCTGCTCATCGCTAAATTTTCTAAACGCATCCATTCTCGCGCCATGAAGCGTAGGGCGTTTGTCGGGCGACAGCCGTTCGCCATCCTCTCCAATGTAAATGACGTTGATGCCCTCTGGGAAAACTCCTCGAAACAGAAGCTCGTATTCTTCTTCGGGCGTAAGCTCACGCTCACCGTCAACGCTATACAATGCCTCCGATGTGTAGGAGAATCCGCCGCTTGGATGCTTCTTTATTTTTGAAAAGCGTACATGGATAGCTGGCTCCAACGTTCTCCATGCATTGAGCTCGCTATCCCAGGTTTTTTTAGGACCGATGCTAAGCTGTGAGATGTCGCCGGACTTTAACATCTCTCGAAGTTGAGTGAGAACCATGTCTCTGTTTATAATAGAGGCGTTAGGGAGCTCCGCGATTGGGGCACCGCGGTATTTCTCATAGCCTTCCCTAAGCATTTTTGCAAGGCTTTCGTTGTCTTCCTCACCATGCGCGCGTAGGTAAGTGTCAATGTGATAATCCACATGTTTTTCCCATCTGTCTTGGACAGAGATTCCTCGGGACTCTTCATGGGGATCATTGGTTTGCGCTTCCGTCAAAGATTCCTCGTTAGGAGAGGGAGAGTCGCCCGACGCAACAACAATTTCTGTCGGGGAATAATCAAGTTCAGACTCGCCAGACTCTTTTCTTATACTCTCCTCCATCGAGGTTTCTGATGTTGACAGGACGTTCCAATAAACTGCGACTGCTACAGTCACCGATGTCAGAACAATGGCGCAAATCCAGGCGATCGATTTTTTATTCATTCGTTCTTTCTCCCTTGCGTTGGAATCATCAAGGATTCAATTTCCATATTGCAGTCACGTCTTCATCCCCACATGTAACATGGAAGTCGCCAGCATCAGTAATATGCGCATGAGCATAACTCATTCCCCTTTCAACTAGTTTCATTATGCAAGGACACACTGGTACCTCTGCAACTGCCTTTAGAGATTCCTTGTAGCCTTGGCGCTCCTTCAGGGTTAGAGTAATTTCATAGGCTTTTACCTTCTTCCTTCCTTTTTTGATATGAGTTTGGTTGATTGATTCCGTCGAAAACATACCTTCAATAGAGTCAAGAAATTCACCTGCGATTTCAACAGCAGTTGCAACACCCACTACTAGACCGCTTTCGTCCCATTCCTCTTCAGTAATTGTCAGTTTAATAGGAGTTTCATTATGCTGAAACCCAATAAGAACGCTTCCATTCTTATTATCCGTGTCACGAGAAGGATGATCAGGTTTATCGACGTTATCATAGAAACCGAACCCTGCATATGCATTTACATGACCAGCCCCATGAAAAGATTCTTCATCACCGTTACCAAACCCACCTGCCCACGGGCTTCTTCCATTGAGGTAGGGAGTGATCTCAGCTCTGGCATAACCAGGTGAGGCGACAACAGTGGTACTCAAATATGGCTCCGCATCAATTGCGCAATCATTGTGAATTCCAGGTCCTGCCAACAGCATTGAGCCTTCAATTGCGTCATCAACCATCCAAAGCGAGAGACCGAAGCCCCCGACAGCGAGCGCCATCATGAGCGCAGTCGGGATGTTCAGGAAGGGCTTGACTCGTCCAGCAAGTTTCGTCGTCAGGGCGTTCAGTGTTCGTCGCATCCGTTTCTCCGTTTCATTTTGTTCCGCCACATCATTGCGACACGCCTCCCTTAAAGCAAATACGGCGCCAACTTTGAAAACCTAGCAACCGTGCGGGTTCTCCCCAAAACCGCCCAACCAATCCTCGACCATATAGTCGAATTATTCGACCAAAACGTCGAAAAAAGTCGACTATATGGTCGATTAGGACGTCTCATCGGTTGAATTGCCATCGAAACCAATCTTGTATTTTTTAAGTTTATACCGCAGCCCTCGTTCAGTGATGCCAAGCTGCTTCGCCGCGCGCGACTGGACGCCCTTTGCGGCGCGCAGCGCCTGCACAATCATCGTCCGCTCCACCCGTTCCAATGCGTCGGGTAGGCTCACCTGCGCGTCGCCCTCTTCGTTCCGGTCCGCCGATTGAGAAGGGGGGGTCCCGTCGCTGTAGCCGCTCGGCGTCATCTCTTTCGGCAAATGCTCTGGGTGAACGACGCCGCCCGCCGCATATATCGACGCGTTGCTAATCGCATTCTTCAGCTCCCGCACATTTCCAGGGTACTCGTACATGAAAAGGATCGACATCGCCTCCTGCGAAAATTGAACCGGCTTGCCGCCTTCGGCATACTTTTCTGCAAACGCCTCGATCAGCAGCGGGAGATCCTTGCGCCGTTTCCGCAGCGGCGGAATCCTGAACGCAACCGCTTTCAGTCTCTGGTACAGATCTTCCCGAAAAGCGTCCTTCTTAATTTCCTCGGGAAGGTTCTTATTGGTCGCCGAGATGATTCGCGCGCTGATAGGGATCGGTTTTCCAGCTCCTCCAATCCGTTCAATCGTCCGTTCTTGCAGCGCGCGCAGCAGCTTCTTTTGAACCTCCGGCGACGCGTCCCCGATCTCATCTAAAAAGAGCGTTCCGTTCTGCGCCCTCTCAAACAGTCCGATGCGCTTCTGATTCGCCCCGGTGAACGAGCCGCGCTCATGGCCGAACAGCTGGCTCTCAATGAGCGACTCCGGTATCGCGGCGCAGCTCACGGCGACATACGGACAGTTGCTGCGATGCGACTTCTGATGAATCCACTTCGCCAGCATGCTTTTTCCTGTGCCGGTTTGCCCGTATAGAAAGATGCTGACATCCCTTTTGGCGGCGCGTTCCAGCCGTCTGAGTACATCCAGCATGGGGCGCGAGACGGCAATGAATTTGTCTTTGTCCTCGGAAGCGTTCTGTGTTTCTTGTTCTGGCAAGATCGCCTGCCTTTCTTTTGCGATAGCTCTTTACCATTCTGCCTTCATGATCGGCTGAGCGCTACAAATAATGCCGCATTCTTTTCAGCGGCGCAACCTTCATTCTCTGACGGACGGCGCGGCGTCTTTTTTATGAATGCGGGCAGGCTATGGGGCTGCAGGAATGACTGCGCTGGGCGGCGGAAGCCTAGCGCCATGCCTCGTCAACGGCGCAGCAGCAATTTCAGCAGGGCGGCAATCAGCAGCGGCGCGGCGGCTCCCGCAATGGCGCCTAGCAGCGCGGTTTTCATACGACCGGCGGCTTTGGGCGGGGCGGGCGGTTGGCGGGGAAGCGCGGCTCTTCTCCCCGCAGAACGCGCAGCGCGTCCTTCGTCACGAGCGACATGCTGCGCATCGATCTTTCCGTCTGCCCCGCCAGGTGCGGCGACAGCAGAACGTTCGGAAGGCGCAGGAGCGCGGATTCAAGCGGCAGCGGCTCCGTTTCAAACACATCCAGGCATGCGCCGGCGATTTGCCCCGTTTCGAGCGCGCGGATCAGGTCGTCTTCGTTATGCAAGGCGCCGCGCGCCGCGTTGATGAAGAGCGCGGACGGCTTCATCATCTCGAACCGCTCCCGGTTGAACATGCCGGCGGTCTGCGCCGTCGCGGGGATATGTACGGTGACGATGTCGGAGCGGGTTAGCAGGTCGTCCAGCGATGTTTTTTCGGCGCCGAGACGCGCTTCCAGATTGGGGCGGGGGACGATGTCGCAGTACAGCGCCTTCATCGAGAAGCCCTGAACGGCGATCTCCATGACGCGCGCCCCGATTCGACCCGCCCCGACAACGCCGATGGTCCTGCCGTTGATCTCAAAGCCGTAGGCGCTGTCGCGCATTGACCAGTCGCCGTTTCGAACGGCTTGATCGGCTGCGGGGATGCGCCGATGAAAGGAGAGCGCCGATCCGATCGCAAACTCGGCGACCGCCTGCGCATTCGCTTCGGGCGTGAAGGCGACCCAGATGCCGCGCTCCTCCGCCGCTTTCAGGTCGACATTGTCGATGCCGACCCCGTGTCGCCCGACGACGCGCAGCTCAGGCGAGGCGTCCATCAGCTCCGCGTCCACCCGTCCAAAGGCGCGCAGAATGACCGCGTGCGCGTCCGCCATCCCGCGCCGCAGCGTGTCAGGCTTCGCGTCCGGCAGCGTCTCGATATGCGCATGCGGAGCGGCGGCGCTCAGCCCCGCTTCATGTATTTTGGAGACGACAACCATTTTCCACTTCTTCATGTTTATGACGAATCCTCTTCGGAAGTTTCCGCGCTTTCGGCATGGCGCCGTCGCCGCCATTCTTGGAGACGCTTGCGTACCGCGTTTTCGGCTCCAACCGCCTTGGGTTCATAAAAGACGGTTCCGCGCATTTCACCGGGGAGATGTTGTTGGGGGAGAAATCCGTCCGGCGAATCATGCCCGTACCGGTATCCGTCCCCGTATCCGAGTTCGCGGTGGAACTGCGTTGGGGCGTTGCGCAGATGCGTTGGCACAGGATAGGCGGGCAGGTCGCGCGCGGCTGCCTTTGCGGCGTTCAACCCGGCGTAGGAGGCGTTCGACTTCGGCGCCGACGCGAGATAGGAAACGGCCTGCGCGAGACAGATCTGCGCTTCGGGCATGCCGACATACTCCACCGCATGCGCGGCCGAGGTTGCGATCGTAAGCCCGATGGGGTCCGCGTTTCCGATGTCCTCGCTGGCGGAGATGACAAGGCGCCGGGCGATGAACTTCGGGTCCTCCCCCGCCTGAATCATCCGCGCGAGCCAGTAGAGCGCTGCGTCGGGATCGCTCCCGCGTATCGATTTGATGAGCGCCGAGGCGAGCTCGTAATGGTTCTTGCCGACGGAGCGCCGTTTCAGCATATCGTTCAGCTGTTGAAGGCGGACGACGCGCCTGCCGTTCTGGACGGGAGCCGACGAAACAGCCGTTTCCAACATATTGAGCGCGGCGCGGGCGTCCCCTTCAGACGCCTGGCAAATGCGCTCTAGAACAGACGGCTCTACGTCGGGCGACAAGGGGGCAAGTCCTGTCGGCGCGTCCAGCGCGCGCTGGAGAGCCAGGCGTATATGGCGCGGCTCCAGCGGTTGAAGCGGAACGACCGGGGCGCGCGACAGCAGCGGCGCGATGATCTCAAACGAGGGGCTTTCCGCCGTCGCGCCGATGAGAATCACATCCCCCTGTTCAACATGCGGCAGAAGCGCGTCCTGCTGCGCTCTGTTGAACCGATGGATTTCGTCAATGAAAAGGATCGTCTGCCTGTTATGAAATTTGAGCCGTTCCTGGGCGAGGGCGATTTTTTGGCGCAGCTCGGCGGTTCCTTCGTTGGCGGCATGGAGCGTCTCAAAAGCGGCCTCGGAGCGGCGGGCGATGATCCTGGCGAGCGTCGTTTTGCCGCACCCTGGCGGACCCCAGAGAATCATGGAGCGGACATTCCCCTGTTCAATGTCGCGGCGGAGCGGCTTGCCTGGCGCCAGCAGGCTCTCCTGCCCGATGAACCCGTCAAAATCGAGAGGGCGCATGCGGGCGGCAAGCGGAACATTTGAACCGTTTTCATTTTTAAGGTCGAACAGGTCGAGGCTCATGTCCGCGCGTACGCCTCCCGTCCGGCGACAAAGGTGCGTTCCACTTTCCATTCTTCCGTGCTGAAAAGAACGACATCTGCCAATTTGCCAGCTTCCAGGCTGCCAATGCGCTTCTCTTCGCCCAGTATCGCCGCCGGCGTTGAAGAGGCCATGGCGACCGCGTCTCCTAAGGAAACCCCGATCAGCTCTACGGCGACGCGAACGGCATCGATCATCTGTATGACGGAGCCGGCGTAACCGGAGCCGTCTGGAGCCGTAGCGACTCCGTCTTTAACCAAAAAACGAAACCCTTCCTCTTTCCGTCCGAAGACATATTCGCCGTCGGGCATGCCGGAGGCGCGCGTCGCGTCCGTGATGACCGCCAGACCGCCTGCGCCCTTGCATTTGTATGCCAGCTGCATGAGTTCGGCGGGAAGATGCAGCCCGTCGGCGATGATTTCCGCAGTGATCTCGTCGAGAAGCAGAGCCGCCTCCACAACGCCGCCGTACCGCGCCGGCGGAATTTTGACGACGCTTGACATAGCGTTGTAAAGATGCGTCGAATGGCGAAGACCCCATTTAACAGCCTGTTTCATTTGCGGGAAGGTCGCCTCGGAATGTCCCGCGCTGACGACGATGCCGCGCTCCGAAAAGGCGCGAATCAGATGCTCAGCGCCGGGCAGCTCCGGGGCAAGGGTGATCCATCGTATCTCGTCGGCGCAGGTCAGCAGTCGGCGCGTTTCGTCGGGGGACGGGTTGCGTATATGCTGTTTGAGGTGGCATCCGCGCCTGTTTGGGTGAAAGTATCCGCCTTCAATGTGGACGCCGAGCATTCGGGCGCCGTCCGCCTGTTGCGCGGCTTCTTGAACCGCCTCTATCATGCGCATCCAGTTCTCAAGCGAATCGGTGCCGAGGGCGGCGACGAGCGATGTCGTTCCCCCCGATGCGTGGAAGAGAGCGGCTTGGACGGCGGCGTTCGGGTCGGCGTCCATGAAATCGGCGCCGCCTCCGCCATGGACATGGACGTCCACAAAACCGGGAGAAACGATGAGTCCCGCGGCGTCAACCGCCTCCCATGGCCCGTTGTCGGGCGGCTTGTTTCCGATATGCGCGATGCGTTCGCCCTCTATCCAGAGCGTTCCGTCTTGGACGGTTTTGTTGGGGGCGATGACGGTTCCGCCATGTATTTTGAAGCGCCGTTGGGGCATATTTGCTCCGTCTTGGATGCTTGGATTGATGTACATAGTTTAGCGCATTGGGCGCATGCTTGCATCGATTCAGCTTGCGGCAGCCTCCGAGCAGCTGTACCATCAAGGGAGCCGTATCCGCCGCGCATCGTTTTCATTTAATAAAGGAGATGATCATGAAGCGGTCAACGTTCTTTGTATTTTCGGCTTGGTTCGCAGTTGCGCAGCTTGCGGTCGACAGCGCCGCGCAAAGGGAGATCGGATGGCATCCTGGGCCGGCGCATGATGTGGAATTCTCGCCGGATGGAAAGACGCTCGCCAGCGCCGGCAGAGACCATACCGTCCGCCTATGGGACGTCTCAACAGGCGAACCTATAGCGGCGCTGAGGGGCCATACACACTGGGTTTATGCGATCGCGTTTTCACCGGACAACAGGACGCTTGCAAGCGGCGGATGGAACAAAGAGGTACGGATCTGGAACGCCGCAACGGGACAAGCGGCGTCGGTCATAAATGTCAATATCTATGCGGTTAGTGCGCTTGCCTTTTCGCCGGACGGAAAAACGCTCGCTGTCGCCGGTTCCGGGATCTCCGATGACGTAGAGCTATGGGATGTTTCGACAGGCAAACTGATTGCAGCATTGGAAGGACATATAGACGAGATAAACGCGCTTGCCTTTTCGCCGGACGGAAAAACGCTCGCTGCCGCCGGATGGGATGAGATCGTGCGCATATGGGATGTTTCGACAAGCAAACTGATTGCAGCATTGGAAGGGCATACAGACGAGATAAACGCGCTTGCCTTTTCGCCGGACGGAAAAACGCTCACCAGCGGAAGCCGCGACAACACAATACGGCTCTGGGACGCACCCACATGGACGCACAAAGGGACGATTGAGTCGCCATGGTTGTGGATCAAAACGCTCGCGTTTTCGCCGGATGGAAAGACGCTTTTAGGCGCCAGCGCGAGCAGAATATATCTCTGGGATATGGAGAACGGCGGACTGAAGCAGACCATCGAAGGCAGTAGAGGGCTTACGGATGCGGTCGCCTTTTCTCCAGACGGGCTGCATTTTGCCAGCGCGGACGGGAGGGGCGTTCTTCTTTGGTACGCTAAGACGGGGCGATTGAAGAAGGAGCTGAACGGACATGCCAGCTTCGTTGACACGATCGCCTTTTCGCGGGACGGCAGGACGCTGGTCAGCGTGGGGCGGTGGGACCGTTACGCGCGCGCTTGGAATCTCTCGACAGGAAAACAAAAAATTGAAGTGGGAGAAGGCATCTTCTGGATGAACGCCATGGCGCTGTCGCCGGATAGCGCCGTTATCGCCCTCGCTGTCATCAACACAATCACACTCTGGACCATGGAGACCGGGGCGCTCGAAACAACGATGAGGCTCAACGAGTCGAGTTTCCCGTATTCGCTGGCGTTTTCGCCGTTCAATCAAACGCTCGCGAGCGGGGACGACGACGGAAATGTGCATCTTTGGAACCCGAGATCGGGGGCGCGCATCGGAACGCTGAAAGGGCATTCGTCGACGGTCCGAGCGCTTGCGTATTCTCCAGACGGAAAGACGCTCGCAAGCGGAAGCTCCGACGCAACGGCGCGACTCTGGGGAACGTCGACGCGCCAGCTGAAGGCGACTCTGCTGGGGCATTCAGGCGTCATAAATGCGCTCGCCTTTTCGCCTGACAATAAGACGCTGGCGACCGGAAGCAACGATGCAACGATACGGCTCTGGGACGGCGAAACGGGCGCGCTCAAAGCGACGTTGGCGGAGCATTCAGCGCCTGTCAACGCGCTCGCCTTTTCGCCCGACGGCAGAACGCTCGCAAGCGGCAGCTCCGACGGGGCAATACAGCTCTGGGACCCTGCCGCGGGCGCGCTGAAAGGCTCTATCAATGAGTTTGAATACGGCGTCTATTCGCTGGCGTTTTCAAAAGACGGATGGACGCTGGCGGTCGGCGGAGGGGACGGGTTCATTCGGCTGCGCAGCATGCGCACAGGCGTCCTATGGGCGAAAACGAAGCAGCCCTCATCCGGTCAGTTTCAGACGGCGCTTTTGGCGAATTACCCGAATCCGTTCAACCCTGAAACATGGATTCCGTTCGATCTGGCGGAGCCGAGCCGAGTTCGGATATGGATCTACAACGCGCGGGGAGAGACGGTGCGCGTACTGGATATGGGCAAGCTGCCGGCAGGCTCATACCGCAGCCGAGACTCCGCCGCCCGATGGGACGGAAGGGACGCCTTAGGCGCGCCTGCCGCCAGCGGGGCGTATTTTGTTCGCATAGAGGCGGGTTCGTTCACAGCTATTCGGAGAATGGTTTTGTTAAAGTAAGGCGGAAAGGTTGCGCGGTTGAAGAGGAGCGATCAAACAGGTCGGCGCCTCTTGGACGGCGAACGCCGCCGAGGAATATGTAACGCGGACAACCGCCGGCGGGTATGCATCATGACGCTAACCGTCCCATCAAAACAACGACAGGGAGCCGCATGCGAGAAGGCGAATACAAAAACGGCAAGAAACACGGCGTTTGGAAAATCTACCACCGAAACGGCGCGCTCAAAAGCGAGGCGACCTTCCACGAAGGCAAATACGCGGGTTACTACTGCGCATACCACGACAACGGGCAAAAGTTCCGAGAAGGGCATTACGCCGAGATACAGGGCAACTCGCGCGACGGGCGCAAGGAAGGCGCGTGGACGCAATACCGCCGAGACGGAACGCCCGAAGTGCGCGTCGTTTACGACCGCGGGAGAGTCGTTGAGCGCGTCTATTTGACGCAGGAGAGCGGCGGCGGGGAGTAAGCCGTCCTCAGCGCGCCTGCAGTTTTAATGCCGCCCATCGGGACGCCAGCTTCCCTTTTGGGCTGACGCTCAGCGCGCCCTCTAAGCCTTCGTTCATGATCTCTCCCACCTCCTCCTGCGAGAGGACGCGGTCGAACACAAAAACGTCGTCGACATAGCCTGTCATCGGCCATCTGCCGGCGCTTTCGCCGGTTCCGACCAGCAGCGGCGTCGCCAGCTCAGGAAGCGGGTCGCTCGCCGGGACATTCTCATGGATGTTTTCGCCGTCCATGTAGATGAATACCTTGTCGTCGCCGATCGTCATCACATAATGGTACCAGCGCTCCTCTTCAACGGTGAACCCATGCACGGCGACATCCTTATGCGTCCCGGCGTCAAAAAACGGCAGGAAGTCTGGGTTCACCATGATTCGGTACTGGCAGCAATTGCCGGGCGGAGTACCTTTGCCGCCTTCGCTTCCGCTCAGGATGCCCTCGTAGTCTAAGTGATTTGTCAAGTAGAACCATGCGCCCATGCTGATCGCGTTGTTCGGCAGGGACGAGAACACATTGTCCGCCGCCATGTGGGACTGCCCGCCCGTAAACTCAACCGCGAAGCCGCCGGTGGGGGCGTCCGCGCCTTTATACCAGTCGGCGCCGTTCAGCGTTCCATGGTACCCGTTGTCTGAAATGTCTTTAACCTCGTCGCCATCTCCTTCGTTCATCGGATAGGCGGCAATGAGACCCTCGGAGTCGAGCGCGGAAGCGGCGGACGCCATGCTCATCAAAACCGCGAAAACCGAGGCGGCGCAGATCGTTAATCCGTATCGCATTCAATTCTCCTATTCACTTATGCTGTTTATCCGTTGGGCGCATGGTAACGGAATCGATTGCTCGGCGCAAGCAGGCCGTTTCGGCGCTCATTCTCGATAGCCGAATTCGCGGAGCGATTGTTCGTTGTCGCGCCAGCGGCGGCGGACGCCGACATAAAGCTCTAGGAAAACAGGTCCGCCTAGAAACGTCTCAATGTCTTTTCGGGCGGCTGTCCCGATCTCTTTTAACATGGAGCCGCCTTTTCCGATCATGATGCGCTTCTGCGTCGGGCGCTCAACATAGATCGCAACGCGGATGTACGTGCGGCTCGCGCCCGTCTCTTGAACGCACTCTTCAACAACGACCGAGGAGGCGTAAGGAGCTTCCTGCCGCGTCTTCAAAAACACCTTCTCCCGCACCGTTTCCGCGATGAAAAAACGTTCCGGCAGGTCGCTCAACTGATCAAGCGGAAAGAGAGGCGGACTCGGCGGCAGCAGCTGCTCAACTGCGTTTGTCAACCTGTCCAGCCCGTCCCGCCGCAGCGCCGAGATCGGCGTCATCTCCACAAACTGCTCCCGCGCTGCGCACATCTCCAAAATCGGCAGCAGCAGCGGTTTATAGACGCGGTCGACCTTGTTGAGTGCTAGGACCATCGGCGCTTTCAGGGCGCGCAGCCCGTCTAGGATCTCCCAGTCCGGCTCGCGCCGTTTCGCCGAGGCGTCCATCGCATAGACGGCAACGTCCGCGCCCTTCGCCGCGTCGTAAGCCGCCTTCACCATCTGCTCCTGCAGTCGGTAGCGCGGGGGGAAGATGCCGGGGGTGTCCAGATAGATCATCTGCGCCGTTTCGGTTGTCTGAATGGCGGAGATGCGGTGGCGCGTCGTTTGCGGCTTGTCCGTCACAGCCGCCAGCTTGTGGTCGACAAGCGCATTTAAAAGCGTCGACTTGCCGACATTCGGCCTGCCGATGATGGAGACATAGCCGGCGCGGTAATCTTTGGGATGAGCGTTTTCGTTCATAGACTCGCTGCGCTTGTTTATAACATGATACCGGAAACACCGCCGGTTTGCTTGCCTTTTTGAAAGCGGCGGCGCATACTATAAGCAAGCGAGGCGGACGTAGCTCAGCTGGTTAGAGCTCCTGACTGTGGATCAGGAGGTCGGGGGTTCGAATCCCCTCGTTCGCCCCAACTTTCCATACGCCGGTCAAGCCAGCAGTATGGAGTATGCTGATCAAGGACACGGAACCGCCCGATGACTCATACGAACGCATCTGTTAAAGCGCAGGCATCGCAATATATCATCAACACCTACGGAGAAGCGCGTACTCTCGCCCTTGTGCGGGGAGAGGGACCGTATGTTTGGGACGCCGACGGCCGGCGCTATCTTGATTTTCTCGGCGGGCTTGCCGTCAACGCTCTCGGACATTGTCATCCGAACGTTGTGGACGCGCTTCAAAAGCAAGCCGCCCAGCTGATTCATTGCTCCAACCTGTACTACATTGAGCCGCAGGCGCGCTTGGGACAGCGTCTTGTTGAAAACTCGTTCGCCGACAAAGGCTTCTTCTGCAACAGCGGAGCCGAAGCGAACGAAGCGGCGATCAAACTCGCCCGAAAATACGCCAAGGATCAAGGCAATCCCGACAAGACGACCGTCATCACAATGAAGCAGTCGTTCCACGGGCGCACCATCGCCACCGTGACGGCGACTGGGCAGCCGAAGTACCATGTCGGTTTTGAGCCGCTCGCGCCTGGGTTCACGATCATTCCGTTCGACGATCTGGACGCGGCGCGCGAGACGGTCGACGAAACGGTCTGCGCCGTTCTTGTGGAGCCGATCCAGTCGGAGGGCGGCGTGAACGAGCCAGCGCATGGGTATCTCGCAGGTTTGCGCGAGATATGCGACGCCCAAGGCGCGCTGCTGATTCTAGACGAGGTCCAGACCGCGATGGGTCGTCTCGGAACGCTTTGGGGTTATGAGGCATACGGCGTTCAGCCCGACATCGTCTCGTTGGCGAAGGCGCTGGGCGGGGGCGCGCCGATCGGAGCCATTCTCACAACCGACAAGATCGCCGAAAGCTTTGGACCGGGGACGCACGCTTCCACCTTTGGCGGAAATCCGCTCTGCGCCGCCGCCGCAGACGCTTCGTTCAAAACCGTCCTGGATGAAAACCTTGCCGCCAACGCCGCTGAAATGGGCGGCTACCTAGAAAAGCGCATGCTGGCGCTTCAGGATTCGTTCGATTGCGTCAAAGGGATGCGCGGGCGGGGTCTGCTGCGCGGGCTGGAGGTCTCCATCGACGGGAACGCGCTCGCCTCCGAATGCATCGAAAACGGCCTCATCAGCATCTGCACAAACAACCATATACTGCGCTTTCTGCCGCCGCTCAACATCGAGAAAACGCATGTGGAGGAGGCGGCCGACATTGTTGAACAGTCGCTTCGGAGCCTTTTAAAATGAACCGCGTCAGGAATTGGACAGCATTTGCGGCTTGTCTTTTCTGTTTTATGTTGATGGGCGGATCGGCAGCGCTTGCCGGTCCCGCCGAAGACATCGCCGCGACGCGCAGCAACGCCATTGTCAACGCCATTGAACGGGCGGGACCGACCGTTGTCAGCATCCGCGCCGTCCGCGAGACGACGGTCGATCCGGCGTTCTACATGTTTTTTGACATGTTCGGTCCGCGCAGCCGTTCGCCGCGCAGGCTTGAACGCAACTACAGGTCGGTTTACGGCTCAGGCGTGATCATTAACGGGCGCGAGGGTTACGTTCTCACGAATGAGCATGTCGTTTCGGACGCCGTTGCGATTGAGGTGACGCTTCAAGACGGGCGCGTTTTCAGCGAGGCGCGTCTGGTCGGCGCAGACTCCGTGAGCGACCTTGCAGTTCTCAAGATCGACGCGCGGGATCTGCCTGAAGCGATACTGGGCGATTCGGACGCGCTCAAGATCGGCGAATGGGCGATCGCTATCGGCAACCCGTTCGGCAGGCAGGTGCGCGACCTGAAGCCGACCGTGACTGTCGGCGTCGTCAGCGCGTCGAACCGCGTCGTCGGCATCGGCGGCAGATCCTATTACAACCTGATTCAAACGGACGCATCGGTGAACCCCGGCAACAGCGGCGGACCGCTTGTGAACGCCGCGGGCGAGGTGATTGGGGTCAACACCTTTATTTTCACCTCCGGGAGCAACGGCTCGCACGGCGTCAACTTCGCCATCTCCATTAACACCGCCAAAAAGGTCATCCGATCGCTCATTGAACGCGGGAAGGTGGCGGAGCCTTGGATTGGGGCGACTTACGCCAACATGACGCCCGCCGCCGCCGAAGAGCTCGGGGCGGCGTCAAGCGAAGGCGCCATTCTCCTGTATGCGCAAAAAGGCGGACCGGCTGAAAAAGCGGGTCTTCAAAGAGGCGACCTGATTGTTGAGATCAACGGGCAAAAGGTGTATTCTAAGACCGACGCCTTCGTCATTCTGCGCCTCATTGCGCCGTATGAATCGGCGTTGATCGCTTATGAACGGGGCGGACAAATGCGCGAGACGCAGCTGATTCCAGAGGCGCTTCCCTCCGGCTATGTCTTTTTCGGCGCTTCGGTTCAAGACGCCGCATCTTCGGCGATTTTCAACAACCGCGCCGTTCAAGGCGTTGTTGTAGAGAAGGTGGAGAAAGGCAGCGTGTTTCAAGATGTCTTGAAAAAGGGCGATATTCTCACGCAGGCCGCGCTCTTGGAAAGGGACCAGTACGGAAGAACCGTCGCCAAACGCTTTGATCTGAACTCAGTGGAGGACCTGCGCGGCTTAGAGAATCAGGTTTCCTACGGCGAACCGATGCGCGTGCGGGTGATCCGCGGAAACGAAGTTGAAACATACGACGTACGCATTTAGAATGTCCGTGTAAAGGAGGATGACCGCATGAAACGCCGAAAACGACGCTTCTCCATCAGTTATGTCCTGATCCCTGTCTGCCTCATCATCACAGGGGCTTATCTGATCATGATCGGCCCTGAGCTCTGGAAAGACAACCCGACGCATATCGACCATGCGACGCAGCAGTTCAACTTAAAAATGAAAGCGGCGACCACAACCGCCGCCCAAGCCGAAGATACCGGAAACTTCGAACTGGCGTTCAGCGCCTACAGGGAAGCGATAGGGATTCGCCCCAAGAACTCCCAAGCGCACAACGACTTCGGCGCAGTCCTGATGAAAGCAGCAGAAGCGCAATTGGAGCCGATGGAGGCGCCGATAGATCTGGCGGGATACGCCATCGAATTCGATCACAATCCGCTCATCACGTTCGACTTTATCAAAACAACCCTGCGGTCGATACCGAGCGCGAAATCGGGCCAGTTCCAATTCGAAGTGCGCAAAGATGTTCGCAACCTGATCCATGACCATATGGAGATTTGGAACAAAAACGGCAAACGGGCGACCATGTCGAGCCATCCGCTCCGCACAGAGGACGACGGCACGACGATCTACTCCGTTTACCTGATTTACGGAAAGGCCGCAAGTTACATCGAATCGGCGGAGAAACGCTTCCGCCGCGCGATTGAACTGACGCCTGAATACGCGGTCGCCTACCGCAACTTGGGCGCGGTGTTCATGCTGCTGCAGCAGCCTGCCGATTCAAAGAGAGTCCTGCAGCAGGCTTTGCGCTTCAATCCGAAAGACCGGGATTTGCAGCGGTATCTCAACAGGCTATAGCCCGTTGAACATCAACCTGCTGTTCGGCGACCCTTGGCGAAGAAGGGGTTTGCGGGAGCTCTTCATAGACGCCTTCCGCCTTTACGGCGCGACTCTTCGGCAGACGGCTCCTGCCGCGCTCCTTTTTTTGCTCATTGGAGCTGCCTTAGGAGGCTTGACCGCTTACGCCTTGTGGGTCTGGGTTCCATTGCCGTTCGGAGCGGAACATGCGGCGGCAGGCTCGGCCGCCGCATTGACATGCGTTCTTTGCCTTAGCCCGTTCGGATCGGCGATGACGGCGCGCATCGCCGCATGCGCATGGACGCAAACGCGCCCGCCGATCGGCATACGGCGCCTTCGTCTGACGGGGGCTGCCGCTTTTTTGGCGTTCCCGTCGAT
Organism: Candidatus Poribacteria bacterium; assembly: GCA_028818695.1. GTDB lineage: Bacteria > Poribacteria > WGA-4E > JAPPNK01. The sequence continues at coordinate 69,423 of JAPPNK010000029.1, forward strand.
GATACTGGTTTACGCCTTCCCTTACGGCGCGCTCGCCCTTGTCTTCTCCTTTTGGTGGATGTTTTCCCCCCATGCCGCGCTCATTGAGGGAGACGGGGGGCGCGCCGCCCTTCGACGAAGCCGTATGCTGTCTCTCGGAGAATTCAACTCGGCTGCGCTGCCAGGAGCCGTCTCGCTCTCCGCTGCGCTTGTCGCGCTCATGATGATTCAGGCAATGCGCCCCGCTGCGCCTCCGCGGGGCTTCAACGAACTGGAGAGCGGCGACTACATTTATAGGCTTCAAGAGGGGGAACGGTACGACCCGAAGGGGAACTACTTGATTCAAGGCGAGCGTCAGACGCCGTATCCAAGCGAGACGGAGTACGACCCCGATATGAACGCGATTCGTCTGCCGGCGCCTGAACCGACGGGACCGGCGGCTGCGCTGTTATGGGCGGGGCTTCCGACGGCGGCGGCGGCGCTTCTTGAGCCTGTTCGTTGGTGGGCGCAGTGTCTGCTTTATTATCAGTTCCGTTTGCGGAATGAAGGAATCAGCCCAGAGCAGATCGCAAGAGAAATGGAAGAAGAAGCGGACGAGATCGACCTATGACGCGAACAGGCTTCCTATACAGCCCTGAATTCAAGAACCATGACACCGGAAACGCGCACCCCGAGCGGCGGCAGCGCATGAGCGCGGCGGAGCGCGCCCTCGCCGACGCTGGACTGCTTCAGCGTCTGATTCAGATTGAGCCGGCGCTGGCGCATGAGTCGGATCTGCTGCGCATCCATTCAGAAGAGATGGTCAAGCGCGCCAAAGCCGCTTCAGAAGCGGGCGGCGGACATTTGGACATGGACACGGTTGCGTCCGAAGGCACCTATGCGACGGCGCTTTTGGCAGTCGGGGCGGCGATGCGCGCCGTGGAGGCTGTCGGCGAAGGAGCGGCGGAGAACGTCTTTGTCTGCGTCCGTCCGCCAGGACATCACGCGACGCCTATCCGAAGCATGGGCTTCTGCATCTTCAACTCGATTGCCGCCGCCGCAAAGCATGCGCAGATGAATTGCGGATTTGAGCGCGTCCTCGTCGTCGACTGGGATGTCCATCACGGAAACGGGACGCAGGATATTTTTTATGACGACCCGTCCGTTTTCTTTTTTTCAATCCATCAGCATCCGCTTTATCCTGGAACAGGAATGTCTAGCGAGCGCGGAAGAGGCGCCGGCGACGGAGCCACGCTCAACATTCCCGTTCCCCCCGGCAGCGGGGACGACGAATATATCCGCGCGTTTGAAGAGCGTTTGCTGCCCGCCGCCGAAGAGTTTAAACCGAATCTCGTTCTGATCTCCGCCGGCTTTGACGCCCACGAGCTGGACCCGCTCGGAAGCGTCAACATCACAACAGGCGGCTTTGGAAGGCTTACGGACATCGCGCGCGGGATCGCCGAGGAGCATTGCGGCGGTCGGCTTGTCTCTGCGCTGGAAGGCGGGTATAACCTGAAGGGCCTCGGCGACTCCATCGTCCGCCATCTTGAAAGGCTTTCAGCGTAAAGCGATGAAATCGGACGCGGCAGGAACCATCTTAGAAAAGCGGCGGCCCGCGCCGAACCATGTTTGGATGCGCATCGCGGACGTCTGGGGAAGGGAGGCGGCGGAGCCAGGGCAGTTTCTTCATCTGCTCTTGCCCGATCAGACAGGGCTGCTTCTTCGCCGCCCTTACACGATCTACAGACGCCGTCCAGGGGAGGTCGAAATTCTGTTTCAGATTGTCGGCAGCGGAAGCGGCGCGTTAGCCGAGCTTCCCGTCGGCGGAAAGGCGAAGTTGATCGGTCCCCTTGGAAACGGCTTTAGCCTTCCAAAACGAGGGGAGACCGCCTATATCGTGGGCGGGGGAGTCGGCATGGCGTCGCTGTTTCTATTGGCGGAGCGTCTTGCGCAGAGCGACAGCGCGGTTCGCGTCTTCATCGGCGCCCGCAGCTCCGAGTATCTCCTCTGCCGAGACGACCTTGAGCCGCTCGGACTGGACATACGCGCCGCTACGGACGACGGCAGCGAAGGGTATCATGGGTATGTGACCGACCTGTTCGCCGAGACGGTCGACAGGGAGGCGCCGGAAAAACCTGTCGTCTATGCGTGCGGACCGAAGGCGATGATGCAAGCGTTGTCCCGCGCCGCAAAGGAACGGGGCATATCGGCGCAATGCGCTCTAGAAAACCGCATGGGATGCGCGATGGGCGTCTGCCTCGGCTGCGTCGTTCCCATCATGCGCGGCGGCGAAATGGAATATGAACGGGTCTGCATCGAAGGGCCTGTGTTTGACTCCAGCCGCGTTCTGTGGGATAAATACCGCATATGAGCGGATTCACAGCCGCTTCAAAACAGAAATCATTAGCGAAGGCGTTGCCATGAACGGCTTCCGACCGGATATGAGCGTCGATATCGGCGGGTTTAAAATGAAAAATCCCGTCATGACCGCTTCAGGAGCCTTCGGCTACGGCTCGGAATACGCCGACTTTGTGGATCTGAACCTGCTGGGCGGCGTCGGAGTGAAGTGCCTGACGCTTGAACCGCGCAAAGGAAACCCCCCGCCGCGCATCTGCGAAACGCCCAGCGGCATGCTGAACACCATCGGCTTGCAGAATGTCGGCGTTGACGCGTTCTTGAGCGACAAACTGCCCTATCTGCGCAGTTTCGATACCGCCGTTCTCGTCAACCTCTCCGGCAACACGGTGAATGAGTACGAAAACATATGCAGACTCATTGACGAGGCGGACGGCGTCCACGGCATTGAGCTGAATGTGTCATGCCCCAACATCGACAAGGGCGGGATGGCGTTTGGAGTGGACGCCGAAGCTCTTGAGACGCTTGTCTCCAAATGCAAGGAGGCGTCCGATCTGCCCGTGATTGTGAAGTTGACCCCGAATGTGACGGACATCGCGGCGATGGCGGAGGCGTGTGAAAAAGCGGGCGCGGACGGCCTCTCGCTCATCAACACGCTGCTGGGTATGTCTATCGACGTCTCGACCCGCCGGCCGAACCTGTCGCGCGTTGTCGGGGGTTTGTCCGGTCCTGCGGTGAAGCCGATTGCGCTGCGCATGGTGTGGGAGGTGTCGCGGGCGGTCTCTCTGCCGATTATCGGGATGGGCGGAATTATGAACGCGGAGGATGCGCTGGAGTTTATCTTGGCGGGGGCTTCGGCGGTCGCGGTCGGGACTGCCAATTTTACGAACCCGCGCGCTTCGGTTGAGATTGTTGAAGAGATGGAGCGGTACTTCAGAGAGAGCCGCGTCTCTTGCGTTGACGATTTTCGCGGACAGCTTCTGATAGACGATGAGGGCGAATGAGAAGGCGAAACGGCGGCGTCCTGACCTCATGCTAAAGTTGGGACAATTGAACGAATGATCTCTCTATTTATGGGAAAAAGGCGTCGCCAACCAGACCGTCATTCCCGCGCAAGCGGGAATCTAGAGGCGCCGCAGAAACCGTCCGCATCCGCCCGCCGACATGTCTCAACTAAAGACATAAGGTCAGCGTCGTCAGGTTGCATTCCGAAGCCGCATCGGTTATTGTTTAATTCGGCTCAATCCGAGCTGGATTTGAAACGACGGAGCGGACGATATGAAAGTGTTTGTGACCGGCGCGACAGGTTTTATCGGGCGGTACACGCTGCGGAAGCTGTCGGAAGCCGGGCATGAAATACGCGCGTTAACGCGCCCTGGGAGCGAAGACAAGCTTGCGGATATGCCGGACGTTGAAACGGTCTCAGGCGACATCAACGACCCCGAATCGCTTGACGGAGCAATGGACGGATGCGAAGCGGTCGTCCATCTTGTCGGAATCATTCAGGAGCGGCCTGAAGCGGGCGTTACGTTTGAGCGCATCCACCTTGAAGGCGCCAAAAACATCATTGACGAGGCGAAAAAAGCGGGAGTCTCCCGTTTCGTCTTGATGAGCGCCAACGGCGTCAAATCGAGAAAGACGGCTGTCTCCGCATACCAATGGACAAAATACGAGGCTGAAGAGTACCTGAAAGAAAGCGGGCTGGAATATGTCGTCTTTCGCCCGTCGGTCGTCTTCGGCCGCCCTGAAACTGGACAGCCCGAATTCGCGTCCCAGTTGACGCGCGATCTGCTCGGAATGCCGCTCGCGCCGCTGCCGCTTTTCAAGGCGGGCCTTCCAACGCTGGCGGAGCTGGTCAAAAGCATGTTTCCGTTCGCCAAAAAGTGGCAAAGCTCGCTCGCGGCGGAAGGCTCCACATTTGAGCTGCAGCCCGTTTCTGTCGAGAACCTGTCGGACGCGATCGCGCAATCGGTCGATCTGCCCGCGGCGCGCAACCAGACCTACGAAGCCGGGGGGCGCGACCGCCTGCGCTGGGGGGAGATGCTGGACATACTCACGGAGGCTTCTGGACGCAAAAAGCCGCGCTGGAAAGCGGTCGTCCCCGCGTTCATGATTCATATACTCCTGAGCCTGCCGGGCATCCGCAACCTGCTGCCGCTCTCGCATGATCAGCTCGACATGCTGCTGGAGGGCAATGTCTGTTTAGAGACCGCCTTTTTCCGCGACTTCGATATTCAGCCGATTCCGTTCAACGCCGAAACGGCCGCCTACGCCTCCGAAGTGGAAGCGGTAAAGCCTGAAAAAGAAGCCGAATTTCTGCTGCGCCATTATGACCACCCCGTCCCGAATACAGGCGTTTCGCATGCCAAATTCGGCATGTGGGTCTTTCTCGCTACGGAGGTGATGTTCTTCACGGGGCTTATCGGCGCCTATGTTGTGTTGAGAAACGCGACGCCCGACTGGCCCGACCCGAGCGATCGGCTCAGTCTCGGCCTGACCGCTGTCATGACCTTCATATTGATCATGAGCAGCGTCTCGCTCGTGATGGGGCTGTCGGGGCTGCAGCAGGGGCGCATGGGCAAATTCAAGCTGTATTTTGCGCTGACCGTCCTGTTCGGCGCGACCTTTGTCGGACTGCAGGCGTATGAATGGAACCATTTCTTAGCGAAGCATCTGCCGAGCGAGGACATGTTTTGGAGCGTCTTTTACACGCTCACAGGCTTTCACGGGGCGCATGTCACCATCGGCGTGATCGCTCTGATCTGGGTTTTTGTGCAGGGCTTGCGCGGCGTTTACACCCCGACCAGCCACAACACCGTTGAGATGACAGGGCTTTACTGGCATTTCGTCGACCTCGTCTGGATCATTCTCTTCACAATCATTTACCTCATTTAAGGGCAAGCGCCATGAGCGAACCGCAACACGCCGAAGACCACACGCCGCATGAATCGCACGACGCCGCCTACTGGAAGGTTCTGGGCGCGCTTGCTGTCTTCACGGCAGTTGAGTTGGCGATCCCGTCCGTTCTGCCGGAGCCGCGCTGGCTGCTGGTCGTCCTGATGATGCTGACCGCGGTCGCGAAGGCGGCGGGCGTCGCGCTGTACTATATGCACATTAAATATGAGAAGCCGTTGGTGGCGCTGCTTGCCTTTTCGCCGATCATCTTTGTCGGCATCTTCTTTTTTCTGATCATGGCGGACATCACCGAGGTGGACAGAGGCGGCTGGACATTTCCTGAAACGCAGGTCGAAACGAAAGCGGACGAGGCGCATTGAGACCGTCGCGCCATTGATGCAATCAATAGGCGCGCGTCAAGGAGGATTTTGCATGAGACGGTACCATCTAGACCCTGTTGAGGAAATCTTGGCGACGCTTAGCGGTGTTTCAATAGACGCGGTTATATCTGCGCTGGAGGAGCAATTGACAGTTGGGCAGCTCGCCCGCCTATCGGCAGCATATGCGGAGATAGGTCGTCGTTTACACAAAACCGTGCAAGAAGCGGCAGTCGAACGCGCCCGCAATGAAAAACAATTTACCGACGATGGCGTCGAGTTTAAGCATCGCAGGGCGTATCAACAAACGCGTGTTAACGCGGGCGAGATACGGGAACGGTATCCTGTTGAAAGACACCCCGGCCTTTACAAAAGGGTCTCTATCAAAGAGTTTGTTACCATAAGGATACGACGAAGACTCCCGCCAGAGCGGAGAAGATAGGGGATGTTTGTTATAGGCGCTATTCATATCCAAACCTCTATATACGCCGCCCGCTACATCTCCACAGCCTGAGGCTCCCCGCTTTCTAACGACCTTTCCGCCACCTTGACCGCTGCTTCGCATGCTAAGACATGTGCTTCTTCTATTTCACAAGGAGCCTTGCCCTTCGCCGCGTCTGCAAAATGCTCCAGCTCAATCCTGTATGAATCGGCGAACTGTTCTGGAAACGAATAGAGCGGGTTGGGCAGCTTCGTTCCGTTCAACGCGCTTTCCTATTCTTCGCTCTCGCTATCGTCAGGCTGCCAGCGGTAGATCGTCCGGTCATACCGCTCACTGTGGAACTCAACCGGCAGCGGCAGCTCCCGAAAGGTGACGATGTACGGAACGCCGCCGGCTTCGACGATCTGTTTCGCTTTCGACTCGTAGTCTTGGTTGTCGTATTTGTAGCATGTTCTGTCGAGCAGCAGGTTTGTCAGTTGATGCTCGCCGTAGTTTTTCTTTTCGTCGTCGTATTCAAACAGCAGAGCAGCGTTCTCAGGGAGGCTTTCACGCGCAAAGTCGGCAATGTCGCTGAAGGTCGGCTCCATTCGATTCCGCTCCACGACCGCCCAGTTTGTTTGCGCCATCTGCCAGCCTAAAAACAGCGTCACAGCCGCGCAGAACGCCGCCGCGGACATATGCGCAGCCCGCTTTTGAAACAGCCGCCCGCCCAGAGCCAAAGCCCCCGCAATCAACAACGCCCCCGCCGCATGCCAGACGACCCACAGCTGCGTCCGCATGACGGCGCCAAACGCGGGCGGGTCAGGAAATCCGCGGCCCCAGTAGGTTGGTATCGACGGCGGCAGGACAAGGCATAAGAGCGAAATGCCCGTCCATAGAAACAGCTCCCATCGGCGCCCTTTGAACGCATTCGACATGAGCATTCCGAGGATCAGATAAAAAGCGGGCATCCCAAAGGCGGTCGCAGACGGCGTCTTTGTCTGCGACAGGACATGCGGAACGACGACGCCAAAGCCCCATGCGAGAACGAGCCATAATTTTCCGTTCTTCTCCGAGTAGGCGCGCCAAAACATGCCGACGCAGGCGACAATCGCAGGTGTGTAGAACACATGCGCCATGCGGATTGCGTAATCGAACATGAGCCTGTCCCACGGCGCGCCCCATTTTTCGATGTCGGTGTTGAGATGGCGCCACACATATTCATGCTCATGCCAAAATTCGTTTGGATATTGGACGATGCAGAAGATCGTCCAAGGGGCGGCGACCGCAATTGTGCTGCCCATTAAGACAAGCAGATGCTTGCCGCGCAGGCGCATTTTTTCGGTTGAGCCGAGGCGGACATACGGGAGCAGCCAGGCTGTCAGCGCGACGCCCAGCACGATAGCCGCCAGATAGCTTTTGGAGAGATACGCCAGACCTTGGGCGGCGCCGGCGAGGGCGGCTGCGCGCAGCTTCCCGGTACGAACCGTCCGCGCGACAAAGTACACGCCTAACTCTGTCCAGAACAGCAGCGCGATGTCGATATGGTCGCTGTAAAGGTACCCGTGCGTCAGCTCGGTGAAGATGGGCGCGAACCCCTGCAAGGCGGCGGCGATCAGACCGGCGCGCTTATCCAGCAGCTCGGCGCCAATCAGGTAGGTTAAAACGACGGCTCCGACGCTCAGCAGCGCGGACGGGAGGCGCAGCGCGAGCGCGGTCGTCCCGAACGCCGCATAGGAGAGCGCGATCGTCCACATCGGCAGAATCGGTTTATGGAGCCAGACATGGTTCGCGCCCCACGATTTGAAGTCGTATGGCAGATACGGAATGTCGATGAGCGTCGGTTTGAGCGGGTGTTTCAGCAGGTTTTTGGCGACGAGCGCGTGGAACGACTCGTCCCAATAGGTGACGGCGGCATGGCCGAGGTTGCGGAGTTTAACCGCAAAGGAAGCCGAGGCGATGAGAATCAGCATCAACCGCGCGCCGAAGCGGCTCCACAGGCGAATTAACGGATGGTCGGGGCGAGTGGATTTGAACCACCGACCCCCTGCTCCCGAAGCAGGTGCGCTACCGGACTGCGCTACGCCCCGATCATCATTCTCCGTCACAATAAATCATGATAACGCCGACGGACGCAAAAGGCAAGAAGAAGTCTTGATCTCATGCTGAAAGTAGGGACAGTTGAACGACCAAAGCCTTTATTCATGGGAAAAAGGCGCCGCCAACCAGGCCGTCATTCCCGCGCAAGCGGGAATCTAGAGACGTCGCAGAAGACGTCCGCGTTCGCATGCCGACATGTCCCAACTTAAGACGTAAGGTCAGAGATCAACGTTTTGCCGGGGCTGTCGTTATAATAGACGTTGCGCGAACTCAACAACAGAAGGAAAGCGAATGAAGCGAATTGCCGCGCTCTTGATCTTAGCCGCCCTTGTCGGCTGCGATAAAATCGACCGATACGATCCGATCCAGCCTGCTCCGTTCAAGGCGGATATACGGGGCGCCGTCACATCTCTTGAGGACGTCTCTGGACCGAAGGCTCTCGGCGTCATGCTGGTGGAGGGGGAGATTGAGAAGGATACGAGGTATGACCGCGCCTATGTCTCGGCGACCGCCTCAACCGACGTCATGGAGGCGGACGGGACAGAGCTGAACTGGAGCGATTTGAAAGAGGGGGATCGGGTGGAGGCGCAGTTCATCGGTCCGGTGGCGGAGTCGTATCCTGTTCAAGCGACTGCGAAAACGATTGTGCGCCTCAAAGCGAGCGCGCGCTGATCGTTCGGCAACCTGTCGATCTGGTCTTCCGCCTTAAACGGCAGCCTCACAGACGATGATAAAGACAGGCGGAGCCTTTCCCAGATAGAAAAGCCCCGCCCGTTCGAATGTCCCAACTTAAGTCAGGTTGGGAAATCGGTTACGACCGCCGCTCATACTCCTTTAAAAAGCCTTCAAACAGCGTCCGATGCTCTTCCTCGTCCGCCAAAATTGCGATGCACATGTCCTGCGTCACATAATCGAATCCGTCGCACAACTTGATGATGCGGTTGTAGATGGCGATCGCTTGATTTTCAGCGTCAATGACCCCTTTGATGGAGGAAACGACGTCGGTCGTGTCTTCTACGGGCTGGAGCGACGTCTGCGTCGGCGCAAACTCCATAGACCCTGGCACGCTGCCTCCGAGTTGCTTGATGCGCGTCGCGAGCGTCTGCGAATGGCCGATCTCTTCCGTCACATCGGCCGACAGCGACTGTTTGATCTCCTCCGCGCGCACGCCGTCAAGGTTGGTTGAGTGCGCGATAAAGTTGAGCGCCGTTTCAACCTCGCTCCAATACGCTTCTTTCAAGCCTTCGAGGATCTTGCCGCGCCGTTCCTGGTCAGTCATGCGATGGGTTCCTTTCATAGAAAAAATCGCTTGTCTGTGGTAAGTATAACCTCTAAACCGTATGCGGGCAAAAGATGGCGCCCGCTACTCGCCCCAGTATGGAGATTTCGCTCATGAGCAAAACCTACAGAGCCGCGGTCGTAGGATGCGGCGGCATGTCGCACAGCCACGCTTCTCAATACCATCGGCTTGAAAACGTCGAGCTGGCCGCCTGCGCGGACATCCGCCAAGAGGCGATGGACGCCTATGAGGAGCGGTACGGCGTCAAGGCTCATTACACGGACTACCAGAAGATGCTGAAGAACGAGGGAATCGACCTTGTCAGCGTCTGCACATGGATACCGCTGCATGGACCGATCGCGATCGCCGCGGCGGAGGCGGGCGCCAAGGGGATCATTTGTGAAAAGCCGATGTCGGACACGCTCAAAGAGGCGGATGAGATGATCGCCGCCGCCGACGCAAACGGAACGAAGCTCGCCGTCGGGCATCAGCTGCGGTTTCACGCGCCTTATACAGGCGTCGCGGCGCTTCTAGAGGGGGGAGCTGTCGGAGATGTGACGCACATTCACGGGCATTGCCGAGGCGGCGACCTGATGGACAACGCGACCCATACCGTCGATCTGATGCGCTGGTTTGCCGGCGACGCCCCCGCTGAATGGATCATGGGGCAGATCAACCGCGGCGGAGCCGGCGAGCGGTTCGGCATTCCCATCGTTCAAGACTCCATCGGCTACTGGAAACACAACAACGGCATTTGGGGTTTCATTGAGGCGGGGAGCGTCTCGCGCGGCGGATACCATCATATCTTCATCTACGGAACGGACGGGGAAATGGAGCTCTCCCGCCCAGGCGGCCCCGCGATACGGTACCGCTCGCCTCAAACGGGAGGAGAATGGGAAACGCCGCATACCGAGGGGAATTCAGCCCCTGTCGCCGACCTGATTGACGCTATTGAAAACGACCGCGATCCGCGCTCAAGCGGACGCAACGGGCGCGCCGTTCTTGAGCTGCTGCTTGGCATCATGGAGTCGTCTCGGCTTCACCGCCGTTTGAGCTGCCCGTTGGAACTTGACCATTACCCGCTCCAGACGATGCTGGAGGACGGGGACGTCTAAAACGAAAGGAACGCGCATGAAACGATGGATCTTCGCTTTTGCCGCCGCGCTGTTTTTCGGCGCGGTTCATTTTGCTTCAGCTCTGCCGCGCTTTTCGCTCATGGAGGGCGAAGGGTGCCACGACTGCCACGCCAACCCCGCCGGCGCCGGTCTGCGCGATGCGCATGGGCATCATTTTGGACAAACGAAACTCTCGGCTGTTGAAACGCGCGAAATCGAATCCTGGATCAGCGAACATATCCAGCTCGGCGGCGACATCCGAACCCAGGGCTACGCCTACTTTGACGCAGAATCGGACGCCCATTTTGACAACAACAACGACGGCAACGGCCATGACCATGATCATGACCATGAAACTCCGCATGCGCCCTCAAACGGCGTCCCCGAAAGCGATAGCGATTTCCAATTCGGCGGCTTCATGATGCAGACCGACCTATACGCGCAGTTTATGTTGAGTGAAAATCTGCGCGTCTATGTTGAGCAAGATCTGCTGCATAACACGCGCCAAGCGTACGGACTCTACGGCGATGAGGAAGCGGAAACCTATGTCAAAATGGGCGTCTTCGAGCCGAACTACGGGCTGCGCATCGACGATCACACCGCCTTTATCCGCGGCGGAAATCCGCGCGCCCAGCATAATAATCCCGCGCCGCATCATGTGGACGGGCTGTTTTGGGGTCCGAATAGATCGTTCAAAGGCGTTGAGGTCGGCTCGGAGATTTTGGAAACCTACGTCACGCTTGGCGTTTACAACGCGGGTTTCTCGCCGATTCTGCCGGACAACAACAACGCGAAGGCGTTCCTTGCCCGCGGAGAGACCTATCTGGAGCTGGACGCCGTGAACGTTATGATCGGCGCGAACATGTATATCAACAAAAACGAGGAGCTCTCCGGCGAGTCGTATACCGAGCTGACCGCGCTTTTCGGCAGTTTCATAGGCGTTGGGAACGACAACTGGACGCTCATGGCGGAGATCGACCTGATCGACAATTACCTTGAGTCGGTCGATGATCAGGGCTACGGCGCGGAGGGGTATGCGTTCTGGAGCGAAGGGATGCTGCGTCTGCGGAAAGGGCTTTACTTGGTCGGGCGCGTGGAGTCGTTCGACCCGGACGCGGACGCGGACAAAGATTCGTTCCTGCGCGGCTCGGTGGATGTGGAGTGGTTCCCGATCCCGTATCTTGAGATCAAGAACAGCCTCCGCATCACTGACCAACCCGCAGGGCTGGATACGCTGCGCGAGCTGCTCGTCCAGACGCATCTCTGGTTCTGACGCCTCGGCTCAGTCCGACCTGTCTATGAAGCGGTTGCGGGCAAATGCCTGTAACCGCTTCCGTCCCGACGATCTAAGACGCGGCTTAGAAGACCTGCGCGCGACGCTCTCATAGCCTCTAGTCGCTTGCGTTCTAACCCGCTTCCGCTCTACAATATGCGCAACTGCGGCACATAGGAGAGCGTCATCGCAGACCAGACGCGCATCAAGGCAAAAATCGTACGCGCCGAATCCGGCTATTACACCGCCCGGCACGGCCACCAAGAAACCGTCTGCGTCCTCCGCGGACGGCTCAAAGAGGCAATGTACGAAGAAGCGGACGACGGAGGGCGGTACCGCCGATACGCCGATCCGATCGCTGTCGGCGACGACGCGCTCATTTCCGTCAGCGGCATCGACGGTGCCATCGAAGAACTGCTGCCCCGCCGATCCAAACTGGCGCGGCTGCTGCCAAAAGCGGACGACCGCGCCCCCGACGTCGAACAGATCATCGCCGCAAACATTGACGCGGTCGTCATCGTCGCCTCCGTCAAAAACCCGCGTTTGAACCTGCGCTATATCGACCGCCTTCTTATCCTCGCCGAATTCGGCGGCGCGCAGCCGATTCTACTCCTCAACAAATGCGACCTGTTGAAACCCGGCGAGCGCGAAGAACTTGATCAAACCTTACAGCGCATCTACGGTCCCGCCGGCGTTGAAACGTTCGGCGCCTCCGCCCTTCAACCTGAAACGCTTGAGCCGCTCAAAGGGCGCATCAAGGGTCTCTTTTCCGTCTTTGTCGGGCAGTCTGGCGCGGGCAAGTCGTCCGTCCTGAACGCGCTGGATCCTAGCCTCGACCTGCGCGTTAGAGAAGTGAGCGAGGCGACGCGCAAAGGCAGGCACACCACCGCCTTCGTTCAAATGTATGAGCTGCCCTTCGGCGCGCATATCGCCGACACGCCCGGCCTTCGTGAGGTCGGCATCTGGGGAACTCCCACCGAGATGCTGGATTACTACTTCAAAGAGATGCGCCCCTATCTCGGACAGTGCCGTTTCAGCGACTGCTGGCATTTTGAAGAGCCTGGCTGCGCTGTCCGCGGCGCCGTTGAAACGGGCGGCGTCAGCCCAGAACGCTACCAGAGCTACCGCCGGCTTTGCCAAGAAGGTCCTGTCGAAGAACATGAGCGGCGCCCGAAGCGTCTCCGTTCCTGACTCAAGCTGGGTCTCTTTTGCCGTTGCCATTTTCAGGTTATGATGCAGAGTATGGTGTATTCGCGCTTGTCCGAACTCAGAAGAAAGCGCGCGCAGCAAAGGGCGCGCAGGCGGCGCGCGCGGCGAATGAGAGCGTCGCTTTTTCTGTCGCTGTTGGCGCATGCCGCCGCGCTGGCGTTTCTTGCGTATTCGACGTTCACGCCTGTCGCGATTCCGCCGCCGGCGCGTCCGCTCCCGAGCGGCGAGACGGCGTATGCTGTGTTTTTGCCGGCTCCGTCCAAAGCGGCTCCGAGGGCAGAACCTGCTCAACCTGTTTCAAGGTCGGCGCCGTCGGAGGAATCGGTTGCGCTGTCGGAGGCGCAGGAGTCGACGCCGTCTTCTCAAGCCGCTGAACAGCCTCCAGAGCCGGCGCCAGAGGAGAAACCGCAGCCCGCAGAAGAGACGAACGCTTCAGATCCTGCCGTTGAGACGGATCTTCCCGCGCTTGAACCGCTTCCGTTGACGCCTGTTTCGGCGCAGCGGTCGGGAATCTTGACAAGTCCGCGTCCTTTGTCGAGAGAGTTTTCGGAGCGGCGGGGTATGTCGGAGGGCGCGTCGCCTTCGCCGTCGGAATCGTCCGCGCCTGCGCCTGAATCTCCCGCGTCGGCCGAGGCGGGGAGCATCGGCGAGGCGCTTCAGGTCATCGCGGAGTCGGTTGGCGGCAAAGAAGCGCGCCCTGCGGACATCGTCTTTCTGCTGGATTTGAGCGGCAGCATGGCGAACAACATTCATGCGGTCAGGGCAAATTTGTCGGCAATGTCTCAAGAGCTGAAGCGGCGCAAGGTGGACGCGACGTTCGGAGTCGTGAAGTTCAAGGTGACAAAGTTTCTCGTGTTTCCGCAGTCGACGGACATTGCGCAGTATGAGCGTTTGCTGGCGAATGTGAAGGTGGGCGGAAACGAGCATGCGCTGACGGCGCTCCACCGCGCGATGGAGAAGGTGAAGTTTCGCGCGGATGTGGAGCGGCGTTTTATCTTGATCACGGACGAGCCTTTGGAGGGCGCGCCTTCTTTTACGGAAATTCTGCCGGCATTGATGCGGAGGAAGATCGTCGTGGACGTGATCGGCCTTGACATCCCCCAGCATCGTTTGTTGGCTCGCGGGACGAGAGGTTTATGGCATCTGATCCCTGGAGACGGTTAGTATCCTTTTCGGATGTTTGCCCACAGGACAGCCATTTTGCCCTCTGCTGTCGCTGCGAGTCCGCCTGACATCGCAACTTGCAGCCCGTCCTGTTTGATCTCGAGAATATCCTCCTCGCTGAGCGCAGCGTTGAAGATGGCGGCTTCATCGATGAGTCCAATGAAGTAGGAGCCGTTTCCCCACCGACCGATTTCGACAGGGTTTTCGGTGGGGGCGATACCCCCAGGTTTGTCGGCTCCGCCTTGGAACGCGCCGTCCACATACAGCATCAGGTTTTGCTCCTCGCCTGCAGGATCGGCTCTGTAAACGGCGGCGAAGTGAGTCCATGTGTCCAGTTCTGGAATATGCGAGCTGGCGCGCGGTTCCCATGTTCCGTTTGCTTTCACAAAGGCGGACATACGGTTGCCCTCGCCGGGCGGGTCGATTCGAAGCAGGTATTCGTCCGATTTGGCGATCAGCTGCCGCCATGAGGCGATGTCTTCAGCAAAGAAGTACGCCATCATGGTTAATTCGTCGCCGATCTGGAGAGCCGGGTCGCTTGCTATGGAGACCCAGTCGTCGCCGTCAAAGGAAAGGGCGGAACCGAAGATTCCTTTATCCCATGCGGCGCCGTTGATTTCTCCGTCAAATCCATTTTGGGACAAGTCGGAGGCGGAGTTGCCTGCGTCGTCATCGAAGAGCCACGCTCCGACGAGCGTTTCGGGGTCAATTTCCGCTTGCGCGGCGAAGGTTGCGGCAGCGAACAGGCATGCCGCAACGATGAAGCGTTGTATCCGTTGAATCATATCTGTTCTCCTAAGTCTAATGGAGCTCCGCCACTTTAACACAAAATGGAGAGCGGGTCAACCGGCATTGTCCTGACCTTGCGGAAGTTCAGGTTACTGCGGTTTGTCATGGCGGGCGGGGCGGGGTAAGATTCTATATTGCGATGTTTGTGGCGGTATGTAAGATACATTTTCAGACGCCGGGATGCCGGTCGTTGAAAGAAAAACGGCGGATTGTGCGCAGTATCAAAGACCGGACGCGGCATCGGTTCAACGCCGCGGTCGCCGAGGTGGGCTTGATGGACCGCTGGAACGAATGCGAGCTGGGCGTCGCCTGCGTGTCGAACAGCGCGCGGCATGCGGAGAGCATGGCGTCAAAAGTTGCGGAGTTTATTGAAATCTCCTTTCCGATCATTGTCCTGAAAGTGGAGCGTGAGCGATGGTAGATCTGTTTGAAGGCGGCGGTTCCTTTCCGCGCAGCGACCGCGTTGCCAGCAGTTTGATGAGAGAGTTGAACGAAATCTTGCAGCGCGATGTAAAAGACCCGCGCCTCACCGGCTGCGCCGTCATGCGCGTCCGCTTGTCGCGCGACTTGAAGGTGGCGTGGGTGTATCTGAGCGTGTTTCCGAAGGAGAACTGGAGGAGCGTTGAACGCGCTCTGGAGAAGGCGTCCGGCTTTCTGCGGCGGGAAGCGGGAAGGCGGCTTCGTTTGCGGCGAAGCCCGGAGCTGCGTTTTGAACGCGACCAAGGCGTCGACAAAATGCTGGAGATGGACAAGATATTGAAAGGTCTAGACGCAGGTTCCGAAGAAGAATGAGCGAACCGCTGAACGCCGATTTTGCGCGCTTGAGCGAAGCGTTTGAAGCGCACCAATCGTTCTGGATCGTGTCGCACATTCAACCGGACCCAGACGCGGTCGGATCGCAGCTGGCGCTGGCGCTGGCGCTGGAACAGCAAGGCAAGCGGGTCGAAATCGTCGGGCGCGACCCGGCGCCGCGAATTGCGCAGTATCTGCCAGGCGCCGAACGCATCCGCCAACAGCCGCGGAACGAGTCGATGGATGTCCTCGCTGTCGTCGATGTCAGCAGCCTGATACGCATCGGCAGGGAAATGATCCCGCTCGTGAGCGACCGGCGGCTCACGATCAACATTGACCATCATGCGACGGGAGAGCCGTTTGCGGACGCGGCGTGCGTTCGCCCTGAAGCGAGCGCGACCTGCGAAATTTTATACGATTACTTTCAATACGCCGGCTGGGAGATCGACAGGAACATCGCTGAGTGTCTATATGCGGGCATCATCGGCGACACGGGAAATTTTCGTTTTTCAAACACAACGGCGAAATGCCTCGCCGCCGCGGCCGACCTAGTGTCGCAGGGCGTCGACCCGCAGCGGGCGTACAATCATATCTACGGATCGCGGACGGAAGGGCAAACGCGGCTCCTGGCGGCGGTTCTCGGCACGCTGCGCCGAACGGAGAACGGACAGGTGGCGTCCATGCATGTGACGCAGGAAATGTACCGCGCGACCGGAACAACCGTTGAGGATGTGGACGGGTTCATCGATTACGCCCGTTCGATTGAAGGCGTCTCGGCGGCGGCGCTGGTGGGGGAGCTGCCGGACGGACGCATCAAGGCGAGCTTTCGCTCAAGCGGCGGAACGGTGAAGGTGGACAGACTCGCCGCGGACTTTGGAGGCGGCGGACATGCGTATGCGTCCGGCTGCTTGATGGAGCCGCCGCTCGACTCGGCAAAAGAGACCGTACTGAAGGCGCTGTCCGCCCTGGTCTCCAACAGCGGGGAAAAATGATCTATGGACGGAATCTTGAATCTCGACAAGCCGATGAGCATCTCCTCGCAGGCGGCGGTGACGCGCGTCAAAAAAGCGCTTGCCGTCAAAAAAGCGGGGCATGCCGGAACCTTAGACCCAGAAGCGACCGGCGTCTTGCTCGTCTGCATGGGCAAAGCGACGAAACTGTTTGAGCCGCTCCAGACGCATGAAAAAGAGTACCTTGCGGAGCTGACGCTCGGCGTCGAGACCGACTCGCATGACGCTTCGGGGCAGATCACGGCGGAGCGGGAAGTTCCGACCCTGAACGAAGCGGACATAGAGAGGGCTTTGGCGCCGTTTCGAGGCGTCATTCAGCAGACGCCGCCGATGTTCTCCGCCTTGAAGCACAAGGGCAGACCGCTCTACGCATACGCGCGCGAGGGAATCACGATTGAGCGGAAGCCGCGCGAAGTGAAAGTGTCCGCGCTGGAACCGCTCGATTGCCAACCGCCGACGCTGAAAATACGGTGCGTCTGCTCGCGCGGAGCCTATATCCGCGTCCTGGCGCATGACATCGGGCGGAAACTCGGATGCGGGGCGCACATCAAAGCCCTGCGGCGGACGCGAATCGGGCCGTACCGCGTGGAGGACGCCGTCTCGCTGGAGGCGCTGGAGAGCAACCCAGCGGCGGCTGTTCAGCGCATCGTCCCGCTGGAAACGGCGCGCCGGGCGGCGTCGTGAGAGTTCTGGACGGCTTCTGGACAGACGCGCCGATGGAGCGCGGATGCGTTCTGGCGTTCGGCAAGTTTGATGGACTGCATCTCGGACATCAGGCGGTTCTGCGCGTCGTCAAGGAGCAGGCGGAGCAGGCGGGTCTCGACTCGGCGGTTCTGTTCCTGCGCCCGAACCCGCTCCGTTTGATCGCGCCTGAGCATTGCCCCCCTTCGTTGACGACCGAATCGCAGACGCTCGCGCTGCTGAAAGATTTTGGCATCAACCTTGCGGCGATTGGGCGTTTTGACGAGCGCATGCGGACAACCTCCGCAGAGGCGTTTTTGGCGCGCTTGGCGGAGGCGTTTCAGGCGCGGGGCATTGTGACGGGGACAGACGTTCGCTTCGGATATAAAGGGCTGGGGAACGTCGACACGATACGGGACGGAGCGGCGCGGTTCGGGTATGAGACGCATCTCGCGGAGCCGGCGATGGACGGAGGGCTGCCCGTCAGCAGCACGCGCGCGCGGGAGGCGGTTCGCTGCGGGCGGCTTGAGGAGGCGGCGCGGCTGCTGGGGCGTCCATACAGCATGTCGGGGCGGGTCGCGAAAGGCGACCAGCGGGGGCGGGAGCTCGGCTTCCCCACGGCGAACATCGATTACGGCGACCTGCAGCTGCCGCCGGACGGGATCTATGCGGCATGGGCGGAGGCGGACGGACAACGGCATATGTCGGCGGCGAGCCTGGGCGTCCGCCCGACATTTGACGGCAAGGAGCGGAAGCTGGAGGCGCACCTGCTCGACTTTGACGGCGACCTGTACGGGAAAGAGATGGAAATCGCGCCGGTCGCCAAGCTGCGGGATGAGCTGCGCTTTGAGAACGTTGAGGCGCTGATTGAACAGATGCGGGTTGATGTGGAGCGGGCGCGGGAGATTCTGTCTAAACCTAGATTTTCGCAATAACGGAAAAGGAATAAGCCATGTCCTTGTTCACAATGCCGAAAGACAAAATCACGTTTGCAGACGTTGAAGCGTTTTGTCGAGAGTGGGGCGAAGGCGTCCGCGTAGAGTATAAATCAAAGGTCGCGAATGTTCCGAAAACCGTTTCGGCTTTTGCAAACTCGCAGGGCGGTGTCTTCATCATCGGTGTAAAAGCCGACAAGAGCAATAATAATGTCGAGTTTCCCATTAAGGGCATTCCCAACCAAGGCGGTTTAGAAGATCAAGTCACAAATAGCATGTCGGACGGCATCCATCCGCCCGTCATGCCAGAGATAACAATTGTTCCCACGGAGACCGAGGGTCATGCTGTGATTGTAGTTCGCGTTGATGAAAGTCCACACGCGCCGCATGCGATTCAGAACAGCACGAAGGTTTATATTCGAACTGGCAGCGTCAGCCAACCGTATAAGCTTGCGGACATAGATCGCATTGAATACATGCTCAAGCGGCGCGAGGATTCAAAAATTATCTATGGACAGATTCTCAACCAAATTGAAGAGCGGGTAAACTCGTTTCACGATCCAAAAAAGCCAAGCATCAGAGCAATTGCGCGGCCGAAATTTCCTTACAAGCCGATTATTTCAACAAGGGAGATCCATGATTTTATGGGGATGGAAGGCGGATTTGGCCACATTACACTTTCAAGGGTGCCAGGAGGTGCCATTTCTCGTTCTCATTCTCATACGAATAGCGATTATTGGGAACTGAACGATCATGGGATCGTTTACGGGAGGTTGCCATTCGTTCGGAAGGATCCAGAAAAAATCGATCATAAGGATTTTTTTGACGCAACTATTTGGTTGCTCCGTTATTCTGCATTATTTTACAACAAATGTAAGTTCCGCGGGAACATCGAAATGTCGCTGCATCTTCGTAATGTGGCTGGAAAGAGACTAATTTATAGCGACCGCTCCGGTCAGTCTGCTCAATATGGGGAATGCGAATGCCATAGTTCTGAAGTTTTAGCTTCTGCGCAATTCCCTTCTGAGACCCTGGTGAATAGCGACATGAAAGCAGTTCTATCAACAATCGGAAAGCTGCCAAAAAATTCTAGCCCCCAATTCAATCAGCAATCGTATGAGGCGCCTGCCATTCTAGCGATATTTGAAAAATTAATTGGTCAACTTCTCTGGGCGTTTGACATTGATCGAGAGCCGCTGGAGCGGTAGGCGCTATCGCTCCAATAGGTTTGAAGCATCCCAGAGCATGATGGTACCGTCCCAGCCTCCGCTGGCGATGGTCTGCCCGTTAGGAGAATACGCCACGGAACGGACATTGCCAGTATACACCATGAGCGTTTTGAGAAGCGCACCCGCGCGCACATCCCATATACGAATCGTGCTGTCATGACCGCTGCTTACAATTGTCTGTCCGTCGGGAGAATATGCCACGGAATGGACAGATTCTCCCGTATGCCCCGCGAGCGTTCTTATAAGCGCGCCAGTACGGATGTTCCATATCCGAATCGTTTTGTCCCTTCCTCCGCTTGCAATGGTCTGTCCGTCAGGAGAATACGCCACGGAAGCAACACTACCCATATGCCCCGTGAGCGTTTTGAGAAGCGCGCCTGTACGGGCGTTCCAGATCCGAATTTTTTGATCGTAGCTGCCGCTTGCAATGGTCTGTCCGTCAGGAGAATACGCCACGGAAGCAACACTACCCA
>JAPPNK010000029.1:89577-101349 GCA_028818695.1 Candidatus Poribacteria bacterium
TACGGGCGTTCCAGATCCGAATTTTTTGATCGTAGCTGCCGCTTGCAATGGTCTGCCCGTCAGGAGAATACGCTATAAAAGATAACATGCTGAACGCAGGCACTTTGAGCGTTCTTATAAGCGCGCCTGTACCGGCGTTCCAAATTTGAATTGTACCGATTAGGTTTCCGCCGGCAATTGTCCGTCCGTTCGGAGAATACGCTACAAAAGATAACATGCTGGATGTATTAGGCGCTTTGAGCGTTCTTATAAGCGCGCCTGTACCGGCGTTCCAAATTTGAATCGTTCCGTCGCCTCCGCTGGCGATGGTTTGCCCATCCGATGAATACGCCACGGAGTAGACAGAGTTTACATGTTCCTCAAGCGTTCTTATAAGCGCGCCTGTACCGGCGTTCCAGATCCGAATCGTTCCGTCATCGCTCCCGCTGGCGATCGTCTGCCCGTCCGGAGAATACGCCACGGAAGGACTACCCCCCGCGAGCGTTTCGAGAAGCGCGCCTGTACGGGCGTTCCAGATCCGAATCGTTCCGTCATCGCTCCCGCTGGCGATCGTCTGCCCGTCCGGAGAATATGCCACGGAAACAACACTACTCGTATGCCCCGCAAGCGTTTTGAGAAGCGCGCCTGTACGGGCGTTCCAAATTCGAATCGTCTCATCAACTCCTCCGCTGGCAATTGTCTGTCCGTCCGGAGAATACGCCACAGACCAGACCCAGCTCGTATGCCCGGCAAGCGTTCTTATAAGCGCGCCTGTACGGGCGTTCCAAATTCGAATCATTCCGTCATTGCCTCCGCTGGCGATGGTTTGCCCATCTGATGAATACGCCATGGAGTAAACAGAGTTTACATGTCCCTTGAGCGTTCTTATATGCGCACCAGTACGGGCGTTCCAGATCCGAATCGTATTGTCCCATCCTCCGCTAGCGATGATCTGTCCATCCGGAGAATACGTCATGGACCAGACCAGGCTCGTATGCCCGGCGAGCGTTTTGAGAAGCACGCCTGTTTTGGCATCCCAAATCCGAATCGTCTTATCGAAGCTGCCGCCGGCAATAGTCTTGCCGTCAGGAGAATATACAATAAATCGGAGATTACTCGTACGCGCAATTTCAAACAATGCGATTTCTGCGCCAGTATGGGCGTTATAAAGCCAAATGCCCATGCTTCCGCCGACCGCAAGCGACTTACCGTCCGGCGAATATGCGATTGCTTCAACTGATCCTTTGCCGAGGCGGGCTTTAGCTCCTTTCGGCAGGCTCCATTTCATGTGACCTGCAAAGCGTTCGGGCAAGGCGACGGGTTTTGGTCGGGGAGTTGGAACAATAGGATTCTGACGGCTAATGCGCTCCAGCATCTTTTTCAGGGCGTTTGAAGGGACGGCGAAATTCAGGTTCTGCCCCAGCTTAATCGCCATCGTAGAGACGCCGACGACTTCTCCCTTCTCGTTCAGGACAGGTCCGCCGCTGCTGCCTGGCGAGATGGGCGCGGTCATCTGTATCAGTTTGCTGTCGGGCAGGGCGCGGATGCCGCTCACCAGCCCGTTCGAGAAGGTTCCTTCTAGGAACCCGATCGGGTTGCCGACCGCATAGATCGTCTCGCCGACCTGGAGCGCGTCGCTGTCGCCAAGGGGCAGGGCGGGCGCGCTCAACGACGAGACGCGCAGCAGCGCCAGGTCCCGCTCCGCGTCCTGCGCGGCGACCGAATCGACGCGGTGGAACCTGTCCTGGTTCACCAGCCGAACGCGGATGACCGCCGCCTCGTCGATCACATGCCGGTTCGTCGCGATGAGTCCGCTTCGTACGAAGAAGCCGCTGCCGACGCCGGCGGTTTCCCCTTCCGCGTTCTCCGTGACGACCAGAACCGTCGATGCGAACGCTTTTTGGGCGATCTGCTGGGGCGTTTGCGTCTGCGCGGAGGCGACAGCGGCGCCCAGCGTCAAGAGCCATGCCGCCGTCCAACGAAGCGGGAGTTTGCGGGCTGCGTTCATGCGTTGTCCTCGGGTTTCATGTCGGTTCATGAGTGTATGGACAATGGGGCGCGGCGTCAAGGCGGAGGGACGGAGGGGAGGTTGGAAAGGTCCCAAAGGAGTACCGTGCCGTCCAAGCTGCCGCTGGCGAGCGTCTTGCCGTCGCGGGAGAAGGCGAGCGAATTGACCTCGTCCGTGTGTCCGGTGAAGGTTCGGATATGCTTGCCGTTGCGGGCGTTCCAGAGTCTCACGGTATAGTCGGCGCTGGCGCTGGCTAGCGTCTTGCCGTCCGGCGAGTACGCGACGCAAAGGACTGCCCGGTCATGCATCTGCTCCGAGATGAGAAAGGCTCCCTCAACCGCTCCCCATATCCGTACCCCTTTGTCGTAGCATCCGGTCGCAATCCGCTCGCCGTCCGGCGAGAAAGCGACCGACAGGACATCGCCCGGATGCGCTTTAGGAGTATGAATCGGTAAGCCCGTTTCAACGCTCCAGACGCGGAGCGTATTGTCTTTGCCGCCTGTTGCGATCCATTTGCCGTCCGGCGAAAAGGCGGCGGATTCGATCCTTTCCATATCCTTCGCTGTTGAGAGAATCGTCTTGCGCGCATTCATATCCCATATGCGAATTTGCCCCTCTTCTTTTGTTCCCCCTGTCGCCATCATGGAGCCGTCCGGCGAGAACGCCGCAAAGTTGCCGCCAATTTTTTGATCGCTCATATGGATTCGCTCGCCAGTTTGAGCGTCAATTGTCAAAATGCCGCCATAATCGCTGCGGCAGGCGGCAGCAACTGTTTTTCCGTCCGGCGAATAACCCATTCCGTAGATGGTACTGAACGGCTCATAGGTCGTTTGGAGAAGCTTGCCTGCGCTTGCGTCCCATATCCGGATGTCGCCATTGTACCCTCCGCTTGCGACCTGTTTTCCGTCGGGGGAAAAGGCGATTGAGCGAACGCCCTCCGTATGTCCTCGAATCGTTCTAAGACGCTTTCCATTGTCGGCGCTCCATATGTCTATTGTGCCGCCCATCCTGAGTCGCCGCTGGCAGCTATGGCTAGCAAAGATCTTACCGTCCGGCGAATAAGCCAGCGCATGGACATCCTGTAGCGTTTCAGGGATCGTGCGGAGAAACTCCCCCGTCTCGGCGCTCCACAGCAAGACGACAGACGAATTGCTGCGCGTTGCGATTGTGTCTTCGTCTGGAAAAAAGTCGATATGGTCAACCCAATGGCCCAAATGGCCATGTTTTAACGTGTGAAGCGTCTTGCCCGTGTCAGGGTCCCAAATGCGCACGGTGTAGTCCCAGCTTCCGCTCAGAAGCAATCGACCGTCGGGAGAATAGGTCAGCGCCGTTATATTTTTCGTATGCCCTTTCAGCGTTTGTACGAACATCCCTTTTTCAATGCTCCATATCTTGATGTCGCCGTCTAATGTATAGGCTACAGCGATCTCTTTTCGGTCGGGTGAATAGGCGATCTCTGTGATAGATTTTCCATTTCCGTCGATTGTTTGTTCTTGCGCGCCCGTGTTGACGTTCCATATGCGCAGGAAGTTATAGCTTTTAGTGACAACATGTTTCCCGTCCGCTGAAAACCTAACGTCGTAAGCGTATTCTCCATGTCCTTCAAGCGTTTGGATATTCTCGCCGGTTTCAATGTCCCAAATCCACACGTCGTCGGTGTCTCTTCCTGCGGAGGCGATATATCGACCGTCGCGGGAAAACACAATCAAGCCTACCGCGTTGGCATGGCCGTGGAGCGTTCGGATATTTTCGCCTGTATCGGGATTCCATAACTGTATGGGTCCGGCATAGCTTCCGCTGGCGAGAATCTTGCCGTCCGGCGAATAGCTGATCGTTGAGACGCCGTATTTTTGGTCTTTGATAATTCGGAGAGCTTTGCGCTCTCTCATGCTGAATATCCAAATGGAGTAATCATCCTGCCTGCAGGCGAACTCGTCGCTGTTCGGCGAATAGAGGGCATGAATTATATAGTTAGTCTTTTGATCTGGTCCTACGATGGTCTGAATCAGCGCGCCCGATTCGGAGTCCAATATACGGATCAGTTCAATATGATCCGCATACAGATCGCCTGCCCCGCTCGCGATCTGGATGAGCGTTTTGCTGTCCGGCGAATACGCCGTTTGATATAGATGGTCCTCTCCCTTTCCGATCATTCGAAGCGGCGCGCCCGTAACCGCATCCCAGATGCGTATTGATGCGTCGTCCCCTCCGCTGACAAGTTTCTTTCCGTCCGGCGAGAACGCCGCCGCATGTATCGTGCGCGTATGTCCATAAATCGAACGGATGACGGCTCCCTTCTGCGGATCCACAATCCTTAAGGGCCAGTTGACATGGGAATAGGTTTTTCCGGAGCAGACAAGGGTTTGACTATCGGGCGAAAACAGCATGACGCCGCCGCTCGCAATACCCTTAATATAATGAAGCTGGGCGCCTGTCTCGGCGTTCCATATTCGTACATCGTACTGGTCGCTGACGCTTGCCAGCAGTTTTCCGTCCGGCGAATAGGCGAGAGAATACACCCCCCTTCCATGTCCCCTGGACCGCATATCGCCGACTAGAGTACGGAAATGTTTGCCGGTGTCGGCGCTCCACAGATCAATAGAAGCGGAAGCTCCGGTTGCGACGGTTCTGCCGTCTGGAGAAAGAGCGGCGGAGTGAACGCTCTTAGAAGGATCCCCAAAGATATGGCGCAATGCGCCTGTCTCGGCGTTCCATAGCCGCGCTGTCTTGTCGTTCCCTGCGGTTAAGAGGGCGCGTCCGTCTTGGGAGTAGTCGACATAATTGACGATTCCCGTATGTCCGCGCAGCAGATCGATTTCGGCGCCTGTTTTTGCGTCGTAGAGCCAGACGCCGACGCCTCCCGCGACTGCAAGGACGTCTCCGTTGCGCGAAAAGGCGAGCGCCCCTCTATTGCTCGAATCGTAATCGGGTCCGATCGTTCCCTTCCCAAGCCGCAACTTTGCCCCATCGGGCAGATTCCAGAGCGCGATGTTGCTGGGAAGGGCGGACGGGTTGTTCCGCTCCCGGTCTTGCGCCAATGAAATGAACGCGCCAAACGTCAACAGAGATGCGGCCGCCCAACGAAGCAGGAGGTTTGAGAAGTGATTCATACGCCGCTCCTGTTCTGTTTGACGCGCATTGGCAGGCTCAAGCGGGGCGCGGAGCGTCCGCAGGCAGCAGGCTGGCAATGTCCCACAACAATGCGGAGCCGGCGTCTCCGGCGATCGCAAGTTTCGTTCCGTCCGCCGAAAAGACCGGATAAGCGGTATAGCCGGTATAGCCTAAGCCAGAGTCTATCGCCATGATATGCCACTCTTTTTGAACATCCCACAACCTGACCTCCGAGCCCATGTCCACAGTGGCAAGAATGGCGCCGTTCGACGAAAAGGCGATGGAGCCAATCGAGTTGCGGTGGCCCGTCATCTCGGCTTTGCGCTCTCCCGTTTGGAGGTCCCAGAGCCGAATGACAAGGTCCTTCCCCCCACTGGCGAGCGTCCGCCCGTCCGGCGAGAAGGCGGCTCGATAAACCGCGTCGGCGTCCACAGCAAGAGTCGCTTGAAGCTCCCTCGTCTCGACGTTCCAGACCTTCAGCCCGTTTTCTTTGCAGACGCCGGCAACGGTCTTCCCGTCCTGCGACAACGCCTTAAAGACGACGCCGTTATCTGCCGTGAAGACGGTTCGACCCGTTTTCGTTTGGACATCCCAAACTCGTACGGTTTTATCCTCGCCGGCGCTGACCGCCGTTTTTCCGTCGGGGGAGAAGACGAGCAAACGCGCCGCATCGGTATGCCCCTTCATCTCTGCCTCAAGCTTGCCCGTTTGCGCATCCCAAAGCCGAACCGCGCCTTCTTCTCCACAGCTGGCGAACGTCGTTCCGTCAGGGGAGAAGGCGGTCGCGCCCGCGCATTCTTTCAATACGGCTCGCTCCACGCCTGTTTGGGCGTCCCACAGCCAGATCTTGTTGTCGGCGGCGACTGCGAGCGTCGTTCCATCGGGGGAAAATGCGGGGGAGCTTCCTCCTCTCGTATGCCCTTTGACAACCGTCTGCGCCTCGCCCGTCTCGACGTTCCAGAATCGGATCTCCGCGTCCCTGGCGGCGCTGGCGGCTGTTTTTCCGTCCTGCGAAATGGCGGCGCAATTGATGTTTTCTGTATGCGCTTCAATGCGCCGTTGAATCTGCCCCGTCTCGATGTCTCGGATGAGCAGATCGCCGCCCCAGCCGTCGCTGACAAACATGTTCCCAACGCGCGAACAGGAAATGGAGCGGACGTACTCGGAGGCGTTTTCCAGCGTTTCGACGCATTCGCCCGTTTCGGCGTTCCAGATCCGTATCGTCTTGTCGTCCCCGCCTGTGATGAGCGTTCGTCCGTCCGCCGAATAGGACATGGCTTGAACCCGATCTGTATGCCCTTTCAAAGTTATTTCGCCTTCCTGCGTTTCGGGATTCCAGATCCGAACGGTGTCGTCGCAGGAGCTGGCAATGGTTTGTCCGTCCGGCGAAAAGGCGTGGGCGTTATAGCTCGTTCTTACCTCAAGGCGGTGGAAACGCGCGATGAGCTCGCCCGTCTGCAGGTTCCACAGCGCGACATCGTCGCATGATCCGCTCATGAGAATGCGTCCGTCCGGCGAGAATGCCAAGGCTTTCGCATCGTAATTATGCCACGGCCTCTGCGACGTAAGTATGGGGCTTTGACCCGTTTCAACATCCCACAGAAATACATGGCCCATCTCTTCAGCGGCGGCGAGCGTCTTTCCGTCCGACGAAAAGGCAAGCGCTTGAACTTCCCATGCCCTGAAACGGTTTAGTTGCGCGCCTGTCTCGACGTCGTAGAGCCAGACGGCGAAGCTGGAACCGACCGCAAGCGTCCGTCCATCCGGCGAAAAGACAAGGCATCTAACCGGCCCCTTTCCGAAGCGGATCGTTGCTTGGCAGGGATCGATTCTGCGGGGGCCGTCATGCTTGATCTGCGCAACTGCCTCTTTCAGTTGGGCGGAAGGCATCGCGGCGAAGGTTCCGCCCCCGGTCGGCACGTCCACAATGACGCCGACCGCCTCGCTTTGATCGTTCAGAACGGCGCTGCCGACCGCGCCGCCTGGGACGCTGCCGTTAAATAGAATGCGCGGCATGTCCGTATCGGTTTGAAAGCCACTCACTGTTGCTTCGCGCCAGACGGTCCGCGATCTCTTTTCAATGTTTTCAACCATATAAACGCGCTCGCCCGCCTGAACGGACGCGGCGCTGAGAGGCAAGACCCGCTCCTCCAGCGACGAAACGCGCAGAACGGCAATGCCGCTCTCTGAGTCCTGGAAAGCG
Organism: Candidatus Poribacteria bacterium; assembly: GCA_028818695.1. Taxonomy (GTDB): domain Bacteria; phylum Poribacteria; class WGA-4E; genus JAPPNK01. Next base: position 96,879 of record JAPPNK010000029.1, read on the forward strand.
GCGCCGTCCACATGAAACAGGCGAGGGTCGTCCGTAGAGCGCTGAAGATAGATGCGGTCGGCTCCGTCCTCCAGGATGCGGGAGCTGGTTGCGACAAGCCCCTCTCGGACGAAGAAGCCGTTGACCGTCTCATTTTCCGTTTTCACCAGAACTGTAGAACCTTTAGCTCTGTATGCGATCATGCTCGTGTCAAGCGCATTCATTGATTGTCCCCCCATATGCTCGTTGTTTGTTTTAGTTTATAATTCAGCGCGCAGCCTGTCAATTTTTATCGCTTAATAAATGCCGCCGTCTATAGTATGCGGTTCAAAACGGCGCTAACATGGTTCCATTAAAAAGATGGAGGAAGAGATGCGCGTTCTCATCATGTGCGATATGGAAGGCGTCAGCGGCATCGTCGCATGGCAGCAGGTGGACGGCGGAGCGGAGCTGTATGAAGAGGGCAGGCGCCTTTACACCGAAGAGATAAACGCCGCCGTCCGAGGCGCTAAAGCGGCCGGCGCGGAAGAGATCGTCGTCGTCGACTGCCACGGCGCTGGATCCAAAGGCGGCTGGAACTTCAACTCGCTCATCCCCGAAGCGCTGCATCCCGACTGCGAATGGGTCGCCGGACACACATGGGGGCGTTATACGGAGATGTGGGAAAACGGTTGCGACGCCTGCCTGCTGATCGGAATGCATGCCCGAAACGGCGTTCCCGACGGCGTCTTGAGCCACACCATCTCCAGCGTCCGTTACCGCAACCTATGGTTCAACGGCGATCTTGTCGGCGAGGTGGGCGTCAACGCGGCGTTGAACGGACATTACGGCGTCCCAATCGCGCTCGTAACGGGGGACGCCGCCACATGCCGCGAGGCGAAGGAGCTGCTTGGGAAAGAGCTGCCGACCGTCGCTGTCAAAACAGGCTTGACGCGCTACAGCGCCCGCCAGATCCCTCCTGTCCGCGCCCGCGCAATGATTGAAGAGGGGGCGCGGAAGGCGCTGTTGGACATGTCAGGCGCGGCAGCGTATGTCCCCGCAAAGCCGACGGCGATCAAGATAGAGGTCGGCTCGCCGGAGCAGATGAGCGGTTTCAAAGAGCGGGAAGGGGTTCGCATCACAGGCGCGCTCACGGCAGAGAGCCGCGCGAAGGACTGGATGACGGCGTGGAACCAGTTTTGGCCGTTCCCGTGAAGCGGTGAACGCGGAAAAGATCTGCGCGGGAACGGCAACGCGCTCCCGCGCAAACAAGAGTTTTCCTACTTCAACACAACCATGCGTCGAAGAGCCGTGAACGAGCCTGCCTCAATGCGGACATAATAGACGCCGCTGGCGACAGGTTCGCCTAAAGCGTTCCGTCCGTCCCAATGGGCGGCTTTGGCGCGGCTGCGGTAGGCGCCCGCCGGCAACTGCCCCAGATCCAGCGTCCGCACGAGTTGACCTGCCGAGTTATAGACTGTTATTCTCACGCGGGACGCTTCCGCCAACTCAAACGGAATCCAGGTCTCTGGGTTGAACGGGTTCGGGTAATTCGGCAGGAGCGCGCTTTTGGACACAACCTGCCCCGCCGACAGAAGTATGCTCTCCAAAACGGCGATCCCGTGTTTCGCCGAGTCGCTGCGGACCATCAGCCTATTCGCGTCGTTCAGCCAAACGGAAACCTGCGGAACGGAAGGCGTCTCCCTCGAAGACGCCAACGCCGGAGCCGCCGCAGCCTGTCCAGCCAAGGCGTCCGCGACAAGCAGAACGTCGGTCACATCCACGACGCCGTCGCCGTTCACATCCGCGTTGGGATCGGCGCCGTCCGCGACCGTCATGCCGTAGCTTTCGCCAAGGGCTGTTAGGTCTGCGCCGTCAATGGCGCCGTCGCCGTTCACATCCGGATCAACCGACGGCGTTTCCCAGAAGCGCAGCGTTCTGTCGCGACTGCCGCTGATGAGCGTTTGGCTGTCCGGCGAGTAGGCGACCGCGTAAACGGTTCCCGTATGCCCCTCTAACGTCTCCTTATGCCTGCCGTTCCCGGACGCCCATAGATGGACGGTTCCGTCTTGGTTTCCGGAGGCAAGCGTTGAGCCGTCCGGCGAGAAGGCGACCGAAAACACTAAGCCCGCAGACCCGCCCACCGTACGGGTATGGATGAGCGACTGCGACGAGACATCCCAAAAACGGATCGTTTTATCGGCGCTGCCGCTTGCCAGAATCGTTCCATCGGGCGAAAAGGCGACCGAGTAGATTGTCCGCCCATGCTCTTTCATTGCGGTGATCGGCTTGCCGGTCTGGGCGTTCCAGAGGCGGACGGTCCTGTCGGCTCCGCCGCTGGCGATGAGCGTTCCGTCGGGAGAGAAGGCGACGGTCCGAACGGTCCCCGAATGCTGCGTCATCGTCTTTAAAAGCTCCCCAGTTTCGGCGCTCCAGAGCCGAACGGTACGGTCGCCGCTTCCGCTGACGATGGTTAATCCGTCCGGCGAATAGTCCACAGCGTAAACGTCGCCTTCGTGTTCTTCCAGCGTTCGGACATGCGCGCCCGTTTCGGCGTTCCAGATGCATATCGTGTCGTCGGCGCTCCCTGTGGCGAGCATTGTTCCGTCCGGCGAGAAGGCGGCGGAGCGGACATCGCCCGTATGCTCCGTCAGTTCAAAGAGCGGCGTTTCCGCGTTGACATTCCAGATTAGGACGATGTCGTCGGCGGAGGCGGTGGCGATGCGGGTTCCGTCCGATGAATACGCCGCCGCCAAAATGCCGCCCTTATGCCCTGTAAAAACAGGAGGCGCGTCATAGTTGACGGTATAGATGTCGGAAGCTAAGTTATTCCCTGCGGCGTTGGCGGGAACGCTCACCGTTACAACGTCGGCGCTGGATGGCTCAATCGTCGCGGTGTAGGAAGCGCCTGACCCTCTCAAGTTTGTCACAGATCCGTTCGTCGCCTCAATATCCGACGTTGTGAAGCCTGTAACGCTCCTGCTGAATGTGATGGACACATCAAACGCCTCGTTGACATGGCCGCTCGGGCCGGCGATCTCTACCGTAACAGGGCCCGGTTCTAACTCCCAAATCAAAACTTCGCTGCTGCCGCTGGCAAGCCGCGTGCCGTTCGGAGACCACGCCACGGACAGGACTGCGTCCGTATGCCCTTCGAGCGTTCGTATCGGGTCGCCCGTCTCTGCATTCCAGATCTGTACTATGCCGTCCGCGCCGCCGCTGGCAATCCGCGTACCGTTCGGAGACCACGCTACGGACACGACCGTACTCGAATGCCCTTCAAGCGTTCGCATAGGGTCGCCTGTCTCGGCGTTCCAAATCTGTACTGTGCCGTCGTCGCTGCCGCTGGCAATCCGCGTGCCGTTCGGAGACCACGCTACGGATCTGACCCAATCCGTATGCCCTTCGAGCTTTCGTATTGGATCGCCCGTATCGGCGTTCCTGATCCGTACTGTGCCGTCTCTGATGCCGCTGGCAATCCGCGTACCATCCGGAGAATACGCCAGAGATAAGATCCAACCTGTAAAACTATCCCCTCCTTCGAACGTCCGTATTGGATCGCCCGTCTCGGCGTTCCAAATTCGGATGACGCTGTCAAAGCCGCCGCTGGCAAGCCGGGAGCCGTCCGGAGAATACGCCACCGAAAAGACCAGAAACGTATGTTCTTCGAGCGTTCGTATCGATTCGCCTGTCTCAGCATTCCAGATTCGTACTGTGCCGTCGTCGCTGCCGCTGGCAAGCCTTGTACCGTTCGGAGACCACGCTATGGACCTGACCCAATCCGTATGTCCTTCGAGCGTTCGCATCGGGTCGCCCGTCTCAGCGTTCCAGATTTGAATCGTGTAGTCGAAGAAGCCTCCGCTGGCAAGCTTGGAGCTGTCCGGAGAATACGCCACAGGAAAGACTCCAGGCGCAGGCCTCTCGATCGCTCGTATTGGATCGCCCGTCTCGGCGTTCCAAATTCGGATAGCGTTATCGGAACCGCCGCTGGCAAGCCGCGTACCATCTGAGGAATACGCCGCGACGGTCCAATATGCATGTCCTTCGAGCGTTCGTATCGGGTCGCCCGTATCGGCGTCCCAGATCTGTACCGTACTGTCGGCGCTGCCGCTGGCAAGCCGCATACCGTCCGGAGACCACGCCACGGACACGACCGTACCCGTATGCCTTTCGAGCGTTCGTATCGGGTCGCCCGTATCGGCGTCCCAGATCTGTACCGTGCTGTCATCGCTGCCGCTGGCAAGCCGCATACCGTCCGGAGAATATGCCACAGAATAGACATAATAATCCGTATGTCGTCCTTCGAGCGTTCGGATCGGGTCGCCCGTATCGGCGTTCCAGATCTGTACTGTGCTGTCGTCGCTGCCGCTGGCAAGCCGCATACCGTCCGGAGACCACGCTACGGATCTGACCCAGTCCTCATGTCCTTCGAGAGTTCGGATCGGGTCGCCCGTATCGGCGTTCCAGATCTGTACTGTGCTGTCGTCGCTGCCGCTGGCAAGCCGCATACCGT
>JAPPNK010000029.1:101449-350048 GCA_028818695.1 Candidatus Poribacteria bacterium
CGTCCGGAGACCACGCTACGGATCTGACCCAATCCGTATGCCCTTCGAGCGTTCGTATTAGGTCGCCTGTCTCAGCGTTCCAGATCCTTACTGTGCCGTCCACGCCGCCGCTGGCAAGCCGGGAGCCGTCCGGAGAATACGCCAGGGAGTAAACGATAAGCGTACGCTCCCCGAGCGTTCGTATCGGTTGCGCCTGGCTGTTTTCAACAACGAGCGTCAGCCCGAAAAGAACTGCTAAAGTCGGCAAAATGCGCGAAAGAAAAGGCCGCCATGTTTTCATGTGAATCTCCTGATGCTGCGGTCGCGTTGCGATGTCTATCATACCCTAAAGCGTCTGGCGCGTCCACGTCTCGTTCACAGCGCCTAAGCCAAAACGCCCTGGACAACCTCCCCATGAACGTCTGTCAAACGGAAGCGGCGCCCCTGATACTTATGCGTCAAACGCTCATGGTCGATTCCAAGCAGATGCAGCATCGTCGCATGCAGGTCATGCACATGGACAGGGTCGGACGCGATGTTGTAGCCGAGCTGGTCGGTCTCGCCGTAGACCGTTCCAGGCTTCACGCCGCCGCCCGCCATCCAGACGGTGAAGCAGCGCGGATGGTGGTCTCTGCCGTAGTTGGAGCGCGTCAGCCGCCCCTGGCAGTAGCTGGTGCGTCCAAACTCGCCGCCCCAGATCACCAGCGTGTCCTCTAACAGCCCGCGCATCTTTAGGTCTTTCACCAGCGCCGCGGACGCCTGATCCGTCTCAAGGCACTGCTGGCGTATCGCGTTCGGCAGGTTTCCGTGCTGATCCCATCCCTTATGGTAGAGCTGAACAAAGCGCACATCGCGCTCCAATAGACGGCGCGCCAGCAAGCAATTCGCGGCGTAGGTTCCAGGATCACGCGCGTCCATCCCATACATGTCAAACACATGGTCAGGCTCGTTTGAGATGTCCATCGCCTCTGGAACGGAGGTTTGCATGCGGTACGCCATCTCGTATTGAAGCGTCCGGGCGCGTATCTCTTCGTCCTCCTCGCGCTCATAGGCGATTTCGTTCAGCTCCTTCAAGCCGTCCAGCATCAAGCGGCGGCAATCCTCGGTGACGCCGTCCGGGTTCGTCAGGTAAAGAACAGGATCTTTCCCTGAACGGAATTGGACGCCCTGATGCTCCGACGGCAGAAAACCGTTGCCCCATAAGCGCGAATAGAGCGGCTGCCCGCCCTTGTTTTTGCTGACAAGGACGCAAAACGCCGGCAGATTCTCGTTCATGCTTCCCATGCCGTAGCTGATCCATGAGCCGACGCTCGGCCGCCCCGCGATTTGCGAGCCTGTCTGAAAAAAGGTGATCGCCGGGTCATGGTTGATCGCCTCCGTGTAGAGTGAGCGGATGAAGCACAGTTCGTCCACGATTTCGCTTGTGTACGGCAGCAGGTCGCTCACCCAGGCGCCCGATTTCCCATGCTGTTTGAACTGAAAGACAGAGCCTGCCAGCGGCAGCGTCGCCTGATGGCCGGACATTGCCGTCAAGCGCTGACCCTGACGCACCGAGTCGGGCAGCTCCTGTCCATGCTGGGCGTTCAGCGTCGGCTTGTAGTCGAACAGATCCATATGGGAGGGACCGCCGCTTTGAAACAGATAGACGACGCGCTTCGCCTTCGGGGCATGGTGCGGCGCCTCCAGCAGTCCCGCCTTCGCTTTTGATCCGCCCATCAGCTGCGACAAGGCGACCGAGCCGAGGCCGAGACCCATTTTATAGAGAAAAGCGCGGCGCGTGACCGTCATCCTATCGGACATGAGATGCTCCTAACGTTTCGTCAATGCCTCGTCCGCGTTCAACAGCGCGCTGGCGACCATCGTGGACGCCGCCAGCTCTATCATATCGATATTTGCGTCAAAGGTCGAGTCGCCGACGGAAAGAAGCGCATACGCCTGCTCAGGATTCTCGTCAAAGAGGCGGAACTGCGCTTCATAAAGCCGCGTCAACGCCTCCATCTCCCTTTGCGTCGGAATGCGGCTGGTCGCGAGTCGATGGGCGATGCGCAGCTGTTCTGGAACAAGCCCGCCCCCTTCTCGTATGCTGCGTTCGGCGAGGGCGCGCGCCGCTTCCATAAACTGCGTTCCGTTCATGAGCAGCAGCGCCTGCGTCGGCGTATTCGTGACGCGCCGTTTTGCCGTACACACCTCGCGCGTTTCGGCGTCCAAGATCAACATTGCGGGCGGCGGAGAGGTGCGCTTCCAGTAGGTGTAGAGGCTGCGGCGGTATAAACCAATGCCTGTATCGCGTCGATAGGTTCCGCCGGACTTTTCGCGCCACAAGCCGTCCGGCTGGTACGGTTTTGCGTGTCCGCTGCCGACGCCTCCCGACAGGAGGCCGGACGCCATGAGCGCGCTGTCCCGTATCATTTCGGCGGAGAGGCGCATGCGCGGACCGCGGCTCAAGAGGCGGTTCCTCGGATCAACGCGCTGCGAGTCGGCGCCGCCAACCGAATCTTGGCGGTATGCGGCAGACATGAGGATGAGCTTGATCATGCCCTTCTGATCCCATCCCGATTCGATCAAGCGCAGAGCGAGCCAGTCGAGCAGTTCAGGGTGCGACGGCGGGTCGCCTTGGCTGCCGAAATCCTCCGGCGTCGACACAAAGCCTGTGCCAAAAAGCCATTGCCAATAGCGATTCGCCGCGACGCGCGCCGTCAGCGGATGGCGTTCATCGACTGACCAAAGCGCCAGGCCGAGGCGGTTGCGGGGGAGATCGTCTGAAAACGAGTAAATGGATGCCGGGGCGTTTGGATACACCTGTTCGCCGGGGGAATCGTAGGCGCCGCGCTCTAGTATGAAGGTTGGGCGGCGTTCAGGCATCTCCTTCATGGTCATGATTTCGCGGATGCCGTTCTCCATCGAGTCGCGCTTCGCCCTTGCCTCGTTTCGAAGGGCGCGCGCTTCAGCTGCGGCTTCGTCAACGGCGGAGATGTAGTACTCGAACAGCGCCTCGTCCGGCGCGTCGTTCACAGGCTCATAGAGCCGGCGCGCCTCCAACGGGGAGAGGTCGCGGTTGAAGACGCGAATCTCATCCACCTGCCCGTCTTTGAAACCCTTGTCCCGAAAACGCTCTCCAATCGCCAGAGACATTCCGCCGCCGTAAGAGATGTCCTTATAGAGATGGTCGCGGACAACCTCCGCCGGCGCCGCCTCGCCGTTCACATAAAGACGCAGCCCGTCCGCGCGGCTTGAGCCGTCGTAGGACATCGTTACATGCGTCCACTCGTTGATGGGAAGCGGGTTTAGCGAGAGTATGCGGATTGCGTTGCCCGGCCAAAAATGAATCAGCGAGGCGCTGAGACGCCCATTTTCTAAAAGCAGCTGATAGCCTCGGCTGCCGGCGTCTGTCCAGGCGCGGGAGACATGGAAAAGAACGGCGCGCTCATGCAGGCGGGACGGACGAACCCAGAGAGAAACGGAGAACGGCTGCGAGCGGTTGAAGCTGCCGACGCCGCTCAATGTTAAAGCGCTGTCGCCGGTCAACTGGACAGCTCCGCCGCTGCGGCCCTCGACAGCCGTATTGCCTCCGCCGATGGAAGCGGGTTTTTCGGCGTCCGACTCATTCGGCGTTTTGCCGCCGTCTATAGCGTCAAGCGGGTAATGTCCGACCAGCCCCTTCATTTGCGGTAAGACGTCCAGCTCTCCGTTCCAGCTCTCCCGCCAGGCTTCAAACGCCTCCCGCCGCGTCTCGATGAGCTGCGCATACGCGGTCTCCGCCTCTGTGGCAGCCTGACGAAGCTGGGCAAGCTCCGCCTCTGTCTTTTCGTTTGTTAAAAGGAGAGTCGGCGTCGGCGTCGCGTTCGTGAAGTGGGAATAGAGACCGCTTTCGTCGATGTTGTTGAAAAAGGCGAACAGCTCATAGTAGTTCTTCTGGGAAACAGGGTCGTATTTATGGTCATGGCAGCGGGCGCATTGGAAGGTCATCCCCAGAAACGCTGTGCCGAAGGTGTCGACGCGGTCGGCGACATACTCGGCGCGAAACTCCTCCTCAACGCTGCCCCCCTCGTTCGTCTGGCGGTGGTTCCGATTGAAGGCGGTTGCCAGGCGCTGTTCAAAGGTCGCCTCCGGCAAGAGGTCTCCCGCCAGCTGCCACACCAAGAAGTCGTCGTATGGGAGGTTTTCGTTGAACGCGCGTATCGCCCAGTCGCGCCATGGGGACATATCCCTGTAAACGTCAGACTGGTAGCCGTACGTGTCGGCATACCGCGCCAGGTCAAGCCATTCTGCCGCCATGCGCTCTCCAAAATGGAGAGACGACAGGAGTCGGTCGACCGACCGCTCATACGCTTCAGGCGATTCGTCCAGCAAAAAGGCGTCCATCTCCTTTAGAGACGGCGGCAAGCCTGTCAGATCGAACGACAGACGGCGCATCAGACGCTCCTTGCCCGCTTCAGGCGACGGAGACAGCCCGTCCTCTTCAAGACGGCGCAGGATAAAGCGGTCGATCTCGTTTCTCACCCATGCCTCGTTCTGGACGGCGGGCGGCTCAATCTGCTTCGGCGGAACGAACGCCCAGTGCGTTTCAAAGACGGCTCCCTGCTCAATCCATCTCTTTAATAGGGCGATCTCCTCGCCGCTCAACATGCGCTTTGAATGGACAGGCGGCATTCGGAACGAGTCGTCTGGAGAGGCGATGCGTTGATACAGGGCGCTCTCCGTCGGCTTGCCGGGGGTTGTCACGCGCTCTACGCCCTCCCGCCTGTCCAGGCGCAGGTTTGCTTTGCGCTGACCGCTGTCAGGACCATGGCACGCAAAGCACTTGTCCGACAAGACGGGGCGTATCTGTGTGTTGAACTGAACCGTCGCCTCGCCCTTCGCCTCCGCCGCTGCGGTAAAACATGCGGCGCCGGCGACGCATAAAACGGCGACAAAAGCGAACGTTTCGCATCGACTCTTCATTCAGACGCCTCCATCTGCGCGGAGGAAAGGGCAACCCATCCCGCCTCCGTCTTTATGTACACTTCAACCAAACGCCCTGACGATGTTTCGACCGGGTCGGTTCCTTTGAACGAGGAGAAATAGTAGTCGGCATAGACGGCCGCCGTGTTGCCTGCGATCTGTACCGCGCGGGGAAAGAGTTGTAAGACGGGATAGGTTCTGCCCTGCGTTTCTTCGGTCAGCGTCGTTTTCCAATCGTCAAACGATATGAAGCCGACCTGACCTGGCAGGACGCCCGACCAGCGCGGATGAAACCAGGCGCGGGCGTCTTCAAATTTGCGGGTGCGGCGCGTTCCCCATATCTGCAGGGCGCGGCGCCATACCTGTATCTGCTCCGCGCTCCAGGCGACGGCATGCGGCGGACGTTTCAATGAGGCGTCCAGGACCGCCATGTCGGGGCGCATTTGACGCAGGCGGTTGACGCCTTCTTCAGTGACGCGCGTGTCGGACAGATACACCCTGTCTAAATTTGGGAGTGTTCCGAGCGCGTCTAGTACTTCGTCGCCGCATTGCGCGCCGTATAAGTTGAGAGTCTCAAGCGTTGTCAGCTGCGCCAGCCAGAGCGGGTCGACATGCGGCGCGCGGGATAGATTGAGCCTGCGCAAGTTGACGCTTTCGGTTAAAGCAGCGCCGACGCTTTCAGGCGCTTCCGCGCCCGACAGGTCCAGCTCATATACCCAAGGGGCGATTTGGCGAAAACTTTCCAGGGGAAGCTGTCTGTCCGAGACATCGACCGTCAGCCAATGCGTTTCTTGCGACACGCGCGACACATACGCCCCCGCTTCTTTCAGCGCAAGGACGGCCGCGGCGTCCGCCGGCGTTTCGGGGCTTGGCGGCAGCTGTTTCGCCTCTTTTGGGGTTAAATTGTCTGCCGCCGTTTTCGAAAGGGAAGCCGCCCATGCGCGGACGGTTTCTATGTCGGCCGCGGTTGGGCGCCGCTTGACGCTCGCTGGGGGCATCGCTTTCGGGTCGCCGGCTGGGAGCGTCATGCGGCGCAGAATCTCGGCAGAGGCAGATTCCGCCGCCTCCGCTGAATCTAAACGCAGAGAGCTTGGGGCGTCTTCTCCCGTATGACACGAGGCGCAGTACCGGGAGAACACCGCCTCGACAGGCGATTCTTCAGCCGAAGCGAAAACGCAGAACGCCGCCAAAAGAAAACAGAGCCGCTCAATCCGCAATGACGTTCTGATGAAACTCCGTCCAATCGTCCAGATTATTCAAGTTCACGGCGTCCAGGATGGAGCCGTCGTCCTCAATGCCAGCCGCGTCTAGAATGGCTTTGCGCGTTTCGTCCGCGTGGTTGTAACCGCGTATGGCTGCGTTCAAGGCGTCGATCTTTTCAGCGTCAAGGCAGCCGCTGCCGGCGTTCTCCTTGACCCAGGCTTCAAACTGCGCATACGACGGACGCTCTTCTTTCACAAACGCGATCGCCGCCTCCCTGTCAAGACCGAGGCCGTCCAGGACCATCTGGTCAAAACCGCCTCCGCATAGGTCCCATTCCTCATGGAGTTGATCTGTCGTTCCCAGAGTCAGCTTGTGCCACAGCCTTGGGAGGTGGATCACGCCGAGGGGGCCGGCGAGTTCGGAACTTACCAACGGGATGTAGGCTCCCATGATTGCCCTTTCCGTTTGAATTGGTTTTGTTCGGGCATGGTAATCTATCTCGTTTATGAACGCAACCGAGATTGCTGACCGAATGCGCTTATAGACGACGGCATTCATTTTACAAAAGCATTCCCTCGTGTAAGCGGAAAAACGGCGCATGACATATAATGCCACTATGAAACGCGCCTCCGCCTTCAGCATAACCTGCCTGCTGTTCGCCGCCTTGACGCATGCCGCAGCGCAAACCCCCGCCCCCAACGGCGTTCTAAGCCCTGTATGGAGCGAGGCGTTCCGCTACCTAGCCGAAAAAAACGAAACGCCCGATTTTCATCTGAACGTCCAGCCCTACAACATCCAAGAGGCGGAAGCGGTCCTGCTCAACATCCGCCGCAGCGACGCCGACCCCTTAGACCGCCGCCTAGCCCGGCAACTGCTAGACGACCTGCCCAATTCCAGCCCTGGAGCGACGCTCAATGCCCGCGCGGGAATCTCCCAAAACGCGCTGCCGTATCTGAACGGCGCCTTTCATCTGCTTCACCCGAAGGGGGCGGAGTTGATCCTTGAAACGCGCGTCTTCCCCGCCGGCGACCGAAAAGACCCCCTGCCCGGCGCCTCAACCGCCCAGTTCCGAACGCGCCCATGGAACCCGTTCGACGCCTTCCCCGACGACGGCTACTCGGCCGATTTCACCCGCGCCGCCCTCTCCGCCCATATTTCAGGCATCAACATCAGCCTCGGACGCATGCCGTTTCGCTGGGGTCCAGGCATGCGCGCCGCTCTTCTTCTCTCCGACGACAGCCCCAGCCTAGACGGCATTTTCATCAACGGCGCATTCGGACAAATCAAGGGCTGCGCCGTCTTCGCCTATCTGAACCGCATATGGAGCGGAGCCGGGACGGAGCGTTATCTTGCCAGACGATACATCTCCGCCCGGCGCCTCAACTGGAAACCGTCCCCGTCGCTAGAGATCGGCCTGTCGGACGCCGTTGTGTACGGCGGAGACCTGCGCGCCCCCGAAATCCATTACCTGAACCCGATCTTGCCGCTCTACGCAAGCCAGTTCAACGCCGCAAAGGACGCCTCGCATGCCGATCTGGACGACAACGTCATGGCGTCTCTGGATGTCCAATGGAAGCCTGCAAAACGCCATGCGCTCCACGCTGAAATCTTGATAGACGACCTGCGCTACGATCCGAAATCGAACGATCCGCAAGCGCTCGCATGGCTCGTTGGATGGCGGCGCGCCGCCCAGAACGACGCGGGCGAATGGAGCCTAGAGTATAGCCGCGTCCGCCGCTTCACATACACGCATCTAAAACAGGAGAACCGATACACCCATTACAGCCGCTCGCTAGGGCATTTTTTAGGCAACGACGCCGACCTGCTGCATGCCTCCTACGCGCGCTTTCTGTCGCCGAACATACGCGCCTCTTTTGCGGTTGAACAGCGGAGAAAAGGCGACTCGACCGTCAACGACCGATACCGCGGCGAGACGGACATTTCTTTTTTAAAAGGAACGGCTAAAACGACCCGCGCCGCAGAGCTGCGCGTATGGGCGCGGCGTCAAAACTGGCTTGCGCGGTGCGGGTTATCGGTTCAGTTCACGCGCGGACAGACGCGGCCTTCGATAGAATGGACAGGCTCCATTGAGCGCGCCTTTCGGTGAATGCGCAGGAAATTGCCGGCGCAGACTAGAACATCCGAGACAGCGCTTCCCGCAGGTTGGCGACGCCGACAAATTCCAAGCTGGGCGGAACGACGGCGCCCTCTGCCATGCGTTTGGAGGCGACGACCCGCTTGAATCCAAGCCGCGCCGCCTCCGCGAAACGTTGAGACGCCCGACCGACGGCTCGAATCTCCCCGCCGAGGCCCGCTTCTCCGATAAACGCCGTATCAGACGGAACGGGCTTGCCGAGACAGCTGGACGCGAGAGCCATCAGCGCCGCCAGGTCCGCCCCAGGCTCGTTGACGCGCAGACCGCCCGTGACATTCACAAACACATTCGAGTTGTGAATCGGAATGCCGCCCCGCTTTTCAAGGATGGCGATCAGAAGCGAGACGCGGTCTTTGTTGATGCCGCCGGCGACCCGAAACGGCGCGTAGTTCCCATGGTTGCGCCGAACGGCGAGCGCCTGCGCCTCAAGAAAAATGGGGCGCGAGCCGTTCATGACGCACGCGACAGCGGAGCCTTCCGCCCCTTCGCTCCGCTGACTCATAAACAGCGCGGACGGATTCTCAACAGGAAACAGCCCGTCCGCCCTCATCTCAAAGACGCCGATCTCGTTCGTCGACCCAAATCGGTTTTTGACAGCGCGGACGATGCGGTAGGCGTCGTCGTTTTCGCCCTCAAAGTAGAGCGCGGCGTCCACCATATGCTCCAGCATCTTCGGGCCGGCGAAGGCTCCCTCTTTTGTAACATGCCCCGTCATCAGAAGAGCAGTTGCGGCGCTCTTGGCATGGCGCAAAAAGGCGGACGCGCTCTCCCGCGCCTGCGTCACGCTTCCCGGCGCCGACTCGAACGCCGAACGCGCCGCTGTCTGTATCGAATCCACAACGAGCGCGGCGGGGTTCATCTGATCTGCCTGATGCAAGATCGCGTCCACATCCGTTTCAGCCAGCAGATAAAGCCGCTTCGATTGAAGCCCAATGCGGTCGGCGCGCCGTTTCAGCTGGGCGACCGACTCCTCGCCTGATGTGTAAAGAACCGCCCCTGTCGAATCGGCCAGGGCGGACGCCGCCTGCATGAGCAGCGTCGACTTGCCGACGCCGGGTTCCCCTCCAATCAGAACGCCTGAACCCGGCACGAGGCCGCCCCCTAGAACGCGGTCAAACTCGCCGATTCCTGTCAGCAACCTCTGCTCCGATTCGGTCGGCGCCTCCAAAAGAGGAATTGGCTTGGACGCCGACCGCGCCGAAGCCTGCCCCCTGGCGGACGAGCCGCTTGACGCCGCCGCAACCGCTTCTTCCTCATATGAATTCCACGCTTGACAGACTGGGCAGCGACCCATCTCTTTGAGAGAGGTTTTCCCGCACTCTTGACACACATAATGCGTTTTCAGCTTTTTCATCTCAACAGCCTGTCAATAGCCTGTTAATAATGAGCGCGGACTCCAAAGAAAATGCCGCGCCGATCCTCCGCTAAGTCCTCGCCTCCGATGAAGAGCCGCCCGCGCTTCCACAGCAGGTAGCCGATCTCGGCGTCAATGCGCGGCCGCTGGAACCCGTTCTCTTCCTCGCTGGCAGAACGGACAACGTCCAGCGCCTCAACCCGCAGCAGCGTCCGCGCATGCGGTTCCCAGTCGATTCCAACCCCTGCGGATGAATCGATGACCCCAAGCCGCCCCCAGAACGGACCCGCCTTCTGCTCAAGCGTCAAACTATAGATGAGACTCGATTCGCGCGAGCCGATTGCGGCTGTGAACCCCTGCGATTCCCAAGGGCGAATCGTCAAAAACGCCTCGTTTTGAAGGCTTTGCGACGCATCGCGGTAGGCGATCTCGGCGCCGCCGGACAGAAACGACAGATCGGTCTTGCCGAGCTTCTCCGCCGCGGCTGTGAAGTCGTCAATGCGTTTCACCGCCGAAGCCGCCGACTTCGCAAGCGTATCGTCTGTCAACAGACGGCCGATGGAGCCTTTGCCGGCTTCCGTTTCGGCGGCGATGCGGTCTAAACGCTGCGCAAAACGCTGAATTTCGCCCGCGCTCTCTTCCAGCCGCGCCAAAGTTTGAAACGCGCGCTTCAGCCCTGCATTGAACGTCGTTGAGATCCCGCCTGTTGTCTGCGCAACATTCGACTCGATGCTGTCTGCCGCCCCGTCAATCACATCAAGCGAAGCCTGCGCGGAACGAAGCGTCTCCCGAAGATCTCCCGCCAGCGATTCCAGCTCGCCGCGGGAGGCTTGAAGCGCTTCGGACGCTTCCTTCAGCGTTTCGTCCGCTCCGGTTGAGAGCGCCGCAACGCTTTTCTCCGCCTGCTCTAAGAGCGACTGCGCGCGCTGAATCAACGGCGGCAAACTTTCCAACGCCTCCAACGCGGTCAGCGCCTCCGTCAGCTCGTCCGCCGCGGCGTCGGTCGTTTCGACAAGCGCGTCCGCCTTGTTCGATAGATCGCCCATGAATTGAACCGCCGCCTCGGACACATTTTGAAGATCGCGCTGCGCGTCGGAGCCGACTTTCTCTACTGACGCTAAAAAAGCGCTCAACTGATCAATCGTCTCGTTCAGGCGCGGGAGAATGTCGGACACAAACGCGGTTGTCCCGACAACCGGCTGCGACCAGTCAAGCGGCGGCGCGTTCGGATCGCCGTTCGTCAACATCACAATCGTTTCGCCGACGATTCCGAGCGTTTGAAGCTCCGCCTTTAGCCCCTCCCGAAGCTCAAACGGCGGCTTGATGCGCACCGCCACCTCCCCGTAGCCGGACTCGTCAAGCCGTATATCCGTCACCTTGCCGACAGCGACGCCCGCCAGCTGCGTATGAGCGCCCTTTTTCAAATTTTGCAGATGCGGAAAATGCAGCGTCAGCTTATCCCCTGGCGTTCCGAGAGACCAGTCCGACGCCATCGTCAGCAGTATGCCCAAAAGGATGACGCCGATGACGACCATCACCCCCACTTTGAGATCGTTATCCCAGCGACGCACCATCACCCCCTGCCGATTTCGAGCCGCCTCCGCCGTTGTCTTTATTCAGCGAGGCGACATATTGATCTGGATGAAAAAACTGCAGCGCCAGCGGATTGTCGGAACGCAGCGCCTCGCGCGGGGAGCCTTCCATGACAATCTGACCGTCCTGCGTTAACGCAAAGTATCCGCCGACGCTCAACGCGCTTTCCACATCGTGCGTCACGACGATGGAGGTCGCGCCCAAGCGCTCATGCATATCTCTAATCATATTGTTGATGCCGCGCGCCGTGATCGGATCCAAGCCCGTCGTCGGTTCGTCATATAAGATGAGCGTCGGGTGCATGACAACGGCGCGCGCCAGCCCGACGCGCTTGCGCATCCCGCCGCTCAACTCGGCCGGTTTCAATTTTTCAGCCCCAGTCAAATCGACCATCTCAAGCGCTTTCGCCACTTCCGAAGCGATCTCGGACCGGGTCATGGAACGGTGCTGGCGCAGCATGAACGCAACATTGTCGGCAACGGTCATGGAATCGAACAGGGCGGCGCTCTGGAACAGCGCTCCCATTTTCTGGCGCAGGCGGTTCAATTCGCGCAGGCTCATGGCGGACGCTTCCTCCCCATCGACCCATATGCGCCCCGAATCTGGACGCATGAGGCCGATGATATGCTTCAAAAGAACGCTTTTGCCGCATCCGCTTGGTCCCATGATGACGGTCGTTTCGCTCCGCGGTATTTCTAGGCTGATGCCGCGCAGCACCTCCTTGCCGCCGAGGCTCTTATGCACCTGCTCAATGCGCACCATCGGGTCTTCGAAACTGGTCATGTTAGATGTCCAACACCTGCCCCGAGACATATTCTATGAGAAAGTCGGCAATGAGAATCAGCACGAGCGACAGCACCGCGCTTGAGGTGGTCGCTCTTCCGACGCCCTCTGCGCCCGAGGCGGCCGGCGCCGAAAAGCCCATATAACAGCCGATCGTGGCGATGATGACGCCAAAAGTGGCTCCTTTAAAAAGGCTGGTGTACACATCTTTCACCATAAAACTGCGCGAGGACTGCACCATATCCCAAAAATGTTCGCCGCTGACGCCGCTCGCCCCGCCGGCTCCCGACAGAATGGAGGTGGCGAAAAAATAACCGCCGACGACCACAATCATATTCGCAAAAACGGCCAAAACCGGCAGCATCAGCAGGCAGGCGATGAAGCGCGGCACGACAAGATACTGTACAGGGTTCGCCCCCATCGCCTCAATCGCGTCGATCTGCTCCGTAACTTTCATCGATCCCAGCTCCGCCGTGATGGACGCCCCAATCCGCCCCGACAGGACGAACGCTGTCAACATCACGCCCAGCTCCTTGATCGCGGCAGTGCTGACAAAGGATCCGAGAAGCCCCTCCGTTCCGAGCATCTTCAGCTGTTCATACCCTTGCAGCGCCAGCACCATTCCGATGAAGGCGCCGTTCACCGCCACGACTGGGAGCGATTCGACGCCCACCTTCGCCATCTGCGCAATGAGGTTTGAAAAGAAAAAGGGGCGGGCGAAAAGGCAGCGCGTCGTCATCGCCAGCAGCGAGGCGCACGCCCCAATATGCCGCAGATAGGACGAGGCGCGGGAACCTATCTGCGAGGCGAACGCGCGTCCAGCCTTGCCGACCCGCCGAAAAACGCCCGCAATCATTCAAACGCCGAATCGCGGTATTCGAGAGGCGAGAAACGCAGCGATGCGCTGTCAAACGCAAGATTCGCCGTTCCGAGCGGTCCGTTGCGGTGCTTCCGCACAATCACTTCCACCTCCCCAGGGACGTCCGAATCTTCAGGGTTGTAGTAGTCGTCGCGGTATAAGAATAGAACGATATCGGCGTCCTGTTCGATGGCGCCCGATTCGCGCAGGTCGGCGAGCTGCGGGCGCTTGTCCGGTCGGTTCTCCACGTTGCGGTTCAGCTGGGAGAGCGCGATTACAGGAACATCCAGCTCGCGCGCCAGGGTCTTCAACGAGCGGGAGTATTCCGAAATCTCCTGCTCGCGGCTCTGATGCTGGCGGCTGCCCGACTGCAGCTGCTGGAGATAGTCCACGATGACAAGTCCAAGATTCGGCCGCCGTATCTTGAGACGCCGGCTCTCCGAGCGGATGTCCATGAGCGTCAAGCCGGGCGTGTTGCTGATGTAAATCTGCGCCCTTTCGATCTCTTGCGCCGCTTCGCTGATGCGTTTTAATTCCTCCCCGCTCAATTCGCCTGTGCGCATGCGCGACATGTTGATTTCTCCAACCGTCGCCAGCATGCGCATGACGATCTGGTCAGCCGGCATTTCGGTTGTGAAGAGAGCGACCGCCGGCGGCTCCTCTTCTTCTTCTGTCTGCAGAAGCGACACGTTCAACGCGAGGTTGTGGGCGAAGGAACTTTTGCCCATGCTTGGCCGCGCGGCAACGATGATCAGATCGGAACGGTTCAGACCGTAAATGATCTGATCTAGCTCCGGAAGGCCGGTTGGGGTGCCGATCAGCTTTGAGGAGTTGTTATAGATCCATTCTATGCGGGTCATCGCTTCCTGCAGCGACTGGTCAATCTCGATAAATCCGTTCGTTTCGCCTCGGTAGATGTCAAACAGGAAGCGCTGCGACTGGTCCAGCACCTCTTCAATTTCCACTTCAACGCGCCCGGCGCGGGAGACGATTTCGCTTCCTGCTTGTATCAGTTCGCGGCGCGTCGCCATTTCGCGCACGATGTTTGCGTAATACTCAATGTTTGCGGAGGTGGGGACGCCTTCCTGAATGTCGTAGAGGGCGCGGACGCCGCCAATCTTTTCGAGGTCGCCGGCGCGTTTCAGGCTGTCGGTGATCGTGTACAGGTCGATCGGGTCCCCCTTGTTCGCCATACGAAGCGCCGCGGCGTAGATCAGCTGATGGGAGGCTTTGAAAAAAACGGTCGTCTGCTCGCCCAGAATAGAGGCTGCCAGATGCACCGCATCCTGGTCAACCAAAAAGGCGCCTAGAACATGCCGTTCAGCGTCAAGATCATGCGGGCTGACATCTGCCATCAGCTTTCATGCTCTCCCTTCGAACGCGCTTATCTAACCGATCTTACGCTTCGGGACCTTCCGCGGTTTCCTCCGCCGCCGGTTCGTTTTCCGCCGCCTCTTCAGCCTCTTCCTGCTCTTCGCCGCGCAGGTCCGAAGTGGAAAGCACCGTCAACGGAAGCGGAACGCTCACCTGCGGATGCAGCTGCAATTCCACCTCGTAAGAGCCAATCTCTCGTATCGGCTGCGGGAGAAGCACCTGCCGCCGCGTGAACGGATAACCGCGTTCAGAGAGCGCGTCGGCGACATCGTTCGTGGTTACGGAGCCGAACAGGCGTCCGCTATCGCCGGCGCTGCGCACGACCTGGAGCTCAAGGCCTTCGATTTCGGCGGCAAGCGCGGTCGCTTCGTCAAACTGTTTCGCTTCTGCCACTTTTTTAGCGCGCAGCTGCCCGTTCAGCCGCCGTCGATTCGCCTCGGTGGCATGTTCGGCGTATCCGCGCGGTATCAGATAGTTTCGCGCGTAGCCTGCCGCCACACGCACCACCTCGCCCACGCGGCCGACGCCCCGCAAGCTTTCTGTCAGTATCACATGAATATGCGCCATGTCGCTCCTCGCTTCGTCTAAAGTGGATCGTCGCCTTCAATTATTATATCGTCATGACGGTCAGCAGGCGGCGCGCGCCCCGTTTTTAAGCGGCGAAACTGACCATAAATGCGGACGAGCCTACATCGGAACGTCGTTTTCAACGGCGCTCGCGTAGAGCTCACCCTCCAGATTGTCCGTCATAAAGTATATTTCCGTTTCTCCCTCTTCGGCGACCCGTTGCACCCGTTCGGGGCGTTTGACATCTAAAAATTGGACAGCGCGCGCGTTCATCTGATGCCGCGGCTGTCGATTCCTTTTCGGAGCTTCCCATGCGTCGTACTGTAAAGTTCCTTCAACCAAGATCTGCCGACCCTTGCTAAGATACTTGCAGCACAGCTCGGCGCTGCGATTCCACACCTTCACATCAATATAGCAGACCGTCTCCATGCGCTCGCCGGACGGCGTGTTGTAATCCCTGGTTGAGACCAGCTTCAGCAGCGCAAGCGGTCTGCCGTCGCCAACATTGTAGAGCGCCGGGTCTTTGGCGAGGTTGCCGAGCAGCACGGCGTTGTTGAATTCGGGGACGAGCTCCTGCGTTCCGCCGTCCGGCCAGCCCAGATGCTGCACCGACCGCGCGATGAGGCAATGCTTGGAGCGCGTCTCGCCCGTTTCCGAACGCCACTGATGATACGCCAGCCGCCCCTCCACAAGAGCCTGCATGCCTCTGTTGAGATACTGGCAGCACACCTCCGCCGTTCCGCCATGCGCGAGGACGTCAATGCCGCACTCTTCGACGCGCCGTTCGCCGCTGCGGTCGATGTAGCTGCGTCTGGAGTTCAAGCGGAAAGCGGCAAGGGCGGTTCCGTTTTCAAGATGCGGGGGCGTCGGAAACTTACAGCTCTTTCCGGAGAGCGTCCGCGTTTCGATGGGCTTGCCGTACTGCAAGCGGGTCGAAACGGGAGCTTCCGCGAGGCGGCCTAGCAGAATCACTTTGTTGAGTTGTCGCATCGTTCATTCCCTTGCCGCTCGCGCCTCGACTAAAACGGGATGTCGTCGTCGATCGGCTCGTCGGACGGCTCCGACTGGTCGCCGCCGCTGAATCCGCGCCCGCCGCTTGCGCGGTCATAACTGGGTTGAGAGCGCGTGTAGCCGCCTTCGCCCTCTTCTTTGGCGAACCCGCCGCCTTCGCTGTCCCGCGGTGAACCGAGAAACTGAACCGTGAACGCTTGAATACGGTACGTTGAACGTTTCTCGCCCGTCTCCGTCTCCCATTGCTCATATTTTAAACGCCCCTCAACCAGCACCTGACTCCCTCTGCCGAGATACTGACAGCAATTTTCAGCTGTCCGATCCCACACAGACACGTCAATGAAGCAAGTATCTTCTTTGCGCTCGCCATCCCGCGTGGTATAACTCGTGCCAGAAGCCAATCGCAGCGTGGCAACGGCCGTTCCGCTGTCAAGATGTCGCAACTCTGGATCTTGCGTCAGTCGACCTAACATGATCACTTTGTTGAATTCAGCAGCCATAATCTCCCCTATTCTTCGGTTGAATCGTCTTCGTCCTTGTTCTCATCTTCCGCGTCGTCACGCCGTCCCAAGGCGCTTGCCGGTCGGTAGTCGGATCGGGGCGGGCGGTCTCGGCGGGATCGGTCGCTCGCGGGCCGGTCGTCCAGGCGCACGGCGATCTCTTCAACCGGTACCTCGCACCGCACCGTCAGATAACGCAGCACATTTTCATTGATCTGAAACTGGCGCTCCAGTATCGGCGTCGCTTCGGTCGGGCCGCGGAACACCATGAAAGCGTACACGCCGTCGTAGTCGCGTCCGATCTGGTAAGCGAGCTTGCGCCGCCCCCACAGATCCGCTTTCAACACCTCGCAGCCGTTCTCTTCCAAGAGCTGCTTTACGGAAGCGACCATCTCATCCACCTCAAGATCGCTCAACGCCGGGCGCAGTATAAATGTCGTTTCGTATGTTCTTGCGGACGCTTGATTCATCCACGCGCTCCTTCCCTTCGGTCAATTGGCCCTTGGGACATTCGGCGCTTCTGTCAAATCGATACGCCGCCCAAGAGCAGGGCGCAGATAGTATAACCCGCAAATGAACAAACTGCAAACCGATCTCCACTGACCTTAGCGCTTTAGTTAGGACATTCCGCCTAGCGAACGCGGACGGTTTCTGCGGCGCCTCTGGATTCCCGCTTTCGCGGGAATGACAGCCTGGTTGGCGGCGCCTTTTCCCATCAATAGAGCGATCATTCGTTCAAATGTTCCAACTTTACGCATGAGGTCGGGATCTCCAGAGCGTGCCGAACGCGGTGCAAGCCGTTCATTTTCCCCTCGATTTAGCCCAAAATGAACCGCCTGGCGGGGGTGTCAGAATCTTTTTTTCTAAAAAAGCGGCTCTAAAGCGCGTTTTCGCTTGACAACGCGCTGCGCGATCCGTTATGATATTCAAAACATATGCCATGAGAACGACTCGACGCGCCGCTCAGTTACGGCGCGTTAATACGGAGCGCATAATGATAATGGGTCTCAATATCAGTATCGGAGACGCCGATATGGGACAGACGAAACGGCGAAAAATCGCCGGCAAAAAAGAGAACAGCGGGGCATGCGCGCGCGGAAAATGTGAAGCGAACCCTGGTGAATTTCCCCTCGCTTCCATGCGCAAACCAGGGCGCGCTGTCATTGCGCGCATCTGCTGCGCCAACCCTGAAACGAAACGGCTGCGCGAACTCGGCCTCGTCGAAGGCAGACCGATCAACCTGCTGCATCCGCGCCGTGAATCGGACCCCGCCGCGCTCCGAATCGGCGAATCGAGACTATGCATCAGCCATGAAACCGCACAACATCTCTGGATGGAGCAAGACGCATGAAGACCGTTCATCCGTTGTCTGAACTGAAACCCGGCGAAGGCGGCGTCATCGCGCGCATCGAAGGCAGCGTATTGAGATTGCGTCTCATGGAACGCGGGCTGCTCCCTGGCGAGCGCGTCCAAACGCTCAAACGAGCGCCCCTCGGAGACCCCATCGAACTCGCCCTCGACGGATTCCGACTTTCCATACGAAAACAGGAAGCGGAACGCATCTTTGTCGTTCGAGAGGAAGAATCAAAATGAACGCCAATGAGAGGCGAATTGCGGTTTTGGCGGGAAACCCGAACTCCGGCAAAACAACGCTCTTCAACGCTCTCACAGGACTGCGCCAAAAGGTCGGCAACTACGCCGGCGTCACAGTGGAACGCAAAACAGGCGTCTTTGAAACAAACGGCGCCGAATGGAGCCTGATCGACCTGCCCGGCGCCTACAGCCTCACCGCCCGCTCCCCAGAAGAAACGATCGCCCGCAAAGCCCTCCGCGGCGAAATGGAAGACCTGCCGAAGCCGAACCTAGCGATCATCGTCGTGGACGCCAGCAACCTGGACCGAAACCTATATCTTGCGACGCAGATACTCAACATGGGCGTCCCGTCCGTCATCGCGCTCAATATGATGGATCAGGCGGAGACGGCGGGAGCGCAGATCGACGCGGACATCCTCGCGGCGCAGCTCGGCGCGCCTGTCGTGCCGATGATCGCGACGCGCGGCGAAGGCGTTGAAGAGCTGAAGGCGGCGGCGGAAAACGGCGCCTCGGAACCGCCGATGCGCCCATGGCGCCTAGACGACGAGAGCGAAGCGGCGCTCTCGTATGTGTCGCTCGCCTTAGGGCGCGTCCACAAAGAAGCCTCCGACGCCGAGCTGGATTCGGAAGCGGTGAGACTTGTCGCCGGCGGGGACTCCGAATCGACCCCGCCAAGCGATGAGGCGGCTGAAGCGGTCGCCGAAGCCCGCAACACGCTCTCTCAAAATGGACACACGCCCGAAACCTTTGAGGCGCAAGCGCGGCACCGATGGATCCGCTCCGTCACAGCAAAAGCGGTCGGACGCTCCGAAAACGCGCTCCTCTCCCGAAGCGACCGCATCGATTCCGTCTTGACGCACCGCGTCTTCGGTCCCTTGATTCTGCTCGCCGCGGCGCTGCTCGCCTTCCAAGCGATCTTCTCATGGGCGTCTATTCCGATGGACTGGATCGACGCGGGCGTGTCGGCTCTAGGGGGATGGGTCGGGGGATGGATGCCCGAAGGCGCCTTGAGCGGCTTGATCGTGGACGGGGTCATCGCGGGGGTCGGCTCCGTCGTCATCTTTCTCCCGCAGATACTCTTCCTCTTCTTCTTTATCGGACTGCTCGAAGACACCGGCTACATGGCGCGCGCCGCGTTCATGATGGACAGATTCATGCGCGGCATGGGGCTTCACGGAAACGCCTTTATCCCGCTGCTCAGCTCCTTTGCCTGCGCCATACCGGGCATCATGGCGACGCGCACCATCAGCGAGCCGAAGGACAGGCTCGCCACCATACTGGTCGCGCCGTTGATGGCATGCAGCGCGCGCCTGCCTGTCTATGTTCTGATCATCGCGGCGTTCATCCCCGGCGGCGCGTGGGCGCAATCACTCTCGTTGACAGGCTTGTATCTCCTGGGCGTCCTTGCGGCAATGGCAATGGCGTTCCTCTTCAAAAAAACGCTCCTGCGCGGAGAAGCGGCGCCGCTCATCTTGGAGCTGCCGCCGTACCGCTTGCCGAACTGGCGAACGCTTTTCTTTCGGCTGTGGGACCGCTCCGGCGAATTCATCAAGCGGGCGGGAGGAATGATACTCGCGGCGACCATCGTACTCTGGTTCATGGCGTCCTATCCGAAGCTGCCGGCGGATGTCGAAGCGGCGTATGAGACGCGCTTAGCCGCCGCTGAAACAGAGGCGGCAGAGCAGCAAATCGAGAACGAACGGGCCGAAGCAGCGATCTCTAACAGCTTCGCCGCCCGACTCGGACGGTGGACGGAACCGGCTCTGCGCCCCCTTGGTTTTGACTGGCGAATCGGCGTCGGAGTGATCGCTTCCTTTGCGGCGCGCGAGGTGTTTGTCGGCGCGATGGGAACGCTCTACGGCGTTGGAGAAGCGGACGACGACACCAAATCGCTCCAAGAGCGGCTGGAAGGCGCCGTCTGGGAATCGGGCGACAAAAAAGGAGAGAATATCTATACGCTGCCGACGGCGGTCGCGCTGCTGCTCTTCTATGTCTTCGCGCTGCAGTGCGTCTCAACGGTCGCGGTCATGCGCCGCGAGACGAACTCATGGCGCTGGCCGGCGTTCGCTTGGGTTTACATGTTCATTTTGGCGTACGGGTTCGCTTGGGCGGGGCGGGTCGCCGTCGCCGCGTTCATTTAGAGGGGAGAGTTGCGATGTGGCAGGACGCCGCCGCCGTTTTGATTGCGCTGGGAGCGGCGCTCTATCTGGCGCGCGCCCTCATACTCGGCAAGGGGGAAAGCTGCGGCGGGTGCGAAAAGAAAAACCCGCCCCTCATCGCGCTCGATTCCATCGCTCCGCCGCCGGTCAATCCAGCAGAGCCTGGTAAGTCAAATGGCGCAGCTTCGGGTGATCAACCGGATAAGGCCAAAAATCGTCAGGAGGGTCTTCCGGCCAGGCGTCCGGGCAGTACTGCGACATCTTGATGGCAAACATCTCCTTAGCGGGATCAACCCAAAAGATCGTGTGCCACCATCCGCCCCAGTCGTAAGACCCAACGCTTTTCGGACTGCCGGAAAGTCCTGGGTCGGTGTGAATTTGGAACCCAAGCCCAAACTTGAAACCTGGCATATCCCACGGGTTTAAATCGCCAATATGGTTGGCAAGCGCAAGTTCAATGGAGCGCGGACTCAAGATACGCTCTCCGTTCAGCTCTCCGCCGTTCAGCGTCATCTGTAGAAACCGCGCATAGTCCGTAATCGTCGAAGTGAGACCGCCCCCGCCGGCAAGGAACAGCAGCGAAGGATCATACGGTTCAGGAACATAAGTGTCCTGGTAAGGCTGTAAATTTCCATCCTCTACTTTGATGTAAAGAGTCGCAAGCCGATCAACCTTTTCAGGCGGAAGACGAAAATCGGTGTCGTTCATCTGAAGCGGCTCAAAAAAGCGCGTCTTGAAATACTGGTCAAGCGTCATCCCAGAAACAACCTCAGTCAGACGCCCCAGAACATCGATAGAATATCCGTATTCCCACCGGTCGCCAGGATGGAATGCAAGCGGCAGCTTGCCAAAACGCTGCATGGCGCGCTCAAGCGTTTCCCATCCCCCAAGACCGCAGTTAAGGTTGGCGACATCGTAAAAGGCCTTTAGAGTTTGGTAAAAGGCGCTGAGCG
The DNA here is from genome assembly GCA_028818695.1 of Candidatus Poribacteria bacterium. Classification (GTDB taxonomy): domain Bacteria; phylum Poribacteria; class WGA-4E; genus JAPPNK01. The sequence goes on from JAPPNK010000029.1 coordinate 122,474, forward strand.
GTCCATCTATAGCAGGATCTGGTTCGTAGATCAAACCGGAGGTGTGCGTCAGGAGATGCCGTATCGTCATCGGACGCTTCACATCAACCAGCCTGAAGGCGTCCGAAGAGTCGGGTACCTCTTCAAGAACTTTCCCGTCTCTGAATTCGGGCAGATACGCTTGAATCGGATCGTTCAAAAGAAGCCGCCCTTCCTCCGCCAGCTGCAAGACGGCGAGGCTCGTAACGGGCTTTGTCATGGAGGCGATGCGAAAAATCGTGTCTTCAGCGATCGGCCGACCCTTCTCAATATCCGCCATGCCGTATGCTGCAAGATGCGCAACGTTCGAACGGCGCGCAATCAGCACAGACGCCCCCGCCAACTTTCCGTCGTCAATATAGCTCTGATAAAAGTCGTCCAGGCGCTTGATGCGCTTGGAGCATAATCCTATAGATTCAGCCGACGCGACAAGTTCAGGATCAAACGTGGACGCCATATCGATCTCTCCTTGCGCTGTTCATTCCGCCCGCTTTCAAGTATAGCGCGCGGCGTCCGCAAAGAAGAAGCCGCCCCCTCGATCCGCCGGTCAATCCAACAGAGCCTGGTAGGTCAAATGGCGCAGTTTCGGATGATCGTCCAGATGGTCGGACGGATAGATCTGCGACATTTTGACGACGAACAGCTGCTTGACAGGATCCACCCAAAAAGTCGTGTGCCAATATCCGCCCCATTCATACGCCCCCTTGCTGGACGGACTGCCCGACTGTCCAGGGTCGACATGAATCTGGAACCCTAGCCCAAACTTGAACCCAGGACCGCCCATGGGCGTCAATCCGCCGATATGGTTCTCCAGCGCCAGCTCGATGGACCGGCGGCTCAGAACGCGCTCCCCCTCCAGCTCTCCGCCGTTCAGCGTCATCTGTAAAAACCGCGCGTAATCCAGCAGCGTAGAAGAGAGGCCCGCCCCGCCGGAGAGGTACAGCTGCGGAGGGGCGTACGGGTATTGCGCCGGGTAAACCTGCAGGCTTCCGTCCTCCGCTTTAGTGTAAACCTGGGCAAGGCGCGCCGCCTTTTCCGGCGAAAGGCGGAAATCGGTGTCGTTCATCTGAAGCGGCTCAAAAAAGCGCGTCTTGAAATACTGGTCCAGCTCCATTCCCGAAACGACCTCCACCAGACGACCCAGAACGTCTGTTGAGTAGCCGTACGCCCATCCTTCGCCCGGATGAAACTGCAGCGGCATCTTGCCGAGGCGCATCATCGCCCGCTCCAGCGTCTCAAAACCTTCAAAGCCGCCCGTGATGTTCGCCACCCGGTAAAAGGCGGTCAACGGCTCGCTTCCGCCGTAGCAGAGACCCGACGTGTGCGTCAGGAGATGCCGTATCGTCATTGGACGCTTCGCATCAACCAGCCTGAAGGCGTCCGAATCGGGTACGCTCTCAAGAACCTTCCCGCCGCGAAATTCCGGCAGATAGGCGGAGATCGGGTCGTTCAGCAACGCCTTCCCTTCTTCAATCAGCTGCAAAACCGCAAAACTGGTGATCGGTTTTGTCATGGACGCGATGCGGAAAAGCGTGTCGATCTCAACGGCGCGCCCTGTCTCAATGTCCGCCAACCCGTACGTTTTGAGATGGGCGGTTTGCCCATTCCGCACAATGATGACGGAAGCGCCGGACATCTCCCCGTCGTCAATATACTTTTGGAATACGCCGTCCAGACGTCCGATCCGTTTCGGGCATATGCCGTTGGAGCCGGGCGGATGGACAAATTCAGGTCGAAAGTTCGTCAAATTAGACACGCGCTCCGTCTCTCCTTGCGTTTAGACAGCGTCTTCGGTTCCGTTCTCAGACGATTAGCGCCATTATACTGCATATGGACATTCAATCCACCTTTTTTTGGTTCATGGCGTCGGCGGCGTTGGCGTTGGCGTTTGCCGTCTTCGCGGTATGGAGCATACGGCGAAAGGCGGCGGGGCGCTTTGGAACCGTCCTGCGCTTCTCCGCATGCCTGCTCATCTGCTTCGCGCTCATCGAGCCTGCCGCTCTGCGCCCCGGCGGACGCCCCACCGTCGCTGCGCTCATTGACGCCTCCGACAGCGCCGCTCCAAACGAACAACAGCGAAACGCCGTTGAGCAGTTGTCGAACGACAAACGGGTACGCTTTGTACGCTTTGCCAAGCGCGCCGCGTTGGGAACCGACGGGCGGACGCTGGATCCCTCCTCAACCGACATTGAAGGAGCGCTCGCCTACGCGGCGGATCTGCTCCGCGCCTCTGAACGCAGCCGCATCCTGCTCTTTTCGGACGGGGCGGAAACCTATGGAAACGCGCGTGCGATGATCCCTCGTCTGCGGGCGGAGGGCGTCTCCGTCTTCGCCGCGCCGTTAGACAGCGCGAAGCCGCCCCCGCTGCGCATCCGTGAGCTGCGGCTTCCGCCGTCCGCTCCCGTCGGTCCCGTCGGGGGGCGAATCGCGGTTGAAAGCGAGACGGGCGGCGAAGCGGAGATGACGGCGTATGTGGACGGAAAACTTGCGATGCGCCGCAGTCTGCAGTTGGAGGCGGGCTATTCCTCGGTCGACTTTTCATTTACGGCAGAATCCAGCGGCGAAAAACATGTCGTCGCTGCAATACGCCTGCCAAGCGGAGAGGAGGCGCGGTCCGCCGCCTACGTTCAGATCGACGGCGCGATCAAAGGACTCTATGTACATGGCGGAGCGGAACGGACGGCGGTATGGTCGGCTCTCATCGGCGATCCGTCCATCGAATGGCGGAAGACGGAAGCCGATGCGCTGGATTCGTCGGGTCTGCGTCTACAGGAGTACGACGCCGTCGTGTTCGACAACGTCTCCGCCGAATCGATTTCGTTTGAGTGGATGGAGTCGTTTCGCGCCTGGGTTGAAAACGGCGGGGGATGGCTCGCGGTCGGCGGTCCGAACAGCTTCGGCGCGGGAAAATGGACGCAGACGGGGCTGGAGAAGGCGGCTCCCGTTACGATGACGCCGCCTGACAAGCGAAAGCCGCTTGCGCTCGTTCTTCTGCTTGACAAGTCGGGCAGCGCAGCGCGCCGATCCAAATGGACGCTCGCCGTGAGAGCGGCAGAAGCGGCGGCGCGCGCCCTTCATCCAAAGGACAAGGTCGCGGTCATTGCCTTCGATGCGAAGCCGCAAACCGCCGTTCCGCTCATCGAAGCGGGGAAGCACGGAACGCGAATCGAACGGCTGGCGGAACTCTCGCCAGGGGGCGGCACCGATCTAGCGGCGGGGCTTCAAGCCGCTTACGATCTGCTGCGAAAGGCGGACGCTCCGCGCAAACATGCGGTCGTCTTCTCGGACGGGCACTCTACAACCGATCCGTCCGAAACGGCGCGGCGAATGTTTGAGGCGGGCATGACCGTCTCTGCCGCCGCTGTCGGCTCTGACGCGCGCGCCGATTTGGAGGAGGCGTCCCGTCTCGGCGGGGGAGCGTTTTACCCGCTCAAAGACGCCTCGGACCTTCCGGATGTGTTCGTCAGAGAAACGATCCAGACAGGAGAACTGATCATTCAACAAAAAACGGAAGCGTCCGCCCCATTTCCATCCGCGCTTGCGGAAGGGCTTGAGCTGACGGCGGACGGGTATGTCTCCGCCGAGGCAAAATCCACCGCCGCCGTTTTTTTGAAAGCGCAAGAGGGCGACCCGCTTCTCGTCGGATGGAGATACGGGCTGGGGCGCGCGCTCGCGTTCCTTTCGGACGGCGGAAACCGATGGACGACCGACTGGGCGGCGTCCGAAGGCTATGCGGACCGCTGGCGCTCATGGCTGCGCTGGACGGCGCCCTCGGCAGAAACAGGAGAGGAATATGACCTGAGCGTCGAAACGGTCGGATCCGCCTTGACGGTCAGAGCGGAGTTCCCAAACGAAGCGGACGTCCCAAGCCGCTTCTCCGCTGAGACGGTCGACCCGACCGGCAGGCGCGCATCGATAGAGATGAAGAGAGAAGGAAACGGCTTTGTCGGACGCGGCCGTCTCGGACCGGCGGGCGCATACGCCGTCTCCGCCGGTCCCTGGGGCGGCCAAACGATCCTCCGCCGCGTCCATTACAACGGACGCGCTGAAACGCTCGCGCCCCCCAACCTGAACCTGCTCAAGGCGCTGACCGACGCGACCGGCGGAACAACGGCGTCCGAGCTGGGCGACTGGATTCTTCCGCCGGACAAAGAGCCGCGATCCTTGTCCGCTTGGCTGCTGTTCGGAGCGCTGGCGCTCATGGCGGTTGAATGGATACTGCGGCAGCTGCGCCTGCCCTCCCGAAAGCGCGCTGTAACGGAGCAGGCTCCGTATTCTTCTCCTGAGGCGTTTGTTGAAGAACCTCCTCTCTTCGCCCGCCTGCGCGGCGCAAAAGAACGCGCCCGCGGCCGTTGAACGAGACCCCCTTTCGCTATACAATGCGCGGATAAGAACCTCTAGGAGTACAATATGGCAACGCCAAAAAAGATGCGCGTCGGATTTGTCGGCGCGGGCGGAATCGCGCAGGGCAAGCATGTCCCAGGACACCGCAGCGTCAAAAATGTGGAGCTGTTCGCATGCTGCGACATTGACGAAAAACGGGCAAAAGCCTTCGCCGAAAGAAACGGCATCAAGCATGTCTTCACCGACTACAACAAGATGGTCGAAATGGAGGAGCTGAACGCCGTCTCGGTCTGCACGCCGAACAATTTCCACGCCCCGCCCACCGTCGCCGCGCTGAACGCCGGCAAGCATGTCCTCTGCGAAAAGCCGCTTGCAGGCAACGCCGTCGACGGCGCAAAAATGGTCGAAGCGCAGCGCAAGTCGGGCAAGACGCTGCAGATCGGGCTGCAGTCGCGCTTCAACCCGCACTACTGGACGCTCGCCAGACGCATTCAGCAGGGGCTGCTGGGCGAGATCTACTACGGGCGGACGATGGCGCTGCGCAGGCGCGGCATCCCCGCCGCCCCAACCTTCATCAAAAAAGCGATCTCCGGCGGCGGACCGCTCATCGACATCGGCGTCCACTCGTTCGACCTGATGCTGTTTCTGATGGGTTACCCCGATCCTGTCGAGGCATTCGGCTCCGCCTATCAAAAATTCGCCAAGCGCAAAAAGGTGTTCACCGGCGGATGGGGCATGTGGAATCAGGACGATTTTGATGTGGAAGATTTTGCTGTCGGGCAGGTGAAATTCGCCAACGGCGCAACCGTGACGGTGGAGACCTCCTGGGCGGCGCATCTCGGCAATGTCGGGCAGGATTTCATCGTCGGAGAGGAGGCGGGAGCCTCCTTGACCGCGCCCGTCAAGATCTACTGCGACAAAAAAGACCATTCAGGGCTGACAGAGTACGACCTGAAGCCGTTGAAGCGGACGCCCAAGGAGTTCGCGTCGTTCCACAAATCGGCGCGGGAAGGCGTCCCGTCGCTTGTGCCGGGCGAGCAGGTCCTGAAGCTGGCGAAGATCTTTGACGCGATCTACGAATCGGCGGAGAAGGGGGAGTCGGTCAAGATCGAATGACCGACTTCGGAAAATTCTCAACGGTTATGAAAGCGGACAGCGGAGGCGGCAATGCGTTTGACATTCTTGGGCTACGGCGGCATCGCGGAGGAGCATGCGCAGGCGTTCAAGCGTCTCGGCGCGGCGGGGGAAGGCGTGCAGTTCAGCGCCGTCATGGGAAGAGTCGAAGAATCGGCGCGCCGATTCGCCGACCGGCACGGGTTTGAGCGGGCGACCGTTTCCCTAGACGAGGCGCTGGACTGCCCCTCCGACGCTGTCGTTATCGCCTCGCCGAGCGATCTGCATGCCGAGCAGACCGTTGCCTGCCTGCGCGCCGAGAAGCATGTTCTGTGCGAGATACCGCTCAGCGTAAATCTAGACGATGCGCTGGAAGCGGCGCGCTTCGCCGAGTCTTCCTCCAAACAGCTCATGATCTGCCATACGCAGCGGTTTTTCCCCGCCCTGCAGGAGCTGCGCCGCCGCGTAGAAAACGGAGAGTTCCGCCTGAAACAGATCGTCTGCCGGTGGGGCTTCCTGCGCCGAAAAAATGAAAACTGGAAGGGGCAGAAACGCAGCTGGACGGACAACCTGCTCTGGCATCACGGCGCGCATGTGATCGACATGGCGGTCTGGATGCTCGGCGAAACGGAAATTGTTGACGTGAAAGGCATTCTCGCCCCGCCGACGCCTCCGCTCAATATCCCTCTCGACCTCAACATGTGCTTCAAAACGGCGTCGGGGGCGGTCGTTAGCGCGGCGATGTCTTACAACACGCGCCGCCCCTTCCACGACTACCTGTTCATCGGCGAGGAGGAAACCTACCGTTATCAGAACGGCAAGCTCTACGCCGCCGATCAGGTTGTCTATGAGGGCGGCGCGCACGCTCTAGAAGCGCAGAACGCCGAGTTCTTAGCCGCCGTCCGCGGCAACCGCGCGCCCAGCGTCTCCGCCGAAGAGATCATGCCCGCCATGCGAATCCTGCAGGCGGTTCAAGACCAGAACGGAGCGCCCTGACGCGCATTTGCCGCATTCCCGCTTATCGAGAGGGCGTCGAATACGGCAGCAGCATGAACACGCGCTCGCGCTGCATCGCCTCCAACGCGCGGAACCAGTAAGCGAGCGCCTCTCCCGTCCCAAGCGCCGACGACGCCCCCTCGCCGAACAGGGAGAAGAGCGACGGTTTATTCGGCAGCTCCAGCAGCTCCAGCTTGTCTTCGGGGCTGAAACCGGCGCGCGTTTTGGCGGCGGCAAACGCCTCTTTTAGTCCGCCCAGCTCATCAACCAGTCCGTTTTTAACCGCCTCTGCTCCTGTCCAGACCTGCCCCTTTGCCAGCTCCTTGATCTTCTTTTGATCCATGGAGCGCCCCTGCGCCGCTTTAGAAGTGAAATCGTCGTATACAGCGTCGATGAGGCTGCGCAGCCGCTTCCGCTCCGAGTCGGTGAACCCGCTCGCTTCGTCGTAAATGTTCGCGTTTTGGCCGCGTTTGACAACCTGTTTTCGGACGCCGATCTTGTCGTATAAGCCGCCCAGGTCCATCTTTCCGCCGAACACGCCGACGCTTCCGGTGAGCGTTCCGGGATTGGCGACGATATAATCGGCGCCCATGGCGATGTAATACCCGCCCGAGGCGGCGACATTCCCCATAGAGACGACGACAGGCTTTGCCTCGCGCGCCCGGCGCACCGCGCGCCAGATGAGATCGGACGCCAGAGCGGAGCCGCCGGGGCTGTTGACGCGAATCACGATCGCCTTGACGGTCGAGTCGCGCCGCGCCTTATCCAGCGCCGCAACCATATCGGCAGATGTCAACACGGAACCAAGCAAAAACGGGGACGAAGCCTGGTCAGGCGCGATGACCCCCTCCGCATGGATGAGCGCGATCTTGTCGGCTCCTGAACCGGACGACAGGTCTCCCCCGCCGAAGATGCCGCGCAGAAGATGGCTAAAGAGCGCGCTCTCCGGGTCGGTCGTCTGAGAGCTGGGCTTTGAACGCGCATAGGCGACATCTTTCCCGGCGAGCGCGTCCGCAACCTCGTCCAGCTCGTCTGGGTAGCGCAGCTCGTCAATGAGGCCGGCGTCCAGCGCCTCCTTCGCCGTGTACGGTCCTCCGTCGATGAGCCGCTCCGCCTTTTTGATGTCCATGCCGCGCCCTGCCGCCACTTCGGTCGTCATCTGCTCATAAAGCGAATTGAGCATGCGCTCCATCATGGCGCGCGCCTCGTCCGACATTTCGGCGCGTGTGTACGGCTCCACGGCTGTTTTGAAATCGCCCGCGCGCACAAACTCCGCTTTCACCCCAATCTTATCCATCAGGTCCTTGTAAAACATGACGCTCGCCGAAACGCCTGTTAAATCCAGCATGCCGCTTGGCGGAAGCAGAACCATATCTGCCTGCGCCGCGAGAAGATACCCGTTTCCTCCGATCGTCGGCGCCCAGAAGACAACCTTCTTCCCTGTCTTTTGAAATTTGCGAATCTCCGCCGCCAGCTCATACCGGTCGGAGCGCGAGACGCCTGACCCGGACGAACGCAGCACAATGCCGGCAACCTTGTCGTCTTCCCGCAGCGTTTCGATGCGCTGAATCAATTTGAGCAGGCGCGAGGCGTCCGGCTCCATCGGCCCGAAGGGAAAGGCGGAAAACAGATCTGCCTCGCTCGATAGCCGCACCTCCACATATTTTTCTTCAGCCGACGAAACGCAGCACAGAAGAGCGAGCGCAACGGCCGCCGCCCAACATTTCCCCCATCCTCTAATAGAAGGGGAAAAACGGCGGCTCAACTTTTTACAAAAAGGACGATTCATCGGGTTCATCATATTCCTCCGTTTCATAACGAGACGGTATCGCTTTCACCAATAGATACTGAACGGCGAGACCTGCAGGAGCCGACAGCGCAGGAATCAAAAAACCCCATACCGCCGGCCAGATCGTCTCGTCTCCTTTCAAAAACATGAGCAAACCGTAGACCATGGAGCCGACAGCAAAAACGACCGACGCAAACGGGGCCGCCTTAATCATGAAACGCAGGGCGGCGATCGTCGGCGGGACGTCAGGGCGGGGCGCGGGAGTCTCTCGGCTGTCGGAGCCGTTCATGAGAGCTCCGATCCGGCTCGGCGCACAGCCGCCTCATGGTCGACGCCGTTGGTTGCCAAAAACGGGAACGGCGCTCCTTCAAACGCCTCGGCGCTTTTTAAAGGAAACAGGGGCGAGCCGTCCCACGCGGTGACGCTGCCGCCAGCGCTCTCGATCAGAACCGACCCTGCCGCGGCGTCCCACAGGCGCGTCCTCGAATCTATCGCCAGATCAAGCCCCCCGGCGGCGATATACGCCATCTGCAGCGCGGCGGAACCGAGGCTGCGCCCCTTTGACAACGACGACAAAAAAGGCGGACGCGCGCGGATGATGTCGGCGGAAACGGCGGAGGGCGAAATGCCGCGGAAAGGCGGACGCGCGCTCACTCGGCAGGGAGAGTCGTTTTGCAGACAGGGACCGCCCTGAAACGCCTTAAACAGGTCGTCCCTCGTCGGGTCGTAGATGACGCCAAGAATGGGCGCGCCGTCTCTCATGAGCGCGATCGAGATGGAGAAGATCGGAACGCCCGCCGAGTAATTCGCCGTCCCGTCCAGCGGATCAACGACCCAGCATTCGCCTTGAAGCGGATCGCCGCCGCCGTATTGCATTCCAAACTCTTCGCCGTAAAACGCGGCGTCAGGGGCTATCTTCTTCAGCGCTTCCGCCAAAAAACGCTCGGAAGCGCGGTCAGCCTCGGTCACGGGATTGCCGGGGCTTTTGTAGTCGATCGGCTCTTCCTTTTTGAAAAAATAGAGCAGAATCTCGCCCGCTTCTTTTGCCGCCTCCCCCGCGTGATAAGCCAACCTTTTGAGGGTCAATTTCTGGTTGTTCATGCGCCTTTTCCCGCCATCGCCAGTACTCACTCTCTTTCAGACAGCTCCTGCTGGGCGTATTCGACCGCCTTATACAGCCCGAACACCTGCACCGTCTCAATGACGCACAGATACATCAGCAACAGCGCGATCAGGACGCTCATAAATTTACTCATGCGTACCGCCTTTTCCCAATGAAGCTCTATACGGATTGCCGCCTCTAATCATGGCACAGATCCGCGCCCAATATCAACCAAGAGACTCCGACCTCATGTCAAAAGTTGGAACATCGCCGCGAAAGAACTGCGACGACCAGCGGAAAAGCCGCCGCGCCGCCCGCCGCCATTCCCGCGCAAGCGGGAATTCAGAATCTTATCAAAACCGTCCGGCGTTCGCCATGTCAACCTCCCCCGATCGCTAGGCTGAGCGCTCTATCGACCAGTGCCGGTCGCTGCTCTGCGCGACGACAGCTCCCGGCAGGTTCATCTTCGCCAGCATCGCCTCCACCTCTTTCACCGTGAAGGAGGCTAAAAACGAATCGTGGTAGAGCTTCTGTTGATGCGGCGTGTCCCCGCCGGCGTATTTGTCCACAAACGCCTGCGTCTCCTCCAGCGTTTCTGGACGAATCAGGTCGCGTATCAGAACGGGGCTGTTGGGCTTCACAACGCGGCTCATCTCCCGCAGCGCGCGCATGGAGTCATGCACATGATGAACGATGCTGTTCGAAATGAGTCCGTCAAAATGCCGGTCTGGATACGGCAAAGCTTTTGCGTCGGCGCGCCTGAACGCAATGCGGTCTTGAACCCCAGCCTCCTCAGCCCTCCGCCGCGCGATCTTCAGCATCTCCTCCGACAGGTCCGCCGCCATGAAGCGCATCTCAGGACGGCGCTGCGCCAGCATGATCGGTATCTGCGCCGGCCCGCATCCGACATCCAACACATGCCCAAACCCGCCCCCCAACTCCAAAAACCGCTCCGCAAAGGCTCTGTCCACCTCGCCATGCCCCATCGCGTCATATGCTTCCGCCTCCTCGCGCGTGTCCATGACCTCCGGCTCTACGATTCGCTTCATGCCGTTCTCCTCAAAAGCCCGCTTCAATGCGCATGCGTTCCAACGCCGATTCGTCCATCTCGATGCCGAGACCGATGCCGCCGGGGACATGCGCGCAGCCCTTCTGAACCTGAACGCCCTTGGACGCCGCCGAGGCGGACAGAAACTGTGGACCGTTCAAAGCGGCGGGATATTTTAAACCATACGCCGCGTAGATCTGAACGCTCGCCGCAAAACCGATGTCAGGGTCGGTCAAGCCGCTGCCGAGAAACATCAGCCCCGCGTCCAGCGCCGTCTCGATCAGCCGCCGCTGCGGGAAGAGTCCGCCGACGCGCATCGGCTTCATGGCGATCCCGTCGATCAGGTCAAGCCGCATCCACTCGATGAGGTCGCGCGGCGAGACGATCCCTTCATCCACCGCGACGGGCAGCGCATTCAGTCGGCGCAGTTCGCGGTAGCCCGTTACGGCGTTGATCGGAAGCGGTTGTTCGAGGACATCGACGCCGGCGTCGGCAAGGCGGCGGGCGGCTTCTTTGGCGGTTTGAACGGAGTATCCGCCGTTCGCGTCCGCCCATAGAAACCCTTCCGGCTCCGCTTGGCGAACATACCGCGCGAGCGCGATGTCAAAATCGAGCCGCTCTTCGCTTCCGACTTTGATGTTAAAATGGGAATAGCCGGCGGCGCGTCCTTCTTCAACCGCTTCTTCCGCCTTTTCAAGCGTCGGAACGGCGACCGTCCATGAAAGCGGAATGGAGCGCAGCCGCGCCGTTCCCCAATATTGCGAGAGCGAAACGCCGAGCGTTTTGCCGAGGGCGTCATGCGCGGCGATGTCGATAGCCGCCCGCGCGATCGGCTGTCCAAGCGTATAACCCGGCGCGATCTCGGCGTCCATGCGTCGATGCAGCCCGTCAAGGTCGAACAGGTCGGCGCCGAGAACGGCTGGAACGAGATAACGCGACAAGGTTGAATAAACCGACTCCAGCGTCTCATAAGACCATTGTCGAATGGGAGCCGATTCGCCCCATCCAACCGTTCCGTCCTCCGTCGTCAGCTTGGCGATAACGGTTTGGCGTCCGAGCGCCGCCGAGCCGACCGAACCGCGCGAGATTCGAAACTCTCCCCGAAACGGATACTCGACAGGAATCAGATCGATTCGCTCTATCTTCATCGGAATCCTCCCGCCCGTTATCTTAACCCTAGAAACGCTCCGCGTCCAGATTGCCGCTGATCGATCTAAAAGACTCTTACCGCCTAAGGCGCAGGCGACGCCTCTTCTTCCAGGTCCCAAATCTGGATTTCGCCGTTTTTGAGGGAGAAGGCAAGCGTCTTTCGGTCTTGAGAATAGGCGACGCCGTCAACCCCTTCAGGAGAATCCTCAGACTTTTTAAGGAGCTTCCATGACTCCGCGTCCCATACCTCAACCCGCGCAGGACGGGAAAGGCCGCCCCTCCTCTGGAATCTGAGGCTGATCAGCTTTTCCCTGCCCGCGAATAACTGCGCGATAAACTGCCGCCTCTAAACCTTTGGAGCCGCGCGCCCGTTTCCACATCCCAGACCTCGCCGGACCCGCCGGACGGGTTGATGAGAATGCTCTTGCCGTCTGGGAAATAATCAAGAATATACGGGTGCGACAGGCTAGCGACTTCAGATGTATGGAGCAGCGCGCCCGTTTTCATATCCCAGATATTGGCGGCCGTATCCCTTATATTGAAGACATTGTAGTTCACGCTAGCGATCTTCTTGCCGTCCGGCGAATACTTGAAGGACCAGGGAGATCCATGGGTATGGAGCAGCGCGCCTGTTTCCAGATCCCATACCTTAATCGTATTCGGATCCCATGCCTTAGTCGAAGGACCGTCGCAGACAGCCGCCAAAACTCCGGCAGTATGGCTTCTGTCCGGCGAAAGAGCGATGGTATTGTAGCGCTCAATTCCATGGAACGTATGGAGCAGCGCGCCCGTTTTCACATCCCACACCTTGGCGGTATTGCCGCCCGCGCTAACGATCTTCTTGCTGTCCGGCGAATACAAGACGCGACGTTCCCAACGTTGATTTGGCGTATCAAGCGTATGAATCAGCGCGCCGGTCTCGACATCCCATATATAGATCGAATACTCGATTCTGGAGCTGCTTCCGGGTTCCGTTCGGACGACGGAGGCGATTGTTCGGCTGTCGGGAGAAAAATATATCGAAACCAGCGCCCTTTCCACCACTTTCGAGATATGGATATCGCCGGTCGAAACATTCCACAGGCGCAGTTCCGCAAAGCCGTTGACAGCGATGGTTCTGCCGTCGTTCGAAACCGATGCGCCGCCTCTAACGATTCGAGGAAAGCTCTTTGTTTGAAGAAGATATCCAGAGTCGACGTCCCAGAGGTAGACGGAGTTATCCTCGTATGCGCTGAGGAGCGTTTTGCCGTCCGGGAAAAACTCAATCGATATGACGCGGCCGGCGCCATACCCCGGCAAGTCCATTTTCGGCGCAATCGGCTCGCCCGCATTGTTGTATCGAAGCCAAAGGAACCCCGCCGCCAAACCTGCCAACGCCAAACTGATCAGCGCCAGCGAGCGCCAACGACCCGCCTTTTTCATGCGCGCTCTCCCTCAGCGGCATCATAACAGAGCCGAGAATGAGCGTCAAGGCGCGGGCGGCGCGTCTTTCAGGTCCCAAATCTGTATTTCGCCGTTGTCGAGGGAGAAGGCGAGCGTCGTTCTGTCTTGAGTATATGCGGCATTGTCGATCCGTTCTGGAGAACGCTTAGAGGATTGAAGGAGCTTCCATTCCGCCGCGTCCCATACCTCAACCCATGCGAGCGGGGAAACTTCGCCATGCCCCTTCAGTACCGACTGTTGAGAAAGCTTATCGTACTGTGATTTGAAGCCAATCAGCTTCTTCCCGTCCGTCGAATAGATGCCCCAGAAATGATGAGCTCTAAACGTACGGAGCAGCTGCGCGCCCGTTTCCACATTCCAAACCTCGCCGGGCCCGCCGGCCGGGTTGACGATGAGATGCTTTTGCCGTCAGGGGAATAATCCACAATATACGGCAATCCCATGTCAGTGACCTCAGATGTATGGAGCTGCGCGCCCGTTTTCATATCCCAGACCTTGGCGGCGTTGCCGCTGACGCTGGCGATCCTCTTGCCGTCCGGCGAATATTTGAAGGTACTGGACGCTCCATGGAGCGTGTGGAGCAGCGCGCCTGTCTCCAGATCCCATACCTTAATCGAAGGACCGGCGCAAACAGCCGCCAGCGTTCCGGCAGTCTGGCTTCTGTCCGGCGAAAGCGCGATGGTATGCGTTTTCTCAATTCCATGGAACGTATGAAGCGGCGCGCCCGTTTTCACATCCCACACCTTGGCGGTATTGCCGTGCGCGTCAACGATCCTTTTGCTGTCCGGCGAATACCAGACGCGATCCCCTCTACTTTTATCAGGCGTATCAAGCGTATGCAGCAGCGCGCCTGTCTCGACATCCCATATACAGATCGAATACTCAATGGAGCCCCTTCTGCGGTACTTTTCGACAACAGAGGCAATTGTTCGGCTGTCGGGGGAAAACTGTATCGAATCCACTGCCATTTCCACCAATTTCAATTTCAAGATATTGATCTCGCCGGTCGAGACCTTCCACAGGCGCAGTTCCGTATGTCCGTTGACAGCGACAGTTCGGCCGTCGTTCGAAACCAATGCGCCGTCGACGATTCCAGGGAATCCGAGGAATTTCTTTGTTTGAAGAAGCTGTCCAGAGTCGACGTCCCAGAGGCGGACGGACCCATCCTCGTATGCGCTGAGGAGCGTTTTGCTGTCCTGGAAAAATTCAAGCGATATGACGACGCCGGCGGCATGCCCCGGCAAGACCGTTTCCGGCGAAATCGGCTCGCCCGCGTTGTTGTATCGAAGCCAAAGAAACGACGACGCCGCCAAACTTGCCAACGCCAAACCGATCAACGCCAACGAGCGCCAACGACCAACCTTTTTCATGAGCGTACTCCATAGGCGCTATGGTAACAGCGGCAAGAATGAGCGTCAAGGCGCGGGCGGCGGCAGTACGGCATTGCCGCCGCAACTGCTCCAGTGTCCAACGAACAAATCTATGTTATTCTATTGATACCGAATGTGCTTGGAGGAATAGATGAAACGCGCGGCTCTATTGGCGGCAGCGGCTTTGTTGGTTGAAGGGGCCGACGCGCAGGAGGTCCTCGGATGGCATCCTAGCGCCGTTTTATCGGCGGCATATTCGACTGACGGAAAAACCATCGCAAGCGGCGGGGAGGACTATAAGACGCGCCTTTGGGACGCCGAAACAGGCAAACTGAAAGCGGAGCTGCCGACCTATTCCGCAGAGGTAAACGCGGTTGTCTTCTCTCCCGACGGAAGAATCTTTGCAGCAGCCGGGAGCGGCGATGAAATTCATTTATGGAGCGCCGAAACGGCAGAACCGCTCTTGGAGCTAGAATCGGGTCTGAATTTTACGCGCGCCGCCGCGTTCTCAAAAGACGGCGCGCTTCTCGCAGCGGCAGGCGGGGGAGGAAGAGAGGCTGGATGGGGCAGCCGAATTCATCTGCTAGACGCTAAAACAGGCGAATTGAAGATGGAGATAGAGGGTCATCCTAAATGGATCAACTCGCTCCAATACTCGCCGGACGGAAGGACGCTTCTAAGCGGCGGAGAGGACGCCGAGCTGCGCTTTTGGGACGCCGAAACGGGCGAGCTCAAAAAAACGATCGAAGCGCCAAAAGTCGTCTTTACAGCTGTCTATTCGCCCGACGCCCGCGTCGTCGCGGCATCCCTTCAAGGAGGCGATGTGAGAATATGGGATGCCGAAACGGGCGAGTTCAAAAGGGTCTTGAAGCAGCTCGGCGCGTCTCCCTGGAGAGACACGCCGAGCTTCGCCGCGTTTTCGCCGGACGGTCAGACGCTTCTAAGCGGTACCGAAAGAAATGCGAATCTATGGAGCGCCAAAACATTCGAGCTGAAGGCAAAATGGGAAACAAGCGCAGGCGACCTGGAAGTGCTTGCATTCGCCCCTGACAGCCAAACCATACTCAGCGCCGCCATGGACGGATCGCTCCGTATATGGGACGCCGAAACGACCGACTTGATCAGAACGCTGGACGGACATCGCGGCTCCGTCCGATCGCTTGCCTTTTCGCCGGACGGAAAATCGCTTGTCAGCGGCGGTTCGGGCGGCCAAGGCGGATCGGCGCGCGTCTGGGACATGGAACGGCGCGAACTGATATACGCAGTGGAGGGGCGCGGAGGGTACGACGAATGGGTTAGCGCTGTCGCCTACTCGCCCGATGGAACGCTGTTTGCCAGCGCGCATCAAGACAACGAGCTTTATCTATGAGATGCTGAAACAGGCGAAATGAAAGCGTCGGCGAGAACCGAAGGTTATATCTACGAGTTGAGCTTTTCGCGCTCAGGCGGCATGCTTGCCGGGGCCTGCGGCGACGATCTTGTGTACCTGTGGAGAGCCGAAACGGGCGAGCTCGTCCAAACGCTAGAGGGACATCAGGACAGGGTCACTGCGATTCAGTATTCACCGGACGGGAACCTGATCGCCAGCGGCAGCAGCGACAAGACCGTTCGACTATGGAGAGCCGAAACGGGCGAGCTCGTCCAAACGCTAGAGGAGCATCTCTACGGCATCTGCTCGTTGACGTTTTCGCCGGACAGCAAGACGCTCGCAACCGGCAGCTCCGCCGGCCGCATTCGGGTATGGGACGCGGCGACAGGCGACTTGAAATACGAAATTAAGGCGCATGAACATTGCGCGCTTGCAATCGACTATTCGCCGAACGGGAGCGTCTTCGCCAGCGGCGGATACCTCCCGCCTATCCGCATTTGGGACGCGGCGACCGGAGAGCCGGCGGGCGAGCTGAATTATGAAAGGCGCGCCGTACACGGCCTTAGCTATTCGCCGGACGGCAAGACGCTCGCAAGCGGAGGCGACGACGGAGTGATTCTGTTGTGGAACCTCAATTTGCCGATTCAATGGTCAGACGCCAAACGCCCCAACTCGCCGCTCTTTAGAAACGCGCTCCTGCCGAATTACCCGAACCCGTTCAACCCTGAAACATGGATCCCGTTTGACCTAGCAAAATAAAGCGCTGTAACGATCGCGATCTACAACGCCGCAGGTCGCGCCGTCCGCGTTTTAGAGCTGGGAGAATTGCCGGCTGGAACCTACCGCGCCAAAGAGAAAGCCGCCTTCTGGGACGGCCGAGACAGCTTCGGCGCGCCCGCCGCCAGCGGCGTGTACTTTGCGCGCATTCAGGCTGGTTCATTTTCAGAGACGCGGCGCATGGTCCTATTAAAATAAAGCGGAATGTATCGGATGACAAAACAGCGGACAGCTTATGTATTGACCGCGTTGACGTTCTTTTTTTCTGGGTTGAGGGCGCCGATGCGCAGAAGCATGTTGGACTGCATGAAGGGCCGGTCGTATCGTTGGCGTATTCGCCGGACAGCAGGATCATCGCCAGCGGCGGAATGAACGGAATGATCCGCCTCTGGGACGCGAAAACAGGCGAGATGACTCGAACCATTGACGCGAGTCTCAGCGCTGAGCCTTGGCTCCAAAATGTGAGACGGCTGGATTTTTCCCCAAACGGTCGGTACATTTTCTGCTTCGGCTTCTCGCAAGCGGGAATATGGGAGGTCGAGACGGGAAAGCGGATGCCGTTCCACGGGAGCGGCAGTCTTAACGCGCCGATTGCGTTTTCGCCGGACAGCCAAACAATCGCCGCTGTCAGCGCCAAAGGCGTCGTCCGCGCGATTGATGTCGAATCGGGAGCCGTCATATTGGAAATGAGATTGACCGGCGATCCGATGCAAATCGCGTATATTTCTCCGGACGGTCGACTCATCGCCGGTCAGAGCAGGCGTCTAATTGAGGTTTGGCATCTTAAAACGGGAAAGAAAACCGCCTCCTTCGAAGCGCCGCTGGATTCAGCCTTCAGTAATCTGGCGTTCCTGCCGGACAGCCGAACGCTTGCCGCTGTCAGCTCTACAGGTTCATATCCCAACTCCGTCCATGCCGTCCATGTCTGGGAGGCGGAAACGGACGAGCTGCTGTCGACCTTTAGCGGAGATTTCAACAAGGCTGTGTTCTCGCCGGACGGGCGAACGCTGGCGACCAACGGCGGAGGGGCGGAACGGTCTAGAGACAATACCATTCGGTTGTGGGATGTGGAGACCGGGCGGATGAAGGCGGAGTTGGACGGTCAATTTTATCGGCCTGTGTTCTCGCCGGACAGCCGAACGCTCGCAGACCGCACCGAAATCAGTTCGACCGGCATTTGGGATGCGGCGACAGGGCAGATGAAAGGAGAAGTGAAGAACCGCTATCTATACCGCAAAGCGTTCTCGCCGGACGGAAAGTATCTGGCAGGGGCGGGAGGCGTTGACGGCATCCACCTTATCCATGTCGAGACGGCGCAGACGGTCAGAAGGCTGGACGGGCAGGGGAGGGCGATACGTTCAGTCCAATTTTCACCGAACGGCGGCTCCATTCTAAGCGTTGACGACAATTCCCACGGACATTACTACATTAGGGATTTGTCAACGGGCGGGCTCATGGCGGAGCCTGTCGGCGCGAACGGTCGAGCTCTCTTGTCGCCGGACGGTCAAACCGTCGCCTCCATCAACAACTCTGCCATTCAGAAGCGGGACGCTTCGACAGGCGAGTTGATAGCCGAAATACCCATTTATGGAAGCGGTCGGCTCGCTATTTCGCCGGACGCCAAGACGCTCGCGTTTGTAAACGACTATTCCCAGAAAGGCGTCGTCCGCATTTGGGACCTCTTGACGCTGAAACGGTTAGAGACAACCTATGAACATGGGGATATCGTGGACGCTATGGTCTATTCGCCGGACGGAAACATTTTGGCGACCGCCGGCGGCGAAGAGATACGCCTTTGGGATGCGTCGTCGGGCGGGCAGATACGTTCGTTGACAGGAGGCATGGTCTTTGTTCTTTCGATCGCGTTTTCTCCCAACAGCGAGACGCTTGTAAGCGGCGAGTACGACTCCATCGCGCGCGTTTGGAACGTCGCCAACGGAACCGTTAGGGCGAGATTGTGGGGGCATCAAGGCGCCGTCCGCTCCGTCGCCTTTTCCCCTGACGGACGCCTCATCGCAACCGCCGGCAGCGACAGCGTCATTCGCGTCTGGAGCGCCGAGACGTTTCAGCTGAAAAGAAGGCTGACGGGACATATCGGCTGGGTGAATTCGGTCGCCTTTTCCCCTGACAGCCGCTCCCTTGTCAGCGGAGGGCAGGACGGGCGCGTTCTACTCTGGCGTCTTGAAAATCTCCCGATTCAATGGTCAGACGCCAAACACCCCGACTCGCCGCTCTTCAGAAATACGCTCCTGCCGAATTACCCGAACCCGTTCAACCCTGAAACATGGATCCCGTTCGATTTAGCAAAACAAAGCGCCGTAACGATCTCGATCTACAACTCGGCAGGTCGAACCGTCCGCGTTTTAGAGCTGGGAGAATTGCCGGCTGGAACCTACCGCGCCAAAGAGAAAGCCGCCTTCTGGGACGGCCGAGACCGCTTCGGCGCGCCCGCCGCCAGCGGCGTGTATTTTGCGCGCATTCAGGCGGGCGGCTTTTCAGAGACGCGGCGCATGGTTCTGTTGAAGTAGCCTTACTCCGCGTCCCCCTCCAGCGCCTCGGTCAGCCGCGCCGTGTGGACCACATCTCGAATGTCGTTGATGGGCGTCTTGCCGTCCAACACGCAGGACGCAAAATGCTCGTGCATCTCTAAGACGCCTTCATACTGCGGCTCGTCTCTCTCCTCGCAGCCGGCGATCTCGGCGCCGCTCTTCCAAACAGGCTTCTGGTTGTCGACCAATATCTCAACGCCCTCCGGCAGACGCATATAGCATCCGACCCCAATCCCATGCAGCTCCGCCCGCAAGACGCGCCCGCCCGATATGCGGTTGCCCATCACGATGCCGGTCGCGCCGTTCTCAAAACGGATCATGCTCGTGTAGCAGTTGCGCCAATTTTCGTCAAAACAGTCCTGATACGCGGTCGTTTCAGCCGCCTCGCTCTGCGCCATATAGCGCACTAGATCGACGATATGAATGACGTCGTTCCAAAGCGTCGTCGTGTTGCCAGGTCCGCCGCACAGCAGCTTGTTGAAGGAGGCTGTCACAAGCGTCGGCTGCCCCCGTTCATTCACAAGGCGCATCGCCTCCTGCGTGACGGACGCAAAACGCCTTTGCAAACCGACGGCGCAGTACACATCGTTTCGAACGGCGGCGTCCCGCAGCTGTTCCGCTTCGTCGGCATTCGCGCCGGGCGGCTTCTCAATGAACACATGCTTTCCCGCGTTCATGCAATCGACCGCCGGCTTCAGCGTGTAGATCTCGTTCATAACGCAGTACACGATGTCGGGGTCCGTTTCCGCAAGCATTTCCTGATGGTCTCGGTACATCTTCGGAATGTTGTACCTCTCGACGACGCGCTGCCCGCGCGCCTCGTCCAGCTCCGCGACCGCCTCCATCGAGACGTTGTCAAGGCGGTCCACCGACGGATAATGGGCGCCGGCAGCGCGTCCGCCCGCTCCAATGAATCCAGCTTTCAGCATCGTTCTCTCCTCCATTTAAGTTGGCCATGCCAAAGATCGCGTCATTTCAAGTTGTCCGCTTTCCGCAGAACGCAGCCCGGCGTCTAAGACCGCCATCGCGTCGATATTGACGGGGGCGTCCAGCGTCGGATGAATCGGATCGCCTGTTTCCAGATGATGAATCAGCTCCTTCGCCATCGTGTTCCGGTTTTCAGGCAGCGGCTGAGGCTTGCGCAGTTCCCCTTCGCCCCTGTCTTTAAACACCTGAACGCCGCCGGGAACCATCGCTATCGTCCCTTCGCTTCCGTAAATCAGATGACGGGACGAGACGCCGTGATGGACGCAGTTCCATGTCGACTCCAGGATCGCCATCGCAGACGGGAACCGAACGATGAGCGCGGCGTTGTCGTCCGCGTCTCCCCATAGACTGGTGAAATTTGCCGCCATTCCCATTACGGCTTGGGGCGATTCGTCCAAAATCCAGCGGGAGATGCAAGCGCCGTAACAGCAGTAGTCAAGCAGTGAGCCGCCGCCGTCCGCTTTTCGGTGCCACCATTCCGCGCCTTTTTCGCGGTCGGTCAAACGGGGGAGCGGACCTGTGGAGCCTTGACGCCATTTGATCTGAAAAACCTGTCCGATTTCGCCGCTATCGACGATCTCTTTCGCCAAACGCAGCTCGGGCGACCATGTGGAGGGCCAGTTGACCGCCATCGTCGCGCCCGCCTTTTCAACGGCGCGCAGCATCCGCGCGTAATCGTCAAAGTTGTGCGCGGGAGGCTTTTCCACGATGATATTTGCCCCGCTCTCGGCGACCGCTTCAATCGTCTCCGCATGCCGCGCGTTTTCTGGGCAGACGATGACAATGTCGCATTTCTCTTTTTCCAGCAGCTCGCGGTAGTCGTTGTAAAAGCGCGGAACGCCCGTTTTTTCAAGGGCATGTTTCAGGTTCTCGGCGCGCGTCAGGGGACCTTTGGAAAGGGAGGGGGCGCTCGGCGCGGTATCGGCGCATGCCGTCCATTCGATATTGTCCAGTTGACTGAATTCGTCCAGATGCCATGTTACATGCATATGCGCGAAACCGATTACGCCGACGCGGTAGATATTTGCCATGCGGACCTTTCGTAAATTAGAGTCGTTTGAACTGAAACTGAAAGCCGTTGACGGCAAGCAGGTCGCGGGGGCGGAGCGGCGCGTCGTCGGACGCCGGCTTGCCGTTCAGCTGCGCGCTCTCAACGCTTGTTGAAAGCCGAAGCTCAAGGCCTAGGTCAGGCTGATACTCCATGATAAATCGCATGCGTCCGTCCATCTCCGCCGCTATGAGCTCCTCTGGATTGAGCCATGGATCGTCAATGGTTCTCCGCTCTTCCGTCCCGTCCTGTTTGACGATGCGCAGATTATAGAGCTCCCATTTGCGCGCGTCATCCTCCTCCAGCCTTTTTTCGATATGGCTGTCGCCCAACAGCGCCGCGTCCATATACGCCCAGATCAAGACTGCCGCCAGTTCGATGCACAAAAAGATGTAAAATGGATGTTCGACTCTAAAGTAGAGCGTCGTCGTGCCGCCCTCTTCAGTTTCAGGGACGAAGAAACCGGGCATCCATTCGGGCGTCGGCCATGAGCGTTCGATCTGCAGAACATATGCGCTGATGAAAAACAGCGCGAACCCTCCCATCGTCCAGATGAAGAGAACGCGCGCGAAACGTCCATAAACCAGCTGACCCAAACCTGGGAAAAGACCGGCAGAGATCGACCCGATCAACGCTCGTACGGGCGGAAAGCGGTCGGCTCGGCTGCTGCGGCGCGTTTCGTCAACAGGACGCGGAACGCCAAACGGCGACGCCCACGGAGCCGGGGCGTTTTTCAACAAGAGACGCGCGAGCGTCAACGGCGCCGTAAACGGCATGAGCCACACCCAGCGCGTTCGCTTTCGAGGCGACGCCAGACGCGACCGGCGCGACGCAAACGCCGCCAGAACCGTCCCCGCCGCAAGGTAGAACCAGACCGCTCCAATCAGAAACCCATGCGCGCTCAAGACGCGCGCCGCTTCCGCCTGCGCTAACTCTAACATGGACATGGGGCGGAATCCCGATCCGCTTTAAGACGCATTTTCCACGATCTCAACCGCGCGCTCAACAAACTCAGCCTTCTCCTCGTCCCAAGAAAAGGCGCGCGCCTCCTGAGCCTCCCCTTCTATCACAGACACAACCAGATGGTCGGGATACGCCGGGAAATCCCATGCGCCGCCCGCCATCGCGGCATGTCTGTCCATCTCGGAGAAGTATGCCGCCGCGTTCGGATGGGAATGGTACACCGCCGCCAATTCGGCGCTCTTTTGGTTCAGCTCTTGATGCAGGCGAATCGCGTCTTCTGGACTGACGCGATAGGCCGTTTCGGCGGATCGGACAGCGCCTTCATGGTCGACCGCCGGGTTTTCATCCTGCGCGTTTTTGAATTGCCGCGCCTCCATTTTTTCGTCGATATAAAGGAGCGCGCCGCAGCATTCCAACGGGTACGCCTCTTCAGCATGGCGCCGAACCGCCTGTATCAACGCGCGGGAGATGCGCAACGGCGTCATGGCAAACCCGCCTTTCTGATCTTCTGAAGGGAAACGGGAGGTTCAAAAAGGGGCGTGCTAAGATAACGCGATCCGCCGTCGGGAAAGACGATTACGATGACCGCCTCTTCGAGACCGCGCGCCAGTTGCATGGCAGCCAGCATAGCGGCGCCGCTCGATTTGCCGACCAAAACGCCCTCTTCCATCGCAAGACGGCGCGCCATGTCGTAGGATTCTTCGGTCTTCATATAGAATGTGCCGTCCAGCGTTGAGGCGTCGTAGATGCCGGGCGTGATCGCCGACTCGATATGCTTCAAGCCTTCCAGTCCGTGAAAACCGCTTTCCGGTTCGACGCCGTAGGTTTTGACGGCGCTGTTGAAGGCTTTCAGGCGGCGACTCGTTCCAACGGCGGTTCCGCTCGTGCCGATCCCGGCGGCAAAATGGGTGACTCGTCCGCCGGTCTGACGGATAATCTCGCCCCCGGTCGTGTCGAAATGCGCCTGCCAGTTGGACGGGTTGTCGTATTGACATGGAAGATAGTATTGGTCGGGTTTCTCTTCATAGAGCTGTTTTGCCAATAGAAGCGCGCCGTCCGAACCTTCCAGCGGATCCGAGTACGTGATCTCTGCGCCGTAGGCGCGGACGGTCAAAACCCGCTCCTTGCTGACGTTGGACGGCATGACAAGTTCGCACCGGTACCCTTTGACGGCGCAGACCATCGCATAGGCGATCCCGGTATTGCCGGAGGTGGAATCGAGCAGCGTTTTGCCGCGATGCATCCGCCCCTTCCGCTCCGCGTCCTCAACGATGCGCAGCGCAGCCCTGTCCTTGACAGAGCCGCCAGGGTTGAACTGCTCCGCCTTGGCGTAGATCTCTACGTTCGGATTGTTCAGCTCAATCGGAATGCGGCGCATTTGAAGAAGCGGCGTGTTTCCGATCCGCTCCAAGACGCCGTTCGGCTTTCTCTTTGGGATCACCATGCGACGACCCGATCGTATTCAAAGATGAGAGCTGCCAGCTCCGCATAACTCAATGTCGGCAGATCCGGTTTCACGCCCCGCATTTGGCAATCCTCCTTCAGGGCGGCGGCGTTCTCGCTTCGGGGGAAAGGACCGTACACGGCGTCCTGCAGATACGCCGCAAACACTTGCAGCCCGTCTGCTTCATGCGCTTGCATGGCGCTTTCGGCATAGGCGTCCATCCGCCGCCGTATCAGGTGTAGAACGCGCATCGCGGTTTTCTCACAACACTCAACGGCTTACCATATATACACGGCTCCGCTTTCCGCCACCATACGCGCCGCGCCGGCTCGGCTGATCGTCTCAACGCCGGCGGGCAGACGGTCGATGCCGCGTTCCTCCATCGATTCTTTCTCGGCGTAAACGGGGCTGCCCAGCATCTTCAAGGTCTCAAACGGACGGGCGGTTGAGTCGCTCGTTTCCAGCGTCAGGAGAGCGAACACCGCTTCTTCAGCAAAAATAAGACGCACATCATGGTCGCCCAACGTCTGCCCGACCGTCATGCGCATTGCTTCCGCTGTCCGGCTGGATTCAAATGCGCCGCTGCGTATCAATGTCGTCGCAACCGCCATGCCTCTCGCTCCGCCTGTTTAGTTGAAGGCGACGATTCGGTCGCACTCTTCGGACATCTGCGCAAGGTCGTACTGGCTTCCCCATTCAATGTTCGGTTCATCCGTTATTTCTTCGACGCGCCGCTGTTCGGCGTTGTGTCCGCAGACCCGTACCCTCGCGCCTTCAGCCGCCAGCTCCTTGAGCGCCTCTTCTCCAAGCGCATAAACCCCATCGCACATCACAAACAGACGCGCCTCCGCTCCTAAACCCATCGCCGCCTTTGCCAGCTGAACGGCGGAATCCAGGTCGGCGCGTTCGGGGCTTGTCGTCAACAGCAGCCCAAGCGTTTTGCCCGCAAGCGTCTTTACCATCTCACTCCGCAAAACTCTTCATAATCGATCAGCTCCGTCACGGTCGGATTCTCGCCGCAGACGGGGCAGGCGGGGTCTTTGTGGAGAACATGCTTGCGAAAATCCTGCCTCAGCGCGTCGTAAAGCAACAGCTTCCCGACCAGCGTTTCCCCCGCGCCGAGAATATACTTGATCGCTTCCGCCGCCTGAAGCGAGCCGACAATGCCCGGCAGAACTCCCAGAACGCCCGCCTCTTGGCAGCTCGGAACCATCTCCGGCGGAGGCGGCTCTGGATAGAGGCACCGGTAGCACGGTCCCTGCGTCGGGTCAAACACGGTCACCTGACCCTCAAACTGAAAGATGCTGCCATGAACGACAGGCTTGCCGGTGAAGACGCTCGCGTCGTTCAGCAGGTAGCGCGTCGGCAGGTTGTCGCAGCCGTCCACCACAAGATCGTATTCGCGCAGGATTTCCATCACATTTTCGGAGTTGAGGCGCATTTTGTAAGGGACGACCTTCACATCGGGGTTGACCGCGTTCAGCGTCTCCTGCGCCGAGGCGACCTTAGCGCGTCCGACATCGTCGTTTCGATGCAGGATCTGCCGCTGCAGGTTGCTGAGGTCCACCTCGTCGTCGTCAATGATGCCGATCGTTCCGACGCCCGCCGCCGCCAAGTACAGCGCCGCCGGCGATCCGAGGCCGCCCGCCCCGATCATCAAAACCTTCGCGTTCAGCAGCTTCGTCTGTCCGACTCCGCCCACCTCTCTGAGAATGATATGCCGGCTGTAACGCTCAATCTGCTCGTCGGTGAAGTTCATCGCGCCGTCCCAGTTCCATTTCCGCCGGCGATGGCGGGTATGATCGAGACGACATCGTCCGGCTCCAGTTCGGTATCGGCGTTGTCTAGAAACCGTATGTCCTCGTCGTTGATGTAGATGTTCACAAAGCGTCGGACGGTTCCGTTTTCGTCGCAGATGCGCTTTTTGAGACCTTCGTAATTGCTCTCCAGGTTGTCGATCAGTTCAGCGATCGTGGCGCCGTCGGCTTCGACCTCGGCGTTTCCGTTGGTGAGGCGTCTCAGGGGCGTCGGTATCCGTACAATAGCCATGTTCTTCCTTTCCGCGTTCACGCTGGTTCAAGATAGCCTAATTCTTCAAGGACTTGGACGACCTTTGCCGCCGATTCGTTCACCGTTTCTCGGTCCGTATAGCAGACCGCTTCAGGGTTGACGGGCGGCTCATACGGGTCGCTAATGCCGGTAAAGTTCTGTATTTCGCCCGCGATCGCTTTTTTATAAAGCCCCTTCACATCGCGCTCAATGCACACATCGATGGGGCTGTTGACATACACCTCGACGAAATTTTTGATTTCGTTTCGGGCGTATTCGCGCGTTTCGCGGTATGGGGAGATCGCCGCGGCGATGCAGGCGGCGCCTTGGCGGGTGAGCAGTTTGCAGACAAACGCAATGCGCTTGATGTTCGTGTCCCTATCCTCTTTGCTGAAGCCGAGTCCTTTGCTTAGATTCTCGCGTATGACGTCGCCGTCCAGTATTTCAGATTGGACGCCGCGTTCGTCCAGCATTTCAGCGACGCGCTGCGAGACGCTCGTTTTTCCAGACCCGGAGAGACCAGTAAACCAGATGGTGAAGCCTTTTTTCTTCATGCGTTCTTTCTTCGCGTTGTTCGTTTTAAGTTGGCGGAAGCGGCTGCGTTAGATGGATGCCGCATTCCGTTTTGCCTCTGCCTTTCCATCGGCCGGCGCGTTCGTCCTCGCCGTTGAGAACGGGCAGCGTGCAGGGCCAGCACCCGACGCTCGCGTAGCCTTGGTCATGCAGGGCGTTGTAGGGTATGTTGTGTTTGCGGATAAATTCCCATACCTGTTCCGACGTCCATTCAGCCATCGGGTTGATTTTAATCATACCATGCCGCGCGTCCCATTCGACAACTTTGGCGCCTCGGCGGGTCGCCGCTTGGCTCTTGCGGATGCCTGTAACCCAAGCCTCCATGCCCCTCAACGCCTTTTCAAGCGGCGCCACCTTGCGCATATAGCAGCAGTAATCAGGGTCGGCGCTGTACAGCTTCGGACCGTATTTTTCCGCCTGCTGCTCTACGGTCAATTCAGGGCGTATATGCCGTATCTGGACGCCGTACCGCTGCTCCAATTTTTGCGCGATTTCTGCCGTTTCTTCAAATTCAAATCCCGTGTTGATATGGACGATCGGGACGTCCGCGCGGCCAATTTCGGCTAAATGGTGAATCACGACGTTGGTGCTAGGGCCAAAATTGGAAACGACCGCCAGCTTCGGATGGTATCTCTCGACGCCCCACTGGACAATGCTCTGGGGCGTTTCATTCTGCAGCCGCTCGGCAAGCTGGGATGCGTTCTCTTCGTCCCGCCTGGGAGCGGCGCGTTCGCGCGTCTCGTTCATTCAAATATCTCCGATAGGCTCAGGTACCGGTCTCCAGTGTCTGCTAAGATTGTAACGACGCGCTTGCCCGATCCGATCCGCTTAGCGACGCGCAGGGCGGCGGCCGCGGCGGCTCCTGAGCTCATTCCTGTCAGCAAGCCCTCCTCCTGACCTAAGGCGCGCATCATCTCATACGCTTCTTTCTCCTCAACGGTCTCGACGCTATCGATCAGATCGGCGTCCAGCGCTTCAGGTATGAAGCCCGCGCCCAGCCCGTCAATTCGCGTTGGATCGATCGGTCCGCCGGAGATCGCGGGGCTGACGCTTGGCTCAACGGCGACGATCTCCGTCTTCATGCCGCGTTCTTTTAAAGCGCGCGCGACGCCGGTGAGCGTGCCGCCCGTCCCGACGCCGCACACAAAGGCGTCCATGCGGCCGTCCGTCTGACGGATGATCTCCTGCCCTGTCGTCAACTGATGGGCGGCGGGGTTGGCAGGATTGGAAAACTGGTTCGGCATAAAAGCGTTCTTTTCGGCGCGGGCGATCTCCTCCGCTTCCCAGATGGCGCCCGCCATGCCGTCGGAGGCGGGCGTCAAGACCGCTTCGGCGCCGAAGGCGCTTAGCAGCGCGATTTTTTCTCGGCTGATGTTGTCCGGCATCGTCAACACGGCGCGGTAACCTCTCGCTTTTGCGACGACCGCAAGCGCAATGCCCGTGTTCCCGGCGGTCGGCTCTACAATGATGGAGCCTCGGCGGACGGCGCCGCGCCTCTCGGCGTCCAGTATCATGGAGAGGCCGATGCGGTCTTTGACGCTGCCGCCTGGGTTGCGCATTTCGAGCTTCGCCAACGTCTCAGCCGAATCGGCGTCGGTCAGGTTGTTTAGCGTCGTCATCGGCGTTTCGCCGATCATGTCCAGCACGCTGCGGTAAAACTTTTTCAATCCGTTTCCCCGGCGCCGGGAGGGGATATACAGCTCCACGTAGAAACGATAGAGCATGGACGGCGTCAGGTCAAGTAAACCTGCTTGACCTTATGTCTTTAGTTGGGACATGTCGGCGGGCGGATGCAGACGCTTTCTGCGGCGCCTCTAGATTCCCGCTTGCGCGGGATGACGGTCTTGTTGGGGACGCCTAAAATTTCCGCAATGGACGGGTTCAATCTATGAAGCCGCCCTCTCCTGCGCCGCCTCGCGCACATGCCAGGCAGGGTCATGCGCCAACCGCCGCGCGATGAGATCGATGAATGCGGTGTCTTTTGAGGCAACTGCCATCGAAATAGAAGCCTGCCGGATGTAAGGATCCTCATGCCGGCAGAACCGATCGGCGAGCTCTTTGGCGTCCTTCGGAGAAAGGCGGGCTAGACTGAGAAGCGCGCGCCGTTTGCAGTAGTCGTCGGGATCGCTAAGCCCCTTTCGAAGCAGCGTTTCAGCCTTCCGACCGGCGCAACTCAGTACGTCATACGCCTGCCATCTAGTAGCCCTGCGCTTCGATTCTGTCAAGAGACATAAAACGGTCCAACACCGCTCTACATGCGCCCTTGCGTAATCCGCAAGGCATTCGCCCTCTTTAGAAATCGCCCAGCATTTGTCAATATAGTCGACATCCTCTGAGCCTGGAGACGGCTGCGTCATCTTCTGGACGGCGGAGTCCATCAAGAGGCTCCATCTCGGATAATCCGATTGCCATCCCTCGTCGCTTTGATCAGCGGTTGCCGCCCATTTCTCCCAGTCGTTGTACAATCGCGCAATGCCGCTGCTCATAGCGTCCCTCCCGTCGCTGCGTTATTCGTCGTCATCTGATTCTTCCGGGTATTTCTCAACCGGGCTGAAAATATCTTCGTGCTCGTTGACAACGCCCAAGTTCAACTCAACCCGTTTGAAGTTATGCTCGTTCCCTGTCCCGATTTTACGTATCCGTTTATGAGTGCCATAAACAGGCGTCAGCATTAGCTGAATTTTTTGCTGAACTTTTGTCAGCTCCTCATTCAATTTCTTCGCTTCGTTTTCTGAAAAATCGCCGCTTGCAAGACGAGACAGCAGTTCGGTTTCCTTCCGCTCTGCCTCATAATAATTGCGCCGCCCTTCTTCCGTGAGCTTGCCTTTCCTCTTAAAGTTGATGACAAGCTCCATTGGCGCAATCATGTTGTAGATCTCGCCGTTCGGCAACTCAACTTTGTGGTAAAGCACAGATTCCGGCAATCTGCCTGCGCGAACCAACAACGATAACGGCTCTTGCCCCTCCACCGACCATATCGGGTCCATTGCTTCTTCCAGAGCCGCGTATTTTTCATCCTCCCCAATTTTAGTCATCACGTTCTCTAATGCATCCCATCCGAGACTTCGGATCTTTCGATCCTCGCGAGAGTAGCCAAACTCTCCTAATTGCGCGTCCTTCCCAGTGAGATACTCTTCATCCATCATAGCTTCCCACTCCGCTTCCTCCTTCGTCAATGGTTTAGGAGATTTGGCGTCTTCGGCGTACAACCTTTCAAATTCTTCGGCAACCAACTTGGCGAAGTAGTTCAACGTTTCCTCGCGCGATCCAAAATGGGTCGGAATCTCCGCGTCGGAGTTCGTTTTTTCAGCCGATTCGTTCGTGGAATCGGACATTGAATCGGCGATTTCCGATTCAGAACTTGGCTCCTTTGGGGCGACCACGGGCGATTGCCGGTCATGCGCCTCCGCCCCGCCTTCGGCCGCCGCGCCCTGAGAAGCGGAGTCGCCCGCTTGGCGGTTGAGCAGCCGTACTAGCGCAACTGCCAACAAGCAGACCGTCAACAATGAAATGAGCGTAACAGCAACCGCTCGGTGTCGTTGATTCATCGCATTGATTCCTTTCCATCAGCTCTCCGAGGCGCGCTTCGGTTCAAAAATGCGCGCCATGTCATCTTTTGCGCCATGAACGGTTGTTTCGCTCCCAAAACACAACGTTCACACCCATATTATAAACGAAATTCAATGCGGCCGCAACCGTTATGAGCGGCAGGGCAGCTCCTGAAGGCGACGGCACTGACCAGAGACGCATATGGACGGAGCCTACGACGCCTAAGATTCCCGCCTGCGCGGGAATGACGGTTTGGGCAGCAGACGCCGCCCGCATTCTTGACGCGGACGGCGTCTGGAACCGCTAATCGACCTTCTTCTGCACGCTTATCGAAAGTCCGATCTTGGGCTTCGGACGTTGACCCGATTGGACATCCCACAAAATGACACAGTCAAGGATAGAGTCCGATTCCAGGGTCGCGTCGTCAGAGAGAATACGAATCGAATGAATTGAGTGGCGCTCCGCTTTTAAAGAGGACGTCTGCAGCCCGACTTTCATCCTCGCTGCGTCTAGGTTTTTCTTCTTTTTTGCCATGGTTTTCTCCTTCATGGGTTGGCTGGGCATGTTGGAATCGATGCGGTCAAGTTTGGGTTCAATCCTCCTTTCCGCTCCTGTTCGTTCTTTTGCGTATGCGGCTTCTTCCGCTTCATACAGCTCTTTGAGACGCGCTTTCACTTCGGACACTTTCCGTTTCACCGTCCCGATCGGCATCTTCAAGGCCTCTGCGATTTCAGCAAGCGCGTAGTCATACACAAAGCGCAGCTCCGCCAGCGTCCGATCCTCGCCGCGCAGCCTGTTGAGCGTCTCAAGAGCGAACGGGTCTTCCGGTTCCGCCCATTCGCGCGCGTCTCTCACCTCGGCGAGCTGGACAGGATCCATGGTCTGCTCCACGCGCCGCCGCTTCGACCTGTGAAAGTCGATGATGCGGTTTTTTGCGATCCAGAACAGCCATATCTCCAGCTGGCTCACGTTTCGGAGTCGGCTTCTATTCTTCCATGCCTGCGTCAGCGTCTCTTGCGCGATGTCCTTCGCGTCCTCATCCGACGAAACGCGATTTCGAATATACCGATACAAACGCTCCCAGCCGCCGCTGCCGTAGCCGTATGCTTGAAAAGCTTGCCTAACAATGCCGTCGTTCATCGCGGCCCTCTCTACCACGTTATCGACTGACGGAATGAATTGGTTCAAATAAAATGCAAACCGGCATGGCGGCTCTTCTAGATTCCCGCTCCCCGCCTGCGCAGGAACGACGGAAGCGGGCGACAGACTAGAGGCGCAGCGGCCGTTCGGGCGACTCGATATGCGCGCGGCGGCGATTCCGTCCGACAATTTCCAACTGAACGCGAACGGCGTTTTTTGGCAGCAGCTCTTCTGCCCGGTCCGCCCATTCCACGACGGCGACGCCTTCCGCCCCCAAAACCTCGCCCCCGCCGATGTCGAGCAGATCGTCCGCGCCGGCGAGCCGGTATAGGTCCAGGTGGCGCATGGGGAACGGCTTGCCTTCAAGCGGGTATTCGCGCATGAGGATGAAAGTCGGGCTGCGGACGCGCGCCGCGGAACCCGCCCCGCGGGCGATGCCGCGCGTCAAGCATGTTTTGCCCGAACCGAGCTCGCCAATCAGCGCGACCACATCGCCCGACCGCAGCTGACGCCCGATGCGTTCGCCCAGCGCCTCTGTTTCTTCAGGCGAGGCGGTCTCCACAATTGCGCTCATTCCTTGCGCGTGTAGTTTTTCCATCCGAGCTCCTGCAGGCGCGCGTTCTTGCCGCGCACGCCGTCCTCTAGACTTTGCGTGTGTTCCCCCAGGAGTTGCGCGAGCCGTTCGTCGCTTAGCGCCAGTATCTGTATCGCCAGGAGAGCCGCGTTGCGCGCGCCGCCGGCGCCGACCGCAAGCGTCCCGACCGGTATGCCGGGGGGCATTTGCACCGTCGCATAGAGCGCGTCCACGCCGTTCAACGGCCCGCCATCGATGGGGACGCCGAGGACGGGCAGGTTTGTGTGCGCGGCGACGACGCCCGCCAGATGCGCCGCCCTCCCCGCTCCGCAGACGACGACGCGCAAACCCCGTTCACGCGCCGAATCGGCGTATTCAACCGCTAAACGCGGCGAACGATGCGCCGACAGGACATGCAACTCAAACGGAACGCCGAAATCTTCCAGCGTCTGCGCCGCCTGCGACATGACCGGCAGGTCGGAATCGCTTCCCATCAGAATGCCGACAAGCGGCGCCGCAGCGTTATGTTCTTTAGGCATCTATTTTTACTCTCTGTTGATGTTGATGTTCATGCGAGGCGCGCAAGGGCGCGGAAACCGATGTCGGAACGTTTGTACATGTTTTGAAAGGAGATCGTCTCCGCCGCGGAGTAGGCGCGTTCAGCCGCTTCTCGAATGCCGCCGCCGAGAGCTGTGACGCCTAAGACGCGCCCGCCGCTCGTCGTCAAGACGCCGTCTTTCCGAGCGGTTCCCGCATGAAAAACGACCGCGCCCGTCTGCGACTCCGCCTTCTCAATCCCCTCAATCGGATAGCCTGTCTGATACGACCCTGGATAGCCGCCCGACGCTATGACGACGCAGACGGAGGTCTCCTCCCGCCATTCCGCCGTTTGTTGAGACAGGCTGCCGTCCAGCCCTGCGTTCAGAAGCGGTACCAGATCCGACGAAAGGCGCGTCAACAAAACCTGCGCCTCGGGGTCTCCCAAGCGACAATTGTACTCCACCACCTTGGGACCTTCCGCCCCGATCATCAGACCGACATACAGAATGCCTTTATACGCCGTTCCCGCCTCCGCCATGGCGCGCAAGGTTGGGCTTACGATCCGCTTCATGACGCAGTCATGCGTCTCCTGCGTCACGACGGGGGCGGGCGAGTAGGCTCCCATTCCGCCCGTGTTCGGACCCTTGCCGCCGTCGTAGATCGGCTTATGGTCTTGCGAACTTGCCATCGGAAGGGCGGTTATTCCGTCGCATAGGACGGTGAACGAAGCCTCTTCGCCTTCAAGAAACTCCTCGATGACGACAGCCGACCCGGCTTCTCCGAACGCCTTTTCTGTCATGGAGCGGTCGATGGCGGCGCGCGCCTGCTCTACGGTATGGCAGACGGCGACGCCTTTTCCCGCCGCCAGTCCGTCCGCCTTGACGACAACAGGCGCGCCTGTTTTTTCTAAATGCGCCTTCGCGGCGCCGGGATCGTCAAACGCGGCGTATCGTGCGGTTGGGACGCCCGCCTTTTCCATGAGCCGTTTGGCGAACGTCTTGCTGCTTTCAAGGCGCGCCGCCTCTTGACGCGGGCCGAAAACGCGCAGACCTTCCGCCTCCATCGCGTCCACAACCCCCGCCGCCAACGGCGCCTCCGGCCCGACAACCGTCAGCTCAATCTCTTTCTCTTTAACAAAACGGATGAGCGCGCTGAAATCGTCTGCTAGCGGTATGTCATGCCGTTCCGCTAAGGCGTCCATGCCGGGGTTGCCGGGGACGACGTAAAGCGCGCCGCAGAGAGGGCTTTGCGCCAGTTTCCAAGCAAACGCATGCTCGCGTCCGCCGCTTCCGACGACAAGTATGTTCATGACGGCTCCTTTGGTTAATGTCGAAAATGGCGCGCGCCGGTGAAGACCATCGCTGCGCCGACAGCGTCCGCGACCGCGACGGAATCCTTGTCGCGCACCGACCCGCCCGGCTGAATGAACGCGCGGATGCCGTGCGCCGCTCCAATCGCCGCGGTGTCTAAAAACGGCATGAGCGCGTCCGACGCCATGACGGCGCCCTCCGCCTGAAGACCCGCCTGCGCGAGCGCGATGCGCGCCGAATGAACCCGGTTCGGCTGCCCCGCGCCCATGCCGAGAAGCGTCTCCCCCTTCGCCACAACAATCGCGTTCGATTTGACATGCTTGGCGCATTTCCATGCGAAGCGCAGGTCCGCCCATTCCGTCTCGGTCGGAGCGCGCTGCGCGGCGCTCTTCCAGTCCGCCTCCGTTTGATTCAGTCCGTCCCCCTCTTGGACAAGCATGGCTCCTTCGACGCTACGGTATCGAACCTGCGCTTCCTCTAATAAGGGCAATGTTAGGATGCGCAGGCTTTTGCTTCGGCTCAGCAGCAGCGCCGCAGACGGCTCCACTTCCGGCGCAATCAAGAGATGCAGCAGGAGCCGCTGTCCGCTGGTCGGATGCTTCGAGGCGCGAATCGTTTTGGCGAGCGGTTCATTCACGGGGCGGTTGAAGGCGGCGATTCCTCCGAACGCGCTGATCGGATCCGCGGCAAAAGCCGCCCTGAACGCTTCCCGCATGTCGTCTCGGCTTGCGAGTCCGCACGGGTTCGTGTGCTTGACGACAGCGCAGGTCGGGCGTTCAAAGTCGCGCACGGCTCCCCATGCGGCGTCCGCGTCCAGGATGTTGTTGTAAGAGAGTTCGGGACCTGCCAGCTGCTTCATCTGCGCCCATGGGCTGTCCTGCCCTTTGACGCGGTAAAACGCCGCCTTCTGATGCGGATTCTCGCCGTAACGCAGCTCCTGAATCCGCTCCATTTGCGCGGAGATGTTTTGAGCCAAAAACGGCTCCTCTCCGCCCAGATACGCGGCGATGGCGGCGTCGTAATTCGCCGTCAACTGAAACGCCGCCAGCGCGTAACGCCGGCGCGCCGCCTCTGAAATTCCCCCCTCCCGGCGCATCTCTTCAAGAGACTCGCTGTACTGGGCGGGGTCGGTCAGGACGGCGACATGGGCATGGTTCTTCGCCGCGGCGCGTATCATCGCCGGTCCGCCGATGTCGATCATTTCAACCGCTTCTTCGCGCGAGACGCCCTCAACCGAGACGGTTTTTTGAAACGGGTAAAGGTTGCAGACGACCAGATCGATAAGGCGGACGCCATACGCCTCCGCTTGACGCATATGCTCTGGGTTGCCGCGAAGGGCTAAGATTCCGCCGTGCGTTTTGGGGTGAAGCGTTTTGACGCGCCCGTCCATCATTTCGGGAAAGCCTGTGTAGTCGGACACTTCGACATGGTCAATGCCCGCTTGGGCGAGGGCGCGCGCCGTTCCGCCCGTTGAGAGAATCTCAACGCCCAGGTCTTGCAGCGCGCGGCAGAATTCAACAATCCCTGTCTTGTCCGATACGCTCACTAGAGCGCGTTTGATGTTCATGCAGCCTCCGTTCCACCTCAATTGCGCATCGTTCCGCTCCATTCCGCTTTTATGTTACCCGCTTTGTCCGCATAGATAAAGCGCGAAGGCGCGCCAGAATCCAAATGCGCCGGCATGGCTCTTTCAGAGTTTGCGCGCCGGCGAAAGCTATGCTACAATGAAAACAAACGAAATTGATGCAACCAAGAAAGGTACGACGAGCAAATGAAACGCCTGAAAAAACTCATGTCCGCTCTTCTCGGACGAACCGACCGTCAGGATTTGGGCAATGTACCCCCCCCCTCGCGTAAGTCGGCTGCATAAAGCCGCTCTGACCCTGCTTGTTGCGGCAACTGCCGCTTTCTTCGTCTGCGCGCCAGCCAGCGCCATTCAGATCACTTCGATCTGGCCTTCTTCAGGCTCATACTCAAACCCTGTTCACGTCTTCGAAGATATGGACAACCAGTTCACGATCACAACCGATGCCGACTTTGAGCGCGTCGAATGGGAACTCATACGCCAGTGGTGGTCCCCCTTCCTAGAGAAGAAAAATGACCCCGGAACCAAAAATGGAACCGACACGCGCAGCCATTACTCCCCCGCACTCGGTGGAATGGGCGCGCCATATGGAAATCGGCACTACATTAAGGTGACCGCCTTCGATGCAAACGGCGCCAGCGACTCCGAAGCAATCTATCTCATGGTTTGGAGAAGAAGCAACCTCCCCAATCAAATCCTTAATATGAGCGCCCCGGACAATGTCCTCGCCGGCGAATCGTTCGAAGCGGAGGTGGAAACGCTCACCCTCTATAGCCGCGTTGAGTGGTACATCAAAAGATCCGGGTGGTTTCTGGCTCCCCAAGCCGAAAGGGTATACGGAAACCCCGTTGATGTCACCAGAGGAAGGGGTCTTAAAGCCTCCTTCCCACACACCTTTCAGTCAGACAGGACGGATCGGGATAGACTATCGAAAACCGGCAGCAAATACTACATCCTCGCAAGAGCATTTTCCTTGCTTGATCCAGATGCGGAGCCGGTCGAAGACAAGATCGCCATCCACGTCCATGAAGGCAAAAAGAGACGCGCAATCTCCGGCCACTCGCATATCTATTATGCTCACATTGATCCGGCCACATGGGTTTCCACAGTCGATTGGATACACGAGCTCACATACTACAACGAAATCGAAGGCGCCGAGGCGCATCTCTACGCATGGGCGAAGTTGTTTGAAGTGTCCGAAGAAAACGACGACGACGAACAAGAGGTGGCTGTGTTTCGTTCAGGCGACACAGAAAACGGGGTGGGTCGGAATGATCTTGTTCTGAATCTGGACGTCACATTCGAAGGGCGCGTTTACGAGTTCTTCAACTCCAAACCCCTGAAAATCGGCGACGAGCCTTTCAGACTCATCGCAGGCGTGAAATACAGATTTAAAGCGCACCAATTCCTTGGGCATCAAGGCGGTGAGGTGTGGAGGGAGCGGCAAAATGGAAATTACACTTTCACGTCGCAAACTCGGAGGTTCGATCCAAGGGATGAGTTTGACGATGGGGGCTTGGAGTGGGAGAAAGGGTTGAATGGCGTTGACGAAGAATGATCTGAAATGATCCGCCCCGCGTCCGCGCCAGACCATGCGTCTCGGCGCGGACGCTCCCCTTCATCTTGAAAGGAGCATGACATGGCCTTCTCCGCCTTCGCAAAACCCATGGCGTCGTTTGCGGTCGCTGTCTTCTCACTTCTGCTGTGCGCTTCCGCGCCGGCAAGAGACTTTGTCCCGATGGAAGATGTAACAAAACTGGAAAAGCCGACCATCTGCATAAGGAGCGGAAACACGCTTAAACTCATCGACTGGGACGGACAAAACGAAAGAGTCTGGATGACAGGAGAGTTCAACCTTCCGGCAAGATTCAGCCGGGACGGCAAACGCGTCGCCTTCATCGCTAGTACGGAAGATTTCGGTTGGTACACGCTGTTCATCCTGGAGCTGGAAACCGGTCGGCTGATCAACATGACCGAGCGCCTTAACAACAAAGGATATGAACATATCTACATTCCACACGCAGTGTGGTTTCCAGACGGGAGGCGTCTTGCATGCGACGCAAATGACAGAGCCAACCCCGCAGGGTTTTCAGAGATATATGTGTTGGATTTCCGCGCCGCAACGCTGGAGCAGCTGACAGAGACGCCGACTCAGAGAGAATATTGGCCGTCCGTCTCTAGGGACGGCAAGAAGATCGTTTATTTTTCCACTCCTAGCGAAAAGGAACGCGCGGCTCTTGGCATCCTCCCAGGCGCTTTCGTACCCTACGATCTCTATACGATGAACGCGGACGAATCCAATGTCGTGAATCTGACGTTCAGCGCCGCAGAT
The DNA here is from genome assembly GCA_028818695.1 of Candidatus Poribacteria bacterium. Taxonomy (GTDB): domain Bacteria; phylum Poribacteria; class WGA-4E; genus JAPPNK01. The sequence continues at coordinate 159,635 of JAPPNK010000029.1, forward strand.
GAGGGGTACCCTGAATGGTCGCCGGACGGCAAGAAGATCGCGTTTAATGCGTTCGACCGCAAAGAGCAGGAAGGAGAGATACGCGGAACAGATCTTTTTATGATGGATCCGGACGGTTCCAATGTTGAGCGTCTCACATCCCGCAAAGACGGATTGCGGTCATTGGTAAACGATTGGTCGGCGGACAGCAAGTGGATTCTGTTCCATATGGAACTTGACGACAACCTGCTGAGCGGACTTTACCGCATTCATATAGAGACGCGGGAGATGGTGCGTATCGGCAGATTTGGTGCCGCGACATGGGTTCATGCGGGCAAGAGCCGCTTCCTCTCCGTTGATCCTGCCGATAAAAAAAAAGCGCAGTGGGGGGCGTTGAAAGAAGCGGACAGCAGTCCGAATAATCCAACTTCGCAAGACGGCGAATGAGAAGCGGGGAAGGTTCATGCCTTCGCGCCGGCGGAAATCTCAAACGATGTCGACGCCCTTTTCGCCAGCCTTGATTCCGCCGATGAGGCGCGGCTGTTCTCCCGCCGCTTCCAGCAGATCCATCGCCGCGGGCAGCTTCTCCGCCTCCACAACGGCCGTCATCCCGACGCCCATATTGAAGACGCGGAACATCTCGGCGTCCGCGACGCTGCCCGCGCGCTGTATGCATTCGAAGATGGGCGGAACCTCCCAAGCGTCTCGGCGCAGGACGGCGCGGCATCCCTCTGGCAGTATTCGCGACAGGTTGTCCATCAGCCCGCCGCCAGTGATATGCGCAAACCCAAGAACGCCCGCCTCCCGATGCAGCGCCAGGCAGGACCGCGCATAGCTGCGGTGAGAAACGAGCAGCGCCTCGCCGACCGACATCTGCAGCTCGGGCAGCGGATCGTCCAGCGCCATTTCCGCCGCTTCGAGAAGCGCTTTGCGCGCCAGAGAAAAACCGTTCGTGTGCAGCCCCGCGCTGGGAAAGCCGATGACAACGCAACCGGGGCGTATCGATTCGCCTGTGACCGCCTGCGAGCGCTCCACAACGCCGACAATGCAGCCAGCCAGATCGTAATCGCCGTCCGCGTACAGGTCGGGCATCTCTGCCGTCTCGCCGCCGATGAGCGCGCAGCCGACCTCTCGGCAGCCGCGCGCGACGCCTTCGATGAGACTCTCGACCGTGTCAGGCTTCAGACGCCCCATGCCGATGTAGTCCAAGAAAAAAAGCGGCTCGGCGCCTTGAGCGGCAATATCGTTGGCGCAATGGGCGACGATGTCGTACCCGACCGAGTCATGCTTGTCCATTGCAACGGCGATCTTCAGCTTCGTTCCGACGCCGTCGATGCTGGAAACAAGTATCGGCTCTTCATAGGGACCGAGGGCGAACATTCCGCCGAAGGAGCCGAGTTTGCCAAGAGTTTCAGGGCGGCTTGCCGTTTTTGCGATCGCCTTGACGCGCTCAAACGCCTTCGCCTTCGCGTCCAGATCAACGCCCGCCGCGCGGTAGGTGAGCGGTTTATTCGGCATCGCGTTTCTCCTGCGGGGACTTTTCATGCGCCATCGCTTCGATTTGTTGATAAAACTTTTCGCGCTCCTCTTGAAGCCGGCGCTTGGAGGCGCGCGCGGAGCGGATCGTCATCGCCACGATAAAGACGCCGCCGACGCTGACAGCAACGACCACCGTCATCCCGACATCCGCGCCAAAGAACTTGTTGAGCAAGACGGTTAGAACGACCAGCAACGCCCCGCCGATCATCGTCGGCCCAAAATAAGGGGAGGAAGTACCCCGACTCGCCAAACGGGAGTAAAGATCGCCTGGACGCAAATTGCGCATCTTTCCGCTCCATTCCGCTTTTATGTTACCCGCTTTAGCCGCATAGATAAAGCGCGAAGGTTACGCCGGCATCCAAATGCGCCGGCATGGCTTCCTCGCCGTTGATGCGCGAATCGATCTTTGAAACGTTAAGGAACGGCAAGGAACCGTTTGCGCAGAAATAGTCGTTGCGCGTCGTCGAAAGCCATGCTAGAGTTACGACACGGCATTGAGACGGTCTTTAGATCAGCGGCGAAAGACGTTGAGACTGGAGAACGATTTATGCTAGAGTGGATGCAGCGGCATGAGCCGTCTGGAAACGAAATTTTCAAAATGCGAAAGGAACGATCCTGCAATGAAACGACTGAAAAAACTCATGTCCGCGCTTCTCGGACGAACCGACCGTCATGATGTGAGCAATGTACCCCCCCCACCCCCGTAAGTTGGCTGACTGACACCGCTCGAGCTCTCCTTCTTGCGGCCGTCGCCGCTCTCCTTGTCAGCGGACACACCAACGCTGTCGAATCGTTTGAAATCACTGTGAGCTTTTATACGACCGACGTCGTCGAAGACGAATACCACTCAGGATACGCCGAAACCACCGCGCCGTTTTCGCGCGTGGAGTGGTACCTCAACGGCAATCTCACGAGCACAGACACCGCTCCCCTCGGCGCTCCCTACTAAACAAGCTACTTCGACTCCACATACGAAGGCCTCGGTTCGACAACCGGCGCCGAAGTGACAGTCATGGCAACCGCCTACGACGCCAACGGAAACAGCGTCTCCGACGAGGAAACCATCACTGTCACATCAAGCGCCGAGAGCGACGATGAAAATGGCGACGAGTCCGATGGTGAAAATGGCGGCGACTCCAGCGCCAACGCCCCTGCTGCGCAGTCGTATCCGCTCCTGGAGGTCTACGCGGGATGCGGCAAAATGGAATGGTGGTACGCTCCGCGCGACTCAGTTCCTGATTTTCCGCTCCTTTTAGAGGGGACCGAGCTTGCCGTTAAAAACGCCATGTCTGCATCAAATCTTGGGGCGGCAATGGTGCTTGGCCGCGGCGCACATCTCATGCGATTAAAAGTGACGCCGTCTTTTGTCGGAGACTTGTTGAAGTACTCCCGAGGAGAACTTTGGGAAGGGGTTGCTATAATGAGAATTGACAAGGATAGACCCGGCGGCAATGTTCATACATTTTTTGGGGATTTAGAAGGTGTCCCAGACATGTGTTTACCGTCAAGTCCTGCCGAGATCAACGAATCTTTGCCTCATCCTTTGGATGAAAAAGGCACTGGTGTGGAAGTGTACATCAAAGTTGCTCAAAAAACCGGCTGGCAGGCGACTTTAGGAGCGCTCACAGCGGCGTTCGGCTTAGGGTCAACGAAGGGCCTGGATGATCTGGAAGTACGGTACAGCCCATCTGTACAGATGGAATCTGTTCCACTGGAGGGCGAGGGATCAATGAAAGGATCTGGTGTTGTTCATATTGGAAATTGCCCTGCGCCTCTCCTCCCCGGTACAACACACGGCAAGGCGAGCGCATACTGGGTGAAAGCGCCTACAGAAGCCAAGGTGGAGCCGCCTGCTTGGGCTAAACATGTCAGCCCCGACGGCGATGGAGGCAGCAACGAGGATTGCAAGCAAGGCGTCGGCACGGCGCAGGCACAGGATGAAACTACGGAGGAACAATGAAAACAAAAAAGACGCGAAACATCCTCATCGGCGCGGCGGCCGCTCTCTTGGCGGCTCTGATGTACTTTGGATGGCGGAGGGCGGCAGAGCCGCCGCCTTCCGCCTCACACGTTGCCCTGATGTCCCAACTGGCTGAGCAGGGTAAATCTGAGCATCCAGACCTCACCGTTTATGACGGAACGAACGCCGACGAGGACCCTATCGTAACCAAGGAGCAGCTTGTCGAAATGGGGCTTGAAACGCTCAGGAAGGATCAAAAGAAAAAGACAGGAACGGGCGATCTGTCGAAGGAAACAGAGGAGGAAATTCGAAAGAAGCTCACCGATCTCTACAACAAATTCGTCAAGAAGGATGGACGCCCCCCGCGGCTGTCGGAGGTTTCATTCAAATACAATGAGGAATACGTGATGGAGGATTACGACGGTCCGCAGACCGTCGAAGCTCTCATGGCGGAGTTCGATGAGTATCACAGCAAAGTACACACACCGCAGGGAAGCGAAATCGACATGCTCTTCCCGCGCGATGAATGGATTCAACGCGCGCTGGATCTAGGGGTTGTTTTTCTCGACTACTACGATTACTCAGGTGTTGTGGGTTTGCGTGGGCATTTTGCGCGGGTCCAAAGCGACCCGAAACGGTACGCCCGGCTCTACCAAGCGAAAGGGCTTAAAGACGAAGCCAACTTCAACGCGTACATTGATGAGATGATCAAAGACGCCGCGATGGACAATATCTTGTGGCGCGACGCGATACGCAAATTTCCGGACAGCTCTGGCGGCTTTCGTCTGGGGAACCGGTATGTCATGACCAAAGACAACCACATGCATGTCAAGATCGCGACAGGGGACCCCGATCACACCGTTTTCATGTTAGGACCGCGCAAGAGAGACCTGACGGATGAAGAGATGCATCTCCTGAAATACCATGGCGTCGCTCCTGAGGACATTGAGGTGTTTTACATTGACGAGAACAACGAAGTGATGCCTCCCGACAGCGAGCCGATGCGCCTGGACTGGAAGGACCGCGTCGCCGCCATGTCGGAGCATAAGCGGCAGGAGGCTCTCCAAGAAGCGGTTGAATTCCTGAACTCCGACATGGTGAACCATATGACGATCGTCGATTGGATGACGCTGGCAGACTACACGGGCGCCCTGCTGGATTATACCGAGGGCGGACGCGCAGGAGTGTCCGACGCGCCGCCTGTTCCGCCTGCGCCGTCGGGCGTTGCCGCTTCGTCGGAAGGGCAAGCTCCTCCGCCAAGCGAACAGGAGCTGCCGCGTCTCTTGCCGCCGGGCGTGGAACTGCCGAAGTCGCCGGGCAGGAGCCGAGAGGATGTGGACGCCTTCTTTGACTTTCTCGATCTGCATCTCATCGAGAACGCAGATGTGCCGGAGAATGTGCGCCGCGGCTTGAAGCAGCGTTACGAGGCGTATCTGATGTGGAAGGATCAGGATCGGCTTCGGCGTCAGGAGCCGGCGCCGCCCAATGAAGACGACGAATGAGGACCGGGGAAGGTTGATGCCCTCGCGCCGGCGGAGGTCGGCCTTCCCTTGACGTCCGCGCCCGCATGTGTATCTTTGACCATAGCATGGGCGCGCGCCATGTTGCGGAGCGCGCCCTGCGGTCAACATCGGCTGGATATGGACGCATCATGGTTTGGCAGCATCCTGCGGCGCTGGCGGCACTGGCGCTGGCGCCTCTTTACTGGGCGGCGGATGCGTATCTGTCGCGTTACGCCCCGGCGGCGCGGCATGGCAACGCGGACGCCCTGCCGGACGCATCCTCCTCAGGCGGGGCGCCGGGGTTGTTTCGGCGGTTGATGCGCAGCGCCGCCGTTGCGTTGATTGTCATGGCTCTTGCGCAGCCGAAATTGCCGGCAGACGACCGGCTAAACGTTGGCGCGGGCGTCTCCATCTGCCTCGCCTTAGACCTGTCCCGCTCCATGCGCGCCGAAGATTTTAGACCGAACCGACTCGAAGCGGCGAAAACGACGCTCCGCCGTTTTGTGAAGGCGCGCCCGGACGACCGCATCGGCATGGTCGCGTTTTCAGGCGACGCCTTCTTGCAGTCGCCGCTCACGCTTGACCATACGGCGCTGGACAGGCTCATCGAACGGACCGATTTCAACCTTGTGGACGCAAACGGAACCGCCATCGGCGACGCGCTCATCAAGGCGGCGGCGCGTTTGAAAGATGCGCCCGGTAAAAGCCGCGTCATTGTTCTTGTGACGGACGGGGAAAATAATGTCGGCCGCGTCGCCCCAGAAAGCGCGGCGGAAGCGGCCGCCGAGATGGATATACGAATCTTCGCTGTCGGCGTCGGAAGCGCGGAGGGCGCGCCGATCCCTCTCCGCGGCGGCTTTGTGCGCCGGGCGGACGGCTCGCGCATCATCACCCGCGTGGACGAAATGCTGCTGCGCCGAATCGCCGATTCGACCGGCGGCCGGTACTTCAACGCCGCCGACCAGCGCGCCCTAGACTCAGCAATGCGGGAGATCAACCGCCTAGAAAAAGCGCCGACCGCAGCCGCGCGCCTGACAACGTATGAGAGCGCGGCGCACTGGTTCTACTTGGCGGCGTTCCTGCTCCTCGCTGTTGAGAGCGCGCTAGTCCGTACGTTTCTGCGCGTTCTTCCGGAATGACCTCCACAGGACGACCGCCCCTGCCGCCATGAGAAGAAGCGACCAGAGCTGATACTCGGAAATGCCGTCTATCAGAAGCGTTCCGTCAAACGCCCGCCCGTAGTAGATGTCCGCCAGCGAGCGCGATTCCCAGCCCATCGGCGTCGCCTTAAACGAAAAGACGTCGGTCAAGCGCCAAAACTCGGTGATGAACCGTTCCGCCGCCATGACGATCATCGCCAGCCCTGTCATCGCGCCGGGCGCCGCGTCGAGGCGTTTGCGAAGCGCCATTAAAGCGGAGAATCCGATCAGCAGCAGGACGATGTCGTAGAGCGGCGTTGGATGAACATGCAGCTCAACGCCGTCGACGACGCTTGGGACGACGCCTTTAGCAAAGCTCATCGCCCAGGGGGCGTCTGTGGGAGGACCGTAGTCCCCGTCGCCGGAGAGAAAGCATCCGACGCGGCCGAACGCCTGCCCGAGCGGCAGCGCGAGACCGATGGAGTCGAGAGGAGAAGCTAGGCGCCGTTCAGGGTCTGTTTCTTGGAGCAGTTTGCTGTTTTTGACAACCCATACGACCGCGACAGCTCCGCCCGTTAAACCCCCGTACCATGTGAAGCCGACGCCTGAAAACAGGGATTGCCAATCAAAACCCCCCATAACGAAGTGGTAGAGCTTCGCCCCGACGATGCCGCCGACAGCCGCGCCGAAGACGATACTGGCGGCTAGGTCGGGGTGAATGCCCTTGCGGATGTAATCGCGCCGTATGATGAAATGCGCGCCGAAGAACCCTGCCGCCATCATCAGCCCAAAGGTGTGGATGCCGAAGGGACCTATTTCGAACAAGGTAGGGTAAATGTTCTCGCCTCCCGATTGCTGCGTCGTTGATCTTGTTGTTTAGCCTGCCAATTTCTCGCGCAGGCGTTTCCCTGAAAGCGCGGCGACGACCGGCATGACGACATCGCTCAAAACACACGGCAGAAACACCGAGATGAAGAGCGTCACAATGACCGCCGGCGCCAACCCCCATTCAAACCATGGAGTTCCCAAGCTCGCCAGCAGAAACAGCAGCGATGCAATCGCCGACAGGGTCGTATGCAGGGAATGGGCGATGATGGAGACAGGGAATTTGCCAATACGCGCCATGCCGATGAACGACCCTACGACAGCGAAAAAGAGCGTAAAAATGAGGTGTTTAAGATCAAGAAAATGATCGAGAGCCGAATGGCCGCCATGATCGTCATGAGCGCCCGATTCCGCATGGACATCCCCTTCCGCGTGGTCGCCTTCTTCCGCATGAGCGTCCGCTTCCGCATGGGCGTCTTGCAGGTCGAACAACTTTGCGCCGGCTTGCGGCAGCGCAGCGTCGCTGAATGTGCAGAACGCGATGGAAAAGACGATGCCGACCGACATGGCGACAGCGACGTTGCGCAGCTGCCGAAAAGCGACAGCGGAAGAGACGATCGCGCTGATGAAAATATGCATCATATGCGCGCCTTTAAATTCTCTTTGCCATTCCCCTTCGCGGAAAAGAGAAATGACGCCGATCGCCACAACGACAGCGACCGTCACGCCGAGGGTGAACGGAAGATGCGTTTTCAATTCAGCCCATAGAGCGCTGCGTATTCCGCCTCCGCCGTCATGGCTGTGTCCGTGATGTCCATGACCGTGGCCATGGTGATGGTGTCCGTGATCATGCCCGTCCGGATGGTCATGCCCCTCCTTCCCGTGATCATGCCCATGCTCGCCATGGTCATGTCCGTCCGGATGGTCATGCCCATGCTCGCCATGATCATGCTCGCGGGGCTTGTCTTGTTCGTTGCGGGCGGGTTCTTGTCTGACGTCGCTCAAATCTCGCATATGTACCTCCAAAATGGTGAACATCATTATGCATATTTTTTCGGCTCATGCAAGCATTTGAATCATACGGCGTTTAAAAGGTCTGGTCAATACAAGCGGCTTGACGGAGCCATGCGTTTCGTGTAAAACTGCTTCCATCCAAACTCAGGCGATAGGAAAACGATGAGCATCAAACCGACCGGCCTTCACCATGTCTCCGTCGTCGTCACGGACTTAGACCGCGCCTGCGCGTTTTACCGCGACGTCCTCGCGCTGGAGGAGGTGCCGAAGCCGTCCACCTTTAATTTCACCGTCGCATGGTTCCATTTCGGCGACTGCCAGGTGCATCTGATACCGCGCGGCGAAGCGGACGACGACAGCCCGCGCCATTTTGCGCTCCATGTTGAAGACGCGAAGGCGGCGCGCGAGCATATACGAGAACGCGGCTGCGAAGTCGCCGAGACGACGCCCATCCCCGGCGCCGACCGGTTCTTCACGCGCGATCCGGACGGCAACCTCATTGAGCTGATCCAGTGGCTTGAGGAGTACGTCCCGGGCGCCTAATTATTCAGCGCCTCAACGCGCGTTTCTTAAGCGCCGACGAGGCAAAACGCGCCGTAAAACCGCATTTTACGCTGAATCCTGTTGGCACACGCTTTGCGCTAGAAAACGTCAAGCGTGAACTTCACCATGTGTCAGGAGGATTTAAATGCGTCCTTTACATTTGCTTGCGGCAGCTCTGTTGACCGTTTCATTGGCAGGTCTCATCGGCTTCGCCCCTTCCGCTCTCGCAGACCATCATGAAACCATGGATGCGGCTGTTGAGGCAGAAGAAACGGCAGAGGCCGCCTCGCTCATCACAACAACCGAATACCAAGGCGACGGCGGCGATCATTCGTTCAACGACTATCTGTGGATGATGATCGCCGGTTTCCTCGTTTTCTTCATGCAGGCGGGCTTCGCCATGGTTGAGGCGGGCTTCACCCGCGCCAAAAACGCCTGCAACATCATCATGAAAAACCTTGTGGACTTCTCCGCCGGCACCATCATGTACTGGGCGGTCGGCTTTGCGTTCATGTACGGCGCCTCCAAAGGCGGCTTCATCGGAACAAGCAACTTTTTCCTGAGCGACGCTGTCCAGGGCGAGAACATCGACAGCTGGATATACGCCGAGTGGTTCTTCCAAGCGGTCTTCGCCGCCACCGCTGCGACGATCGTATCAGGAGCCATGGCGGAACGCACCAACTTCCGCGGCTACCTGCTCTACACCGTCTTCATCACCGCGCTTATCTACCCGATACAGGGACATTGGACCTGGAACGGCGGCTTTTTAGCCGAGCTTGGCTTCCACGACTACGCCGGCTCAACGGTCGTTCACAGCGTCGGCGGATGGGCGGCTCTCATGGGCGCGATCATCCTCGGTCCGAGGCGCGGCAAATTCGACAAGGAAGGAAAGCCGCGCGTCATCCCAGGGCATAGCATCGTCCTTGCGTCGCTCGGCGTCTTCATTCTCTGGCTCGGCTGGTTCGGGTTCAACCCAGGCTCAACGCTTGGCGCGGATGTCAGCTTCGCCCGCATCGCCGTGACGACGAACCTTGCCGCCGCGGCCGGCGCTCTCGCCGCAATGTTCTTTGCTTGGGTCAAGGTCGGCAAACCGGACATCGGGCTGACGCTGAACGGCGCGCTCTCTGGGCTGGTTGCAATCACCGCTCCGTGCGCAGTCGTGTCGCCTCTCTCGGCGGTCATTATCGGTCTCATCGCGGGCGTCCTGTGCGTCCTGTTCGTTCAGATTGTGGAAAGCGTCTTCAAGGTGGACGACCCGGTCGGCGCCTTCACCGTTCATGGCGTCAACGGCGTCTGGGGAACGCTTGCAGTCGGCCTCTTCGCCCAGGACCCGTATGCGAAAGGCTTATGCGAAGCAGGTCTTTTCTTCGGCGGCGGAGCTGGGCAGCTGTGGGCGCAGGTTATTGGCGTCGCGGCTGTCGCGGCGTGGACGCTCATCACGAGCGGCATCCTGTTCGGCGTTCTGAAAGCGGCGGGCGTCCTGCGCGTCAGCGAAGAAGAGGAATACAGCGGCTTGGACATCGGCGAACATGGCGCGTCCGCATATCATTTAGACGAGCGCATGTAAACCCGCTTGGCGCCGGCGCCCATCCTCCCGCTGGCGCCAGCGCCCCTGTTGGCGTTCATTTGGGGCGCGTAACCGGCCGCCTTGATGATTTTATCAAGGCGGCCTTTACTCTTTTAAGACGCCTCCGCCTCGTCCGCGCCGTCCCTGTCTGGATCGTAAAGCCGGTACTTTCCAACGCCGACGCGCCAGTAAGACTTGTGCTTCCCGGAATGGTGCTTTTGGGAAGGATGATTCGGGCATCCGGGGGTGATTTGACCTAGGACTGTTGCGCGATTGAATTCTGGATATTTTTTTATAATGATCTCGAAAAGTTCTTTTGGCGTGAACTCCATCTCTGTATCTCCGCCAGTAAATTCATGGGCGGCTTCCCGTACCACTTCTTTTACAGGCTTGTCGCGCGACCAGCGGCCGCTTGGGGATTCGGACCGCTTTTGCTTTTTCGCAGGCGTAGACGTTTCATCGCCAACCGTCGATTCGATGCCCACCAGCATTTCGCCCGCCTCCGTTTGAAAGGTGGAGACGCTCAAGCAGCTGACATCCATGCCGTATGTTGTACGCAAAAAACGGCAGACAGCGGCAACACTCGGCAGGATCTCTCCCGCGGCAATGAAGAGGCGCATGGCGCTGTTCAACGGCGGAATATCCTCGTCGTCGGGAATATCAAACGCTTCTCTGAAGGCGTTTTGAAAGGGCTTTTCAAGATACCCTTCAGCATGCGCATGGATCTGCTCTTCGGTCAGCTCGTTCGCCCAAGCCGCGTATTCAAGCAGCTGCGCGACCGTATCGCGCGGCGTCTTCGCCCGCTTCAGCTCCGCGACGATTAAATTGCCGTCGGCGTCAACGCCCAGAAGGTCTGGGAAGACGACGTTTTCTTCGGTGCGCGCGCTTGTCTGACGGCCGATCCATAGGACAATCTCGTCCGGTATCAACGCGCCTGGGCTGTTCTCTAGCCAGCTCTCTAAATGCTCTTCCAGTTGAAGATCGGTCTCCTGGGCGACAATCAGCTCCGCTTTGGAGAGATCGCCGTCCGTTTTTTCTAGTCTATATATCGGCAACGCCCGCCGCCTTTCCAATGAACCCGATGACCGCGCGTTATGAGTCGTTAGAGGATAGGGCGGACGGGCGAGCGCGTCAAGGAAGATGTCCGACCTGCTCCCTTGAATTAGGACAATTCTGAATGCGAAGACGGACGCCGCGCTCCGAAGAACAACCCCGTTCCCCGCTTCCGCGGGAATAACGATTTCAATAGTTGCAAATACGGCGGAATGATGTATCATAATCGTTATGAATCAAGCGGCGCAGCAAATCCATTCGAAACGCTTGAAGGCGGCGGCCCCCGTCTCCCGCAGGTTAGGGTACGCCTTTACAAAACGCGCCTTTGACATTTTGTTCGCCTTGTTCATGCTCGCCGTTCTGTCGCCCGTCTTTTTGATAGCGGCGGCGCTGGCGAAGTTCCAATCGCCCGGGGGCGCATTCTTCTTGGGGGAGCGGATCGGTCGGCATGGCAAGCCGTTTCGCCTCGTCAAATTTCGTACGATGGTGAACGGGGCGCAGAACGGCTCCGCCATCACGACCGCCGACGATCAGCGCGTGACGCGCATCGGACGCTTCCTCCGCAAGACCAAAATAGACGAGCTGCCGAACCTGCTGAACGTATTGACAGGCGCCATGTCGATCGTCGGACCGAGGCCGGAGACGCCGAACTACGCCGCGCTCTACTCGGAACAGGACAGGCGGGTTTTGAACGCGCGCCCAGGCGTCACCGGCCCCGCGCAGCTGCATCTGCGCGACGAAGAGGAGCTGCTCGCGCGTCAGCCCGATCCTGAACAGTACTACATCCAACGCCTGATACCGTTGAAATTGCGCATGGACATCGCCTACCTTGAAACGCGCACGATGCGGAAAGACCTTTACTACATTCTGCGCACCGCCGGCGCCGTCCTCATCCGCTTCAAACGCAAACCGAAGGAGCCGCAGCCATGATAGGCGACCGCAACGCGTCCGTTCGGAAGGCGGTCATACCAGCCGCCGGGGTCGGAACGCGACTGCTTCCCGCCACAAAATCGCAGCCCAAAGAGATGCTGCCTGTCGGACGCAAGCCCGTCATCCAATATGTCGTTGAAGAAATTGTGACGGCAGGGATTCTGGACATACTGATTGTCACGAGCCAGCAAAAGCGCGCTATCGAAGACCATTTTGACCCCGACCCGCACCTTGAGCAGCGGCTCGCCGAAAAAGGGGACGGGCACCGATCTCTCGCTTATCTGGACGAGAATTGCCGCATGTTTTATGTCCGGCAAAGCGACCCGAAGGGACTCGCGGACGCCATCGCCAAGTCGGAGCAGTTTGTCGGGGGAGATCCGTTTGTCGTCTGCCTCGGCGATTCGATCATCCAGTCGAACGGGGATGTCGATGTACTTAAACGTCTAATGGACGTCCACGAACGGGAGAGCGCCGCCGCAACTATTCTGTTTGAGACGGTGCCGATGGACGAGGTGGTGCGGTACGGCATCGCGCAGCCGAAGCAGACTCCCGTTGGGGACATCTTTGCGGTCGCCGATCTGATTGAGAAGCCGACCGTTGAGCAGGCGCCGAGCAATCTTGCTATCGCGGCGCGGTATGTGTTCAGCCCCGATGTGTTCGACTTCATCCGAAAAACAGAACCGGGGCGCGGCGGCGAGATACAGATCACCGACACGATGCGGCTCATGCTGAAGGCGGGGCTGCCGGTATGGGGCGTCTCTATTGGACGCGGAGCGCGCCGGTTGGACATCGGCAACTATGAAAGTTACTTCAAAGCGTTTTTTGAGCTGTCCATCGCGGACGCTGAATTCGGGCAGGAGTTTCAGCAATTCGTTCAGGACCGGCTTCAAAAATGATCTTCATCGAACAGGTTCAGCTGGAGAATATCAAAAGCTATAAGGAGGCGCGCGTTCAGTTCCAAGAGGGAGTCAACTTCATCTGCGGCGTCAACGGAGCGGGCAAAACGACCATCGTGGAGGCGATCGGTTACGCTCTTTTTGACGCCGCGCCTGCGAAGCCGATCAAGGGGTTCATTAAACACGGCGCGCAAAGGGGAACCGTGCGCGTGACCTTCGTCGGCGCCGACAACAACCGGTATATCTCCGAGCGGGTCGTCTTCGGCAAAGGCGGCGGGCATTGGCGCATTTACGACGCGGAACGGGGCGACGCGCTTGACATGAACAATCAAGAGGAGATCCTGCAGTTTTTTCAAGAGGGGGCGATGCCGATTCGAGGCGGGAAATTGGACGACCTGTTTCAAACGATGATCGGGGTTCCGCAGGGGATGATCTGCGCCCCCTTTCTTGAGACGCCCGCCAAACGCAAACAAGCGTTCGACAGCATCCTGCAGGTGGACGGGTATAAGAAAGCGTATCAGAAAACGAGCGGCGTCGAATCGCATTTTAAAAATAGGCGGACCGAATTGAGTGAGCGGCGCGAGATATTCGAGCGTCAAGCGGAAGGGTATGACGCGGCGAAGGAGGGGATTCAAGAGCTGGAAACGGCGCAGGCTGAGCTGAAAAAGAGAGAAGAGAACGAAAAAGCGAAACGAAAAGAAGCGCAGGCTGAGCAACTTCGTATGGAAAAAAGGGAGCGAGAGATCAACGACGCGCGCAACAAGCAGACGGAAGCGGCAGGAGAGGTTGAGGTCAAAAAAGCCAACGCCCGGAACCTAGCAGGCGAGCTAGAAAAGGCGGCGGAAGCAGAGCGCGTTTGCGATCAAAACGCGGACGACCATGCGGCTCATACGGATGCGCGAAAGCGGATTGACGCCCTCGTTCAACAGCAGCATGAGAAGGACGCTCTTCTAAAAAACTTAAACGAAAAAGAGCAGGAACGCGCCTCGTTGGAGACGCGCATTCAGACCGTACAGGAGAGCGTTGATCAGAACGAAACGCAGCTGAAAGAGAAACTGGAGCGCGTTGAAAAGGAGATTGAAGCGGAGGCACCCGGGAAGCAGAAGACAGAATCGGCGGTCGCGGACGCCAGCGAGCGGCGCCGTTACTGGGAGGAAGCTTTCAAAAAGTCGGACGCGCTAACGGAGCGGCTGCCCAGTCTAAACGCGCTTCTTCAGGTTGGCAAAAGAGCCGCCGAGTCGATCCAACGATCGATTGAGCAGCGGGAAGAGCTGACGGCGTCTCTGAATGAATACGAGGCGGTGAAAGCGCTGTCCGAGACGTTCGATGCTGCTGAAGAAAAGCGGAACGCTTTGCGCGACCAGCTGAACCAGCTTGAAGCGCAGGCGGAGGAATCGCAACGGCGTCAGAAGGAGGCGAAGGACGGACTCTGCCCCATTCTGCGGGAGCCTTGCCAGAATGTGGGCGGCGGCGACTTGAGCTTGCGCATTGTCTCCGATCTTGAACAGATGCGCGCGAAAATGCGCGAGCCGCAAACGGCGCTGGCGGCGGCTGAAGAGGAGATGAAAAAAGCGAGAGACGCCAAAGAGGAGCTGACCCGTTTGGAGAAGATACAAGATCAGGTTGCGTCTCATGAAACGGCGGAAAAGGAACGGCGGGATGAGGTGGAAACGGCAAGGGCTGAGATCGAGTGGGAGAGCTGGAAACGCGAGGCGGAAAGCCTGGAAACGGAGCTGGGCGAAGCGGCGCCTGAAGCGGCGGGGCTGCAACGCTTCGTTCGCCATCTAGCGTCCGCTGAAAACGCTTCAACCGACAACCTAGAGATGTGGACGGCGCAGACCGAAGAGGCTCTGAAAAAAATTGATAACTCGATAAACGATGTCAACGAATCGGTTGAGCGGCATGTTCAACGAGCTGAAAGCGCGCAGAACGACGGCAAATTAGAATTGCAGCGGCGCGTCGACAAGATAACGAACTTAGAAAAAGAGAAAAGCGGCATCGAAGCGGACATGGAGAAGGCGAAGCAAACCCGCGCCCAGCTCAAAACGGACGTTGAAAATTTGACGGAGATGCAGAGCGAAATTGAGGCGCTGAACGAGAATCTCAAAGCGTATGAGCGCGTTGATGAGCGGATGCAAGAGGCGCGCAAGACCGCCAATGCCACAAGCGGCGGGTATCAGCTCTACCTGCAGCATGAGACGGCTGCGAAAGGGATCGACGCCGTGAGGAGTCGACTGGAGAAGGCGCGCCGTTCTCAACAGGCGGCGGAGGGAGCGCTTGCCGGCGCCGAAAAGGAGCTAGCCGATCTCCAGCGCGGCTTTGACCCTGAAAAGTTGACGGCGCTGCGCAAGCGGATTGAAACGCTGAACGCCGCCGTCACAGAGATTAGCGCCAAGATCAGCGCGGGCGATGAGAATCTGAAAAACGCGCGGACGAATCTGGAGGACATGGAAGAGGCGCTGCGCGAAATAGAAAAGATCGACAAAGAGATCAATCGCAACGAGCGCGCCGAAAAGCTGGCGGCGTTTGTGCGCAGCCGAATGCTCAACGTCGTCGGCGAGCGTATCAGCTATCTCTACCGGCGAAGAGTCGCCGAGCAAGGTTCCGATCTTTACCGGCAACTCTCCGGGGACCCGCAGGCGCTGCTGGACTGGAGCGACGATTACGAGCTGAACCTAACAGGCGGCCCCTCTCCCCGCTCCTTTAAACAGCTCTCCGGCGGCGAGCAGATGAGCGCGGCGCTTTCGGTGAGGCTGGCGCTGTTGGCGCTGCTGTCGGAGATTGGGATCGCCGTTTTTGACGAGCCGACCGCAAATCTGGACGACATGCGGCGCGAACGGCTGGCGGCAGCCCTTTCAAGGCTGCGCCAACAGCCCGGCGTTCAATGGCGGCAGCTGTTCATCATCAGCCACGACGACACCTTCGACAACGCCGTCGACACGGCGGTACGCATTGAAAAGGACCCGATCAAAGGCAGCGGATTGGCGGCAGAACAATGACACGGTTTGGACGAAGAGCGACGCTTCTTGCAGCGGTATGGGCATGGGCTTGCCTCTGCGCGTCTCCGAGCGCATGGGGCGGCGTTGATCTGATTGTGAGCGAGATACGCTTTTCGAACGAGCAACCGATTGAGGGCGATTTTGTGACGATCGTCGCTGTCATTGAGAATATCGGGGACGAGCCGCTCACTTCCCACCATGACATCTCCGCGTGGATTTATGAGGACGACCCGGACGCCGGCGGGCTGCAGTTGAAGGTTCTCAACGAACTCGCCGGGTTGGCGCCTGGCAAACCTAAAGAGATTGTCGCCCGTTTCCGGCCTCGCGCCGGTCGGTGGAACGTGCATGCGGTTGTCAACCCAGAGCCAGGCAGCGTCAAGTATCAAGAAACGAATCTCAACAACAACGAAGCGTCGCGCGAGCTGGTCGCCGGCCCGCGCATTTTTCCGTCGTCAACGCCGGAGGAGCGGAAGAAAGCGGTTGAACGCGCCGTCAAATGGCTCCTGAATGAGCAGGGGGAATTGTCGGTCAAATGCCCCCAAGACGGGATGCTCAATCCGAAAGTAGAGACGCGGTGCGTCATCTGCCAGTTGAGTCTGAGCGGCATCCCTGTGCGCAAAAGACCGACGCCTGCTTGGAATCCGATTGGCGGTTCCGCCGCTGACACCGCTCTGGCTGTCTTGACGCTGCTGGCGGCAGGTCTAAGTCCGTCGGACGAAGCGGTCGATTCCGCGCTGCAGTATCTGCTGGAGGCTGACTGGAACCTGTTCTCGGTTTACGATTACGCGCTCGTTACGCTCGCGTTCACGGCGACGCAGCAGCCTGAAAAGTATATGGAAAGGGTGCAGTTTGCCGTAAACCGCCTGGGTGAGCTGCAGATCAAAGAGAAGAGCGATACGCCTCACGAAAGCGTCGGCGGATGGGGCTACGGACGTATCGCCGCCGCCGACGGGGCGCATATGCACTATGTCGTATATGCGCTTTACGCCGCTCGGCTATGGGGGGCGGAGGTGGACCGCGAGGTCTTGAAACGCGCTGAAAACTGGGTGCGCCGCGCTCAACATGCAGGCGGAGGGTGGAACTACAGCCTCAGCGTCCCAAGCCCCTGGGCGGAAGGACCCTACGGCAGCATGACCGCAACGGGGCTGATGGCTCTCAAAATGCTGGGCGCGCAGCCGTCGGACGAAGCGTTTCAACGCGGCGTTGATTGGATCGACCGTTATTATTCCGTCGCCAGCAATCCCGGCTCCTTCAGTTTCCATTACTACTATCTTCTCGCCGTTCAGCGCGCTATGGACGCGCCGCCGAAGCAGGCGTCGCTTGCCGGTCGGGAATGGTTTGAAGAGATGGCGAATGTGTTTGTTGCGACGCAGCGGTCCGACGGAAGTTGGGAGGATGCGGACGGGGAGATGTTTGGCGCAACCTGTTTCGGCATTCTTTTTTTGACGCGGTACACGCCTAAAGCGTCCGCGCCCGACCTGTCGATTGCGCCGAGCTCGCTGCGCTTGACGCCGAGCGCGCCGGCGGCGGGCGAAGACGCCGCGGTGAGAGCGACCGTCGTGAACGCCGGCAAACCTGTCGATTCGCTTGTCGCGCTTGTAGCGGTCTACGACGGACATCCTGATCAGGGCGGACAGCGGCTTGCCGAGCAAGAGATGCTTTTTCCAAAAAACAGAGCCGATATGACCGGCGATATCGTTTGGAAGGTTCCGCGCGAAGGCGAATACAACATCTATCTGAAGGTCGACCCTGACGACTCGTTTGAAGACCTAGACCGATCCAATAACACCGCGTCTCTTCAGATAAAAGCCGCCGCGGAAGGAACTGCCGCTCAAGGGCGGAAACACGCGATGCGTGAAATCGCGCCGAAGGTGCATGAGATCGGACCGGTTGACAGGGCGGTACTGCTGGATCGTAACCGAATGGAAATTCGGATAAAAGGAAAATCGGTCGCCTCGTCGCGCCTTGTGGAATACCTTGCGACGACGCCGCTTGGAAAAGTGCATGAGACGGTCCTCACGCTCGATATTGAGCCTGTGCATCTGCAGGTGGCGCTTCTCGCATTGGGACTAAAGCCGGAGAACAACCTGCGGCAGCAAGGAGACCCGCGCGTCCCTAAAGGCTCCCCTGTCGACATCTTCGTCGAATGGGAACGGAACGACAAGACGGAGCGGCGGCGCGCCGAAGAACTGATCTGGAACGGCAGTGAAAACCGCCCGATGAACGAAACGCCCTGGGTCTTTACCGGGAGCTATTTGAAGGAGGGGAAGCTGTTCATGGCGGACGCGACGCAGAGCCTGATCGCTTCGTTCCGCGACCCCGCCGCGATCTTGAATCATCCCCTTCCCGCCGGCGCCGACGACACCGTCTACCGCGCCAATTTGAGCGTCGTCCCGCCCAACGGATTTCCCGTTGAGCTGATCATCCGCCCCGCAGATGCTCCCTGACGCGCCTCGCTGGCTTCGGTTCGCCGCGCGTTCCGCCGTCGTTTACGGATTCTTCTCGGCGCTTGCCGTTTACTGGGGCTGGGGTCTCGGCTTCGGTTCAGCGCTGGATACGGCGCTGGTCGGCGCTGTCGTTCCGTCCGCGCTGGGAGGTTTGTACCTCGGCGCGCGGTTGCCGATGGAGGCGCTCGCTTGGAGATCGCGCCGTCTCCCGTTTCGCGCGCTCATTGAAGCGAGGGACGCAGACGCCGCAGGGCTGCGCATCGCCGCGGGGTTTTGGCTCATCGTTTTTTTGGCATGGGCTGTCGTTGTCGACAAGCCGATCATGCATGTTCTTGCGGCGCATGGGATTCTTGCGGGGTCGTTTCTTGGGTCTATGGGCGTCGGCGCGCTTTGGAGCTTATGGACAAGCTCGATCCGTATGTCGGTTTTTTTAGGCGTCTTGACATGGGCGCCCGTATGGACGGCGTTTATCTGGATGCCCGCCGCATTCCCTCCGAGCATGCCTGTCCTGAACGCGGCGGTGAATATGAACCCGCTGATTGGGGTCATGATCGCGCTGAAGCAACGGGGCATTTTTTGGAATCCGCTTTTTTACGGACGCCTTCCTTACGCCGACTACGCCGTTCAGATGCGCGGGGCGTGGTTTCATTTTGGGCTGTGGGCGGCGGTCGGAATTCTCGGCGCGGGCGCCGCGTGTCTGATTCTCCGGCGAAAAACGGGCGCCTAAGCGTTCCAGCCTTCTAAAGCCGAACGGACGGCAATCAACCCCGGTATCGCGAGCAGAACCCCCCAGAAGCCGAACATGATGCCGCCCGTCAAAATGCACAGCATGATCGCCAGCGGGTCGATATTCATCGCTCGGCTGAAGACGCGGGGGGAGATGAGCGCGTTGTCGACCGATTGAACCAGAAATACGGCGATCGGAATGAGAGCGGCGCGTATCAGATAACCGCGCAACCCGTCCGATTCGATAAAGAAAAGCAGGTTGGGGCGCAGCCCGGCGATCCATCCGATCGTGAGCGCAAAAAAGGCGGAGACGCCGGCCAGCGTCGGACCGATATTGGGAATCACATTTAATAAGCCGCCAAGAACGCCAATCAGCAGCGCAAACGGAATGCCCGCCAGAGCGTATGCGAGCGTCGAAAGCGCCGCGACAGCGATGATGATCATAAACTGGCTGCGCACAAACGCCTTCATGTTCGCATCGACCAATCGGGCAATGCGGCGGACGCGGCCGCGCTCCTTTTCAGGGAAGAGGTTCAATCCCGCTTTCAGATACCGGTCGTAGCCGGCGAGCAGATACGCCAGTATGATGAGCGAAAAGACGCCCATGACGAGAACGCCGACCGCGTCGGTGATGAGGCGCGTTGAAAAGCCAAGGGCGTCCGCCAGCGCCTTCGGAAACTGCCGGCTAAGCGCGGCAGTCATCTCGCGCGCCCATCGTTCCGCGCCGGCGAGAATCGGCTCCACATACTCCGGCCCGATCTCTTCAATGACAGCCGCCTGTATTCTCCGAATCCATCCCCCGTCCTCGCGCCATTCCTGCAGATAGGATGGAGCTTTCACAGACGCCGTATTGACGCCGATCGATTCCAGCTTGTCAAGATAGGCGTTTGTGACGGCGGCTCCTTGCGCAAACTTTTCCCCGTCGTAGAAGTCGATCGTTTCAGCCAGCGTCAACGGGACGGAGTTTGTCCAGTCTTTAAGGAGCGCGCGCGCCTCGGCGAGCGGAATGCCGCCTTCCTGCTCGGAGTAGGAGGGCGATTGGACGGGCGCAGCCGCATGGCCGGACGCTTCCAGCGCGTTTAGCATCTCCGTCGTGACGGGAGCTCCTTCGGCGTAGGTTGTTCCGTCCTGGGCGGCGGCCGCTTTTGCGAGCTTCGGCTGCGACAGCGACCATTCCGCGATCCTCGTCCGCGCCTCCTCCAGCGGGATTTTCCGCAGGCGGTAGTCGAACGCATGCGTGTATGCTGTGCGTATGCCGTCGACAAGCTGCGCCGTTTGACCCGCTAGGCTCGGCGCCGCCACTAAGCCAGCCAGCGCCGTTCCGCCGACAAGCATGAGCGCGATGAGCGTGTTGGCGGCATAAGCGGGCAGGCGCAGCTCGCGTCCGCCCGGCAGGCGCAGCGTTTGCAGCTCCTGGGACGCCATGCGGAGCAGGTAGCAGAGAACGAACGCGGTTGCGAACGGAATCCAGACGATGGAGAGCCGCCCTGCCAGCCATACAGCGATAGCAGCTATTGCGAGCCAGACGCCTCGGCTGCATGCCGCGTTTTTTCTGAACGGCAGCAAAAAGAAGAGCAGCCCCGCGCCCGCGAGCGGATGCGTCAGAGCGGACGGCTCAGGGCGCAGGAAGACGCGCGCCAGCCACACAAATGCGACCAGCAGCGCCAGCAATGCCGCCGCTTCGCGTTGTATTGAGGCGTTAGGTTTTGTTTCGGCAGGTTCAGGCACGGCTTCTTCCGTCTCAGCGTTGCTTATAAGATTATAACGTATGAGAGAATGAGCATGGTTGCAGGCGCAAGCGGCGGGGCGGCCGTTTCCGCCTTTTCATGCCGATTTGCGGAGCCATGCAAAATAACTTTTCTGAATCGTCCGTTTCGCCGTTTGAGGTTGACATGCGCTTGCTTAAAAAAAGCGCTATACTGCTTCAATCGAAAAGTCGAAATGGAGGCATGCCATGTTTAAAAAAACGACTCTTTTAGGCGCGGCGTTGACGATACTGGTCGCTTCTCCCGCGTTCTCCTCGCCGGACGACCATCTGGTCGGCTGGTGGAAATTTGACGATCTAACCGAAGAAACAGGCAACTGGGGCGATCTGGTTCTACACGGCGCCTCTCTGGAAGAGGGTCAGCTGGTTGTTGACCGCAACAAATGGGCGCACTGTCTGGAATATACAGGCGATACGATTGAGGAGCTCTCACTGGTGACATGGGTCTCTCTAGACAGCCTTGACAAAACAAACGGCTCCGCTCTGACGCTCGACAAAGTGACCGTGGATCAATTCTGCGCAATCGTCTGGGCGGAACGAGTCAACCGTCAATGGATGGCTGGAAGCAGCCACTTTCGACGCACCGACGACTTTCCAAACGCGGTGACGGAACCGGACGACAGCCTTGGAACGCAGGTGTATCTCGTCATCACCTACAAGGACAACGACGGCAAATACGACATCACGGGTTACCGCAACGGCGAGAGCCTTGGAACCTATACGACCGACCAAGCTCAACTTCGGCAGTGGCCCGCCGGCGACGCCGAAGCGACCTGGGGCAGACGACATGTGGACGCCAATCGAAACGGCCCGGGAGACCTGGTGGCGCACATTGACGAGTCGCGCATCTACGATACGGCGTTGACGCAAAACGAGGTGAACAGCCTGCGGCTGGGCGGTCTTTCCGTTGAGCCGAGCGGCAAGTTGGCGTCGCAGTGGGGGCGTCTGAAGTCCCGCTGACAGCGCAGGAGAACGGCCGATCCGAGCGCGCCGCTTTGACCGAATAGGCGCAACTTGGATCGGCCGTTTTTCGTATTGATTTCAGGCTCCGTTCGATGTATGATGGTTCCGATCCAAGATTCTAGGCGGAGAGTGTGAAGATGAAGATAGCGATGCACAACTGGATGCGCCCCGAACCGCTTGAGACGACCGTCGCGCGCCTAAGCGACTGCGGATACGACGAGATCGAAATCAGCGGCGAGCCGGACAAATTCGACGTCGACGAAACGCGGGCAATTCTGGACAAATACGGCATCGGATGCTGGGGGGCTGTCTCGATCATGACGGAGGGGCGCGGCCTCACTCTCGGCGATAAGTACCTGCGCGAAGGCTCGATTCAATACCTGCAAGACTGCGCGCGCATGGTCGGCGGGCTGGGCGGAAAGATTTTGACGACCGTCCCCGCGACCGTCGGCAAAATATCGCCGGACGCCTCCATTGAGGAGGAGTGGGACTGGACGGTGGACGGCCTCAAGCGCGTCGCGGATGTGGCGCGGGAATGCGGCGTGACGATCGCCATTGAACCGATCAACCGCTTTGAGACCTATTTCATCAACCGAGGCGATCAGGCGCTGGCGCTGGCGGAAGCGGTCGGCGAGGACATCTGCGTCTGCTTGGACGCTTTTCATATGAACATCGAGGAAACGGACGCGCTCGCAGCAATACGAGAAGCGGGCGGCAAACTGATCGATTTCCATGTGGCGGATACGAACAGGCGCCCGCCCGGCGAAGGCCATTACGACTGGGCAGGGACGATTGAGACGCTTCAAGAGATCGGCTACGAGGGCCGTCTGACGGTTGAGTTTGTGAACCCGATTGAACGGACGATACTCGGCGCGGGCAGGGAAGCCGCCTCGGCGGAAGGAGCGTCTGCGGCGGAGCTGAAGTTTATCGAAGACCATGGAGGAGGCGTTTTAACCGACGAGGAGTATACCGAGGCGACTCGATCATCGATCGATTATTTGAAGTCGCTGCTTCCATAAACCCGTTTTTAGAGCTTGCCGGGCTGTCTTTGTGCATTTCACACCCGGCAAGGGGGAAAGCCGAGGCGCCGCTACCCCCCAGCGGCGCGCGGTCGACTAGAGGGCGGGGCATCCCCCCTTTCAAACCCCGCCCTCACCTCCCCCTACACATGGAGAGCCGCAATGCCGCTGATTGACATCCCGCAGCTTGACATCGCAGACGGACCTCCTCCCGCGCCTCCCTCGCTTTTAGAACAGGCAGACTCTCCAGAAACGAATTCATCGGATGAAGCGCGCCTCTTCCGATACCGCGATCCGTCGCACGAGAAGCTGCCGCATATCGTGAAATACTCAGGCGGCTTGTCGAGCGGGCTGCTGCTGTTTACGCTGCTTGAACGCAAGATACTAAAAGCCGAGCGCGGCGATGCGATCATTTTCAACAACACCTCCGCCGAACATCCCCAAACCTATCTCTTCGCCCGGCGATGCAAGCAGGAATGCGAGGAGCATTACGACGTTCCGTTCTTTTGGGTTGAGTATATGACCTATGAGGATGAGCATAGGGGTGAGTACATACGCAAAGCCTCGTATCGGCTGACGAATGACCGGCCGCATTCCAAAGACGTCAACGAGGACGGGTTCCACTGGCGCGGCGAAGTGTTTGAGGAGCTGCTCTCATGGTCGGGGTATGTGCCGAATCAATTTAGCCGTTCCTGTACGAGCCAAATGAAGTTGGAAACGACTCGGCGTTTCCTAAAGGACTGGCTTGCTGGAAAAGATCGTATACTGCGTCAAGGACATGGCGGCGAGACCTCTAGGATTGACATGGACGTTCTTTATGAGCGGCATAAACGGTATCGCGGAAAGGTTCCAGAGGAGATTTACAGAGATAAGAAAGCGTTTGCGCTGAACCGTCCCCATGTTCGTCCAGAGCAGGTCTACGCCGACTACAGCCCTAATTGGGACAGCTTCGAAAATGACGCGCTGGAGGGCAAAATCATCGGCGGTCAGGCTGATTTTAACAAGGGCGCCGAATATGTCGCGTTTGTCGGCCTTCGAGGCGACGAGCCGCTGCGCGTTCAGCGGGTGAAGGCGAGGGCGCACAACGCCGGCCCCGGCGCCTCCGGCTACAAGGGCGAGCATGTGTATATGCCGCTCGCCAGTATGGGCATCAAGCGGGCGGATGTGAACGCCTTCTGGGAAAAGCAGAAGTGGCGGTTCGAAATCCCGACGAGCGGCCATCTCTCCAACTGCGTTTTTTGTTATTTAAAAGGAGGCGCAAACCTGAAAAGCGTTCGGAATATAATGCGGGAGCCGTCCAAGATGCGATCGCCGGAATTCGGCTCTTTGAAAGGTACGCCGTCCGACATCGATTGGTGGATGGACATGGAGAAGAAATACGGGCGGAATCTGATCAAAGAAGGCGTTGAGCAGAAGAATAAGTCGGTGAAGTTTATCGGCTTTTTTGGCGCGAATAGAGACTTTTCCTACAAGGTTTTAGCGAAAAGCGACGACGAGGAGATTGACCGCATCGGCGCAAAAGTGCTTCCCTGCGATTGCACCGAATGAGCGGCTTGCCTGTCTATCTTGACGTTCAATCGACGGCGCCGATGGATCCGCGCGTCTTTAACGCGATGCGCGCTTTTTTTGACAATCGGTTCGGCAACCCGCACTCGATACATCACGTCTACGGCTGGGACGCGGCTCAAGCCTTGGAGGTTGCCCGCGCCTGCGCCGCGCATTTCATCGGCGCCAGGACAGACGAGCTGTACTTCGCCTCCGGCGCAACCGAGTCGTGCAACCTCGCCCTGCGCGGAGTCGCCAAAGCGGCCGCCAACAGCTCCAACAGCGGACGAAACCGCATCGTCACGGTCGCGACAGAACATCCCGCCGTGTACGAAACGGCCGCCGATCTGTCTCAAAACGGGTTTGAAACGGTTGTCCTATCGGTCGATTCGGACGGGCTGCTGCGTTTAGAGGAGCTAGAAAACGCGCTGGATGAACGAACGCTCATCGTTTCTGTCATGGCGGTCAACAACGAGATCGGGGTTCTACAGCCGCTGCGCGAAATCGGCGAGATGTGCCGCAGCGTCGGCGCGCTGTTTCACACCGACGCGGCGCAGGCAGCAGGGCGCATCCGCGTCGATGTGAACGCATGGGGCGTTGACCTGCTCAGCTTCTCCGCTCATAAGATGTATGGACCGAAGGGCGTCGGCGGGCTGTATGCGCGGTCGGGAATTCCCATCGAGCCTGTTGTCGCGGGCGGCGGGCAGGAGGGCGGACTGCGTTCTGGGACGGTTGCTGTTCCGTTGGCGGTCGGTTTTGGGGAGGCGTGCCGCATCGCCGACGCCGAATGGGAACAGGACGCGCAGCGGATGCGCAAACTGACAAGGAGGCTGCAAGAGGGCTTTCTGGAGATGCGTCCGGACGCCCAATTTTTTGGCAGTATGCGCAGACGGGCGCCTGGCAGCTTGAGCGTTGGTTTCCCTGGCATGTCGGCGGAAGCGGTCATTGAAAGCGTCCATGAGCAGGTCGCCGTATCAAGCGGCTCTGCCTGTTCGTCGGCGTCGGCGGAGCCGTCCCGAGTATTGCTGGCTCTTGGGCTGTCTCCTGAGACGGCGGCGGAGGCATTTCGAGTCAGTTTAGGGCGTTTCACGACAGCGGCGGAGATTGAAACGGCTTTAGAAGCGTTTTCAGACGCCCTGCGTCCATTACCATTGCCACCGAAATAGTGTATTCTGACGAAGGAGTGCGGCGGTGAATGAAAAAAGTTGCAACGGGTCATGGATAAAGATAAACTTGCATTGACAGCGCATGTTCTGGTACAATCTATGCCAGATAGCGCGATGCTTGACCGAAACTAAGGAAAGAAGGCAAAATGCTGAAGAGTGTTGATGATCTGACTTATAGTCCCAGAGAGTTGAGCAAGTGGATGTGGAGACTTGCGTCCGGGCAGCTTGCATTGCCAACATTTCAAAGAGGTTATGCATGGAACACGCCTAAAACCAGAGAGTTGGTTAAATCTCTGTTGCAGGGCCATCCTGTGGGATCATTGCTACTGATACCCGACAATAAAGCTCGGTTCGATTCACGCCCTTTAAAAGGAGTAAAGCCGACGATTAGCCCAGACGACGACGTTGCTGACGAGCTCGTTCTTGACGGCCAACAGCGATTGACAGCGCTTTGGAAAGCATTTAGGAGCGATCCTGCTGAAAAAGACCCTGAACTTTTTGTCGAGGTAGTGAGCTGGCACGATGATTCTCTGAAAATGAAGGAAATCCATACAAGTTCTGGAATTGAAGCAAAGATGCCTGAATCAGACCGTCCATTTGCTTTGTATCAAAAACGGCTCTTTCCATTCAAAATTCTTGGGATTCAGGGCGTAACAACGCACGATCAAGCAGCTTGCAGATCCTGGTGCATCAAAGCTAGGAAAAACGACGCCGACGCAAGCATGGAGTTGTACGACAGGATACGGGAAGATTTACTCATTCCGCTCCACAATCAGAAGATCTGGTACCAGATGTTGCCAAAAAACATGTCATGGGAAGACGCCATTGGAATATTCATCAAAACTAATCAGGTCGCCGCAATAATCAAGAAATATGATATATGTGTCGCGAAATTCGACGAAGTAAACAAAGGAATATCTTTTCGGAACGAAGTAAGTAAAATGATTGAACATAATAAAGGTTTAATTCATTGGTATTATGGCCAAGATGACAAAATCTCCGACAAATTCGGCGAGCTACTGGTTAAAGTCGCATGTCTGTGGGCGAGTCGGGCTCCAACAGAAGGTGCCTACTTAACAGAAAATGTTCAGAAAATTCTTAAAGATAGGAGACAAGAGTTTCCTGATTCTCTGGCGTGGTCCCTTAATTTTTATGCTCAAGAAGGCATTCTAGGGGATAAGTTTGCTCCTTCCGAAGTTCCGCTTAGGGTGCTTCCTGCGTTATATCCCGTATTCAAGAACGTTCCTGAGCAATACGAAGCAAGAGCGTTTCGTATGATTCGCGCCTATCTCTGGAGTGCTTTTTTGACTGAAAGATATCGTGTTGACGCAAACAGGAGGCTTCATAAAGATTTTGAGGCTTTAGAAGAAATTCTCAAAAATCCAGGAAAATTAGCCTTTTCAGTAGCTAAAATGTCTGTTCCCATCTTCAATAAGGAAAAATATCCATTGCCCCCATTGAAGGAACTTTATGACCTCGAGAATCCTGTACGGCCTCCTACGCAACAAAGTATGCGGTCTCGCGCAATCTTCGCTATCACGATGCGGGAAGCAAAAGATTTTGCAACAGGGAAGCAGTTCATACGCACTGCAGGCCGAGGTCAGTACCATCATCTATTTCCCATAGCATATCTCAGCAAAAACGGCTTAAGCAAAAAGCAAATTGATCACTGCCTCAACTTTGCGCTTATTACCGACACAACAAACCGAGTTATCGGCAAGACCGAGCCATATAAATATCTTGCGCCGAATTCGAAGCTGTCCCACAGCCAAGGAGCTGATGAACTCCAAAAGCTGGTAGAATCGCACTTCATACCGTTTAAAGCACTTGACCAGAAGCCTGACAACGTAGCAGAAACGTACCGGGCCTTTATCGAAGCTCGGGCTAAACTAATATACCCCGCAATGGAAACACTAATCGACGGCGGTACGCCAAGCCCATTTTAGCGCATCCAGCAACGCACAGCCCGCCCTTCCCCGACCTCCTTCAGCTCAGGCTCTTCCCTGCAGACCTCCGCCCGCTCCGGGCATCTGGGCGAAAAGGCGCACCCTTGCGGCAGCTCTAGCGGATGGGGCGCGCGTCCGGGCAGCGACCGCATTCTTCCCTCTCCCGATCCGCTCAGCGTCGGGACGGACGCCAGCAGCCCCTGCGTGTAGGGATGCAGCGGGCTGGAAAACGCCGCCTCCGCCCCGCAAATCTCCGCCGCCCGACCGGCGTATAACACCGCCACCTCGTCCGCCATCGACGCGACAACGCCCAGATCATGCGTGATGAGCAGCAGCGCCATGCCCATCTCCTCCTGCAGCCCGCGCAGCAGATCCAGAACCTGCGCCTGTATCGTCACATCCAGCGCCGTCGTCGGCTCGTCCGCGATGAGCAGGCTGGGGCGGCACGACAACGCCATCGCGATCATCGCGCGCTGCCGCATCCCGCCCGACAGCTGATGCGGGTATGCGTCCATGCGCTCCTCCGCATCCGGTATGCCGACCCGCTTCAACATCGACACGGCGGCTTGGCGCGCCTCCTTGCGGTTGCGCCGCTGATGAAGCCGCACCGCTTCGCCTATCTGATTCCCGATCGTGTAAACGGGGTTCAGCGACGTCATCGGCTCCTGAAAAATCATGGCGATCTCGTTGCCGCGTATGGAGCGCATCCGTTCGCCTTTCGGCGGCAGCTGCGTCAGATCGATGGGGTCGGCGGCTCCGTCGGGGCAGTACCGTATCGATCCCGATTCAATGCGCCCCGGCGGCGGGACGAGGCGCATGATGGAAAGCGCGGTCATGCTTTTGCCGCATCCGCTTTCGCCGACGACCGCAAGCGTCTTGCCATGCGGTATCGAAAAGCTGACGTCGTCCACCGCGCGGAGGGTCCCTTTATCGGTTGGGAAAGCGACGCGCAGCCCTTCAACTTCAAGCAGCGGCGAAGGCATGATCTCCCTGCCTTTCAAAAAAGCCTGAGCGCGACCAGCCCGGACGCCAGCTTCGGATAAAAATAGGTCGATTTTTGAGGCATCGCGCAGCCCGCCCGCGCCGTTTTTTCCACGGTCGACATCGGCATCGGGCGCGTCAACGCCGCCAGCTGCGCCTCTCCGCCGCGGACCTTATCCAGAGCCTCCGCCCGCCGGGGCGTGTAGGACACCTGCCGCTGCCCCGCTTCCTTGTTCGTGTCGATATGAAGCGTCTCCCGCAGCAGAACCGCATGCAGCTTCGACACCGAAAGCTCGGCGAGCGCCGGCGGCAAATCTGCCAACGCGCCGGCGGCGTCCCCGCGCAGCTCCGCGTCCAGCAGCTCCTCCCCGCCCATGTAAAGCGAGAAGTCGACCTTTTCGTCGGTCAATTTTTTGTCAAGCCGCCGCCGCCGAATGTGGAACGATTGCTTCAAATTCTCGGCGAGCGTTGAAAGCCGTTCAGACGCGACTCCAGACACGAGGCGGTGAATCGGCAAAATGACAAGATCCTCCGCGCCGCTGGAGGTCAAGCCGATGAGCGCGAAATCTGCCGCGCCGTTCGGATGCCGGCTGCGGTACGCCAGCGCCGTCTCGTACCGGTGATGGCCGTCCGCGATGGTGACGCCCGCGCCGTCAAAAGCATGCTGTATCCGCTCCGTTTCGCTCGGCTTATGGACGACCCATAGCCTGTGCCGCTGCCCGAGCGCGTCGACAGCGTCAACCGCCGGCTCAGAGGCGTCCGCCGTTTCACGAAGCGCGTTGTTGAAGATCCCATGCGGGTCCTGCGCGACGCCCAGTATCGGCGACAGGTTCGCCCTGCACGCTTCCATGAGGCGCATCCGATCAGCCTTCGGCGCGGCGAGCGTGCGCTCATGCGGATAGACGCCGTTCCCCCACGGTTCCAGCTGGATCGCGGCAAAGGCGGTCAGTCGGCGCCGTTCCATCTGCTCCGCTTCGGGCAGCTTGAAGGTCTGCTCATACACATAAAACGCGGGGCTGTTCTCCTCAATGAGCGTTCCATCTTCAAGCCATGCGTTCATCAGCCGCCGCGCCGAAGCGTATCGGTCCTTGCCGCCGCCATGTTTGCCGTATTCTAGTCGGACAAAGTTAGCGGGATGGCAATCGTAAAGTTCCTGCTGCGCTTCTGGCGAAATCACATCATACGGAGGCGAAATCACATCTGCGATGGAACCGACCGCCTCTGCGTTGTATCTCATGCCTCGAAACGGCTCAATGCGCGTCATAGCTTCCCTTTCGCTTCAGGGTCTCCGATGCGTTTGCGTCCACATGCATATCATAGCAAATGGAGAGCGTTTTGGGCGGATTAAATCGCTCTGGGCGCAGGAATGGCGAACTTGCTGCCGGCGGCATGCGCTTGACAAAACGCAAAAAAAGGGGCATGATACGAAAAGCATGCGGCGAGAAAGGGGGCGTTCCATTCGAATATGCAGCATATCAACGACCTTGACCTGAAAAACTGGCGCGAATACGGCGACCTTCTCACCGACAGCCTCTGGATCATCGGCGACCGCGACAGGTCGGGCGCGCACAACAACGCCTATCACGGCAACTTCATTCCGCAGATTCCGCGCCAGCTGATGCGCCGGTTCACAAAGCGGGGCGACGTCGTCCTCGATCCGTTTCTCGGACACGGCACGACGCTCATCGAAGCGAAACGGCTGAAACGGCACGGGATCGGCGTGGAGCTGACGCCCGAAACGGCGCAGGCGGCGCGCGTCAATATCCACAGCGAGCTGTCTCCTGCCGACGGTCCGCTCTCGGAAGTGATTGTCGCCGACAGCTCAACGCAAGAGGCGCGCTGTCAGGTCGAAGAGGCTCTCAACCGTATCGGCGCCAGCAGCGTTCATCTGATCATCCTGCATCCGCCGTACCATGACATCATCCAATTCAGCGAGCGGGAGGAAGACCTCTGCAATGCGCCGTCCGTCGACTCGTTTGCGTCCAAGTTTGGAGATATCGTCGCCAACTTTGCGGATCTGCTCGCGCCGCAGAGGCATCTTGCCGTCGTCATCGGCGACAAATACGCCAAAAGCGAATGGGTGCCGCTCGGCTTTTATCTGATGCAGGAGACGATGCGGCGCGTCGAAGACCTGCGGCTGAAAAGCGTCGTCGTCAAGAACATGTCGGGCAACCGCGCCAAGCTGAACCAAGAAAACCTGTGGCGGTATCGGGCTTTGCGCTTCGGGTTTTATATCTTCAAGCATGAGTATATCTTCATCTTCAAAAAGCGCGGCAAGTCGAAGAAGAAACGGCATGAAAAATAAGCTCTACTTCGGCGACAACCTTGAGGTCATGCGGGAGTTTGAATCCGACTCGGTCGACCTGATTGCGACCGATCCGCCGTTCAATTCGGGGCGCGACTACAACATCTTTCTCGCCGATTCAAAGGCGCAGAAAAAAGCGTTCGCGGACATCTGGACATGGGACGACGCCGCCAAAGACCAACGCGCCGAGATTGAAAAGCGCGCCCAACGCGGCGGGGCATATGAAGCTTTAAACAACGCGCTTAAAGGGTACGACCTCGTTTTACAAAACGCCGTCTCCGGCAACAAAGCCGCCATGCGCGCCTATCTCGCCTTCATGGGACCAAGGCTTGCCGAGATATGGCGCATCTTGAAGCCGTCCGGCAGCGTTTACCTCCATTGCGATCCGAGCGCGAGCCACTACCTGAAAGGGATCATGGACGCGGTCTGGGATCAAGGCAACCGCAAGAAAAACGAGCATTTTAGAAATGAGATCGTCTGGGCGTACCGCACGGGGGGCGTGAGCAAAGCTTGGTTTGGCAGAAAACATGACATCATCCTTTTCTATACGAAGTCGCCCAAACGAGAGCATATCTTCAACCTAAAGAAGGAGCGCTCTTACAATCGAGATTTCAAGCCTTATAAATTCAAGGGCGTATCGGAATACCAAGATGAAGAAGGCAAATGGTACACAATGGCAGCGTTGCGCGATGTTTGGGAAATCAACGCGGTTGGCAGATCGTCAGGCGAGCGACTCGGCTATCCGACGCAAAAGCCGATTGAGCTGTATCAGCGCATCATCGAAGTGTCGTCTCATGAGGGTTGCGTCGTTCTAGACCCGTTTGCCGGGTGCGGAACGACCATAGACGCCGCGCACGCTCTCAACCGGCGGTGGATCGGCATTGACCTGACCATCTTAGCGTTGGAACCGATGCAAAAACGGCTGCTTGAACGGCATGGCATCAAGCCGCATGTGGACTATCAAATCTTTGGCTATCCGACGAATCTGCAGGAGGCGCGGAAGCTGGCGGAACATCCGCGGCGCAAGCATGACTTTGCGAACTGGGCGGTGACGCGGCTCGGCCTCCGCCCGACGCCGGATGTTGGCGACGGCGGCTTTGACGGCGTTGCGTCCATGCAGGTTTGGACGATCTACGAAAAAGAGGATGCGCAGATCATCGCGGAGGTGAAGTCGGGGAATCCGACGCTGACGCAGGTTCGCGCCTTCTGCCATACCATTCGCAAGAACAAGGCGAAGATGGGCGTCTTCATCACGCTCGGCAAGATCACAAACGGGATGCGGCAAGAAGCCGAAGATATGGGGACGTTTGAACACAACAAGCAGACCTACCCCCGCTTTCAATTTTGGGAGATTGACGAAGCGTACTTTGACGACCCCGCATCGATCAAGAAGCAGATACGCATACCTGAGCAGTGGATCATAGAGCCTGGGCGGAAGGCGGAACGGCATGTTAAAGACACGCAAGGGGGGCTGATCAAGCATTAGTTCTGGAGGCAGACGCTTGAGTCTGTACAACTCTGGATATGGACGCGGACATCGTCTATCTGTCTCTGGATTCCCTCCCGCTTTCACGGGGCAGACTATTAGGCGCCTGTCGTTCCCCCTTGAAAAGGGGGGTTAGGGGGTTTAAGCCGCAAGGGAGGACTCTGGATTCCCGCTTGCGCGGGAATGACGATTTGCCGGGCGGCTTGTCTGCTGAACTCTGGATTCCCGTGCGTTTTACCGCAAGGGCGGGAATGACAAGCTGGTTGGCAAATCCTTTTCTATAACCAGATCCGTTCGCCGCCCCGTTCATCCGACAGGTTCGCGCCGAGGACGGCGGCAAGGCTGTTCATGGAGCCGCCGAAGGTACTGCGTATGCCGGACGCATCCCCTGCCGCAGCCGCTTTCAAAAAGGAGCGGTGGATCTCGACCGTCGGGTCGCAGGGGGGCGGACTTGGCAGCAGGCGGCGCAGCGATTCTATAGAGGGGCGCATCGGCGGCGGATCGGCTCCGTCGTAAAAGTAGGCGGCGGCTCCGTCCGCTTCAAACTTGATATGCCCGTTCGTCCAGAGAACGCTCGCATACGCATCGGAGTAGTAGGTTCTGCGCAGCCGCGAGAGGATCAGGTTGCCCGCCGCGCCAGATTCAAACCCCAGCGCGACGCGGTAGGCGTAAGGGTTGTCCGCCCCGTCTTGGATATCGCTCTCGTCCCGATGGACGTAGGTCGCTTCAACCCAGGCGATGTCGCCCGCCCAGTAGCGCATCAGGTCGACCTGATGTATGCCCGCTTCAACGACGGTTGTTCCCGACCATGCGCGGTTCGCCGCCCATACGCGGTTCTTCGGTCCGCCTTGGCGCTCGGCGGCGGTGTGCTTCACCGAGTGATGTTCCAGCGCGCCATTGTGGATTGCGGTCATCATGACGACGCGCTTGTCGGCGAGGAAGTTGTGAACGGCTTCGTTGGCGGGTACATACCGCTGCTGAAATCCGACCGCCGAGACAACGCCCGCCTTGTCGATGGCGCGGCGCATCTCTTCCGCCTCTTCGATGCGGAGGCTCATCGGCTTTTCAACAAAGAGATGGATTCCCTTCTCCGCCGCGGCGACCGCTTCTCCTTGGTGCATAGACGGGGGAATGGCAATGTAAAGCGCATCGAAACGGCTCGACTCGAACGCGTCATGAATGTTTGTAAAACGCGCGGCGCGGGAGATGTCCAGCGCGGGGGCGTATCGGGCGAGCTTCTCGGCGCGCAGGTTCTCTTCGTTCACATCGATGAGCGCCGTTATCTGCGCAAGCTCCTGCAGCGGCGGCGACGTCAGCGCGTTCAGATGCTGCAAGCCGCGTTGACCGACGCCCGCCAGCGCAACGCGCGCAGGGGTTTTCATGTCTGCCCAAACAGCCGACTCGCGTTTTCATACGCGATTGCCCTGCGCGCCTTCTCTGACAGATTCGCCTTCGCAAACATCTCAAACTGCGGGATCGGCTGATTGGGGCGGAGAAAATCGGTGCCGAACAGCAGGCGCGTATGCCGCCTCTCTAAAAACGCCTCCCCGAACGCCCAGTCGCGCGTGATCGCGTTATGCCCCGACCCGGCGGACAGATCGGCGTAGAGGTTGCCGTAGGCGTCCATGAGCCGATCCACCGCCCCGCCCGGCGCGACGGGCCGCTTCGGGTATCCGCTCATCTCTTCTTGCCGCGCGTCGCCGGAGACCGCCGCCCAGAACCCCTGCGCATGCCCGATGAACTGGACGTTCGGATACGCCGCAAGCATCGCCTCAAGCCCCGTCAGCTGCGGATCGTCTGTGCAGCGGATATGGTCGCAGTGAAACAGCAGCGGCAGACGGAACTCGTCGCACGCCGCGTAGAGCGCCTGCATCTTCGGGTCGTTGAACGGCAGCCCCGCTTTCAGCTCGCCGAACCCTTTGGCGCCTTCCTCCGCATACTGCTTGACGATGTTGCGGACGCTGCGTTTTCCGTCGGAGACGGCGACGCGCGGGTCGACAACGCAGAACGGAATGAACCTGTCCGGATGCTGTTTGCAGAGGGCGAGCATGTCGCGCGTCAAGATGTAGTAGCTGGAGCTTTCGGGGCTTTCAAGCGGCAGTGGAACCGCCGCTTCGATCTCGTTCGCATCCATCCAGCGCAGCATGATGTCGACCGTCATAGGCGGGTAAGCGTCCCACAACCGCCCGACATGGACATGGACGTCGATCCATTTCATAGGCGTCTCCCTGCGTTTTTAGACGGGCGCATTGTACGGGTTTGGCGTCGGCGGCGCAAGAGAACGTCTGCGCCGCCAACAACTCCGCTTGACGTACTGCCGGCGAACAAGATATGAGCAAATGGACGTCCCCGCCCTTGAGAGAACCGCGTCCGCCTTGTAAAATAAAGCGGCGTCAGTTCCGTCTTATCAGCATTCTACAAAGAAAGAGCGATCATGGAAATTATGGACGACATGATGGAATCCACCGGAACGGCTATGGTGGAAATTTTAGGCGCCCAATACAGAGCGAGGGCGCCCAAAACGCAGCTGAAAGCTCTAGAGCAAGCCATGCGCGAGGTGCAAGATCAAACAACCCGATTGAGCGGACCTGGACGCTCCAATGAGCGCATCGCCGTCCAAGCCGCCGTCGCCATCGCGTTCAACGCCCTTATGACCGAGCGCGGCGTGCAAAGCCGTCTCGATAAGCTGACCCATCAGATGGATGTCGCTTTGGAGGAGAGCGGGGATGGAGGATGGAGCGGTTGAGATCGGCGCGGGATGAAGATTTGCCGCGCAATCGCCGGAAAAGGACGCCGCCGCATAGAGCTTTTATTTTTCAATCGAAGGCGGTATCCTAGCGGGGCGTTATTCTCGTGAAAGGAGAACCGCTTGAAAAAAGGCATTTGTATCGGGACAGTCCCAGGCGGGCTGTCCGACGACGGATTCGCGCTCGCAAAAGAAGCGGGATTTGACGGCATAGAGCTCGGAACCATGAACGACAGCGAAACGCGCGCCAAAGCGGCGGCGCTCGCCAAGAAACATGCGCTCGCCGTCCCAAGCATCATGAACGCCGTTCACTGGGGAAAACCGCTCTCAGACCCAGACCCCGATGTCCGCAAAGCGTCTGTGGAGGGCATGCTCGCCTCGTTTGAATCGGCTGAAGCGACCGGCGCCGAGACGGTGCTGCTTGTGCCGGCGGTTGTGACGGATCAGGTGACCTATTCGGATGCCTGGATACGCTCGCAGGCGGAGATACTGGAGCTGCGGGCTGTCGCTGAAGAGAAACAGGTTGACATCGCGCTTGAGAATGTATGGAACCGATTCTTGCTCAGCCCCTCCGAGTTCGCCCAGTATATCGACCAGTTCAACAGCCCGATGGTGACCGCCTATTTTGACGTCGGCAACATCGCGCTGTACGGCGTTCCGCACCATTGGATACGCGCCTTGGGCAGCCGCATCAGCAAGGTGCATGTGAAGGGGTTCGACACCGGCTCGCGCCAGTTCACCTCAACGCTTCTCGGCGGAAACCTGAACTGGAACGCGGCGATGCAGGCGCTGGAAGAGATTGGCTACGAAGGATGGGTCACAGCCGAGATGCCGCAGAACCGCGACGATCCGCGCGCGGGCATCTTCCATCTCAGCGAGGAGATGGACGCCATTTTTGCTGGAAAGGTCTAACTTTCAACGCCGTCCGATGATCCCGCTGGCGGCGGCGTTCGCGGCGGGAGTTCTGGGCGGCTGCTATTCGATCCACTCGGCGCTAGCGCTGGGCGCGGTTGCGGCGGCCGCGCTTGGGTCATGGCATGCGCGCAACTGGAAAATTGCCGCGTATGCGCTCCTTGCGTTCATCGGCTGGGCGCGCTGGCATGCGCATGTGGAAACCCCCGTTCGCGCGCTTGAAGACCGTCAGTCTGTCCAAGCGGAAGGGTATGTCGTTGAACGGGCGGAACGCGCCTTCAGCGTGGATCTGACGATTGTCGGTCAGGTTTTGCCGTCTGGAGAGCGCGGAAGGCTGCTGCTGCGCTGTCCGGCGGAACTGTCGGCGGAGTTTTCAGCCGGCGCAATGGTTTCAGCAAGCGGAGAGCTGCGCCAACCGACGCCGATGCGCAACCCGAACGGCTTCAACCAGGAGCTGTTTTTCAACGCGAAAGGAATCGACTCCGCCGTTCGGATTCGCAACCTGTCCGATATAGAAAGGATCGGCGTCGGCGGGCCGTTCTGGATGCGCGCGGCGTACCGCATTCGGCAGGGGCTGCTCGCGCGTTTTTCCTCCGCGCTGAGCCCGCCAAACGACGCCCTTTTAGCGGGCATCCTGATTGGGGAGCGGCGCGCCATTCCCGAACAGATATTGGAAGCGTTCCGCGACGGCGGCGTCATCCATGTTCTCGTTGTGTCCGGCGCCAATTTCGCGCTCGTCGTCTCCATCGCGTATGTGCTCTTGCGGGCGGCGGGCGCGCCGCTGCGCGCGGTGTACGCCGCCTCGCTGTTTTTATGCTGGGCGTTCGCCTTGCTTGTCGGCTTTCATCCGTCCGTCGCGCGGGCGGGGACGCTCATCGCGCTTTTGATGCTTGGGCGTCTGCTGAATCGGGAAGCGGACATGATGAACCTGTTGGCGGCTAGCGCGCTGGCTCTGCTCATCTACCGCCCCGCCAATATGTTTGACATCGGCTTTCAGCTCTCCTTCGCCGCGACCTTCGGCATCGTCTTTTTTCTGCCGAAATGGAACGACGCGCTTGAGCCGACGCGCCTCCGCCTCTTGGAACTGCCCGGCGGAAAACTGCTGTGGACATGGGGCGTTCAAACGGCGCTCGTTTCTTCGGCGGCGCATATTGCGACGATGCCGATCATCGGCTTTCATTTTCAAAAAGTATATCTGGCGGGCTTCGCGGCAAACCTGATTGTGGTTGCAATGATCGCGCTCATCACCGCGTCCGGCCTTGTCACGGCAGCGGCGGCGTTGTTATGGACGCCGCTCGGACGCTTTTACGGCGGAGCGACGGAGCTGGGATTCGATCTGCTGCTGCCGATTGTGCGCGCCTTTTCAGAGCTGCCTTATGCTGTGCTGAACGCGCCTCGGACATGGGCGGGATACTACTTCGTCTGCCTGTTTCTTCTTTTTTCGATCACATACGCCCGCTACGTTCAGATGCGTCTGCGCGAGTGGACGCTGCTCGCGGGCGCGTGCATCCTGCTCTTGGCGCAAAGCCAGACCGCCGACGCGCCGAACGGTCTGCTGGAAGCGACTTTTTTGGATGTCGGTCAGGGAGACGCCGCCTTTATCCAACTCCCCGACAACACGCGCATTCTTATCGATGCAGGCTCCGCCTCTGAGTTCTGGGACAACGGCGAGCGGGTCGTTGTTCCGTATCTGTTGAGCCGCGGAATCGACCGCCTTGACGCGGCTCTCATCACCCATGCCGACATCGACCATGCGGGCGGCATCCCGTACGCGATACGCAATTTGCGAATCGACACGGTTCTGGGGGCGCCGCCTGGGAAAAGTGGGCTTGTCGAAGAAGCGGCGCGGGAGAGAGGAAGCCGCGTTCGTTACGGCGCAGGAGAAACGATCGCAGAAGGCATAGCGCGCGGGATGCCCTTTAGCGTCAAGACGCTTTATCCGCGCTCGGAGGCGGAGGTTGACCTTGAGGACTCAAACCATAACGCAGATTCGTTTGTCGTCATGCTGGAGTACGGCGATTGCCGAATCTTGATGACAGGCGACATCGACGCGCAGACGGAGGCGGAGCTGACAAGGCGGCATCATCGCGGCGAGATTGACCTGTCGGCGGATATACTGAAAACGCCGCATCATGGCAGCAAGTCTTCCAGCGGAGAGCCGTTTTTGCGCGCCGTGTCGCCGCGCGCCGCGGTCATTTCAGCCGGACGCGGGAATATATACGGACATCCGCATCCGTCCGTTTTAGAGCGGCATGCGGCTTTAGGCGTTCAGACCTACCGAACCGACCTGTCTGGAGCTGTGCGCATCCTCACGGACGGACGGCGGATATGGGTCAAGCCGACGATACGCAAACCTTAGCGGCGTTTCAGCCGTCCCCAGATTTCGGCGGCTTTGCCTTTGGGCGAAACGGAAAGTCCGCTGTTTGTCATATTCTCCTGAAGATCGTCTAGACTCAGCGCGCGGTTGTAGATGGCGACCTCGTCCATCCGACCCATCATGGATTTCAGGTTCGTCTGTCCCTGCCCGATACGGTATGGGATATCAATGCTGTCCAGCGGCGCGGCGACCGGAACCGTCGCGTCCAGCTCGTTGTTGATGTACTGTCGCGCCTCCGTCCCGTCATACACAGCCGCGATGTAATGCCATTCGTTCAACGGCGGGGAAATGGACTGCTTATTCCGCGTGCCGTTCCATCCGCCTTTGTGCCACCATGTTTCAATCTGCGGCGACCCAGTGAACTGGGAACTCCACTGCATGGCGTGCCCGCCTTGGTTGCCGGCGTTGCGCCTGCCCATGATAGAGGAATCGTCCTGGTCCTGAGTCGGATGTATCCAAACGGTGATCGTGAGCTCCTCGGTCAGGTCAAGTATCGGCGTTGGGTCAATGAGTATGTGGTCGCCTGCCTCATCGAATTCGACGCATCCGTCCTTTAATCCCTCATCTGACCAGTTGACGCCGTTCAGAACGCCGACCAGTTCGCTGCCGCTCAAGTCCCCAGCCATGTCGCCGGCGCCTTCGTCAAACGGGAAGTAGAGAACCAACCCGTCCTCCTGTATTGCAAGAGCTGTCCATGCTGTCATGACGAGCGCGGTTATGATCATGATTTGTTTCATGTTGTCTCCTATCTTAATCGAGCCTCACTTCTCTGCCGGTTTCAGACGATTGTTCAACCGCAAGCAGTATTTCAACGACATGCTTCGAATGTTCATTTGAAATCGGGGGCGGCGCGCTTTTTTCAATCGCTTCAACAAACGCGGCTATTTCTGCGACAACGCCGCCTCCCTTTGGAACCTCAACAGGCTCATATTCCTCATCCGTCATGAGCCAGACGTTTCCGCGGTACGGCTCGGTTCGGACGCATCCCTCCGATCCGACAATTTCGCCGATATATCCAGGCTTTTCCATCATTCTCTCAGGCCGGCGATGCCCAGCGTGAACGATGACGGCGTACGCTCCATTTTCAAACTGGAGCAGCGCGGCAGCCGCGTCGTCCGCGTCCAGACGCATGATTTTACGGGAGACCATGCCTTTCACCGCGGCGACTCGGCTTTCAAAAAGAAAAAGGAGACGGTCCACCATGTGCGACCCGTTCATGAGCCACATTCCGCCGCCTTTCGCCCGGTCGTTGAACCATGCGGGCCGCGCCGCCAAGCCGTAGGATTTATGCCAGGACTCGTCCGCCATGACGATTTCGCCGATTTGCCCGCTGCGCAGCAGCCGGCGCGTGACAAGATTCGCCTGAAAAAACTGCTGCGTATGGCCGACCATGAGCTGAACGCGGTTGGCGTCCGCCGCCTCCATCATAGCGCCGCACTCTTTAACGGAGACCGCCATCGGTTTCTCGACGAGCGTGTGAACGCCGGCGTTGAGGCAGTCGATGGCGATGGGCGCGTGGAGCCAGTGGGGCAACCCCAACAGCGCTAGATCAATCTCCCCGTCCGAAAGCATCTCGCGGTGGTCGGCGTAGGCGGCAGCGGCTCCGTGTCGTTGGACGAACGCTTCGCGCCGCTCCTCATGCGGTTCAGACACTGCATGCAGCCGCAGCCCTGGAACCGATTTTGCGGCGGCGGCATGCCCGCCCGATACGCGGCCTGCGCCGATGACGCCTACGCGCATCCCGTCTTCTCCTCAGAACATCTTGTGCCAATACGCCGCTTCGGCGATCAGCTGTTTCACTTCGGCGCGCGAGGAGCCTTCCGCGGCGATCAGCTCGTCCGCGTCGACATGGTTCTTCGCGTCCGGTCCCCGCCCGGCGTCCAAAATACAATTCGTGAGCCAGCTGGTGCGGATTCCGTTGACGCCGGAAGTGTAATTCGTGTTGTAATCGCCTTTGACAAGACCGACCAGCTGGTCGACCTTGCTGCGCGGGTACCCTTCCGGGCGGGAAGTTGGAACCGACTCGCGCTTGCCGTCGGGCGAGATGAGCGTCAGTCCGCCGCGTATTTCCAGCGTCGCCTCTTCGCCTTCCAGAATGACCCATTCTTGGAATCCGACATGCGTGTTGCCGCAGATGGTGATTGTTCCTTCGGCGCCGTTTTCCATGACCACATCCGAGTAGGAGTTGATCTCAACATACTTGTCGATGACCTTCCCGTTCTCTTCAAAGATCTTGTCGGTTTTGCCGTAGACCGATTTTGGAAGAAAACCTGTCATCCACATGAAGATGTCTTGGAGATGGCTGCCGGAGTCGTTCGGCTGTCCGCCGCCTGAGAATCGCGGGTCGCCGCGCCAGCCGCCGGCTCCCCATCGCTGCGCCATGTACACTTCGAACCGCTTCAACTCGCCCAGTTTGCCGGACTGGACGACGCTTCTGCCCGTCACATAGGCGGGTTCGTAATGGCGCTGGTATCCGCCGACAAGATGATGTCCGCCGCCG
Organism: Candidatus Poribacteria bacterium; assembly: GCA_028818695.1. Taxonomy (GTDB): domain Bacteria; phylum Poribacteria; class WGA-4E; genus JAPPNK01. Next base: position 200,465 of record JAPPNK010000029.1, read on the forward strand.
ACCGCCATTTTATGCATGTGGACGGCGTCGCCGACTCGGTTCGCCATCGGTTTTTCGACGATGACGGAGCATCCCGCGCGGAAGGCGGCGCGAACCTGGATGTCATGCAGCGAGTGGGGCGAGAAGATGCCGACCATGTCCAGGTCTTCTTTGTCGAGCATTTCCAGGTATTCGTATTCGCCGATGTAGCGGGCTACGCCGCCTTTTTTGAACCCTTTGACCCGCTGCTCCATCGCATTTTCGAGCGCGTCAATGCTGCTGGGGCTGACGTCGGCGGCGGCGATCACTTCGCAATCGTCTCGCGTCGCAAATCCGAGCGTGTTGCCTCGTCCGGCTCCTCCTGGTCCGATGACGCCAACTTTCAATTTCTCTGCCATGGTTCTCCGTTTTCTGCTGATAACCGTATTGAGCGTTCAGGTTGGAGTCTATATGAGGATGGGCGGCATGTCAACGGGCGGCGCTTTCATGCGCGGCTGTTTGCGAATCTGCTCCCGGCATGTTATGATATCAAAGGAGGGCAGATGATGGGGCGGCCAAAGAGTATCCGTGAAAGCGACTTTAGAGCGGTGAGGGGCAATTACCAGTACCTTGCGCTCAAAGTGTTAGACAATGCGCTGCGCGACGCAGCGGGAACGCGCCAAACCTCGCATGAAACGCAGCGGGAAGCGCGCGAGTTTATCCATTCAAAAGAAGCCGAATTCTGGGCTGACGCATCCGGCGTCAACATTCGAAAGCTGCGCCAAGCATACAAGCAGCGCCTGCTTCAATAGCCGGCGGCGTCAAGCGCGAGAACGGCGGTACGGAACCTACAGAGGCAAAGCGTTCAGGATTCGCCATAATAGGCGTTTGCATCCATTTTTAAAGCGTTCGTTTCAATCGCAGGCTATGTTTGAGCAGCGCAAAAGCGGGGAATAATTCAGCTGTTTTTACTGCGGATCTCCTCCCGCGCCGCCTCGCCAGTCCGCTAAACAGCCCCGCCTACAGAGCCGCCAACAGCGCCTGCCGCATCGTCTCCACCGGCGCTTTCAGCCCTGTCCACCTCTCCAACGCAATCGCCCCTTGGTGCGTTAGCATGCCGAGTCCGTTCAGGGTTTTGCACCCGTTCTGCGCCGCCGTCTTCAGCAACCCTGTCTGCGGCGGAGAATAGACGATGTCATACACCGCAAGCGGCGGGCGGAGCGCATCAGCGTCTATAGGAAGCCCAGCCGAGCCGTCCATCCCCGCAGATGTCGCGTTCACCAGAAGAGCGGTTCCGTCCAGAGCCGACGCAATCCCCGCTTCCGTCAGCGGTTCCGCCCGCGCCGATACGCCGATCGCCGCGTCCGCCTCCGCCGCAAGAGCCTCCGCCTTCTCGAAGGTGCGGTTCACAATAACAATCTTCCGCGCCTTCGCCTTCGCCAGCGCCGCCGCAACCGCGCGAGCCGCTCCGCCCGCCCCCATCACAGCCGCTTTTTCGCCCGCAGGAGGCGCGATGCCGCTCTCATCCATCGCCCGCAGGAAACCTTCTGCGTCCGTGTTGTAGCCGATGGAGCGCCCATCCTCATGAAATAGAACCGTGTTGACAGCCCCGATAAACGCCGCCTCGCCGCTCACCTCGTCCAGCAGCGGCAGCAGGCTCTCCTTGTGCGGTATCGTCGCGTTGAAGCCGCGCGCCCCAACCGCTTGAAGACCCCGCACCGCCTCCGGCAAACGATCGGGAGCGACCGGAAACGGCGCATAAACCCAGTCCAAGCCAAGCTCCGCAATCGCCGCGTTATGCATCGCCGGCGACAGCGTATGCGACACCGGGTAGCCGATCACCCCGACAAGCTGCGTCTTCCCCGTGATCCTCATTCCCCGCCCAGCAGCCTTTCAACGCGCCGGCGAGCCTCCTCCATCTTCGGATAACGCACCTCTCGATACCCCCGCGCCTCCTCCGGACACTCCAGCGCCTCCGTCATGCGCTTGTAGCTCGCCTCATCCTCATAGCTGAACCGCTCCACCAGCGCGATGTACCAGTCCCGAAACTCTTTCTCCCTGCGGTGCCAAGACGGCATCCAACGGCGCAAAAACTTCATCCGCCGCATCATGCGCAACTGCCAGTTGCGCGTGTTCATATTGAAGGCGATGTCTTTGCCAAGAATCGTGAAAACGGGGCGGTTCAGATGCAGATACCGCAGCCGATCGCCGTTCGAACGGTTGATGTTGTAGCGCGCCTCATCGCGCCGCCGCTTCTCCTCGCTTGTCAACAGATGCGAGACATAAATCTCGTCCTTGATGCACATCGTTTTATGAAGATAGCGGATCGCCGCCTTTGTCGCCGCCAACCCGTATTCAAGCGCGTCTTTCTGGTACACACCCAGAACCAGGTCAGCATACCGGCGCGCATAGTCGATATTCTCAAACTGAACGAGATCGTATGCGCGGATCGCAAAGTGGCGCAGCTCCTCCTCGTCCAGCGCCTCCATCTGCGCCGCCGACTCTTCAACCAGCTTGCGGTAGCGTTTCGCGGTTCGCGCGTTTTGGTCTTCGGTTAAAATCGCGGTTTTGTCGGCAAGCGTTTCGGCGTAATCGGGCGCCTTTTCATCCGCAAAACGCTCCGGCTCCAGAACAATCAGGCGCCCGATGTTGAAGGCGTTCATATTCGCCTCAAGGTCGTACGGGGGAACGCTGTTCTGAACCGCCCAGATCAGATTGTCAAGATCGAACGGAAGAAGTCCGCGCTGATACGCCGCGCCCAGCATCATCAGGTTGCCGTAGATCTTGTTGCCGAGATGCTTTTCGGAGATCTCAAAAAAGTCGGCGGCGAGGAAACCGTCCGGACGCGCCCGGCTCTCCAGCAGACTGATCGCCCCTTCCGTATCCGACTCCGCCCGCCCAATGAGCATCGGAATCGTTTCCGTCTCCGATTGGTTTAAAATCACCGCCGTCCGATCCGGCGACGCGATTCGAACAGAGCCGCGCGTGTCGGCGGCGCGCGCCGCTTCCAGCGGATCCATCCCCAAGATCACATTCGCCTTCCCCGCCGGTATCAAGGTTGAGACAACCGTCTCCTTCGACTTCGTGAAAAGCATGTGCGCATACACGCCGCCGTTGCGTATCGCCAGCCCTTTCTTGTCGCAAAAATGAACCTGATACCCCTCTTTATAGCCTGCCAGCGCCAGAGCCGCCGAAATGACGCCGATGCCCATTCCGCCAACTCCCGCTGAATAGATGCAGTAGGAATCCTCAAAGTCAAGACGAGGCGGATCCGCCTCAACCGCCGTCGGAATGCTCGGCAGCGCCGGCGGCCCCTTCCGATGCACAACAACCCGCTCAAACGACGGGCAATGCTTGCCTTTGACGCATGCCTCGTCCGCGACGCACTTGGACAGGTCGGTCTCGACCTTCTTTCCGTAATCGGTGTCGATGAATTTCAAGGCGGGACAGCCGGTCGCCATCGTGCATTCCAAGCAGAATTCGCACACTTCAGGGGTGACGTTGATGTGCGTCTCCTTCGGCAGGTACCCTTTTTTCTTTACAATCTGCCGTTTCTCGCGCCGCTGCTTGCGGTGGTAGGTGATGCCGCACTCTTTGTCGGCGATGATGAATTTGACGCCGTCCTGCAGGATCGCCCGTTCCAACAGCGCCCGGTACGCCTCATGATCGCCCGGATGCGCTCCGATGATGAGTATATCATCGCCGCCTGCCAAGCCGCGCAGCGCCGCCTCGATGTCCTGCGTCCGCGTCGGCTCGCCCATCAGATCGTATTCCAGCCCTGGCGTCGTCTGATGCCCTGTCATTCCGGTCGTCTTGTTGTCTAAAAGAATGTAGGCGATGTCCTGGTTGTGCTTGATCGAATCGGAGATGCCGGCAAGCCCGCTGTGAAAAAATGTCGAATCGCCCATAAACACAATCTGCTTATTCGTGATGAACGGATCCGCCCCGGCGCCCGCCCCTCCGCCTCCAAGACCCATGCCGGACAGGTTATGCATCAAGTTGTCGAACGGCTCATACAGAAACATGCTGTAACAGCCGATGTCCCCATGAAAGACGAGGTTGATCGGCTCAACGCCGTGCGTCTTGCGCATATACTCAGGGTCTTTGAAGTCCTGAACGATGCGTTCAAGAAGCGTTCCGGAATCGCGGTGCGGACATCCTGGACAAAAGCCGGGCGTCCGAGACGGCAGCACCGGCAGCTGCATCGACTCAAAATCGGCGCCCTTCGGTTTAACTTCCGGCGGGGGCGTCTTCAGCAGCGACTCCTCATAATTCAGACGCGCGGGATCCACCCCGATTTCCGGGAACGCTCGAAACAGCGGTATCAGCCGTTCAAGAACGTTCGACGGGTCCAGACCCAACACGGACGGAAAACCTTCCACGCCCCGCGGCAGCTGCTTCCCCCATACCGGCGGAAGGCGCATGCTCTCGTCCCGCTGCTTCAGATCGGCAAAGAGCGTCTTGATCTGCCCCTCCAAGAGCGGGCGCCGCTCCTCCACCACAACGAGATTCTCCGTCAGCTCTGCAAACTCAAGAACGGTCGCCTCGTCCAACGGATAGGTGATTCCCATCTTCAACAGCGGAAACGACCCTTGCGCGCCGAGCTCATGGAGCGCATGCTGCAGATACAGATATGCGCCGCCCGCCGCAACGAAACCGATCGGCGCCCCCCGGCGCGGATTCTCGATGCGGTTCAGGCGCAGCTCCCGCGCCCGGCGCAGCAGCTCCGGAAATCGCCGTTCCGTGACGTCGATCTCCATCTTCGCCGTCCCAGGCGGCAAGATAATCCGCTCCTCTTTAACAATTTCAGTCGGGTCTAAAGTCGCCTGCTTTTCAGGGGTGGTATCCAGCGGCGGATGCGGAAACAGCTCCACAATGCTCCCGCCGTCCGCCTGATGCGTCGTGATGATATAGGCGATATACAGATTCGTTTCCGCCGACAGATCAAACGCCGTATTGATCCAGTCCTTCAGCTCCTGAAAGGTCGCCGGCTCCATGATCGGCATGAAAAGATGCTGCGCTAGATAGCGCGAATCGGTCGGCACCTGGGTCGAGTTGGAATGCGGGTCCTCTCCCATGACAGCGACGGCGCCTCCGATGGCTCCAGCCATATTGCTGATGGCGAGCGCGTCGCTGGCGACATGAACCCCAACGCTTTTCATGACCGTCATGGCGCGCAGGTTCGCCATCTGCGCGCCGTTGAGCCGGGCGGCTCCCAGCGCCTCGTTGTTCGCCAGCTGAGCGAGAACGCCGCGCTCCTTCAGCTGCGGAGCATGCCGCTCAATGATGTCGAAAAATTCGGATATGGGCGAACCTGGGTATCCTGTCAAAAGATTCGCTTTTCCTTCAAGCGCACCTTTCAGCAGCAGCTCGCATCCGGTGTAGATGTTGCGTCCGTCTTCTTGGAACAGTCGACTTGGCATTACTCCTCTTTTCCGGCCCGAAGGCTCGATAGGGCGCGTTTCAATAAGTTAACGGCATGGGCATGGCTCGTATCGGCGTCGCCTCCCAGCATATGAGCCAACTCAGCGACGCGGCTGCCGTCGTCTAAGAGAAAAGCGGCGGCGGTTGTCCGCTCCCCTGTTTCGTTCTTTTCGACATGGAAATGCCGGTCTGCCATGGCGGCGATCTGGGGCGAATGGGTGACGCAGATCGTCTGCCGCTGGTTCGAGAGTTGCCGCAGTTTCTCGCCCACCATCGCAGCCGCGGCTCCGCCGATGCCGGCGTCCACCTCGTCAAACACCAGCGTCGAGACGGTGTCCACCTCCGCCAGGACGGTCTTCAGCGCCAACGTGACGCGGGAGAGCTCGCCCCCGGAGGCGATCTGCCCAAGACCTTTCGGCTCAATGCCGACATTCGGAGCGATCAAAAACTGCACTTTATCCATTCCGTTGCGCGTCAATTTATACCGAACGCCGCCGATTCGCACCAACCCTGAACTCGACTCTTCATGGACAGCCTCCACCGCAAAACGCGCTTTCGGCATGCCGAGGTCGCGCAAGATCGGCTGCGTCTGCTTCTCGAGATCAACCGCGGCGTCTCTCCGCCGCTCCGAAAGACGACGCGCCGCTTCGGTCGCTTCCGCCAGCGCCTCGCGCAGCGCCTCTTTCACCTCAACCGCCCGGTCGGCGGCCGTCTCCATACTGTTGAGACGCTCCTCCGCCTGCCGCTGGTACTGAAGTATAGCGGGTATTGCGCCTCCGTACTTGCGCTTCAGCAAAAAGATTTGGCTCAAACGCGCTTCGATCTCTTCAAGCCGCGCGGTTCCGCTCTCCAACGGCGACGCATGCTTGCGAAGCTGCAGCCCCGCATCTTCCAGCTCATGCAGAAGCGATTCGATGCGCGCCTCTATCGGTTTGACGGACGGGTCCAACTCGCGCAGCTCCTGTAGCTCCGACAACGACTGTCGAATCTGATCGGACGCGGACGACTCGCTCTCAAACAGCCGACCCGACACAGAATGCGCAAGCTCCTCGATTCTTTCGGCGTTCATTAAGCGCCGGCGCTCCGTTTCAAGCCGCTCATCCTCGCCAGGCTGGAGAGCGGCGCCGCGCAGCTCGGCGATCTCATGCTCCGTCCGCTCCCGTTCGCGCTCCGCCGCCGCCGCCGCTTCGTTCAACGCCGACAGCTCCGCCCGCAGCGCGCTGAACCTGTCATACGCTTCTTTCACCCTCTGACGCAGAAAACCGCATCGGGCGAAAGCGTCCAGCAATTCCATATGCGTACTCAACTGAAACAGCGACTGCCGCTCATGCTGACCATGTATATCAACCCATTCATCTCCCAGCGTTTTCAAAAGGCTGTTCGTTACCATGCGCCCGTTTAACAGCGCGCGGCTCCGCCCGTTCGCATAGACGCGCCTTGAGGCGATGAACGGCTCCCCGCCGCTCCATTCGATGCCGGCGTCTTGCAGCGCCTGATAGGTTTCGCTTTTCAGATCGGGCGCCTCAAAAGCTGCCTCAACATGGGCAAAATCGGCGCCAGGGCGCGCCATATCGGAGTTCGCTTTCTCTCCCGTAACAAGACCAAGCGCGCCCAAGATGATCGATTTCCCCGCCCCTGTTTCTCCTGTCAGCACATTCATACCGTCTGTAAATTCCAGCTCGGCGCTTTCTATTAGGGCTAGGTTTTGAATGCGCAGTTCCAGCAGCATCGTTCATCCCCGCAGCAGTTTGGCGCGCAGCACGGCGTAGAAGTCGCGTTTGCGCGAGCGCACCAGAGCGATCGTTTTGGAATCGCGCCGCACGCGCACCACGCTGCCCTCTTTGAGAGGCAGCTGCTCCTGCCCGTCCGCCCGAAGCGCGCCGCTCGGAGCCTTGGACATAACGGCGATCTCCACGCGCGCTCCGCCCGGCGCCGCCATTGGACGCATGCCCAGCGTGAACGGCGAAATTGGCGTCAAAATGATCGCGTCGCAATTTGGATGCATGATCGGGCCGCCGGCAGCGACCGAATACGCGGTTGACCCGGTCGGCGTGGCGACAATCATTCCGTCCGCGCGTATCGTAAAACAGCTTTCGTCGTTCACCTGTATTTGAAGCGTGATGAGATGCGCGTTGTCTTTGATGACAAGGTCGTTCAGCGCGGAGCCGCTGATCGTTTCGCTGTCGTCGCTTTCCATCTCGTAATGGAGCATCCACCGCTCGTCCGTTTCATAATCGCCTTCCAAAACGCGCAGGAGGGCGGAATTCATCTCGGCGCGGGTTACGGAGGTCAAAAAGCCGAGGTTGCCAAGGTTGACCGCCAAAATGGGGACGTTGTCGGAACCTGCAGCGCGCGCGACGCCGAGCAGCGTCCCGTCCCCGCCCAGAGTCACGAGCAGATCGGCCGCGGCGGTGACCGATTCCAACGGCTCCGCGCCGTCTATCTGATTGTCCGCCCCGGGCGCGTTCACGGCTCCAACAGAGGAACTCAGCCCCTTTGAAGCGAGCCAGACGCGCGTCTCCTGGGCGACCGCAGACGCTTCAGGTATTCCAGGATTCACGATGATGCCGATATGACGAAAACGGCTCAAAACAACGCCTTCACCACAATAAAACCAATGATAAGCAGCGCGGCAAACGCGACCGCCAGTATGTCAAAATAACGGTCGACCCAGGGCATCACCTTGGGACCGACGATGCGGACGATGCCTGCGACCAGGAAGAACCGCGCTCCCCGCCCGACGATGGACGCGCCGAGAAGCGTCGGCAGTCCTACGGTCTCATTCAACCCCGCCACGATTGTGAAGACTTTATAAGGTATCGGCGTGAAACCCGCAACCATGATCCATCCAACCGCGTTTTCTTGATACTTGATCAAAACCGTATTCACCTTGTCGCTGATGTGGAGCGTCTGCAGTATCCATTCGCCAATTGTATCGTAAAAGAGATACCCGATGTACCAGCCGAGAACAGCTCCGAGAACAGAACCGATCGTACAGATGAGCGCAAATCGGAGCGCGCGTCGAGGAGCGGCGGCCGCCAACGGAAGCAGGAGGACGTCCGGCGGTATGATGAAAAAGGACGACTCCACAAACGCGACGCCAAAAAGCCACCAGGACGCATACGGCGATTCTGCCAAAAGCTCCACGCGCCGCTTCAAACGGCGGAGCCATCCGAAAAAGCCGCGCGCCTCGGTCGGGTCGGTTGTTGTAGGCGGTTGAGTCATTCTTCCGCCTCCTTGCTGCGAGGTGTCCCGTTCATTCATTTCTTTCTAAAACAGGCTCAAGGTTTGGTCGAGAACTTTGCCCGTGTACGGGTTTGTCATGACTGGCATCTCCGGCCGCTTGCTGTTGAAATAGTCGCGTATCGACCAGAGCTGCAGGCGCCCGTATTCCACTCCCAAAACGGACGCCTTGCCGCATTTGGCAGCCTCCGCCCGCGCCTCCCGCGACTCAACAGGTTCCAGCGTGATGAAGCAGCCGACAGCCGCCTGATCCCGATTCATAACCCCAATAAAATCGCGCAACGCGCTAAGGCTGAACCTTCCCCCTTTAACCTGAGCCAGCGCCAAACGCGACTCGCCGTCGTCCGGCATATGCGCCAAGGTCGCCCGACCGTCAATGCCCCGGTCGCCGACCTTCTTCGTGTTCGGAGCGAAACCCGGAAGCCGCGTGATCGCCCACGACTCAAAATCGAACGGCTTCTCCCGCGCCAGCATACGCGCGGAAACCATGTCGAACGGCATGCCTTTTGCCGGTATCGCCGGCTCTTTCAAACGCACATTGCGGATCAGATCTATGGCGAAGGAGGAGATGTCGATGCCCGCCCAGCGCCTGTTGAGACGCATCGCCGCTTCAATCGCGGTTCCGCAGCCGCAGAACGGATCTAAGACGACATCCCCCTCGTTGCTGCTTGCTTTCACAATCCGCTCCAACAGAGCAAGCGGTTTCTGCGTCGGATATCCGATCCGTTCATTGCCTGCGGCGGGGTTGATGTCGTCCCAATTGTTGCCGATAGGCAGCCCTCTGTAATCTTCCTCGTACTTTCGGCGTTCCAACTTTCCATCATCGCGGATTACGATATTTCCCTTTTGATATTCTTCCTCTAGTCGGGCTTTCGACAGGCGCCATCCTGATGGATGGGGGTTTTTAAAGCCTCTCCATTCGTAGCACAGGTTGGGTCGCGCTCCCATATTGGGATTGCGCCATATATGGGCGCTGTCGTCATAATATCTCCTGCCGCGGTCGTCCGTTTTGTTGAATTTTGACTTGCGCTCTTTTTCGGTCAGCTTCTGAAAAGGTTTCAGCTGCGCGTCTCTTGTCTTAGCGAAATGGAGAATGATGTCGCGGTTGCTTCCCCATCGCCGAGGCGCATGCTGCGACCCTTTCTGACTTGAGGTGGCGCGCTTCCAAGAAATCTCGCCTCTAAAATTGCCGGTTCCAAAAATCGCGTCCATGACGATTTTAAGATAGTGGCTCGCTGTCGGATCGCAATGCAAATAGATGGAGCCGGTCGGCTTCAAAAGACGGCGCATATGTTCAAGACGTTCCGCCATGTAGGTTATATATGCCAGCATACCGCTCTCGCCTAAAACGCGGTAAAGCCCAACAACCGCCCCATGCGCCGGACGCGCGACCGCGTCTCTGAACGCCGCGTAGCGTTCCGCAGCAGCGGCGTCCCAATGCCATGTGTCGTTGAACGCCCGATACTGCGCCTTTTCACCGCTATCAACTGCGTTGGAAAAAAGGATGTTGTAGTTCGCGTTCGAGTTGAACGGCGGATCAAGATAGATCAGGTCAACGCACTCGTCCGGCCACTGCTCCATCCATTCAAGGCAATCGCCGTAGTATAATGTGTCAAGATTCATGTTTTCGTTCCGTTTTCATACGCGGCGGTCCCTAACGTTACGAAAACGGAACCCCCTGCGCTTCAACATAAAGAGCGTAAAGCGATCGGCTCGCCGTCATAAACAGCCTCTTGCGCTTGAGACCTCCAAAGCACAGATTTGCGCACGGCTCAGGAAGAAGTATCTGTCCAATTCGGTCGCCGTCGGGGGCGTACACATGGACGCCGTCAAACCCGTCCCCTCCCCAGCCGGCGCCGACCCACAGGTTCCCGTCCATGTCGCATCGGACGCCGTCTGCGATGCCGGGCGACATATCGCAAAACTCGCGCCCGTTCCGGATGCGCCGCCCGTCAACCTCATACACATAGACGGCGCGCGGATGTCCAGGCTTATGCGTCACGCCCGTATCCACAACATACAGCAGGCTAAAATCGGGCGAAAACGCAAGCCCGTTGGGACGCTCCAGCTCCTCCGTCAACACAACGGCTTCCCCGGTTTCAGGGTCAAGCCGATAAACGGCGGTCGGCAGCTCCGGCTCCGCCTGATGCCCCTCATAATCCATCAGTATCCCGTAGCCAGGGTCGGTGAACCAGATCGATCCGTCGGGATGGACGACAACATCGTTGGGAGCGTTCAGCCTCTTGTTCTCATACGAATTCATCAGAACCGTCACGCGTCCGTCCAGCTCGGTGCGGGTCACGCGGCGCGACCCATGCTCGCATGTGATGAGCCGCCCCTGCCGGTCGCGCGTGTTTCCGTTGCTGAAATGAGACGGGCTGCGGAAGACGCTCACCTGCCCGTCCTCCTCTTTCCAGCGGAGTATGCGGTCGTTCGGTATATCGCTCCAGAGAAGGCAGCGGCTGTCTCCAAACCAGACAGGTCCCTCCGCCCACCTGCAGCCGGTATAAAGCCGCTCCACGCCCGCGTTGCCGATCGCATACTTTTTAAAGCGGTCGTCTAGGGCGGCCACATTCGGGTCCGGATAAGCGGCGTTCTCTGTGTAAAAAAGGGACATGGCGCCTCGTTTACTCCTCAATCACCTGTCCGAGCTGGGCAATGGCGACCTTTCCGCCTTTATAATGCAGATGCCGCTCCCCGACGATCGGCTGACTGCTGACCACTTCCACGACGCCCTGGACCGCGCCGCCCATCGCCTTGTCGCCCACCTGCCACCATCCCCACGGTTTGACCGAATGGCTGCGCTGCACAATCACCTTCGCCGTCTTCACCTCTCGAACGACGAAAGAGATATGCGCGTCCGCTTCACCCACATTCAGAAACCGGAACCAGTCGCTGGCGCCAGCCGCCAACTCAGGAAAAAACATGCGCCGACCGACCGTGCGTCCAAATTCAGAAGCGCCGGGCAGGTCCAGCACCTGCGTGTCCTTGTGGCAGTGCCGTTCCCCGACGATCGGCTCCCCGTCGCTCTTCACCTCCATCGAGATGTCCACCTTCGGCTTGTCCACCTTCGGCGTCCATGTTTCAAACGGAGACGTCTCTCCTTCGTCTGTCCAAACGATTTCACCCTTATTGTTTCTGCCGATGGCGGTCAGCTTCGCCTGCTCATTTCCGATATTGACGATCTGCACCCAGTCGTGCCATTGCGGGTGGAGGTGGGCAAAATAGAGCGTTGTTGACGGCATAATCGGTCTCCTTCCGTTGAGGACGCGCAAGTTGTCGGCGCTTATTCGGCAATCGTATTATACCATAAAACTTCGCCCCTGTCCCTTCTCATCTCCGACATGGCTCATTCAAACAGATCGTCATCCCCGCGCAAGTACGGCGCGCCGTACTTGATACACGGAAAATCCGCTGAAAACTGCAGAACCCGTCGGCGCTCAACCGCCAACATCCGTACACGTCAACTTGAACAAACGCGGCGGCAACGGCTATGATTAACGCAGCAGATTGGAGTTGACATGAACGCGCCTCCGTACCGTTTCAACGAGATCGAAAAAAGATGGCAAACCCGCTGGGATGAATCGAACGCCTTCCAAGCCGACGAAGACCCCAGCAAACAAAAGTTCTATCTGCTGGAGATGTTCCCTTACCCGTCCGGCGATCTCCACATGGGGCATGTGCGCAACTATGTCATCGGCGACGCGCTCGCGCGGTATAAGGCGCTGGAGGGGCATTCCGTCCTGCATCCGATGGGATGGGACGCATTCGGGCTGCCGGCTGAAAACGCCGCCATCGAACGCAAAATACACCCCTCTGAATGGACAAACCGCAACATCTCTCGCGCAAAGGCGCAGTTCAAGCTGCTCGGCATCTCGTACGACTGGAACCGCGAACTCTCCACGCATAAACCCGACTACTACAAATGGACGCAATGGCTCTTCCTGCTGCTGTATGAGCGCGGACTGGCGTATCGACAAGGGGGGCTTGTCAACTGGGACCCTGTCGACGAAACGGTCCTCGCCAATGAGCAGGTGAAAGACGGGCATGGATGGCGGTCGGGCGCGCCTGTCGAAAAACGGCGCCTAGAGCAGTGGTACTTCCGCGTCTCCGACTACGCCGAGCGCCTCCTGAACGACCTGGACAGACTCAAAGGCTGGCCCGAACGGGTTGTGCGGCAGCAGCGAAACTGGATCGGACGCTCCGAGGGCGCCGAGATCATATTCACCATCGAATCGACAGGGGAACCGCTGCCCGTTTTCACGACGCGCCCCGACACGCTTTACGGCGCCACCTTCATGGCTCTCGCCCCTGAACATTCCCTCATCGAAGAGCTGATCGCAGACTCGCCCCATGCGGCGCGCGTGATGCCCGAAGCGCAGCGCATGCGCAATCAGACGCATCAGGCGCGCTCCTCTGCCGACGCCGAAAAAGAGGGCGTCTTCACCGGCTTTTACGCGGTCAATCCGGTCAACAGCGAGCGCATACCGATCTGGATCGCGAACTACGCGCTCATGGAGTACGGCTCCGGCGCGCTCATGGCGGTTCCCGCGCATGACGAACGCGACTTTGAATTCGCGCGAAAATACGACATACCGGTACGCCCCGTCATCCAGCCCCGCGACGCCGAATTGGACGCAAACCGCATGATCGAAGCGTATGTGGAGGACGGCGTCCAGACCAACTCCGGCCCGTTCAACGGGATGCCGAACCGGCAGGCGGGCAAGGCGATCGTCGCGCGTCTCCAAGAACGCGGACTCGGCAAAGAGACGGTCAACTACAGGCTGCGCGACTGGCTCGTCAGCCGACAGCGGTACTGGGGCGTCCCGATACCGATCATCTACGAGCAGGACGGAACTCTCACCCCCGTTTCTCAAGACCAGCTCCCGGTGATGCATCCAAGCAAAATGCAGATGAGCGGCAAGGGCGGAAACCCGCTCGCGAGCGACGAAAACTTCGTCAACTGCGTCTCTCCCCGAACAGGAAAACCCGCCCGCCGCGAAACCGACACGATGGACACCTTTGTCGACTCCTCTTGGTACTATCTGCGTTTCTGCTCGCCGCAGTTCAACGATGGGTATGTCAACCAGGACGCCGCTCAATACTGGATGGCGGTTGATCAGTATGTCGGCGGAATCGAGCATGCGGTCTTGCATCTTCTCTATTCGCGGTTCATCTCGAAGGCGCTCTACGACGCCGGGCTTTCTCCTGTGGACGAGCCGTTTGAAAACCTATTCACGCAGGGGATGGTCACGATGAACGGGACGAAGATGTCTAAATCGGCGGGAAATGTGGTCGCGCCGAATGAGATCGTCTCCAAATACGGCGCAGACACCGCCCGCCTCTTCTCGCTTTTTGCCGCGCCGCCTGAAATGGACCTGGAATGGAACGATTCCTCCGTTGAAGGATGCTTCCGCTTTTTGAACCGCGTCTGGCGAACCTTCCACCGCCTCCTGGAAGACGCCGCCCCATCCGCCGAATATGACGTACAGGCGTTGAACGCCGATGAGCGCGCCTTTCGCCGGCTGCTCCATAAAACAATTCAGCGCGTCTCGACCGACATCTCGGACCGGTTCAAGTTCAATACCGCCATCGCCGCTTGCATGGAATTTGTGAACGCGCTTCAAAATGAAAAGGCGCCGTTCTCTCCCGCCCGCTCCGCTCTCATGCGCGAGGCGCTGGAAACGCTGCCGCGCCTTCTCAGCCCCTTCGCGCCGCATATTGCCGAAGAAATGTGGGAAGCCCTGAATACGGGCGAAAGCTTGCGCGGCGCCGGCTGGCCTGTCTTTGACGAAAGCGCGCTCATTGAAGAAGAATCGCTCATCGTCGTTCAGGTGAACGGAAAGGTGCGCGCTCAATTGAGAATGCCCGCCGATTCAGCGGAAGAGGCGGTCGCAGCCGCCGCCAAAGAAGAACCGAACGCCGCGCGGCATCTAGACGGCAAAACGGTTCGCCGCGTCATCTACATACCGAACAAACTCATCAATTTTGTGGTCAGCTAAACGAACCGCGCGACAAATTCGACCGCCAAAAGGAGAAGGAGACGGCAAACAACAGATGAGCAACCCAACGAACGTATCGATCATCCCTCTCGGCGGACTCGGCGAATTCGGCATGAACGCGATGCTTGTCGAATGCGGCGGCGACATGATTCTCATCGACATCGGCATGACGCCCAGCCGGCGCTTCGGCATCGACATGGCGCTGCCCGACATCGGCTACCTGATCGAACGGCGCGAACAGCTGCGCGGCATCGTCCTGACGCACGGACATGAAGACCATATCGGCTCCCTCTGGCATGTGTTGAAGCATGCCCCCGCGCCCGTTTACGGAACCGATCTGACGCTTGAGCTGGCAAAAAACAGGCTGAAAGAGTGGGGCGTCCTCGCCGACGCCGATCTGAACGTCATTGACGCAGACGACAGGCTCGAGTTTGGCAACATCGCCTGCGATTTTCTGCGCGTCTCCCACAGCTTCCCAAACACCCTTGCCGCCGTCCTGCGAACGCCTATCGGCACAATCCTCCACACCTCCGACTTCAAGCTGGGCGGCCCTCTGGACGCTGACCAGTTTGACGCCGCCGGGTTTGCGCTTCTGGGCGAAGAGGGGATTCTCGCCCTGCTGTCCGACAGCACGAATACGGAATCGCCCGGCTTCTCCCCGCCGGAGAGCTCCGTCCGTCCGCAGCTGACCGAAATCTTCCGTTCGTCCCGACGGCGCATCATCGCCTCCACCTTTGCGTCAAGCCTGCGCCGCATTCAGCAGCTGATCGATCTTGCGGCGGAGTTTGGGCGGCAGATCGCCGTCGCCGGACGCAGCATGGTCAACAACACGCGCGCCGCGTCGGAGCTCGGGCATCTCTGGCTTCCGTCCAACGCGACGATCGATCTCCGCCGCGCGAAGGAACTGCCCCCGGACGAAGTGATGGTTCTCATGACAGGCAGCCAAGGAGAGCCGTTCTCGGCGCTCTCCATGATGGCGGACGGCTCCTACGGCAGATTCCGCATCGAAAAGGGCGACTCCGTCATCCTTTCGGCGCGCGTCATTCCAGGCTGTGAAAAGGATGTCGCGCGCGTCGTCGACAACCTCTACCGGCTTGGCGCCGATGTGTATTACAGCGGCAACTGCGACGGGCTTCATGCCTCTGGGCATGGGTATCGAGAAGACCTGCGCATGATGATTCAACTGACGCGGCCGCGCTACTTCATCCCAATTCATGGCGACTACCGCCAGCTCCATCAGCATGCCCTGCTGGCGGAAGAATCGGGCGTATCGCCTCAACATATCCATGTGATTGAGAACGGCGATCGGCTTGAAATCTCCGAAGAGCGGTGCGAAGTCGTCGAAAAGGTGCGCGCGGGGCGGGTTCTGGTGGACGGACAGATGCTGGAGCGGCTGGACGAGATCGTGCTGCGCGACCGGCGGCAGCTGTCCGAGGACGGGATGGCAATCGCGATACTTGTACGCTGCCAAGAGACGGGAGAGCCGCTGGCGGAGCCTGAAATCGTCTCGCGCGGGTTTGTGTATATGGACGAGTCGGAGGAGCTGGTGAATCAGGCGAAGGCGGTCGCGCTGGAGGCGCTGAAAGCGATGCCGCCCGAAGAACGCGCCCATAAGGAAGCGGCGCAGGAGGCGGTGCGCGTCGCCCTTCGCCGCTATTTTTCAAAAAACACCGACAGGCGGCCTGTCATTTTGCCTGTCGTGCTGGATGTGTAACGGATCCAAGCGTTCCCTTCTTTCGGTAGCCTCTACAGGCGATGATAGACGAAAATCCTGTTCAAATCGGGCAGGTCGTCATTCCCGCGAAAGCGGGAATCCAGAGTTCTCCCAGCCAGCCTCAACATTCTAAAACAGCTCTTTAAAATCAAATCATTGTCTATAGAGACCGCCCTTCTTTCATGCCGTTTGACATGACGCATTCTATATGCTTTACTAATAATGCGGCATCCTCCGCGCAGCGTTAACAGGATCATCGCAGACGATTGGCGGAGTCTGATATGCAAAACAGCGAAGCTCTCACCGATCCTTTTCATGAACATCGGCCGCTCACTGCGGAGAGTCATGGCGCTCATGCGCATGGACATCATCATGATCATGGGCATTCGCATGCCGGCGGGCATCATCATCATTTTCATCATCATGCCGATCAGCTTCACCGCCCGGCGCAGCGGCGCGCGTTTTTGATCTGCATTCTGCTGACGGTTGCCATGATGATCGTCGAAACAGTCGGCGGCTATCTCTTCCGCAGCCTCATGCTCCACAGCGACGCGATTCATATGTTCTCCCACGCCGCCGCGCTGGGCGTCAGCTACGCTGCCATCCTGCTGGCATCCCGCCGGACAAGCGAGAACTACTCTTTCGGCTTGTTCCGCATCGAAATACTGGGCGCGTTCATCAACGGCGTTCTGCTGGTTTTTTTCACCGTCTGGATCGTATACGAAGCGATCCACCATATCGCGCATCCAGAGCATATTCGCGTCAAGGAGATGTTTATCGTCGCCGTCCTTGGGCTTTTCGTGAACCTGGGAACCGCAGTCATTCTTTACCGCTCCGGCGTGGAAGACCTGAACACCAAAAGCGCTTTTCTGCATATGCTGGGCGACACGCTCTCCTCCATCGGCATCGTTGTCGGGGCGGGAGTCGTCTGGCTCACCGGCTGGACGATTATCGATCCGCTTCTGAGCCTTGTCATTGCGCTGGTGATTGGGCGATGGGCGCATTCCCTGCTGCGCGATTCGATACGCATTCTCATGGAGCGGAAGCCGGACGGAATCGATCTGGACGAGGTGAAGGAGAGCATGCGCGCCCGCTCGCCCGAGGAAGTGAAGGTCGCAGACCTGCATATCTGGGAGATCACATCGCAGTATGTGTGCCTGTCGGCGCGTCTTGAAGTGAAAGACATGTCGGTTCAGGAGGCGTCTCATCTGCGGATTGCGCTTGCCGAAGAGCTGCGCGACCGGTTCGGCATCGCCCACGCGACGCTCTGGTTCGTCGAGTCGTAATGCGCCTCTGCGCTCTCATTCTTTGGGCGCGTCCGCCTCCTCCGGATTCGCATACGAGACGCGCCAGATCTTGTCGCCGCCATCCTCCAAAATGAGCAGCGACCCGTCCAACAGCTGCGCCAATCCGACAGGGCGCCCCCATACCTCTTTGGAGTCCGGGTTCACGCTCCATCCTGAAATAAAGTCTTCGTAGCTGCCGACAGCGGTTCCGTCCGGGTTCATATGCGCGCGGATGATCTTGTAGCCTGTGCGGCGGGCGCGGTTCCATGAGCCATGCAGCGCGACGAGCAGCTCGCCTTCATATTTCGCCGGGAACATGCCGCCCGTATAAAACAGCAGACCAAGCGCCGCCGAATGCGACTGTATGAGAACATCCGGAACAAGCGTCTTCTCGACCAGGTCCATCCTCTTCCCGTTGAGCCGCGGGTCCGCGTTTGGACCGATGTAGGCGTAGGGCCAGCCGTAAAATCCGCCGTCCTGGATGGAGGTTACATAGTCGGGCGGCAGATCGTCTCCGAGGCCGTCCCGCTCGTTCACCGTCGTCCAGAGCGCGCCCGTCGCCGGATGAAAACGCAGCCCGACAGCGTTCCGCAGACCGGACGCATAGACGCGCCCGCCGCTGCCGTCCGGGTTATACTCCATCACCGTCGCGCGCGGCAGCGGCTCCTCGTCAATGTTCGATCTGGAACCGATGGAAACATACATCTTGGAGCCGTCCGGCGAAAAGATGACGTCGCGCGTCCAGTGTCCGCCTGTCGGGATGTCCGGCACGACAACCTCCAGCTCGCCTTCCGCCTTCTCTTGCCCAGGCGCATACGGCAAACGAACGACGTTGTGCGTGTTCGCAATGTAAAGATAGCCGTTGTGAACGTCAATGCCGAAGGGGCGCTGAAGGCCTGTCAAAAACTCGGAGCGGAACTCCGCTTTGCCGTCGTTGTCGGCGTCGCGCAGGAGCGTTACCTTTCCGCCGCCCGACTCGACGACCAAGACGTCGCCGTTCGGCGCGATGTACGCTTGCCGCGGCAGCCGAAACCCTTCAGCCCAAAGCTCCACTTTAAACCCGTCCGGCATGGAAAGCCTGTCGACGTTCATTTTTGGAATGACGATCGGCGCGTTGTTGACCGAGTCGCTGTGAAACGGCTTCGGCAGGTCGGACGGACGGATATGAATCGTTTCCGCGTATGCTGAAAGCGTCATGATGAACGCTAACAGGACAAGAAACGCATTTTTCTTAAGCATGATCAACCCCTGTGACAAGAAACGCGACGCCGCCAGCCCGCATGAGCGCCTTGCAATACACCGTCAATACATTTCCCCCGCCAGACGTCCACAGCACAGGATCGCCCTCTTTCGGATAGGCGAGCAGCTGAACGTACGCAAAATCGGGCTGAGCGCCTTGATCGGGGTAGTCGTTAGAAACGCGGTCGACGCGCAGACGCGCGCGGCGAACCGGACCCTCATGCGGCAATGAAACGGACGCCGGCGCTCCGCGTATGCGCAATTTTGAAACTGCCATTGTAACGCCTCTGATGTTAAAACTCGTCCAGTTGATCAAGCGCATCCCGCGCCTCGTTTTTGACGCGCAGATCGCCGTTCGCTGTCGCATGCTTCGCCGACTGCTCAAACGCCCCGCGCGCCTTCTCTTCGTCGTCCGCGCCGAGATGCGCCCTGCCGAGCTCCAACCATGCCGCGCTGTAACCTTTATCCAGCTCGACCGCTTTTTTCAGAGCCTTCTGCGCCTCTTCAAAACGCTCCTCGTCCAGGTATAATTTCCCCAGAGTAAAAAACAACATCGGATCGTCTGGGTCTTGCTCTATGACCTCTAAAATCAGCTGCTCGCGCGTTTGGTCAACCATATCAACTCCTCGCCGTCGAATGAACCTCAGGCGTTACGATACGCTTCCTGACGCGCGAATGCAACCGACGCGCCGACGCGCATGAACTGGCGGCGCATTCTTCTCATAAGGAGCGACAGGCTGGGCGACATGGTCTGCGCGCTCCCCGCCATCGACGCGCTGCGCGCCGCCCGCCCCGACGCCAAGATCGACCTGCTTGCCAGTCCGCTGAACGCGCAGCTGGCAGAGGAGAGGCCGTCCGTCTCGGAGATTCTGCTGGACGGCGGCGAGCCGCTCCCGCGTTTGATTCGGCGGCTGCGCTCTCGGCGGTATGACGCCGTCTTTGCGCTTCAATCCTGCGCGCGAACGCATCTCATCGCGGGGCTGTCTGGGGCGCGGGAGCGGTTCGGCTATACGGGCAAACGGTTCCATCGGCTGTTGACGCGAACGCTCCCCGGCGGCGGGCCGGACGAAGCGATCCATGAAACGGAGCGGAACCTGCGGCTTCTGGAAGCGGCGGGCGTTCAACCGTCCAACCGCATCCCGCGCCTGACGCTGAACGAGCAGGAGCATGCGTTTGCGGAGAAATGGCTCCAAAAACGCGGCTTAGAAACGAACGCGGCGTTGATCGGAGCGCACCCAGGGGCAAGCGACCCGTCGCGGCAATACCCTGTTGAGCGGTTTGCATTCGCGGCGGACGCCCTAGCAAAACGCGCGGACGGCGCGGCGCTGATCGCGTTCGCCGGCCCAGCGGACATCGCAGAGGCGCGCCGTTTCGTTGAGGCAGCCGCAACGCGCGCCGAAATCGCCCAGAACATGTCGATACGCGAAGCGGCGGCGCTCATGAGCCGATGCCGCCTGCTGTTCGTCAACGCTTCTGGACCGATGCATATCGCGGGGGCGTTGAACGTTCCGCTTGTCGCCGTTTTTGGACCGACCGACCCTAGACGGTGGGGTCCTGTCGGGTCGGTCAATCGCGTTGTAGAGCCGAGCGCGCTGAATGAAAACGCCAGCCCGCGGCAGCGGCGTCGACAAACGCGCGCGCGGCGCATTGAAGATGTAAAGGCGGAGGCGGTCGCGGAGGCGGGGATCAGCCTGTATGAGGAAACGGAAGGCGCGCTAGACCTCCGTTGTCAAATGCTGCTAGACCGACCTCATGCGTAAAGTTGGGACATTTGAACGAGTGATCGCTCTATTTACAGGAAGAGGCGCCGCCAACCAGGCAGTCATTCCCGCGCAAGCGGGAATCCAGAGGCGCCGCAGAAACCGTCCGCGTTCGCCAGGTGGAATGTCCTAACTAAAGCGCTAAGGTCAGCTGCTAGACAGGCTTGTAGGAAGCGGGGTTGTGAAGGCGCGCAAGCGTTTCGTCGGCTTTAGGCGCGTCGCCTGCGATCAGGGAGTAACGCCGCGCCAAGAATCCAGTACGCTCGTTTAGATGGATCCACCGCTCATTCTCCTTTTGGGGAAGAATCCCATACGTCATCGCCAACTTTCTTTCATCATCTCTATCTCCTCTTCTGAGAACCCTGAAAGGTCCGGCTCCGAATCGGCGAGAACGTACTCTTTTGTTCCGCCGCTTGGGAGATCCACGGAACGCACAAGAGAGCCGTCGCTTTTGCGGCGGTAGTATGTGATCTGAAGCCCGCTGTCAAACTTGATGGTTCCCATACTAGAACTGCCAGAATAGCTAGTACTTGGAACGGTATGCATGTTCTGTTCGTTAATGGCAACGTGTTCTTCCAAGAGCGCGTTGTACCGCTCAACGAAGTTTGGAGCGACATAGACGACCTTTCCTTCATCAATCTCTTGGCGGATGTAATCGCCTTTTGGCTCTCTGGAAAGAAGCCCATCCTCTACAGCCTTCAACATCTCTTCCTCTAACTCGCTCACACGCCGGCGAGCCGCTTCGGTGGGGCGGTATATTTTCCCAAACCCTTCTTCTCGCTGAACGATACCGACCTCCATAAGATCGTCTCCGTAGTGAGAATCCCAGTGAGAATAGTCTTCTCTCCAATCTTCTGGAGGTTCGCCTACGCCGCCGGCAACATCGTATAAAATGGAAGGCTTATGTGCAGAGAGCGATTCGTCAGCGTCAACGTTTTGCTGCGTTTCCGCTCCATGTTGGCGATTCTGATCACTCTTAGGCTCAGACGTTTCCGCCGTTTCGATGCGCGGAGTTTGCAGATTTTCTTGCTTCGGTTGGACGCGCGGACTCTGACCTGCCTCATCCAAGAGAGCGGTACCTCGCCCGTCATCTGTATCTGTATCTCCGCCGTTTGAAACAACGGAAACATAAATGACGACCGCAATCAGCGCCAGCAATCCCATGCCAAGAACCCAGTACGCTCGCTTCGTTCGATTCATCGCTCATTCTCTTTTTGGGAGGGGAAGAATCCCATACGTCATCGCCAACTTTTTTTTATCATCTCTATCTCCTCATCCGAGAATCCTGAAAGGTCCGGCTCCGAATCGGCGAGAACATACTCTTTTGTTCCGCCGCTTGGGAGATCCACGGAACGCACAAGAGAGCCATCGCCCTTGCGGCGATAGTAGTCAATCTGAAGCCCGCTGTCAAACTTGATGGTTCCCAAACTAGGAGTGGAAGAATAGCCAGCTTTTGGAACGGTATGCATGTGCTGTTCGTTAATGGCAACGTATTCTTCCAAGAGCGCGTTGTACTGGTCAACAAAGTTTGGAGCGACATAGACGACCTTTCCTGCCTCAATTTCTTGGCGGATGTAGTCGCCTTTTGGCTCTCTGGAAAGAAGACCATCCTCGGCAGCTTTCAACATCTCTTCCTCTAACTCGCTCTCACGCCGGCGAGCCGCTTCGGTGGGGCGGTATATTATATCAATCCCTTCTTCTCGCTCGATCATACCGACCTTCACAAGCTCGTCTCCGAAGTTAGAATCCCAGTGAGAATAGTCTTCTTTCCAATCTTCTGGAGGTTCGCCGACGCCGCCGGCGACATCGTATAAAATGGCTGGGGGGATTTCAGAGAGCGATTCGTCAGCGTCAACGTTTTGCTGCGTTTCCGCTTCATGTTGGCGGTTCTGATCATTCTTAGGCTCAGACGTTTCCGCCGTTTCGATGCGCGAACTTTGACCCGCCTCATCCAAGAGAGCGGTACTTCGCCCGTCATCTGTATCTGTATCTCCGCCGTTTGAAACAACGGAAACGTAAATGACGACCGCAACCAGCGCCAGCAATCCCATGCCAAGAACCCAGTACGCTCGCTTCGTTCGATTCATCGTTCACTCTCCTTCCGTTTGCGCGAAGTTCTAAAGCATTTGCCGCCTCTTTACAGACCGCATGGGTATCTTAACATGAGCCGCAAGCCGTTCGCAAGCGATTCGGCAACACTTTCGCCGCTCATGGCAAAACTTCAACCAAGCCTTTAAAGGCGTCAGCCCTTGAAGGTCGTCTCCAAGACGGCGCGCTTGTCGTTCGCCTCCCGCGCCAAGAGCGACACCTCCAGCGATTTCACCGCGTCCGCGTAATCGACGCGCAGCGCCGAGCGGTCCCCCGTTTTGACGGCGTCGATAAACGCGCGGTCTTCCGACTCGTACATGTTGTTGTTCGGGTCGAACTCATGCGACTCGCCGCCTGCATGGACGCGCGTCTTGCCGTAGGTGAACTCTGCCGTGTAGCCTTTCGCAAAGATGTCGAGACCCGTCTTGAAGCCGCGCCCCAGCATGCATGCCGACATGACCGCCCCGACGGCGCCGTTTTCAAAAAACAGATGCGCGATGGAGACGTTCTCAATGTCCGCCGAGTCGTCCAGCGGCGTCTGCGCGGCAAACGCCCCGCCCACCGCCGCGACATCTCCGACCAGATACCGCGCCGTGTCGACGATATGCGTCGTCTGCTCCACGAGCTGCCCGCCCGACTTATTCAGCTGCCGCCACCAGCCGCCCGGCGCCCCGCCCATGTAGTACCCCAGCGCCATGTCGATCTGGACGCCCTCCAGCGTTCGCGCGACATCGTCCACCGTGCTGAGGTAGCGCACGCAGTAGCCGACCGTGTTGAGAATGCCCGCGTCCCGTATCGCCTCATGCTTGCGTACCGCCGGCTCCATATGCAGCTCCACCGGTTTTTCAACAAACAGAGCCGTCCCCGCCGCCGCGATCTCTTCTTCAATTTGCCCATGCGCAAACGGCGGAACGCACACATAGACAGCGTCCAGCTCCTCCGCCGACAGCATCTCTCGGTAGTCCGTGTAGGCGTTTGCGACGCCGAACGCTTCGGCGCGCCCTTTTAATCGCCCCTCGTCAATGTCGCACAGCGCAGCGAGCTCCGCGTCCTCAAAGCCGTTCAGTATGTTGAGATGCCCTCCCGCGACGCCGCCGACGCCGATAAAACCTACGCGCGCTTGATCCATACAGAAGTCCCTTCTGGTTCGGATTTTAAAATGAACGTATGTCAACGCGCGGCTATCCTACCGAAATCGGCGCCGCGCGTCTAGTTAGAGGGAGCAAGGGCAAGAACAACGATGCCGGCGCGGTCCGCTTTTTGGGCAAAAGCCTCGCGGTCCAGCATGAACACGCGCCCAGCTTCCAGCGCCAGCGCGTCCGCTTTCGCCTCGATAAGCGCGTCCAGCGTCTTCAACCCGACGGTCGGCGTGTCGAAACGGAAGTCATGGTCGGGTCGGCATGCCTTTCCGACGACGACGCCTTTGCCGGCGAGCTCTCCGCCTCGGCGAATGGCGGCGTCGGTCCCTTCCATTCCTTCGATAGCGACCGGCGCGCCGCTCTTGACAACCGCCGTTTGGCCGATGTCCAGCGCGGCGGCTGAACGCGCCAGATGCAGGGCGTATTCGGCGTCGGCTCGCTGGGCGCGGGACGGCTTCCGCCGCGTCAAAACGCCCTTCGTCAGCGTCAGCGACGGGAGATAGGTTCGCTGGTCGGCGATCGTCATCCCCCGCGACTCAAACTCCGCGGCAATGGCTTCAAAGAGCGACTGGTCGCCGCGCGTCTTCGCTTTCGCCAGTATCTTCAACGCGAGCCAGTCGAGGCGGCGCGGTTTAAACAGCTCCGATTTCTGCGCCCCGCCGATGATCGCCAGCTCCGTTGCGCCCTGCGACTCAAAGATCGACATGATGCGGCTCGCCTTGCCGACCGCCGTACGCTCAAAAAACTCCGACCGCCGCTCCAGTTCAGGCTGCGGCTCATTTGAAATGGCGGCGACAATGAGAGGGCGGGAGCCGGCCGTTTCGCGCGCCAGAAGAACAGGAAGCTGTCCGCTGCCGGCGACAAGCCCCAGCGGTTTCGCGCGCTTCATTCAGCGGGAGCTCGACGGCGCACGCCCCGCTTCGATGAACGCACAAACTGAATCAGATGCGCCGCATGCGGGTCTTCCCCCGCCGTCTCTTCCGCCTGATCAAGCGCGTCCGCCAACTTCAAATCGGAACGAAAAATCAAACGAAACGCCCGTTTCAACGCCGAAATCGACTCCTCCGGCACATCCGCCATCGGGTGGCTCTTCACAACGCCACGCCCAATCAGGTTCAGGCTGCGCGCCCAAGCGGGGTTGCCCTCCGTGAGGCTGTACGGCGGCGCATCCTGCGTCACCTTCGAGTATCCGCCGATCATGGAGCCGCGCCCGACGCGCACGAACTGATGAAATCCGGCAAGCGCGCCGATGCGGCACGGTCCCTCAATTTCAACATGTCCGCCCAGCGACACAAAGTTCGCCATGATGATCCCGTCCCCGATAACGCAGTCATGGGCGATGTTTGTCCAATGCATGAGCAGGTTGCCGTTTCCGATCATGGTCGCTTTTCCGTCGAAGGAGGAGGCGGAAATGGTTACATACTCGCGGATAATGTTATGGTCTCCAATCACAGCTCTGCAGTCGCCGCCTTTAAATTTGAGGTCGACGGAGGAGTGGCCTATAGCGGCGCCCTGATGGATTCGACATTCCGAGCCGATCGTCGCCGCGCCGTGTATGCGCACATGCGAATCGATCCATGTGTTCTTGCCGATGGACGCGCCGGCGTCAACGATGCTGTAAGCTCCAATCTCGACGCCGTCTGCCAGTTTTGCATCGGGGCTGACGATGGCGGTAGGATGTATCTGGGAGCTCATTTAGACGCCTCCTTTTCGCGGTTGACCAGCGCGAAGCTGAAATCTGCCTCCGCGGTCCGTTTTGCATTGATGTAAGCGGTTCCGCGTAAAAAACCGATCGAACGGCGCAGGCGGGTTATTTCGACTCTCAATTCGATCTGATCGCCGGGAACCGCCGGCGCCCGAAACTTCACATTGTTCATCGTCATAAGATACGCAATCTTGCCCTCAAAATCGGCGTGTCGACTCACCAACACCCCCGCTGTTTGCGCAAGCGCCTCCGCAATCAACACGCCCGGCATGACCGGATGCCCCGGAAAATGCCCCTGAAAAAACGGCTCATTATACGACACACACTTAATCCCGGTAATGCGCTTGCCCTCTTCGATAGCAACGATGCGGTCAACCAGCAAAAACGGGAACCGGTGCGGTATCGCCGCCTCAATCTCCGCAGGTCCCATCGGCGGATTCAGCCGAAAACGCTCCTCGTCGATCCGATCGCGCAGCTGCTGCGCCAAACGGTGATTCAGCGCATGCTGCGAACGCGCCGCCAGCGCATACCCCCGCGGCATCCGCCCCGCCAAACGCAGATCTCCGATCAGGTCAAGCAGCTTGTGGCGCGCCAGCTCGTTCTCAAAGCGAAACCGCCCCTTGCGCAAGCCGCGTTCATCGATCACCATCACATTCTCGTCGTTGGCGCCTTTGCCGAGACCTGCCGCCTTGAGCGTCTCAATCTCATCCGCAAAACAGAAGGTGCGCGCCGGGGCGATTTCACGCGCATATGTCTCCGGCGCGATGTTGAAGGTCGCGGTCTGGCTTTCGACGCCCCTTCGGTCGTATTTGTCGAACACGAAGCCGGCGCGGAACCCGTCCTCTGGATACAGCGTCACGGAGCGGTCGCCGTCCACAGCGGCCGTCGGCGCGTGGACCTCAATATAACGCCGCGGGGCGTCCTGCGTCTGTATGCCTGCCTTCTGAATCGCCTCGACAAACGGAAGCGCGCTCCCGTCGCCGATGGGCGGCTCCGGCGCGTTCAGCTCGGCGACGCAGTTGTCGATGCCCATCCCTGTCAGCGCTGACAAAAGATGCTCTATCGTTTGAACGCGGGCGCCGTCCCGCTCAAGGGCGGCGCTGCGCCCCGCCCCGACGATGGAGCTCTCGCTGTTGACCGGTATTTCAGGACAGTCGGGCATATCTGTCCGCACAAACACAATGCCTGCGTCGGGAGATGCCGGCTTGAGCGTCAAGAGCGCGTCAATTCCGAGCATCAGTCCAACGCCCGACACCTGTACCGGATCTGACAAGGTCTGCTGCGCCGCATTCAACGTGTTTCTCCTCTTCTCGCCATTTCAAACGACAACCCATCTTAGCAAAGGAGCTAACGCGGCGCAACCGAATCTGTTGAAAGGCGGCGTTTGTTTGCGGCGGTTGGATATGGTATGGTCAATCTGACACAAGCACAGAAAGGCTCACTATGTCAGAAAAGGTTCGAATCGCTCTTGTCGGCTGCGGCGGCATCTCCGGAGCGCACATGGGAGGCTACCGAAATCTGCTTGACGCCGGCATTCTGAACGTCGAATTCGCCGCGACATGCGACATACGCAAAGACGCAGCCGAAGGACGCGCCAACCAAGCCGCCGAACTGCAAGACGGTAAAAAACCGAACGTCTACACCGACATCCATGAAATGCTCGAAAAAGAACCGGACATTGAAGCGGTCGACATCTGCGCCCTTCACCGCGTCCACCACGAACTGGCGGTCGCCGCGCTGGACGCCGGCAAACATGTGATCATCGAAAAACCGCTCGGCGTGACGATGAAAGCGTGCGCGCTCATGCTGAACGCCGCGCAGCGCAACGACAAGATCCTCGCGGTCGCCGAAAACTACCGCCGCTCCCCCGGACGACGCGCCACAAAATGGGCAATCGACCGCGGCATGATCGGCGCGCCGAGGCTGCTCGTGTACATCGATTACGGCGAAGCGCTCGGACCATGGGGATGGCGCGACTCCAAACTGGACGCCGGAGCCGGCTGGGTTCTGGACGGCGGCGTCCATTACACCGACCAGTTCATCTACTTCCTCGGCGAAGCGACCGAAGTGTTCGCCCACGCGCGCAGCTTCGACCCGCGCCGATACCGCGACGGAGCCGCCAAACAGGACCCGATCTGGGTCACAAACGAGGACTCCTGCATCGCCATCGTTCAATTTGCCAACGGCGCGGTCGCCGAATGGTCGTCGGTGCGCGCTGCGCCCGGCCGCGGCTTCAACCAGCACATCATCTACGGCGAAGACGGCTCGCTCGACTTCGGCGGCGGACTGACGCTCCGCGGACAGGAAACAAAGAACATCGTCGGCGACTACAGAGAAAGCCTCTCGGACGACGAACGCGAACGAACCTACCCCGCCGGCGTGGAAAACTCCATCGCCACCGAGCTGTGGGAATTCGCGCAGTCGATACGCGACGACTCCTACTACCCCGAAACGGACGGCGTGATCGGCATGAAAGCCATGGCGATCTGCATGGGGGCGCTCGAATCGGCATGGATCAACGCCCCTGTCAACCTGCGCCAAGTGGAGGCGTGCCGCATCACAGGCTACCAAGACGACATTGACCGAGAACTGGGCATCCTAGACACCCGATGGAACGTGTGGGCAACCTGACAAAAATGAAGGAAAAACGCATCCGGGGATGGGCGGAACCGGGCGGCGGGCAAGAGCGCCGTCTCTTCCCGCCCGTCCATCCGGACGCGGTCCGAACCCTCGGCAAAACAGGTCTGCGCGCCGCTAAAATCGGCTACGGAGCCTACCGCGCGCGGGCGGACATACAGGAGCATCGGCAAACGCTCGCGGACGCCCTCGCCGCCGGCTGCAACCTGATCGACACCTCCACAAACTATTCGGACGGGCTGTCGGAGCGGCTGATCGGCGAAACGCTGGAAACGCTGATTCAACATGAAAAAATCGAGCGCTCCGAAACGATTGTCGTCAGCAAGGCGGGCTATGTCCAAGCCTCCAACTACGACCGAGCGCAAAAGGCAGAAGCGGGCGGGCAGCCGTATCCAGAGATGGTTCATTACGGCAGCGGGCTTTGGCATTGCATCCACCCTGTCTGGCTTGAAGAGGAGCTGGAGCGTTCCCTGTCTCGACTTCAGCTGGAGCGTCTCGATTTTTTACTGCTCCATAACCCAGAGTATTTTCTCTCGCATGCGGCAAAGCGGGGCGTTCCTTTAAATGAGGCGCGGGAGGCGTTTTATGAGCGCGTCAGGCGCGCTTTTGAAGCGATGGAGCGGTTTGCGCAGGAGAGCCGCATCGGCTGGTACGGCGTCTCATCGAACGCCTTCGCCGTACCGAAGGAGGACCCGACGCATGTGTCGCTGGGGCGCCTGCTGGCATGCGCCGAGGCGGCTTCGGTCGGGGAGAGTCGTTTTGTGGCTGTGCAGGCGCCGTTGAATTTGCTGGAAACGGGCGCGTTTTCGGAAGCGGCAGATGAAAACGGACATTCTTTTTTACAAACGGCGCAGGAGAACGGGATCGCTGTTTTTGTGAATCGGCCTCTGAACGCGATTTTAGACGACGCTCTGTTCCGTTTAGCCGAGTATCCGGCGGATGAAAACGCGCCGGCGCCTCTTGAGACCTTCGCCGCAGCCGCGTCTGTTGAGCGGGACATCCATTTAGCCCTGCGAAAATGGCGCGCTGTAATTCAACCAGAAAATAGCTTCCGCATCGGCGAGACGGCAAAACGCCTTTACCCAAAAACAGAGACCGCCGTCGACTGGATTCATCTTTTCGAACGCCATCTCGCCCCCGCCGCCATGTCAGCGGCGCTGGAAGCGGAACGGCAAATCGACGAGCGCCGGCGGGACGAATGGACAGCTTTAAAAAAACGGTACTCCGCGGCAATACAAACAATGGCGCATGCTTCTGTCAGCCAGCTCAACCGCAGCGACGCAAACGTCAGAGTCCCGCTGCGCGCCGCCCTCTCCAAGACGCTCGGCGCCGCCGCCGACAACATGACGCTAAGCGAAATCGCGCTGAACGCGGCAGCCTCCGTCCCAGGCGTCTCGATCGTTCTAAGCGGAATGAAGAGGCGCGCCTATGTGGCAGAGGCGCAAAATCTGCTGCGCTTGCCTGACTTCACAGATCCGCTTGCCGCCTTTCGCGCCGCGGCGGAATGGTTAAAAAACCGATAGGAGACGCCCATGGCAGAGACCGTCTTTGACAAGATCATCCGTAAAGAGATTCCTGCCGACATCGTCTATGAGGATGAGCAGACGCTGGCGTTCAAGGACATCAACCCGCAGGCGCCGACGCATGTTCTCGTCATACCCAAAAAACAGATCGAGACAATCGCCGACATCAACGAATCGGACGCCCCGCTCATCGGCCAGCTTTTCACAACAGCGGCGCAGATCGCAGAGAATCTAGGTCTGGCGGAAGACGGCTACCGCCTTGTCATCAACCACGGCGAACGCGGCGGCCAAACAGTGCAGCATCTACACATACACATCCTGGGCGGGCGCGCGATGACGTGGCCCCCAGGCTAACAACGAAAGGAAACATGATGGCTGAAGCGTACCAAAATTATATCGGCGGCGAGTGGGTGGACGCGCAGAGCGGCGCCGTTTTTGAAAACATCAACCCGGCGGACATCTCGGAGACGGTCGGGACGCATCCAGAATCGGGGCGCGAGGATGTATTGGCGGCAATCAGGGCGGCTGAGGAAGCGTTGCCAGCTTGGCGCGCCATGTCCGCCCCCGCGCGCGGCAAGATACTTTTCAAAGCGGCGCAGATACTAGAAGAGCGCGCCGAAGAGGTCGGGCGAGACCTGACCCGCGAAGAAGGCAAAACGCTCCCTGAAGGCAAGGGCGAAACGCTCCGCTCCGTTGAACTGCTGGAATGGTACGCCGGCGAAGCGCGCCGCTTGACCGGCGAAACCTATCCGTCAGGACAACCAAACACATTCCTATACACCGTCAAAGAGCCGCTTGGAGTCGTCGGTCTCATCACGCCGTGGAACTTCCCCATCGCCATACCCGCGTGGAAGGCGCTTCCCGCTCTAGTCGCGGGAAATACGGTTGTCTTGAAGCCCGCCTCGCTGGCGCCGATTTCAAGCGTCCATCTTGCGCGAGCTTTGGAAGAAGCGGGGCTGCCGCCTGGGACGCTCAACCTTGTCACAGGTCCGGGCAGCGCCGTCGGAGACGAGCTGGCGATGAACCCCGCTGTCAAGGCGGTTTCGTTCACCGGCTCCAACGCCGTCGGAACGCGCCTCTACGGAGCCGTCACAGGGCGCGGCGCCAAATGTCAATGCGAAATGGGCGGAAAAAATCCCGTCATCGTCCTGAAAGACGCCGACGTCGAAAAAGCGGTCGACCTGGTCGTCGCCGGCGCCATGTGGTCAACAGGGCAAAAATGCACCGCCACAAGCCGCGTCTTCGTACACCGCTCAATTGCGCAAGCGTTCACCGACCTGCTCATCGAAGAGGTGGAGGCGCTGAAGGTCGGAGACGGCTCAAAAGAAGGAACGCAGATCGGCCCCGCCGTTGATGAACGCCAGCTCAAAAGCATTCTAGGCTACATCGAAATCGGAAAAAACGAGGGAGCCGAAATCGCAGCAGGCGGACGGCGCCTGACCGGCGGAGACTACGACAAAGGCTATTACGTAGAGCCGACCGTCTTCACCGGCGTTCGCAGCAACATGCGCATCGCCCAAGAGGAAATCTTCGGTCCCGTCGTCGCCGTGGTGCCGTTTGAAACGTTCGACGAGGCGATGGACGGCGCGAACGATGTCGAATACGGCTTGTCGGCAAGCATCGTCACAGGCGATCTTCAGCGGACGTTCGAGTATATCGACAGGATAGAGACGGGACTTGTGCATGTGAATGCGCAGACGGCGGGCGCGGAGGTGCAGGTTCCGTTCGGCGGGTACAAAGGTTCCAGCACCGGGACGCGCGAACAGGGCAGCGCGGCGGTCGAGTTCTATACCCAGATCAAGACCGTTTACCTGCATTTCGACTAAAAACGGCGCGCGGCGATGAGCTTTGAGACGATACACAAAGCGGCGGACACCTTACAGTTCCTGCTGGGCGGCTTGCAGTGGACGGCGGCGTTGATGGTCTGCTCCATGCTGGTCGGGCTGGCGCTCGGTCTGCTTCTGGCGGCTGGGCGCCTCTCCCGATTCCCCCTCCTGCGCTGGCCATGCGCTGGGTATATCGAAACGCTGCGCGGCGTCCCTCTCCTGGTGACGCTGCTCCTCGTTGTGTTCGGCATCCCAAGCGCCGCGCCCCAATGGAAGCTGCATGATTTCTGGCTGACCGTCGCCGCCTTCGGCGCATGCTACGGAGCTTATCTCGCCGAAACTTTCCGCGCAGGCATCGAATCGGTCGACGTCGGACAGAGCGAAGCGGCGCGCGCCCTAGGTCTCAACTCAACGCAAACAATGGCGCATGTGATCCTCCCTCAAGCGGCGCGCAACGTCCTCCCCGCCCTGGTCAACGACGCGGTCTCCCTCCTAAAAGACACCTCCCTAGCCTCTATAGCGGCAATCCCTGAAGTCACCCTGCTCGCCCGCCGCAAGGTCGCCTTAACCTACGATGTGTTCTTTGTGTTCACTCTGCTCGGCTGCATCTATCTCTGTTTAACGCTGTGCCTCTCATACCTAGCCCGCATCCTTGAAAAAAGGGGGTTTCGCGCTGAATCCGCTCGTCTCCATTCGCGGTCTGCATAAATCGTTCGGCAGCTTGAAGGTCCTAAAAGACGTCTCGCTGGATGTTTACCCTGGCGAAAAGGCGGTCATCATCGGTCCCAGCGGCTCCGGAAAATCCACCCTGCTGCGCTGCGTCAACTGGCTGGAACAGCCCGATTCAGGACAGATCGCCATCGACGGACAGGTCTTAAACAAAAAAACAACCAACATCAACAAAGTGCGCGCCGAAGTCGGCATGGTCTTTCAGCGGTTCAATCTGTTCCCCCATCGAACCGCGCTTGAAAATGTCGCCCTAGCCCCGCGCCTCGCGCTGAAAGTCCCGCCTGAAGAGGCGAAGCAGAAGGCGCAGCGACTCCTGAAACAGGTCGGACTAGAGGACAAAGCGGACGCTTACCCAAGTCAGCTCTCCGGCGGGCAGCAACAGCGCGTCGCTATTGCGCGGGCTTTGGCGATGGATCCGAAGGTGATGCTGTTTGACGAGGTTACCTCCGCGCTGGACCCTGAACTGGTGTATGAAGTGCTAGAAGCGATGAAGCGGCTCGCCGACGAAGGAATGACGATGCTGATCGTAACCCACGAGGTGCGGTTCGGAGAGGAGGTCGGCGACCGCCTGATCTTCATGGACGACGGGCAGATTGTGGAACAGGGCAACCCAAGAGAGCTCCTGCGCGAGCCAAAACATGAGCGGACGCAGGCGTTTCTAAAGCGGGTTCTCTGGTAAGCCCGCCCATCGTCGTTCTAAATTCAGCGGCAAAGCAGACGCTCAATTATTGGACTGCCCCTGTTTTTTTGCGCCGGCTCTTCTGTTCTTCCGCGCATTATTTGCTTTTTTATTTGCCTCTGTCTTTGGCTCGTCAACCGCCGGCTCTTCCGCCTCCTTAGCCGGTTCGTTTGCCGCTTTTTCTGGCGGGTTCTCTTCCGCCTTGCGCTGCTTCTTTTTCTTTTTTGGAGCCTGAGGAAGAGGCAAAACATCCCCAATCATCCGCTCGTCGGCGTAACCAATAAAACGCTTAATGATCTGCCCCCCGCGGACAACAAGCGTCGTCGGCAGATAATTTGCCCCGCCGTAATCCTCGGCGACAGACCGAAGTTGTTCCTGAGAACCGATGAGAACATCGAAGTTGAGATTTTGTTCGCCCGCATACTCCTGAACCGCCGCCGCGTCGGCGTCCAGCGCAACCGCCGCAACCGCCAGCCCGCCCTTATGCTCATCGAAAACCTTGTTGATCGTATGGACTTGGTCAACGGAAGGTTTTTGCGTTGTTTCAAAAAAACAGAGCAGCAGCGTCTCTTTTTTTGCATACTCATCATATGAACGGCTCTCGCCGGCAAGGTTGTTTAAGGTGAACGGCTTCGGTCTGCCGACATTTTCCAACACCCCTTTGTTCCCCCGCCTCGAGTCGTCGCATCCTGCCGCTAAAACGGCAGCCGCAAGCAATGCCGCCGTCCATACAACGCTTCGTTTCATCCCAGCCTCTCCCTCTCAATCTGCCATGCGCCCGTTATGATTCCATTTTCAACAGTCAGCGCCTGATTATGAAGCGCGACCGTCGGACAGATATGCGTCGGACAGATATAGAGCGCGTCGCCCACCTTCAGATCGCTTCCGCTGTCAGCCTGCCGCGGAAGGGCGTTATGCGGCGGGATTCGTATTGTCCAATGCTCCTCGCTTTGCGGTCCAACTTCGGCGTCCGGCAGGTTCAAAACAACCCCCCGCGCCCCAGACGGATCCGCCGCAATCGCCTTATGCCCCAGATCGACGCAGACGATGTTCGGGCGCGGACGCGAGATGATCCGCGTCGCCAACGCCGCCGCCGGCGCAAATCCTAAATCCGGAAAGCGGGAGCTGTAACCATAATCATGCAGCGCAAAGGTACCAGGCGACGCCTCAACATCCGACTGAACGGCGTAAAACGGAAACGGCGGCGCGCCTCCCGCGACGATCGACAATTCCGCAAATCCGATCCGTTCCAGACGTCCGCGCAGACGCCGCACAACTTCAAGGATCTTTTCGGTCGTTCGGCGCCGTTCGTCCACATCGGGGACGCGGTTATGCCCGTCGTAAGCATGCAGCCCTCGAAGCCGCAAGTTCTCAAAGCCGCGCAACTGACGGCACAGCTGAACAGCGCGCTCGTCCGGCGCAATGCCGGTGCGCCCCATTCCGACATCCAGATCGATCCACACATCAACGCGGACGCCCTGCCGCTCCGCCGCTGAATTCAGCCCCCTCGCGGCGGAGAGGTCGTCCACAACGCTGCTAAACCGCGTCTCTGGACGCTCCGCGATGAGACGCGCCAAAGCCCCGGCGTTCGGTCCGACCATCTGATAGGCGATCAGGACATCTTCAGCGCCGCATTCGGCGAGCATCTGCGCTTCTCGAAGCGTCGCGCACTTGTGCTTGAAAATGCCGGCGCTCAACGCCAGCTGGACAATTTCGGGGCATTTGTGCGTTTTCACATGCGGGCGCAGCCGATGCGTCTCTCCGCCGACCATCTCCACGGCGCGCCGCATGTTGAACTTGATCCGCTCAACGTCAAAAAGCAGCGCGGGAGTGAAAACATCGTCTAGATTCTCAACGGGCCGCCAATCGTACATCGCGCTCCCTTGCCTCGTTTACGAGTCTTCTTCATGCCCGTCCACCGACACCCAGCGCACCGACGGGTCCGGTTCCTGCGGTTGCCGGCTTTTCCTGGCGCGCCGTTTCAGTTCCGCTTTCCGCCGCAAAAGAATGGCGCGGTCCTCCATCGGCGACAGAATGCTGTTGGAAGCCGCGTCCGTTTGATCGCTCTCCGCCGCAGGCTTCCCGCTCATAAAATCGGGGTCCAGACGTTTGTCGGAGACGGGGGAGCGGACGGGGCGTTCAAGATCGGCCGCTTGGCTGTTTTTTTCTTGAAGTTGCGCGCGTATCGCGTCAATGCGCTCCCGCGCCGCCGTCAGCGTCTTTTGCGTCTGCTCGTCGCTTTCTTCATACAACCGCTCTTCAAGCGCTTCCAGCTCCCGGCGGACATCCCGCTTTTCGGTTTCTCGGTCGTTTGGCTTACGCATGTTGTCCCGCCTTCGCTATGATGGAACATTCTTCTTCATTATATTCTACTGCGTCAGGCTGCAGCGCGCAACAAGCAGAAGTCTACAGCCGCGCAGAAACTTGTCCAATCTCAAGCGTCGACATCCATACCTGCGCTTGCAGTTTGGCGCGGCATGCCTCATAATGTAACGCAACGCGCATTCAAAGCAAGGAGA
The DNA here is from genome assembly GCA_028818695.1 of Candidatus Poribacteria bacterium. Classification (GTDB taxonomy): domain Bacteria; phylum Poribacteria; class WGA-4E; genus JAPPNK01. The sequence goes on from JAPPNK010000029.1 coordinate 235,936, forward strand.
ACAGCATGCCTTCCCGCAGGGTTCGATTAACGTTTCCAACAAAGCTGGTCAAAGAGCCGATCATCTATAATGTCGGCGTGAACTTCCAAGTCGTGACAAACATCCGCCGCGCCAACATCGAAAACAGCGCAGGCTGGGTAGTCCTAGAGATCAGCGGCGGCGAAGACGCTTTGACCCGTGCAGAAGAGTATATGCGAGACCTCGGCGTAGAGGTTGAGCCAATTGTAGGCGATATCGTCGACAGCTAAGGCGGTTCCATGCCAAAACGCGACTACTACGAAGTCTTGGGCGTGAAACGAACCGCCGGACAGGACGAAATCAAAAAAGCCTATCGAAGGCTGGCTTTCGAAAATCATCCTGACAAAAACAAGGGCAAGCAGGCTGAAGCGGTCTTCAAAGAGGTGTGCGAGGCGTACGCCGTTCTCAGCGACCCCAAAGAACGCGCAAAATACGACCGCCAGCTCCGCGTCGGCAATTTTCAGCAGTACGACTTCCAAGGCTTCGACAGAACAAACGACATCTTCACACGATTCGGAGACGTCTTCGGCGATCTGGTCGGCAACCTGCGCCGAGACCGCCAATCTTCCGCCCAGCAGGAGTCAAAAATGCCCGCCCGAGGGGCCGACGTTCAGCATAATCTCTCCATTGACCTGTTTGAATCGCTGAAAGGGGTCGAAAAAACGCTCGTCGTGAAACGCGGAAAAGAGACAAAGCGCATTCGGCTCAATATCCCTGCCGGCATCGAAAGCGGAAAAACGCTGCGGGTTGAAGGAGCGGGTTACCCTGGAACGAACGGCGGACCGCCGGGCAGCCTGCGCGTCGCCGTCCATGTCAAGGAACATCCGCAGTACCGGCGGGAGGGGATGAATATCGCCGCCGACCTGGAGGTTCCGTTCACAACCGCCATCCTCGGCGGCAAGGCGCGCATCGAAACGCTGGACGGTCCGATCAACATCAACATACCGAAGGGGGCGCAAGCGGGGCAGAAGCTGCGGCTTGCCGGACGAGGGGTGAAAAAAGGGCGGACAGTCGGCGATTTACTGGTTAATGTTGTCATCACCGTGCCGAAGCCTCCGTTCACCAATGAGCAAATCGCCCTGGCGCGAAAAATGCGCGACATCAATGATCGGAGCAGCGGCGCTTGAGCCTGTACCAACCCATCTAGCAATCGAAGTTTGGCGCGCCTTAGCCGTTCAATATCCTGACTTAAGATGTAAGTTAACGGAGATGTTTGTCGGCAAAATCAAGAAAACGCGCCCAGTCGTATGCCTTGACATCATGTCCGCCTCGGCGGATATGGTAGCCGATTCGGCTCATCGCAGGAGATTCGAGAGGCGGCATTTCCTCCGCCGACATGCCGTCCGTTCCGAGTAAACGGTACACGCTGTCCGCATGTTTCGCGCTTAAAAATTCGCCGCGCGGGTCTGCCCATCGATCCTCCTCCGCGCTGGCGACATACGCCGGGCGCGGCGCAATCAGCGCGATCAACTGGTGCTGGTCAAACGGAAGCGCGTTTTCATTTTCGTTGTAACGCTTGAAGTTGCCGCAGAACCAATGCGGGAACGCCGTATTGATGCGCGCGACCGTCTCGCCGAACCGCCGCCGAGACAGCGCCGCCCCGCCGCAGCCCGAATTGTTGGAGATCGTAAGCGCGAAACGCTCATCCTGCGCACCCGCCCAGAGAGCCGTCTTGCCCAAACGCGAATGGCCAAGAACCGCGACGCGCGAACCGTCGACCCGCGCCGCAACGGAATTTTCCGACAGCAGCATGTCAAGCGCGCGGCTCAACCCCCATGCCCATGCGCCGATGGAACCCCATTCGTCCGCCGCCGGAACGCCCTCGCCGTGAAAAAGCGGATGAACCCCGTTGCGGAAGCCGTCGTCCATATCCGGATCAATGTCGCCGTAGTAGGCGGTCGCCAGAGCGTATCCGCGGGATACGACCGTCTCCGCCTGCCATCTGCCCGCCGATTTGCCGCGCTCCTCTTCCGAAGCCGGCTCGCCTGTCCGCATCGGCGATTCGGGCAGACGTATGCCGGGGTCGGAATGAACCGTATGGTTTCCGCCAAAATTCAATCCGATAAACGCAGGCGCGGGAGAGGGCGCGCCGTTCGGCAGGAAAAGCAGGACGTCCATATGCAACGCGCCGCCGCTGAAATGGATGCGTATCTGTTTGCGAGTCGCGGCTCCGTCCAGCGCGTTTTCATCTACCGACAGCGTTTCATACTCAACCGGCAGGGAGGCGCTCGGCGTCTTGCCGTACATCTGCTCGGCGAAGAGGCGCAGCAGTTCGGGACGCCGCTTTGTCCGCCACGCTTCTGCCGTCTCAACGCGGGAGCCGTCCAGCGTTAAAAGCGCGTCCGGCAAGGCGTATTCGGGAACCTTGCTTTCATCGTAATTCGTTTCCGGCAGAGCCGACGCCGCCAGCGCCGCGATGAATAAAACGCTCATACGGCGCGCATTTCCCTCTTCGGCTCAATCAACGCAGGCGAATGCCGCCGCGCAAACCGCTCCGCCAGCGGACCCTCATACGGCGCGCCCATCTGCTTCTCCGCCCAGGTCTGCCGTTTCCGCCGATGCAGCTTCACGCCCGAATCGCTCTCAGGGTCGCAATCCTTTCCGGTGTCGCGGTCTAAAAACAGCGGCGAATCGGACTCAGGCGGCTTGGTCCGCGCGTAAGGCGAGGAGTAGCTGCGCATGATGATCCGCTGCTCCCGGTTGAGCGTTTTGAGCCAGGCGTCGTTGGAACGATGTCTGTCCGCTTCGCAGATCCAGGAGGGGCAGTAGGCAAGGAAGATGTTTTTGCGGACGACATCGCTCAGGTTCGGCTCGACGCGGTGCCACAGGCTGGCATGCATGAGCGTCATCGTTCCCGCCTTGAGCGTGAGGATCCGCTCGCCGGGCAGCGATTCATGCGTGTCGTATCCGCGCAGATAGTGCGTTCGATGGCTGCCAGGCATATAGACAAAGTTGCCCATTTTCGGCTCAGGCAGGTCGGTGAGCCAGTACCCGATCTTCAACTGCATCGGCAGCTCTGGCGAGAAGACGCCGTACGGAACGCCCCTCGCTCCATCCGGATGCCAGATGTTGTGGCTGCCGCGCTTCGGACGCATGAAGATCTGCGAGATATGCAGTTTCAGCAGCTCGCCGTAGATGTCGTATGCGTATCCAACATGGCGCGGATGGTCAATCATTTCGGCGACGGCGCGGTGGCGTTCAACCGCGTTTGAGATCGAATAGGTTTTGGTTGGGTTGAATTTAGGGTCGGCGGCCGCGATCTGTTCGATGGCGTTCCGATAATAGGCAACCTCATCGCTGTCAAGAGCGTTTTCGATGATGAGAAAACCCTCTTCCATGAAATCGTCCCACTGCGTCCGTGTGAACCCGGACGGCGCCAACCGGTATGCTTGCTCTGCCATGCCGTTCTCCTATGCTTCTGTGGAGACATGGGCATGGTAGCGGAACGGGGGGAGCGATGCAAGCGGCTCTCTTAGAGGATGCAGCCTATAAGAGAGCCCTACTATTCTTCCTCTGCGCCTTCGTTTTCCTCTTGGGAGGAGCCGAATTTCATTGCGAGATAAATCCCTCCGAAAAGCAGAAGTACGACAGCTGCCGCTCCGATCATAAAGCGGCGAATCCCCGAATCCACCGTCTTCCCAGACGTCTTTATACTGAGCGTCGACATCAACGTAGACGGGAATTTATATGTTAAAGGGGCGCCGAAGGCGTCCAGCTGCTGACGGCCGGAGCTATCGTAAAAGGAAAATTCTGCCGCAGTTTCATCGAATTGGACGAGCGGAGCCTGTTTGTCAAACTTCCGAACGATCTCGATCAACTTCCTGCCCAGTTTCTCGGCGCGCTCCTCGTCCGACCGCCCCTTTAAAGAGAGCTCCACATTCAACTTTGAGAGCTCATAGTCGATATTCGCAATCATGGATTCGATCCCTCTTGGGTACTCCAGCGGCGAGATCGGAGAGGGGGTCGGCGTCAATCCTGGCAAAATGGAAGGGATCGTCGGGGAACCTGGCGAACGATGCCGGTGAATATGGGAGATGAGAAGCCCGAGGTTCGCGTGTTTAAAGCTGCGCCAGTTGTTTTCAAGATCCGACAATGCGGCGTTCAGATTGAACGCAAACGGATCGCGCTCAATCATATGGAATTTAAGCACACTGTTGAGTCGGGAAGCGAATGTGCCGCCTCCCCCTCCGCCGCTATATCCGGACGATGTGATATGGTAATGGTAGCACATCAACGTTTGTTTTCGCTCGTTGTATTTGACGGAGGAGGAGCCGTCCGGCGTCAGTTCATGGAGTTTGCGCATCTCTGTGAGATACAGCTGGCGGAGCTTCGGCAGCCTCTCATTGACAGGGACATTTTCCTTTTTCAACTGCTCGTTCCGAAGCAGGAGCTGATTGCCGACGTCGGTAACGAGCGCATGCATGTCTTTAAACATAACAGAGCCTGGCTCACCGCGCATACGATGCTCGGTCCGTTGGGTCATCTCGTAGACGGCCGCTTGCAATTCGAGGGTGAAGTTTTCGGCGTCGGCGCGGATCGGCGCCAAACAGACGACAGCGGCGGTTACGGCGAAGGTTAAGGCGGTTGACGGGGCGTATCGGCGCATCGGTCTTTCCATTTATTTTGCGGTTTTAGGGCGGCGCCCTCTCTTTCTTAAGTATAAAAGAGCCTGCCTGCGCGAGGCGAGGGCGGCGCGCGTCATTCTGATCATCTTATTCGCTCTCTGCGCTTTCGTTTTTCTCTTGGGCGGAGCCGAATTTCATTGCGAGATAGATTCCTCCGAAGAGCAGAAGTACAACGGCTGCCGCCCCGATCATAAAGCGGCGAATCCGCGATTCCACCGCCTTCTCAGACATGTGTATATTGAGCGCCGACATCAACATAGACGGGAATTTATACGTTAAAGGGGCGCCGGAGGCGTCCAGCTGCTGACGACCGGATCTATCGTAAAAGGAAAATTCAGCAGCGCCTTCATCGAATTGAACGGTTGACGCCAGTTTGTCAAACTTCCGGACGATCTCGACCAACTTCTTGCGCAGTTTTTCAGCGCGCTCCTCGTCCGACCGCCCCTTTAAAGACAGCTCCACATCCAACTTTGAGAGCTCATAGTCGATATTCTCAATCATGGATTCGATCCCTCTTCGGTACTCCAGCGGCGAGATCGGAGCGGGGGTCCGCGTCAATCCTGGCAAAACGGGAGGGATTATCGGGGAACCTGGTGAACGATGCCGGTGAACATGGGGACCGACAAGCCCGTAATTTGAGCGTTGAAAGTTGCGCCAGTCGTTTTCAAAATGCGACAATGCATCTTTCAGTTTGAGCGCAAACGGGTCGCGCTCAATCATATGGAATTCAAGCAGCCTGTTGAGTCGGGAAGCGAATGTGCCGCCTCCGCCTCCGCCGCTATATCCGGACGATGTGATATGGTAATGGTAGCACATCAACGTTTGTTTTCGCTCGTTGTATTTGACGGAGGAGGAGCCGTCCGGCGTCAGTTCATGGAGTTTGCGCATCTCTGTGAGATACAGCTGGCGGAGCTTCGGTCTCCTCTCATTGACAGGGACACTTTCCTTTTTCAACTGCTCGTTCCGAACCAGGAGCTGATTGCCGACGTCGGTAACGAGCGCATGCATGTCTTTAAACATGACGGAGCTTGGCTCACCGCTCATACGGCGCTCGGTCCGTTGGGTCATCTCGTGGACGGCCGCTTGCAGTTCGAGGGTGAAGCTCTCGGCGTCGGCGCGGATCGGCGCCAAACAGAATGCCGCGGCGGTTACGGCGAAGGTTAAGGCGGTTGACGGGGCGTATCGGCGCATTGGTCTCTCCATTTTATTCAGCGGTTTAGGGCAGCGCGCGTCATTCTGATCATCTTATTCGCTCTCTGCGCTTTCGTTTTCCTCTTGGGAGGAGCCGAATTTCATTGCGAGATAAATCCCTCCGAAAAGCAGAAGTACTACGGCTGCCGCTCCGATCATAAAGCGGCGAATCCGCGAGTCCACCGCCTTCTTAGACGTCTGCATATTGAGCGCCGACATCAACGGAGACGGAAATTTATACGTTAAAGGGGCGCCGGAGGCGTCCAGCTGCTGACGGCCGGAGCTATCGTAAAAGGAAAATTCAGCAGCGCCTTCATCGAATTGAACGGTCGGCGTCAGTTTGTCAAGCTTCCGGACGATCTCGATCAACCTCTTGCGCAGTTTCTCGGCGCGCTCCTCGTCCGACCGCCCCTTTAAAGAGAGCTCCACATCCAACTTTGAGAGCTCATAACTGATATTCTCAGCCATGGAGAGGATCCCTCTTGGGTACTCCAGGGGCGAGATCGAAGCGGGAGACGGCGCGAATCCTGGAAAAACGGGCGGGATCGGGGAACCTGTCGAAAAATGCCCGCGCCTATGGGCGCTGAGAAGCCCGAAGTTCGCGTGTCCAAATCTGCCCCAGTCGCGTTCAAGGCGCAACAATGCGGCGCTCAGATTCAGCGCAAACGAATCGCGCTCAGCCATATGGACTTCAAGCAGGAGAGTAAGGGAACCGATTCCGCCGCCTCCCCCTCCTCCTCCGCTGAATCCGCCGGACGAGCTGAACTCAAAATAGTAAAACATCAGCGTTTGATTCATCTCATTATATCTCACGACGGTGTTTCCGTCCGGCTTCAGTTTATGGAGTTTGCGCATCTCTGTGAGATACAGCTGGCGGAGTATCGGCAGCCTCTCGTTGACAGGGACCTTTTCCTTTTTCATCTGCTCGTTCCGATGCAGGAGCTGATTGCCGACGCCGACAACAAGCGCATGCATGTCTTTCGCCATGATGGACCTGGGATGCTGGCGCATTCGCGAATCGGTATATCGGGTTATCACTTGGACGCCCGCTTCCAGTTCAAGAGTGAACTTTTCAGCGTTGGCGCGGATCGGCAAGCAAACAACCGCCAGCGCAACAAGAACAGCGGTCGTCAAGGCGGTTCGGGTCATGGTTTCTCCTTGTTATTGCGTTTCGGCGTTGTGATCGGCTTCTTTGGCGGAGCCGCGCTTCATGACAAGAAAAACGCCAGCCAAAACAAGCAGCAAGAGAGCCGCCCCTCCGCCCAGCAGCAGCTGCAGACCTTTCGCGTTCCCTTGTGTCGGCGCCTGCATGTTCAGCGCCGCCATGAACTTGGGCGGAAACTCAAACACGATTGGAGCGCCGGCGCTGTCAAGGATCGGGCCGCTGGCGTCGCGGAAAGGGATTTTCACCGCTCCGCCCTCAACCTGAACCTCCAGCCCGATATACTCGACTTTTCGGATCATCTCAAAGAAGAGATTGCGCAGTTTCTTGGCGCGCTCCTCGCGCGGCGTCTTCTGCTCCGCCAGCTCCACATCCAGTTTTGTCAGCTCATATTCGATCCGGTCCACGAGAAACATAAATCTTCTCTCCATATACCGCTCCAGCATGGGAGAAGGCGGAGGGGTCAACCCCGACGGGTTGGGGCGGACAATCTCCCTCTCGATAATATGATTGATTTTGCCGATATGCTTGGAGAAAAAATCCATAAACCACTTATTTCTGAGCTCCTGCAATCCCTCCGTCAGCTCGCTCGCGGCAGGGTCGTCGCCTATACTCTCCTCTATCTTGAGCAGCGATTGCAACTTTGATGCGAATTCGTCGCCTCGTCTTCCGCCTCCTCCGCCTGTAGGACTGTAATGATAGAAGAGCAGCGACTGCTTGCGCTCATTGTACCGCGCTCTCGAATTGCCGTCCGGCTCCATCTCATGGATTTGGCGCATCTGCCGGAGATACATCTGGCGCAGGATCGGTATGCGCTCTTCGTTCGGCGTCTTTTGCGTTGCCATGTGCGCGTTCTGCAACAGCAGCTGATTGCCAACCTCCGAGAACAGTCTGGCAAGGTTTTGCGCCATGACAGAGCTAGGGTTGCCTTTGGCAAGCCCCTGCCCGTGTTCAACCAGCTGATAGACCGCCTCTTCCAGATGGGGGGTGAAAGCGTCCTGGTCGGCGCGCAGCGGCAGGCATACAAACGCCAGCGCGACAAGAACAGCGGTCGGCGGAGCGGTTCGGGTCATGATTCAGCTTCGGCGTTGCGATCGGCTTCTTTGGCGGAATCGCGCTTCATGACAAGAAAGACGCCCGCCAAAACAAGCAGCAAAACAGCCGCCCCTCCGCCCAGCAGCAGCTGCAGACCTTTCGCGTTCCCTTGTGTCGGCGCCTGCATGTTCAGCGCCGCCATGAACTTGGGCGGAAACTCAAACACGATTGGAGCGCCGGCGCTGTCAAGGATCGGGCCGCTGGCGTCGCGGAAAGGGATTTTCACCGCTCCGCCCTCAACCTGAACCTCCAGCCCGATATACTCGACTTTTCGGATCATCTCAAAGAAAAGGTTGCGCAGTTTCTCGGCGCGCTCCTCGCGCGGCGTCTTCTGCTCTGCCAGCTCCGCATCCAGTTTTGTCAGCTCATATTCGATCCGGTTCATGAGACTACTAAACCTTCTATCCGTATACCGCTCCAGCATGGTAGGAGGCGGAGGGGTCAACCCCGACGGGTTGGGGCGGACAATCTCCCTCTCGATGATATGATGGATTTTTCTTTGATGCTTGAAATAATTCCTAAACCACTTATGTAAGAGCTCCTGCAATCCCTCCGTCAGCTCGCTCGCGGCAGGGTCGTCGCCTATACTCTCCTCTATCTTGAGCAGCGATTGCAACTTTGATGCGAATTCGTCGCCTCGTCTTCCGCCTCCTCCGCCTGTAGGACTGTAATGATAGAAGAGCAGCGACTGCTTGCGCTCATTGTACCGCGCTCTCGAATTGCCGTCCGGCTCCATCTCATGGATTTGGCGCATCTGCCGGAGATACATCTGGCGCAGGATCGGTATGCGCTCTTCGTTCGGCGTCTTTTGCGTTGCCATGTGCGCGTTCTGCAACAGCAGCTGATTGCCAACCTCCGAGAACAGCCTGGCAAGGTTTTGCGCCATGACAGAGCTAGGGTTGCCGTTGGCAAGCCCCTGCCCGTGTTCAACCAGCTGATAAACCGCCTCTGCCAGATGGGGGGCGAAAGCGTCCTGGTCGGCGCGCAGCGGCAGGCATACAACCGTCAGCGCAATTAGAACGGCGGTCGGCAGAGCGGTTCGGATCATGATTCAGTTTCAGCGTTGTGAACGGCTTCTTTGGCAGAGCCGCGCTTCATGACAAGAAAGACGCCCGCCAAAACAAGCAGCAAAACAGCCGCCCCTCCGCCCAGCAACAGCTGCAAACGCTTCGCGCTCCCTTGGCTGGCGCTCGAAATCATCACCGCCGCCATGAGCTTGGGCGGAAACTCAAACACGATTGGAGCGCCGGCGCTGTCAAGGATCGGTCCTCTGGCGTCGCGGAAGGGGATTTTCACCGCTGCGCCCTCAACCTGAACCTCCAGCCCGATATACTCGACTTTTCGGATTATCTCGAAGAAAAGGTTGCGCAGTTTCTTGGCGCGCTCCTCGCGCGGCGTCTTCTGCTCCGCCAGCTCCACATCCAGTTTTGTCAGCTCATATTCGATCTGCCTCATGAGATCGCGGAGGTTTCTACGCATAGACCGCTCCAGGGGGGTAGGAGGCGGAGGGGTCAACCCCCCAGGATTGGGGGGGACGATCTCCCTCTCGACAATATGACGGATTTCGCTTCGATGCTTGTGTTCAAGATCCCACAACCTATGGGAGAGCTCCTGCAATCCCTCCGTCAGCTCGCTCGCGGCAGGGTCGTCGACTATACTTTTCTCTAACTTGAGCAGCGATTGCAACTTTGATGAGAATCCGGTTCCGCCTCCGCCGCCTCCCCCTGTAGGACCATAATGATAGAAGGACAGCGACTGCTCGCGCTCATTGTATAAAACCATCGAATTGCCGTCCGGCTTCATCTCATGGATTTGGCGCATCTGCCGGAGATACTGCTGGCGCAGGATCGGTATGCGCTCTTCGTCCGGCGTCTTTTGCGCTTCCATCTGTTCGTTCTGCAACAACAGCTGGTTGCCAATCTCTGAGAACAGTCTGGCGAGGTTTTGCGCCATGACGGAGCTAGGGTCGTCTTTGGCAAGCTTCCGCCCATGTTCAGTCAGCTGATAGACCGCCTCTTCCAGCTGCGCGGTGAAGCTCATAGGGGGAAGCGGTTTGGGAGGCTCGGGCGGCTGAGCGGAGGCAGGCAGAGCGACCGTCTTCAACCCTAGAATGCTCATCAGCTTGTGAGGATAGGCAAAGACGATCGGGTTGCCGGCAGGGTCGACTCTCGGTTTACCGATACAGTCTAAAAAGAGAATCTGACCCGTCGGCTCATTGTATCGAACGACCGGCCATATCTCGCCGACCCGCTGAACGATTTCTAAAAACCGCTCGCGCAGTTTCTTGGAGCGCTCCTCGTCGGTCAGATTCTGTTCGCCCAGCTGAATATCCAGTTTCGAGAGCTCGTAGAAGACGGTATTAACCATGGATTCAGCGCCGTCCGGAAACTCCAGCATAAGGGCGACAGGGGACGCCGTACCGCTTGCTGGAGACGCTGGCTCAGCGTGGCGCAGATCGCTAATATGATCATGGTTTGTGAAAGAGAAATCGCTCCAACTGTCATTGAGCTCCATCAAAGCGAGCAACAGATTGTCCGAATATGAATCGTAGTCCTCTTGATTTAGCCCGATATTGAGCAGTTCCCTGAGTCTCCTACATATGCCGCCGCCCCCGCCCCCGCCGCCGAATCCGCCGGACGATCGGACGTTGTAATGGTAAAAGCTCAGCGATTGCATCCGTTCATTGTAGATCGCCGCGGAGGCTCCGTCCGGCTTCATCTCATGGATCTTACGCATCTGCTGGAGATACAGCCGTCGCAGAATCGGTATGCGCTCCTCAACGGGCGTTTTTTTCTGGCGCAGCTGCGCGTTCTCTTGAATCAGCTGTTGTCCGATATTCGTAAACAGCTCGCTCAGGTCTTTCGCCATGAAAGAATTTGGGTCATCTTCGGCAAGTTTCTCCCCCTCTTTTTTAGCTCTTCAACGCCCGCTTTCAGCTCGCGGGTGAAAGCGGCGTCGTCGGCGCGCAGCGGCAGGCATACAACAGCCAGCGCAACAAGAACGGCGGTCGTCAAGGCGGTTCGTATCATGGCGTCTCCTTTCAGCCAATGCGGCGGCAGATCAAGCGCGCCGACCTTTTACCATTGCGAAGTATAAAGCGCAAAAGTGCCGACCGCAAATTGGCGGGCTGCATCGGCGCATCGGTTTCTCCAGTTTATCCAGCGGTTTTAGGGCGGCGCTCTCTCTTTCTAAAGTATAAGAAAGCCAGCCCGCATACCGCAAATGCCGCCGCGATAGCGATGCGAAGGCGCCGCGTTTTGTTCCGATGATTCCATATGTCGAGAACCCCAAGAATTTCCGCTGAAATCCTCCCGCCGCCGCGTTCATAACTTCCCGGATCGGGGGTATGGATGAACAGAAGCGTGAAGTCGCCCGCGTCGTATTCCACCTCGTAATTCTCGACAGGTTTAAAATCGTTGAACCGCTTCATCCATTTTTGAAACCGACCGCGCAGCTTGGAGACGCGTTTGTCGTATGAGGCGTTTTGTCGGCGCAGTTCGCCGTCCAATTTGATCATATCGGCGCTGATTTCGGAGATGCGCTCGTTGAATCGCTGCGCAAACTCCCTATCCGTCTTGTCCTTGTAGATGTTTCGATACGCTTCTTTGAAATCGTCAAGCGCGTATTTCAAGGCGCGGGTGAAGGCGTTTGGGTCGGTTCGCAGCTCCTGTTCGACAAACGAATGCAGATCGAAGAGCCGCTCAAGATTGCTCCCTAAGCCGATCTCAAAGAGGCTGACGCTGCCGCTCGCCAACAGATCTCCTTTAGAAGAAGCGCGGGAAACGGAGCCGGATTCGTAGATTCTCATGTTCTGATGCGCTTCATCGTATCTCACTTTCGCCCCGTTGATCGGTTTCAGATCATGCAGCGGCTCCATCTGTTCGCGGTAACGCTTGCGAAGCATGTCAATGCTCTCCTCGCGGGAAATGTTCCGCGCGAGGAGCTGCTCGTCATATTCGGTCAACGCCGTTGCCGTATTGGAGAGGATGTCGGCAATCTGTTTCGCCAGTTCAGATTCGGGGAGCTCTCGGTGAATGGTTTGGCTGGCAGTCATGAGATCGTTGACGCCCGCTTGAAGCTGTGTCGAAATGGAGTCTAGATTCGTTTGCGCCGCGTTTTGGAGAAGCGGCGCGGCGGTCAAAGCAAGCAAGACGGCAGTTGCTGAGGCGCGGCGGGACATGGGTCTCTCCTTCATTGCCCAATTTCGAGCAGGGTGTAGATTTTTGGCAAGGGAATGCCGTCAAAATAAGTCATGACTTCGTCGGCTGTGTTGGATAAGCTTGGGTCTCTATCCAGCTCGTCAAATTTCTTTCCTGTTTCTACATACCGCTCGCGCAGCGCGGCGATTCGCTCTTGGCGCGGAAGATTTTGTTGGCGCGATTCCGCATCGATACGGGCAAGATCGACGCTTAAATCGGAGAACATGACCGCGATCCCCGCCGCGAATTCGGAACTAGAAAACTTGTCGTTGATATCTTGCGCGATCTGGTCAAGCTCTTGGATCGCCTCTTGAAGCTGAACCGCGAAGGCGTCTGGGGCGTCCGCTTCAAGGGCGTCGGACGGAGAGGCGGATTCGCCGCCGCTGTCGGACGAGGAGGCGGACTCTTTGGCTTCGGCGTTTTCAGGAACGGGAGGCTCTTCTTGACTCTCCGGCGCGGAGATTTCGTCGGCGGTTTGCGTCGGCTCTTCCGCAGATTTTTGCTCAATGCTTGGCGACTGCTCCTCTACGGGGAGTCCGTTTTCAGCCTCGTCTCCAGAGCCGCCGGCGATGACGAAATATAAAACGGCGAAGGCGGCTAAAATAACAACCGCTAAGACAGCGAAAATGACATTCAGGCGCATTGTGTTTTCCTTTCATGCGCGTTGCGCCTCTGGTCAAATAGAGGCGGTTGAAGCACCGCGGCCGTCAGTCCAGGCCAAGCAGCGTTACGAGCTTCAAACGTTCTATTTCCTCCATTGCCGTCGCTATTGCCGGATCGTTCTCATCATGTTCCGGCTCCCCGACCTGTTCCGCAATCTGGAAGGAGCGCGCCTTCAGCTTCGCAATCCGCTCTTCTTTCGTCAAGTTCTGGCTCAGCAGCTGCTCGTTATAGCGCGTCAGCTCGTCCGAATGGCGGGCGGCCATATCCGTCATATACATGCTCACCGGATTGTTTGGAAATCGCGACCGCAAGGAGTTGGCGAATTGGGTGAACTCTTCGAGCGCGTCCAGAAGTTCGACGGTGAACGGGTCTTGCGGAGCGGCTTGCGGAGCGTCGGGCTGTGTCGCGCCGGCGCTCTCGCCGGACAGGATGGCGGACTCTTCGACTTCGGCGTTTTCAGGAACAGAAACTTCTTCTTGCCGCTCGGGCGTAGAGGTTTCGGCGGCGGTTTGCGTCGGCGTTTCGGCAGCGCTCTGCTCAATGCGCGGCGATTGATCCTCTACAGAGAGGCCGTTTTCAGGCTCGTCTCCAGAGCCGCCGGCGATGATGAAGTATAAAACGGCGAAGGCGGCCAAAACAACGACCGCTAAAACAGCGAGAATGACGTTCAGACGCATTACATATTTTCCATAGTTTATAAATCGCCCTTATTCTAAAATGACAGCGCCTGATTGTCAATTGCCGTCCAGCGCCTTTCCAGTGAAGGCGCGTCAGGGCATGACGCTCTCCCTTCTCGTCTGTTATAAGCCGAGCAGCTGTGTGAGTTTTTTCGGTTCATTCGATTCGAGAAATTGCGAAACCGCTTCCACATCTTCACTCATCGGATCAAAGCCCGCCATCATCGACTCCATCTCCTCTTCAAACCGCTTACCGACTTCCTCAGCCCGCTGTTTCAACTTGGCGATGCGCTCTTCTCTTGTCAGGCTCTGCCTGCTCAATTCAGCGTCGTATCGCATCAGCGTGGAACCAAGATCGGAGAATAAATCTGCGGAAATTTCTGCAAGCTTAGAATTTGGAAACCTGTCAAGCATCCTTTGCACAATATCGTTCATTTCATCGACTCCCTCTTGAAGCTCAAGTGTGAACGGGTCTTGCGGAGCGGCTTGCGGGGCGTCAGGTTGTGTCGCGCCGGCGCTCTCGCCGGACGGGGCGGCGGACTCTTCAGCCTCGGCGTCTTCATAGACAGGAGCCTCTTCTTGCCGCTCCGGCGCAGAGGTTTCGTCGGCGGTTTGCGTCGGCGTTTCGGCAGCGCTCTGTTCAATGCGCGGCGATTGATCCTCTACAGAGAGGCTGTTTTCAGGCGCGTCTCCGGAGCCGCCGGCGATGACGAAGTAAAGAACGGCGAAGGCGGCCAAAATAACAACCGTTAAGACAGCGAAAATGACATTTAGGCGCATTGTGTTTTCCTTTCATGCGCGTTTGCGCCTCCGGTCAAATAGAGGCGCGGTTGGGGAGCTGCGGCCGTCAGTTCCAGCCAAGCAGCGTTCTGATCTTCAATCGTTCTATTTCCTTCATTGCCGTTGCTATTGCCGGATCGTCCTCATCAAATTCTGGCTCCTCGACTTGATCGGTAATCTGGGAGGAACGCTCCTTCAGCCTCGCAATCCGTTCTTCTCTCGTCAAGTTCTGGCTCAGCAGCTGCTCGTTATAGCGCGTTATCTTGTCCGAATGGCGGGCGGCTATATCCGTAATATACATGCTCACCAGACTGTTTGGAAATCGCGACTGCAAGGAGTCAGCAAACAGGGTAAACTCTTCGAGCGCGTCCTGAAGTTCGACGGTGAGCGGGTCTTTCGGAGCGGCTTGCGGGGCGTCGGGTTGCGTCGCGCCGGCGCTCTCGTCGGACGGGGCGGCGGACTCTTCGGCTTCGGCGCTTTCAAGGACGGGAGCCTCTTCTTGCCGCTCCGGCGCAGAGGTTTCGTCGGCGGTTTGCGTCGGCGTTTCGGCAGCGTTCTGTTCAATGCGCGGCGATTGATCCTCTATGGAGAGGCCGTTTTCAGCCTCGTCTCCGGAGCCGCCGGCGAGAACAAAATAGAGAACAACGAAGGCAGCCAAGACCGCTGCCGCTAAGACGGCGAGAATGATGTTGAGACGCATGGCGGTTTCCTTTCATGCGGGGTTGAGGCGCCGCGGTCACCAGTCGAGGCCAAGCAGAGTCATGAGCTTCCTCGGCATGTTCGCTTCCATATAACGCCCCATCTCCTCCATGGACGCCGCCAGCGCCGGATCGTCTATATCAAATTCCGGCTCATCGGCTTGATCGGTGATCTGTTCGGCGCGCTCCTTCAGCTTCGCAATCCGTTTCTCTCTTGTCAAGTTCTGGCTCAGCAGCTGCTCGTCATAGCGTGTCAACTCGTCCGAGAGACGGCCGACCACATCGACAACGAATACGCTCATCGGATTGTTTGGAAATCGCGACCGCAAGGAGTCGGCAAATTGGGTGAACTCTTCGAGCGCTTCCAGAAGTTCGACGGTGAACGGGTCTTGCGGACCGGCTTGCGAGGCGTCGGACTGCGTCGCGCCGGCGCTCACGCTGTCGTCGGACGGGGAAGCAGACTCTTCTGCCTCGGCGTTTTCAAGGATGGGAGCCTCTTCTTGCCGCTCCGGCGCGGAGGTTTCGTCGGCGGTTTGCGTCGGCTCTTCGGCAACGCTCTGTTCAATGCGCGGCGATTGATCCTCTACGGAGAGGCCGTTTTCAAGCTCGTCTCCGGAGCCGCCAGCGATGACGAAGTAAAGAACGACAAAGGCGGCCAAAATGACCGCCGCTAAGACAGCGAAAATGATGCTCAAACGCATGGCGATTTCCTTTCTTTATTGGTGAGGCAATCCGAGAAGGGCGAACAGTTTGCGGGGTTTGTTGTTTTCAAAGAATTGGTCGTACGCCTCCTCTTCTCCAGGGTCCATTGCGTCCGTTACCGCATCAACCTCCGGCTGGAGCCGTTGCGCGGTCTCGCTGAGGCGGGCGGCAAGCCTGGCGGCGCGCTCCCCGCGCTCCAAGTTTTGATCTTGCAGCTCCTCGTTGTATTCCGCCACGCTGTCTGCAACTTCATTCATCAGAGCTGCGATGTCGGTTGCCCTCGGACCTGGATGCAATTCAACAAAACGCTGGGTCAGCTCCTTAAATTCAGTGAGAGCGTCCTGAAGTTCGACGGTGAACGGATCTTGCAGAGCGGCTTGCGGGGCGTCGGGCTGCGCCGCGCCGGCGCTCTCGCTGTCGGAGGACGGGGCGTCAGACTCTTCAGAGGCGGTTGACTCTTCAAAAGCGGGCGTTTCCTTTTCCCCCGCCGGCGCAGAGGCATCGGCGGCGGTTTGCTGTGTGGCTTCGTCAGATTTCTGTTCAATGCGCGGCGACTGCTCTTCTACAGAGAGGCCGTTTTCAAGCCCGTCGTTTGAACCGCCGGCGATGACGAAGTAAAGAACGGCGAAGACTGCCAAGACAACCGCCGCCAAAACTGCTATCATAACGTTCAGACGCATGTGTTTCTCCAATCGACTTTGCTAATCGCATACACTATAACGCAGCGTCGGGAACGTTGTCAAGTTTAATGTTGTCAAAGTTCACTTTTTAATTTGGGCTTTGAAAGGCGCGGTTCGAGAAAGGATTTTAAAAATGCAATCTTCAAAAGGCAAATCGGTCGCTTTCATTGACCCTGACAATTGCACCGGCTGCGCGGTCTGCCTCGAATTCCGCCCAACCGATCCGAAGAACCGACCCGAACTGCTGGAATGCATACTCCTAGAAAAAGGCACCATCGCCCAGCTGAACGGCATCTGCGTCATTGATCAGGTCGCCTGCGTCGGCTGCACGCTGTGCGTCCAATACTGCCCCTGGGAAGCGATCCAGATGGTGTATCAGGACGGAACGATTCAGCCGACGGTTCAGGCGGTCGGTTATCTGAAGGCTTAATCTCCCGGCTTTTGCGCCGCGACGCACAGATGCGGCGAATAACGCGGCGCAAACCTGCCCATCAGCCGCCCCTTCCAGCTGACCGGCGCCGTCAACGCAAGCAGTTTCCAGCCCCGCGCCTGAAACCACTGTTCAAGATCGACCGTCGCGGAGATGTAGGCGCTGTCCGCGTCGCCTCCGACAGCGGGCTTTTCCAGCTCAGGCTCTCGATAGAGAAACGAGGGCTGCCCCTTCCGTTTTTTAGCGCCTACCGTCCGCGCGTTCTGCCATATTTTTTGAAGCGCGTCCCGCTTAGAATTTGTCCAGATATACGGAATGTCCCGCCGGCGCAGCCGATGCGCAAGTTCGCGCAGCGGTATGAACGGCGAGCAAAGGTTCGGTCCGGCGATCAGAACGCGCCCGTTCGGCGCCGTCACGCGCGCCATCTCTTGAAGGGCGGCTTCGGCGTCCGCCGTGTGTTCGATGTACTCGTTTGAGCAGACCGCGTCGAACGCTTCGTCTGGAAACGGGAGCTGCAAGCCGTCTGCCGCGGCGTAGGCGAGCCTGTCCGTCTGCCATTCCGCCGCCTTTGAAAGAAACAACGGCGAAATCTCCGCGCAGACCATGTCCATCCCCGCCTGTTGAAGCATCCGCGCGGCGACGCCGTTTCCCCCGCCAATCTCCAGCGCGCGCGACTGCGGCGGAATAAACCGAAGAACGGCGTTCACATAGGCGGCTAAAAACTGCTCGTCATGCGCCTCCAGCAGCGCAAGGTACTCCGCCGATCCGCCGTAAAAGGCGCGCATCCGTTCGCGCAGATCGCCGCTCATGCGCCGACGGCTGGAACCTCGGCGACCTCGCCCGTTCGGAGCGATTCATTCGCGGCAAGCGTTAGCGCAAGGCTCTTCAGTCCGTCCTCGTAGTCGGAGCGGATCAACTCGGTTTCGCCGTCTCGAACCGCCCTGACGAACCGCTCAACCTGAATGTAGTAGCCGCTCTCTTCGGCGTTGAATTGAACCGCCTCTCCGTCCGCGTGTCCGCTCATATGATTGGCTCCGTAGTTCAGGTTCAGGTTGAATCCGCCGCCGATGAGCCGCAGCGTATAGCCGCCTCCGCCTGCCGAGATGGAGGTGTTGCTGATGTTGCCGCAGGATCCGTTTTGGAAGAGTATGTTGACGGTCGCGGAGTCTTCAAAGTCGATGGCGGGGTTCAGCTCGGAGACGCCCCAGGCATGAACGCGCGCCGCGTCGCCGCAGAAATACCGCGCGGCGTCGTACACATGCGTCGCCTGTTCGACGATCTGTCCGCCCGATTGGTCAAAGACGCGCCACCATGCGGTCCCAGGCGTTCCGACATGCGTCGTTCCGACGGCGAGCGCGATCTTGCGTCCGCGTATCATCTCCTCCGCTTTGTCGGTCAGGTCGGAATGGCGCCACATGTAGCCGACGCTCGTTATGACGCCCGCTTTCCGCGTCGCCTCTAGAACGCGGAGCGAGTTGTCAAACGAGAGGCCGACAGGCTTCGCAATGAACAGATGCATCCCTTTTTCGGCGGCGATGATCTCCTGGTCTGTATGCGCAAAGGGCGGAATGCAGACGAACAGCGCGTCCAGCGTCTCGTTGTCGAGCATGCGGCGGTGGTCGGCGTATGCGTTCGCGTTGAACCGCCGCTTTGCGGCTTCGGCGCGGTCGGGGTTGATGTCGCAGACGGCGGAGACGCGCGTCCCGTCGATACGATCTAGGCTGTTGAGATAGTTGCCGGCGATGCCGCCGAGGCCGATGAATCCGATGTTCATGAGATGTCTTTCGCATTGGGTGTCAGCGTTTCGTTTCGATAAACAGTTTCTCCGTTCAGAACCGTTTCGAGGACGCGCGCTTGCGCGTTCTGCGCGTCCCATTCGATGATCGTCAGGTTGGCGGGAGCGCCCGCTTCAAGCGCGCTAGAGCCGCCGTTCAAAAAGCGCATCGGGTTCGTTGAGGCGAGCTGCGCCGCTTCGTTCAGCGTTAAGCCCGCATACCGTACAGCGTTTTCAACCCCGCGCAGCAACGGCAGGGCGGCTCCCGCCAGATACGGCGTGTCGGCAAGCTGCACGCGCCCGTTCGCCAGCTTGTCAAGCGGCTGTCCGTCGGCTCCTTCATACCGGCCTGGGGGCATATCGGCAAGCCATACGGCGTCGCTGACGAGGACGGAGCGTTGAAGCGTCTTAGCGCGAATCATACAGCAGAGCGTTTTGGGCGGCAGATGATGCCCGTCTGCGATGAAGCTCGCCCATAGCCGGTCGTCGCCCAGCTGCTCCCAGATGTAGTTTGGATGCCGCGGTAGAGTCGCATGGGCGCCGTTGCCGAGGTGCGTCGATATTTTGGCTCCCGCTTCAACAGCCGCGTTCAGCTGCCGCGCGTCCGCATTCGTGTGTCCAATGGCGGCGGCGACGCCTGCGTCAACAGCGCGCTCTATGAACTGCGGGGCGTCCCATTCGGGAGAGAGGGTGAGGATGCGTATCTCGCCCTCGGCGTCCTCCTGCCACTGCCGGAACTCGTCCCAGTCGGGCGGGCGGACATGCTGTTTAGGATGGGCGCCGCGCGGCCCGTCTTCGGGGGAGATGTAAGGTCCTTCGACATGAATGCCAAACGCGGATTGACCGAAAAGCGGGTCTTGACGGGCGGCGGCGCGTATCGTTTGGATCGACCTGCGCATGCGCTCGCGCGAGCCTGTGATGACGGTCGGGCAGAAGAGCGGCGCGCCGGACGCCCAGACGCGGCGCGCCATTCGAAGCAACTGTTCGGGCTGGACGGTCGGGCTGTTGAAGTTGACACCCGCGTATCCGTTGATCTGAATGTCGCAGAGGCCGGGGAGGATGCGCAGCGCGCCGTTTTTCGTGAGGGCGTCTTGCGGCGCCGGCGAGACGCGCGCGAGGGTTTCGCCGCTCCATTCGACGCAGACGGGCGCGCCGTTGGCGTCCTGTCCGACGCGCCGGCGGGCTTGGCTGTTCGTCATGTCGCCCTCTCCGTTTGAAAAAGCCGTTCGATATGACGCAAACGCTCCAAGGCGCGGGAGAGGCTGGGGGAGGCGTTCGCGGCGATGTCGATGCGCCAGCGGTTTTGGATGTAATCGCGCATATATGAATTATATCCAGACCCAGCGCTTTTCCCTGTCACAGAAGCGAATGCCCTGCGTGTTTTAGAAAGTCGGGACATTTGACCCAAGCTCATTAACTTTTGCTTTGGATGGTCAATTTCATCCGGTTTCAGGGGTATATTGTCAGGAGAGACGGATAAAAATTGCGCGATGCCCTCTCGATCCGCCATGAGCCAAGCTTCTGTTGAACGCACCGCGATATTGACGATGAAGTTGTCGGGCATGACGCCGGCGAGTTCCCACTTCGTCAACAGAGCGGGAGCGCAAGGATAGTCATGCTCTAGATCAAACAGAATGACATACGCTTGGCCCGCCTTCGCCGCCGCGTTTCTATATCGATGAATATTTTTCTGAAGCGAATCGCGCCCGGAGGCTTTTGTTTCCCGATTCGGTATTTTTCGTTCCAACAGCGAATCGAAGATTGCGATTTTTGGACATGAATAGGCTATCAGCTGTCTGAGCGCATCTTGTTCAAGCTGACCCTCCGGCACGATCGTAACGTACACAGGCGTACTCAATCCAACGCAAAGGCGAGCTGATGGGCGTCTTTCGGGTCGGTCGACGGAATAGCCGCGTTCCCCGCAGTGATATTCTCTTGCATGAGAGCTCGAATATGGGGAATTTCGTTCACAAGTTGAATCTTTGTGCCTTCCTTCATTGGATAAAATGCTGCCACCTCCTCCGGGCCGATTCCCTCGTCCATCAGAAGCGTTGCGTTGTGCGTGCTAATCACCACCTGCCGCGGCGTCCTTCGCTTCATGATCAGCGCGCGGTAGATGAGCTGCGGCAGATGCTGAACAACGGCTTCATGAAGCGACAGTTCCGGCTCTTCCATTAGAAGAGGTCCTTCACCGTCTTGAAGGGCCCAGAGCAAGCCAATCAATCTCAATGTCCCATCCGAAAACTGCTCCTCTGTCTGGTTCGCTCCATGCGGTCTCCAATGCTCATATTTCGCATTCAGATGGGGGACTCCTCTGTCGTCTCTTTCAATGCTTAAATTCGTCAATTGCGGAACTGTCGTCTGGAGGGCTTTTTCAATGCGTCTAAAACGCGCCCTCCGCGTTGTTTTGTTGGCAGAAGCCATGCGTTCCAGCAACCCATGTCCGTATGTCTGAAACGCGGGGCTTTGAACATTCAAGTCCTTCGAACCGCGAACGACCTGTGGCACGAGGTGTAGGTACGAGATCTTCTCAAACGCGTCGGCGACCTCGCGGAAGTCGGCGTTGGCGGAGATCTGCTCTAAGTAAGTTTGAGAGAGCCGTACGAGATCCTTATCGTCATATTTATCGGGGCGCAAAAGAATCCGTTCGCCGTTGCGTTGGACAATCTCTTTTTTGAGAACGGGACGCCGTTTACCGTACGGCTCTTGAGTGAACTCCAGCTGGTACGACCATTCGTTGTCGCCGATCAGCATTTCAACTTTAATGCTGAGACGGGATGAACCTCTGGCGGAGAGGCAACGTATCTTAGAGACGCCGCCGCGCGCATCGCATGCGGAACGCAGCCCTCCGCCGGGCAGAACAAGGTCGCGCAGAAAGCGGATCGCGTCCAAAAAGTTGGACTTTCCGCAAGCGTTCGGGCCGATCAGAAAGACGCGCGGACCGACCTTTATATCGATATTTTGAAAGTTTTTCCAGTTGCGCAGCTGAATGCGGGTGAAACGCATCGGTCTCCTCTATGGACGGGCGCGGCTCGTAGGGGCATGGTAGGCGGTAGTGAGGCAAATGTCAAATGGCGGGAATGGGCGCAGCCTCTTGAACTGGGCGGAAAACCATGCCACCATACGCTGTGTTGAAACGGAAATGGCGAATAGATTGCGCAATGCGCTTGACATCTAAGGTCAGACGCGCCATTCAACCATAACGAATGGAGCAAGCATGTTTTTTGAATTGAGACAGTATCGAACCCGCCCAGGAAAACGGAGCGAATGGATTGAATTCATGGAAGGCGAAATCATCCCTTACCAGATCTCCAAAGGGATGGTCGTCATCGGCAGCTTTGTTGGAGAGGAAGAGGAGGACCTGTACATCTGGATTCGCCGCTTTGAAAGCGAGGAGCAGCGCGAACAGCTTTACGCCGCCGTGTACGACGACCCGCATTGGAAAGAGACGCTTAGCCTAAGAGTCGGCGAGCTGATCGACCGCGAGCGCATTGTTGTAACGCGCCTGAACGCCACGCCGCGCTCCGTCGTCCAATAATCCGCTGACGAAACCCGCGCCAGCCGCCGTTCGTTATCTTGAACGACTCCATATGGAATCATCGCCGATGCGACAAGAAGATGTCCGCGCCCGCTACCAAGACGCCGTTGAGACCCTGTGCGACAAACTGAAACGGGACAGCCATGTCCTCGCCGCAATCCTGTGGGGAAGCCTCGCCTACGATCAGGTGTGGGACAAGTCGGACATCGACATGTATATCGTCATGCGGGACGAGAAGATGAAGCCGACCTCGTATGTTCTCGTGGAGAACGACGTCTTCATTCACGCGCAGCTGTATCCGCGCAACAGATTCAAAAAGATGCTGGAGGGACGGAATATCTTTTTTCAGTCGACGATTGAGCTCTCAACGCTGCTTTTTTCGCATGACGAAACGATTGAACAGTTTTATGTCGAGCGCGGACAAAAGATCGGCGCGAAAGACCGCGAAAACGCCCTGATACGAGAGGCGTGCGGGCTGTTTCCGACGCTTGTCAAGGCGGAAAAATGGCACTATGTGAAGAACGACGTCGAGTACGCTTTCATGTGGCTCATGTGGGTCGTCGAAAGCCTCGCGCGGATAGAGGTGATCTCGCGCGGGGAGATTGTCCGCAGAGAGGTGATTCATCAGGCAATTCAGTTCAACCCCGACTTCTTCAACGCGATCTATACCGATTTAATTCATCAACCGAAAACGACGGAGGCGAACCAAGCCGCGCTGGACGCTGTGAACGGGTATATTGAGGAGCGGGTGGACGACATCTTTGAGAGCCTGTTTCAGTTTTTGGCGGAAGCGCACGGTCCCCGCTCCATGCGCGAAATCAACGACCGGTTCCGCCGCGTCGCGCAAACAGGGATGACCAGCGCGTGCGAGTGGCTCTCCGACCGCGGGTATATCGATAAGGTTTCCGCGCCGATGCGCTTGGTAAAGGGGAGCCGCGTCAATGTGGAGGAAGCCGCCTTTTATTTTGACGAGGAGATGCGATTTTGAGAAACACGATAGAGGTGATCGGAGCGCGCGAGAACAATCTCAAGGACATCCATGTTGAGATGCCGCGCGATCGGTTGATCGTTGTAACGGGCGTCAGCGGTTCGGGCAAATCGTCCCTTGCGTTTGAGACGGTGTACGCCGAGGGGCAGCGCCGTTTTCTTGAGTCGCTGTCGTCGTTTGCGAAGCGTTTCATCGCGCAGCTGAAAAAGCCGGACGTCGATTTTGTGTACGGACTTTCGCCCGTTGTTTCTATTGAACAAAAAACGACGGGGAACAACCCGCGCTCCACCGTCGGCACCATGACCGACATCAGCAACTATCTTCAGCTGCTTTACGCCGCCGTCGGAGAGCCGCGATGCCCCGTCTGCCAAGAGCGAATCGCATATAAATCGGTTCATCAGATGGTGGAGCGCGTTCTGTCGCTGCCAGAAGGCGCCTCCGTAGAGCTGCGCGCGCCTGTTTGGAAAATCTTCGGCGAAGATTACCCGTATATGCTCGGAACGATACGCGGCAAAGGTTACCGCCGGCTCTACATTGACGGCAAATTGACCGACATCAGCGACGAGGTCGAACTGGACGAGGACGCCGAATATGAGATGGAGGCGCTGGTTGATCGGTTTGTCGTCAAGCCAGGGATCGACAAGAACCTGCATGTGTCGATAGAGCAGGCGCTGGATCTTGGGGAAGGGTTTGTACGGTTTCATATCGATAAGCCAGAGGAACATGGGATCGATTTGGACGCGTTCCACAGCGGCTTCTCATGCGGCAAACACCGCCTGTCGATGGGGGAACCGGCGCCGACCTATTTTCAGTTCAACAATCCGGACGCCGCATGCCAGACCTGCTCAGGGCTAGGCTCCTATCTGCAGGTGCATCCCAGCCTGCTTGTGCCGGACCGATCGCGCTCCATACGGGACGGGGCGTTTGTGAGAGAGGCGTTCAAATACAACCCCGACACATGGGACGGGCAGATGATGTACAGCCTCTCCCAGCATTACGGGTTCAGCCTGGACGACCCGTACGAGAAGCTGTCCCCAAAGACGATAGGGATTCTTCTTTACGGGACGAAAGGGGAGCGGTTCCCGATGGCGATCCCGCCTGAATCAAAAAAGAAGGGGCGGGAAGGGCATGAGTTTCGATTCGACGGAATTGCGAACCGCATCGACCGGCACTACCGGCATTACCGCCGCAAGCAGGAAGCGCACACCGGGATGGAAAACTACCTGCGCAAGGTGATGGTCGAACACACATGCCCGGAATGCGCAGGAACGCGCCTGAAACCGCAGCGGACGCTCGTGACGGTGAACCGAATGAACATACACGAGCTGGGAAACCTGCATCTGTCCGATCTGCGCGCCTATTTTGACGAGGTTCAGCTGCCTGAGGAGAAGGCGGAGGTCGGCGGGCAGGTCATGAAGGAGATCACGGACAGGCTGGATGTGCTGCTCGGCATCGGCTTGGATTATCTGAATCTGAATCGGCGCTCCGGGACGTTGTCGGGGGGAGAATCGCAGCGGATACGGCTCTCAACGCAGATCGGGTCGGGGCTGATGGGCATGTTGTATGTCTTGGACGAGCCGAGCATCGGCCTTCACCCGAAGGACAATCTGAAGATGATTGCGACGCTGAAACATCTGCAGAGCCTCGGCAACACGGTCATTGTGGTTGAACATGACGAAGCGACGATGCGCGCCGCCGACCATATCATCGAGATCGGACCAGGGCCGGGGATTTACGGGGGAGAGATTGTCGCGGAGGGGGACATTGAGAAGATTTTGGCGAATCCCGCGTCTTTGACAGGGCAGTACCTGAGCGGACGAAAGAAGATTGAGCTGCCGCCGAGCCGGCGCGAGTCGAACGGAAAGGCGCTGCGCATCCGCGGCGCGCGCGAGAACAACCTAAAAGAGATCGACGTTGAGATACCGCTCGGAATGTTCGTGTGCGTGACGGGCGTCTCCGGCTCCGGCAAAAGCACGCTCATCAATGAGATTCTTTACAAGAAGCTCTACTCAATCTATTACGACAGCCGCACGCTTTCAGGCGACCATGACGAGCTGATCGGGCATGAATATGTGACCGACATCATCAACATTGACCAGTCGCCCATCGGACGGACGCCGCGCTCCAACCCAGCGACCTATATCGGCGTGTACGACCATATCCGCGGGCTGTTTGCCGGGGTGGAGGAATCGCAGGCGCGCGGGTATAAGCCCGGCCGTTTCTCGTTCAACCTCAAAGGCGGGCGGTGCGAAGAGTGCGCGGGAGACGGAGCCATCAAAACGCCCATGCATTTCATGCCGGATGTGGAGGTGACCTGCCCCGTCTGCAAGGGCGCGCGGTACAACCAAGAGACGCTTGAAATCTTATACAACGGAAAAACGATCAAGGACATACTCGATATGCCGCTGGAGGAGGCGGAACTCTTCTTTGCGGAAGCGAAGACCGTCAGCAAAAAAATCGGCGTCATGAACGAGCTGGGGCTGGGTTATCTGAACCTGGGGCAGTCCTCAACGACGCTCTCCGGCGGAGAGGCGCAGCGCGTCAAGCTCGCCAAAGAGCTCAGCAAGATCAAGCGCGGGGCGCATAAGCTGTATCTCCTGGACGAACCGACGACAGGCTTGCATGCCGCCGACATTCAGCGCCTTCTGGACGCGCTCAATCGGCTTGTTGACGCCGGCAACACGGCGATTGTCATAGAGCATCATCTGGATGTCGTCAAAACGGCCGACCATGTCATCGACCTTGGTCCTGAAGGCGGACACAGCGGCGGAGAGGTCATGGCGGTCGGGACGCCCGAACAGATCGCCGAGGTTGAAGCGTCGCACACGGGGCGTTATTTGCGCAAGACGCTTGCGTCCTCACGGTGAGCTGCGTTTCTTTCTGATAACGGTTTGGCGGTATATCAATCGAAGTGCCTCCGCCTTGCGTTTAGCTAAGCTGCCTCGTTTGTCGCTCGTTCTTTACTCATCAACGCCCTCCTTCAGCGCGGCCAAATACGCCTCCGTCGCCGCATGCCATGCCGCTAGCGCCTTCGTCGCTCGCACCAGTGCCGTTTCAACTAACGTCAATGCCCACTGTGTCTCCGAGGCTTCCGATACCGCCAGTATCGCCCGTGCCTTCTTATACGCCTCCAGTGCCTTCGCCACCGCCGCCCGCGCCTTTTCAACAGCCGCCCATTCATCCGGTGCCGACGCTTTATACTTCTTCAGTGCTGTAAAATACGCCTCCGACGCCAGAGCCTTTTCATACGTCTCTAGAGCCCCTCCAACACCAGGTGCCAACGCTAGTGCCTTTGCCGCCGACGCCAGTGTTTTTGCCGCCACCTGCGCCTTCGCTGCCGCCGCTCGCGCCGGCAGCGCGTCCTGTACCAACGCTTCATTCAGCACCGTTCCAAGTGCCGCTTTCGCCTCTTCAAACGCCGCCCAGGCTCCCGCCTTTCTACTCACCATCTCTGCCCGCGCCCTTTCATACGCTGCATACTCCGCTGGCGCCTTCTCCTCCAGCGCAAGCCGCGCTGTCAAATACGCCGCATACCCATCCACCGCCGTCGCAAGCAGCTCTGCCCGCGCCTTTTTAACCTCTCTCTCCGCATGCGCCCGCAACTCTGCCATCAACGCTAACACCGACTCCTGCTCCATCCCTGCGTCTATCATGCGCGCCTCTGCCTGCGCCGCATACTCATCCTGCGCCCACTGCACCTTCCCTGCCCGTGCCTTTTCATAGACCTCCCATTCATCAGCCGCCGACGCTTTTAACGCCTCCACCGCCGTTTCATACAACTCATACTCCTCCTGCGCTTTCTCCTTTAGCGGAAGCCGCGCCGTTTCATACGCCGCCAGTATATCCGCCTGAATCGCTGCTATCGCTTTCTTCTTAAACAACACCCGATAACGCTCCACCCTTGCTGCCGACGCCTTCGTCTCCGCCTGTTCAAAAGCCACCCATTCATCAGCCGCCGACGCTTTTAACGTCGCCATCGCTTTTTTAACCGCCTCCTGCGTCTTCGCATTCTGCGCTGTCGCCCACTCAACCGGAGCCTTCTCCTCCAGCGCAAGCAGCGCCTTTTCAACAGCTGCCTCCGCCGCCTCCACCGCTTCATCCAACACCTTTTCATATGTCGCATACTCCTCCGGCGTTAACCGCGCCAGCATCTGCAGCCCAAGCTTCGCCTCCAAATACGCCTTATATTCCTCCGGTGCCGCCGCAAGCCGCGCCTTTACAACCGCCGCAAACGCTTTCTCATACGCCGCCCATTCCTCCGGTGCCGCCGACGCCAACAGCACCTGAAAAGGCGTCTCCGCCTTCCCCTCCAGTTCCTTTTCATGCTCCATCCACCCATCAAGCGCTGCATATTCAGCCCGCGCCGCCTGCAACGCCGCATACTTATCAGGCACCGCAGCCTCCGGCTCCGCGTCCGCCGGCTGACCGCCACAGCCCGCCCAGGTCAACGCCAACGCCACGCACACCCATGCTGTCGTCTTTATCAAACGCTCTTTACTCATCCGATTCCTCCATCCGCCCGTTATTCGTATCAGCACTGCAGCAGCCGCCAACGCACCGCTGTCCGCGCCTCCTTAAACTCTGCCCACTCATCCGGCACCGCCCGTTTCAACGCTTCCAGTGTTTCCTCAACCGCTGTCCGCGCCTCCTCAACCGCCGCCCACTCACCCGGCGCCTCCGCCTCCAGTGCCAACTGCGCTGCTGTCCGCTCCTCATACGCCGCGTCCAGCGCAATCCCCGCCTCCGTAAATACCGTCCACTCACCTGGCACCGACGCCATCAACACCTCTGCCGCAGCCGCCTTTGCCGCTGCTTCAACCTGCTCATCCGACGCCCCATCCGCTGATGCTCTTGCTCCCGCCGCAGACGCAGCCGTCCGCGCCGCTTCACGCTCCGCCTCACACGCATTCAGTGCCGCTAAAGCCTTCGCTTCCGCCGCTTCCCTAACCTCAACAGCTGTCTGCGCCGCCTCACGCTCCGCCCATTTATCAGGCGCTGCCGCTTTTAACCTTCGTTGCGCCTCCTTAACCGCCGTTCGCGCCGCCCCCACTGCAGCCCATTTATCAGGCGCCTCTCGTTTCAACGCTTCTAGTGCCTCATACGCTACCTTATATTCAGCCGCCGCAGCTGCCTCATCCGCCGGCAGCACTGACCTCAACCCAAACGCCTCCCCCATCTCCTCCAACGTTGGCTTGTCCTCACAGCCCGCCTGCATCAACCGCTCTTTACTCATCCGTCGCCTCCGTCCATTTGTATTGCCTTGCCAGCAGTAGATATAGCGCCAATTGCCCGCGATGTCAATTTTCCAATTGCGAGGGGCGGTTGCGGTATAATTGAGCGGGTATAAGGTCGTCAACGAATTTCCGAAACGACAGGGAGCGCGGCGGTCCTCTCATGCCAACGCCGCGCACGCCCATGCCCCTCTATTTACCGCCTGCCTCCGCTTTTCCAACTTCCTCCAACGCTGCATATGCCTTTTCAGGCGCCGCCGCTTTGAGCTCCGCAGCCGCCTTGACCAACTGCTCTTTACTCATCGCGGTCATGCTTCGCCATCCTCCATTTGAGCCAGCTGGGCTTTGACCTCTGCCTCCGCTGTCTCTATCGCCGCGTCATGTTCAGCCCCCGCCGCCTCCCACACCGTTTCATCCTCCTCCCATGCCGCCGCTTCCGCTTTCAACCGGCGCTCCGTCGCTTTCAACCGCGCTGCTGCAAATTCAAATCCCGCCGCCTGCATCGCCGCCGCGAGTTCTTCACCCGCCGCCTGCATCGCCGCCGCCAGTTCACTCGCCGCCGCCCCAAACGCCTCTTCCGCAGTCTCTGCCTTTATCAACCGCTCTTTGCTCATCTACCGCCTCCGTCCACTTGTTTTGATTTTGCCGGCGGCTGTAGATATAGCGCCAATTGCCCGCGATGTCAATTTTCCAATTGCGAGGGGCGGTTGCGGTATAATTGAGCGGGTATAAGGTCGTCAAACGAATTTCCGATAATGATTATTATGTGTATTTCCAAAGCGGCGAATCGCCCAAACCTGCGCCAGCGCTAGATTCGAGGCGGAAGCAGAGCTTCGGCTCCTATGCGGGCGAACGCGTTAACCTCACGTCTTCCAGCGCATGTTCACTTGACGTTCACCGACAACCGAACCGTACGTTCAACCCGTACATACGAACGGCTGCCCGGAGCGCCCTGCCCATCCGAAGGGGGTATGGCAAGGACGGATCCGGACAGCCGCTGCGGAAGCGTCCATCCGAAAGACGGTTAGCGAGCGGTAAGCGACAGAAACTGAATCACGCCCCCGCCGAGAGCCTCCGCCAGCTTCTGCTGATACGCGGCGGTCTGTAGGGCGTTCCTCTCCGTTGTGTTGCTCAAAAAACCAAGCTCCACCAAAATAGACGGCATCTGCGAATAAAACAGAACATAAAAGGGAGCCTGGCGGACGCGCCGGTCATGCGCATGCGCCCGTTTGATGATCTCCGTATGGACCGACTTCGCGAGATCGTTCGAACGGGCGCTATGCAGCTTGTTGTTCATGTCCAGCAGGATCATGCTGTAGTTGCCCTGCGCCCCGACATTTTCGCGTCTCGCCAGACGGGCTGCCCGCGCGTCGCTCGCCTTGTTGTTATGGACATATGTCTCAATGCCGCGCGCCGACCTGTTGTATGCGGAGTTGCAGTGCAGACTGATGAAGAGTCCGTTCATGCCGGGTTTTTGCGCGTTATTGGCGATATTCGCCCGCTGCGCCAGCGAAAGCGTCTGGTCGCCCGTTCGAGTCATGACGATGTGCGCTGTCGTGTGTTTTTGCAGATAATCGTTCAGCCGCTTTGCGACATCAAGGTTCACATCTTTTTCGAGCACATTTCCTTTCACCGCCCCTGGATCGATTCCGCCATGCCCGGCGTCGATCACAATCAGATCCAACGCCGTCGACGGGTTGGAGGCGGCAAACGCTGCGGCGGCGCATATTGCGGCAAGTAGAGCGGAGCAGGATCGCTTGTTCATTGCTGCGCCTTTCCGTTTCCGTTCTGTTTGTTCGGCAGTTGGAGGGCGCGGCGTATTTGACGCGCCGCCTGCCGTATTCGGTTTTCGTTCTCGACAAGCGCGATGCGCACATGCCCGTCCCCCTGCGTTCCAAAGCCGACGCCGGGAGAGACGCACACCTCCGCCTCGTTCAGCAGGCGCGTCGCAAATTTGAGCGAGCCTTCCGCCCTGTAAGGCTCCGGTATCGGCGCCCAGGCAAAGATGGTCGCGGGCGGGGTCGGGATTTCCCAGCCGCTGCGCGCAAACGAGTCGATCAGAACGTCGCGGCGTTTTCGGTAGGTCGCCGCCGTCTCTTTGAGAATATGCTCCTCGGTGCGGAGCGCCATGATTGCGGCGACCTGTATCGGCAGGAAGATGCCGTAGTCGCTGTAGCTTTTGATCTTCGCCAGCGCGGCAATGATGTCGCGGTTGCCGACGCAGAAACCGGTTCGCCAGCCCGCCATGCTGTGGGACTTGGAGAGCGAATAGAACTCGACGGCGATCTCTTTAGCCTTCGGAACCTGCAGAACGCTCGGCGCCTCAACGCCGTCAAAGGTGAGATCGGCGTACGCCATATCATGAACCAGCAGAATTTCATGCCGCAGCGCAAACTGAACCGCCTCTTCAAAAAAGGCAAGGTCGACCACCGCGCCGGTCGGGTTGTGCGGAAAGCTGAGAATCATCATCTTCGGCTTGGGGCGAATCGATTCCACAATTTGCGCGACGCTTGGAATGAAGGTTTCGACGTCGTTCAGGGGAACGCTGATGACGCTTCCGCCGGCAATCACGACGCTGTACATATGTATCGGGTAGGTCGGATCGGGAATCAGAGCAATGTCGCCCTCGTCCACGATGGCAAGCGCAAGGTTGGCGATACCCTCCTTGGTGCCGATGACCGAGACCGCTTCCGTTTCAGGGTCCAGCATGACGTTATAGCGGGAGGCGTATAGCCGGCAGATCTCGCGCCGAAGATTGAAGATGCCCTTAGACGGCGCGTATCGGTGGTTGCGCGCTTCCTGCGCCGTCTCGCACAGCTTGTCAATCACATGCTGCGGCGTCCGCTGATCGGGATTTCCCATGCCAAGATCGATCACATCAATGCCGGATCGGCGCATCTGATGCGTTTTCTGTCGAAGCGTCCCAAGCATGTAGGGCGGGAGTCGGAGCAGCCGTTTCGATTCAATGTTCATGTTCATTCTCGCTCATTTGCGTTTCGTCCAATAGAAAAATAGGCGTTCCGTCAACCGTTTTAAACGTAATTCCCTCCGACGCGCATTCCGCCGCGCCGTTCGACCAGATCAGCTCGCCCTTGCATGAAGGGCATACCGCGAGCTCTTGGAGAGAAACATTCGGCCGCGCGGAACGGCTCCATCTGGAAATCGTCCGCTTGGCAAAACGGCGCGCTGCTGTCGGAACAACCGACCCGAAGCGGCGCTGCCAACTTGGCTTCGGCATGTCCAGCATGGAGCGCGCCGATTCGGCTTCGCGCAGGTCGTACGGCTCGAAGTCCGCCGGCTCCATGCGGTAATCGATGCGCCCGCTCCATTCGTACTGCGTGAGCAGCAGACGGCTGGAGTTGCGGTGAAAAGCGGCGAAGCTGCGGCTCCGCTTGACCAGCTCGTGAAACAGCAGCCCGAAAGCGTTCGAAAAGGTCTTGGGGCGTATGATGAGCCGATTGTCGATGCGGTCGATGAGCCATCGGTGGTAATCCCATCCGTATAAGCGTTCGGCGATGGAGGAGGGCGTTTCGATATACCCCGCTCTTCCGACGCGCTGAACTTCCTTTAGGAAACGTTCGATGTCGCGCGCATGTTCCACCACATGCGAGCAGATGACGTAGTCGAAGGCGTTCTCTCTGAAAGGGAGCGCTTCGGCGTCGGCGATGACAAGGGGGCGGTCGGCGACAAGCGGGCCGCCGCGCTCTCTGTCGTTGATGAGCTCCTTGTCGCACAAAACGTCGGAGCGCGGATGCGGGTTGTGTCCGCTGCCGATTTCCAGAACGAGGTGATTGGGGCTTATGTTCATGCGTTCCGCTTCGCCATGATTCCATGAACATCATAGCGCGCTTCACCCGTTTTGTCGAGTGCTCCGCCCTCTAATATACAATAGAATTATTATCGGAAATTGAGATTGGCGCGCGTTATCCTCCTCATCGCGCAGCTGCCTTGTCTTTCCAAGCTTGACGCTTCGAGGAGTCTGGTCATGGGAATTGAAGCCTGCCGCGCAAGCTTCTTGACAACGCGGCCAAACAGATTTACCCTGTGATCATGCCTGAAGTCGAGACGTCATAAGGTT
Organism: Candidatus Poribacteria bacterium; assembly: GCA_028818695.1. Taxonomy (GTDB): domain Bacteria; phylum Poribacteria; class WGA-4E; genus JAPPNK01. Next base: position 268,465 of record JAPPNK010000029.1, read on the forward strand.
AGGTACATGAAAAAATCAAAAAAGGTTGCGGCAGGAATCCTAGCCGTATTGGTTGTCGGGGCTATGGTTAGCGTTTATGTTCTGAAGAAATTTTCGACGAAACCAGCCATCGATTTGGTTGATGACTCGCAGTCGGAGTCCTCTTTAATGGAGCGGCATGACAGCCATTCTGACGATGCTGCGGCGATCGACAATGGAGACAGAGTCGCCCCCACTGGAGAAAGCGCGGAGATGGTCAATGGAGGCGGAGTCGCCTCCACAGGCGAAAGCGCGGCGATGGACATACTTCCTGACAGCAAATCGGCTTTATACGACGCTTTCCGGAAGGAATTTCGAGATCGATTGAATGAAAACGACAGTCGCGAAGTTTCCATGGCTATGGCGCAGGCTCTTGCAGAAAAGTATGGAAACGGCGATCCAGATTTGACCAAGCTTCTTTTTCTTGAGGCGGAATGGGACGTGAGGATGTCTCATGGGGGTCCCGGCCGGACAAGCAAGGAGATGATTGACGTCTTTGAATTGAAGGCTAAGACCCTGGGCCTCTCCGAGTACGACGCTGCCGATTTAGTGCACCACCGTCTTGCGTTGAAATATAACGACGACGATAGGGCTGAAGTGAACCGCCGATCTAGTCCAGTCAGTGAGGTTGTCGCTTGGATGGAAAAAAATGCCCCGTCCGAATACGAGGTTTACATAGAACGCTACATGGATGTCCTTGACGGTATGATTTGGAAAGGTATGCAGTACCCGCTTACTTTTGAAAATTATCCAACGATCGAAAAGCGGACAAACGAGGTTTATACTGCCTTTTTTGAGGCGCTTTCACAGCTTCCAGACGATTCAAAGGTCTTTACAGAGTATTTTGGCAGAGCTCGCGCCGACGCCCAGAAGTCGATCGACTCCGACCGTGCCGCCATCGAAGAAAAATCTTACTCCAGACCGCTTCGAGCGCCCGCAACGTCAAAAAAAGAAATGCCGGCGTCAGATCAGGGTTCACTGCCGCCTGCGCCGAGCGATCTTGCTTTTGAGGCGGCCGCGCTTGAGTCGATTCGACGTTTCGGCCCCGAGAAAGGATTGGTTGAATTGGTGCGGTCAAGCGCCGTGTGGCGGGAACGGCTCCTGTCCGATCCTGCGGAGGCGCTGCGATTGATCGAACAAGCGCAAAATGAGAAAGAACGCAAACGCCGTTAGACCTGATGGACCGAGGACGAATTGAATTGAAAGCCGTAGGTTTGCAAGGCGCAGGAAGTCGGTTTACAATTCGTGGAGCAGCCGATGTTTGACTTGCGACACCACCGAAAGAAGGAGCATGAACATGACGCGCATTCGCAAAACTCTCGCTTCGTTCTTCTCTGGTCTGTCCGGACAGATCAAGCCGTTCTTAGACCGAGACGTGATCATCGCAATCTGTGTCGCAACGATTTCGACCAAATAAGACGGTATTTAGTAATAATCAGATCAGTTTGATAAGAAAGGACAATGATATACATGGAAAAACTAATTTCCGAAGAAATGACGATAATTTTCTCTTGTTTGCGCGCTGTCGCTGAAGGACCTTTTATTCATGACAGATCGATTCATAGTCGACTTGGCGTTTATCGAGAGACGCTATATAACATCGTTGAGCAATGGCCGGAAATTGACGATTCAATTTTAGATTTGGACATGTATCTGGCGATCAACAACTCAATGAACGAAGTTTGCAACGGGATTCGCTTTTCCCACGCCGATTGGGAAGCATGGTTTCATGTGGATAGAGATGTCGTCAGGAAAGTGTTTAAAAAATGGAAGAGACTTCAAGATTTTAAAACTGACAATGGCCCATGAGTGCGCTCGAATCAGGATTCTTCAGTTGGAATAGCGTTGACAGCGACGGCAGCAACGACATCGCCGGCGTCAGCGAATCCAGCGATAGCAGCAGCAATGCATGCAGTTGCGACCTAAATAGTTGCACCTGTGGAGATAAAGAAAACGGGAATAACCCATGTGGAGACAGAAACATACGCATGCCCTGCGGGCCAAAGGCGGAAAAGGGCAAGGGGGCGTGTCGCCATCAAAATTCTCATGCCTTTGACGAATGTTGCAAATGTTACCCAAAGAGATCGACTAAGATGTGCGAAAACAATAATAAATCGGGCTGCGCAACAAAGAACAAAAGAGGAGGATACGAAAATTGCAGATATGACTGCAATTCCAAATAGATGGGGAGCGGTGCAAAAAGATGACTCCATTTCAGCAGGTGTAGCCGACACTTCGCAATGGGGCCTGCCAGATTCGACGGATCTGATCGCTCGTTTGGGGCAAGGTCGTTTAAACGCTCTCGCGCTTTCTCCAGATGCGGCATGGCTTGCTGTTGCATGCGACGTAGGCATTTGGCGGTATGACACCGCCTCCATGTCCCCCGTATCCCTCTGGACCGGGAAGGCTGCCCGTTCGTACAGCGTCTCCTTCTCGCCGTCGGGGCGGCAGATGGCTACAGACGATCGGGGCGTTGTGCATATATGGGATGTTGAAAGCGGAAACCTGGATCTCGTTCTGAAGCATACATCCAAAAGTTGGATAGAAGAGACCGCATTTTCGCAGGACGGACGCTGGTTTGCCGCCATTGCGACCGACCGAGGCGGCGACCCCGGCAGCCTCGCGCTATGGCGGGCGGACGCGGGAGAAAAGATTTCCTTGCTAAAAGAAAATATCACCGATCATTGGAACGGCCCGCTTGCGTTTTCTCCTGACGGACGCCTCTTGGCATGCTATACGGGTTATCGCGATTATGAAAACAAAGTTGACGGCGAAACGCCCGAAATCCATGCCGTCACCGTTTGGGATATGGAAACGGGAAAAATCGCCGCGCATCTCACAGACGCTAGAGCGCGCAACCTCTGTATTTCTCCCTGCGGACGGTATCTTGCGGCGGGGTTGTGGGCGTCCATTGAGGTTTGGGACATCGCCGCCGGTCAAATGGTTCAATCCTATTCTGACTACGGAGAGCGGTATATACATGTCTCCTATACGCCGGAGGGCGTCCTGCGCGCCGCGGCGGTACCAGGGACTTTACCAAGGAGCGACGGATCCCTATCCGTGTGGGATGTGGAGCAAAAGCGGACGATCTACATAGATGAGCCGCGAGAAAATTATATTCACGCCGCCTTTCTGGATGGAACGACGTTGGCGTATTTCACGGATCGTGAATGGCGCGTCTGGGAATACGGCGAAGAGGAACCGCGCGTCGGAAAACACACCCATATTGACTGTCCCCATTCGCTTCGTTTTTTGCCGGACGGCAAAACCTTAGCGGCTGTTTCCATTCAAAACGGCGTCGATTTGTGGGACGTCCAAACCCCTCAGCGTCCGCCTCGCGTCTTCCGTCCGGCAGGCGAAGGAAAGTTTTCGATAGATGTATCGCCGGAGGGAAAGTTGTTCATCGTAAGCGTCAACGAGAACGAAAACGCCGTTCGGCTGCGGGAGATCGACAGCGCCGCGCCTCCGATTGAGTACAAGGGTCCTATTTTCGCGGAGATTAGTCATACGTCGCTTTCAATAGCTGCGGGGCTTGCCTCCCACAGCGACGAGGGCGGGAACACCTATCTCTGGGACGCCGGCGACGGAAGACTGATTCGCATTGAGGATTCTCGTTATTCAGGCTTCCAAATCAGCCCCGACGGAAAATACTTGATTGGTGGGGGGGAGTGGGAAGGATGGAATCTACGGGACATCCAAAGCAGAGAATATGTGTTGAACGCCGAAGAAAAGCGGATCGATACCAGTGAAGATCACAACAGCGCCTTTTCGCCGGATGGGCGTACCATTGTCGGCTATGGACATGACGAAGAGATGATTGTGTTGTGGGGCATTGAGCGGCGCGAAGCCCGCTTGACCATCCCATGGCCTGACGCTTGGGATATATCCCAAACAAGCTGCGAATCCTACGCCTTTTCGTCGGACGGGCGTTATCTGGCAGGCTGCTACAAAGAAGGAACCGGGCATGTATGGTCGGTTGACACTGGGGAACAGGTTGCCGTTTTCGAGTGTCCCGGCGCATACTGCCTCGCCTTTTCGCCGGACGGATCTATATTGGCGGTTGCCGACTTTGGCGGAACAATACGGCTTTGGGATATGACCCCATACATTTAACTGGAAATTTCGGGCGGGATAGATCGCCAACGCTTCGTTTTCTTTCGCGCGGAACGCAGGACAGGAGATCCGCCTGAGTTAATTGCTAGCGCGCGGCGAGCGCAAACGGTCCTGGCATGGAAACCTCCGGCGGATAAGGTTGCAACGGCATCGAAAGACGAGTATAATGCGCACAACCATACCATGGAGGATCAGCATGCGACACAGAGCGACAACAATGTTCCGCGCTTCGAACCGAATCGGTCTCTTGACGACGGCCGCAATTGCGGCAACGGCGTTCTTTGCGGCGTCCTCCGTTCATGCGGGAATGTGGGTGGACGATTTTGAAGACAGCGTCATGGAGGACTGGCAAATTTACAACCCCGACCCGACCGTCAAATCCTGGGAAGAAAAAGACGGCGTCATGACTGGGCAGATCAATGTCGACGGCTTTACCACTCTGCATCTGAAGCCGGAAGGCGAAGACACAAGCGTTTGGTCAAACTACACCGTCCGCGCGCGGTTGCGCTTGAACTCCGACCCGCAGCCTGGCGGCTCAACCAGCTTCGGCTTCGCCGTTTACGACCGAATCGAAGAAACGATGTACCATCTCTGCTTGCTTCAATATCAAGATGAAAATGTTCTGTTGTATATCCGCATCGGCAACGGCATCGGCTTTGAAACGTTTCCGATGGCCTTCGAACCCAATGTCTGGTACGACCTGGCGGTGAGGATTGAAACGGACGGAGACACCGAAACGATCATCTTCCGAGTGGACGACGGCGATACGATCGGATTGACATGGCAGGCTTCCATCGGTTCCGGCGGCGTCGGCCTCCTCGTAGAAGGCGGGCAAGTCTCGTTTGACAACTTCTCCATCGAAGGCGACAACATACCGGACGGCGGCCATATGGCGCAGACATCTGTGTCGCCCGCTGGACGCGCCGCGCAGGTCTGGGGAGAAATCAAACGGCAGTAACGCCCCGAAGCGCAAATGTCGGATTGACAAGAATCGGCTGTCTGGGCGGTACCTGAAGGCGATGCGGGATTGCGCGGGACTGACGCCTGAGTCGACGAACCGCCGCATCAAAACGCATGTCGCCGCCTATAGGCGCTGTGCCGTTGTCAGTTTTGTTTGCCGCTTTGGAGCATGCAATGTATTCTATGTTCATAAGCGCAAACTTGGAGTACGCTGATGCAACATACGAAAAACAGTCTGGACAGCGCGCGCCGATCAGCATTGCTCATTTGGGCGGCCGTCGCCGCGGCTTCGGCGTTGGTTGTTTCAACAGCCTCGGCAGGCGCATGGTATGACGACTTTGAGAGAGGCGGATTAGCCGATTGGATCATTTACGACTTCAACCGTGGCGCTGGAAGTTGGGATGAAAAGGGCGGGTTCGTTGTCGGCGAAATCAATCGGGCGGGGTCCAACAGCCTCCTGCAGCTGAAGCCGCGCAGACCTGCCGGCGTCAACACCGACGACTGGAGTAATTATACGGTCAAGGTCAAAATGCGTCTGGAATCGAAACCGCGGAACAATCAGAACACCAGCTTCGGACTCGCGCTTTACGATCGTCATGACCTAAACAGGTACCATTACATCCTTTTCGAATACCAGCAAGCGGAAATTATAACATATATCCGCATAGGGAATAGCGCCGGCCGCAACACCGTCCCGTTCAATGTGGAGCAGGGAGTATGGTATGATCTGACAGCGAGCATTGAGACGTTTGAAGATACCGAACGCGTCACTTTCCAGGTGAACGATCATCGGCTGATGGGGACCCACTGGAACGGGCAAGTGAATTCAGGCGGCGTCGCCCTCGTCGTCAGCGATGGGCGCGTCTCGTTCGACGATTTCGTCGTTGAGGGGGACTCCATACCAGACGGCGGAAACGGCCTGCCAAGGTCGGTCTCTCCGGCTGGTCTTTCGACGCAGCTATGGGCGGAGATCAAACGCAGGTGAGCCGCAGGCGCGCAGAACATTCTTTGAACGGCGAAGGTTTGTTAAGCGCAATTATGTTGCAGGCGTCGGCGTCTGTAGTGTATATTTTGATGAAAGAAAATGGAGAATGCGTCTATGCGAAAATTGGTAAAAACGGCGGCCTTCGCGGCCGCGGCAATGCTCGTCATACAAGCCTCTGCGGGAACATGGCACGAAAATTTTGAAGGCGGCCTTGACGACTGGGAAGCGTTCACTGATCCGCAGGGAGCGGACGACCCGACTCAAGCAGTATGGGAGAAACGAAGGGAGATGGGCAACGGCATCGTCACAGGCGAAGTACATGGGCCCACACTGATCAGCACTCTGCGGCTCAGACCGCCCAATGTGGACACAAACCAGTGGACAAACTACACGGTTCAAGCGCGCGCCCGAATGGATTCCAGAATTCAGGACGGCGAATTGGCTGTCTTCGGGTTCAGCCTCTACGACCATTGGGACGCCGTCACGCACCAGAGCTGTCTCGTGCGGGTTCAACAGGGATTGTCCGAGGTGCGTTTCTACACCCCGAACGACTTCGGCGTATATAGATGGCTTCGAGCGTTTGAAGACAGGGTCTGGTATGACATCTCGGCGACAGTAGAAACGGACGCGGAGACCGGCAAAGACCGCATCACTTTCCAGATCGACGATGACGATCCGCTCATTGTGGATTGGCCCGCAAGCATCGGGTCGGGCGGCGTTGGGTTGATGATTGGACGCGGCGTTTTTTCGTTCGACGAGGTGCTCATCGAGGGCGAATCGATACCCACCGGCGGAAAAGGTCCGCTTTCCGTCTCGTCGACGGGCAAGACGGCGCAAGTGTGGGCGAACCTGAAAAGATGAGAGCAGAGCTCAAAAAAGAGGAGAAAGCGAAATGCAGGTTCTGATTCGGACAACGGCATTGACGATAGCGGCGGCGATGGCGCTGCCGTCCTTTGCAGGCGTCTGGCAAGACAACTTCGAAAACGAGGGGCTGGACGACTGGGAAATCTTCAACTTCGCTCCAGGCGTTGAGTCATGGGAAGAGCGGACGGACGAGGACGGGAACGGCGTCCTCACGGGCTGGATCGAACAGGCAGATAGCTTCAGCATTTTGGAGCTGAAGCCCGAAGGCGCTGATCCAGCCCAATGGAACAACTACACGGTGCGCGTCCGGGCGCGCTTGGACTCTGAACTGGTGGGCGAGTTCAACACCTACTTCGGACTTTGGCTCTACTCCAACATTGATCGAGGAATCTACCACGAATGCTACATCAATCCGCAGATAGCGCGCGCGGGTACTGCGGGTATCTGGAGCCGTATCGGCGACAGCTTTGGCACATTTCAGAGAGGCCAGAATTTTGAACAAGGCGTCTGGTACAACATCAAGGCGAGTGTTGAAACGATCGATAGGAACAGGGACAGAATCACCTTCCAGATTGACGACAACGAACCGCTCGTCGTGACATGGGCGTCGTCAATCGGGTCAGGAGGCGTCGGTCTCGTTGTCTATTATGGAACGGTCTCGTTCGACGATTTTGAGCTGGACGGCGCCTTCATACCCTTCGACGGCGCCCCCAACGGCGGCGGCGCGCTGTCGGTTGATCCGAAGCAGAAGTCCGCGCAGATCTGGGGCGAATTGAAAAGCCGATGAAAGAGTTCGACTCGCCCGACAGCATCAACGCGGGCGTACTGGAGACCTTCCCGTATGACGGGGTTGAGCAGGAGATCGCCTGCGAAACGGCGGAGTTCAGCGCAGTTTGCCCCTTCTCGGGCTTGCCGGACATCGCCCGCGTCACGATCCAGTATGTTCCAAGCGATCGGTGCGTTGAGCTCAAGTCGCTCAAATACTACTTCCTCTCCTATCGGAATGTCGGCATCTACCAAGAGCATGCGACGGACCGGATCTTGACCGATCTGGTCCGTCTCTTGTCTCCGAAGCGGATGACTGTCACGACCGATTATAATATACGCGGCGGCATTCATACCGTTTGCCGCGCGTCGCATCCTCAGCAAACCGATTCTTGACATTTGCGCTGGCGGCAGGCACCATAATCTGGCGCGGCGCTCGCCTCGCAACCTGTAGGCGTTAGAAAGGCGGAGTATTGCGGAAGCGAAGGTCGTTGAAAATCGGGCTGCAAAGTATCGCCGAAGCGCAGCAATTGTTTGGTCAGCAGGACAGCTTTCTCAAGATCATTGAGGCGGACCGCAACGTCCATGTTCTGTTGCGGAGCGATTATCTTGAGGTGGTCGGCGACGATCAGGATGTCGAACATGTCGGCGAGATTTTGAACAAGCTGCTCGGAATAACGCGTTCAGGAGCCTCCCTACAGCTGCGCGACGTGCAGGAGGCTGTCCGAAAAAACGCCCGTCCGGAGCCAGCTGAAACAAAGCTCCCTTCAACCGAAGAAGAACGCGGCGGCGCCTTGTCCTCGCTCGCTATTCACGCGAAACAGGGGCCGATCCGCCCCCGCTCCAAAAATCAAAGCCTCTACATTGAGGCGATGCGCCGACAAGACCTTGTCTTCGGCGTCGGACCGGCGGGGACAGGCAAAACCTATCTCGCCATGGCTATGGCGGCGTCCGCGCTCAAATCTGGGACGGTTGACCGCATCATGATGACGCGCCCTGCAGTTGAAGCGGGCGAAAAACTGGGTTTCCTTCCCGGCGACATCCAGGCGAAGATCGACCCGTATCTGCGGCCGCTCTACGACGCCCTTTACGATATGTTCACGATCAACATCATCTCGCAGTATATTGAGCGGGGAGTCATTGAGATCGCGCCGCTGGCGTTTATGCGCGGAAGGACGCTGAACCGCGCCTTTGTGGTGCTGGACGAGGCGCAAAACGCGACGATACCGCAGATGAAAATGTTTCTCACACGGCTAGGGTTCGACTCAAAGGCGGTCGTCACGGGGGACGCGACGCAGAGCGATCTGCCGGACGGCAACCCATCAGGCCTCATGCATGCTGTCGGCGTTCTGCGCCATATCGATGGCATCGGCGTGGTGGAGTTCTCGTCGGCGGATGTGGTGCGGCATGAGCTTGTGCAGCGCATCGTGGAAGCGTACGACGCCAATTCCAGATCCTACGCAAACGAAAATCCTTAATCCGCTGCATTCATGGTTGACATATCGGCGCGGTTGTATTATTGTCATGTCGCTTGGGTTCATGCCATCAAAGAGAAGGATACGAACAGATGAGACGTCTCCGCAAATCAAGCGTTAGCCGCGGCAACCGCCGGCAGCGCGCGGCAAGCAAAAGCGTTGAGCGGCGCTACGGAAAAGCCGCCTCGCTCATACGGATAAACAATCCGACCGTAGGCAAGAAACGCAAATGGGCGTTGATTGTGGCGGGGGCGTCCTTCCTGCTGACATGGATCTGCATGCCGATCTACGAAAGCGGAGAGGATGTAGCGGCGACCGAAGAAGAGCGCGAGATCGCGAGAAAAAACACCATTCCGATCTTCAATCTGGAGTTAAAGCCGCACAGTGCGGCGAAGGACCTCTTTGAGCAGATTTCAGATCCCATTAGAAACTCTGGATCGGGCGACGAAGCGCAGCGCAAAGCGGAGATTTTGGACAACACTGCGATCAATTCCTATTTTCGCGACCCCACTCTCGTGGACCGCCTCATACAGCATAAGGACTCTTTCTCTTACATACAGGACGAAACGCTGGATGTGTTCGAATCCGTTTTACTGGGGGGAGTGAGAATTGCGGGAGATTATGAGGGCACCTTGCTAGGGATATTGCATGAATACTATGACCCTGACCGCGCTAGAAGGTGGAGCAGCGTTGCTGAGATGGAGATTGAGATCGTCCCGTCAGACACCGAAAAAGGAGAAATTGTCAAGGTTGAAGACATTCCAGATATTCACGAAGCCACTGAATCCGCCCATCAACAAATCGATGAACTCAACGAGCCTTTGAATCCTGAAGTGAAGCAGCTCATGAAGGACATCTTGGGGGGTCTGTTTACCAACAGCTTCAACCTATCTTTCGACAAAGCCGCCACAACAGCTCAGCAGGAAAAAAATGCTGCAGAGGTGAAGCCGATATACAAAACCAGCGCGGTCAAGGTGTCCTCCGTCTTCCTTGGAACCTTCCTGCTGGTCGCGTCCATCTTAGGCTCCGCCGTCTTCTACTGCTTGGAGATACAGGTCGGATCGGGACCGACAGCGCGCGAATGGGCCGCGTACGGGCTATGCGTTCTCGTCGCAATTGGGGCGCTCCGGGTCGGCTCCATGATTCTGGAATCGCCGACGCTCGGCGTTGGAACATGGGTAGCGTTTCCCGCGCTGTTGCTGCCGGTGGGTACCGCGGCGGGCCTCTCCACCATACTGATCGGACCTGCATACGGGATACTTACGACGCTCGCTCTCTCCATTTTGGCAGGCGTCATGAGCAGCATCTCGCACGATGCAAGCTTGCCGCAGCTGTTGACGCTTCTGGCAAGCGGTTTTGTGTCCACATTCGCCATGTTAAATATCCGCAGGCGCAAGGATCTTGTCACGGTGAGCGTTTACACCACGGGCGCCGCCGTTTTAATAGCGCTGGCGGCTTCCGCGCTTCATTCCGACATTGCCAGTTTGGAGACCCTTCGAGTGGGCGGTTCGGCGTTGGTCGCCGGCTTTCTCAGCGCCGCGTTCATTCCGCTCGCCCTTCCTGGCTTGGAGTTTATCGCCGGCTCCGCGACCGACCTGGAGCTGATGGACCTGTCGGATCTAGACCATCCGCTGCTTGAGCGCGTTCAAAAAACCGCCTCTGGCACCTTCAACCACAGCCTGAACGTGGCGCGTCTAGCGGAGGCTGCCGCTATAACGCTGGATGAAAACGTTCTCTTGGCGCGCGTCGGAGCCTATTTTCATGACATCGGAAAGATAAACTCCCCCGCAACCGCCAACTACTTCATCGAAAACCAGAAGGGCGGACCAAATCCACACGACCAGCTCAAACCGACCATGAGCGCCCGCATTCTGATCGCCCATGTTAAAGACGGGGTCGCGCTCGGACGCGACAACCGACTCCCGAAAGCTGCGCTGGATCTGATTATGCAGCACCATGGGACATCGCTCATTCGCAGCTTTTACCACAAGGCGCGGCAGGCGGGAGAAGCGGTTGACGAATCCAGCTTCCGATACCCTGGGCCGAAACCTCAAACAAAGCTGGCAGCGATTATGATGCTGGCAGATTCCATCGAAGCGGCGGCGAACGCGAAGTTTCAAACAACAAGAGAGCTCACCCGAAGAGACTGCGAAAATGTCGTCCAAGAGATTGTCAGTTACTATGCGCAGGACGGCCAGCTGGACGAAAGCGAACTCACATTAAACGACTTGAGACTTCTGTCAGAGCAGTTTGAGCGGACGCTCCTCGGTATGTACCACTCCAGAATTCAGTATCCAGAAGACAGCAAAACAGGTCCCGACCCCACCGAGCTTAGCTCCGAAGTTGAACCGTCCACCGCTCTTGACAACACAACCCACTGATCAGATGGACGATCTGTACGAAGCGGCGCATCGATTGGTTGAGCGCGCCGCGGCGATCGCTTTGAGAGCGCCGAACGCGCGCATCGACATCTTGATCGCCGGGGACGAACAGATACGCGCCCTGAACCGCGACTACAGAGGCGTGGACGCCGCCACCGACGCGCTCGCCTTCCCCCCGGACGACGAAAACGCGGAGTACGGATCCATTGCGATCTCTATTGAAACAGCCGCGCGGCAGGCAAAAAAGGCGGGCTGCGCGCTTTCAGATGAAACGGCGCGCCTTGCCGTCCATGCGGCGCTGCATCTCAATGGGCATGACCATCATGGCGAGGCGGAGGCGTCCCGAATGCTGAAGGCGGAAGCGGAGGCTATGACCGCTCTTCAACAGGACCCGACGACAATCTCTCTGGCTCGCCAACTGGACTCGGCAGAGCGCGCGCTCCAACGTTGACATCGGGCGCCGATAGCGTTATCATCTAATGTTGGCTGCGAATTTAGACGATGAAAGATAGGGCGATACGTGTTTGAGAGCCTGTCCGAAAAACTGCAATCCGCATTTGACCAGCTGAGAGGCCGCGGACGCCTCACCGAACGGCAGATCAAAGATGTGCTGCGGGAGCTGCGTATGGCGATGCTGGAAGCGGATGTGAACTATAGAGTCACGCGCGATTTTATCGATAAAGTGCAGCGGCGCGCCCTGGAGTCTGAATCGCTCAAAAGCCTCACGCCCGATCAGCAGACATTGACGATCGTCAAAGAGGAACTGACAGCTCTCATGGGCGAGACGGCTGAGCCGATTCAAGTTCCTGAAACAGGTCAGCTCACCGTTCTCATGACGGGGTTGAACGGAGCCGGGAAAACAACCGCCTGCGCCAAACTGGCTCTGCGCCTCAAAAATGAGGGGCATACCCCAATTATGGCGGCATGCGATGTGTACCGCCCCGCCGCCATTGATCAGCTGCAGAAACTGGGCAGTCAGATCGACGTCCCCGTCTTCACTTTAGAACGCGCAACTCCTGAAAAGATCGCCCAAGAGTGCATGCGCGTCGTCCAAAAAGAGAGCTATTCAGCCGCAATCATCGATACGGCGGGGCGCATGCAGACAAACGAGGAGCTGATGGACGAGCTGGTCGCCGTCAAGAAGGCCGCCCAGCCGACCGAAACGTTCCTAGTGGCGGACGCGACAGTCGGTCAAGAAGCGGTTTCGGTCGCTGAAGCGTTCGATGAACGGCTCGATTTAACGGGCGTGATTCTATCGAAGATCGATGGAGACGCGCGCGGCGGAGCGGCGATCTCGATACGCGCCGTCACAGGAACCCCCATCAAGTTTTTCAGTTCGGGGGAGCGGCTGGACGCCTTTGAGGAGTTTCATCCTGACCGGATCGCCTCGCGCATTCTCGGACGGGGCGATATGCAGACGCTCATGGAAAAGGCGGAGGCGGTCATCGACGAGGAAAAAGCGAAAGATCTGGAATCGCGCATTCTTGCTCAGCAGGGACTCACCTTCAACGACTTTTTAGACCAACTTTCTCATATTCAAAAAATGGGCAGCCTGGAGCAGGTTCTCGGCATGATACCGGGATTCGACAAAATGAAAAGCTTAGGCTTTCAACCGGACGAGCGGCAACTGAAACGAGTTGAAGCGATCGTTCTGTCCATGACGCCGGAGGAGCGGAACAACCATCGGCTTCTTGACGCCAGCCGAAAACGGCGCATCGCCAAAGGCAGCGGCTCAAGCGTTCAACAGATCAACCAACTCGTTCAGCAGCTGAGTCAGATGAATCGGGCAATGAAGCAGCTGACCGGCGGCGCCGCTCCCAGAAAGCGCCGAACGAAGAAGCGAATTATTCGACACAATTTCCCATTCAAATAAAACGAAAACAGATAGACTGGAGGCGCAAATGGCAGCGCGTATTCGACTTCAACGAGCCGGACGAAAAAAAAGAGCGTTCTTTCGCATTGTCGTCGCGGACAGCCGCGCAAACAGAGACGGACGCTACATCGAACGGCTCGGACATTACGACCCGATCCCTGATCCTGCCGAGGTGGTTGTCAACAACGAGCGGGCTTTATACTGGCTTCGACAGGGCGCGCAGCCGACCGACACCGCGCGGAGCCTGCTGAAACAAACAGGCGCATGGCAGCTCTTTAAACAACCTTGGCAGTTAGAAACGCGGTTAGAGCAAGCAAGCGGCGGCGCCGACCAAAGCGAAGAGTGAGCCGATGAAAGAGCTGATCGAATACATCGTGAAATTGTTGGTGGACAGCCCCGACGAAGTGCAGGTTACAGAGTACGAAGGGCGCACCATCGTGTATGAATTGAGCGTAGCCGAAGCGGATATCGGAAAGGTGATCGGAAGGCAGGGGCGCACCGTCCATGCAATCCGCACTGTGTTGACAGCCGCCGCCGCTCGCCAGAACAAACGCGCCGCTCTCGAAATCATCGAGTAGCGGACGCGGCTGCAAGCCGCAGGCGCGACAGGAACGGCGGACGCATTGTGGAACTTTTGTTGACATGCCGCATCATCACGATCTTTCCAGAGCTCATTCAGGCTGGGCTGCGGCACGGCATACTGCGCCAAGCGCAGGAGCGCGGAAAGCTGCGCGCGGAACCGCTTGACCTGCGCGATTTTGCGCAAGGCAAACATCGACAGGTGGACGACTACCCATACGGCGGCGGCCCCGGCATGGCGCTCAAACCGGAGCCTGTCATGAAAGCGGTTGAGCATGCAAAGCGCGCCGCTGGCGGAGAAACGCGCGTACTGTTTATGACGCCGCAGGGCGCGCCGCTGACGCAGAACGACTGCGAACGCCTGTCGATGCGACGGCATCTCATCATCCTGTGCGGGCGGTATAAGGGCGTGGACGAGCGGGCGCGCGCATGCGTTGTGGACGAGGAAATCTCCGTCGGCGATTATGTGCTAAGCGGAGGCGAGCTGCCCGCGCTGACGCTGCTGGACGCCGTAGCGCGTCTGCTGCCCGGCGCAATCGGAGACGCGCAGTCGGCGATGGAGGATTCTTTCGCAAACGGGCTGCTGGAGGGACGCTGTTATACACGGCCGGCCGAATGGAACGGGCTTCGAGTGCCTGACATTCTCTTGAGCGGCGATCCCGTCAAGATCGCCGAATGGCGCCGCCGAGATTCTCTTCGCCGCACCATGAAACGGCGCCCCGACCTTCTCAAACAGGCGGAACTGACCGAACAAGACGAAGCCCATTTGAAACATCTTCAAACATCAGAAGGAGACGACCATGAATCTCATCAAACATGTTGAGCAGCCGCAATTAAAATCGCTCGAAGAGATGGTGAAATCGCGCGACAACGACCTGAACTTTTACCCTGGCGACACGGTGAAGGTGAACGTCCGCGTCGTCGAAGGCGACAAAGAGCGCATTCAGCCTTTTGAAGGGGTGATCATGCGCCGGCGCTCCAACGGCACCGGCTCAACCTTCACCGTTCGGCGCATGTCGTTCGGCGTCGGGATTGAGCGCACCTTTCCGCTTCATTCGCCGCGCGTTGAAAGCGTAGAGGTGGTTCGCCGAGGCGCTGTGCGGAGGGCAAAGCTGTACTATCTGCGTCAGCGCAGCGGGAAGCGGGCGCGCATCAAGGAGAAGACGATCCAAAGAGCGAAAAGCTGATCGAATCCGCGCCCGATTTTTCGCGCGAGGACGCCCTTTACAGGAACGGATGGGCGCGCGTCGCCGGCGTGGACGAGGCGGGGCGCGGCGCCTTGGCAGGTCCTGTGGTCGCCGCGGCCGTCGTCTTTTCAAGCAAGGCGGAAGCTGTCTCTATTGACGGGCTGAACGACTCGAAGCGGATGGACGCCGAGGAGAGGGAGCGGATCTATGCGGCTCTCTCGAAAAGCGGCTCCGACATTGCAGTCGCGCGCGTTGAGGCGCGGGAGATTGATCGTATGAACATACTCCAGGCGGCTCTGGAAGCGATGGCGCGCGCTGCGATGCGTCTTGCCGCTTCGCCGGATGCGCTTCTGGTGGACGGCAACCGCAGCCCCGCGCCTCGATTCGCCCATAACCCGCCTCATATCGAGACCGTTGTGAAGGGGGACGCGCTGTCGCTGTCGATTGCCGCGGCGTCGGTCGCCGCCAAGGTGGAGCGAGACCGAATCATGAAGCGGATCGACGCCCAGTATCCGCAGTACGGATTCGCGCGCCACAAAGGCTATCCGACCCGCGCGCACCGGGAGGCGATCGCGCTGCATGGCGCTTCGCCGATACACCGGCGCGCCTTCAAAGGCGTGCGGGAGCATCTTTCCAATGCAAACTCTAACGAATAAACAGACAGGCAATCGAGGCGAAGAGGCGGCTGTCCGGTTTCTCAAATCGCGCGGCTATGCGATCTTGAAGCGCAACTACAGAACCGTCCACGGCGAGATCGATTGCGTCGCGCAGAAAGACGGAGCCGTCATTTTTGTTGAAGTCAAAACGCGCCGCAGCCGTCAATACGGAACCGCTTTAGAAGCCGTGACCTCAAAGCAGCAGACGCGCATCTGCCTCACTGCCGCCCTGTTTTTACAAGAGAGAGGGATGATGGACTCCCCGTGCAGATTCGATGTGCTGACGGTGGAAGCGAGAGGCGGCCGCGCTCTTTGCCGGCATCTTCAAAACGCTTTCGATTGCTCCAACGCCGGACTTTAGCCGACTAACCCGCGCTCAACGCTCCAACCGGCTGCGGCTCAGATCGTCCATCAAGATTGTCATTTCAGCTTGCCGCTCTTTGAGTTGATTCATCTCAATCCGTATCTGCTCCAGTTGGCTCTGTATCTGGGCGAGCTCGTTATGCGAAGAGCCGCCCCCGCCGTCCCGCCAGCGCGTCACATAATGCATCACGATCGAAAAGGCGAGCAGCAGAAAGCCGCATCCTAAAACGAGCAACAGTAAAAGGATCAGCCCAGCGTTCATTGCCTTGTTCCTGTTTTCATGGTCGATCCTTCAACGCTTTTTCTCCGCGCATCAGCTCAAGAACCGTATGCTGAAGAATGGAAAATTCGGACGCGCCGGTCGATTTGAGCGCCTCGTCCGCGTTCAGCAGATGCGCATACGCCGCGTCCAGCTCCGCCAGCGTGAAACGCGCCGCCTGCGTCATGATCTTATACATCGCATACGGCGACTGCTTCAAAAGGTTGAGCGACGCATTGCTCGGAAGCCGCTGCGTCAGCGCGTCGTCCCATTTGCGGTACACAACGCCGTTAAAGGCGCGGTAGGTCATGTTCGGTTTGAAGTTGGAGAATTGGCCGGCGGCTTTCAACAGATGCGCCTGCTTCATGAGCCGCGTTTGGCGGATGAACATGGCGAGTATGCGCAGCGCCGGCTCGCCGTTCATGAGCAGATTGTGGAGCGCGGATAAGCCCGCCTCAAGTTTCCGCTCGCCGACCGCGTCCATCAGGTTGAACACCGTTTGCGTCGAGCTGTCCGACACCACCGCCTCCGCCTCCGCAGGGGAGATTTTGCCGCCTTGTCCGACATAGGCGATCAACTTCTCGATCTCATCTGAAATCAGCTGTAGGTTGTCGTTGGCGCGTTCGCGCAGTATTTTGACCGCACTTGGCTCTATCGAAATCTTCCGCTTTTTGAGCTGCGATTCGATGAATAAGGCGACAGAATCTTTCCCGTACCGCTTCTGCGACAGGAGCGTGTCCACATTCGCAAGCGTCCCGCATTTTCCCAAGCGCGTCAGGACGCCTTTAGGGGGAGGCGAATCGAAGCGAAGGATGAGCGTTGACGCGGAGGAACGCTCTCCCTCCAACCACGCAAAAAAGCGGTCCTGGTCGTTGTCGGCGGACGTTTCAGGAATCGGCGCGCCCTCAAACCTTTCAGGCGCGGCGTCCAAAAACGGCAGCAGGTCGGGCTGACGTTCCGCCGCCTCGACGCGCAGCGCCTCTAGCTTCGACTGAACGGAAGAGGAATCGAGCGGCGCGGGATCCATCTCCAGCGCCTTGAAGAGCAGCGAGAGGGCGCGCGTCTCGTTCCCTAATGAAAGCGCTTTTTCCGCTTGGTCGACTCGCTGCATGCGCGTCGGCTGCGCGCCGCCGGTCAAGAAGCCGAGGTTTTTCACCGACACGATGCGCCTGCCGCCGCCCATCGGCGCGGTGTCGACCATCGCCGCCAGCTCCTGAAACGCCGCGACCGATCCGTCCAGCGCGTCAAAATTGAAGTTCGCCAACGCGCCCGCGTCCGCCTGCAGCGCCTTCACTAGGCTTTCATGCAGCCTGTCAAGCAGATACTGGTCGGAGCCGTATATGGTATAGAGGGGCGAGGTCTCGCCGCTTTTGATCGCCTTAGACAGGTCTTGCAGGTTTCTCAGGGAGCCTTGCGCAGCAGTTTGGCGCATCGTCTCATGTCCGGCGGTGCGGTATCGGCGTCGATTCCACCAGCCGAGAGACAATCTCCCGGCTGTCGATGCCGTCCGCTTCGGCGTTGAAATTCACGAGCGTTCGATGGCGCAAGACAGGCTCGGCGACCGCCTGGATGTCTTCTTCGGTGGCATGGCTGCGCCCGCGCAGGACAGCGCGCGCTTTCGCGCCGAGCGTCAAATACTGGGACGCCCTCGGCCCGGCTCCCCAAGAGACCCAGTCTTTCACAAAATCGGGCGCGCTCGGCGAAGACGGACGCGTACGCCCAACCAGCTCCACCGCATATTCCACCACATACGCCGGCGCCGGAACCTGCCGCACAATGCCTTGAACCCGCTCAATGTCGTCTAGCGTCAGCGCAGGCTCAATCTCCGGGTCTAGAGCCGAGGTGGTCGCCTCCACAATCTCCATCTCTTCTTCTGGCGACGGGTAATCAAGGTACAGGTTGAACATGAACCTGTCCAGCTGCGCCTCCGGCAACGGATAGGTGCCTTCCTGCTCAATCGGATTCTGCGTCGCCAAGACGAAGAACGGCTTCGGCAGCTCGTATGTGGTTCCGCCGACGGTCGCCCGCATCTCCTGCATCGCCTGAAGCAGCGCCGCCTGCGTTTTCGGCGGCGTCCGGTTGATCTCGTCCGCGAGCAGCACATTGGTAAATATCGGACCTTTGAGAAACTGAAACGCGCGCAAGCCCGTCTCAGGGTCGTCCTGCAGAATGTCGGTGCCGACGATATCGGTCGGCATCAGGTCGGGCGTGAACTGAATGCGATCGTAATCGAGATCCAACGCCTTCGCCATGGAGCTCACCAGCAGCGTCTTGGCGAGGCCCGGGACGCCCACCAGCAGGCAATGCCCCCGCGAGACGAGCGCGATCAACAGATTGTCAATGACCTCCTCCTGACCGACGATGACTTTTCGCAGCTCCTTGATAAGCCGCTCGCGTATCTCCGCAAAGAAAGCGATGTCAGGGGCTTCTGCAGACACTCTATCTATCTCCTTCGTGGATGCGCTGAACTACCCTATAACATACCGCCGTTTGACGGCGAGGTCAAGTCTTCGTTCCGTCAAATGCCCGATGAGGAACCTGATCAGAAAAAAGCCGTTGACAGTAAAACGAAACCATGTTACGCTGAAAATGGGCAATGTTCGCACGTGATCGATAGAAAACGGTTGATGCGCTAATGATTTTCTGCTATAATAAGGACGAAGAGGTGGTTTGATGTTTCGCAAAAAGTTGTGGACGCGAAAACGAATCTCCGCTATAATGGCGTCTGCCCAGATGTTCGTTAGTTATCTGGCGTCAACAAAAATGTGGGAGTAGCAAATGCGCAGTTTTTTATTTTTCAGACATCATGATGTTGGGAGAGTTGGGCGCGCTTTTTTCTGGCTCACAGCAAGAACCGCCGCTGTCCTGTTTGCGGTTACGCTGTTTGTCACTCAGTCCAATGCCGCTGAATTGTCCATTGAACGAGGAAGGACGCTGGAAATCACATTGCAGTTGGTAAACATCGGCGACACTCGCCTTGAGAGGGTGAGAGTCGATCTAGATCCGGTTTCGACTGCGCGCGGCGTAAAGATGGTTTCCAGACCGGACATCGTTGAGATTGCGGCTAAGACAGGCAACCGCCCTTGCCCGTTCGCTGAGATACCCGTCACGTTAACAGCAGATCAATACGCGCGAGTGAATAATCCGTTCCTTCTGCGTTTTGTCGTCAGCAGCGGGACCACGCGATGGTATGTAAACACGCCAGCGGTTATTGTTCCGCGAGCGACACCGAACGTTCCCAGACTAAGCCCGAACTTTCCGAATCCTTTCAACCCTGAGACGTGGATTCCTTTTCAGTTAACAGAGGGAACCCATGCGCTTATTGACATATACGACATGCGCGGCCGGTTGATTCGACGTCTTGATTTGGGATACCGAGAAGCGGGTTATTACCACACGACCGGCGAAGCCGCATATTGGGACGGTCGAAATGGTTTCGGCGAACCTGTTTCAAGCGGGACCTATTTCTATCGCTTCAGGGCGGGAAGTTTCTCTTCGACGGGACGCATGACAATCATAAAATGAGAAGGGATTTCTTATGAAAATCGGACACGTCAAAACGGGGATTGTGTTATCTGTTGCGGCGGTTGGCACCGCGGCTCTGATGTTTTGGGTTGCACACAAGATTGAAGCGCAGCAGCAGCCGGTTGTGATAAAAGCGGAGATCGGCGTCAACGCAGAATTGGAGGTTGATGCGATTTTTTCCGAAGCTCATCAGTTGGAAACAGAAGGCCGTCAGTTGGCGGCTCTTATTAAGTACCAACGAGTATTGAGCGAGTACCCAGGAAGCTCCCGGGCTGCGGAAGCACTTTTGGCGATTGGCGATATTGAGTTTCACCACAACGACGCGGCAGCGCATGCTTTGAAGGCTTACGAGAAAGCACTCTCAGATCATCCGAATAGCCTGCAGGTCGCCGCGGCGAAGTTGGGAAAAGCAAGCTGCTTGATTGATCTTCTGATGCCAGACGCTTACGAGGCGCTGGTGGATGTGACAGAGAATCATGCGGATTCAGACGCAGCGGACTGCGCATCGGTTTGGCGAATGTTCATGGAGGTTGCGCAGGAAAAATATACTTACGAGGAAGCGATAGAACATTATCGAGTCGTCGCCCGCCAATCGTCTTCCGAACGCGCTAAAGCAGACGCTCAATACGCCATCGTCGGTTCGTATTTCTGGATGGGCAAGAATGAAGCGGCGATTAGAGAGATTGAGGAACTGCTTGCGAGCGGGTTGTATAAGTCGCGCCGCAGCCTAGCAATTGTCCATGATATGGCGGCGATTCTCTACAACGGCGCAGAAGATTATGAAAATGCAGCCCGGCATGCAGACATCATTGTCCGACGCTATCCGAAGTCACAGGTGATTGAAAGCGCCAAAGCGATCCGATCGTACGCCGAAAAGAAGATCGCCGAGGCTGAGGATTCTAGGGTTTCCCAACCGCATGACCGAAAAAAGACTGCTGAGGTCATGGATTTAAATCGGAGGATAGACCAATGAAACGGTTTTGTTTGTTGGCGGCAGCGGCTTTGATCTTGTCTGCAGTTTTTCCGATGCGGTCGCGCGCTCAATTTCAGCTTGCGCCAAGCGTATCGATCGTGCCGCGCTCTCAATTTCAGCGCGCCCAAAGCGCAGGAACTTCTTCGACGAGTAGGTCTTACGTAATGCGTCCCTCCCTTCTTCCAAACGGCACAGGCCAGCGAGAAGAAAAGCCGTTGACTGTTTTGGCGATAACGAACGGATTATCCCTAAGTCAGAGTGTTTATGTCTCTATCGCCTCTGAAGCGGACGATGATTCGGGAGGGCATGTGCAGTCCTATCACAGCGAACGGTCGGGAGGATCAAGCATTGATCTTGACGGAGAAGTGGACCCGTCAAGCGGGGAAATGCGGGGCGAATGGATCACCGGGTGGACAGTGAGATGGGAATTCGACTTCAAATTCACGTCGCCGGAGCCTTCAGGTACGCATACGGTCACAGCGACTGTGGAGGGTATGACCGGTTCCGCAAACATCTCCGTCCAAGTTGAAGGACTGGAATCGCTATCAACCTCGTCAAACGTTCACTGGGTCGGCGGCACAGATCAGCATCCTGACAAATATTCACACTATGGAACGCCGGATGTCAACGATGCGCTGCAGACTATCGCAAACGATTGGCAGGAATGGTTTAACGGAAACGATGCGAATGGAAATCCCAACGCGCATCCCGATGACAAATTCAAAGGAAATGATCAGCTGTGGGTGAACGACATGAGCCTGCCCGCTGGCGGGCTTTTTGACATCCGAGGCAACTGGAAGAAATCGCATTCTTCTCACAGAGAAGGCAAGGATGTTGACATTTGGATATGGACATACGGCCACCCGGGAATACCAACGGGCGGGGTCGAAACCACTGGCCGCATAGGTTCTGGAAGAGATTACCTCAAAGAATTTTGGGATGTTGTAAAAGATCACGGCAGAAAAGCCGAGTACCACAACGAAAACCACATCCACATTGACTTCTAATGACGCATTCCCAACAGAGGAGAATCGCATGAAACGGCAATGGAAACGAATCGCAGCAATCTGTTTCTGTCTCTGCTTCGCGTCGGGCGCGTTTGCAAAGCGGGTTCCGTTTAAACGCATGCTGGACATTGAGAAGGTGCGCAAATACAATCTCGATGCGGAGTTCATCAAAGAAACAGGCGATCTGAAAATCTACTACCGCGATGAAAACGACCAGGTGAAGTTCCTGATCTACCACCCCTCCAACAAGGTGGACGTTGTCGTTTCAACGACCGTTGAGAAGCTGGACGGCTCTGACAGCGGCAGCGGCTCTCAGTCCAAGATACAGCGGGGATACCGATACCGGTATAAAGTGGCGAGCGCCAAGACGAGTCAGCAATCCATGCGCACGATGGTCCTTGAGATGACGACGCCGAAAACCGCGCCGATGAATATCAAACCGCCAAAGGGATGGTACTTCCGGCGCACTCTGAATTCAAAGGTTCGTAATTGGGTTCGATGGTCAGGTTTGCCGCGCGCGCCGCATGAGAAATCAACCTACATCGCTCCCGGGGCAGAGCTGCAAAACTTCACGCTGGACGCGCCGGGACTGCCGGGAATCCTCGCGGCATACTCAGGTGGATCTGCCAAGAGGAATATCCTGAACGAGGCGGTTGAATCGCCGGGTTTTCATGCAAACTATGTCAAAGGCAGCGTTGTCGGTCCGGTTCCGGAGCCTGCTGTGTTTGACGCGGCTCTCTTTGCGCAGTATATCGGCGGCTTGTATGATCAGGGCGTCAAGCTTGGCTGGGTGGACGGCGACAAGAAAACCTTCCCTGTCCGCGATCGGTTTCGCAAGCGGCTGTTTTCGGCGATTGAAGCGGCTGAAGCCGGCAAAACAGCTGTCGCCAAACGCGCCTTTCAGAGCGTCCTGGCGGAAACGCAGAGTCTGGTCAAGCGGAAACTTGTTGAGCCAGAGATCGATGCGTTGCTGACAGTCAACATCCAATATCTTTTGGAGAGAATGTAGCGCCGCCTCGGCGGTCATTGGGCGTACAGCGCCTTCACCCGTTCCTTGTCGGCGCCGAGCGAGCGCAAAAACTGCGCGCATCCGTTCCGCATATTTTTGACAACGGCAGGATAATCGGCGGCGACATTGTTCGATTCGCCCGGATCCGCGGCGAGATCGTACAGCTCCGGCGAAATCTCTCCGTTGCGCCCAAGGATGAGCGACCAGCTGCCGTCCGTGATCGACAGCTTCCCTGCGGACGAGACGGCGAGCTTGCGTTGCCACTCCGTCTCCTCTCCCCGTATGAGCGGCAGCAGCGAGCGTCCGTCCACTCGTTCAGGCGGCGCGGCGCCGGTCAACTCGCAGACGGTCGGCAGAATGTCCGGCGGCTGAACGAGCTGCGAGACGCGCCGCCCGCCTTCCGCGCCCGGCACATATGCTATGAGCGGTATATGCGACACTTCGCGGTAAAGAGGCCAACTCCCTCGGTCGTCATTTTCAGAGATGTTCGACTTGCCCGTCCGGTTGTGTTCGCCGAGATACATGCCGTGGTCTGCCATGAAAAAGACGGCGGTTCGCTCCATCGCGCCCGTGTCCTCCAGCGTCCGCAGCAGCCGTCCAACATGCTGGCTTACGAGCGTCGCCTCGCCCGCGTAATGCGCCCGCAGGTTCGACAGCTCCTCCGGCGTGTAGTCGGAGGCGGGACCGTAGTTCGGGTGAAACATCGGCGGGCCGTCGTAGCCTGAATCGTCGTACATCTCCACAAGATACTCGGGCGGATCCCATGGCTCATGGACATCGAAGCAGTCGACCCACAGGAAAAATTTCTCCGCCTTGTGGTTATGCTCAACCCACTTGGAAGCGGCGCGGCATGTCTTCGCGACGAACCGATCCTCCCCCGACTCCCAGCCGCGGTGATTCTGCCACGCATGCACATTCGCCAGCACATTGCCGAACGGCTTCGGGCGCGTCCTCGTCTTCTCTTCAGGCGTTCGATGCTGAATCGGGTCGTTCATCCATGTAAGAGGCGTGTCGCCTTCCTGCCCCCGTATCCACATCGCCCCATGAAAGCCGCGGTCAAAATGCGCCGTCGCCTTCATCATATGCGGCGTGTCGACGATCAGCTGGTTCACATACCCTTCCCGCGCCAGCAGCGCCGCCATCACTGGAACGGATGGATCAAGCGGCTTCCATCCGTAAAACGGAAAGCCGTATGTCCCGGTGAACCAGTCGGTGCGCGTCGGAATCGTCGGAAAGGAGGAGACATAATAGTTGTCAAAACAGACCGCTTTTTCGGCGAAGGCGTCCAGTTCCGGCGTTTTGATCCAGTCGTTTCCGTTCGCTCCGATGTAGTCGTAGCGGTAGGTGTCCGAGACGATGACAACGATGTTCATGACGCGCTCCTTGTTTTGTTAAAGTTTATCGTCGCCGATTGCGCCGCATTCGTCAACCGACGCTTCCGTCCGACAGCGTCTGCAAGCGGCGGATGAAAAGGTCGGATGAAGCGATTAAAGATGCGTTTGCGTTCAAAACCGTTTATAATGAACCGAACAGCACACGGAAGACGGAAAGGACGATCGCATGTCCAAGCCCAAACTGCTCAACGACGCGCAGATGCGCGAGTTCATCGCCAACGGATTCATCTCTCTCAAGGCAGATTTTCCAAAAGAATTTCATCAGACGATCTACGACAAAACGAAGCAGGTCTTTGACAACGGAGGCAACCCCGGCAACAATGTCCTCCCCAGCGTTCCCGAACTGAAACAGATAT
This sequence comes from Candidatus Poribacteria bacterium, assembly GCA_028818695.1. Lineage (GTDB taxonomy): Bacteria > Poribacteria > WGA-4E > JAPPNK01. Next base: position 293,207 of record JAPPNK010000029.1, read on the forward strand.
TCGACCATCCAACCATCCATGGCGCTCTGCAGAGCGTCCTCGGCGAAGGGTACTACATGCACCCGCACCGCCACTGCCATGTGAACCCGCCGGGCAGCCCCGGACAAGGTCTTCACAAGGACAGCTGGAACCGCCGCCGCCATCGGACGCGATGGGGCATGGCGTTCTACTATCCGCAGGACACGCCCGTTGAGCTCGGACCGACCGGCATCGTCCCAGGCTCCCATGTCGACAATCAACGCCCCCCGCGCGACGAACATGCGCTCACAGGCGAGGCGGGAACCGTCGTCATTGTCCATTACGACCTGTGGCACCGCGGCATGCCGAACAAAGGCGAGATGGTGCGGTACATGCAAAAGTTTCTCTTCACGCGCCTGAACGAGCCGACCCGACCCGACTGGGACTGCGGCTCGCGCGACTTCCCCGAAGAAAACGAAAACGGACGAAGCCGCATGTACAGAAGCCTATGGAACTGGCACTGCGGCAACAGCCCGACGCTGAAACCCGCCTCGGACGAACAGATCGCCGACTGGATTGGGCAGCTGTCGGACGAGGATGAGACGGCCGCCTTCAACGCCGCCTACGCGCTCGGCGAAGCGGGAGAGCCGGCTATTCAACCGCTCATTGACGCCATGAAAAGCGACTCGGAATATGAGGCGAGGAACGCGACGTACGGTCTCGCAGCCATGGGCAAGCCGGCCGTTCAGCCTCTCATCCGCGAGCTGTCCGACCCGCGCCCGCAGACACGCCGATTTGCCGTTGAAACGCTTGGCGACATCGGCCTCCCTGCCGCGGAAGCGGTCCCTGAGATGGCGGAGCTGACAGCGGATGAGGACGGAAGCATACGGCGCGCCGCTGCGGAAGCGCTCGGCATCGCGGGGCAGAAGACGCTGGACGCCGCGAAACCGATCGCGAGCCTTCTCGCCGACTCGGACGAGTGGACGCGCCGAAACGCCAGCCACGCGCTTATGCGCCTCGGTCCGAACGCGCGGCCGGCGGAAGACGCCCTGCGGGATGCGCTCAACGACGGCAATCGATATGTGCGGGCAAACAGCATGCAGGCGCTCGCGCGGATCGGAACGCCGAAAGCGAACGCCGCCGCGCTCGACTTTCTCATGGCGTCGCGCTGGTGTCCCATCACGAACCGCCACAGCACATTTTAAAGGACAGACTCAACCTGCGAAAAGGACGACGCTTATGTCATGGAAGCCCCTCTTCAACGGAACGGACCTAACGGGATGGAGGCTGCGCCAGCGCAAGAACAGCCGCCCCAGCCGATGGGTTGTGCAAAACGGCCTGCTCGAAAACACAGGGAGCGGCGTTGATCTCATCACAGAAGAGACCTTCGGCGACTGCGCCCTGAAACTCGAGTATATGATGCCTGCCAACAGCAACAGCGGCGTCTATCTGCGGGGGCGGTATGAAATACAGATGCTGGACAGCTACGGCAAAACATACAACAACCCCGCCATGAACGGCGCGCTCTACCGCGTCAAGGCGCCCGATGTGGAGGTCACAAGGCCTGCATGGAACTGGCAGACGCTCGACATTCTCATGTTTAAGCATGAGCTGACCGTTCGGCTCAACGGCGTTCTCATCCATGACCGCGTTCCGCTCACCGGACCGACAGGCTCCAACTGGCTCTGGAACGACAACGGGCTGACAGGACCGCATTTTCTGCAGGGCGACCATGGACCTGTGAAATTCCGAAACATGTGGGCGATGCGGCTCTAAGCCCATCGCCCTTTTAAAACTGGCGCGAACGAAAAGCAACGGAGAAAGCAATGAGCGCTGAGCAAGAGCAGACCTTCACCTCCCACGGCGTCGCCTTCGACCGAAGCCCCAGCAAATTCGGCTGGCTGCGCGAATCGCAGGAGATCGCCCATGACAAAGACGCCCTTCAAGAGCGCATGAAAGAGGACGGCTACCTCTTCATGCGCGACATCCTCGACAAGCAGGTTGTCCTGGACGCCCGGCGAGAGATCCTTGAAAAGCTGGATTCGGTCGAAGAGATCGACCGCAACCACCCTCTGATGGAAGCCGTCTTTTCAGGGCGTTCCAACCGCGCCAGCGCCTCTGCGCAAAACTTCGCGCAGCAGCTGCGCCTCGGAGAAAAGATCCGCGCGCTCGTCCACAGCGGAAAGGTGATTGAGTTCTACGAAACCTTCTTTGGGGACGAGGTGCGCCCGTTCGACTTCATCTGGCTGCGCGCTGTCCGCGTCGGAGGGGCGACAGGCTGCCATTACGACTGGGTCTATATGGGCCGCGGCACTCGAAAACTTTACACGAGCTGGATACCGATCGGCGACGTGCCGTATTCCGACGGGGCGCTCTGCATACTTGAAAACTCGCACAAGGACGAGGAGCTGGTGAACACCTACGGCGCCAGCGATGTGGACGACCGCAGCAAGCCGAACCCGTGGGGCGGATGGTTCACCACGAATCCGCTTCAAGTTCAGGAGCGCGTCGGCGGAAGGTGGCTCACGGCGGACGGGGGCGGCTTTCGCACAGGCGATATGCTTGTCTTCAGCATGTGGACGATGCACTGCTCCATGGACAACCGCTCGCCCGTCAACCGCATACGGCTTTCGTCCGACACGCGCTATCAGCTTGCCTCCGAGCCTGCCGACCACCGATGGGTCGGCAACAACCCGATAGCGCACGGAGCCGCCGCCAAGCGCGGTTGACACAATGAACGACATAAGCCGAAAGAAAATGAGAAGAGGAATCGCATGAAGAATCGTATGAAAGCTGTTGTCTGGATTCTGCCGCTTTTACTGTCGATGGGAATGGTTGGCTGCGGCGATCAAGAAGATCCGCAGTCCTCCTTTGAAAACGCGCGGGATGAGGCGGTCCATCTGCGCGCCGCGCTTGAAGAGGCGATTGAGCTCGTTCAGTCGGAGCATAACAAGGCGCTGCTGGCGCTGAATTTGGGGGAACGAGGGGACGTTAAAGGGGCGGCGCAAGGGCTTCAAAGAGCCGTTTCCAATCTCAAACGGGCTTACATCGATTACAATGCCGCCTGGGATAAGCTGACCGACATTGCGGAGCAGTACCCGGAGACGTGGGTTGAGAACGACGGCGATCAGCTAGCGCAAGCTGACCATAATATACGGGCGACAGCGGACCCGCTCCTTGAAAAAAGCTCGGCTTCCTTGACGGAATTAAACCAACTGTTCACTAGACCGAACGGAAATGTAGGCGGAGGGGGCGGAGGAGGTGTCTCAGTCGGCGGAACCAACATTGATCCTGATTCTCCCGCAGGGCAGCTGTTGGCGGAATTGGTCGGCGAATATGAGTTCGTCAAGGCGGAAGCGACCTTTCCTGACGGAGACGAGCTGACGGTCAGACCTCCGGCGCTTAAAGGAAGCATGACCATCAAGGCGAACGGACGAATCTCACAGGAATTTATACTGGGCGACATTGAGATCGAAATTACAGGAACGATCATCGATATTCGCGTAGATGAAATGGTGATCGTCATTGAAAACGACCATGTCGATATCGACTCAATTCTAGATTTCACTTGGGACGGCGAGCTGTTTGTGACGACCTGGACGCAAGGATTCGCTAAAAATGTGGAAACATGGAGAAAGTTGAGAGGCTTGGGCGGTTAACGGTTCAAGCTCCAATCGTAATCGTTATACCGTATGTCGATCGTGCGGCGGTGTTTCTCAAGATAGTCGCGCGAGGGGCTGTCATCCAGATGTCTCAACACGAACGGAAGGACGCCTTCCTCAAAATCTGCCGCATACCAGTCGAAGAGCCGCGTCAAATAAATTGCATGGTTCGCTGTGTCTACGCTCGCCTCCGTCTCCTGATTTAAAAAAAAGCGAGTCGCTAAATCTAGTTGCGACTCGATCTCCTCCGCGCGGTAAACATTGATCGGAGGGCAGCTCTTTGAGGCGCAGTTTAACGCAAAATGCAGGCGCGGCTCTATCGGCAAGACCGCATACGCCGTCCGCGGGTCCGACTTCTCCAAATCTCCCCGCAGAATGCCATGCTCAATCTGATTCGGCGTGAAGGTCAACCCGCCGACGAGGTACGCATACCGATCAAAAAAGCTTGCCTGCTCCCGCACGCTTTCCTCAACGCCCGATTCAAGCGTCGCATGCAGTATCACCGCGTTGTATAGGTTGATCCAGAACGCCAATTTCTCTCCGCGCGTCGTCAGCATCGAGAGGTCAAAATCGTTCAGCGCCTGCGCGAGCTGGCGGTACTCGGCAAACTCTTCCGAGGCTGCCAGACCCTCGTAATCGACCCGGTTGCCGTCCACATACAGCGCAACAAGCAATGCCGCCGATGAACGCAGCTCCGCCGGCAACGTCAGCATAGCCTCCTTGGACACCCCTTCCCCGTCCGACATCTCGTTCAAGACGATCGGACCCTTCGCCCCAGAACATCCCCAGACGAACGACAGCAGCAAACCGACAGACAGACCCGCCAGCGTCTTAATTCTCATGCGCCTCTCCTCCGCGTCTGGATATAAGATACTCGGCCGAAGCGTTTGAAGCAAGGCGCAGACCCGAAATAGATGTGGAAACTTGAGAGCGGACCAGCCGTTTGCATCGCGCGTCTTGATGCGTTATAATCCATAGAAAGCAGCGTATTCTGAAGACGAAGCGAAGGGCGATGCGTCATGAGCAAGCGGTTGTTTCTATGCGCGGCCATTCTCACTGCGGCGGCAGGCGGAGCCAGCGCCGACGAAGCGTTTAAGTGGGGAGCCGGACTGCAAGGTACCGCACCCTATATCGGGGGCCTCAGCGCGGCCTACCGCGGATTTGACCCGATCCATCTGCGGCTTGTAGGATTTTATTGGCAAGACGGGCAAGAAAGCGACTACCTGATCGGACTGCAAACGCCCATCGTCGTTGGACGCGCCGAGGGATACAAAATCTATCTGAACCCAGGCATCGGGTTGAGAGGCGACCTATACGACAACATATACGAATACTCACATTATGCGAAACCTGTCGACGACAAGCCGCCTGAAATTGAAAAACACATCGTCCACGATGATAGATACGAAGAATATGAAACGATCGGGCATCTTCTCCTCGGCATAGAATTTTATGTGGACAAATGGTTCGGGATTGAGCCGCAAGAACGATTCGGGCTGAATATCGAATTCGGACAAAGCCTATCAAGAGAACGGTCCACCCGAACTGAACGCAAAATAACATACGAAACCGAAGAGAAGCAAAGACTCATCTCCGACGCGACCGAAGAGTTCGAAGACTCCAGAACGAATGCGTCCATCGTCGCCGGCATCGGTTTTACCGTCTATTTTTAGCGCGAGGCAGACCCGTGGAACCGCTCATCGTTCAGCAGATTGAAACGCCGCTTGGAGCCTTTCGCGCCGCCACCTCCGCGGACGCTGTCGCCGCCGCCGCGTTCGAAACCTGCGACAGGTTCGATGAACGCTGTCAAACTTGGCGGGACGCCAACCCCGACGCGCCCCCCGCATGCCCCAAATTCGCTCGCCATGCCGCCGAGAAGCTGGAAGCTTATTTTGAAGGAGACGTGAACGCGCTAAGCGGCTTGCCCATCGACCCCGTACTCCCGCAGCCGACGCTGAACGCTCTGCGCGCCGTTCAACAGATACCTCCTGGAGAAACGCGCGCCTACTCCGACATCGCCCGACAGCTGAATTACGGGCGTCTCGGCGCGCGGTTTGTCGGCAGCGCGAACGCCCGAAACCCGATCGCTCTTTTCATCCCGTGCCACCGCGTCATCGCCAAAGACGGAACGCTCGGAGGATACGGCGGACAAATCCACCGCAAAGCGTGGCTGTTAGAATGGGAACGAACAAACGCCAACAACCCGAACGAAAGCGGATGAGAAGCGTATGAAAGGACTGCTGGTCGGACTCGGCGGACGCGCCCGAAGCTGGCTCAACGTCTGCAACAACAACCCGAACGTCGAACTGGTCGGCTATGTCGAGCTGAGCCGCGACAGGAGAGAAGCCGTAACGCGCGATTGGAACCTGCCGCCCGGCCGAGTCTTCCCCTCGATAGACGCGGCTGTCCAAAACGCGGACGCCGACTTCGTCTGCGACGTCACGCCGCCCGCCGCGCATGAACCGGTCGCCATGGAAGCGTTTCAACACGGACTCCATGTGATTGGCGAAAAACCGATGAGCGACACGTTTGAAGCGGCGCTGCGCATGACCGCCGCCGCCAAAGAGAGCGGTTTGACCCACATGATCGCCCAGAACTACCGCTTCGGCGCCGTCCCCCGCACAACGCGCCGACTTCTGGATGAAGGCGTCATCGGCGCGCCGAAGCATGCTGTCGTCGGTTTTTACAAGGCATGGGCGTCCCGCCCCGGCTCCCATTACACCACAATGCCCTATCCGCTCATCACCGACATGGGCATCCATCACTTCGACATGATGCGGTATGCGCTGAATCGAGAGCCAATCTCCGTGTACGCCCAGACGTGGAACCCTGAATGGGGATGGCACGCCGGCGACGCCGGGCATACCGCCATCTTTCAGTTTGAAGGCGGATTGACGGCGACGCACCACGCCCTCGGCAGCAGCGTCGGCAAATCGTCCCCGTGGAACGGCGAATGGCGCATCGAAGGTCCGAACGGCTCGCTCACATGGGAAGAAGACGCGATCTACCGCACCGCCTCACGCCCAGCGAAGGAACCGGGCAGGCGCGCCATACCTTTAGACAAGCCGCCGCTTCAGGGACAGGACGCCCTTCTGGCTGAATTCGTCTCGGCGGTCTCGGAAGGGCGGGAACCTGAATGCTCCAGCCAAGACAACATCAAGTCCATGGCGATGGTTTTCGCGGGCATCAAAAGTTCGCAAGAGGGCAGAGCGGTGGAAATCGCCGAGCTGATGTCGAGCGGATAAACGGGAGAGGGAAAACATGGACGCTGAACAGTTGCAGCAGCCCATCACAGAGCTGAACATATACCGACCGATCGTCGTCGCGTCGGACTCCCCCGCGCGCGACGCCATCGAAAAGATGAAAAAGGGGAGGGGGGGAAGCGTCCTCATTGTGGATGAAGACGGCGCCCTTCTCGGCATCTTCACCGAGCGGGACGCTCTCAACAAGCTGTTTCAACAAGGCAACAAGAGCCTAGACCAGCCCATTTCCAATGTGATGACGGCGCGGCCGACAACGCTGCATATGGACGACAGCATCGTCTATGCGCTGCACCATATGCATGTCGGCGGGTATCGGCACATCCCGCTCATTGACGACGATCGCAAGCCGGCGTTCGTTGTGTCGGTGCGATCTATGGTCGACTATCTGGCGCAACGGCTTGAAGCGCATGAACTGGGAGAATCAAAGTAATCAAAACCGTCCAATGAACGTTATAGGAGATGTCTGATGTATGATTCCGTACAGGAAGACCTGAATCGTTTTGAAGAAGAAATTGACCATACATATCCTGAATTGCCCGATGTCGCCTTGGAGACGCCGGTGAGCGAACTTCAGATGCGCAATATCCGTCTCACGATCAGACCGGAAACGACAATCGGACAGGTTGTCGACACCATGGTTGAGAACAACGTCGGCTGTCTCCCTGTCGTGGACGAGGAGGGACGGCTCATCGGCATCGTCACCGAACGCGATATTTTGCTGAAAGCGGCGCCCGATTTTGACGCATTTGCCCAAAAGCCGACCAGCGAAATTATGGTGAATAATCCTACAACGGCGCATTCAGACGATACAATAGGTACCGCCATCCGCCGTATGCATGACGGACATTACCGCCACCTTCCGATTGTGGACGACGAACGGCGGGCTTTGGCGGTCATTTCCGTCCGAAACATCATGGAGTTTGTGGTGGAACATTTTCCGGTTGAAGTGCTGAATTTGCCGCCTCAACCGATCGATAGGAGGCCGATGCGCGCCCCGGAGGGCGCCTAACTCAAACAGTGGAAAGCCTTGATATGGCGAAATCAACTGTAGAACTTCAAGAAGCTGTCATCCGATTTGCGGACGACTCCGGCACCGGGATGCAGGTGTCCGGCGACCAGTTCGCCAACACCTCCGCCCTGTTTGGCAACGACCTCAGCACGCTGCCCGACTTCCCCGCCGAAATACGCGCCCCCGCCGGCACTTTAGCCGGCGTCAGCAGCTTCCAGGTGCGATTCAGCAGCACAGACATCCACACGCCTGGCGACCATGTCGATCTGCTGATCGCCATGAACCCCGCCGCGCTCAAAAATAATCTGAAGCTCGTCAAGCCGAACGGCATCATTCTCACCAACGAGCCTTCCTTCAACAACGCCAAAAATCTCCGACTCGCCGGCTACGATCAAAATCCGCTCCAAACCAGCGAGCTGGACAAATACCAGGTCGTCAAGGTCGATATGATCGACCTCACCAACAGGGCGCTGGAAGAGTTCACCGAGCTTTCCAAAAAAGATAAGGACCGCGCCAAAAATATGTTCGCCCTCGGCATGGTCTTTTGGCTCTTCAACAGGCCGCTGGAACACACCGTCAAATGGATACAGACCTACTTTGACCGACCGAACCGCCGGCAGTACATTGAGCCGAACATCGCCGCTCTCAAGGCGGGGTATGTCTATGCCGAAGCGACCGAGCTGTTTGCGACCTCCTATGAGGTGAAACCCGCCACACTGCAGCCGGGCAAATACCGCAACATCAACGGCAACACGGGGCTTGTTTTCGGCCTGCTTGCCGCCTCTCAAAAATCGGGTCTGCCGCTTTTTTATTCAGGCTATCCGATCACGCCGGCGAGCGCGATTCTCCATGAGCTTGCGAGCTACAAGCGGTTCGGCGCGCGCGCGTTTCAAGCGGAGGATGAGATCGCCGCGATGTGCGCCGCTATCGGAGCGGCTTACGGCGGCTCGCTCGCCGTCACCGCCTCCTCAGGACCTGGCATCGCGCTCAAACAGGAGGCGCTGGGTCTCGCCATTTCCGTTGAGCTGCCGGTGATTGTCTGTAACATACAGCGGGGCGGACCCAGTACCGGCCTCCCGACCAAAACGGAGCAGTCCGACCTGTTCCAAGCCGTCGGCGGACGGCACGGCGAAAGTCCGCTTCCCGTCCTGGCGACATCCCGGCCGTCGGACTGCTTCGACACAATCTATGAAGCGGCGCGCGTCGCAATCAAGTATATGACGCCCGTCCTGCTCCTGTCAGACGGATACCTCGGCACCGGAACCGAGCCATGGACGGTGCCGGATCTGAACAGCTTGCCTGACATTCAGCCGCAGTTTGCGACGGATCCGGAAGGCTTTGAACCTTATATGCGCGATCCTGTCACGCTTGCGCGGCCCTGGGCCGTCCCTGGGACGCCAGGTCTGGAGCACCGCATCGGAGGGCTTGAGAAAGAGGATATAACCGGCATTGTGAGCTACGACTCCGAGAACCACCAGAAGATGACGCTGTACCGCGCTGAAAAGGTACAGCGCGTCGCGCAGGATATTCCGCCCACAGAAACGGTCGGAGACAGCAGCGGCGAACTGCTCATCCTGGGATGGGGAAGCTCCTACGGCTCCATACGCGCCGCGACCGAGCAGCTGCGCGCTGAAGGGCGCTCCGTATCGAGCGTCCATCTGCGCTGGCTCAACCCGCTTCCAAACGACCTTGGAGACGTTCTCAAGCGGTTCAAGCGCGTTCTAATCCCTGAAATGAATCTGGGACAGCTGCGCCAATACATCCGCGCCGAGTACCTGATCGACGCGGAAGGACTCAACAAGGTACAAGGGCTGCCCATATTCGCATCCGAGATCGTCTCGAAAGCTGAATCGATGCTCAATGAAAAGAAGAGAGGAGCGTCCACAATCAAATGAAAGCTGCACAAACGCTCACTCCTGAAGATTTTGAATCTGACCAGGTTCCGCGGTGGTGTCCCGGATGCGGGGATTACGCCATCCTCGCCTCCATCAAACGGGCGCTCCCGGCTCTTGGACGACCGCCGCACGAGGTCGTCTTCATCTCCGGCATCGGATGCTCAAGCCGTTTCCCATACTACATGAGCGCCTACGGCTTCCACACGATACACGGACGGGCGCCCGCCATCGCCAGCGGGCTCAAAGCGACGCGGCCCGATCTGGACATCTGGATCGTCACAGGCGACGGCGACAGCCTCAGCATCGGCGGCAACCATCTCCTGCATCTCTTCAGGCGAAATCTGGATGTCACACTGCTGCTTTTCAACAACCAGGTGTACGGCTTGACAAAAGGGCAGTACTCGCCCACATCGCCCTCAGGACAAAAAGTCGTCCACAAATCAACTGTCGGCTCCATCGACACGCCGTTCAACCCTCTGCGCATTGCGCTTGCCGCCAACGCGCCCATGATCATTCGCTCCATCGACCGAGACCTGAAGCACATGGGAAGCATGATTCAACGCGCGGCGGAGCATCATGGCTCCGTCTTCTTTGAAATCTACCAAGACTGCCACATCTTCAACTATGGAGCCTTCACAGAATTCGTCGATAAAAATTCGAAGCTGGACGCTCTGCTCTACCTTGAACATGGAAAGCCGATGATCTTTGGGCGCGAGCAGGACAAGGCGATCCGGCTGGACGGACTTAACCCGCAGATCATTGATCTGAAAGCGGGCGCCTACGGCGCAGACGACGCGCTCGTCCATGACGAACATGACGAAGCTGGACTGCTCGCCGGCATTCTTGCGACATTCCAAGAGCGCAAAGATTTCCCGCGCCCCGTCGGCGTGATCCGAAACATCGAACGCCCGTGCTACGAGGACATGATGACCGATCAGGTGAACGATGAAACGGAAAAAGGCGGCGGCCAAACGCTCCAAGAGCTGTTTGAATCCGGCGACATGTGGGAGATCAAGAAGTAAGAGAGCTCAATCGGCGATGCGGTACCGTATGATGTGATAGATCGCCGCGGCTCCGTCTTTCCAGTTGATCTTCTTTCCCTCGTCGTATCCGCGCCGGCTGTATGTGATCGGACGCTCCACAATTCGCATGCGCCGGCGCGCCAGCTTCGCCGTAATCTCCGGCTCAAAGCCGAAACGGTCGGAGCGCAGCGGGATATTTTTCACCACGGACGCCGGCATCAGCTTGTAGCATGTCTCCATGTCGGTCAACTTCAGCCCGGTGAACAGGTTTGAAACCGCCGTCAAAAAGCGGTTGCCGAATGTATGCCACGCCTCGCTCTGCGCGCCCTTCAGGAAACGCGACCCGTACACCACATCCGCCTCGTCCGACAGCAGCGGCTCCAGCAACTTCGGATACTCTTCAGGGTTGTACTCCAGATCGGCGTCCTGAATGATGATCAAATCGCCTGACGCGATCGCAAAGCCGGTGCGCAGCGCCGCTCCCTTGCCGCGATTCGCTTCATGGTAGCCGAAGCGCAGGTCGGTCGGCTCAGACGCCTCAATTTCCCGCAGCATATCGCGCGACCCGTCCGTTGAATAGTCGTCCACCAGCACGATCTCTTTCTCAAGACCCGCAACATCCGCCGAGCGCACCTTTTCGATGATCTCGCGCAGGGTCGCTTTTTCGTTATAGACCGGTATGACGACGCTTATTTTCTCATATGAACTCATCATGTGCGTTCCAAAAACGAGTAAGGCAGCGGTTTTCCATTTAGCCCCGCCATTAAATTCTCCAACGCCATCTCTATCATCTTCAACCGCGTTTCCACCGTCGCGCTGCCCAGATGCGGCGCAATGAAACAATTGTCCAGATCGATCAACGGGCTATCGAACGGAAGCGGCTCAGGCTCCGTCACATCCAGCGCGGCCGCCGCAATCTCGCCCGACGTCAACGCTTCATGCAGCGCCGCATGGTCGACGATTCCGCCGCGCGCCGCGTTCACCAAAACCGCCGTCCGCTTCATCCGCTTCAACTCCGCCGCTCCGATCATCTCTTTTGTTTCGGGCGACATCGGCGCATGCAGCGTTACAAAATCGGACGCCTCCAGCAACTCATTCAGCGGCGCGTAGCGCATTCCGAGCTCCCGTTCCCAGTCCTCGCGCCGATTCCGCTTGTAGTACAGGATCTTCATGTCGAAGCCGCGGGCGCGCTTCGCCACCTCATATCCGATGCGCCCCATGCCGACAATGCCGATGGTCGAATGGTGAACCTCGCAGCCCCAAAACAGGTTCGGGTCGTAGGAGCGCCACTGACGCGCGCGCACATACCGGCTAGACGGTCCCAGCAGGCGCCCCCCCGCCAGCAGCAGCGCGAAGGTCATATCGGCTGTCGCGCCGCTCAAAACGCCCGGCGTATTGCCGACCGCGACGCCTCTCCGCCGCGCCGCTTCCGAGTCGATATGGTCATGCCCGACGCCGATATTGGAGATCACCTTTAAATTGGGAGCGCTCGCCATCATCGCGTCCGTGATCGGCTCATGCCCGTAGGTCGCCAAGCCGTCAAGGGAACGAATCTTTTCCGCTGTCGGCGCAGGGTCGTCCATCGACGGCCAGATCTCAACCTCGCACGTCTGCCGCAGACGCTTTATGAGCGGCTCCGCAACGGGCGGCAGCGGGCGCGTGACAAACACTTTATGCCGACTCAACTCGTTTCTCCTTCACAACGGCGGGCGCGGAGCGCTTTGTATTCCAACGCGCTAACGCTCTCGAAACGCGCACCGAAAACCGCAAAACATGGACGCCGTCTCCGCTTTCATATGCCCCCGCGCCGATACCCGAAGGTCGGACGAGAGGCTCTGCCAAGACCCGCCCCGAATGACGCGGCGCGCCGATCCGTCTCCGACGCGCATCGGGTTCGGCTCCGACGCCTCTGGGGAGCTGTAAAACGACTCGTCGTAAACATCGGCGCACCATTCCCACACATTGCCGAGCATCTCATAGACGCCGTATGCGTTCGGCGGGTAGCTGCGCGTCGGGACGACTCCGCCCCGCTTTCCTGCAAAATTGGCGGCGTTGGGCGAAATGAACGACCTGCCGCCGCCGTATTCGCCGCCTTGACCGCCGCGCGCCGCGCATTCCCACTGCGCCTCCGTCGGAAGCTCAAAACCAGCCCATTTTGCAAACGCAGCCGCAGCCGTCCACGTAACATGCGTCACAGGATGCTGTTCTTTTCCAAACGGCGGGTTGTCTCCATTGAACGGCTTGAGATAGTCCGAATGCCGATCAGAAAGCAGAGACCGCTTGCTCCATGACGGGTTCACCTTGATGAAGGCGGAAAATTGACGGCAGGTTACAGGCTCCGCGCCGATCCAAAATCCGTCCACGGCCGCTTGATGAACAGGCCGCTCGTCTGGATTTCCGAGTTTGCTGCCCATCTCAAATGTGGAAGCGGGTATTCGGACGAAAACCATCGTCATGGAACTGCCCGGCAGCTTCATGACGCGCGTCTCAACGCTCTCTACCGGCGGCTGCCTCTCCTCGTCGATCTGCGCCTCCTCCTCCGCCGCAGAAGATAAACCGCGCCGAAGCAGCTTATTCCGCTCCCGTTCAACCGCCAGCTCCTTCTCAAGACGCTCGCGGCATTGAACCGATTCTTCCAGCAGCCGTTGAAGTTCGCGCGCCTCCCCGTCTTGACGTTCAAGGAGCGCCGTCAGCTTCTGAACCCGATCGCGCAAGGCGCGGTTCTCTTCAAGAGCCGAAAGCAGATCGTCATTGGACGCAAAGCCCCTATTCTCGGACGGAACGGGATACTCCCTGTCGAAGGCGGCGCGTTTGGCGTTGTCGCTCAACACATCATACGCCTCGTTGATCTCGCGCATGCGCCTTTCCGCCCATTCGCGGTTGTTCGGGTTCTTATCAGGATGAACCCGCCGCGTTAAGGACCGATAGGCGGCTTTGATCGTTTCCTGATCCGCCTCCCGGTGCGCCTGTAAAATGCGGTAGTAATCTTTCATAAAACAGCTATGCCGCGTCTGTTTAGAACATGCAGTATGTTAGCCGTTCCGAACGCCCGCCGCAAGAATTTCATCATGCGCTGGCTTAATCTTAGACATGTCTGAATGCGGACGCGGACGGTTCTGCGAACCGGCTTCCGCCCAGGCTGTGGATCTGACCTCATGCTAAAAGTTGGGACAGTTGAACGACCAAAGCCCTTATTCATGGAAAAAGGCGTCGCCAACCAGGCCGTCATTCCCGCGCAAGCGGGAATCTAGAGGCGCCGCAGAAGACGTCCGCGTTCGCATGCCGACATGCCCCAACTTAAGATGTAAGCTCAGGTGGATAATTCGCCGACCGTCCCAAAATGCAGTATTATACCGGTGTAGATTCAATTTGGAGGCGCAACATGCCAAAGCGCATGAACGCTGCGCATGGCCGCCTATCAACAATGCCAACGAAAGCGTAAACATGATGTACCGCGATATTTTAAAACGCATACGGCTCGCCTTTCCACAGCCGATGTCTGACCCGATCCACGATTCCTACTTCGTCCATTCGATTATGCGCGCCCTAGACCAGGTGGACGCGCTCAAAACGGAGCTCCCCATACTCGGAAACGTCGTCTTCAGCGATTATGAAAAGGCGCGGCAGGCGACGCTGCCGGACGCGATGTCCTCCGTGGAGGATGTGACTGCAGAGATCGTCAGCTACCTGCGGGGGATGCCGATTTTTGGACATCCGCGCACGCAACAGAACGTTATCGCCCCCACAACGATACCGAGCTTGGTTGGGGTGTTGCTCGCCTCCCTGCATAACCCGAATATCGCTTGGGACGAATACAGCAGGCTGGTGGCGCTGGCGGAGGTTGAAGTTGTCGCAATCGCTTCGAAAATGGTCGGGTACGATCAGGCGCAATCCAGCGGAGTATTCACGTTTGGAGGCACCGGAACCACTCTCTACGGCGTGAAACTTGGACTGGAAAAAGCCTGTCCGCACACCATACAAAAAGGCGTTCCTGAAGAAGCGGTCGTTTTCGTGTCGGACGCCGGACACTACTGCGCAGCCAATATCGCGGGTTGGCTCGGCATCGGAACGGACAACCTCGTCGTCATTCCGACCACGCATGATAACGAGATCAATCTCGAACTGCTCAACCAATCCGCCCGAGAAGCTCTCGCAAACGGAAAAAAGATTGCCGCAATCATCGCCACCCTAGGCACCACCGACGCCTTCGGACTGGACGACTTAGAAGAAATTGCAAAGATGCGCGACGCTCTCGTGGAAGAGTTCGAGCTGGAATACCGGCCGCATATTCATGCCGACGCCGTTATCGGATGGGCATGGTCGGCGTTCAACGACTACTCTCTTGAAGGGAACCCGTTAGGGTTCCGCCCGCGCACGATCCGCGCGCTGGCAGGGGCGCGTCGACGCATACAGCATCTTTCTCTCGCCGATTCGATCGGCATCGACTTTCATAAAACAGGCTTTGCGCCGTACATCTCCAGTCTTGTTCTCGTTAAAGATCAAACCGATCTGGATTTGGTGAAGCGGCGTCCGGAGCAGATGCCGTACCTTTACCATTTCGGAGAGCATCGCCCTGGAATGTTCACTCTCGAAACCTCGCGGGCGGGAACAGGTCCGCTAGCCGCGCTCGCCAATCTTCGGTTGTTTGGGGAACAGGGCTTGCAAGCGACGCTCGGCCATCTCGTCGAGATGACGCAACTTCTGCGGGAGCATCTGGGAGGGCGTTCTGGCGCCACCACGCTGAACCGAGACAATTTTGGCACGGTCACCGTCTTTCGAGTTTACCCGGAGGAGGTGGACACGTTTGCCATCATGCGTCAGGAATTTGAAGATCCCGCCTACCGCGATAGTCTGATCGCCCATAACGCCTACAACCGAAAAGTCTTTGACTATGTGCATTCCGAGGCAATGGAGGGGCGGGGCGTCGTCATCTCCCTCACCGACTGCTACCGGCGAACCGATTACGGCGAACCGATTGTCGCGCTGAAAT
Organism: Candidatus Poribacteria bacterium; assembly: GCA_028818695.1. GTDB lineage: Bacteria > Poribacteria > WGA-4E > JAPPNK01. The sequence continues at coordinate 309,006 of JAPPNK010000029.1, forward strand.
CCTTTATCCTGTCGCCGTTTGTGGACGAAGCGGATGTCAAAACCGTCGTTGACAAGGTCATGGAAGCCAGCGGCAAAATCGGACCAGGCGCGGATTGTTAAGCGGCGCATGCCGTCGGATTGCCCCGCAGAAAGCGAAGTATAAAGCCCCCTGATAAGGGGGGTTGGGGGGTTTAGGACGGTTTCGGCGCTCCTATGGATTCCCGCTTTACATTCGCCCCAACTTGTGCCACAATGCATGCGGTTATTGGGCGACCCAAAGGAGGAACTGGATTGAAGGACATTGAATATGCCGCGCCTCGGTCTCTTGACGAGGCTGCGGCGATCCTGAATGAACGCGGCAGCCGCGCGAGACCGCTTGCCGGGGGGACGGACATCATCGTTCAGGTGAGAGAGGGGTGCCGCGATATTGACATACTTGTCGATGTTAAAAAAATACCTGAACTTTCCGCCGTTCAGTTCAACCGGGATGAGGGGCTGACGCTCGGCGCCGCCGTCCCGTGCTACCAGATCTACAACAACGCCGAAGTCGCGCAAGCGTATCCTGGACTGATCGACGCGGCAATTCTCATCGGCGCCGCGCAGATACAGGGGCGCGCCAGCTTCGGCGGGAACCTCTGCAACGCGTCGCCCGCCGCGGACACGATCTGCCCGCTGATTGTTCATAGCGCCGTCTGCAGCATATACGGACCGGACGGCTCCCGTGCCGTTCCCGTTGAGGAGTTCTGCTCCGCGCCCGGTCAGACCGTCTTGAAACAGGGGGAGTTTCTGGTTTCCATCGCGCTTCCTCCGCCGAAGCCGAGCGCCGCCGGACGCTATCTCCGCTTTATTCCGCGCAACGAGATGGACATCGCCGTCGCGGGAGCCGCCGCCTATGTGGAGCTGGAGAATGGGATGATCGGTTCCGCGCGCGTTGCGCTGGCCGCTGTGGCTCCGACTCCGCTTTTTGTCGCTGAAATCGGCGAACGGCTGGCGGGTCAAGACATAACAGACGAGACGCTGCGCGAAGCCGGCGAGATCGCCCGCGCCGCCGCAAGACCCATCGACGATATGCGCGGAACCGTCGAGCATCGTAAAGAGCTGTGCGCCGTTTTGACGCGGCGCGCGTTGAAAGGCGCCATCGAACGAGCGCAGGAGAATGCATAAATGGCTGAAAAAAGACGTGTACAATTCATCGTGAACGGCGACAAAGCGGAGGTTTACTGCTCCCCGCGGGAAAGCCTGCTGGAAGCGTTGAGAGACCATCTCTACCTCACAGGAACTAAAGAAGGGTGCAACAACGGAAACTGCGGGGCATGCACCGTCCAGCTGAACGACCGCATCGTCGACTCATGCTTGGTTCTCGCCGTTGAATGCGAAGGGGACGAGGTGTTGACCGTTGAAGGCCTTGCCGGCGAGAACGGACTTCACCCTGTCCAGCAGGCGTTTTTGGAACATGCGGCGCTCCAGTGCGGCGTCTGTACGCCCGGCTTCCTTGTCGCGTCCAAGGCGCTGCTGGACGCGAACCCGAATCCGACCGAGCATGAATTGCGCTATTTTTTAGCTGGAAACCTGTGCAGATGCACAGGATACGATAAGATCGTCCATGCCGTCATGGCGGCGGCGCAAACCATTCAGGAGAACGAATAATGGCGGCCGATAAACAGTACCGAGTCGTCGGCACGCGCCCCATTCGCCACGACGGCGTCGACAAAGTGACGGGCGAAGCGCGATACGGAGCCGACATCCATCTCCCCGGCATGCTCCACGGCAAAGTGCTGCGAAGCCCGCATGCCCACGCGCGCATACTCAGAATCGACACAAGCAAGGCGGAGGCGCACCCTGACGTCAAAGCGGTTATCACGGGAGTCGACCTGCCCCAAGTCGCCGATAAGGTGCAAGACCTCGGCGAAATGGTCGTCAACCTGAAAGACGAAAGCAACCGAATTTTGGCGACAGGCAAGGTCCTTTATGAAGGGCATCCCGTCGCCGCCCTCGCCGCTGCGGATCCGCACACGGCTGAAGAAGCGCTGAAACTGATTGACGTTGAATACGAGCCGCTTCAGCCCGTCTTAGACGTCAGAAAAGCGATGGAGCCGGACGCACCTATACTCAACCCGAACCAGCGAACGAGCGGCATCGGAGCGGGGGACGGCAAGCCGAGCAACCTTGCCCGCCATTTCCGACATGAGCGCGGCGACATTGAACGCGGTTTTGCCGAAGCCGACGCGGTGATTGAACGCGAATTCATCACCTCCATGATCCATCAAGGCTACATCGAACTCCAAAACGGAACCGCCCATATCACGCCGGACGGACGGCTCACCATCTGGTGCAGCTCGCAGGGCGCGTTCAGCATACGCGATCAGGTCGCCAACATCTGCAACATTCCGCTTTCGATGATCAAGGTGGTTCCGATGGAGATTGGAGGCGGTTTTGGCGGAAAGACGGGCGTTTATCTGGAGCCGCTTGCCGCGCTTCTCGCCAAAAAATCGCGCAAGCCGGTCAAAATGACGATGACGAGAGCCGAAGTGTTGACGGCGACCGGTCCTACTTCCGGCTCCTACATCAAATGCAAAATAGGCGCAAAGAAGGACGGAACGCTCACCGCCGCCCATGTGGAGCTCTACTATGAAGCGGGCGCCTTCCCTGGTTCGCCTGTCGGCGCGGCGTCCGGGACATGCCTCGCTCCGTTCAAGCTGGACAATGTCCGCATTGACGGGTACGACATTGTGGTGAATAAACCCAAAACAGGAGCCTACCGCGCCCCTGGAGCGACGAACGCCGCCTTTGCGACCGAAGGCGTCGTCAGCGAACTTGCCGATCAGATCGGGATGGATCCGATCGAGTTTCGACAAAAAAACGCCGTACAACAGGGCGACCGGCGCGCCGACGGTCCGCTCTTCTCCAAAATCGGACATGTCGAAACGCTGGAAGCGACCGCCGAGTCGCCCCACTGGAACGAGCCGCTGGAGCCGAGCTCAGATCCCGCCAAAAAACGAGGACGTGGAGTCGCCAGCGGGTTCTGGTTCAACGGAGCCGGCGCCGCCACCGCGTCCATTTCCGTCTTCGCCGATGGAACGGTCAGCCTCATTGAAGGCTCTGCAGACATCGGCGGACACCGCGCCTCATGCGCTATGATCGCCGCCGAAGTCCTCTGCCTCAACGCCGAAGATGTGAAGCCGCAGGTCGGCGACACGGACAGCATCGGCTACACCAGCGTAACGGGCGGAAGCAGCGCGACGCACAAAACAGGATGGGCGACGCACGAAGCCGCCTTGAAGGTGAAAGCGGAGGTTGTCAACCGCGCCGCCAAAATGCTGGAGGTCGACCCCGACGAGATCGAATACCATGACGACGCGACGCTCAGCGCCGCCTCCAAGCCGGACGCAAAACTCACCTTCGCGCAGGTTGCCGCGCGGGCGAACTCCACCGGCGGACCGATCGTCGGAGAAGCGGGGCTGTCGACAGGGGGAGCCGGCAACGCCTTCGGAACGACCATCGTTGATGTGGAGGTGGATGTGGAAACGGGCAAGGTGGACATTCTGCGCTGCACAACGGTTCAGGATGTCGGCAAAGCGATCCATCCGAGCTATGTTGAAGGGCAAATGCAGGGCGGAGCCGTCCAAGGCATCGGGTGGGCGTTGAGCGAAGAGTATGTGTATAGCGGCGAGGGGCGTCTGCTGAACGCGAGCCTGCTTGATTACCGCATGCCGACGACGCTTGACGCGCCGCTCATTGAGACGATCATGGTGGAGGTTGCCAACCCGGCGCATCCATACGGAGTGCGCGGCGTCGGCGAGGTGCCGATCGTGCCGCCTGTCGCCGCCATCGCCGAGGCGATCTACAACGCGACGGGCGTTCGGATGTACCAAGCGCCGATGAACCCCGCTTATGTTTTGAGCCGCATACAGGGCAAGGCATGAGAAACGAGGCGCGTCTCAGGCTTTAGGGAAAGAGCTGGCGGTTCGATTGAGAGAAACGAGCCGTTCGTATTCTGACACGACGTCGTTCTTGCGATAACCCGGAACCGCGGTGCCGTTCCGATGCGCCAGCTCTTGAAAGTCGATGCGGTAAAGCGTCTCCAACGCAGTCGGAGCTGTCGCGAGTAAGAGCATCCACTGCTTATGCCGCTCGCACTCGTCAGCGCGCAGCCGCTTGACAGCGTAATTTTGCCAGCCCTGACATGGCGCCGCAAAGTCGAACGGCATCTCAAAATACCGCTCTGCCGCCCGCGTGTTGTTATACTGCCACATCTTGAAGTCGGGATGGGAGGTCGGCTCCCGCTCCGTCTTGCGCAGGTTGAGGTACGGCGTATGCCGGCTCCATATCTGAAAAACGGTGTTGAGCGCAACCGTTCTGCCGTTCGGTTTCAGATACAGATCGCCGCGCAGGTCCGCCGAAGATTGAAGCGACAGGTCGGGCGAGGCTTGCTTTTGGGAACCCCATTTGCGAAAACAGGAGGGCAGGATAAACGCGATTGTATCCGCCATTGAGGCGGCATGGTTGATGAATGCAACGGCCGTTTTCCCCCGCTGTCCAAACGGCGGATTGCCGACGACGATCATGCGGCTTCGCTGCCTAGAACCCGTATACTTCCAAGCAAGATAGTCGCGCTTCGGCATCCAGCTGCAATCGGGAGGCGGCGCAATGTCCATGGCGATGGTTGAGGAGGGCAAGCCCGATAAGAAGACGCCCGCGCCGGCGGACGGCTCAATATACTCAGGCGATTGGATCCCCGCGTCTGCGATGAACTGCTTCAAGATGCCCAAACACTTCTGCGCAGTTTCAGGCGTAGTGTAAAATTGATCCAGTCCGTCGCGCATTGACATACCGCTCCGCTCTCCCATGCGCTACTGGATTATAGGGACGCCGCCGCGCTGGGTCAAGGCTCAACGAAACCGGATGGCCATTTCCGCGCAGCATGTCAGGCGAAACGAGGATCGAGAATCCACAGAAACCGCCCGTCTCGCCAGGCGGCATGTCCAACTAAGATTCAGTCCGCATATCCCATTTTTTGCTTCCACTTCTTATACCATTCTGGGTCCGCCTCGTCGTTCTCTCCTGTGAATCCCTTCTTGCGCGCCTCTGCCAACCAGCGCATTTTTCTTTTGTGCCAGCGTATTGCCTCTATCGAGCTGGCGCCGATATAACGCGACATATTATCGAGTGTGGAGGCGCTTTTCAGATCGCTCCGCAGCTTCGCCGCCCGGACGACATGCTCCGCCTCGCGCTGCGCCGCCCGTTTCGCCTGCGCAAGCGCATGCTCCCACGGCTCTCTTTCTTCAAGCGGATTCGGAATCGAAGAGCAGGACATGAACAAAAACAAACCCGACGATAGAAACGCGGCGCAGAATGTTGCCAAACGCATGTTCTTTCTCCATATTGTTCCTTCATGATAATGTCCGCATGGCGGCGAGGCAATTGCCGCCCTTGACAGCGCCCCGTTCATCAGCGTATAGTATAGCTATGAAACCGATACCGAACAGTCCAAGAGCCGAGTACGAACGCCTACGCGCCCGCGTTTACGCCGGGAAGCCGCGCAACGGCGCCTTAGACGATCTGACCCGATCTGCGCCGCTGGCGGACGCCCGCTCCAAGCCCGCAAAGGGGCGCCAAGAGCTGGATGTCTGGATCGAAGTGTGCGCCCAACTTGGACTGCCGCTTCCCGAATGGACGCTTCAACAGAAACGGCAATGGAACGGTTGCGGATGGCTCGCCGTCGACTCAAACGAACTGCTGAGCGAAGAGAGCGCCTATCCGAACATGGCGCGTCTCGTCAAAGACGCCTACGGAAACGCCTTTTTCGCGCTTTTTCAACAAGAACCGACGCTCCCAAACCGATAGGAGGTCGCGCGATGACCCGCCTCAAACATCTGCTATGCGCCTTCGCAGCGCTCTGCGTGGCAAACGCCGCCCTCGCCGAGGTTGAACAGCTAGACCTGTACCTCTACGGCGGAATCACCCAACGAAGCAAAAATCAGATTGTGCGCTTGGTGTCGCACTACATGCCCAAAGAGAATGTCTCGTTCCGACAGATGAAGCGCGCCGACGGCTCCATACATCCATGGGTCACCGTCGTCGAAATCAAGCCGCAGGGATGGCCGCTCAACATCTATGACATCGTTAACCGCATTGACGACGACCGAGGCGTCAACGACGGGCGCAAGTTGTGGAAAACAGTTGTGACCGCTTCAGGCGAATTGCGCGACCATCTCGGCTTCACGCGCCGACGCATCGGGCGCCCCGCCTTCGTTCCGCTCTTTGAGCGCGGCAGCCCCGGCATTTGGACATATATGGACGCCCCGTATCCGCGCGAAAGGCTTGTCTTTCATCCGAGCTTGAAATTCGACAACCTGCGCCTGTTCAACCGCGGCAACCGCGTACGAATACAGGGGCGAATCGCCGGTTTCGATCATATCTATCCGATCGTCATTCTCACCGAATTTGAAGAGGCTGATCAGCCGGTGCCGGGTGCGCAGGTCTTGCAGTGGCGGCGGCAAATGCAAGAAGAAGTACGCAAAAGGGAACCGAGGCGAATCATCCGCCGGGAAGCCTTTTAACGGATCTGCCAGCAAAGACAACAGGCGCTCCAAAAGCAAAGGAGCGCCCGTAATATGAGTCTGTTCAGTTTCCGTCCGCTTTCGCTTCTTCAAGGATGAGGCGCGCCTCTTGAAGGCGCCGTTCACGCGCCCATGCGATCGCCTGTTGACGCAGCCGATGAAGCACGCCGCGATGCTCCATATACGCCTCATGTCCATACGGCGCCTCTGGGTATTCCCAGTCGTCCGTTCGGAATAAGACCAGAGGAATCGTCCGCTCATGGTGCTTGTCGTTGACGACATTTCCAAGCGGATTCCGCCCCCAGGCATACCGAACCGCATGAACCTCCTTCACAAACGGACTGGACACCTTCAACTGCGCCTTGTCAATCTGATCGCGGCCCCGGTCGTCCTTCCCGATCTTCACATACTCCGCCGAAGCGGGGTAAAAATGGCGGTCTTCGCCTGCGACGGCAAACCCTTCAAACGGGCGCCCGTCGTTCACCAGAACAGGCCGGTCAAACTTCACGACGGCATGATCGCCCGCAAGCTCCCACTCGATGCAGTCGGCGGGCTGCCAGCCGATATGCTCTTGATCGTAAAACTCCCCAAGCCCCCAGCGCGCGATCCGCTCGCCCAGCTCAAACTTCTTCTGCGGATGGTACCAGTTCACCTGCTGATCATACGCCGACGCGAAGCCGACATTCGGCAAAGCGCGCCACGCCATCGCCTGACCCTCGCGGATATACGGCGCCGCGTCCACCATCCGCTCCTCAAAATTTTCATGGGTCTGCGGCTGTCCGCCCGCCGTCAGCTCCACGATTCCGAACGGCATCTCTTCGTCTCGAAACACTTCGCGCCAGTTCACAATCAGCCCCTTGAACGCCTCCGCGTAGAGCTTCGGGCGCGAATCGCCCAGCGCGTTGTTGAAGCCATGGTTGAACAGCGTCCCTTTGATGTTGAAGTTGGCATACGGCGCGACCATGCCGTTGAAGGCGGCGCCGGGACCGCCTCGGTTGAAGGCGGGGCTGGGGTCGGGGTCTGTGGGCTTGGGACGCGGCTGCTCGCCCCGTTCCTTGCGCCGTTCCGTATCCTGCTCCCACCGCTCAATCTTCATCTTCAGGTTCTCTTCAGGGTCGTACTCTTCAATGCGCTCGCGCCACATCTGCAGAAACGGCTCCGCCAACGGGATCGCCTCCAGCGCGTCTATTCGAAGCCATGCCTCCAGAGTCGTCCCGCCCCATGAAGCGTCAATGAGGCCGATCGGAACGCCCGACGCCGTATGGACGCGGCGCCCAAAGACATATCCGATCGCTGAAAAATGGTAAGTCGACGCCGGCGTACACGGCGACCAGGCGCCTTTCAGCTCGCCGCGCGCGCCCCGCTCAGCCCATGAATCGTAATCCTCATGCCGTTCAAAGTCCTCCAGCGGTTCAGGGCAAGCCATGTGCGGTATCGTCATGAGGCGAATGTTCGGGTAATTCGCGGACGCCGTCTCCGCGTCCCCGTGGTAGACGTTGGCGATGTTATGTTCCATGTTGCTCTGTCCGCTCAACACCCACACATCCCCAATCAGAATCTCCTTATAGGAGATCGTCTCGCCTCCGGACGAGATCGTCAGCGTTTGCGGCTCCGCGTTCACCGGCATCGGCTCCAGCTCCGCCAGCCAGTTTCCCGCCTCGTCCGCTTGGACAGTCATGTCCTGCCCCGCGAATTGAACGCGCGTCTCCGCGTTCGCCTCCGCGCTTCCCCATACTCGAATGGGGCGGTCGCGCTGAATGACCATGTAATCGCTGAAAATATGAGGCGTATAAAGGCCTGTTTTTTCCGCGCCAGCCGCTGTCATACAAAGACTCCCAATTGCCGCTATGATCGTTGCTGTCATTCGTTCAGCTCCTTCCATTTTGAGAAGAGCTTCAACCGCAAGGCTACAACAGGCGGGCGTTTTCCGCAAGCTTAAGGCTGGTAAACTCCGTCCCCGCGCGTACCTAGATAGCCCCCCCAGCCGACATGATTTGTCGATGGGACGTCCAAGCCTTTCACATACAATGTGGAGACGGCGCCGTCCACAGGACCTGTGAACGCAGTCATGGCGATCTCAAGCGAGCCGTCTCCGTCCAGATCCGCAATCAACGGCGTCCCGACCGCTCTCCCCAACAGCGGCTCTCCGACAGGCTCCAACGGTCCGCCGTCCGCGTTAAAGCGGTACAGCTGCGAACGGCCGCGCGCCGTGTCCGCAATCAGTATGAGCGCTTCGTCCATGCCGTCCCCGTCCATATCGACCGTTAGCGGAGAGGAGAAAAACGGCTCCGCCCGCTCCTCTTTCCATAACACGCGCCCCGACGCCCCGTCCACCGCCAGATAGGTTGATCCGGCGTAATGCGGCCACCGACCGATTGAAAAGCAGGCGAACAGATCGGGCGCCGCGTCCGCGTTGAACCGTCCAAATGCGGGCGTCCCCCATGTTTCGGCGGCGGAAATCGTCCGTTCCCATATAAGGCTGCCGGTCTCCGAATGAATCAGCGAAAGCCGACCGTCAAACGAAGCGACAGCGATTTTTTGATCCGCCAGCGCGGGCGGCGCGACCATCCCTTTGAATGTGATCGGCTTCAGCAGCTGAACCGAACCGCTTAAATCGCCGCGCAGGAAACTCGGTATCGAGGCTGACCAGAGCGATCCCGCTTGCGTTTCTCCGCCCGTTCCGTAGAGGATGCGCCCGTTCGCCTCATACGCTCCCATGTAGATCTCGGCGCGGTCGGTCGGTTCGGCTGAAGCATGGACGCCGCCGTCCGTCCCCTTCAGCTGGAGCAGACTCCCCGACGGCCTCGGCGCAAACGGCGGGCGCGAGGGGTCCCCTCCATGCGCGATCAGGACCGCAGGGGCGCCGTCGCCGAACTTTTCCGACATCAGTTGAGCCGTGTAGTAATTTAAGTACGATCCGCGCTTCTCTCCTGTGAATTCCCACAGCCGCTTCCCGTCGGCTCCGTCGACGGCGATGAGCGCGCCGTTTCGCCCGCCCATCAGGACATCAACAGCGCCGTCCTTGTTTAAATCGGTCAGCAGGGGCGCGCCGAACAGCTCCCCGCCCGCATCCGCATGCCACAGCTCCGCGCCGTTCCGCCCGTCGTATGCGGACAGATACCCGACGCTTGAGTAAAGATCGGCGACGCGAAATGCGCCATGCAGAACAAACTCGCCCGACAGCCGTTCCGCCCCTCGCCCGACGACAAGATCAAGGACGCCGTCGCCGTTGAAATCAGCCGCGCGCGGCGACGAAAAACAAGCCAAATAGTCGGACGCTTCCCAACGCGCCGTTCCGTATGCGTCGGGTTTTGCTTGAACAGCTCTCTTGGCGGCGCGTTCAAAAAATAGCCGCGTCAGCCCGTTCCTGTTTTGATTTAATTTTAAAGCGTCCAGCTTTGCCGCCGCCTCGTCAGACGGTCCGAGACGCCATAGAGCGTATAACAGGGCGACGCGGACGCCGCGCTCCGCGTTCTCTTCCGCGAGATATTTCAACGCCGTTTTTTCAAGGTTCGGCGAGGGCTTCTTTAGACGCCCCAGCGCATAGGCGGCTGCTTCTTGGACAAAAGCGTCCTCGTCGTTCAACGCCGTCAGCAGAGCCTTCTCCGCCTGATCAATGCCGCGCAACGCCCCGACCGCCCTGACCGCATGAAGCCGCGCGCGCGCGTCCGCATCCTGAACGGCGTTCAAGAGAGCTCCTGCGCCGTCGATGGACGCTTCAGGATCGACGGCAGCGATCATATCGAGAGCCTGCGCCGCGCCGCGCCGTCTTTCCGCGTTCGAATCTTCTAAAGCGGACAACAGATAACGGACGCATGGTTCGCCCAGCTCCGCCGAAAGGACGACCGCTATTCGACGCGTCAACAACTGCCGGCTTCCGATCGCCTCCACAACGAAAGCGGCGGCAGAATCGGGCGGACGCTTCATCGCCAGCAACGCAACGAGCGTTCCATGGAGGCGGTCGCCGTCCGCTCCCGCCAGATCAAGCGTCAATGTCTCGCCAACGGAACGTCCGATCTGAGCGTATGCGACAGCGGCGCGCGTTCGTATCGTCTCGTCTGAATCGCCGATCAGTTCATGCAGGCGCGCCGTTACCCGTTCATTCCGCAAATCGGACGGCAGACGCAGACGGCGAATAGCGTTCAGTTTTGCTTCCGCCGACCCTTTCGCTAAATCGTCCAAGACGCCTTCGATCCGCTTCTCATCTTCGGAAGCGCAGCTCATGAGAGCCGCCAGCAACAACAGCGCCGCCCTTCTCAAGAGCGCGACTCCGCCGCAAGGCGAGCCGCCGCCAGCGTGTTCGATGCGAGCATGACGCAGGTCAACGGACCGACCCCGCCAGGGACGGGCGTCAAGGCGGACGCGACCTCGCGCGCCGACTCAAAATGAACGTCGCCCACGAGCCGATAACCCTTTTTTGAGCTCGGATCGTCCACAGCGTTGATGCCGACATCGATCACAGCCGCCCCCGGCTTGATCATGTCTCCTTTAATCAATTCAGGTCGACCGGCCGCTGCGATGAGTATGTCCGCCTGTCTGGTGTGGAACGCCAGGTCGGGCGTGCCTGTATGGCAAAGCGTCGCGGTCGCGTTCGCGCGCTCCGTCTTCTGAATAAGCATGTTCATCATCGGCTTGCCGACTAGATTTGAACGTCCGACAATAACCGCATGCCGCCCCGCCGGAGCGCAGCCGATGCGATGCAGCGCTTCAAAGATTCCCTTTGGGGTGCATGGTTCATGCCGCGGCGCGCCGACGACGGATAGTCCGACATTTTCAGGATGAAATCCGTCCACATCTTTAATTGGGTCAATCGCTTGCAGAATCTTCAACGATGCGATATGCTTAGGTAGAGGCTCTTGAATAAGGACGGCATGGACGGAGCTGTCCTCGTTCATGGCGCATACGGCGTCTAGCAGATCCTCCTCCGGCGTTTCAAGCGGGAGGAAAATCGTTCGGTCCCGTATTCCGACGCGGGCGCATACGCGCGTTTTTTGTCGGATATAGGACATTGAACGCGGGTCTTTGCCGAGAGCAATCACAACAAGCGACGGCGCGATGTTGTATAATGAACAATAGTTAGACACATCATGGCGAATCGCGCGCTCAATCTCGTCGGCGATGGCGCGGCCGTCAATGATCACTGCGGACATGAGGCGCTCCTATGACTCAAAACAATAAACGGCAAAAGAAAACATCCAGCTCCGCTTTCATGATCTCGCTGGCGGTCCATCTTTTCTTGGCGTTTTACGCCGCGTACCAGATCGCCAACACCTTTGAACGCAACCGCCTATCGTCTGATGAGACGATGGCGTGGACGGTAGAGGTTAAAGAACAGACCAGGCGCCGCTTCAACTTCCAAAAGCCGACGCCGCGCCGCGAGCCGAGGCCGCCTGATCCCTTCACAAAAAATATGGAAACGCCGTCCGCCACGCATCAGCAAATTATAGCCGCTTCTCCCGGAAACGCAATCAACGATGTCGTCTCGCAGGACATTGAGGCAGTCTCCGATCTCGATCTCGCGCCGGAGCTGACGACCGAAGCCAACCTGCCGACCGCGCCATCCTCCCTCGGCGAAGGACGCGCGCAGCCGCTCGCGACGCCCGCATCCCGCTCAGCAGCCGCTGGACGCAACCTCTCTCGAACGCAAGTGCAAGTCAAAGGCGGAAGTCTCGACAACCTGCGCGGCAACATACTCGCCGACATTGAAAACATCTCCCCCTCTGCCCTGACACAGATGATACCCCACGACCAGCTCGGCGCTGTGCTGATCGGGAAAGGGAAAAACATATCGGGGCAAATACGGCTTATTAGAATCAAACACAGCCTGTCCGACTGGTGGCAAGACCCGACCGCCATGAACAGTCTCATTGAATGGCTTGCGACAAACACAAAACTGCGCGCCGACATTAAATTCGAAGGCGGAGCGCTCAGGTTGGACGACGACCGCATTCTGGACGCTCCATTTCTCATCATGACAGGGCATGACAAGGACATCACCGCCAGCCGAGACATGGCGCGCGGCGGACCTCTCGTCTCCGAGCTCTCCGACGAAGAACGGCAAAATCTAAGGGAGTATCTGGTCGACCGAAAAGGGACTCTCTTCTTCGATGACTGCGGATTCAACGGCGTCTTCGCCGCTCAAATTCGGCGCGAACTGAAAGAGATCATGCCCGAACACGATCTCGTAGACCTGCCCCATAATCATGAGCTTTACACCATCTATTACGAGCTCTCCGGCCCGCCCGACGGCGGCGATGTGTTTTGGGGCTCCGAGAACAAGGCGCAGGCATCGAAGTTCAAAACGCACAAGGCGATCCTGATCGAAGGGCGCATCGCCGTCCTATTCAACCGCAAAGATTACATGTGCGCGATGGAAACGGTGGAGGTGCGAAGCCGCACCATGCTGCGTATGCGCCGTTCGACCGATGTTTATCGGTTCATGACGAACCTGTTTATCTACGCCATGAAATACGGGGGAAACGTCAACCGGTTCAACTTCGACAACGCCGGCAGCGGCAACAGCGGAGGCAACGGAACGACAGCGGAAGGCCCGCGGGAGACGCAGCCGTTGTCAGAGGAACCTTAAGAGGAGCTGGGCCGCGTCGGTTTGTCCGGTCCGCGCGGCTGCGAGTCGAACCCGTAAAGGCGGCGAAGATGAGGCGTGGCGCGTTCCAGAGCGTCCGCGTCCAGATAGCGCACAAAGTCGAATTGCGGCTTCAAGAACGCTCTACAGCAGAAACAGATGAGGCATCGGCGGGTCTGATCTGTCCGGTTGGCTCCCGCCGCGTGCCATGTTGCGCCGTTAAAGATGAACACGGAGCCTTTTGGCGCTGTCAGCCGCTTCTCTTCAGGGTCGTGCGTCAAGCCGGGAGGCGGCTTGCGGAGCCGCTTATGGCTGCCTGGCACAAAGCGCGTTCCGCCGTTCTCTTCGGTGAAGTCGTCCAGAAGCCAGAGGCTGTTTGCGGTCATCGGAAAGGACGGGAGCGGTTCCGGCATCGCGCCGACCGCGCCGTCGACATGGTACCCGCCGTCTGGCGCGCCTGGGTAGATCAGGTTTGACGTCAAGGTGCTGAGGATGTAGTTGGCGCCTAGAAGGTATTCAAAGACGGGAACAACGCGCGGCTCCGTCATCAGCCGCTCAAACATAACGCCCTTGTTGACAAGCCATCGGACGTGCTGCCCTTTTTGGTTGGTGTGGAGAACGGCGGAGCCGTCCGCGCGCTCCTTTTCAGCCAGTTCGCCGATGCGCGCGGCAAAGATTTCGATCTCCTTCTCGCCCAGGACGTTGTCGAGAACGAGATACCCATGCTCGTCAAGATGATCTTTTTGCGCCTGCGTCAGCATCATTCGCCTCCGTCTGCATTATGGAATAGACGCCCCGTTGAAGCAAGAGGCGGCTTTGCGCCCCGCTCAAAATCGGAGTATGATAAAGATAGGCATTGAAACGGGAGGATCGGCTTGATAAAACATTCGCCCTTGGCAGGCGGCGTTCGGATCGGCGCGTTGATATGCCTCTGCGCCGCGGCGGGTTGCATGAAGATCGGCGAAATTTTCTCCCCGCCGGCGAACCATGCCTATGTATGGACGGGAGAAGCGGACGGACATTCCGTCTTCGACGAAAACAACTGGGGCGCAGATCTACAAATCGACGGCGCGCGGGTGCCGACCAGAGGAAAAATAGACCCAGGCGCGCCAGTCAGGGGACATCTTCGCATTCATTCCGGCAACCCCGGCGGACCGAACGGCTTCGACTCCCCCATTATACTCAACGGAAAGCGGCTCAGCGTAAGCGGCGGAACTCTACGCAGCGCCTCCAATCAGGGGGTTCGGCACGACAACTCAGACGACGGAGCGGCGCGCAGCCCAATGACGGTTGACGGCGGAGCCGCCCAACTAGGCTACCTCTCCAAAATAGAACTCACCCTGGCAGGCTCCGCTCGTTTGACGCTCATGAGCGGAAAGAACCCGTTGAACAACTCAACCATCAATATCGCGCCCGACTATTCCGGACTGATCCATTTCACGAACGAAAAGCCATCTTCCGTCCGCGCCAAGCATTTTTCCAAAATCACGGCAGACGGCAAAGAGCTTCAAGAAGGAGTCAACGCCGTATCGTTTACCGACGGAGCTGACGGAACCTACCTGAAATTAGGAAAAAGCGGCGAACGCCTCTATGTCTATTTCCAGCCGGTCGCATTCGCCGACGACGACGGCTCCAACGCATACCCCCTTCGGATTGAGTCCACCCGCGCCCGAGTGAATTCGGAATGGAGGCGGTTAGCGAACATCGAAGTCGTCTACTTGCCGACAGCGGTCTACCGCTCCTCGCGCTATAACTATATGAACCGCCCAGAACGCATCGCGCTTTACAGAGGAGAAGACCCCGATTTCGAAACGTTTCTCGACGAAACGCTTCCGCGCGACCTGCCGAGATCGCGCGCGCTCGTAGGGCTGTTTCCTAAACAATACACATCCACCAACGGCGA
This sequence comes from Candidatus Poribacteria bacterium, assembly GCA_028818695.1. Classification (GTDB taxonomy): domain Bacteria; phylum Poribacteria; class WGA-4E; genus JAPPNK01. The sequence goes on from JAPPNK010000029.1 coordinate 324,033, forward strand.
CGTCCACGACAGCAGCCGGATGCGTTATAGCCGCGGCAACGCTGTCATCAGCGGCAACCGCCTGTATTATCAGGGCGGCTCCAGTCGGGTGCTGGCGCATGAAATGGGACACAACTTCGGACTGCCGCATGTAAGCAGCGACAACCTCATGAACCCGCGCCCCAGAACATGGAAACTTGATTCATCGCAGGTGGATAAGGTACGGGCGCGCAGACGTCTTTTTTTCCCGATGGACTATATCGGACCTGTCCCGACAGCTGCGATGACCTTTTCCGCTTCGGATCAGTATGGAGAAGACAGGTTGCTGGAGCAAGGCGCCCCGCACAGCGTTTGGATAGCGCGGCTGCGTTTGGAGACCGTTGACGGTTTTGCGCCTGTGCCGGCGCGCTCCTTCACCATTTCCGCCGAATCGACGACCGATCTTTCCCACATCCAACGGACAGCCGTTTATCATACGGGAAATGACGCAGAATTCTCTTGGTCCCGCGCCAGCCTGGTCGCGGAGCAAAACGGCCCTCCCAGCCCCTTGATCGTTTTTGAGAATGTGAATCGAGATTTATGGACGGGCGAGAATTACTTTTGGCTGGTTTACGACATTGCCGCGTCAGCCGCCTCCGGCGATGTCTTCAACGGGGAGTTCACTGCGGTCGTCTTAGGCGGGCGAGCTCTCGGCGCTGTCCCGAACCTAACGTTTACCGGCGATGGAAACGTGACGATTGTCGATTCCAGCGCAGACGCATCCGCCCGTCGCATGACGGTTTCGAAGTCGGAGCCATGATCGCTCAAAAGGAGAAAGGGCGCAAGAGAGGAGCCGCCCAGACGGACAGCCCCCCTTCCATTGCGCAGGTTCGTTTACCAGCGATCGTCGTTGTCGCGGTACCCGCCGCCGCCGCTGCGCTGCGGGCGTGAACGAGCGACATCCACGCGGATGCGGCGGCCGTCCACCTCTTCGCCGTTCAAATTTTCGATCGCTTCTTTTGCGTCCTCTTCAGATTCGAATTCAACAAATCCGAATCCTTTGCCTTCAATGATCGTCACTTCAACGACATCGCCGAATTCCGAAAAAATGTCGCCGAGAGTGTCCTCTGTCGTGCGGTAGTTCAAGTTTCCAACGTAAAGGCGCTTGGCCATATGAGCGGAGCTCCTGTTTCAGTGAGAGTGTGCAGTCAACCGCATCTGACAACCAGACGCGGCGTTCAGGTTTTTCCAACAGGTCAACAAAACAATAACGGCTCGGCGAGGCGAATACAGAAGAATCTCACCAATCAAACGACCGCGCGGAGAAAAACTTCCCAAAAGCGAACGAACGCTCCCAGTAAGCCGCACTCCGAGACTCGAATCGACGCTGGACATCTGCATGTTCCTAACGATCCAATACCGTACGGCGCCTTTCAAAAGGCGTCTGTGATTTCCATACGAACAGGTTTTAGCCATCACACTTTAAGAATGGCACATGAACGGGAGAATGTCGAATTATTTTTTACTCGCTCCCTGACGCATATGGAGCCTCCGAAACGACCGCCGCCTGAAATCCGCCGTCCGCTAAACGAATCGCATATTCCGTTCCGATCTCCGCCATCTTCGCCCGAACATAACCCAAGCCGACCCAAGCGTCCAGCGAAGGAGAATACGCCGCGCTCGTGATCCAGCCAGAACGCTTTGAATCTGCCGCCTCGCGGAACAGATCGATCCCCGCCGACGGCGCAGGACCTTCCCCAAAACGCAAACTGACAAGCAGCTTGTTCGGATGTCCGCGGTAATGCATCCGCGCGATGATCTCTTGACCCACATAACAGCCCTTCTCCCAATGGATCGCATGGCCGAGCTGCGCCTCCAGCGGAATGATGTTTTCGTCAAAATCGACGCCGTAACGCGCGATGCCCGCCTCAATCCGAAGCGTCTCCAGCGCCTCCGCCCCGATCCTCTTCGCCCCTGCTTCCTCCATGCGCCGAACCGCCTCCTCCGCCTCGGACGGACGAAGCCATACGTCATATCCATGTTCGCCTGTCCGATTTTGACGCGCCGCGAATCCGTCCCCGACGCAAAAGGACCCGTATAAGGAAACGGGGGGAGCTTCTTCGCCAAACGCTTTTTCTAAGATCTCTTTTGAGCGCGGACCTGCGACGCCCCATATCTGCCATTCCGCCGTCTCGTCCACGATCTCGGCGTCTTCCGAGATGATGAATCGATTCAGCCGTTCCGACACCGCCTTTTCGATGCCCGGCTCCGTGTCAAAACGCAGGCTGTCGCCGCATACGAGCAGCCTGTAGTCGGCGAGCGCCTTCCCGCGGTCTGTCAAGACGGTTCCATAGTTGCCCTGCCCTGGTTTCAGCCCGACCACATCGTTTGAAACCATGCCGTGCAGCCATTCCGCCCGCTCCCTGCCGACAACTTTCAGCTTTCCCCTGTTGGACAGATCAAACAGCGCCGCTTCATTTCGCGCGGCAAGCGTCTCGTTCCGTGTCGCGTTGTTCATCTTCTCCTCGATAATCTGCGCCCTCGGTTGGGGCGCGAATTGCGAAACTCAAAACGGATTGGCGCGCCCTCAAAGCCGCCTTCCTCCCGCAGCCGATTTGTCAAATACCGCGCGTAGCTCGGCTGAATCAACTTCGGATAGGTGCAAAACACCAAAAATGTCGGCGGCAAGACCCCCGCCTGTGTGATGTACTTCAACGCCGGCCGCCGGTTGTTTGTCACGCGCGGCGGGCGCTCCATGACGACGCGCGACAGCCAATCGTTTAAAAACGGCGTCGACAGCTGCGCGCTGCCCGCCGAATACAGCTGCAAACTCAGCTCCAGCAGCGTCTCGATCCGTTGACCCGTCGTCGCCGATGTGAACACAATCGGCAGATGGTCAAACGCGCGAAACGCCCGCCGAAGCCGATACGCATACTCGCCGTATGTGTCGTTGTCTTTTTCAATCAGATCCCATTTGTTGGCGACCAGTATGCACAACTTCCCGCGCCGCGCCACAAAACCCATGATCGTTTTGTCCTGATGGGACGCTTCGCGCGTCACGTCCAGCGTCAACCAGGTCACATCGCTTCGCTCAACGCTCCGCGTCGCGCGCAGAACCGAATGCTGCTCAACGCTCTTCGCCTCAATGCGCGCTTTTCGGCGTATCCCCGCCGTGTCGATCAGCTCAAAAAGGGAGCCTTGCCATTCAAAGACCGCGTTGACCGCGTCGCGCGTCGTCCCCGGCGCCGAGTCGACGATCACTCGGTCCTCGCCCAGAGCGGCGTTCACGATGGACGACTTCCCCGCGTTCGGGCGTCCTACGACCGCAATGCGAAGCGGTCGGTTCGGCTGTTCGACGCCGTTTTCTTCTTCTAAAGGCAGTTCTTGCAGCCGCTCCGCCGTACGATCAAGCAGCTCATGAATCCCGCGCCCATGAATCGACGACACCGGAACAACCGTCTCAAAACCGAGCTCATGAAACTCATGCGCGTTCATCTCAAGGCGCGGATTGTCCGCCTTGTTCGCCGCCAAAACGACCGGGCGCCCCAGCCTGCGCAGCATATCGGCGATCGCCGCGTCGTCCGGCGCCAGCCCATCGATGACGTCCGCCACAAACCAGATGAGAGACGCCTCCGCCGCCGCAACGGACACCTGCGACCTCACCTGCTCAATGACCGGATCGTTCGCGTCCGGAACCAGCCCGCCCGTGTCGACCAGCGAAAACGCAACATCGCCCGTCTCCACATCGGCGTAGAGGCGGTCGCGCGTCACGCCCGGCATGTCGTCCACAACCGCCGTCCGCCGTCCAATCACCCGGTTAAAGAGCGACGATTTGCCGACATTCGGCCGTCCTATAACTGCAACCAGAGGCTTTTTCATCTCATTGCCGTCCGCGTCTATGCCTGTTTACGCCGTCGGGCGCGTCATCTTTTCAAGGTCCATCGCCTTCTCAAAGGTCTCCGCGTCCAGCAGCCCCCGCTCCAAGACAACCTCGCGCAGCGTCTTATTCTCTTCATACGCCGTCTTGGCGACCTTCGCCGCGTTGTCGTATCCGATATGCGGCGAAAGCGCCGTCACCAGCATGAGCGACTGACCGACCAGCTCCGCAATCCGCTCCTCGTTCGGGCGTATGCCGTCGACGCAATGCTCGCGGAACGACTCGGCGGCGTCCGCCAGCAGCTCTATCGATTGAAGCGCGTTCAAAACCATGACCGGCTTATACACGTTCAGCTCAAAATTGCCGAGAGCGCCCGCAAAACCGACCGCCGCGTCGTTGCCGACAACCTGCGCGCACACCATCGTCAACGCCTCCGCCTGCGTCGGGTTCACTTTGCCCGGCATGATGCTGCTGCCCGGCTCGTTCTCCGGTATATGCAGCTCGCCGATGCCGCAGCGGGGACCGCTCGCCAGCCAGCGAATGTCGTTTGCGATCTTATGCAGCGCGCACGCGATGACGCGCAACGCCCCCGACGTCTCCACCACCGCGTCATGCGCAGCCAGCGCCTCAAACTTGTTCGGCGCCGACGCAAACGGCAAACCGGTCCGCTTCGCAATCGCGGCGGCGGCGCGTTTCGCAAACTCAGGATGCGCGTTGAGACCCGTCCCAACCGCCGTTCCGCCCAGCGCCAGCTCGTAAAGGCGGCTCAACGGGCGGTCCAGCGCCTTTATGCCGTATGCGAGCTGCGCGGCGTAACCTGAAAACTCCTGACCGAGCGTCAACGGCGTCGCGTCCTGAAGATGCGTCCGCCCAATCTTGACAATCTCCGCAAAGGCGTCCGCTTTCGTTTGGAGCGAGTCGCGCAGCCGCTCCAGAGACGGCTTCAAATGCCGGACGATCCGCTCGGCGAGCGCGATATGCATCGCGGTCGGGAAAGCGTCGTTCGTGGACTGCCCCTTGTTGACATGGTCGTTCGGATGAATCGGCTCCTTGCTGCCGATTTCGCCGCCCAGCTTCTCAATCGCGCGGTTGGAGATCACCTCGTTGACGTTCATGTTCGTCTGCGTGCCGCTGCCCGTTTGCCAGACGACAAGCGGGAAATGGTCGTCCAGCTTTCCGTCGATCACCTCCTGCGCCGCCTCTTGAACCGTTTGAGAGATGTCGGGGTCAAGGACGCCCAGCTCGGCGTTCACCTCCGCCGCCGCCTGCTTGACGATGCCGAACGCGCGCAGGAACGCCCGCGGGAACCGTTCCGCCCCAATCCGAAAGTTCTGCAGGGAGCGCTGCGTCTGCGCCCCCCAGTATCGATCCGCTGGAACCTCCAGCTCGCCCATGCTGTCCCGTTCGATGCGCGTCGCGTCGCTCATGCCGCCGTCCTTTGCCGATAAAAATGTTGCTTGATGCTGTTCTTGCAATTATAGCATGTTCAGAGGCGCATCGTCGGGCGGCGTAAAGCCCTGACCTGGTTTCTTTGATTGCTCTATTTATGGGAAAAGGCTGCGCCAACCAGATCGCCATTCCCGCGCAGGCGGGAATCCAGTTTGCGCTATAGGCGGCAAAGCATGCGGATTCGCCTGGCGCATTGGGGCTATTCAGCAGTGGGCTATTCAGATTGTATCGAATCAAAAGCGATGTTGGAAGTAGTTTTCCTTTGCGCCTTCGAAAAAATGCTGCAATTCTTTGGGCGGGGAATCACTTGTCGAGGTTTGACGGCCCTCTGCCCAATAGAGGATGTGATTCCATGATTCGCTCCAAAGAATCGGCACGGGAACAAAATTTTCCCCTCTGTATTCGTCGCCTGAGAGGAGATGGAGCGCATAAGTCAGAGCTCGATGGTTGCCATCATCAATGTAGAGTTTGCTGTCCGAATTTCCGCCGTAAATCGGTTGATCTTTTTCATAGTCTCGGATGCTTCTCACCCAGATAGGACCGACGAGGCGGGGATCAAAGCGGGCGTACATGTGGAGGTAGCTGCCGAACCAACCGGTTTTACGGTACAGGGTTGTTAGCGCTTCTGCAGGACATTTGCTGTCACCACCGAATTCGCATAGAATCCGATCGGCAACTTTGCCAATCGAACGTTCTTCATTTTTATGAGCGATTTGTGCGTAAACTTTGCCCATGTTATTGGCATGCGGAGTGAAAGCCCCCCATTCACCCACCGGCCCCAACCAAACCAGCGTGTTCAGAAAATCGTCGGGGTTGTCAATCAGGCCGAAATGGTATTCGGCTTGCTTTATTCCGTGACGGACACTTTTAAGCTTCTCAGAATCACAGAGAATCTCAATGGCGTTCTCCCGCAATTGTTCTTTTGACATCATGCAACCTTCCTCTGTTTTCAATGGCCGAAGCCAAATTGCTCAATCAACGCAACGAACGCTATGTTCGATGCCTGCCCGCTAATCGGATGGGCGTACGATGTTATATGGGCGTCCCAAAATGTTGTAAAGGATAAAAAGCTCCATGAAGCGTTGCAAGTAGGCAACTAGCGCTGCCGATAGCCGTTCTTGTCCCACGTTGAGACGGAGCCATTGCCGTATTCATTGACGCCCATGACCGCCCTGGATTTATCGCTGCCTTTGCCGAAGACGCCTATCCATCCCCCGTGCTCATGAACCGATAACAGAGCGGACCCGTTCTCCCCGATGACCCGCACCAGCCCACTGTTCTCTGCATCGTTCTGTCCAATAATCACCATTATTCGATCCTCGGCATTAGAGATGGACATGACGCCGCCATCCTCATCTGCGGAGACAAAAACACAGTGTTTTTTCTCAGCATTGTAGATAGACATGCTGCCATTCTGTTTGACACTGGTTCCCACAACTACACTGATTTGATCCCTGGCATTGAAAAAAGCCATATTTCCGCCATCTGAACCGGCAACAATGGACGCCGCGACCTTGCCCGCAGCGTTCTGAATCGTCAGCCCATCGGGACGGGACGCGATGACGGCTGTTGTGGTTCCATACTCATTGACAAGGTGAAATTCGCGCGCCTTGACAATGTTTGAGGCGGTTTGTTGCGCGTCGCTGGTCTGCAGCAGGTTTGAAGCGATCATCCCCGACAGAACAAGGACGCCGCCGAGGGCGATATGGGCGAGGCGTTGGCGCATGGTCATGTGTCGTTCTCCGCGTTGGTGTTGACGCCTCTTTTGTAGGGCAACTTGGCGCGGATGTCAAGCGCGGCGGTCTGGTGTCGGCGCGGAAACTCAGCGTTTACGTTCGTACTGGATCAGGACGGAGGCGTCCTCGCCGCGATTCTCCGCCAGATCGTAGATGTCGCGGACAGCGATGCGATACGGCTTGTTTTCTTCAAGATCATCGATGGAAGCGTGAAAAAATGCTTTGCCGCTCGCCGACTCCTCCGGCGTCAGGTCATACAATTGAGGCTCAAGCGTCAGCTTATATGGGCTGACATCGTCCGGCTCGCCGTATTCCACTACCATGCGGTCCCATAGAACCGTCTCCGAGAATTGAAGCGCAACCTTCACCTCTATCAACGGCAGCCGCTCTTCCTCAAAAAACTGCGCGCCTAAAAAGCGGGGCAGCTCGTTGTCTGGGTCAACGACCACCATATCGAGGTTCAATTTTACCCCCTCCCGCTCGTCTTTGTAGTATGGAAAATCGAAACCCTCCACATACAAGCATGCCTCTCCAAGGGGAAGCGGATCGCCCGCCTTCCAATAGAGCGCCCAGGAAGATGAGCCTCTAAAGGGATGAGGCGCGAATTCATCAATCGCTTCAAAATCTCCATGAACGATGTTCGCCGATTGTTCCGCGCAGCCTGGGCGCAGCTCGCCCTTGAAAGTGTTGATATTCATCTTACCGTTAAAGATGAGAAGAACGCCGGAATTGGATGGGAGCAGATCCGCTGGCTGCGCCAGGATCAAACCCGGATTCCAAATAGGATGAACCTCTGCGCCGTCGCAGCCCGCCGCCATGCATCCGACCGCCAATGCGATATGAGCGAGGCGTTGGCGCATGGTCATGTGTCGTTCTCCTCCGATTGCCTAAAGATACTGGCGCCGGCTTTTCATGTAAACCACAATCGATGCAATCAGAAAGACAACGGCGAAGATGTAACAGAAGATCGTACCCGCAACCAACCCTGCTTCGCCAAATAAATTATATATCCAGTCGCCGCCGTCCCTAAAGAACGCTCTATGCCTGGCCGACTCATAAAACGAAAACAAATACATGGTAAAGATCAATCCTAAATTAAGGAAGGAAGCGCCCAGCCCAATCATCCATTTGGTTTTCTTTGTCAGCCGCTCGCGCGCCCCTGGATACAGCATATCTACCAGCTCGTCTGTACTGAACTTCTGATGCTCAAACCAGAACGGCGCCTTTTTCATTTTCAACCCCCTAGCGACCGCCTCATATGTCCGCATATACAGCAGCGAATGCCATCTCATCCGATGCAGTTCCGTCATGACGCGCAAACGCGCCTTCTCCGCCTCCACGGTCAACGGCGCGTCGCTCCTGAACGGCCGCATGCGATGCTCTTGGATGACCAGCAGCTCCGTCGCGGTCGCCTCCCGATGTTCATGCCAGAACTGCGGGTCTTTTTGCGCCAGCTCGCGGAAGCACCTTTGATAGACGCGGGACGCCTTCCTTCCCCAATACCGCGTCTTCAATTCGCGCAGCATGGACATCTTCTCAAGGCGCGCCTCTCTCGCCTCGCGCATCATAGGCGTGTCGCTTCGGAACGGCCTTAAGCCGAGTTTCCGTTCTTGGTACGCCACATGCGCGTCGTCTGGGACCTTCTCAAGGTCGCGTATGATTTCGCGGTCGTACGATTCCGCCATGCGGATTCTCCGCGGGAGGCTTTACTCCTCCGCCATGATGGACGCCGAAGCTTCCGGCGCCTCGTCCACTCGGAAATCGTCTACATTCGTAAAGAAGCCGAGAAGCAGCGTCGGCAGAAACAGGATCAGCAGAACGAGCGCGAACGCCGGATGCGCTTTGACGGGCGTCTCTTCTTCGCCTCTATCCAGCAGCATCGCCTTCACGACGGCGAAGTAGTAGTAGAGCGAGATGGCGCTGTTCGCCATCGCCAGCAGAACGAGCCAGACGAAGTTATGCCCGTTGACGCCGCCTTCAACCAGGCTGGCGTCCACCACCGACTTGAAGAGGTACAGCTTTCCCCAAAAGCCGGCGAACGGCGGCAGCCCTATCAGCGAAAACAGAAACACGCTCATGACGATCGCCAGAGCGGGCGACCGCCGTATCAAACCGCGGTACGCCGGCATTTCCTCCGAGCCGAGGCGGGACGGCTCCGCCAGATGCATCACAACGAAAAACGCGCCGAGGTTCATGAACAGATAGACCGCCAAATAAAACAGGATTGCCGCTGTCGGCGCGGACGAATCGCTCGAACCGAGCGCCGCGATTCCCATGAGCAGATAGCCGCCATGCGCGATGCTGGAATACGCCAGCAGCCGCTTCACATTTTTTTGACCCATCGCCGCGAGATTGCCGACCGTCATCGTCACGGCGCTCAACAGCGCAAGGAACAGCGGCCAGTCCACGCTTGCGAGCAGCTCCTCCGCGCCCAAGCCGTCGCGGAAGATGCGCAGCGTCAGCCCGAAGCCCGCCGCTTTAGACGCCACCGACAGGAACGCCGTCACCGGCAACGGCGAGCCTTCATACACATCGGGCGACCACATATGAAACGGAACCGACGCGATCTTATACCCGACGCCGGCGAAGAGAAACACCACTGCGATCGTCAGCGCCAACGGATGCGCGGACGCCAAACGCTCGCCCATGAGCGCAATGTCGGTCGTTCCAGCCATCCCGTACAAAAGCGAGACGCCAAACAGCATGACGCCCGACGCGACCGATCCGTAGATAACATACTTGAACGCCGCCTCGCTTGAGCGGCTCTGATTCGCTAAAAAACCAGCCAGAATATAGGACGAGATGCTCGCCAGCTCAACGCCCAGATACGCAATGAGCAGATTGGACGCGCTGACCATCAGGAACATGCCGTAGGTCGCAAACAGCATGAGCGCAAAAAACTCGCCGCGCAGCCGCTCCGCCACCTCCTGCGTCCGCAGCGACACAAGCAACGTGACTGCCGCGCAGCCGACGATGACCAACTTGAATGTCTGCGCGAGGCCGTCTTGGCGCGCCATCCCGTAAAACAGCCGCTCGCCCGTGTGCGGCATCCAGAGCGTCAACGCCCCCGCAACGGCAAGCGCCGCAATAGACAACACGCCGACGACGACCTTACTGCGCCCGCGCGCGAACAGGTCGACGATCACAATCAACACGGCGAAGGACGCCAACGCGGCGTCAGGAATGTAATGCTGAAGGCTAGAAAGATTGTCTAATGGCGTCATGCGCTCAATTCCGTTAGAGGTTAGCGAACTTCGCGATCATATCTTGAACGACCTCCAGCCCATGCACGGACGCCTTCGAGAGGTCGGTCGCCAGACTCGGCATGACGCCGAGGATGATGACCAGCGCCGCCAGCGGAACAAGCGCGATCAGCTCCCGCGCGTTGATGTCAGGCAGCTCCGCCCATTCTGGATTCTTTTCGCCCAAGAACATGCGCTGAATCGTCCAGAGGAAGTACGCCGCGCCGACAAGTATCCCGACCGCCGCCAAGACCGTCAGCGTCGGATAGACGCGCCACGCGCCCATCAACGACAGCGCCTCGCCGATGAACCCGCTCATCCCCGGCAAGCCCAGCGAACCGAAAAACGCGATCGTCATGACGCCGGTATAAACAGGCATCGAAGTCGCCAGTCCGCCAAAACCGAGCCGCCCCGCCTTCGACTGGTCAATGTGGTACATCTCCAGCTCCGCCTCGTCTTCTGGATAAACAATGTAGCGGTGATGCGCCCGAACATAAATGACGCCGACGACAAGAAACAGCATGCCGCTCAGCAATCCATGGCTCACCATCTGGAAGATGGCGCCGTTGATTCCTTCAGGCGTTCTCGCCGCGATCGCCAGCAGCACAAAGCCCATATGTCCGACGCTGGAGTAGGCGACCAGTTTTTTCAAATCGCGCTGCGCCATCGCGCAGAAGGAGCCGTATAAGATGTTGACGACCCCCATAACCGCAAGGAATGTCCACCAATGTTCCCCCGCGTTTCCAAGAGTCTGGACATTCACCCGCACAAGGCCGTAGGTTCCCATCTTCAGCAACACGCCCGCCAGAATGACGCTGATCGGGGTCGGCGCCTCCACATGCGCGTCTGGGAGCCAGGTATGGAACGGAAAGACGGGGACCTTGATCGCAAAGCCGAGATAAAAACCGAACCAGAGCCAGTTCACAATCTGGACGGGAAGGTCCATCGCCGCCAGTTCCGGTATAGAGAAGGTGCGCGCGCCCGCCGCTCCGCTTTGAAAATAGAGCGCCAAGATAGCGACCAGCATGAACACGCTGCCGAAGAGCGTATAAAGGAAAAACTTGATAGCGGCGTATTCGCGCCGAGGTCCGCCCCAGACGCCGATGAGAAAATACATCGGCAACAGCGTCAACTCAAAAAACAGATAGAACAGGATCAGATCCAGCGCGACGAAAAAGCCGAACATCCCCGACACCAGCAGCAGATACATGGCGAAGTACGCTTTTTCCGTCCCCTCCCTATGCGTCTCCGCGCCGATGTTCCAGGACGCGACGACCCCGATGATCGCAATGACGGCTGTCAGCAGAATCAGCGCAAGGCTCAGCCCGTCCACGCCGACCAGATACCGGATATTGAACTGCGGTATCCATTCGACATCTACGCCCAGCTGATGACCGGCAACGGACGAATCGAACGCGTTCCAGATCATCAGCGAAAGGAGCAGCGTTACGCCCGTTGCAACGAGGCTAATCAGCCGGCTGAACGACTTCGGCGCCAGCAGCACAACGCCCATCCCAACCAGCGGGACGAGCCATAACAATGTCAAATAATCCATTCCAGTCGCTTTCTACCCTCTATCGCGGATAATAAACCTATTTTCAGAAATTCTTGATGCGAGTTCGTTATTTCTTTCCCCATACCGAGATGATTCCGACGACGACCAAGACAATCGCTAAAAGAATCAAAATGACTACACATGACGCATTAAAAGATACAAACATGATCTAACGCAGCCCCATCGCCACAATGAAAATCAGCGCCGCAAGCCCCGTGAAGATGACAAGCAGGTAGTTCTGAATCAAGCCCGACTGCGCCCGTCGGAACACAGCCCCTATCCAGCGCAGCGACCGCCCGACCCCGTTCACCGCTCCGTCCACGACAAGCCTGTCGATGGCGCCGGTTAGCCATGTGAACGAACGGCGCGCGCTCACAAACGCCGATCCGACGCCGTTCACCAGCCCGTCCACGATCTTCAAGTCGACCGCGCCGGACGCATTGCAGACGCGCAGCAGATTTCGGACAAACGCCCAGTCGTACAGCTCGTCAAAACCGTATTTCCGCTCCAGCATGCGCGCAAAATTGCTCTGAGCAAACCGCTCCGACGACAAAACGCGCAAACCAAAAAACAGCAGCGCAAACAGAAAACCGACCGCCGCAACCCCAATCGACAACGCGATCGTCACAATATGCGCCGTATGGTAGACGCCGTTGTGGGCGTCATGCGAATCGGCTCCGCCCTCCGCAACATTCGCCGCCCCATGGTCCGTCCAGACCTCATGCTGAACGACCGTTTCGCCGATCCATCCTTTCGACATCGGATCCATCGGCGACCAGAACGCCCACAACGCCCCCAACGCTAAGACGATGAGCGGAACCGTCATGATCGCCGGCGATTCATGCAGATGCGGCTCCGCCTGCAAAACAAGCTCGCGGTCATGTTCGTTCGCCCGCGCGCCGAATTCTCCATAAAACGTCCCGAAGACGAGGCGGAACATGTAAAACGCCGTCATGAGAGCCGCCAAAAACCCAAGCGCCGGCAACAGAAAATGCCCTGGATTCTTCATCCCGTAAGCCAACGCCCCCGCCAAGACGGCGTCCTTGCTCAAAAAGCCCGCCGTCAACGGCGCGCCCGCAATGGCGAGAGTCGATATTAAAAAGGTCAAATGCGTCCGTGGCATCTTCTTCCGAAGGCCGCCCATATTCCGCATATCCTGCGCGTCCGCATGCGAATGGACATGGTGAAGTCCGTCATGCATCGCGTGGATCACGCTGCCGGAGCCAAGAAACAGGCATGCCTTGAAAAACGCATGCGTCAGCATATGAAACACCGCCGCCGTGTAGCTCCCGACGCCGACCGCCAGCATCATATAACCGAGCTGGCTGATGGTTGAATACGCCAGAACGCGCTTGATGTCGTTCTGCACAAACGCGATGCTGGCGGCAAATACCGCCGTGAACGCGCCGACATACGCCAACGTCATGAGCGCCGCCGCATCCAGAACCGCTGCCTGAAGCAAGCGCGCCGCCAGATACACCCCCGCCGCCACCATCGTCGCGGCATGGATCAGCGCGCTGACGGGCGTCGGACCCTCCATCGCGTCCGGCAGCCATGTATGGAGCGGGAACTGCGCCGACTTCCCAATGGCGCCTCCTAAACAGAGCAGACCCGCCAAGGTGAGCGTCCCGCCGCTCAGATTCCCCGCCTCCATTCCCGCGTGGATGTCCGCAAAGCGAAGGCTGCCCAGATGCGTCCAGAGGATCGCCATGCCGACAAACAGCAGCACATCCCCGACGCGCGTCGTCATGAACGCCTTCAGGCTCGCGTCCTGCGCCGATTTTTTCTCATAATAAAAACCGATGAGCAGATACGAACAAAGCCCCATCAGCTCCCAACCGACGAAGAGCGTCAGCAGGTTGTCCGAGACGACCAGCAGCAGCATCGCAAAGGTGAACAGCGACAGATACGCGAAAAAACGGGTGTAGCGCGGCTCCGGCAACCCGTCCCGCAGCTTCATATACCCGGCGGCGAACAGATGAATCATCGAACAGACAAGCGTCACCATGAACAGCAACACTCTAGACGTATTGTCCAGCATGAGGCCGATGCGCAGCTCCATGCCGCCCGCCATGTCGATCCAGGCGGCTCCGTTTCCGTCCGCCGGGAGAGTGAACGGGTCGGTCGGTTGAAACATGCTCGGCAGAACGTAGATGAGCGTCAGCGCAAGGGAGACAAGGACGCCCAGTATGGGAACCGCGGCTCCTGCGATGCGGTTTTGCTCTCCCTCTTTTGGCGCAAAGAGCCGTCTTCCAAAGAGGATCTGAACGGCGAACGCCGCCAACGGCGCAAACAGAATGATCAGTAGTATCGCCGGACTCATCGGCTGTTTATCCTTTCAGTTCGCGCGTTTCGTCGGGGCTGATCGTGCCGACTTTTTGGTAGATGTCCAGGATAATCGCGAGCGCGACGGCCGCCTCCGCCGCCGCCAGCACAATCACAAAGACGGCGATCATTTGACCCTGCACCCCTCCCACAACATACTTGGAGAACGCCGCGAAGTTCAAATTTGCCGCGTTCAAAATCAGCTCGATGCCCATCAAAATAGCGATGGCGTTGCGGCGCGTCAGGACGGCGAACATGCCGAACACAAACAGCAGCGCGCTCACCACAACATAATGCGTTAATGTGATCATCGTCGATTCAGCCTCTTTCCGCCGTTTTCACGCCCGACGCTTTCTTTTGCGCCCGACGCCGCGCATACAGCATGCCGACCGTCGTCGCGGCGCCAACGACGAGGAGCATGATGAACTCTTCTATGCCGAACTTATAGATTGCCGCAATTTTCGCCACATGAGCGTCGTATGCGTCGGTCAGATGTTCGCTGGCCCACGACAGCGATTCTGACATACGCTCCTCTTTATCGAGATGCAACCAGACATAAAATAACAATGAGGACGCCAGCCCGTACACAAATGGACGGACAACGCCGTATGGAAACCCTTTTTCTATCCGCTCTGCAGGTTGTTGATCGTAGGCGCGCCACATGTCGTATCCGGCCGTTGCGCACCATATGCTGAACAACAGCGAACCTGCCGCAAGCAGGCGAAAATCGTATGCGCCTACGCTCAACAGCTCAAAAAGACCCGAAACGCCAAATACAGCCATGCAGAAGAAAAAGACGATGAAGCCGCAGCAAAGGCGGTTTCGTTTTGCTAGGCTATTCATCTTCTCATACGCGGGTCGGAGCGCTCTCAAATAAAAGCGGTAGGCAAGCTTCTCCACCCGTCCCATTCCGCTTTCGTCTGTTTCAGCCTCCGGCGGCAACAACCCGCGCTTGACAGCTTTCTCCACCGCCGCTGACCGGGCGGCGTACATAAACGAAGCGGTCAGATACGGAGCCATCAATATAGAAGGCATGGAGCAAATGTTGAGTAACGTCGCTCCGTTAAAACCGGAAAACAAGCCGACAGGGTCAGACGACATCGTTTCAACGAGAGCGCGACAGCAGAAAAACCACATGAACGACGCGGCGCCATGCGCCAAAGGACGTAATAATCCATACGGAACAGGATTGTCCAACTCGGCGATCTCTTCCGCCTTCGATTCATCGAAGTACTTTACACACTCAAAAAAATCTCTAACGACGAACCCTGCCCAAAGCGATGAGCAGAGCGACAAAAGAGCAAGAGACGTCGCGCTTGCCTCGCTGATCAGATCAAGCCCGACCCATTTTAGAACGGAATAGACGCCGTAAAACATGAAGAAGCCGAACAGCATGGAGCCAGCTCTGGTCTGGCGCAGACGGCGCTGCGCGCCAAAGAAACCGCTGAAAGTACTGGCCATTGCTCTACGCTCCTTCCCCCGCCCGCCTCATGCTTCGATCTCCTTGCGTGACACAACCGCCGCTCCAATCAGCGCGACCAGCAGGATAATCCCCGCCACCTCAAACGGCAGCAGAAACTCGCCCATCATGACCGCGTCGCCCAGACCGGTCGATGTCTTCAGATCGCTCACAGGCTCAATGCCGAACCGCTCCGCCAGTTCCTCCCGCGCTCCGCCCTTCAAACCCGTAATGACCAGCAGCGCAGGCCGGCGATGCGTCGGCTTATCGAAACCTTCAGGCGTCCGTTCTGCGACATCCTTCGCGATTAGGTCTGCCTGCTCCTGCGAGATCTCCGCGCTGTTCGCCTCGTCCAGCAAGGACGCGACCCGACGCTCCGCAATCACCAGATGCCGGCGCGGATTCACAGGCGATGGCTGCGACTTCACCACATACACCCGCTCCGTTTTCAAGCGGGTCAACGACCGCTCCACCAGATCCGACAGCTCCCGCGTCGGCAGAACATCGCGCTCCGCCCCTTCCGATTCGACAAATTCAAACGCGAGGCGCGGATGGATCGTCTGCGTTTGAACGCCGCTGTACGCTTCCTCCGCTGCCGCAACCGCGTCGATCTGCGCCTTCAGACCGCCGCTCTCGTCTTCAGCAATCAAAATCTGCTTCCACGGGTCCGCCGCCACCGACGCATAGATCAGCAAGCCGAGCAGAATCAGCCCGACCAGCCCCGCCGGCAGCAGCTGCCCAACCGGCGCGCGCAGCTTCATGACGAGCGAACCGCTTGTCATCATGACGCCGAACAGGACGAGAACCAGAATGCCGCCGACATATACAAGCAGCTGGATCGCCGCCAAGAAACCGGCGTCCAAAAATACATAGAACGCCGAGACGCAGAACAGCGCGCCCATCAGGGCAAAGGCGGAATGAACGACGTTGCGCGTCGTCACCACAATGAACGCCGAGACGAGAGCCAACGCCGCAAACAGATAAAAGAGGACAACCGACATCGCTTTAAGCCGCGCCTCCCCGAGTTATGTGATACGTTAGCGTTTGTCTCATTCCCTATCTTCCGTTTCTTCCGAAATTCGAATTATGGTGCCTCTATATTCGAAATACTTACCCGGTAAGTTGGTGATCGAAAAAATGAGAGCGTTCTCCCCTAATTCGCCCGCTCTTTTTCTCATGGCATTCAGTACGCGCGTTTTGCCGCCGTTTCTGCCAATCAGAACCCCAATTTTTACATGCTTAGGAATATCGGCGTCCAATTGGAAGACGACCACACTTTCTGGCGGAACTGGATTTACGTTCTGCCCTTTTGCTATCAGATCTACCGCTTGGTTGAGCGCCGCCCATGCGATGTCCCGCTCTGCGACCGCCGTTAAGCGTACAGCCCATTCCCTCGGAGCCGCTTGCTGCAACACATTCACTGCGGCGCTCAACGCTGTATTCGCTGAGTTCAGCGCAACGTCTGCCGCCGCTACAGATTCGGGCGAGAATCTAGCCGCCTCCGCTTTCTCGGCTTCGGCTTTTGCTTTGGCAGCGATTGGGGCAGACAGCAGCGCCAAAATGCCCAACTCGACGATATTCCAATCCTTGTGCGCCAACTCCTGCTGTACCTGCTGCAGCGCTAGATTCGTCCGTATTTCCCGTAATTTCGCATAACCAGCCGCCGCCTCCAATCGATACAGGTCTATCGTCCCTTCGGCAGCGCGCTTTGCCGCCTCCGATGCAAATTCCCAATTTAAAGCCTCATTCGGCGCCGCTTGATGAAGCGCGTCCTCGGTTGCCAGGACAATCGCTTCAGTTTTCTCGTACGCCTCCCGCTCCGCCTTCGCCTGTTTCATCAACTCCAGCCGATTAATCTCCGTCAGGTCGGACAAGACTATAGGGGTAGCGCACCCCGACAGCATACTGGCGAACATGGCGGCGCAAAACGCTGTCAGCACAAATCTTCCCGCTCTCATGCCCGATTCCCTAGCGCGGATTTGCCGCTCATGTGAGACCTTATATAAAGCATATGAGGCGCGATACGCTTTCCCTTCATGACGGCCGGCGCACAGGTTCCGTCCCCCAGCGCGCAAACCATCCCAGGAGCGCCAAGACGAACGGAAACGCGATCCATGAAACCGCTTCGGCGCTGAGAAACATCCCGCCCAGCTGCGCGCCGATCTCTTCGCGTTCCAGCAGAGCCAGAACGCCTGCGCCGAGTATGTTCACAAACGAGATTGGCAAAAAGTATTTCCAGCAAAGCGACATGAGCTGGTCGACGCGCACGCGCGGAAGCGTCCAGCGGAGCCACATCATGATAAACACCAGAAACATCGTCTTGCCCAAGAACCAGACGACGCCGGGAACCCCGCTCAAAAATGGAAACGGAGCCGCCCAGCCGCCCATAAACAACGTCGCGCAAATGGCGGACACAATAAAGGCGTTCGCATATTCCGCCAAGAAGAAGTAGGCGAAGCGAATGCCGCTATACTCCGTATGGTAGCCCGCCACAATCTCCGACTCCGCCTCCGGCAGATCGAACGGCGTTCGGTTCACCTCCGCGACCGCCGAGAGGAAATAGATGAACGCGCCGATGAACAGGAACGGATGGCGGAACATATACCAGGCATGGATTCCGTCCGCCTGATCCATCACCAGATGCTGCATGTTCAATGTGCCGGTCGCCATGACGATCATCAGCACCGCGAGGCCGAGCGGTATCTCGTAGCTGACAATCTGCGCCGCCGCCCGCAGCGCGCCAAACAGCGAGTACTTGCTGTTAGACGCCCAGCCCGCCATGATGATGCCCAGCACAATGAGCGACGAAATCGCCAGATAAAGAAACAGTCCGAGGTCCATGTTGCCGATGACGGTCGACTGAAACGGGGGAATCACCGCCACGACCGCAAACGACGCGGCAAACACCACATACGGAGCCAGCCGAAACAGCTTCCTGTCGGACGACGGAGGCACCATGTCCTCTTTAAAGAGAAGCTTGATGCCGTCCGCCAGCGTCACAAGCAGACCCCATGGCCCGACGCGCGTCGGTCCCAGCCGGTTCTGAAAATAGGCGGACACCTTCCGCTCCATCAGCACCAGCACAATCGGAATACCCGCCACAACCGTGACGGCGATGACCGCGATGACAACCAGCGTCAACAGAATGACCGTTTCAAGCGGCAAACCCGCCGGCCATGCGCCGCCCAGGTTCAGCGTCTCGGTCGCCTCCGCGGCGGTCGCCCGTATCTGCTCCGCCGCCGTTTCTATCGGATGCTTCATGCCCGCTCCGTCTCTCTACCGATCGATCTCGCCCATCACAATATCGATGCTGCCGATGATCGCGATGATGTCCGCCACCAGCAAGCCTCGGCTCAACTCCCGCATTGCGCTCAACGCCGTGAAACAGGGGGAGCGCACCTTGACGCGCGACGGAACGTTCGTGCCGTCGCTTTGAATGTAATATCCCAGATCGCCGCGCGGCGTCTCCGTACGAAAATACACCTCTCCGACCGGCGGGCGCAACTTCGCGCTCACCTTCGCGGCGTAGTTCGGATCGTCCAGCAGCCCCTTCTCTTCCATCTGATCCAGCGCCTGACGGACGATGCGGACGCTTTCCCGCATTTCGTCCATGCGCACCTTGTACCGGTCCCAGCAGTCGCCTATTTCTCCGACGGGAACCTCAAAGTCGAACCGGTCGTAGATCGAATACGGCTCATCCTTGCGCAGGTCCCACTTCATGCCCGATCCGCGCAGGTTCGGTCCCGTCCATCCATATTGAATCGCCTTGTCAATCGACATGACAGCGACGCCTTTGGTGCGTTCCAGGAAAATCTTGTTATTCGTCAGGAGCGTGTTGTAGGAATCGATATTTTTTTCAAATTTAGACAGAAAACGGCGCAGTTTATGGTGAAAATCGGGCGTCAAGTCGCGCGACACCCCGCCAAAGCGGATGTAGTTATACAGCAGCCGCGCTCCGCAGATGTCCTCAAACAGCCCCAGAATCGTCTCGCGGTCCCGAAAGGCGTATAAAAACGGCGTCAAAGCCCCGATGTCCATCCCGTATGTCCCGAACGCGAGAAGATGGCTCGCAATGCGGTTCATCTCGCACACAACGACGCGGATATACTGCGCCTTTTCGGGTATGCTGATCGGCTTGCCGCCCAGCTCCATCAGCTTCTCAACCGCCAGCACAAAACCGAGCTCGTTGTTCATCGCCGCGATGTAGTCCATCCGGTCGGTGTACGGGATGATCTGAAAATACGGCAGGCTCTCCGCATGCTTCTCAAAATTGCGGTGCAGATACCCGATATGCGGGATCGCCTCTTCGACAACCTCGCCGTCCGTTTTCAGCTCAAGGCGCAGGACGCCATGCGTGCTTGGGTGCTGCGGACCCATGCTGAGGACCATCTCGTCGGTGCGCAGCGCTTTCGTCGGAGCCGCCATCAGTACGGTACCTTCATGCCTTTGTAGTATTCCTGAACGACATAATCTTTACGAAGCGGATGCCCCTCCCAATCCTCTGGAAGAAGCAGCGGGCGCGGATCGCTATGCCCCTCAAACGCGATTCCCATCAGCTCCCCCGCTTCCCGCTCATGCCAGTTCGCCGTCTTCCAGACGTTCTCGACCGTCGGAATAGAAGGCTCCGCGCGCGGAACATCCGCCCGAAGCGCGATCTGATGCCGATGCGTCATCGAATGCAGGTGGTAAAGCGCCGTCAGACGCTCTCCGTTGTCGACGGCGCCGAGCGACATGAGCGAATCGAACCGCAGCGATTCTTCGTCTCGGCAGACCAGCGCCGCCTCGGCGATCAGGTCCGCCCTGACGACAATCTGCGGCGGATCGTACACCGTCATCCCCTCCTCGTCCGATTCCAGCAGCTCTAAGACCGCTTCCTCGCCCAGACGCCCGCTCAATATGTTTTTGATTTCCTCTGCCGTCACAGCCGCCTCTTTCAAGCTTTCCGCGCGATGGTCGTACTTTTGATCTTTTCCTGCAATTTCAACAGCCCCTCCAGCACCGCCTCTGGGCGCGGAGGGCAGCCCGGCACATACACATCCACCGGGATGATGCGGTCGACGCCTTTCAACACGGAGTAGCCGTGGTTCCAGTACGGACCGCCGCTCGTCGCGCAGCTGCCCATCGAGATGACATATTTCGGCTCCGGCATCTGCTCGTAAAGCCGCTTGACGCGCAGCGCCATCTTGATGGTGACCGTCCCCGACACGATCATGAGGTCCGACTGCCTCGGCGTCGCTCTCGGCACGCCGGCGCCGAACCGGTCAAGGTCGTTGTGCGAAGCCGCCGTCGCCATGAATTCAATGGCGCAGCAGGCTAAGCCGAACGTCATCGGCCATAGAGACGACTTGCGCGCCCAGTTCACCAGCGAATCGACGCTCGTCACAATCACATTCTTGTCGAACTGGTCCTGTAAAATCCGCATTGACGCTCCCTTCTAACCGGTCTAATCGGCCGCTTCCAGCAATGAAGCCTCTTCGTCTTCGTCAGACTCCTGCGTCCGGTAGGACCGAACCCAGTCCAGATCGCCCTTCGCCCACACATACCCCAGACCGACCAGCAGGATGGAGATGAAAATGAACATCTCCACAAACGCAAGCAAGCCAATCTGCTTGAACACAACGCCCCACGGAAACAGAAACGCGATCTCAACATCAAACAGCAAGAAAATGAGAGCCGTCGTGTAAAAACGGATGTTGAACTTCAGACGCGCGTCGTCGACAGGGTCTTCGCCGCACTCATACGGGATCTGCTTCTCGGAGCTGTAAATCTTCGTGTGGAACAGCTTCGACATGACGTTGTTCACCAGAATAAACAACGCCCCGACCGCCATAAACACGAAAATGTTCGCAAATTCAAACTTCACGCCGGCATCCCTTTCAACAGCAATCCGCATAAAAGTATAGACAAGGACGGCTGTTCAGTCAAGCGTATCGACTCTCTGTTCGCTTTTCTGCTGAAGTACATCGCCCGCGCGCTTAGTGGTACGCCCGAAGCGGCTCCAAAGCGCGCTCCACCTCGCGCGACACATCGGGCGGAACGCGCGGGTTCAGCGGATGTCCCGACCCGCCTTCTACGTCGGCAAACCCGCTCAACCGCAGAGCCTCCGCCACAGCCGAGTAGTTGTACATGCGCCCGTCTCGAAAGCGAATCTCCTCCAGCGCGCCGACGACGCCTTCCAGCCGCAGCGCCTTCTCGAATTCGCCCGCCCGCTGCGCGTTGTTGAGCGCGTCCGCCAGCCCCGCCGCGACAAGCGCCGTCCCGGACGTATGCCCCTTCGCGCCCAGCTTCCAAGCGGCTGTGGAGTTGCGCTCCCCAATCCCCCATATGACCAACTTATCCGGGGACAGCGCCGCCGACATCGGCTCCACCTCCGCAATGCCCGTTCCGATCTTGACGCCGATAAAATGCTCCGACCGATTCAACAGGCTAACGATCGAGTCCATGTCGCGCGCGTTGCGCATATAGATCAGGAAACGGCCGCCGTTCTGCCCATGCTTTTCGCCGAAACGCAGCAGAAATTCCGCATACCCCGCAGGGTCATAGACGCCAGCCAGCGGCATCATTAGGAACACATCCGGCGGACGCTCCAGCGCCAGCTGCGCCGACGCGGCGCGGTCCGCCGCGCCCCAACGCGGAACAATGCCCGACATGAGAACGCCTTCATCCCCGACAACCCGCCCTGTCGCCTCCATGACGCGCGTCTGCTCCTTCTCTTCCAAATGATGGATCAGGCTCGTTCCGGCGACAGCGACAACCCGCTTGAGTCCGCCGTCGAGACGGTTGCTGTTCATGAGATAGCGCACATTTTTTGCGTGCGCCTCTAAGTCAACCTCAACCCGTTCGTTGAAGGGCAGAATCGGTATCGCCGTCACTCCGCCTAGATGCCGCTTCATTTCGTCCAGTGTCATCGCCGCTCCCTGCTTGCGTTGGCGCTTTTCAGCCGTTTCGCCATTATACATGAATGCGCCCGCGCGCGCTCCTCTTCCGCCGGCGGTCAAAATAGCGTAAGATGTTTATATGAAACGCGCGTTATGGATACTCATCGCCGCGGCGGCGCTCGGATGCGGTTCAGAAAAAAAGGCGGCGGAACGGTACGAAGACGCCCTCCGCCTAGCTGAAAATGGACAAAACGCCGAAGCGGTTGACGCCCTGCGTCAAACGTTAAAACGGCGCCCCGAACACTCAGCCGCCAACGACCGGCTAGGGCGACTCTACCTAGAGGCGGGCGATTCGGCAAACGCCGCCGCGCATTTAAAACGCGCCGCCGGCGACGAAGCCTACGCCGACCGGCATCTCGCGCTCCGACACCTCGGAGACGCTCTCGCCGCCGAGGGACAGCTCAACGAAGCCTACGCCGCGCTCACAAAATCGATCGCGCTGCGCGAATCGGGCGCGGCGTTTTACAGCCTCGCGCGCGTCTTCGCGCAAGCGAACGACATGGACGGAGCCGCCATGGCGCTGAACGAAGCTGTGCGCTTAGATCCGACGCGCCTCGCCGATCTTTTCAAAGACCCCGCCTTCCAACGCTTCCGCGCCTCGCCTTCGGCTGCCGACCTCGTCAAGGAAGCGGACGCCCCATGAGTTTCGCCGTCGAATCGACCCCTTTAGCGCAGGCGCTCATTCAACTTGCGCTGCTGGAAGACGCGCCCGGCGGAGACCTCACCTCAAACCTGACGATACCGCCCGACGCGCAGGCTCTCGGCATAGCGCGCGCGAAGGAGCCAGGCGTTCTCGCCGGCGTCGGCATGATGCGCGCTGTTTTCCATGCTGTCGATCCTGCCGCCGTCTTTTCCGCGCAAACCCAAGACGGGGAGACCTTCTCCCCTGGCGCCGAAATCGCCCGCGTTCAAGGCGACGCGAGAGCGATCCTCGCCGCCGAACGAACCGCGCTCAACTTTGTCCAACTCATGAGCGGCATTGCGACGGCGACCGCCCGTTATGTGGACGCTGTCAAACCGCTCCCCGCGCGCGTCGTCGACTCCAGAAAAACGATACCCGGCTGGCGCATCCTCAGCAAATACGCCGTCCGAATGGGCGGCGGACAGAATCATCGATTCAACCTGTCCGACGGCGTTCTCATCAAGGACAATCATATCGCTGTCGCGGGCGGCGTCGCTAAAGCGGTCAACGCCGCGCGGAAACATGCCCCGCACACAACGCGCATCGAAGTGGAGGTGGAAACGCTGGAGCAGCTGCGGGAGGCGCTGGACGCAAAGGCGGACATCGTCCTGCTGGACAACATGGACGCGGAGACGCTGAAACGCGCCGTTCAAACCGCGGACGGGCGCGCCCTGCTAGAAGCGTCCGGCGGCGTCCGCCTTGACAATATACGCCAGATCGCCGAAACAGGCGTCGATATCGTCTCAACCAGCGGCATGACCGCCGGGGCCGGCGCTATCGACATACATCTTAAAATGGAAATGATCTGATCGGGAACGCTTGAACGAACCGCTGACCGCCGACGCTCTTCTCTCGCATCTCAAAACAGCCGTCCTCGGCCGGCAGACGGACGCCTACCAACGCATACCGTCCACGCAGGACGCCGCCCTGAATCGCGGCCGTTCCGCCCGCTCCAGCCCCGACGGCTGCCTCTTCACCGCCGAATCGCAAACGCGCGGACGCGGACGACAAAACAGCGCTTGGCAATCTCCCCCAGGCGTCAACCTGCTCTTTTCGGTCGTCTTGGAGCCGAGGGCGCGCGTCGCGCGGCCCGCTCTCTTTACGTTGGCGATGGCGAACGCCGTTCGATCCGCCGCGTCGCATGCCGCCTCGCTTCCGCTCCTTTTAAAATGGCCAAACGACGTTATGCTGGAAGAAGGCAAATTATGCGGCGTCTTGACAGAGACATACGCGCGCGGGAAAAAACGCGGCTGGGTCGTCGGCGCGGGGGTGAATGTGAACGCCGACCTATCGGACCTGCCGCCTGGAGCCGCCTCGCTCAAAGATGCGGCAGGATTTGAATTCAACCGCGCAGAGCTCCTCGCGGACATTCTGGCGCGGCTTGAGGAAACATACAGCGATCTACAGCGCGGAGAACATGAACGGCTGCTCGCGTCCACGCGAAGGCACTCGGCGACGCTCGGACAACCCGTCTCCGCCGAGCTGAACGGCCGCCCCTTTCATGGCGTCGCTATCGATATTGACGACGAAGGGGCTTTGCTCGCTCGCGGAGAAACAGGCGCCGTCCGACGCATCGCCGCGCCTTTTTAGTTGATGGTGTCGGCCGCCTCGGCATGTTGACGCACTAGGCGCACCGCTTCTTTCTCTTCTGGAAAACGGCGCAGCTTTTTCTTTGAAAAAATCAGTTTCGCGTCGACCGAGATTTCAAAGACGCCTCCGCTCCCAGGCTCCAGCGTCACTTTTTCAATTTCGGGTATCTGCTTTTGGAGTACTTCCGCCACACGGGCGGCTGTGTCCTCATATCCTCAAGCAGTGCAGTAAAGAATGTTCACCAGCATAAGACCGCTCCTTTCTGAACGCTCTTCGAACGCTAACGACTCTGCTGGAGATGGTATGCGATCGCCATCTCCTCTTCTGCCTCTGGAATCATGCCTTTTTTCTGATAGCATTGAGACAGACTCGTATGTAGAAACGGCTCGTCGGGGTTTCGCTCAAGACCTTCTTTCAGAATCTCGACCGCCTCGTCCAACGCTCCCATCAGCTCATACGACTTGCCGATGGAGAGGTACGCCTCCACATAGTTTTCATCCAGCTCCAGCGCTTTTTTGTAAAGCGCAATCGCCTCATGGTACTTCCCCTCGGCGAGGAAGTCATGGCCGTCGCTGATATAGGCCATCTTTGCTTTATCGCTCATGCCGCCCCTTTCCGTAAGCAGTCTATTTCTTAAACAGCCGCAGAAAGCTTTTCACGGGACCATGCCGCCGCTTCACATAATACTCGCGCCCGGAGGAGTCCACCTCCATACAGATCGACTGATCCGATTCCAAACGCGCGATAGCGCCCTTAATGAGCGACGGCGGGAAGTCGCTGCCTGAATATAGGCGCTTCTTTTCAACGCGGCCCGCGCCTTCGATTTTGTCCATGATCAACCGCTTCGCTTCCGAAATTTGATGCATATCCGCCTCCTATGATGCAGTATAAAACATTGCGTTGGACAGCGCAACCGATTTGTCGGCGTATATGCCCCTGCCATATGAATTAATATTAAAATCTTCCGCAATAAAGAAAACAAAACGCGCAGCGCAGACGAGCCGCCGAATCCCGCTCCAGAGCGGCGACGGACGCCTCCCCTTCACTTATACAAAAAATCCTGCGGCGATGAAAGGCGCAACTTCTGACCTAATATCTTTAGTTGGGACATATCGGCGGGCGGATGCGGACGGTTTTTGCGGCGCCTCTAGATTCCCGCTTGCGCGGGAGTATCTGTGTTCAAAGTCAATCATTTCGTGTTCTCC